>JAJTYI010000001.1 GCA_021463645.1 bacterium
TGCCGCGGAAGGGACTTCCCGTATAAATTTCTTTCAGAAATTTCACGGGATAAACTTCTCGTCCCTTCATTAAAGTCACTCGATTACAAATACAAATGCCGCGGAAGGGACTCGAACCCTTAAGGCTGTTAAGGCCACTGGATTTTAAGTCCAGCGCGTATACCAATTCCGCCACCACGGCAAAGGTGACACCGGGAATCGAACCCGGGATAAGGGTTTTGCAGACCCATGCCTTACCACTTGGCCATGTCACCACAGGTTAACTCCGGTCATTCAAAGATCGTAACAGATTTTACCAGATTGACGATGTTATTGATAAGTATTTAGTAAAAAATAAGTTCAAGATGTATAATTTACAGATAACGGGCTGTATCCTCAATCAAGTTGAGGACAAGGTTTAGTTTCCGCCAAAGGCGGACCAGCCTTTGGCTGGGGCTAAAATGCTGTATAATTTGTTTGAAAATCATTTCGGAGCGTAACACTGATCAAGTCAGGGGAAAGGTTCCCACCTTCGCCTAAAGCTACGGTGGGTAGGCAGTTCGTAATGCACTATTAGCTCAAAGGTATTTGAAAATAACATCGGGCTGTAGTTTAGTTGGCTAAAATGTACGGCTGGGGGCCGTGAGAGCGTGAGTTCGAGTCTCACCAGCCCGATTTGCAAAGAATGGTGTAACTACATAAGTTATTAGGTCGCTAGGGAGTTTATCCCAGCGTAAGCAGGGAAGTCTAGTCGCTCCGATATTAAGATAAACATTATTAAGAATCAAATTATTTATTTTCTATAACTATCATATGGGGAACTACAACAGGAAAGACTTTCAACGTGAAGTTGATGAACTTTTTGATAAATTCCCGTTTTCATGGAGCAATTATGTTCATTATATACATTTAGTTAAAGAAGTCGGCGAATTAGGAGAAGCTTTGACTGTTTATGAAGGTGATCGTCAAGTAGGTAATGGAGAAGCTGCTATGGCAGACCATAATGACTTAACAGAAGAAATAGGAGATGCATTGTATGCACTAGTTAGGGTCGCAAATAAAACTAAAATCGACCTCGATGTAGCAGTTGATTCTGCAAGGAAACGCTACAATGAAAAACTTAATAAATATCTTGATGTGAATTAAGATGCCAAAACTCATCCTCGCTTCAAATACAAAATTTCTTGATATCCCCAATCTAAATGAACACCTTGATGTTCCGATTCAAAAAGCTAAGATTTTGTATATTACGACAGGTGCGAATAAAGTTGATGATGTTAGTTTTGTAGAAAGACATCTAGAACGAGTTGCGGAAAGGAATCTGAATTACATGTCTTATGATATCGAAGGTAAATCTGAAACAGAAATTTCGAAGACTATGGATAATTACGATATCATTCATATGGAAGGTGGAAACACTTTTCATATCTTAAAAACAATTTATACAACTAATTTCGACAAGATTTTAAAGAGAAGACTCGATGAAGGGATGAATTACATAGGTACGAGTGCTGGATCATATGTGATGACTCCGTCAATTATTACAGCTACATGGAATGATAGAGGTTTTGATAGATGCCGTTTAGAAGATTTCACTGCCTTGAATTACATTCCTTTCATCCTGAAGGCACATTATACTAAAGAATGCAGACAATCAATTCTAGATAACGCTCAAGGTTTGAAGTGGCCTTTAAAGATCCTAACTGACAATCAAGCCATTGCAGTTAATGGTGATAATTATCAATTGATTGGTGAAGGTGTAGAAATTACTTTAGAAAATTTTCAAAATGAATAAATGGAAACTCCTCAAAACTAACCCAATCCACGAGACTGAATGGATGTCACTATACAGTGATACATATCAATTTCCCGATGGCAAGACTGGATCTGGATACTTACGATTCACGAGAGATGATTATGTAGTTATTTTTGCGATTAATAAAAACAACGAATTAATTATCAACAGGCAGTATCGTAGAGGTGTCGACAAGATAAACATTGAACTCCCAGCAGGTGTGCTTCATAAAGGTGAAAAACCTGAAGAAGCGGCAATTAGAGAATTACGTGAAGAAGTCGGCTATGAATGTACTGTTAAAAATTGTTTCGAGATTTTCCCACAACCCGCTTTTATAAATTTCAAAGCATACATTACCATTTGTGAGCTCGGTGATAAATGTGACCAAGCAACAGGTGACGATGATGAGTTCATCGAAAGTGAAATTATCCAACTCGAGAAACTTGAGAACATGGTTTTAAATGGGGAAATTCAAGACAATTCTTTAATAACCGCGTTGGGTTTATATAAATTAGTAACTAATAATCATGATTAAACTAGCACTTTTTGATATAGACGGCATCTTGAATGTTGCACCGAGGTTCAGTACTCGTTATACCCAAGAGTTTGGGGTATCGATGGATACATTACTCGAGTTTTTCGACGGAAGATTTCAAGAGTGCCGAATTGGTCAGGCAGACTTACGAGAAGAACTAACAAAAGTAAAAGACGACTGGAAATTCAACGGTAGTGTTGATGAGCTACTTGATTACTGGTTTAAAGGAGAAGTAAACGAAATCAGAGAAGTGAGAGAATTTATCATAGAAATTAAGCAAAAAGACATAATTAGAGCAGCAGGAACCAATCAGGAGAAGTATAGAGTTGAATATTTAACTAACACGCTTAAATTAAATGAAGTTTTTGACAAGATTTATAGTTCTGCTGGGATAGGGATTACAAAACCTGACATTAAATTCTTTAAATTTATCTCAGACGACTTATTAATACCCTATGATGAAATTATTTACTGGGACGATAGTCAGAAAAACGTAGATTCCGCAAGATCATTAGGAATACATGCGTATTTATTCGAAGGACTTGATAAGATGAGGGAACAATTTAAGAATCTAACCAATGGAAAATAAAAACCAGGAAATCATTAATAAAACAGTAAATTATGTAAAATCAGTTTTACTCGGAGAATCCTCTGGTCACGATTGGTGGCACATTTATCGTGTTTGGAGGCTTGCCAGAGATATTGCAGAGAAAGAAAGTGCAGATTTGTTTATTGTTGAATTAGCTGCTTTATTACACGATATTGCTGACTGGAAATTCACAAATGGAGATGAGGAAGTAGGTCCGAAGTTAGCCAGAGAATGGTTAGAGCAATTAGAAGTTAATGAAAATGATATTTATCACATAACCGAAATCATCAAAGACCTCTCATACAAAGGAGCGAAAGTTCAAACATCTATGAAAACCCTCGAAGGCAAAGTTGTACAAGATGCTGACAGACTAGATGCTATGGGAGCTATCGGAATTGCAAGATGTTTCGCTTATGGTGGTCACAAAGGCCGAGAAATCTATAATCCTGAAATTAAGCCTCAACTACACGAGTCTGCAGACGCATACAAAAGCAACAAAAGTCCAAGCATAAATCATTTCTATGAGAAATTATTATTGATAAAGGATTTGATTAACACTGAAAGTGCAAAAGCAATCGCCCAGGAAAGACATGAGTTTATGGAGAGATTCCTTAATGAATTTTATTATGAAACTTCATTATCGCCCATTAAGCTCTCATAAACTCTTCCAACTCTTAAAGCAGCTTTTCCTAGACCTGGGTACGAATCATTCTGTCGACTAAGAGAAATGATAAGTCCCATTCCAGGTTCATCATCCAGAAGTGCATCTTCCAATGAGGCCATATGGATGTCACGAATATGACCTCTTACATGAGGATTATCTCTAAGTTTATTTAAAAATTTAATGACGGGAAAATTATTTCCTCTTTTCTTTGCCGCTAAAGCTATAACACTAGGTTTCAGTAAGTTGTCTAACACAGTCTCATTCACAATCGTGTCATCTGTGGTATTGAATCCACCTTCCGTCATATTTATTCCAAATTTTGCCCCCTCTCGATTATAGTATTCACCAGCTCTTTTTATTAACTTTAGATCTTCTTCACTAAGATCACGTTCATGACCAAAAGCTGTATATGAATGTAAATCTATGTATCTTCTAATCTCTTCGTCTGTGAAATCATTTACGGGATCCCTTCCATCCATCATCAAGCCATCTAATATTCCCGAAGCTACACTCATAGCTTCAACTTTACGTCCTGTTGTTTTCAGATCTTCAGGTAATTCATCAATCCATGATGTAGTTTTTACTATTTCAAAATCTTTATTGGGTTCATTTGTTTCGTCTTGCTCATAAAGTGCATCTACAAACATATCATATGCTACAACTCTTGCAGCTATGTCTGGATTGTTTTGATAAAAAGTACCATCTTGATCGACAACCTCCACTAATGTATTTATAAATGGGTATTTCTCATCCAACTCTGTGATGATTCTCTCTAATGGTATTCCCTCCTCCAATTGACTTTGAAGAAGTCCTGCTCTTAGAGCAATATCGTACCTGATTTTTAATTCTAAAGGGTAGGATAAATCGTCGCCAGAAAGAATCTCTCCTATCGCACGGATATCGTCGGGAGGTGTGATTCCATTATCAGGGTGATTATACTTCCCATCTAATGCTGTAATATCTTCATAGAGATGATTAAAACCCTTTCTTGCGGGACTCATTTCATATGAATTTTCTCCGTATCTGTCATCAAAATCCAATGTATTGCCTTGTAGACTATTCTCAGTTCCTCCATAATTTTCTAATATCGGATTCGGATTTATCAATGATGGATGAATACCAGAAAAATTTGGTTGTTCTGTAAAGTCGTTCTCTGCTCTTCTGCGTAGATAGTCACGGAGCTGTGCTTGAACCCTATCACTTGCATACTGTATTTTGTCACTATTAGTCATTGCTTCATTTCGCACTACTGGATCAACATCATTAGTCATATTAATTTGATAAAAATTATTAATATTATTTCTAAATATATCATACATAGCATTTATATTAGAAGCATAGTAACTGTAAAAATCATATTATATCAACCCATACCCAATCATTTCCTCATTCAAATTCTGAATATAATCCCCTACCCACCTCGAATTCGATTGATTCATGAGGATTTGTTGCTCGATGATTAGATTCTTATCCAATCCAGTATTTTGATTTAGTACGAGACAGTCGATATCTGCATTCCAGACTTTTCCATTCAAGAAGTTTCTTCCTTTAAAAGATTCGATGTTCTTCTTTAACACGTAATTATTCACAACTCCTCGAAAAACCGGAAATCCATAGCTAAGTGGACTTGTTGTGTCAATTCCTGTTCTGACAAAATCGATATAGCCAACCAAGGGAGATAACTGTGAAATAGCACTTAGAAATACCGCGTCTTTCCCAACTGAAGATTTGATTACATCTAATAATCCAGTTAATGCTTGTGCACGTGTGACGTTTTTGGAAAAATCAGTAGTGAAACCAAGGGGATAAACGAAGTCAATTTTAAAAACTCTGAAACCCCAGTCATAGTATTGTCTATACACTTGCCCTAAATAATTTTTCACTTCAGCGAGTGTGGGATCCAAAATCATCAAACTCAATGAATCAATAAAATCAAAAGGCTGAGTTTTCCTGCCTTCGAAACCTTGGAAAAACCAATTCTTATGGGTTTGATAAAGCTGACTATTAATAGTTGCAATTATTGGAGCTATCCAAATCCCTGCTTTAAAGCCTCTACTCCTAATTTCACTTGCAATATACTTCATCCCTTTAGGAAACTGGTTCTTATAATTTAACCAGTCACCAAATTCACAATAACCTGCATCAATGAGTATGGTATCTGTATTCACCAAATGTCCTGCATTCTTTTTCTCATCGATTTTGTACAAAGTGTTCATCACGTATTCTTCGTTGACTTTATTTCCCTGTGCATAATAGGCACAGCAAATCCCGCTGATTTCTCTTACTACATTTTTTAGCTTCATTCGCTTTGACACTAACTTCGCGAATTGATTCTCTAAACAAGATTTTTTATCCCACATAAAGACGACTTTTTCGGTTTTCAATTTCTCCCCCACTGGTAACTCTACCTCATCAAATTGACAGACAACACACACCTTGATAAGTCCTCCATCATTTTTCAAATATATAACTGTGTACTGATCCGATGTTGTTAATGCTCCGACCATTAAATGGATTTTTTCAAAAGACACTCGAGAAAACCATTCTGAAATAAGTGAGCCTTTCAAATATCCATATTCTTCGAGAAATGAAAATGGATTTTGGTCTCTCATCATTATGTAATCGGACCTCTCTGTTTTTTTAATTTCTTTCAAGATTTTACAACTTCCACTTTGAGTCCATTCGTTGTACAAAACGTCCACAAAGCTCCCTAAAGTCTTGGGAAGTGTAAAATCGGCAATAACCACGGAGTTAATAAATTTAGTAGTCTTGGAGATATTTTTTAACTCAACTTCAACTTGATAAGAGTTCGAATAATCTTTCAATTTTGTGATTTTCCTTTTCAACTGAATATTTCTACCATTTCCATTTTGATAGAAATCGCTTGACCTATCTCTGAAGGATATTCCATATTTTGAAGATTTTAATCTTTTTCTTAAACGATGATTATTTAACATTTGTACAGTAATAGTAAATTAGTCTAGCAAATCAGTAACATCTTAAAAACTTAAAACAAAATAAACTTAACTTTCATCTCTCGAAGCGCTACACTAAAACAGTTTACATAATAAAAATGCATCGAAAAAAAGCAATTGATTATATTTCTAATTCTGTTCCCACAGTTTCATTAAACGCGAAAGTTGAAGAAGTCCTTAAACTGTTCTTAAACAAAAAGCATTTCGAATCAATTAGTTATGTATATGTCCTTGATGACGATAAGTTAGCTGGACAATTAAAAATTGAAGAACTAATAAAAAGTGATAAAAATGAAGAGATAATAAAATTAATAAAGAAAGAACACAATGTTTCCGTTTCTCCTGACACTGAACTCAGAAGAGTAGCACTCAAAGCAATGGCACGTAACTTAACTGCATTGCCAGTTGTCGATGAATCGGGAAAATTTCTTGGTGCCATAACAACAGACACAACACTTAAAACCCTAGATAGTAAAGCTGTAGCGCAAATTCTACGACATGGAGGTATAAATATCTCACATCAACCAGACATTTACAGTACAACTATTAAAACATCACTGAAACACAGGCTTCCATGGCTTTTGGCTGGATTAATTGGTGGTATTGCAACAGCAGGAATAATTACTGGTTTTGAGAAAACTCTCGAACAAAATCTCGTATTGGCGATCTTTATTCCATTGATTGTCTATATGGCAGATGCTATAGGAAACCAAATGGAGGCATTTGTAATTCGTGATTTAGACAAATCTTCTGACTTCAACTTTAAAAAATATATTGGCAAACAACTTGAAGTTGTGGGAATAATCGCTTTAATACTTTCGATAATAATTTTCATCTTCTCACTTATTAGTTTTGGCTCGACGAAGTTGAGTTTTGTTATTGCAGTTGGATTATTCTGTGCTTCGATTTCATCAGTTATCACTGGAGTTATGATCCCATTTATCTTCTCCAAGCTCAAGCTCGATCCAGCAGATGCAAGTGGTCCCATCGCAACTATCATCCAGGATTTCTCTAGTTTGTTAATATACTTTACAATTGCTACGATTTTTCTATAAGATAGAACACTAGGTATTTTTCAATGAAAGAGAAAAAGAACATATATAGAATTGGTATACTTTCGATAATTATCGCTATTTTAATAGTTAATCTTTTCTTTTATAGTTTTGCATTTGATGCGATTGTAGTAACACTTGGTCTTTTTGCAATTTTATTAAAGAAAGAGAAAGAGTTTATTCTCGATTGGACACCTCCCTTATTTCTGTTCTACGTCTATGAATTATTGAGAAGTAGAGCAAATAATCTTGCCGAATACTTCTCCAGACCGTTGTTAGACCAAGTCTTGATTGATTGGGAATCAAAGCTTTTCACAATTTCAGACCAGATTCCCACAGTTTTCTTGCAATACAAGTATTCAATGCCAGTTGGAGAGAATTTTATTCCGACAAACCTAGAATATTTTTTGTTTTTCTTCTATGTTTCTTTTTTTTGGTTTTGGTTAATCGTTGGTTTTATGCTTTGGAAAAAAGATCGAAAAGTCTTTAAAAAATATATTTACGGGCTTATTGGATTTTCGACTTTCAGTACACTAATATACTTCCTTTACCCATCAGCCCCACCTTGGTTTGCATCTCAAGAAGGTTTGTTACCAGAGCTCAAAAGAACAATGTATAGCTACAACTATCTAAACACAAGTGGAGTAAATCTCCTCAAGACATACGGAGGTAATGACTTCGCTGCATTTCCATCACATCATGCTGCATGGCCCTTCTTCGCTTGGTTGTTCTTGGTGAAATATTACGGAAAAAAGATGATTCCGCTTGTAATAATCCCATTTGTGACGATTTTCGCAACATGGTACGGGGCAGAACATTATATTATCGACTCGATAGCAGGAGTGGCACTGGCAAGCATAGTATTTTTCTTGATAAATGCTGATTGGAAGAAAGAATACAATCTAAAATTCTGGAAAAAACCATAATTATCATTTTCCACACTATCACATACAATCAAGTAGATTATTATGATAAAATCTGCTTCTTTAATTATTAAATTAAAATAATGGCAATTGGTGGAGAGAATTAAGTTGGTTTTGGAAGGTCAGGAATGGACGAACAGTTCGGGGGGGACTTGGAGATAAGTTAGTAACATAGGAAGACTTAGAAATTGCAGCTCAGATTGCTGGGAATTATGATGGACCCTTATTGAAGATAGAACCATTACCTGCTACAACAAACTCACAACAGGAAAATTAGCAAAGGGAGTATTTGATATTTCGCAAGTCATATCCCGTTACAGAATTTGATGTTTTGGTGATATAATCATTATTGATGTTTTAATTAACAATTATGAATAAATGTAGACATAATTTTGTCAATCCCCTTATAACCTATGGTGATCCACAAGAAAGAGTATCACCTCAACCAGTCATGATAGAAGGTGTCCTTCATGAACAAACACAAGTGGTTAAGGAATTCTTTGTAAGTGGACTTTGTTCTCTTTGTGGAAATTATATTGATCAAATGCCTGATGGTTTTATGGTTATTGAGGGTAGGACAACGTATCGACCATTAGATCAGTAAATAGTCCCCTCATCCCCTAACCTCCAGAAAACAACACCTTTGAGGTTATATTCCTGTGCGAGGAGCATTCTTTCTTTCACTCCATTGGGGCTGATATAAACTAGTGCTCGATTTTCGAGAACACCAGTCTTGTCATTTTTTCGAGTGTAGAAAAATACATTTTCACCTTCGAAAGCTGAAGCTTCCCCTTGATTTGACTGAAGTATGCTTAACACGTTTCTATAAGTATAAGCCCTAGCAGTGTTAGGATTAGAGCCTGAATTTTGTGAAGAATCTGTTTTGAGTTCAAGTTCTTCACCTGTGGTAGCATTTTGATACCATTCATAAGCATATAAATGTATCCCTAAAACTGTTTTCTGTGGGGGCATTTTCTGACTAGCATATTCCAGCACTTCATTTATCCACCCAGTCGGACCGATTGGTCCTGGGTACTTGTCACCAGAATAAGTATAGTCGTAAGCCATAATTCTCACTTCATCCGCATATTTCGAGATCAAGGCCCAATCCTGTACTTGCCTAGTCTCTGGTCTATACGAATATCGAACATTGTCACCCCACTTGGCAAGTACTGTGACAATCAAAATCTTATCGTTTCTGTGTAATTCCGAGGATAATTTGCTAAGAAAATCGTAATATAGATCCTTGTCAGCTAAACTCACAGATTCATAATCTAAATCAATCCCGTCATATCCATTAGTCACAACTGTCGATAC
The DNA here is from genome assembly GCA_021463645.1 of bacterium. GTDB lineage: Bacteria > Patescibacteriota > Dojkabacteria > B142 > OLB20 > JAJTYI01. The sequence goes on from JAJTYI010000001.1 coordinate 9,830, forward strand.
TATTGAATCAACATGTCTTTGAATGTTCGTAGGAGATTGCAGCACTTGTGAGAATAAATTGTGATCAAACATTCCTACTGTAGGCAAGATCCTAATATTCTTCGTTTTTGCATAATTTAATATCTGCGTTCGATTTGATGGATATTTCGTATTCAAACTTCCGTCAGACCTAACTTCGTACCATACAGGTGAAATTGTATCAAAATAGTTCGGATTTGCTGTTAATGAATTATATCCACTTTGTGATGCCCAAGTTGGCATCCATCCACCGACATCAAGTTTATTTTTATCGAGAACTAATTCTGATTTAATGACTTCTTGTGTGACTACTACCTCTACTGTAGGAGTGACAGTGATTATTATTTCTTGTGATTTTACTTGTGAAGAGTCATTATGCACTTGTGATTCAGAATCCAGTCTTAAGGTATACGCAAAGAAGCCAATGGTTAATAATAATAAAATCAGTATTAATCCCACTAGAATTAGTTTTTTGTGCGATAATTTATTAATCATAATCCATTCTAACTGAAATATAGTAAGGATGTTAACAAACGAAAAATTAAAACGGCATTTATCAGATTTCCCTGTCAGACCAGATATCAAAGTTGATGTAATTTCCGGACCGACTGCGATTGGAAAACATACAATAGTAAATCAACTCAAAAAAACTCATAAATTTCTAGTTCCAACTACTACTCGCCCCCCATTAAGAGACGAAGTTAACGGAATTAATTATTATTTTGTTAATAAAACTGATTTTGTGAGAGGTTTACTAAACGGTAAGTTTGCAACAGGATTTATTTTAGAGAATCATTATTATGGTTTTTCCGTAGAAGAACTTGAAAAAGCAATTTCAAGTGAATACAAAACCATAGCAATCATTTATTATAAAGTACTCGATCAGTTTATAGAAAAGTTTCCAAATTCATTTATACATTTTATGTTTCCACCCTTTACAAATAGTGGACTAGAGCTTATTAAAAGAAGGATGTTATCCAAAACAGCATGGAATTTTGAACAACGATGGAGAGACACATTAGAGCAAATGAATGCGATGTATGTGACAAAACCAACTTTACTTGAGAAATATCCGAAAAGTAGACTCTACAAAATCAAAGATGACAGAAGTACTTCGAAGCTTATCAAAGACTTGAAAAAATCCAAATAATCAATCAAAAGCTTTGCCAGACATTTGATTATACTTTTTCCATACAAAATCGATTGCAATCCGAGCTGTGGCTCCAATAACAACACCTACTGCTAGGGATGGGATTAAGTCTTGAGTGATAAAAGCAACAAAGAAGCCAATTAAAGCTCCGACAATACTGCCTTCAATGATTAATGTTAATATTCTCTTCACTCTGTAGGCTCTGTTTCTAATAAGGTAGGTTCAGTCTCCTGTACTTCGATTTCCAAAGGAATTTCCGTTATTGTATTTTGATCATCTCGCATTTCAACCATTCTTTGAGATTCCAAATCTTGTTTCAAGTAAAAGTTCTCTTCGATAGTGTTCTCCATAATCTTGTCTATTAGCAAAATATTTACTAAAAACAAAAGCACAATAGCTGAAACACCTACAAATAATAAAACATACATAAGCAACTCGTCTTTATCACTCCGCTTAATAGTTTGGGGCAATTTATCCATTATCTAACAAAAATTAATAATTTATATCTTATATTAGATAATATTTCACAAACAAATACAAGGAACGAATTTAACAAATGGGTTATAATCTTATTTAACTAATTCACCGATATAGATGATTACAAAATTATTAGTTATTGTTCAATTCACTACTTTATTATTAATTGTAATAATTAGTGAATCATCCATATTATCCAATCCAACTAGCATTATTCTCTTTATAATCGCAGCTTTTGTTGGATTGATTCCTGTAATACAGAAGAACTTCAAAGTAAATGTTTTCCCAGAAACAACGAAAAACATGAAATTAATAACTAACGGTATTTACAAATTTATTCGTCACCCGATGTACTTGTCTGTTTTACTCGTCGGTTTGAGTTTTGTAATTTCTGATCCGAAACCAACAATATTCATTGTTTGGATGATTTTGTTCATTAACTTGCATTTAAAGATGGATATTGAAGAGGTCAATTTGATCAGAGCTTTTCCAGAATACAAGGAATATAGGAAATCAACAAAAAGATTAATTCCGTTCATTTATTAAGTTTATTATGTTTAATCACGCAAAATCAGACTATGAGTGCCCTATATGTCTAGCAATTAATGGCATAGAAAACGATGATACGATGATTAAACAAGAAGATATCTTTTATCAAGATGATAGCATTTTAGGAATTATTAATAGTAAATATGTCGAATACAATCCTGGACATATTATCCTCGTCCCACGAGAACACATTGAAAACATTTATGACTTACCAGACGAAATCGGTGCTAGAATTTTTAAGATGAGCCGTATTTTTTCTATTGCGTTGAAAGAAATCAGAAAGTGTGACGGAATCACTATTCGACAGAACAATGAACCTGCCAGTAACCAACATGCATTTCACTATCATCTTCATATTTTCCCAAGGTTCGAAGGAGATGATTTCGAGAAATTATCACAGAACGCAAACATATTAGAACCAATTGAAAGAAAGAAATACGCTGACGATCTAAGAAACTGGGTGAAAACAAATATGTAGTAACTAGTGGCTCTTTCAGTTTAATAAGCACAAATTTCATTGTAGAGAATTTGATTATTAATGGACTGAAAAAGAGTTATAATTTGCGTAAACAAACAGGACATCAACAACTCAATAATTATTTTCATGTCTTCTACACTGATTGAGCGAAGACCATTTTCTAAACACCAAATCATCCAAGATTATTATTTATATTCATGGAAATTTCGGTCTTAGAAGAGATTTCGGAAGAAGTCTGCGATTCCTTCCAAAATATATCCGCCGCCAATGAAAACGGCAGGTATGACAAGGAATATAATAATATAATCAAATACCCCAGAAAATGATTCTAGAATGTCTTTTATCAGTTTCATATATAATATTATCACAATTTATAAAATATTAATCGACGGCTAATTATTGAAATTTTCACATGATATAAAAGAAATCATAATAAAAAAGAGACTAAACAATTTGTATAAAAAGGGAGATAATTTCTATGTGTACTGATATTGAGAATTTCTTACAATTTTGTCAGGTCCAACTCTTCATTTATATGAATTTTCGAAACGAAGTCTGGTAAATGGCTTATCAGTAATAGACCCCCTTTAAAATTGTCTAATGCTTTTGCAATTACAGGTATGTGCCTGAAGTTTATATGATTTGTTGGCTCATCCATTATCAACAATCCAGGTTCTTGAAGCATAAATCGTGCATAACATAATAAACCTTTCTGACCTTCTGATAGATCACCAACTTTTTGTTGGAGTTTCTCACCAGGTAACAAAAATCTTGCTGCAGCAGAATATAGCTCTTGGTAATTGTTACCCAACATTACAGATTTTAAAGAATCAAATGCAGTGGAATCAAAATCAAGCTCAGAAAAATTTTGACTGTAATAACCTACCCTCACTCCGTCACTTATTTCTGCACCATTATTTTCCAAAATTGACTTTAGTAACGTGCTTTTACCAATCCCATTTGGACCTGATATGATAACCCTGCTTCCTTTGTAAATCTGGATATTTACCTTCTTCTCTGCTACTTCAGAACCTTTCATAAAGCTCACCTTCTCAATCATTAATAACCGTCCTGGGTAGTTTTGATTTGGAATCGTAAAATCAGGAATTGTTTTGTCTTCCTTTCGGACATCTACTAATTTTTCTTTGTCTTCTTCTATATCAGCTCGGACTTTGTTTGCCAGCCTATTCATTGCGACACTTTTTCCACCAAGTTTATTAACCTTGATGAATCTATCTTTAATACTCTTCTCTAATCTTGAATTGAGTAATCTGTCTCTTTCAATTTTCGCTTCGATTTGATCTAGCACGTCATAGTAATTGCCTACGAATTGCTCGACTTTATTGGTAAACACATCCAAATTCAGAACTCCATCACTAAATACATTCAAAAAATCTGCATCATGAGAGATGACTATACAAGTCTTTGGATAGTAGTATAAGAATTCTGTTAAATGTTCAACTCCTGCTTTGTCTAAATTATTTGTAGGTTCATCCAATAATAAGATAACTGGCTCTTGAATCAATGCATAAGCTAAAAGCAATCTAGCTTTTTGACCTCCTGAGAGTTCTGATACTTTCAAATCAAGGTTATTTCCAGGAATCTGTAGATTTACAACTCTTAAAACATCTCTAATATTTCTCTCAATTCCATGTTTTTTCTCAGGAATTGCTTTCGAAAAATACTCTAGAATTGATAATTTCAATTCTTCAGTAGTAATCATTTGCTTTGCTATCGCAATCTTTGCATTCAGATTGATATGGATTTCACCGGACGTGGGTTTACAAACTCCAGTAAGCAATTTAAAGATAGTACTCTTACCTGCACCGTTTTGGCCCATAATTGTAATCTTCGAATTTTTTCTAATCGAGAAATTCGCTTCATCTAGAATTATATTCTTATCGCTGTACTTAAAAGTGACGTCATCGAAGCGAACTATTACATCTTGTTTATCCATTTTTTACGTTTTTATTAAAAGCAACTTGTATGATAACAGAAAATGAGCGTTTTTAGTCACATTTAAGTATTTAAGAGTTGTAGGATTTTCTAAGTTCTCAGGGCTAATAGCTAGTTCTAAAATTTTTCATAGTCTGCTATAATTACAACTTAATGTCGTAGGAAGCGACTTGTTTAATGTTGAAAACTTAATAATAGTCCCGTGAATCCTCGTAAACTCGGTTTACGGGACAATAGAATTCAAAAATCCTTACTTCACTTTGTTCGTAAAGATTAAGAATTCTAATTGGCCCCATCGTCTAACGGTTAGGACACCGGCTTTTCAAGCCGATAATCGGAGTTCGATTCTCCGTGGGGTCATTTAAATCTAAACCTATAAAAAAAGTTCCCCAAAACCAAACACATAAAAGGATAAACTGGCAACACATACCACGCCAATTTAGTTTCAACAATCGTAAAAATTACCAATACAGTTACAATTGCTATCATTGAATATCTTACATATTGGATAGAAGATATTTTCCTATTAAATATGGCAAGAATCAAAAGTGGCCAGAGTGGATTTACTCGGAAATCTAAGAAGACTTTCAAAATGTACCAGACTGGATGCCCATGACCTTCTATTCCCTCGTTCATTCTCTCTATTATATGGTAATTCAGGTAAACATCAGTAAATTCAGAACCATGATTCATAAACATAAACAAATGCCATGGAAGAACAATTATCCCAAAAGCAATTAGCCCTAAGAATAGTTTGATCAATTCCTTTCTGCTGAATTTCCTTGACGACACAAAGAATAATGAATTAATTGCCAGGAAAATCATAACCAGCGGACCTTTTACTAAGAACCCCAATCCAAGTAAGATACAACTTAAGATCCAATATTTTCTTTTCGTTTGTAACAATACAAATGACAAAAAAATTAGTAAAATTTGAAGACCATCTAAGTCTGCACTTTTGTATGTGTGAGTACTAAAATAGTCACTAGGGTTTACCAGGATGTTATGCGGTATTAGTGGAAAACTTATTGCTGCAATGAACGCAGAGGTTTTATTAGTTCTTGTCTTTAGAAATTGATAGATAAGGGCAACAATCGCACTACCAGAAAGGGCACTTGGCAGTCGATAAACCCATATCTCATCACCTAGCACATTTGTCAGGAATCTTGTCAGCCAATACCAAATTGGTGGTTTTTCAAAAAATTTTTCACTTTGAAAACTTAAATAAATTCCACTACTCTCTTGCACCACTTGTATATTGGTGTATTCATCCCATCTTTCGACATCCCTTTCTCCTAGATTAAGAATGAGTATCAATCCACAAAAAAGTAGAAGCAACAACAATAGTTTATCTATACTTTTGAGTAAATTGAGGAATTTCATAATTCTTAGTAAACCACAACACCAGAGTTGTTGAATACTGACCAAAGTGAATCAAATTGAGAGGTGCTTACGGTCCATACACCACGATTGGTGTCATGTAATATCACTTGTGTCGGATTTTCCATATCACCTTTCCAACCTGCCACAACGAAAGAGTGCATTCCCGCAATCGCATAGATTGATTGACCACCTGGAGTTTTCCAGGAAATATTGGTGCCAACAGCCCCATTTGGAGATGAGCTATATCCGTTGTGAGCCCAAACTATGACTGGATTCCCTTTCGAGACTTCTGTTAGTAATGCAGTTCTATTCCAACCAGTTTTGACTGCAGTTGATCGATATTTGTTAATAAATGCGCTGATTGGTGACCAATACACACCGTAACCCTTCGGATTTCCACTAATATCGCCAACAAAACCAGAATTAGGATTTCCCCAAATTCGATTACCATCACTTTCACTATATGGAGTCGGATCTTTTGGGATAGAAGCATAAACTGATTCAGTGGAAAGTGAAACACCACGATAACCCAAAGCAATCCTAGTAGCATCAATATTGCAAGAAAAACTATTCTTCTGATAAATAACTGGTAAGTCTAGCTTGAAACTCTCTGGTTTTGTTGTGAATTTAAATGTTCTAGTCTGAACCGAGTCCACACCCCTGATTGATTTTATTCCCGGACTAATCGTAACGGTATAAGCTGTATTGTAAGATAAGTCTGCATTAGGATTGAATGTCATTGTATTTCCGTTCCAGGAAAATGCACCTTCGACTGCAGGACTGACAGAGAATTTGCTCTGTGCAGAGGCTCTATCAGCCTCTTGGTTGAAACTGACACTAATGTTAGTTCCTAAGGAGATGTTTGTCGCACCATTTCCAGGGGTGTTTCCAGAGACTACGAGTTTTCCAATTGTAGAAAACGAATTCTCTATCACTCTTTCTATTACCCCTCCTTTTACACTTTTCAGACCTTTCTCCAGTTTTATCAAATATTTCGTCTCTTTGGCTAAACCGTTATGCTTGAATTGTAATGTCTTTGCATCAGGCCAGATGATTTCCCCAGCTACTGCTGGTTCTATTTTAAATAATTCTCCAACTGAATCTGGCAACATATCTTCTTCAAAGACAATTTTTATCTCAGTGTCACTGAACAAACCTTCTCCAGTAGGTGAGATAGTCTGCACAAGAGGCTCTTTTATTGTTTTGAATTTTCCTTTAAGAATTTCTTCGGGTTCTTTTCTTTCAATAATTTCATCTTTTTCGAGGTCATACCTAAGCAAAGTTCTATTAATTTGATATTGATATTCTTGTGTTTGAGCTAAGTTATTAACAAATTTAATAGTAAGGACATTATCATTTTGTTCAAGCTCATATTGAACCTCAGGAGTGAACTTTATCTCCCACTCTGTATATTTATCCAGAGGTCGATCAAAAGTAAGCTTGATTGGCTCAGATACAGCGACATCCGCAGCTTCATTCTCTGGGTCAATACTCTCTAATTTCTGTGAAGGAACTGTGAATGTATTCGTACTAAACTCCCATCCACCTGCTTTCATTGCGGTTGGATTTTTGATTCCAGCGTAATATATGAACAACTTAGTTTCATCAAAAAATGTTTCTTGCGGATAAAATGTAACTCGCCTTTTAAACATAGGTAACCAGTCATAAACGGGTTCGTTTTTCCATTCGCCCTTTATTTCAGGGAAAATATAAGGTTTCATATCACCTTCTTTGATTGGTCGGTCAAACAATACGCTTACATTTCCGTTATTCTGGTCATAGAGAACATCATCATCAGGATATTCACTTATTGGATAAGGACTTTTAGAGAGATCCTTATACAAAATTACTACGGAAGCAATAAGTAGTATATTTAATGGTATTAAAGCAAATTTGTAGAACAAGTACCCTAATCTTTTAATTTTCAGCTTAATCAGTGAAGGTTTCTTTGAGTCATTTTCAGATGTTTTGAAAATATTGGGGTTTATAGTGTTTAGACTTTCCGCTTTTTTCAACCGTCTAGCTTTTCGTCTGCGCAGTAAAAAGATAATTATCCATACGAAATTAGATAATAGCAAAACCACAACCATTCCTATGAAAAGAATAAATGCGTGTTCGAAAGTGATAGTGTCAGATATTAATGCTAAAGAAATTTTATTACATTAATAAGTAATTAATTTCACGGAAATAATATACTAACACGAATTGGAATGCGATTTTAATAGGATAAGATTAGCTTTTATGTGAATTTTGAAACGAATTTTAATCGTCTTTGTCGATAGTACTCAGGGTATTCTCCAATGTAGAGTATATAACTGGACCGTTATCATTTTCATATTTCATTAGCTCAATATAATCAAAAATCCTTTCCATATCTGACTGATCTAATTTTGTAAACCAATGTGGATGGCTAAGATAGGTTACGACTTGAGATTGTTCAAGTGGTATAGATTTGTAATTATCATCGAACTTATCTCTCAATATTTCGAAGTCCCTATTCGTGCTATCCATACCATTGTTAGGATATTCCCAAATGTTTAAAAATGGTTCTGCTGAGATATTCTGATCCAATAGCGAAGGTTTGTAAGGTTGAGTCGTAGAACTCAGCGTCCATGGATTCTCGATTTTATTTGGACCGTAAATTATCGCTTCACGACCTGATGAATCGATTTTAAAGTCTAAATCGGCTAATACTCGTAAATTTTCCTCGTCAATAAACCATCCACCTGCACGATAAGAAACAGGCTCCGGTAGTCCATTTACTGCATATTGCTCTAGTGACCATTCGATAATTTGTTTGAATTCATCATACTCATAAGCAGTAGTAAGTACATCATGACCATTTTCTCTTCCACCCCACCTTGGCTCTGTTTTGGGCTCCAATCCAATCTTCGAAATCATATCTTGATGCATATGAAGGTGTAGAGCGATTTCGTCTCCTCTATTTTTCTGACCTAATTTAATCCACTCCACCATTCGAGTAATTCTTGCTGGACTTATCTCACTTGCAGCAAAGATTCTAGGATTGAAAAATGTCGTCATTGGCATGCCGTACTTAGCAGTTATTTCATCCATCACTCTTAAATTATCCTCGCTAACATCATATCCTTCCCAGTCCATCGTCCAAGTTACAAATAATGGATAGCTTACATTGAAAGTGAGTGTGTCACTTTCGTAATTTTTACCCTGAACAACAGTTTTTATAGAATATTTCCCCGGTTCAAGGTCTTCTGTCGGAAGTTGTAGTTCATAAATTTTTTCGTCAATTTTAGGTGGTCTGTATTTATTTTCAACGTCTTCAGGATCCGTAACAATAACCGAAACAATGTCATCAGTAATTACTTCGTTTGTCGTAAGCTGAATTTTATATAATACATTTTTATCATCAGGAGAGACTTTATCGTAATCTTTCAAATACCATGCTCTTGAAAGATTTGTGACAATTAAAGCACTATTTTCTTCACCTTGAGTGACTTTGAATTTGAGTGTTTTCAACAAAGGTTTGCTCAACTCCGTCGTGTCAGAATCAAGCTGTTTATTTCCATAATATAAGTAATAATTCCCGACTGATGCTTCTGGAGCTAGATTCTCATTTAATTGAAAATATATCTTAGTAGTTGAAGTATTGATTTCTTCTAGAAACACAGCCTGTTCCCGATAATCACCTTCACCTAGATAAACGATAGCTAAATCATCTCCATTTATCGAGCTTTTTTGTTTTTGCACCAATTCACTATGATCAACTTGGAGGACAACCCAGCTGTCTTTGGGTAATAAATGTTCACTATCGGTATTCTTAATCGTTAACTCGGAATTGTATTTATAATCTTTATTCCACCAGATGATTTCCTCTTCTTTTTCAGGTGCAACATAACCTTTTACCACTCCCTCTTCGACTGATGATAATTTTGTATCATCGGAAACATTTACCCTTGTATAAACAATGAAAGCAAGCGCGAATACTAAAAGAAGAGCAATTGTTCTATATGCGTATTTAATCATTATTTCTAATCTCTGGCTAATTATACCATTTATCCTTGATTCAAGTTGTAGCTTGGGCAATATGAAAAATCTCTTCATTGTATAAACTAAAACGCTAACTACTAAAGTCAAAGTACAAAATCCAAGAAAAACCAGAATCACATTTCCTGTTTTAGTACCAATGAAAGTTTTATACGACTCCAAAAGAAGTATGTGTAAAACATAGAAATCCAGTGGGTTTTTCCCGATAAACTCAATAATTGATGTTTTAGATTGTTTATTGTTAATAAATAGATTGAAAAATTTATTAATAATAATGACAAGCTGAACAAAAACTAAGCCTATTATCAGGAAGCTAACAGAAGGAGGCCATCTTTGTAGGAAAATGTAACCTTCTCCAACAACTGGTTGCCAAGTTTTTGTTACTGCAAAAAATAGTGTTAATAAACTGATAAATAGAAGCTGTAGAATCCAGCTGATTTTGAATTTAGATTTTCCACCCATTAACTCAGAACCAAATTTCATCCCAAATAAATATATGGGGAAATATTGAAAAACTGGGAATTGATAACCCTGTTCGTGCCCAACAAATAAAGATTTGTAATGATTGAGATCAACACCTAGGTCTATTTGATATAGCAACATTCCGAGGATATATGCATTTATTCCGAACAAAATAACTACGAAAGAATTCTTTATGATTAGCTTATAGACTCTACCGAAGAATACAAGTGACAAACTTAATATTAAAAATGCTATTAGGAATTCTGTATATGTTGGAATTAATTTGAAAATTAAAATATTGGGTACAATTTCTATTAAAATATCCAAATTTAGTGCTTTCTGGTCTAGTAAGCTAAGTAATATGGCTACAGAATAATAAATCAGTAGAAATTGAAAGGTTTTTATTAGTATGTGTAATTTTTTCTTCTGCCAAAGGTCAGATTCGCTAGCAAGGTCAACATTAGCAATGTAGTTAGACGCTCCAGAAACATAGATAAATGTTGTGAAGGCAACTGTCGCAGTAAACCAGCGTGTGAAATCCACACTAAGTGAATTCCCGTTATAGAAGAAATCAATACTATGGGAGACAAACATTAGAAGTACTGCCAAGCCTCTAACTTTATCGATTATTGGGAATCTTTTTTTACTTGTTATTATTACGTGTTTTGACATTATTATATTTAGTATATGGGACGGAAAAATTCGTGTAAAGTTAAGAGTTTTCAACTTAAAGACGAATTTACATTAAGCAGGTCTGGTTATATAAGTTATAACCTTGAGTCAACTTCAAAGCAAAGGTAAAATTAAATAATTTAAGGAAGACAATTATTGCAGAGCAAAAACACTTCGTTAAGTCGAATACACAACAAATACATCGTATTTCCTGATTATCTCCTCTACTGGAACTTCACAAAAGTGTTCTGATGGTTCCACTGTTTCGATAATTTATTAATAAAGCTGAATTTCTGGTGATTACTTAAATAGATATTTTTCAAATCAACTTTCTGTTCTGATACCAATCTATATCTATACTCTTACCTTTAGAAGTTATTATAATTATCTTAATGAGGGAAATGTGGGAAATGAGGGAAATGTGGGAAGTATGTGGATGTTTGCACCGACGATATCCCTTCTATAAGTTTCAATATATCTTTTCATAATTTCACTAAATCTCTCGTTTTCTTCAGCTCCACCCTCAAGTGTTGTTGCACGAATATCCTCTTGAATTTGTAACAATTCATTTCTTTCATCAGCATCGACATCCAATCGCTTTCTATCACCTTGCGATATCACATTGGCAATTATGCCACGTTGATTTTCGGGAATACTTGCTTCGGGAAGATTAGCTGTAATCTTTAGCAATTTGTTTACCATCAGCTCGTTCTTTTCTGTATCATAAATTGAATCTATGTAGTAAATACCATCCTTCAATACAACCATTTCCCTTGAAAGATATTGAGTAGTATCATTTATTAAAATATTGTCATCATAGATTTTACATCTCCCCGTATCAGCTAATATAACTTCAACCAAGGGTCTAGTTTCACTTGTAGTCAATGCAGATTTAGGTCTTTGTTTATTCCATCTATCCATATTGTGTGTAAAGTCATCAATCAATGCTTCGTCCTGACTTTTCTTGATTTTCCCATGTAACTTACCAAAAATTGCATATTCGGTACTCAACATTAGTTTTACCATCTGAGGAGGATACTTATTCAACAAATACAGAATCCAGTATTGATGATAGAATTCTCCCATCCTATTATTTATGTCTTTGTCTGGATCCTGCGATGAACCATCTGGAAAGGGAAGACTAGGACTAATAGGTACAAACACATCCGAAAAATATCTAGCCTCAAGTAATTTATCACCTATTTTAATCAAACTCCTCCTCCTTTGCTTTTCTCTTAGTTCAGAATGAAAAAATAGCATTGTGTCCCTTAATGCTGAAGTTATATTTCCATCATGTACTTCCAACATAAATCCAAAAAGGTCCGAATGATTTAATTTGGCCCCCTTAATACGCTGTTTATCCTCCAGCCAATTATGAATTAATGCGATAGGGTTTGCAATATTATCGTGCTGGATAACATTGTATACATCACTCCCCCTATCAATTCCAGTCTGTAATCCTTCTTCAAGCACCGTATTAGACCTCTCTCTGTTATATTTTCCTGCATACGCATCTAATATGGTTGAAATATTTCCAGGGTAAGTAGATACTCCTTCCAAATTAGTCGCTCCTTGTTTAGCAAAAATCGCAGACTTTCCATTCCTACTTTCGTATTGATCAATTTGGTCGATTACATCCTTAAATATTGAGTTTGTGCGGATATTCATTTCAGGACTTTCAGGGTTTCTATCAACACTCATAGTTTTTAAGTACTTAGATTATTTCTTACATATAATTTTTAATTTTATCATTCATACTATTATAAGCAACATAGAATAGTTTTGAACCATATAGACTAAATGAAAAATTTTTAATGATTAGAATCAGGATATAATTTATAAGTCACAAAATTGATTGAGTACATAATCATAATTGATTATAATTTATTTTATTTTACACTGTAATTATGTCTGACCCACAAGTCTTGCCAGGTATTTTACATGAAATACCCAAGGATTTATTATCTATTATTGAGAATAGCCCCCAGTTAATCTTAAAATGGAATGCCCTAACACCACTTGCCCGTAACGAGTGGATTTGCTGGGTCACAATCGTTAAGAAACAAGAGACTCGTGATGACCACTTAAGAAGATTGGAAGAAGAAATCCTAGGAGGGGTCAAAAGACCTTGTTGCTGGCCAGGATGCCCACATAGAAGAGAAAGTGCGAAGAAATGGTTTAAAAATATTTAGAAATTAAGGGGTTTAGACAATTGGGCTTCTATAAATTATTCAGCTACAATATCTTTGGGTAACACCTCTTCATAGACATCTATTATTTTACTCGTAACTTTGTCCCATTTGTATTTTTGAGCAAATTCTTGTCCAATATGCCCTAATTCTTCCGCTCTGGACTTGTTTTTCACAATTGCTTCAATACTAACTTTCCATTCATCCTGATTCTTAGGATTTATTAATTTTACCGCTCGTGTGGTAAATATCTCTGCAGGACCACCTTTATTAGTAGAAATCACAGGTACTCCCTGAGCGAGAGCTTCTAGAACAACGATTCCAAAAGCTTCATGTAGACTAGGCAAAAGTAAAACATCCGCTGCGCTATACATGTCAACTTGTTTTTCTGGAGTTATAAACTTCTCAGTAAAAATAATATTATCCATTCCAGAGAACGAGTTTTTCAAAGTGTTCAAGTATCCATCATCTCCACCAGCGACAAAAAACAATACATTTTTGAGTTTTTTAACTGCAGTTTTGAGGTTTTGGATACCTTTAGCATAACTCACCCTACCAACAACAACTGCAATCCCCTGCCATTTATCAGGGTTAATATTCCATTCTCTATAAAAATTTGGAGCAAAACCAGTTGAAAAGAATACATCTTCAACTCCATTTGGGATTTCAACTATTTTTTGCTCTGGGATTTTAAACTCATTAACCAATTTAGATTTTTCTGAAGGTACAATTGAAATTATTTTTGAGAAATTTTTAATCAATAATTTTCCAATTATTTTGTCGTGAATTTTTATCATTCTTTCTGCAATAGGTGAACGAGTTGATGTCGGGAATGGATTGTGGGTGGTTAATACTAAAGGCTTTTTCTTTAATTTAGTAATAAACCAAGCTAAATATGACTCTGATTTGCGTAATCCGTGCACATGCACTAAATCGTAATTCTCTTTCCAAAGATATGCCATAATTCCAGGGAAGAATTTATGATAATAGCTCAAACTAAACCAACTTCGGAACCTATGGATTTCTACACCGAAATAGTTTGTGTCATATTTTGTGATGCGTTTTCCCACTTTAGTAGAGTCTGAGCAAAGAACTTCCACCTCATGGGCATTTTTTTCTAATTCTCTAGATAAATTTAAGACATGTGACTCAACTCCACCCGTAACTGGATGAAAGAATGTAGTGATTTGGATTATTTTCATTGAATTACTTACTTTTTATTAAATGTAAACACACCATTTTTAAAACCAACTTCTACCTTATCGTTTTCACTTACTTCTTCTGAAAGGATTTTCTCGGATAGTGGATTTTCAATATATCTACGAATAATCCTCTGAAGAGGTCTAGCTCCGTACTGAGGATCATAACCAATCTTTGCAATCTCTTTAACTGCTTCTTCCGAATACTCAACAGAAATCTTCTGAGCATTTAGTAATCTGCTAGTTTTCTCTAACATCAACCTAACTATATTCTCAACTTCTTTAATTGACAATGCCTTGAACACTACTATTTCATCAATTCTATTAACAAATTCAGGTTTAAAAGATTTTTTGATAAGTGCATTCATCTCTATCATCATCTCATCCCATTCTTTATTTGCATCCGAATTATCATCATTGTTTTTCGATTTCATTTTAATAATCTTCGACTCTGTCTGACTCTGGGCTGTTACTGGAGCTGATTTTAACGGAGACTTGCTTATCTTATTTAATGTATTAATAATTAACTCAGCACCAAGATTGCTCGTCATGATGATAATCGTGTTTTTGAAATCGATCGTTCTACCTTTTGAGTCAGTCAGTCTTCCTTCATCAAATAATTGAAGTAGTATGTTAAGAACATCTGGATGTGCTTTTTCAATCTCATCGAGAAGTATCAATGAATAAGGTTGTCTTCGGACCTTTTCTGTCAATTGCCCCCCTTCTTCGTATCCTACATATCCTGGAGGCGAACCAATTAGTTTCGCGACTGAATGTTTCTCCATAAATTCACTCATATCAAGCCTGAGCATTGCACTTTCATCACCAAAAACTAATTCAGTCAAGACTTTTGCAAGTTCTGTCTTCCCTACACCGGTTGGTCCCATAAACAGTAGAACTGCTGTGGGTCTTGTAGGATTTTTCAAACCAACTCGAGATCTTCGAACAGCTTCAGAAACAATTTTTACGGCTTCGTCTTGCCCTACAATTTTTTCGTGAAGTTTGTTTTCCAAATTCATCAAGTTTACTTTCTCTTCTTTCTTGAGACTGGTAACAGGAACTCCTGTCATCTTGGAAATTACTTCCGCTATGTCTTCATAGGTTACTTCTGGTGATCCTGTTCCCACTCTTCTTTTCCACTCTTCTTCAATTGGTTTCATCTGCTCTTTTTTTTGTTCAATTTTCACTTTTAATTCAGCAGATTCTTTGTGCTTGTTTGCTCGTGTTAATGATTCTCTTTCCCTCTCAAGCTTTTCCACTTCGAGTTTAAGAGTTCTCAATTCTTCAGGTTCTGCAGTCACCCTGAGTCTTACTTTACTAGCCGATTCATCAATCACATCTATGGCTTTATCTGGTAAAAATCTATCTTTAATATATCTGTCAGATAATTGTGCAGCTGAAACTAATGCTTCATCAGAGATTTTAATCCTATGATGAGCTTCATATCTATCTCTTATCCCTCTTAAAATTTCAATTGTCTGTTCCACATTGGGTTCATCAACAAGAATTGGCTGAAATCTCCTCTCCAGTGCCGCGTCTTTTTCAATATATTTTTTGTATTCATTCAGAGTAGTAGCACCAATCACCTGAAGCTCACCTCTAGCTAATGCAGGTTTTATCATATTTGCTAAATCTAGTTCTCCCTCACGGGAACCTGAACCAACAATTGTATGAAGTTCATCTATGAACAAGATTACTTCTCTTTCAGCTTTTTCTAATTCTGTAATAAACTTTTTTGCACGATCCTCGAACTCCCCTCTAAACTTAGAACCAGCGACCAACATACCCAAGTCTAGTGCTTTTACTCTTTTGTTTTTCAAAATATCTGGGACATTATTTGTTGAGATTCTTTGGGCTAGACCTTCTACGATTGCTGTTTTCCCAACACCAGGCTCTCCTATCAAAACGGGATTGTTTTTCTTACGCCTTGATAGAATTTCAATAATTCTAGTAATTTCATCCGCACGACCAACAACAGGGTCAATTTTACCCTGAAGGGCAATCTCGGTCAGATCTTTTGAATATTTGTCCAATTCCGGAGTAAGTGAATGGGATTTGAGCTTTTCACCTTCTTTGTCCCCCTCCCCGACTAATTTGATTACCGCTTGTCTGGCTTGTGGATGAGTTATGCCATTTTTCTTTAAAACTTGATACGCAAGTCCTTCACCTTCTCTCAAAATTCCTAAAATTAGATGTTCTGTTCCGATGTAGTTGTGCCCTAATTCTCTTGCCTCTTGAAATGCAAGTTGAAGAATTTGTTTCGCTCTTGGTGTGATACCAATATTTGTGGTTTCCTGAGTCCCTTCACTTAACAACGATTCAACATATTCAATCAATTGATCTTTATTTAAATTCAAATCTTTTAATAATTTCTCTGTAAGCTCGTCAGATTTCAACAAAGCTAGTAACAAATGTTCACTATCTATATTTCTCTGCTTGTATTCAACAGTGATTCCAGCTGCTTCTTGAATTGTTCTCTGGGTTCTTTCTGAGAAAAGTTGTGTAATATCAACCCTCTCGGAGGCTCCGTTGTAACTAGAGAATTGATTAAACGGATTATCTCCATTTCCAAATGGGTCAAAAGGATTTTGATCGTTCATACGAAATAATTAACAACTAACCAAAACATCTAGTGCTTATGTTAATTGTTAATTTTATTTTTTTGCCATTTCAATCCCTTCTTTGATGGGATCAAAGTAATAACCCTGATGAACTGATTCGCGGTATTCGTTTTGGCTGATTCTTACAATCAATCTGATATCATTTTGAAGAGTAGGAATAACCATACGACCACCAATTGCTAGTTGGCTTTTGATTACTACTGGGATTTGTGCCATAGCGACGGAAAGGTGAATCCCATCATAGGGTGAATATTCAGGTAGACCATTGCTTCCATCTCGGAAAATAACAAACAAATTGATTAATTCAGGATACTTACGTACATTTTCTACGGCTTTACGAGCAATTGACTCAACTCTTTCCATTGTGTAAACGACTCCTTTAGGTCCAACTGCGTCTGCTAGTAATGCAGCCAACCATCCACTACCGGTACCGATATCGAGATATTTACCAGATTCTTTTATGTCTAATAACTCTAACATCTCACATATTAATGTAGGTTTGTTTAATATTGTGCCATCCTCAATCAAAACATCAACATCTTGGAATGCTTTATCTTTAGATACTGCGGGTACAAAGTCTTCTCGTTGGATTTTCATTAATGCTTTCTTGAGAAGTGGATTTTTAACCACTGGGTATTGTCCAGTTGTTAATACTTGATTAAGATATTTATGGGTCCAACTAAAGACTCCTGCTCCACCAAAACTATCAATATCGTTCATTTTTGAAATACTTAATATAAATATTATAACAAACAAAAATTAGCATTACTAAATTGTTTAACATATTAATTTGAAGAAATGAAGAAAATCAGAAATTAAGAACTTTTTTAATTAAATCTGAAATTAAAGAAAATAACTTCATCTTCTAATAAATTTACAGTAGAATAAAAATATGAAATCGATTGGTATTCGTAAAATTCGCATAATACTTTTGTTAGTGCTAGGATTGGCATTCCTATTGATTGGCTCCATCGTTATATCAGTTTTAGATAAAGACGATAATGTTCCTCAAGACAACTCCACAGGACAAGAATTTAATATAAAAGATCTTCCCCCAAACGAACCAAAAACTCTCGACACCGATACCAGAAAAGTAAGTCCTAGTGTAAATCCAAAAGTTGGAGAACCTGTTGAGGAAAATGAAGATAAACTTCGAGAGATCTCAAAGGAAGCTCAAGAAGCTTATGAAAGAGATACGAATATGAATGTTAAAGGTGCTAATACTGATGATGCTTTAGTACAAAAAGTATTTGTTGTTATTTGGGATTCAACACGCATGTCCCCAAACTCGGATTATCCCGTATCAGATGACCCCGCAAAACTATCAACCTTACTAAAGGAGAAGATGGAGGAAGCTTCTATCGAACAAGGATATTCGGAATCTGGAAATAACTTTAAAAATGCGGAATTTCAAATTACCGATGTTGTCAGATATTTTGGTGTGACCCCTAAGAAGCCCGGAACCCCTCCTATTGATAGCCCTAATGGAGATGCCCACAGCGGGTCCTTTGACTATAACGCTTTGGTAGATATGCACAATCTTTGTCAAAAAGTGAATAATAACGAGATTGATGAGGTGTGGGTATGGGCTGATAGAACAGGAGGTTTTTGGGAATCAATTATGATGGGACCTTCAAATCAAGTGTATTATATCAACGGTGACCCAATTGTCAGAAATGATTGCCAAAGAGCTTTATATGTGATGGGGTTTAATTATGAAGTATGGGTTGACCAAGCTATGCATAGTTATGGCCATAGATCTGAAGACACTTTGTCTTTCTTCCTTGATGGTGTTTATAGTAATGCTATTTATCCTGGAAGTACATCTTTTGAATACATGGGGATAAATTATGATTCAAATTACACTGACAACAAAAACTATATCGGAAATATGCATTGGCCTCATAATGCAATCAAACGCGATGATAGCACTGAATATGATTATAACAATACAACAAGCAAAATCACTGATTTTAGAGATTGGAATCCTCAACATACAGGAGAAAAAAGTAACTTGAATTGTAATCAATGGGGTTGTACCCCTCATGGTTTTTATACACAGTGGTTTCAAAATCTGCCAGGAAGATGCACCAGTTCGAAGTTAACTCAATTAAATGGAAATCCCATGATAAATATGTGGTGGGCAATATTAAAGAATTCATTTTATATTGAATCCGATGGATGTGATGTAGAACCAACAACACCACCTAGTCCTTCGCAACCACCAGCAGCTCCTCCCGTTGATTCTCCGGAAAGTGGAGAATGTCAACCGATGCTCGAATATTGTGATCCTCCAGGAGCGAATTTACTTGACGATGTGTACTTTAATCAGTCGAATGATGGTAGTTTCGAAAACCCCATTTGTACACTTAATCCAGATGGTTCGTATGGAGGGAAAGGTTGCGATGCCGTAAACCAGCAACATACATATTATCAAGCAGATCGTTCAGCATTACTTCCAATCAACTCAATGGCTTTCTTTACGAGTGGTGAAGGATACGACAAACCTGAGTATATAGTGCAAGAAGTTGCAGGAAATCAACAATGCGAAGAAGGTTTGACAGCTCATGGTAACAACTCGTATAAGATTTTTTCTAGACAAGGTTTAGCTCTGAAAGGCGGACTTTGTCTACCTATGAAACCGCACGGTAATCCTACGCATTCGGGCATCAACTTCAGAGTATCTCAAGCAACTAGAGATATTGCTGACAATGTAGAAGTGACATTTAGACTTGGCTACATTACAACACCTCTTTCCAACAACTTCTATTTCGATAGTACACCTTCTCTTCAGGAATCAGCGATTACATGGGTTACAACTAGAAGAGTAGGACAAAGTGAATACGGACAAGAAGAAGGTTTTGCATCAAGATACGCTGGTGGATTCTTAGAGTCAACAATGCCAGGAAATGCAACTGGCTTCTGTTTTATGGCAGAAAGTGTCGGAGGGCAAGGTATCAATACATTCTGGGATGCAGCTTTCGCAAGTATTGATTCAAATTCATGCGATATAGCCACCGAACACAAAGATGGAATCGATCGATCCTGTGGGGGCTATGCTTGTGGAAACGTTGACCCCACTCTTTCGGGCAATGGATATGTCGACTTCAATCAAGAATATTATGCATTTGATATGCCAACTCACTGGAGAGCTACACAATGTCATTATGAAACCGAAACAAATGGAGCAGATTCTGAATATGGGGCTTTATTCGCAGGACTGGACTTAAATAATTGTGATCCAAATTACTGGGACCCAGCACAAAGAAATCTTCATCCCGAGATGGACAAACCAGACGTGGCTTGTGCAGACTCGAGGAATTGGATTTATGGGTATGCATGGACTGGAGGTGTGAAAGACTTTGGTCTACTTCAATACTTAGATTGCGCATTAACCTCTCTTGATGGTAACGAAATTGATCCAGAACTTAGAAATGCGTTTAAAGGAACTTCCAACAATCCATACTTTTGTGACCAGATATTAAAGTCTTACGCGAATTCTATTGACGTTCCTCTCGACGTGGATCCTGCATTTGAAATACGTTACAGCAATACCTATTCAGGATTAGTAAATGCAATACAAGCAGAAACGAGAAGCAATTTCTGGAAAGTGCCACTACTTGGAAGTGCCGTAGGTTCTGGAGTGATTAACAACAAATATCCTGAAGAACATTATATCGATCCATTTTTAATTAGTAAGAGAAATTCTGGCTCAGGACTAAATAATTTTTCGAAATTCAATCTAGAAGATCAAGCTATTGCAATTATTGTAAAAGACGAAGATCATGAATTTACAGATTCTATAATCCCACAAAACGAAGTACTAATGGAAGATCTATTGGCTCGTGGACCTGTATGTGAAGAAATTGTCGGAGACCCAATCACTAAGATACATTATGGTCCTGAAGAAGGACTTTCTGATAGGGCAATCTTTGGTTTTGCAGACGATGAAGGAAGTTTCGAACACATTATTGAAGAAGAAAACCACGATATAACAACAAGACAACTTTGTGATTATCAATTCCATGAAGGTCGAGTGGTAGGAGCTGATTGTACAATTGATGGGATAACATTTAATGAGGGAAATATAGGTGCTACCCTACATGGCGCCGGACTTATGGATTACCTTTCCGTTCCCACCCTACCACCTCCATCACCCACCGGAATACCAGTTGAAGGTTTTGATACCTGTCCCGATCAGAGTTTCTGTGGAGAAGATTTTGATTGTGAAGATTCAATGTTAGCACTCTATGAACATTGTAAAATGACGGTTGATGAATTCAGTATAGGGATTGGTGGAAATCCATTTATCAGGCAAGAACTACCCAACGGTTGGAGAGATCTTCAAGTGTTCGGACTGAACAAAGTAATGGATTCCATGTGGCACAATGAATTTTTACAATATAACTACCCTATCCGCCATGAAAATGTTGGAATTGATGTTAACCAAGTTGTGAGTATGTATGACCAACAGCAACCAAAATGCAGCATCATGCCTGAGAGTAGAAAACCTGTTTATTGTAGTGATGACGCAGATCCAGCGACTGCATCAGTCATTGACAAGGCTCAACAAGTTTGCAGACGTGTTCCACCTTATAACTGCAATTGTAGTGCTTCAAACTTCACAACTTGTTTGATTGATTGCAAAGCGAACTTTACTCCTCCTCCACCATTGGAAGACATAGGACTACCTATCGAAGGTGATATAGTACCAACTCGTCCACCAGGACCAAATGTTACACAACCTCCCGATACAGCAATTCGCCCAATATTGGATAATACTCACGAATCGTTCTTAGAGAGGTTTGTAAGACTTTTAGACCCAAAGACATATCCAGGTGAAGGTGGAAGAGAATATGAGGAAGGGCAAATTTATAACTATGATCCACGATATACAGGAGGATTCCTACTCGCTAATACTGGAGGTGAAGCAACACAATGTACTGTCCAAACAGGTCCTAGAGCTGCAGAGAGTGTCTCTCAAGTTAGAATCGAGAACTACTTTGCGTATGCCGGACAACTTGCCAGAATGAATGAAAGAATAGGATTTGCCGCAACAAATAATAAAGATCCTAGATCTTTTAAGGGAGAAATTATTGATATCGAGAATGCTTCAGTTGCAGAGCTTATTTCATATTTCGTAGTTAGAGGAGAAGGGCTTGAAAATGTCGCTATACCTTACTGTGATTCTTTGACAGACACAGAAAAAGCTGATTGTATGACATCAACCGATCAAAGTTGTGATTGTATGATAAGAAGTTGCCAACAACAATACGATACAAAATTATCAAATATGGACGAATATCTGCCATTAATCTGTGAAAAGTTAACAAATATCCCTGAGAATGACTATCATCAAAGACCAATATCGGAATGTATTACAAATTTATCAACTCATTGGGTAAATAATATTTTTATACCCGCAAAAGAAAGGTGTGATGCAACACCAAAAACGAATCTCAATTTCAATTGCGATCCAATGGCAAATTACTTGATTGACCAAGGTTTTGATACTGCAGAACTAAGACTCGCGGCATGCGATCGCATACTTAACGATCAACAATGCGATTATGAAAAATTTGGAGTACATTTGATAACCGGACCAATTCAACCAGAAAACTATACAAGAGCGGAAACATTAGGTTTGGGATGGAAAATGGAGGTGATAGTCGATGATTCAGATAATATGGTTACTTCGATGGCTGACGCTGTGAATTCGTTTAGTGGTAAGACAGTGTTTAGATTCTGTAATGCAGATCAAGGAGAAGCAGGGTCGAAAATACAAGATCAAAGTTGTCAATTTAGAACAGAACTTACTGGGTCTCCTGCAGAGTCAGGAAGAAAAGCAGCCAACATGATACTCAGGGTTGCAGAGAGAACGAGTAAAGCATTTCTAGTCGCACCTATAAACGAGCCAGTGTCGGAACATTGGTTCGGAGGTGATTTGAATGACGATTCAAATCCAACGACAATGCAAGCTGCATCAGAATTCTATACTGCATTTGCTGAAGTTCTCAATGCGAATCAGGCTTTAAGAAACAAAATTGAAATTGGTGGACCTACTTATAATGTCACCGCATTCGGGAATTACAGTAACTTTGAAAAATTCCATTCTGAATTTACTGCCAAAGCATTGGTAGATTACTGGACTGTTAATATTTATAATCACGATGATTTACCTCCTGCAATAAACAAAATCGAAGTCCAATTCGAACATGTAAAAAGTGTCTTCAATGATTCAAAACTCATAGGAATTAACGAAACAGGTGATTTCCAACACAACATATTGAGACTGAGAGATAGTCTCGCCATTATAGGACCTGATCCAAGATTAAAATACGCACTGTTATTTAATGCCTTTGGTGGATGGGGTGATACGAGAGGAGAACCATTAATATTGAATGATGTGGAAATCCGAAATATCCTATCTGATAATGGTGTTTGTGAAGATACTGAAGAACCTATTTGTTATGAGGATCCTACAGGTGGTGGTGGAAACTTAGTTGCAAACCCACTTCCATTTGCTCGCAATTTCGTAGAAGTTTATGACCAACTACATGCTCCAAATTCTGCCGGAGGTAGAACTTGTGCTGATTTGCCTCCTGGCCCAGGGGAGTATTATGAACCAAATGATGTAGGAATGGCTTGCGAAGGATATGAAACTAGGAAAGCTCTCCCAGAGTATGAATTCTACAGAGGAGCATTAAGAAGATGCGGAATCCCTGTATCACAGACGGGGTGGACATCTCAGAACACATATAATATTGACGATTTAGGTGAACTGAAAGAAGAGATATTATCTAAAAATGTGACATACAAAGGTCGATCTCTGAATGAAGCAGACGAAAGTAAACTTGAGCAATTACTTCTGCGAGCCAAAGATGAAGGGAGAAATCCTATGGTCTTGATCTCTATTTGGGCGACTGAGAGTATATTCGGACTATATGGGAACAAAAATGAATTCAACTGCTTTGGTGACCCTCGACCTACTGATTTCAATTCTTCTCTCGAGTGCGTTCTAAGAATACCCTACATGGTTGGGACATCTACTGATGAGTTTATTGACCGATACGGACCATATTGTGACAACGAAACATATGCTACTGGAGAAGGTGATGGAGGGGTTGAGATAATATGCCCTGATGACGATGGTACTACACCTGGATGTCTTGTATCACCTGTTAGCCCTCAGAATATAGTCACACAATGTTTTGGTTCCACCGATAAAATGGATGCTACTAATGCAAATTGTTTTGCCGCATTTCCATACGAAACACTTTCATATTATTTATATGGAGACGATGAGGTTCCTTTCCACTCTGGCCTTGACATTGGACAGACTAGTCAGGAACAGAGGAAAGTTTTTGCTTCCGGAAAAGGGGTAGTCAAAGATGCCAGTTTTGATACAGAATGGGGATTTGGTAACTATGTGATTATCGAGCATACCATGAGCAATTCAAGTACAGTATTCTATACAGCGTATGCTCATTTGGAATCAATTTCGGTAACGATTAACCAATCTGTCGACTATAATACACAGATAGGCGTAATGGGTGACACGGGTAATAGTGATGGGGTACATCTACATTTCCAAGTGATGAAATATGATGGTAAGTATACTGGAAGAATTAAAAATATACTCGGAACTGTTGGAGCAGGACCTCATCTAGTTGATCCAACAGACATTGTTTTAAGAGATAGAACGAAGGCAGATGAAACTTGTTCAGTACCAATAGTTGAACCAGAAGATGAAGTGAGTGCTGATGGAATAACACGCTTCAATCTTGATGGGGTACTAGTCTTTAAAATAGATAAAGACGAATATACACCTGCACTTGAGTGGGATGGAAATGGTAAATTATTAAGTGACTGGAGCAATTCCAATGAATCAGAAGTGATAATCAATGGTTCGCTTTTTGAAGGGACATCCCCACTAACAGCATCGGGCAGACTCAAAATCAGAGGAAATGTAATTCAAGACACAGCTAGCTCTGGATTTAACTCGAGAACCGGGCAGGGTTATTTAGGATTTAACACTAATGATTTTAAAATTGATACAAGTCACGGTTTCAACTTTAATTCACATTCAAATCTATTGGAAAGTCTACCCGTTTTAATCACAGATGGTCGAAAATACACATCAAATACAAGTATCGTAAGGCAAAACACTGCGGTAGGATACGACGCAGAAGGTAACTACATTGTTACTATAGTGACCACAAATGGCACACATAGTTATTCAAGAATTGCTGACTTAGTTTTATCTTCTGGCTTAGGAGTAAAATCACTGCTTAATTTAGACGGTGGCGGTTCCACGGGTATCGTTGTCAAAACAGACGGACTTGAAATGGTTTCATCTCCAGGTAGATTAATTCCTGGGATAGTTACATTTAATAAAAATTAAATGCGTATAAATACAAATTTTATAAAAAACAAAACAAATAATATATTTAAAAGTAGAGATGGTTCTCGTTCACTCGTTAGAGAAACCAGGATTGTTTTGTTATTGGTTTTTATACTTTTCTTTATCTCCGTCTTTTATATTCTATACATTTCGGACGATAGTCCATTAAACAGAAATAGAAACAACAATGATCAACAATTAGGCATTGGAGCTGGTGTTCCCTATACAACACCTAGAGAAGTCGAGTGGAAAATCGACCTTCCAGAAAACTACAGTATCAAAGATAATGATAGTTACGAAACTGAATACTTCGGAATTTACTATAACGATATGAATAAGCGTTATTATGTAAATATATACAATGGGGATGATTATAGGTTCGATGAAATAAAACTATTTATAGTGGACAATGTTATTCTCAAAGTGAAAGATTTTGAAGATGTAGATAGATTTCCAAACGGACTAATCACATTTAGAGATCTTCGAGATAGTAATATTGAAGAATTCGACCTAGATACCTTCGAAGCAAACCCTTAAACTTGGAATTCTGCAAGTTCAATTATTTCTGATTTCTCTTCACCCCTTTTCTTAATTTCTACCCCATCTCCTGTCCTTTTTGATACTACTACTCTCCATGGTATTCCTATCAAATCCGAGTCAGCGAACTTCGAGCCTGGGTTTATTCCTTCTCTGTCATCATAGAGAACTTCTACCCCCTTCTCAGTTAGATATTTGTATGCTTGTTCTGCTTTATTCCTGATTTCAGAATCTTCTAAATTTAACCCCAAAAGATGAACTTGATATGGGGCAACAGCATCAGGCCATATGATTCCTTTGTCATCGTGAGAAACTTCAACAATTGTAGCCATAGTTCTACCCAGTCCAATTCCATAACATCCCATAAAGAACTCCTTCGACTTTCCATCAGAGTCGACAAAAACTGCGTCTCGCATTTTTTTAGAATAATGCTGACCAAGTTGAAAAATATTTCCAACTTCTATGCCTTTTTTCTCAATTAATTTTGATTTCCCATCTGGAGAAGTGAACCCACTTTGCGCTAATGCTACGTCACCTTCAATTTCATGTTTGAAATCCCTTCCGTAGTTGACATTTATTGAATCGGTTTTCTCCTCTTTTTGACCACCAACGAAGTTCTTAACTGTTTTAAGTGAATTATCTGCAACAAAAGTTACTTTATGATCACCATATCCCCAAGAATGTACCCATCCAGGCTTTGAACCAATCGAGATGATATCTTCATCAGTAGCATCATCTAGCAAACCCACTAGATTTAATAACTTCTCGAGCTTATTTTTATTTACCTGTAAATCACCACGAATAGTAACGATGTAAATGTGTCCATCAACTCTGTTCTTATAAACTACATTCTTTAAAAATCGTTCTGCGGGCAAATTGTAATTCTTGATATTGTCCTCCATCGTTCTGACCCATTCAGGTTGTTCTACTATTTCCATGTCTTTTATCTCTTCTTCTGGATTGACATCCTCCAACTTGAATTCAGCAACATCTTCGTGTGCAATGTAGCTTCCATCTTCAGAAACAAAATATTTACTCTCACCTACTTCACTTTCCACATCAAATTCATGGCAATATTCACCACCAAAGTAGCCATTATCAGCAGGAACAATATCAAATTTCAAACCAACTCTGGTGAAAATCCTGGAGTAAGTATCACGCATGTTCTCATACTCTTTTTTGAAGTCCTGGTCATCTGTATGGAATGAATACGCGTCCTTCATAATGAATTCTCTAACACGCATCAAACCGCCTCTAGCACGTAACTCGTCTCGAAATTTGTAACCCATCTGGTAGACATTGAAAGGCATGTCTTTGTATGTTAATTGAAATCTCCTCACTACATCTACAAACATTTCTTCTGCAGTTCCTCCTAATGCGAATCTCGCTCCTCTTCTATCTTGTACTGTCATCAGTTCATAACCACCGGATTTATCACGATTAGTTTCTTCCCATAGTTCTATAGGATGCAAAATCGGTGCAGACATTTTCTGTGCACCGGATTTGTCCATTTCTTCTTCAACAATTCGAACAATCTTGTCAAAAACTCTTTGTCCCAGAGGTAACAGATAATATCTCCCAGCTGTTGATTCACGAATAAATCCAGCTTGATACAAAAGTTTGTGTGAAACCTGTGTCATATCTTTGAGAGGCTCACGGACTGTTTTTCCGAACAAATTTGTGTATCGCATTTTGACTGTTTTCTAATTATTATTTTCCTACAGTTCCCCTTTTTCAAGGGGAAATTATTTTAGTTTTATCTTAACTACTACCTTTCTAATGCATTAGAAAGGTAAGTCATCAGGATCGATTATCTCTTCTGCATTACTTGCGGTTGATGATGTCGATTTTGTTGATGGAGCACTTTTTTCGTAATCAGAAGAACCTGAAGGACCTTGTTCGTATCTACTTATCAAGCTAATTGTCTCAGCAACAATTTCTGTTTTGTAGTTTTTTTTACCTTCTTGGTCATCCCATGATCTAGTAGTAAGTCTTCCAGAGATATAAAGTCTAGTTCCTTTTTTTGCTCTTTGGGCAAGGTTCTCTGCTTGTCTTCCCCAAACCACTACATTATGGAAATTTGTTTCTTCCTGCCATTCATCACTGTTTTGTGATTTGTATCTGCGATTTGTAGCAACACCAAATGAAAGTACAGAAGTACCAGTGCCAGTCGTTCGGAGGTTTAAATCATTAGTAATATTTCCAATAATTTCTGCTCTATTTAAGTCTGTAAACATAATATGCTTGATAAAAATTAAACTATTTAGATAAGACGCAATTCGTCGTTTTGCTTACTTTGATAAACCTTCGTTCTAAGAATATTATCCCAATCAGAGAAATTATCATCTCTATTCTTACTTTTTCGTACTACTTTTTGAAAAATGCGAACTTGAGAGGATGAACTATCCAATTCACTGACAATTGCTGCTTCGATGGTAGAAGGTAATACAGGAGAACCAAATTCTAGACTTCCATGATGAGAAAGAATGATATGTTTTAAAAGCATAAGTTGTTCATCATCTAATTTGTCACTTGCAGTTTTCTCGATAAATTCCAATCCCAATGCAATATGACCCAATAAATAGCCTCGAGGAGTCCTCTGAACAACCGTTCCCTCAACAGAAAGCTCATCAAGTTTACCAACATCGTGAAGAATTATGCCCATTGTCACAATGTCCATGTTTGCTTCGGGATAGTATTTACTAATAGAACTCGAAAGCTCCAACATTTCGACCACATGCTCTAACAATCCACCCCTGAAAGAATGATGAATGTATTCTGCTGCTGGGTGAATTTTGTATTTTGAGCGGAATTCTTCCTCTTTAAATAATGATTGTAAATATTTCTTGATTTTAGTATCAGAAACCTCATCAACATATTTTTCCAAAATTTTCATTAATTCATCAAGATCGAAATCACTACCTTCGACATACTCGTCAAGTACCGCCTCACTCACACCGTTTACTCTATCGATATTGAGCATCAATGAGCCCTTGAATTCTTCAACAACGGCATCTATCACGACAACTTTTCCTACTTTTAGTGATGATTTTTCAACCTGTGCAAATTTATCACCCCAAATGTTGCCAGAAATGGCACCTGTTTTATCAATCAAAGTCACCCTATAATAGGGTTTCTTTGCTTTTGTTTCTGTTAATTGGACTTCTTTAACTGCAAAAGTTTCTCCACTTAAGGACATACCCTTTTGTAAGTCAGATGTATAATACGTTTTCATAAAAATCTATAAACTATAGGAGAATTAAACTATGTTTGGATTCAAATAGTCAAGTCAAGAACGAATCTCTAAGTATTGTTTAACAGCACTTACAAGATCATCAGGTTCTGTTTCTGATTTAAGTAGATAACCAGAAGCACCAATCTTCATAGCTTTATCAACAGCTAAATCTCCGCCTATGTTTGTTAACATAACAACTTTTGTTTCTCCATACTTATCTGGAAATTTCTTAATCTCTTCTAAAATTGATATACCATCTTTGTCAGGCATAACAATATCTAATAGCACTAAGTCATATCTAACATTCATCATTCTCTCTAAAGCAATTAATCCACCTTCTGCACCATCAACTTCAAAACCTTCTTCTGTCAGGATATCTTTAAAAATCTCCAATGCATCTGGTTCGTCTTCGACTACAAGTATTTTTCTTTTGTCTTCCATTTTAAGAGCAGATAATAATAACTATGAATATATTACAATGTATAAAAGATTTTTGCTAATTTTTAAAAGAGTTGGGTAGTAAAATTACTTCCGTAATAGAAATAATATGCTAACCAATATAAAATCACTACCCCAATTGATGTAAGGATTTGTGTCAGATTCTTTAACGCTCCTGCGAAATTAAAAGTCAGCGTTGAAAATAGTATTTTAATTAATTTGAAGAAAAATTGGAATACAGTTGATACTGTAGTCAGAAGTAAAGCAAGAAAGACGGCTTCTCTGACATCTTTTGTATAAAAATAATAAATTCCACCAACGACTAATAGTGGGGAAACAACGACATTCAACAGAAAACTGATTAATTTCATTTTAGGAACTTAAGAACTTATAACTAAACTCTAATGCTTTTCTTAAGCTTTGTAAATCGAAATTTTCATCTACAGCATGCATATTACAATCTTCATTAGCTAGGGCAACCATTAACATGTCTGTTTTCAAAATATTTGTAAAATCTACGACGATCGGTAATGTCGCCCCATTAAAGTCATACAAAACATCTTTACTATGTATTTGTTCTAACAATTTTACAGCCTTTTTTGTAAATTTATTTTCTGGGTTTAACATTATTGGCTTCACAGTGCCTTCTGTTTTTTCTGGTTTAGCAAAATCAAAATCTGCATACTCGGGCAACATCTTTCTTGTAAACATCTTAAACTTCTCTAAAATCTCTTCTGGATTTTGACAAGGAACAAGCCTAAAATTAAATTTAATTACTGTTTGAGAAGGGATACTATTCCTATATCCAGAACCAGTGTAACCAGATTCCAGGCCAGTGACCTCCACTGTTGGCCTTAAACCTGTTTGTGAATAGAAATTGTGGCCATTTTCTAATAATACTGCTTTAGTACCAGTTAAATCAGAAAATTCATCATCATTGAAAGGGATTTTTCTTGTGAGTTCAAGATATTTTTCATCTGGTTTAATTACATTTTCATAAAAACCGTCAATATTGACTAAACTTTCACTACTTCGTAGCTTACTAATAAATTCACTTGCGATTTGAGCAGAGTTAGGTACCGCACCTCCAAACAAACCCGAATGTAAGTCTTTGTTCGAAGTTCTGATTGTAAGAGTGGTATTGAAGACACCTCTCAGACTCATCTCGATGGTAGGATGATTTTTAAGAAGTGCACTGTCAGAGATCAAAATTAAATCGGATCTTAACTTTTGTTTATGCTTTTCAAGCAGTTTTCCAATATTTGGCGAACCAGTTTCTTCATTTCCTTCGATAAGAAATTTTACATTATACTTAAGCTTATTTTTTCTAATTAACTCAAGCACGCTAACCAAATGAACTAACATTTGCCCTTTGTTATCCACGATTCCCCTTGCATAAAGTCTGCCTTTTTCATTTCTCACAACAAATGGATTAGTTCCCCATTCGTCTTCTGAAGCTGGTTGGACATCATAATGTCCATATATCAATACGGTTGGGAATGATTCGTCAACAACGAACTCCGAAATAATAACTGGATTGTCATAGCCTCTTATTATTTCCGCTTTAAAATGATTACTAACAAAAAGCTTTTCAAGCCAGTCTACTGTTTTATTAATTTCATCGGTGGCATCAAGCGTCGAAATAGAACGAAAAGATATGTACTCATCAACTAGGGAAATATAAACATTAAATAAATCGTCGACCATTTTAATCGTTTAACGATATTTGTTGGCAATAGACATCACAGATTCCTTATTGCGTTTTTCTTTATTTGATAGGATGAATGGAATTACCTCGTTATATATAGTATTGTCATCTTTGATAACAAAAATTTTCCCACCAAATTTATTAACTATGTTTTGATAAAACTGGAACTTCTCAAGATCATATCTTGCCGATATCAGTCTCTCTTGAATTTTTTCATTAACAAATTTTTGTTGTTCTGGAGTCATATTTTCAAAACCATCTCTTCTACGTACACGATTCTCAATCAGTCCGAAATTACTAAGCTCAACATGTAACATAATTGGCATAAATCCTGGGACTTTCACCATAAAATTTGCTAAATTCTCGAGAGTAATCGCTAAAGTTATATTTTTATCTCTATTTTGTGCATAATCTTGTCTCCTCCAACCATAATTATTATTCAAATATTTCATGGTAAATATAAAGTCGGGCAACATTGTTTGAAACTCTTCTTTGAGAATTGGAACAATATTGGTTGCCCCTTCTTCTTCTTTTCTCAATTCTTCTCTGTCAGTATATTTAGGCCAGGCATAAAAACCATGTTTGTTTTGTAGCTCAAGTTCCAGGAATGTTTTACCTACACCAGTGATTCCAACGATAACGAAATTTTGTAGCATTAGATTATTTTAAATAATAATTATTCGGTAGCTTGTTGTTGCGATTTTGCTTGATCAATTTTTTCCTGAATAGCATTTCTTAATTGTTCCTCAGGATTTGTTGACATTGTTAATCTTTTTCCATTTAATACAAATGTTGGAGTAGAATCATAACCTCTATCCTCTGCTTCTTTATTGTCATTATCAACTCTCGCTATTACGTCTGGGTTCTGTAAATCACTTTTGAATTTATCAATATCCAACTCTAACTCTTGTGCATAATTTAATAAGTCTTCATCTGTAAGATTGTCTTGATTCTCAAATAGAATTCTATAATATTCCTCAAATTTGCCCTGTTCTCTGGCAGCTTCAGATGCTACAGCAGAAGTGTAAGCATATTCATGAATTGTGGTTAGTGGAAGATGTTTATATTGAAAATCTAGTTCCTCCGAGCTAAATTCAGAACGGACTTTCTCAACTACTGGATAGTATGCTCCACAAGCTGGACATTGAAAATCTGAGAATTCCTCTAAAACTACAGGTAGTTCTACAACTTCTTCTGTTTTGTTTGCTTTTATGAAATAAACTAAACCTGCAAACAATCCAATACCTAGGACTATAGAGATAACTAAAACAATATTTGTATTTAAATTTTTCATAGGAAAATAATTAATAGAAATCACATTCTAGCAAAGATTACAATTTCGCACCATTAGAGAGAGTGATATTTGCTATAATATTTACATATAAATTTTTTTTATTAACCAAAATGTTTATAGATCCACTTTATATTATTTTTGCATTACCTGCTCTAGCGCTGGGAATCGTTGCGCAGATTTTACTCAAGATTTGGACTAGTCAATATTTCAAACAAACTCCAATTAGTAACTTTAACGGTGCACAAACTGTTGAGAAGATTTCTAATAATCACAATTTTGATATTAGCCTCGCATTAACAAATCAACATCTTGGTGACAACTATAATCCAACTAATCACGTTTTAACACTATCCAAAGAAATTGCTGAGAAACCATCCATTACATCTGTAGGTATTGCTGCACATGAACTTGGACACGTACAGCAACATATGTCGGGTAGCGCACTGATCAAATTGAGAACCGCCTTAGTTCCTGCATTAAACATAGGTACAAATATTGGATATTTTCTACTAATTGGTGGAATTATCCTTGGCCTATCAAACCTTGCATGGCTGGGAATTGTTTTGTTCTCTGGTGCGACTTTCTTTAGCGTAATCACCCTACCAATAGAAATCGATGCAAGCCGAAGAGCACTCAAGCTTATTAATCAAGAGCAAATTTTACTTCCACAAGAAATTCCAGGTGTTAAGAAAGTCTTATCTGCAGCAGCATTGACTTATGTAGCAGCGACTATTCAGTCGATAGGAACTCTCTTATATTTCATCTTGAGGGTGCAAGGAATTGGCAGGAGAAATTAATCTCTAATCAAACTATTCCCTGTCATACCAGGAGACTTTTCCAGTCCTAGAAGTTCCAAGATAGTTGGAGCTATGTCGATTAGACTCACCCCACGCTCTAATTCTACATTCATATTTCCCACCATTATGAACGGAACTTTTGACAAAGTATGTTGCGTATGAGGTTGATTGTTTTTGTAATCCCACATTATTTCAGAATTTCCATGATCAGCTGTTACCATTAATACATAATCATCAAGTTTATCTTTGATAACCTCGTAAATTTTTGAAAGACAGTGATCTACAGACTCTGCCGAGACTACAGCTGCATGATAGTTCCCAGTATGTCCTACCATATCAGGACTACTTAAGTTTGCAACGATAAAATCATAAGCATCATGAGTTATGGCATTAGTAACTTCTTGAGTAATTTTATAGTTTCTCATAGTTGGTTCTAATGCATATTTTGGTTTTACATAACGATTTGATTCAAACATTTTCCATGTTTCTTTCGGTAGTTCAGACTCTCTTTGTCCATTTAAGAAATATGTTAAATGAGGAAATTTCTCAGTTTCTGTTACATGTAATTGTTTTAAACCATTTTCTGAGATTACTTCAGCTAAAGTTCCACTCACATCATCTCTGGGGAACGCTATATTTAGGGTGTCAAATTCTTCGCTTGCTTTAACAAATGAAGTAATTTCAAAGCTTCGGATATCTTCTTGAAGAATTCTTTTGATAATTTGATACTGCCTGTCAGTTCTGAAATGAGTCATAATTAACCCGTCATTCTCAGACAACAAATACTTTTTATCCAGTAAATATTGTTCGAAATACTCATCAGTTTGGTTTCGGTTATACTCCAAATTTACTACTGACTCCCAGCTTTCGATTTCATTACCCTTCCCTTTATAAATTAACTGGAATGCTTTGTCAGTTTTATCCCAATCTCTATCTCTGTCTAAAAATACTCTGCCTTGTAGGGTACTAATTGTGACTTTTAATTTCTTCCTTTTGGTAATTTCTTTTTCTAACATCTTCATGTATTTACTTATCGATTTTGGAGCTACGTCTCTGCCATCCGAAAAAATGTGCAAACTAATTGGATAATCAAAACTAAGTTTTTCCAACATTTCTAATATCGCAAAGAGATGACGAATATGGCTGTGAACTCCACCATCACTTAAAATTCCCATCAAATGCAGAGTTGATTTGTTTTTTACGACGTAGTTAATCGTTTGTAATAATTCAGTGTTTGTGAAAAATTCTCCAGTTTCGATGTCTTTATCAATCTTTGGAAGTTCTTGCCAAATTACGCGACCAGAGCCAATCGTAAGATGATTAATCTCTGATGTACCAAATTGTCCTTCAGAAAGTCCAACAGATTCACCGTCAGTTTTAAGTGAAGTGTTGGGATATTCTCTAATCAATTTGTCGAAATTTGGAGTTTTTGCGTTATCGATTGCATTGAACTTGTCAGGAGGAGCAATTCCCCATCCATCCATAATTACCAATACAACTTTTTTTCTCTTCTTAGTCATTTTATTTCTTTGATAAATTCCTCTCAATTTCCATCAATCTATTGTATTTCGAAACTCTCTCACCTCGAGTAGGTCCGACTTTTATAAATTGACTTCCTACAGCGACTGCTAAATCAACCATAGCCGAATCATTGGTCTCACCACCACCTCGATGTGATGTAGTGGTCATCAGTCCATGTTTATTGGCTAACATACAAGTATCTACAGTTTCGGTTAGAGATCCTGCCTGGTTCAACTTGATAAGAATTGCTGAAATTGCCTTCATGTCGATTGCTTTCTGAAGTCTTTCAAGGTTTGTAACGGTAAGGTCGTCGCCAATATGTACAATATTATGTTTATCCGTTATTGGTAACATCTTCACCCAGTTCTCCCAATCATCTTCATGTAACATATCTTCATAAGTGACGATTGGATATTTTTCTAGCCAGCTTTCATAATAAGCAATCAGCTCATCTGCTGTTAAGGTACGATTTTCTACTTTTAGATGATATTTTCCGTCCTCGTAAAACTCGCTTGCTGCGGCATCAATTGAAATACCAACATCTTTACCAGCTTCGTATCCTGCTTTTTCAATTGCTTGTGTAATGTATTTGAATGGTGCCTCATTATCTGGAATTCCATTTGGAGCGAATGCTCCTTCATTCCCAACATTTGTAGAAAGTTTGTTTTCTTTAAGTACCTTTTTTAATTGATGGTAAATTTCAATAACAATACGTACTTTTTCAGCAGCACTTTGATTTCCGATTGCAGAAACACAGAATTCTTGTAAATCAGTTGTATCATCTGCATGCTTTCCCCCTTCAATCATCACTATCATAGGTGCGGGAAGTTTAGAAAGATCCACACCTGTTTTGTATTTATCAATAATGTATTGATAAAGTTCTTTACCCTCTAAACTTGCTGTTGCTCTAGCGACTGCCAACGAAACTGCAAGAATTGTATTTCCACCGAGATTGGCTTTGTTTGGTGTCCCATCAAGCTCAATCATCTTCTCGTCTATTAGTCTCTGGTCCCCGGATTCCATCCCAATTAACATTGGAGCAATCTTCTCATGAACATTTGAAATAGCATTTAAAACACCTTTTCCATCATAACGTTTTTTATCCTCGTCATTCAAAACAACTGCTTCGTGTGAGCCTGCTGAAGCCCCATAGGGTACGGAAGCGGCACCTTTATGACCTGAATCAAGAGTCACTTCGACTTCGAGAGTGGGATAACCACCTGATGCGAGGATTTCATACGCGTCTATCTGGGAAATTTTTGCCATTTATATAACTATAAAATATAAAACCGTTGAATATTATATGCTTAATTAATTAGTAAAGTAAAACTGAACAAAAGATTAACAATTTTTTATTTTTTATAAATTTTTGCGATTATTATGTGTTAATATTATTCATATTATTCTTATAACAATGTTTACAGCACTATTTACCAGTTTCTTTGTTGTTATTCCGGTAGTACTTTTTTTTCTTCTTGTACTTTCAGTCTTCACTGTTGAACAGCAAACTGTGGCTATTATCGAACGTTTTGGTAAATTTGTGCGAATGGCGAAACCAGGTTTAAACGTTAGAATTCCATTTATTGACAGGGTTGCAGGACGAGTAACATTGAGAATTCAACAGTTAGACGTAAAAGCTGAGACCAAAACAAAAGACAATGTTTTCGTAACAGTTATTGTCTCTGTTCAATATTATATTCTTCCAGAGAAAGTCTACGAAGCTTTTTATAAATTGAATAATCCAGCATTACAAATAAACTCTTATGTCTTTGATACTATCAGGGCGAGAGTACCAAAGATAACATTAGACGAGCTGTTTGAAAGAAAAGAAGAAATTGCTCAAGCAGTAAAGGAAGAGTTAAATGAAACCATGGTCAACTTCGGTTTCGAAATTTTAAACTCATTAGTAACTGACATCGAACCTGACATGAAAGTAAAAGAAGCTATGAATGAAATCAATGCAGCGCAAAGATTGAGAGTAGCCGCAAGCGAGAAAGGAGAAGCAGAGAAAATCATCAAAGTTAAAGCTGCGGAAGCGGACGCTGAATCAAAAGCATTACAAGGTAAAGGTATCGCTGATCAAAGACGCGCAATCATTGAAGGTCTTAAGGAATCTGTAGATAACTTCCAGAAAAGTATTCCTGATTCAAGTGCTCAAGATGTTATGAATCTCGTACTAATGACTCAATATTTCGACACTTTGAAGGAAATCGGAGCGGATTCAAAAACTAATACATTGCTTATCCCTCATGGTCCTGGTGCTATGCATAATCTTTCAGATCAGCTCAGGGAGGCGATGATTACATCAAACGTTGTGAACAATAGCTCTAAACATCCAAATGGGTATCCTTCATGAATTTGAAGGATTTAGAGACCATTCCTCGGAGTACGGACATTTCAATTTCCGATAGTCTTTTTACATAAAGACAACCGACACTGACTTTGTGTTTACCTAATTTTTCAAGGTCATCTTTGTACTTATCAAAACCATCCATGAAATACAGAGTGAGTTGTTGTTTGCGGGGAGAAAATCCGATGAGGGGCCAGTCACCTTCCTGTTTACTTCTTTCTGATTTGTAGTGATAAGTTCCGAACCCTATTATGCTATCCCCCCACATTACTGCTTTTTCACCAGTAACATCTTCGTATAATTTCAGCAAAACCAAACTATCTTCTCGCTTTTCATCACTCTCCACAGTGTTAATAAAATCCATCACACTAGAATCATTTTTTTTAGTCTTTAATTCTGCCATTTTTATTTGTTAATAATTTATTTCTAAAAGCTTCAATGAAAAATACAGTACCTATCATTTCAAGTCCTTCTTCAATTCCAACAAAAAGTACATAAATTGTGGAACCGTAAGTCTGTCCGCCTATGACTTCCACTCCAATTACAGTAATATAGGTAATGATTCCCAGAAGTAGCAATAATTTGACCCTTATATCCTTTTCATTGATAACTTCCCTTATTATAAATAACGTAATTAATAGAAATATTATACCCAATGTAAAAACCC
The DNA here is from genome assembly GCA_021463645.1 of bacterium. Classification (GTDB taxonomy): domain Bacteria; phylum Patescibacteriota; class Dojkabacteria; order B142; family OLB20; genus JAJTYI01. The sequence continues at coordinate 47,958 of JAJTYI010000001.1, forward strand.
ACGATAATGAAGCGAGTTCGTTCAGAAAATTATTTCCAGAAAAGTTCTTTTTAAATAAATCATTCAAATATTCGTGTATTGAGAAATATTCATCAAATGCTAAACCCCAGAATATTAATATCCACAAGAAATCGTGTAACTTTTTGCTTTTCAAGAAATATTCAAGAGCAAGAATTCCACAGTAAAACGCAAAACTTACTGTCAAAATACTCGCAAGAGTTAGTTCTTCATCCATATAGAACATGCTAGTACTCATATTTAGGACCTTTAACGGATGCAGTAAAAAGTGGAACAAGACAGTTAACAATGAGGCAAGGAAGAATACTCTTGAAACAGTGCTAAATTTTATTTCTTTCAATGTCTTCACCTGGTAATCGTAATTAACAATTAATAATTTTATCATTTATAGAAATAAAAGCCGATAGAAAGATGTTTACTAGCAGATTAACCCAACTTTGTGTTACGGAATTTTATCTGTTATAAGTATTTGGTTATTAAAATATTTAAAAATGGATGACTTTCAAAAATTATTCGCGATTAATAAATATTTAAGTAATAAGTTCGGCAACGACGATCCTTTCCAAATTGTCACAAGACTTGCAGAAGAAACAGGAGAAATCGCCGAACAGATTAATCATTTTGAAGGAATTGGAATAAAAAAAGATAAGCACGGTGACCCTAACAAATACGATCTAGCAAGTGAGGTTAGAGATGTGATAATTGTAGCTCTACAAATCGCAATGCGTTATGGAGTTGAGGATGAGTTAAAGAAATCAATTAACGACTTCTACAAAAAGACGATATCTTGATAAGTTTTATTCCTCGAGATTATTCGACTATAAAATCCAAAGTATACTCATAAAGTTTTTCAAGAACACCTTCCTCATAGAAAGTGTGGGTCGCACCTTCGACAATTTTATAAGGAAATTTTCCTTCAATTTGTTTTAACCATTCGTCTTTGATGTTGTAAGCACCAGCGAAGATGAAATAACTATTGGGTTGGACATCTTGAATATAGTTATCAATATTAGAAGCAGCTTTCCAATCTTCTATCATTTCTTTTGACAATATATTTACCAGACCTCGATATAACAAATACTTATCAAGGTGTTCGTTATAAATTGCTCCTTTTTCTTCTAAAGATTTCATGCCCTTTGTTGGATCCCAATAGATGAATTTATTAATCCCCTCTAAACCAGCCTTCATAACAACATAACATCCCATACTATGGCTTATTATATTTAACTCAGAGTAACTATCCTGAAAATATTCCACTACCTGTCTTAAGTCGTCTACGTGATTCTTAATTGAGACCTCGGAAATTTGTCTAGCATTTTTCCGTGGGCTGTATAAATCGAAGCGAAATGTGTCATAACCTTTATCATTGAAATATCTTGGTGCGTTGTTGTAGTGATGTTCGGTTTGATTTCCTGTTAATCCGTGTACGAAAATAATCAACTTATCAGTTTTCTTTGAGGAGTTGAGATGCCCGTAAACCGTAAATCCGTCTTTGGTTGTGAGGTGGATTTGTTTTTCCATTATTTCCCCGAAACCCATTTTAAAGCTACATCCATGTCATCAAAATATCTTGTCTCAAAAGTGTTTTTGTCCTTAATTTTTTGATCTGCATAGTTTGATACATCATTAACCACAAAAGCAAATCGCTTAAGTCTTATTTGATTATAGACTGTGACAATATTTTGATCTCTCCAACTACTTATTTCAGGGGTTAATTTAAAGCCGAAATTTCTCATATCAACTAATATCCCTTCAGGCTTATATTCTTCAACATAGGAACGAAAATCTAAAGCTTCTCTCTGAAAGTCTTTGTCTTTCATGTTTTTAGTTTCACTTTTCCATATCAACTGTAGAGATTTACCCTCAACTATTACATCTTTGAATTTATTACTAAAATTTTTCATAACTGTCTCTCAAAATATAAAATATTATCTATTTAGTTTAACTAATACTCTTTTATCTTCATCACCATCGGGGTCGAGTATATAAAACTTCTCGGGAATTAACTTACAAAGTCGATACTTAAAGGGTTCCCTTAAACTCTCTTTTTTCAATTCAATAAAAGTGGTTTGATAATATTTAAGTCCTTCATCAATTTTTTCATCTTTCAGTATTTCAACTCTTCCACTCCCTTGAATTCCATTACCTTCACCTTCTCTCTGATGTGAATCAAAAATTGTAAAAGCGACTTTTGGGTTGATTAATACGTTTTCAACATGCAAAGTATCAATTTGCGAGATGAAGTAAATATTGAAGTGTTTATCTATACGATAATACAATGTACAGACCCAGGGCTCCTCGCCATTTATTGTAGCTAGTGACAAATAATTATTTGAATTAATTATCTCTATAAATCGATTTTTAATTTTTTCTACTTTATTCAATATAAATCAGGTAGTCAATTACACAAAAATATCATTATCTTTATTAAATTCAGGGCTTGAAATCAAAAAGTATTTCATCTCCCCTTCCATTTCATATTCAGTCATCTTTGGGATATAGACCAAATCTTCACTTTTTACTGAATGTACTTGTTTACCAACAGTAAATTTGCCATGCCCTGAGATAATGAAGTAAATTCTATCTTCAATTTTATTTTTGATTCTAGGATGTTTGCCACTCAAAGAGATAAGAGATCCACTAAAATTCTTGTTAATGTTATATTCTGCGATGTGCATATTTTCACGAACTTTTTTGTTGATTTTTTCGGAATTTATAAACATTTTAGGAATTTAAAAGCGGTTACTACTTATATATCACAAATAAATTTAAAATGTTACTGATTATTTACAATCAATTTAAACAAATTCAATAAACCTAGAAGTATAATATACTTCAAAAATAATTATTTCCCATTTTTAACGATTAACCATGGCAAGATGGAGCAAAATTTCTAGCAGAGGTAATGTTGAAGATAGAAGGTCACTCGGACCTGTTGCAATTGGTGGAATCAGTTTGACCGGAGTTGCACTGATGTTTTTGATGAATTATCTAAATGGAGGAACAGTCGAGAGTGGTTTGAATGAAGTATTAAATACTGTTTTACAGCAACAAACTCAAACACAACAAGTTGCAGATGACACATCGGAATTTGCAGGAGAAGATCCTTACGAAGAATTCGCATCTACTGTTTTAGGTTCAAACAACGAGGCTTGGCTGAATGAATTCGATGAGATGGATGAATTCTATGAAGAACCACGACTTGTACTATTCCGACAATCAACTCAGTCTGCTTGTGGTGTTGCATCTTCACAGGTCGGACCTCACTATTGTCCAGCTGACAAGACGATCTATCTAGATGAGACATTCTTCGATGAATTAACCAGTAGATTTGGAGCACAAGGAGGAGATGTAGCTCAGGCATATGTGATTTCTCATGAAGTCGGGCACCATGTTCAAAATTTATTGGGTGATTTGGGTAGACTTTCTCTTGGAGATAACGAAACTTCTGTAGCGATAGAACTCCAAGCTGACTGCTACGCTGGTGTTTGGGCGAATTCTTTGATTGATGATGATGTATTCGAACCAGGTGAAATCAGAGAAGCGATGGATGCCGCTGCCGCAGTTGGTGACGACAGAATCCAAGAGAAAATCCAGGGGTACTCAAACCCTGAGACATTTACCCACGGCTCGTCTGAGGAACGTGAGGCTTGGTTTACAAAGGGTTATGATACAGGGGAAGCTGAGGTTTGTGATACGATTTAATAGATAGGAGCTATACGACCAAGCTCATCGATAAGTATTTAAGTAATGGATTACGTTCTTTATTTATTCAAAAATCATCCAATTATCATACGTTTGTTGATTTCTATTTAGTAAACTCAAACGAAGAGATAATTGTGTCTAGGTCTTCTTCACCAATAAGTTGGTAAGTTTCAAAGTTGATTAGCGATGCTATAGCGATATTAACGCTGTTTTCTTCTGCTGTTTTCATCATTAAAAAATCACCTTTCCAATCAGGTACATGTGACGTGTTGCTGCCTACTGGATATGTGTAACTCTCAGAAACCTTCCACTTGTCATCATCCATAAAATATCCTGTTGACCAACAGAAAGCGCCATCACCATTTGTTTCAAGAATTTCAAATGCTATAAGTTGATTAGGGTCAGAAGTATTCTGTAGTATAGGACCTCGGCATTTCTCAGACATCATTTTACCTTTTGACCAACCTTCTACATCTCCATTCTCAACATAAGATGTTTGCGCTCTGAATTTATCTGGTACTTTTTCTGTAACCTCCCAATTATTTGGAAGAAGGAATGTAAATCTTCCATTCGGATCTGTATATAGATTATCATTTTCAGTAGGCAAAACTGGCTCTGTTGGTGAAACCTGAACAGTTACATCTTCAGTAGTAATTTCATCATCTGAAATTTGTTGTTTGAGTGTGGAAATTTCATTTTCCATAGTACTCATACTTTTTTCATTAGAAGTTTTTTGCCAGTAATACACCAATAACCCGGTTACAATAGCAGTCAATAGAACGCTAATTATCACAATTATGATGATATTATATTTTCGAGGATTGGAATTTTGCACACTTTCCTCACCTTGATTAGGTATTTGAGACATTGTTTCGTTTGCCATAGTTAAACTTAAATATTTTAAAGTAATAAATTTCTACTTATGGATATAGTTACATAACTTTGATAATAAATCCACTAGGTAAAAATTACGAAATTTTTATTAATTTTCTAAGTAGGCCTTAAGTAATGGAGTGATTTCCTTACGCATAATAATCCCCTCTCTTTGCGCAATTTCTGTTTCGAATTTAATATTCAATACACTCTCTAAAACGTCTTGAGTATTTTTGTTATTAGCCAGAAAGTAATTCCTTCCGATTTCAATATCAATGCAAGTCAGAAATACATACTCTAAATCCCTATCTATCTTTAAACCGTTCATAATACTTTTTAATTCAAGAAAGTTCTCATTGACAAACTCCTCTGCATTTACAATCTCAAGCTGTGCAATTCCTACTTTGATGCCTCGAAATTCTGGGGTTGAAAAGTCTCCTTCGATTATTTCGGAAAGTGGTTGGGTAAATGTAGATTTGAATTTGAACATTTCATGTATGTAGTTACCTGGCAGTTCGAATTGACTTTGTAACCAATCAGACATTTTATGATCTCTATCTGTTGTGACATTTGCCTTGAAATTGATGGTGTTTGATACAATAGCACTATAGAGCAATGCTGCAGACTCTTTTGATATTGCGGTTCCATAGTTATGGAACTTCTCAGCGATAAGTGTCGCTGCAGAGCCAACTAGCTCAATTTGCACCTTCGCATTTGGGAATTTATCAGCTTCATTTACTTTTCTGTGATCGATTATTTCTATTACTTTTTCTGGATTAATTTTATCGGACAATCCCCTGATATCACTTGCGTCAACAATAATTATTGAATCGATCTCGTTATTGAGATCATCAGCATCAGCTAACGGCTCGATATCGAATTTATCAAATACGAACTGCGCTTCTCTGTGCATTTTTCCATATATTCCCGCAACTACATCACCCCCATTCTTGTTTAAGAATTCTGCATATGCATAAGCACAAGCTGTTCCGTCTAGGTCTGGATTTTCATATGCGGTGATTAGCGTTTTCATAAATTGATAATTATATTTATGTAACTATTTAATCATTATTAACACCATTTTAAATCTTTCGATCGCTTTTAATGCGTGAGGTTCATTTGCTTTCATTAATATTGTTTCCCCAGCTTTTACTTTGTGTTTCTTCCCCGAGATTGTAACTTCAGCTGATCCATCAGTTACAATAACCATAGCGTCATAGGGCGACTTATGTTCACTTAGTCCTTGTTCGAAATCGAATGCGAACAGGGTAATATTTCCAGAAGGCTTTTTAACAATTTCTCGACTAACTACTGACCCTTCTTGGTAATTTATTAGTTCGTTAAGATTTTTGGCTGTGTCCATTATATTTATCAATAAAATAAGTGGTTAGATATTACTCAATTCTTGAAGTGGCGGAGGAGATGGGATTCGAACCCATGTAGCGCTTTCGCACCAACAGTCTTTCCAGGACTGCGCACTAGACCACTATGCGACTCCTCCAGTATGTTGTTTTATGTGTCTTTCTCCCTCTTCATTTCATTTCGAGGGACTAAGGGACTCTATGGCTCATTCTTCGCCTAGACTCCCTTGAGCAGGACTGCCAATTATACTTGACAATCATTCATGTTAGAACAAACTCTTGTTTTATCCTTCGTAGCATTTATGCGAAGAAGGACATCTCTCCAGTATTGTGTTAATTTTACCACCTCCCGCGTACTTTCTCGAGAATCTTTTAATAATTTGTCAAAATATTTTTTTACTACGTTATTATATATAACATTACTTTATATATATCCCCAGGATGAATATGTCCCAGTGGCAGAGCGCTATGACGATAGATTTGTATAAATCATGTTGTAGCCAATGGCATAACTATTCATACAAAAACTCCGGGAACGAAGCCGACAATAGTATAGCTACTATAGTCGTAGACGAAAAAGGAGTTTATAGTCAACTTTAAATAATTAGAGCTGATTTTATTATAAAAGATTTAATTTCTCAGAAATTTTCCATGTTTTGTTGCTAGTATTCTTTTATGAAAGAAAGAATATTTAATAAAAAAATAATATTTAGACTCATCATCGCCACATATATTTTTATGAGCCTACTGACGCTGGGCTTTATTGGCGAGAGAAATTACAGGTCAAATTTAATAAAGTATGGGTATGAACTGGGCAGTGAAATGACCATTGAAAATATTGTGGGGCAGATTGAGAGTGACCCGTGTGGGGAGATTCGTATCCAGGCTCAGCAACAATCAATTTCATTGTTTGATTCTAACTGCTTAGACAAGATTAAGTTGGAGAGATAGTATTTGCCATGCTAGATTACGATTCCATGAAAATATTGTACTATCTTTGTTTATCCAATTAGTTATGTAAGATTTTACTTTAATATAAGTAGTATAAGGATATGATTAATCATGAGCTTTCAATATTTAATGCGCAGACTTCTTATTGAACCAATCAAATTTAAATTTTGAAGAAAACAAACCCAAACTCTCAGTAATTTGATGTTGCGCATAATGAACAAACATTGGAATAGATCTTCTAAATAGGAACTTTGGATTCATAGCATCAGCTAAACTATAGAAATGCAAACTGAACAGTTTTAAGTTTGGCATATTCCCCAGAGGTAACAAACCACCACCATCTACAGCGGATGCATAATTCTTCGCTACCATAGCCATAAATCTTTTATTTATCTCTTCCTCAGTAACATATATTCCTTCTTTAATCGCATGTTCCATCCTTTTTACAGAAATCCCCAACGATGCTTTACAGGCAGCAAAATTATCAAAAGTAGAACTCATTGCTCCGAAAATCATATTCTGTATCAAGTCTATACCCTGCTCCTTTGCCTTTGGCTTATCATGCAGTATTGAAGTCTTCTCAACTGCATTAATGATGGAACCAAATAATCCCTGAATATATGGAACACAAAGTGATTGAAAAGGTAGGGTTGTACTGATATCCACCATCTCATGTCCTATGGCACCACCCCAATGATGGAAATCAGTAGCTGCATTAAACTTACGCCATGCCTCTCTAGGAGAATATTTAGAAGCTTGCTTGATGTGTGCAATTTCATCTTCATCTTCAAGACCCTGATGTAGTAGATGAGGATGTAATCCCTCACGAATTACCTCTGTAGCTCTTTTTGCACGACCGAAGGTGGCGTCTTGAATATTAGATTTTACTGTATACTCCCTTAGCGCATTTACGGTTCCCCTTACTGCACGTGGATCTAACAACTCTTTTATGACACTTGTTTTAGACCTTCCCTCCTTACGAGCTATGATTGAAGCCATCTCTCCGACAAAATTCATATTAGATAAGATCTGAGAAACACCATTATATCCGTCTAACATCATTAACGACTCTACACCGTGCTCTCCACCAACCTGAGATAAAGCTAGCCTAGGACCAAAATCAGCACCTAGGACCAAATCTTTCACAAATGGAACATTTTTGAAAACCTTAGAAAGGTTTCCATAAAGAATTGGAGGTGCATACATTGCCAAGGAGTTTGGTAAAAATCCTTGCATTGCAGATATTGCTTCCAAATCAGGTTCCCCATGTTCATCGGTAGCGATTTCTCTTACAATTGAAGTCAAGATACTTGGACCTACTATACTAGTCAGGACCGGATTTAGTGTATTTATACCTAAAATTAATATCCTGAGCTTCTCAACATTCCCCTTATTTGATAAGTCGAAATCCAAACCTTCAATAAAATTTGCCAAATCAAGCTCCCCACCAGTACTTCCTAATATCAACTCTCTAAATGCTTCATGATCTGGATATAAATCTTCAGCTGTAGAGATAATATCTACATAACCATCTGGATCATTTATTCTTAATTCATCTAGATAATCTCCAAAGTTCTCAGCTGTAACTCCATCCAACCCAGCTAACTCAATAAATTTTTCAACTTCTTTTTTACGTCCCGCAATTACTAAATCTGAAGCTTCTGTCAGTGCCAAAATAGTTGCTGTAGCAGTAACTGTTTCCTTGGAGTTATGTTCTAGTTCTATTTTTCTATCTTCACTGCCGATGAGATAAGAGAATCCAGTCCATGCCATTACCCTTGCATAATCACCTTTTGTAATATGTCCAATGTCGGGATTAAGTGTATTCATGATACCTTTTATTGCTATTATGGATCCAACTACATCTATAACCACCTCTCTTGGTTCCTTTCCTAAGTTAGTTTCAACCCAACCTAATAAATTATCAATCTGTTCCGAAATATTTATATCTTCACCACTTTCAGTTGTATCACGTAAGATTTCATTTAATTCATCATTGATACCAAAAGCAGTGGTTCCATCCTCTCTCTGAAACATATTTATTCCGACTTTCTGTAGTCGTTTCTGTGTCTCATTTAATCCATTAGCAAAAACTTCTCCGGCACCAGTATTTATTTGCTCCCGTGATTCTTGTTCTACCTTAAATGGATTTATTTTATTAACCTTGCCAACTAGGGGGGTAGCTACAAGGACTCCAGTATATTCCAGGAAACCTCTTCTAGTAACATCATGACTATTTAATCTATTCAAAAAATGTCTAATTCCCGCCTCCGCTCCTACTGAGTCTTCGTCCCTAATATTTCCCTCAGCATCTATTTGTTGAACTTGTTCCTTCACCATATTTAAACCCAGAAGGTTTCTTCTCATATTCCGATCTCTCTCACTTAATTGTGGTCCCTCTAAACGTGCACCAATTTTGGTGATAAAGCTTTTTACGAAAGAAAGTTTACGGACACTTCCCACATCTTGAATTTTACTAGGAGTTTCTCCAAGTTGAAACATACTATTAATATTTTCAGTTGGATTATTTTTTAATCCACTAATAATTATAGGATCCATAAGATTTTCTCAATAAAAAAAGACTCGAAAGTCAAAAACAAAACTCAATTTTATTACTCATCTGTCAACTAGTCAATACAGATTTAGTAATTGTCTATTTTGTATTTGACACCGGAATAGCCGAGATATATAATCAAATCAGTTATATTACATAAATGGAAATCAAGTATTCAGTAACCGAGCAACTACTTAACATAATAAGTAAATTCCAAGAACTACATGGCCGAGTTTATGGCGCCTACAACTTCCTCGATCACGAGACACAACGAAAGATATTCATAGAGGCAGAAGAAATCGCTGCTTTTTCTGCTGTTATAAATGATATCGGAGCTATGGAGGAGCTTAGTAAAGACTGGGATACAAAGTTGATTAATAAATTACTGAGTGCAGAAGACAAAGTTTATTATCATAACTACCTTTCAATTTTAAGAGAATTTCCCAAACTCGTTCCTGACAAAGGAAATCTAATCACTTCCGATATGTTAAAAACTGTTCACAAAAAGCTTTTATCACAAGACACATCACACTTCAGAACTGATACAAAAGAGATCTCTTCGATTACAATCGAAGATGGAATTAAATACGAATATCAGTCAACTGTACGAACTCATCCAAATGCAATAGTACCTAAATTAAATGAGTTCTCTAAGTGGCTGGAAAGCAACCAAGGTTTAAACCCTGTTATTTTGGCAGCGATAACATACTTTAAAATTGCCGAAATACATCCCTTCCATGAAGCAAATGGTAGATCCTCAAAAATATTATCGCGCGCTAAATTGTACAAGCATGGAATTGATACACACTTATTACTAACAATCGATGATTACCTATTAACCAACCAACATTACTATTTCGATATTATAGAACAGACAATTAATAGTCAGGATTTGACAAAATGGATAGAATTTTACGCAAAAAGTCTTTTACATGGTGTTACACAAACCGCAAGGTTAATCTACAACCACACAGCAGGCACGATAGATATTATGAACAATAAGTTCACCATCTTGAAACCCAGAGAAAAAGAAGTGATGCAAATTATCATGGATACCCAGAACTCAAGTGGAGCTGAAATAGGTCGAGAACTTAATATGACAAGACAAAATGTGAATGTTATCATCAAAGGACTCTTGAAGAAAGGTTTAATTAAGAAGATTGGGAAGAACACAGGAGTAAGGTACATTCCCACTTAAATCGTCAACGATAACAATGTCAAAGCGTGCAGAACAACTTGCAGGAATAATCCTAAATCATTCCCTTAATGTTCAAAAGGGTGAGAAACTCACAATTTCAGCTTCTGATTTTTCAAGCATAGAACTACTAGAACCACTTTATGAGCAAGCAATCCTAAAAGGTGCACTGGTAAATCTCGATATCTTCACAGGGAATTTTAGTGTTGGGAGAGCTGACTTCGGCAATTTTTCCAAAACCTTCTATAAAAATGCCACGAAAGATCAACTTGAAGATGTCTCATTGTATGCTTTGCAAACCGAATGGGCTGATAAAGTTGTAAAGATTGTATCAATTCATGATAAAAGCTTCCTAAACGAAATCGATAGCTCAAAGATTTCATTAAGGCAATCTGTATTGAGACCAATTTCAGATAAAATGCTTCAGAAACCATGGTGCTTAACATATTACCCCACCAAAGCCTTGGCAGAAAACTCAGGAATGACTCTCGACGAGTTCACCGACTTTTATTACGAGGCTTGCAATGTCGACTATGCTAAGATGGATGCAGATATACTTCCTTTACAAGAATTATTAGATAAGAGTGAACAAGTCGAGATAAAAGGTGATGGGATAGATCTTACATTTAGCATCAAAAATCGCCTCTCATTAGGTGTAGACAATGGTAAACATAACATTCCTGACGGTGAGTGTTTCATTGCTCCTATCGAAAACTCCGCGGAAGGATTTATAGAATTTGAATTACCTCAGATATACAATGGTAATGAAGTTGAAGGTATAAGATTAGAATTTCAGAAAGGCAAAGTTATTAAATATTCATCTAAGACTAACTCCAAATTCCTGAAGGGCATTTTCGAAAGCCACGAAGGTAATAAAAGGATAGGTGAATTTGGAATCGGAATGAACAAAAAAATCACAAAGTACATAAAGGATATTTTATTCGATGAGAAAATTTATGGAACAGTTCATTTCGCGCTAGGAATGTCATACCCATACAAACGAGGTGGTGGTAAAAACCAAGCTCCGATTCATTGGGATATGATTAAAGATTTAAGACACGTGGGAAGCACTATCAAAGTGGACGATAGGTTCGTATTTAAAAACGGAGAAATTATGAAATGAAATTGTTAAGAAATTAAGGAATTCAAAGATTATTTAATTTCAATATCCTCAATCACCACATCCTCAAGTGGCTTGTCATTTGCACCAGTTTCAATTTTTCCAATAGCTTCAACAACCTCGATTCCACTGGTAACTTTTCCAAATACGGGGTGTTTATCGTCTAGGAAATTATTATCAACAAGATTAATAAAGAATTGACTACCACCGGTATTTGGCCCTGAATTTGCCATTGACAATGTGCCTTTGTTATTTTTATTGTCATCAGTGAACTCGTCTGGGATAGAATACCCTGGACCACCCGAACCTATTCCATCAGGATCACCACCTTGAATCATAAAACCATCAATTACTCTGTGGAATATTACTCCATCATAGAAGTCATCTTGGGCAAGTTTCAGGAAATTATTTGCAGTTATTGGCATACTCTCATTAAATAACTCTATTGTTATATCACCTTTGTTGGTTTTCATAACTACTGTTTTGTTTGGTTGTGGAGTCTCATTAATCATTTCTGAATTTATATTAGTTAAAGTATTATCCGTTGCAGCCTCTTCAGTCACAGTTACTTCGTCTACGTTACGCACACAGCCAGTGAGCAATAGAATGCTTACAAGAATTGTGACATGGAAGAAAGATTTTTTCATAATTTTATACAAAATAACCTAAACAGATTAGCATAAAATTCATGCCGCCCTCAAGAGAGGGCGACATAAACTGTTTCGTAAGCCGGATTCTGTATCCTTGCGCTTTGCGCAATTGAGATAGTCATTTGTCTATGCCCCCGCCCTCAGAACACATGATTTTAATCATAATATCCTGAGGGCGGGGTTGCTCCGAGCAGGGGTTACCAAGCACTTATCTGTTGCCAAATAAGCCGGTGGTCTCTTACACGCCCTCTGATGTACTAATTATCAAAAGACACTGGCTTAGCCAGCCACCTTTTCAAGTTCACTTATAGATATTCGTCTTCATTACGACCTTTTTCAGGCGGGCTGACAACCCATTCCTTCTATAAGCACTTTACTCTCTGTTGCCCTTTTATCCGTAAGTTCACACCTACCCCCGCCCTCATCTTATGAGAGCTGGGTACCCATCCCGTTTTAAAACGGGACCGAAAAGGAGTCCGGACTTTCCTCCCCTCTCTCTAATTCCCAAAGGACCAAGAAGGAGGAGCGACCATCAAAAACAGTGATTAATTATATCACGTAACTAATAAGTGATACGATCTTCGAAGGTATAGGATTTTTCTTCGTAAACAAGTGTGATTTCGACTTTATAAGAATCTTTTGGTATCGATAAATCAAAATTACTTGGATTTGAGGCACTTCTTGCAAGTTCATACTTTGTAAAGTTCTCTTTTCCTTTTATGTTCCAATATATATCAAATGTGTCACCACTCGTACCCCACGGTTTACCACTCACATAAGGGACAAACTCGAAATTTACATTTACCAGTGCCATCGTCTGACTTTTGACGGTTGCACTAATTTCACCATCAACGGTAACATCTGCTTGAGTATCTGATGGAGTAGGTGCAACAGGTCCATACATCGCAAAAAGCAAGATGCTGCCAAGCGTTATAAAACCTATCAGAGGATATATATTTTTACCTAAGAATCCATACCTCGGATTTTCAAAATTATTGAGTTTACTCTTGAGATGGATTATATATAGAACTAATGTGACAATAATCGCGACGACACCTAAACCTACAAACAACCCTGTAAGAGAATAACCTTCATTAAAAATTCCAAAAATATTATCCATAATATTAAATACTATAATATTTTTAGAAATAATAGAACATAATTAAATTAACCTTGTGTAACATTTGGTCCTGTATTTTGATTATTATTAGTTATATTACCTTGAGGATAATTATATCCCCCTTGATTAGTGTTTGGATATTGATTTGTAGGTGTCTGATTTGAATTTGCAGGTTGGGTGTTATATGCAATATTCGGCGGATATTGTGGATTCGTCACAGTTCCATTCATAGGTGCTGGATTTTGCGAATACATAGGTTGTATATTTTTAGGAGCGGTGTTTGGGGTAGGCGTGAAATTACCTCCTGTATTCTGACTAACACCAGGTTGACCTTGATTTATATAACGGGATTCTGAGGCATTACTTGCAGGTGAATTTTGAGCAACATTAGGGTTGCCTGGAGTTGTAGGGTTTTGAGTATTCGACATCTCTTCAGAAATTGGAATTTGTAATTTCTCCAATCTTTGTTTCTCAGCTTTTTGAAGATTTGCATCTTCCATAGCCCTCATCTCTCTCGGATTTGTTGTTATAAGATTATGCTCATTTTCACTCGCGATAACTTGAATACCAACATGATTATTTCCCGCAAAGAAAATACCTTCACCAATTCCAGCAGTTAGTAAATATTGCTTTTCTCCCATAGATAGGTAGAAGACTTTTTGAAGCTTATCTGCTGCCGCTGTACTTTGTTTCAATAGTACTTGAATTGAAGAGTTGGTTACCACTGCTCTTCCATAATCTGTTCCAAGGAAGTCCTCTACGTCTTGCGTAATTGTTGTCAAACCAAGTGCATATTTTCTAGCCCTTTTTGCTATAGAGTGTAAGAACCTAGCACCCTCTTCAAATTGCATCATCCACCAAGCCTCATCAATAATTAATAATCGCTCTCTTCTGTCTTTTTTAACTCTAGTCCAGATGTAATCCAACATTAGATACATAGCGATCGGTCTTAAATCTTCAGCCAAATCTCTAATACTAAAGACAGTGAATGAATTTTTAATTTCAATGTTTGTTTTTTGGTCAAAAATACCTGCTGAACTACCTTTTATGTATTTTTCAATCTTTTGTGCAAGAACATGTGCTTCATTTTCAGCCATTGCCATCAATACTTTGTACAAGTCCTCGAGCAGTGGTGGTTCTCTTCTTTGGGTTGCAGGGTCAGGGGTTATGCCTTTTTCTTTATAGGTTAATATTAAAGCCCTATCTAAGATGGAACTCTCGATAGAAGTCAGCGTTCCACCAACCATCAGCCTGATTAAACCATTTAATAGTAGAATTTTGAATCTCAATTCGTCTTCGTCTTTATCATAAATACCCGAAAGTTCGAATGGATTAAGTTTCTGACCACCATCTTGAGAGAATGAGATATAATCACCACCAGCTGTAAGACATAATTTCTCATATTCTTTTTCAGGATCGATAATGATAATCTGTGTTCCCATCATCAAACTTCTGATGGCTTCAAGTTTGACCATATAACTTTTTCCCGCTCCGGATGTAGCGAAAACTACCATATTTGCATTTGGCATCTGGAATCTATCGAAAATAATCAGACTTTTATTGTGTTTATTAATTCCGTAGAGGATTCCATCATCCATCGTCAGCTCGGAAGATACAAATGGAAATGTCGTTGCTAGAGAAGTTGTATCCATATTCCTCGTAAGGTAGATTTTGTCCATACCCAATGGCATACTGGTCACGAATCCTTGTTCTTGTTGAAGTGATGCAATTTTAGTAATTACCCCAAGTGCTGATAAAGTAGACTCAACGTTTCTAGAGATTTTCTCTAGTTCTTGGAGATTAGTAGACCTGATAGTTATATATAGTGCAAAATGGAAGAACTTTTCATTTCCACTAGCAATCGCTTGTTGTAGCTCTTCTGCATCTTTTAGTGTAATTTTGATATTTGGATCAGGGATTTTACCTGCTTCAACATCGATGTTTAAAGAAGCTTGCAACTCAGCAATTTTTCTTTTTAATCTAGATAAAATCAGTGCTGAATCAACAGGATAATAAAAAGAGCTGATTGTAAGGGGTCTCTCGAAGTTGATAAGTGGTGATAACCAATTTGCACTAACCCATCTTGGGAATCCAGTTGCAAAAAATGTACGGAAGTACTTACCTCCGATAAGCATATGGTTGAAATCGATTTCAATCGCCGGTGGAGCTATAATGTCTTTGACATCCACAACTGCCTTGGAAAAATCATCAACTGCAGCCTGCTCTAGTTGATTCTGATCAGGAGCTCCCACCATTTGAACTTGTGGAGCGTTGCTTTTCTGACCTTTTTTTAATTTATCAAATATTTTAAGTTTTGGTATTTTCATCCGCTTTAAATGAAGTATATTTAGTTGTAGCCAACTCCAAATTCTTCGCCCCGATTTTGTCAGGATCGTACATAGAATAATAAAGTCTTACAAGTTGTTCGTTATTTAACTGCCAAGTCTCAATCCCCATTTTCTTAAATTGTTTAAATACATGATCACGCTTCGGATATAAATTGATTTTAGCTTTATCGAAAATTGCTTTACGATTTGTAATTTGAATTCTTTTTCCAAATATTTGCTTAACTATTCCTGTCCTTTGAACTTCTGCAGAAATCTCTGGTATTACAATGAAAAATCTTTTATCCAAAACTTCTCTATTGTATGTTAGATTTTTTATAAATTGTAAGTAGATTTCAATTTGTCGAATTAATGCCTTCGATGTCTGTTGTTGTTTGAATGATGTAAGTTTTTCAACATAAGCAGTCAAATCGGAACGTTCTGTTAAAATTACGACCTGCATTTGGAAATTTAGAGAATTTAACATTCCTGCGAACATCTTTATTTTCGCGTCTTGTTCCTCCTCGGATAAAAGATCAAAGTTAACGGCACCAGTTTCGATAACCAAAGATACTCTTCCATCTTTCAATAGAACTAAATCATCCCTGATATCTTCGATTTCTAGATGATCTTGTGTACTTATTTTTGAATTTGAAACTATTCCCATTATTTAGCTTTAAACTTATAAAGAATGTCTTGGTTATCTTTTAGATTTATTCTGTAATACTCAAAGACTAATTTAGGTGCTGCAATGCTAATAAAGTAAACACCTGGACTTAGAGCCGTATCTAAATTAAATTGTCCTTTATCATCTGTAGTTACTTCGTTGATAAATTCACCGCTCTCAGAGTTTACACTAACTAACGCACCTTGTACTGGATTTTCTTTATTATCGACAACAAATCCTTTGATAAATATTGTTTTTGATGAGCTGGCTTGTTCTTTTGTAGGTGTAAATGTATTTACTGTATTCTCGGATGTTTGAGTTCCGAACATCTCTTGTTCAATTTGTTTTAATCTTAATTCCTCTTCTCTGTCTGCAACAGTAAACTCTTTTTGAACCTCAAACTTTGTAAGTGGTGCTATAGAAGCTCGAATACGGCCTTCTTTTTTTACTTTCTCTAATGTTTCTTCTTTTGTTCTTTTCACTTCTTCATGAAAAACATCTGGAACAACTCCCGTTTTTTTCCAAACTCGCTCCTGGGAAGTAAACATTGCAACAATAAAATTAGTCAACCACACAGAAGAATATTGACCATTAATTTTTATCAGAGAAAGAAAAATCCCTAATATTACTGCGATTATAATTAATACAACTCTCAGAATTCCAGGTAAAGGTGTGAAATATATTCCCAATGCTATCATCAGCAAAGTCGCAAGATAGGCAAACTGTTTAACTGAGAGAGCACCAAAGAGTTTGAACTCTACTTCCATAATGTTTTGTGGTACTGCGTGTCTCTCCATTTATTTGATACTTTTTATAACAAAATCAACCGAACCACCTGGTGTTGGTACGGTTACTTTATCACCTTTCTTTTTCCCTGATAGTGATTTCCCCAAAGGTGAATCCAAGGAAATTTTTCTTTCTGTAGGATCAGCTTCGTTATGTCCAACTATGATGTATTCCACATCTGCTCCTCCATCAGACTTTTGAATTGTAACTCTTCTTCCTAAATCAACTACTCCAGAATTTGATTTAGTTGAAATTTCAGCATTTGATAATAATTCTTTTAGTTGATTTATTCGATTTTCGTTAAATTCCTTTGATTCAATAGCTGACTTATATGCAGCATTTTCCGATAAATCTCCTTGTTGTCTAGCTTTCTCGATCTCGTCTGCAATTTTAGTTCGAACTATTGTCTCCCTTTCTTCTATTTCAGAAACAATTTTATCGTAACCTTCTTGTGTAAAAATTTGTTTTGGATTATTCATATTATTTTTTTAATTCAAACTTAAAAATCTTATCTCCTGTAAGAACACCAGAATATATGTATTTATTATTATCTTTAATAAAATCAGTGCCTTCCGGAGTTACTTCGAATTCTGGGTCAAATGCAATCTCTAAATCATAATTGCTCTCTATTCCAGGATTCTTGTTTAATCTTAACATAAAAATCGTTTGTTTTGTTTCCGGATTTGCGAATTGACTAGAAGTAAAGCTCATCCCATAAGATAAATCATCATCCTCTAAATAGATATTACAAGTCTTATCTGTTGAATAAGTTGTTGATACTAACTCTGGGGCTACATCGATATTTTGAATATTTTGAGCACCACCATTTACACACAAATATCCATTTTGTAAATTATCAACATTATTCAACCTCAAATTGAGTGTAGACTTTGCAATATAGTCTGCATCGATATTGATAGCACCAGATATTGTCGAAATCGGGTACTTAATCAAATCGCTTTTTGCATCTGGATTGTGATTCATTCCAAAGAATATTTCAGCATTAGGCGAGTAGCCAACACCAGTAATCGACCTAAGAAATGATTCAAACTCTGGGTTATTTGAATAGTAGAGCATATCTTTCGTATTATGTGAATATGCCAATGTATTCACTATGTCGTTTATATTGTTATTAAGATTATTAAACGCATCAGCTATATTTTTTGCATATAAATTCATAATAATCTCATTCCTGGCAATTAAGTCATTTGAATTGTTTAACAGACTAATGTTATTCAGCAAATTATCATCATTAAAATTAAGTTGTCGGAAATTAATATCACCTTGGTTTTGCATTGAATTACTCAATGTACCGACATTTGTGGAGATGACTAAGTCAATATTAGATTTCGTGTTTAGTTCGAAATTTCTTTCAATTACTCTTAAGAAAAGATTCGGTTCGGAAATATTGTATAAATCCTGAAAGACAATATTCTCTGCGCTAACTTCCTTGCTTGAAACTAAATTTATAGAAGAAACCACATCACTTGAAACCACATCCTTGTTTAATACAGGCGTTTTGAGGATTTCTGTATTCAATGTCTTTAATGTCCCTTGGTCTATGGTGAAATTGATATAACCAACAATAGCACCACCAGAGCTACTATACCTCGTATTGTCTTGAACAACTACTAAATAATTTATAGGCTTTTCTCGCCCCATTAGTAATGGAAGATTATTATACTGATTTGCAATGAATTGCGAGGCTTTAAATTTCTCATCTAAATCAAGCATTTTTTCTGATGTATTTTGTATTAATTCTGCAGGAAGTCTTTGAGAGTATACGTATGCTTCTTCTTTTGATGAGGAAATCCGTCCTAAACTATCTTCAATGATTCCTCTTTGAGCATACATAGTATCCAACTCTTCTTTGAAGTTTTCACTGTCATTCGTACTTAGCAATCTGTCCTCACCAAATCTGTATACAATACTCGGATTTGAATTATTAATAAATGTTTGCATAGGAATATATGCGTTCAATAAATCGGTATACCCTTCTGAGTAATCTATTGAGCTCGCAAGATATTTCTGAGTAGAACTATATAAATCTTCTTTATTTAACAATGAAAACAAATACTGTAAATCCTCAACTCTTGCCTGTGCTGACTCTAAGTTATCTTTAAGTTTAAGATTATTATCACTAGCTTCTACGAAGTTTAGGCTGGATACGTTTTCAATTACTCGATCATAATAAACCCTCGTGAAAAAAATATTTCTACTTAAACTAAACAGCGGAGAAATCATCATAAAATATATAACAGCAAATCCCGTGATTAGAAACAATGTTACAACGAAATCGGTAACCGTGACGTTTTTTAGGAAAAATATTCTTCTACTAAATCCAAATAAAATATCATGAAGTGAAGTGTCAATTTTTTGTAGTATTGATTGTTTTTCCTTAGGTTTCTTGGATGATTTGTTGTTTACGTTCGCCTGTATCATGTTCCCTGTTCTTGCCATATCAAGCTTTTTCCTTTCTGCAATTAATTTCGAGATCGCATCACCATCACCTCCTTCATTTTCAGCAACGAAAAAGAAATCACGAATTTTTTCAGACATGTTCTTCGTATTTGATACTTTCAATGAAGCGTCCTCTTTAAGTGCTTTCTCAATTATTAAAAGTTCTTGAATATACTCAATAGTCTGAATCAATGATCTATCAAACTCAATACGAGGTCTCCACCCAATCGTAACCAAGCTCTCAGCAGGTTTATACAATATTAATGAAGGATATTGGTCGTCATCACTATCAAATCGTATCTCTCTGGCTGTAGGTAATAATTCTAATAGTTTATATGCAATTGAAAGTATTGTGACTTCTTCTGGATTAGCTAATGTGAATATTTTTCCTTTTGTACTCGCTGAAAATTGCGCTTTCAACACACCATAAGCTGCATCAAGATAATGAATGTAGTAATTAGCTTCTAATCCATCGCCAGGTACTTTCAAGTCTTTTCCTTCAAGCCCATTTCTAATAAGCTTGATGAGACTAGAATTTTGATCGAATTCTGTACCTCGGCCAATTATTTCACCTAGTCTTAATATTCTGGCATTTATCCCAACTCTTTGGATATATTCTTGAACCAAACTTTCGGAGTATCTTTGAATCTCAAGCTCCATATATTGTGAATGGTTCGAAGTACTATTCAGCCCGTAATTGTAGTCAAGATGCGTATTTGAAATATTTAATTGATGAGCTTTTATTGAAGTTGTTAAAAGAAATTTGGAATCGAATTTTGAACATAAATCCAAAATTGAATCCAAATAGTTTGAATTTTGTAGGTACTTTTGAGTAGAGATTTTTTCTTTAAGGTGTGTAGATTTGTGTTCAAAATAAAACACATAATCTAGCCTTCGTAAATCGAGACCTAAGGTATTAATCGCAGAGAAATTTAGAACTGTAAGATTTTTGTACTTAACTAGTGGATCAAGAAGCTTACGAGATGCGTTGCTTTCACTGTCAATGATAATCACGTAACCACCCTGTTCCAGCAAGGATCGTGCAATCTCAACACCAAGTACATTCGCACCTTTAACGATAATAGAGGTAGGAAACCTCACTGAACCATGTAATTTTTTAACTACATTCATTGTTGGGCAGTTAATTCAACTGGTTTTGCAAATAAATTAACCTCTAAACTCAACTCTACATCTTTTAACTTGTCTCTTTCAGACTGTTCTGTAGGTAATATTTCAATCTCGAGTGTATCAAAACCTTTTTTACTAAATGTTAAGATATGTGTACTGTCAATGCCTATGGGAATTGACCTTAAAGGTGTTTTACCTATATCTCTTCCGTCTAGTTTAACATCTACATCATCCACTGTCGAAAGTATATCTAAGGTTGGTTCAACGCCTTTTGTGAAGCTCTTTTTAGCTGTTAAGATGTGACCTTCAGAGAATAATGGCGAAGGACCTAGGTCATAACCAATAACAACATCAACATCCTTTTCGAAGTTTATATTTCTCTCAAATTCTGAGTAAAAACCATCGTTATTAGGTCGAACAATCTTAATATTATGTTCCCCTGGTTCTATTGGATAAACCTCGAGAAATGACTCTTGATCAGACGTTACACCTGCAGAATTACCATCTACGAATACTTCCAATTCTCCAGAGAAAGCCTTCACTTTCAAGCCACTATAACTATCTCTTGAATCAATACCAAATATATTAATCCACTCAAAGTTCCATGATTGCCATGGCGACCAAAATGCTAATAAAATTAGTGATAAAATTAAGAGTGAAATTCTAGTAACTTTGCGCATTTTCAATAAAAAACTAATAGGAAAACCTATCAAAGAAAATTATAGCAAGAGTAAATGGTGATGGGAACTAAAGAATATAAAATGCTACTTTCTCCAGTTAAAAATACTATTTTAGTCAACTGTGCCAGATGGTTTCACTGGTAGTACTTTCAGGGATTCAAGAAGTAAAGCCTGATTACCGTATGGAGTATTAACAATTTTATATGTGTTTCTTTTTGAAGCATATGTACCAACAACAACTATTACATCACCTTGAAATAAGTCTACAAAATCATCTTCAATCACATGACCATTCTCCCATTTAGGTACTCTTAAATTAACTGACATTTCTGCGGGTTCATTTGGGCCAAATATACTTAATTCAACTGATTTTAAAAAACTAGGAAGTTCAGACATGGGATTTCCTTAACAAGTGAAATCAATATAAGACAGTTTAACGTTTCGAGAATTGGTGAGATTTTCTAGCCTTAACTCTGCCAGTTTTCTTTCTCTCAACCATCCTATCATCACGAGTCATAAATGAAGCCTTTCGAAGTGTAGCCTTCAAAGTCTCGTCTGATTTGACGAATGCTCTGGCAATTCCCAAACTGATTGCTTCTCTTTGTGCTTTTTTTCCACCACCTTTTACTTTAGATGTGAAATAGAAGTCACTTAATTTCTCGAGAAAAATTAGTGGTCCGTTTACAACTTTTTGGTCTGATTTAAGAGGGAAATATTGTTTCAAATCCATGCCGTTTACTGTGCTTGTTCCTTTTGATTCGAACAATCTCACGGTAGCTATAGCAGTTTTTCTTCTTCCAAGAGCATAATAATATTTCTCTATTTTAGCTTTTGGTTCAGCTTTCACTTCTTTTGTGACTTTTGGTTTTGTATCTTTTTTGGTCTCTGTCATTTGGTTTTAATTTCAAGTTTAACTGGTTTTTGTGATTCATGTTTATGTTTTTCATCAGCATAAACATAAAGATTGTTTAAAAATTCGTCTCTTAATTTAGTTTTAGGTAACATTCCTGAGATTGCTTTTTCGACAACTCTCTCTGGAAACTTCTCTAGCATTTCTTCTAGAGGGACTTCTTTGAATCCACCTCTATATGTAGAGTGGGTATAATACATTTTCTTTTTTAATTTATCTTTGTATACATCAACTTGTTTTGCGTTGATAATGACTAATGCATCACCTCCAACCATGTTTGTTGTTTTTGTTGTTTTATTCTTACCAATCAAAATACTAGCGCAGTAGGTTGCTAATCTTCCTAGTCGGACACCTTTGGCATCAACTAAGTACCATTGTTTATTCAAGTCCTGTTTTTTAATTACTGTTGTGTTTTTCATTATTATTATATTCCTGATCTAGATTTAGCTTTACCTTGTGCACCTTTTTCCATGTTTTGGCTTTTGGCTTGTGACATGTCTTTTATTTCATTAACTTCGTATTTCTTAGTCTCAGAGGTTGCGACTTCTTTTTTCTTTGATTTTTTAGTTGTTTTCTTCGCACCGATTTCTTTGTATACATAACCTTTTACAATCATTTTAATCATTGGAGAATTGTCTCCTTTTCTTAGACCTGTTTTGTATAAATTAAGGTAGCCACCATCAGAATCATCTAATCTTTTTGCAAGAATATTAATTGCTTTGTCGGTTGCTAATTTACTAAACAGAATTTTGTTTAATTTCATTTCTGCATGTCTCTTGTTCTTTTCTTTTGCGATATTAATCATCTTGTCAAACAAGGGAACTATCGCTTTCGCCTTGCTAGCCGTTGTTTCTAAATACTCGTAAGTAACTAAATCAGTTAGTAGACTCCTTTTTAATGATTCCGAGTGAGCTTTGTTACTTGCTAGTTTTGTTATTTTCGGTCTATTGTTCATCTATTAATTGATTTCAAATGTTAATCCCTTTTCAGACATAATATCTTCTAATTCTGTCATTGATTTCTTTCCCATTCCTTTGAAGTTTGCAACTTCTTCTCTTGGAAGTCCTGCCAAACCTCTCAAATCACTGATACCTGAGTTTAGTAAAGCGTTAGTTAATCTAGTTGAGAGATTAAGTTGGCTTACTAAAATCTTATCTTCTGTTAATTCATGATCAGCCTCTTCTTTGATAATATTTTCTTCTGCTAATATTGGGTCACCACCAAATTGAGCTAATAGTCTATTTGCCATTTCATCGTAGATTTCACCAGCTTTCAACAATGCTTCGGAAGCTGTAACTGTAGCATTTGTATAAATATCCAAATCAATTTGATCAAGATCAGTATATTCACCTAATCTAGCTTTTGTGATATTTACATCTACTCTATTTACAGGACTGAAGTTTGAATCAACTGGAATTACTCCAATTTCTTTTCGTCTTTCTTCGTCTGCATATGAATATCCAACACCATTCTCTACTACAACTTCAAGTTTCAATGAAGTATCACCCGTAAGAGTTGTGATTTCCAAATCTTTGTTTATGATTTCTACATCACTTGGAACATCAAAATCATTAGCTGTAACGATAGTAACTTTATCTTTATTGCCCTTAACATTTAATGTAAGAGTTGTTGGATCATCACTATATTTCTTAATTGCTAAGTTTTTGAGCTTCAAAATAATGAAAATCACATCTTCTTGAACATTGTCCATGCTAGTGTATTCATGCTTTACTCCATCAATCTTCACGGACGTAACGGCTGCACCAGGAACTGAAGAAAGAAGAATTCTTCTCAAAGTATTCCCTAGAGTATGTCCATACCCACTTGGGAGCGGTCCGATTTGGATTTGTCCAAGTCCTGGATCATCCTTTACTACTTTAACTTTAAATTTATCAAGTGAAATCATGTTATTAGATCTAATTTAAAATAATTATCATCGTGAATAGAACTCAATAATTTGCTGTTCTTCAATTCCTTGATCAAGCATGTCTCTCGTTGGCAATGTCTTAACTTGGCCTTCTTTAAGCCATTCTGGAACTTTTACATTTTTAAGTTCAGCTTGCATTACTTTAATATGATCTTCTTTTTGGAATTTTGCCTCCAAAGCAACTTGGTCTCCAACTTTTAATGTGTAAGATGGAATAGTCACTTTTTCTCCATTAACTGTTACATGTCCATGAGTGACAAATTGTCTTGCTTGGTTTCTGGTTTTGGCAAGTTTGAGTCTATAAACAACATTATCCAATCTAAGTTCCAACAACTGCAACATTCTTGTTCCAGTATTACCTGTTGCTTTACTAGCATCTTGATAGATTTTTTTGAATTGTTTTTCCATCAAACCGTAAATCCTCTTCACTTTTTGCTTTTCTCTAAATTGAACAGCATAGTTTGAAGGTCTAGATTTTGAAGTTGTGTGCACTCCTGGAGGGTTTGGTCTCTTTCTCCATGATTCATTACCGAAGATATCGTAATTTTCTCTTCTACTAATTTTCCATTTTGGTCCTGTATATCTTGCCATTATTAATTATCTACTTATAAAGAATTAACTACCTCTTGGTTTTTTTCTAGGTGTTGTACCACCATGAGGGATAGATGTGTGATCTGATAGTGATGTCAATCTAAGTCCTCCTGTCCTCAAACCTTTTACAGCTGCTTGACGACCCATTCCTGTACCTTTAACAATCACAGTGCCTGTTGTAACTCCATATTTCTGAGCTTTTGCTACAGCATCCTCTGCTGCTTTTGTTGCGGCAAATGCAGTACTTTTCTTTGAACCTTTGAACCCAACTGCTCCTGGACTACTCCAAGATAAAACATTACCATCGTAATCTGTGATGGTCACCATAGTATTGTTATAACTTGAAGAAATGAAAACTTTTACTTTTTGAACACTAAGTTTCTTTTTCTTTTTGTTTTTAAACTTTTTGCTTCCAGTATTTGCTCCGGTTGCCTTTGTTTCTTTTTTGTCTTTTTTACCTGCTTTAGCCACTTTTAAGTAGTTTATAATAAAAATAGATTTAAGTTTTTTCTAGTTTTCTCTTCAATCCTCCGACTGCGATATTTCTACCTTTTCTTGTTACTGCGTTAGTTCTTGTTTGTTGGCCTCGAACTGGAAGTCCTAATTTATGTCTAATTCCTCTGTAGCTTTTGATGTCTTTAAGTCTTTTCACATTTCTAAACACTGTTTGTCTAAGATCTCCTTCTAGAGTCTTCTCTGCGAGTGCATTTGAAATTCTTTTGATTTCTTGATCAGATAAATCCTTTACTCTTTTGTTTGGATCTACATTTGTCTGTTCTAAAATCTTCTTTGAAGTTGTATGACCAACTCCGTATATATAAGGTAGTGCGTATTCAATTTTTTTCTCTAAAGGCAAACTAATGCCAGCAATTCTTGCCATATTTAATAATTAACCTTGTTTCTGCTTGTGACGTGGGTCACGTTTGCAGTATATATAAACTATTTTTTTACCGTTTGCTTTTGAACGTTTAACAATGTAACAGTGTTCACAGCGTTTTTTAACAGATGCTTTTACTTTCATTAGAATCTATATGTAATTCTTCCTTTAGTTAAATCATAAGGTGTCATTTCGAGTTCTACTTCGTCACCTTTTTGTAATTTAATATAATGCATTCGCATTCGACCTGATATGTGTCCCATTACTACATGCTTGTCACCCTTTAGGTCAATTTCAATCTTAAATTTTGTTCCTGGGAGAGTTTCAATAATTGTCCCTCGAACTTTAAAAATTTTATCCTTATCAGATACCATTAACTAAAATATTTCTAAATAAAAAATTGCGGCAATAAAGCCACATCACAGTAAATGCGAATTTCGCAGTTACTCAATCGCTATATTATTTATCAAAACCTGAAAGCCATAAGCGATATAGGATTATAGCAGATAGAGTTTTGATAGACAACCTATCTTGTTAATATTTTTGCTTTGGTTTTGCCTACTGCGATTGTGTGTTCAAAGATAGCCGATCTTTTTCCATCAACTGTTAAGGTTGTCCAGCCATCGTCCAATATCTCAATTTCAGAAAGTCCTTCATTTATCATAGGTTCGATTGCAATAGTCATACCTTCTTTCAATACTGGTCCATCTCCTTGCTCTCCAAAACACGGTATGTAAGGTTCTTCATGAAGATTCCTACCAATTCCGTGTCCTGTCATTTGAGTTATTACATTGAAACCAGCCAACTCAGCAATTGTTTGAATCGCGTAACCAATATCTCCGACTGTGTTTCCTTCGATAGAAAGTTCTATACTTTTTGATAGAGCAAGCTTTGTTGTCTCAAGTAGTCTTATTGCGTCATCATCAACATTTCCAACCGGAACCGTTAAAGCAGAATCCAGATAGAAATCTTGATAGATGATTCCCATATCGATGCTTATAATTTGACCTTCAACAGTGTATTCTTCAGGACATGGAATTCCATGAACAGCAACATCATCTATACCAGTACATATATTTGCTTCATATCCTTGGTAACCTTTGAACGCAGGTATTACATTAAATTTTTTGCAAAGATCTCCCGCTTTGTCATCTAATTCCTTGGTAGTAATACCAGGTTTTACCGTCTCAGCGAGTGTGTTTAATATTTCTGCTAGAATACTGCCACCAGATTTCATGATGGCAATTTCTTTTTTTGTTTTAATTTTAATTGCCACTTATTTGTATTGTTCGTAACTTCTAGTGACAGTAAGTGATTTCATCTGTCTAATCGTGTCGAGAACCACACCTACTACAATCAAAATACTTGTACCTCCAATACCTGATAAAATTGCTAGGTTCGCACCCTGGGGTGTAAGTCTGGCTAAATTGGGAATAATGGCAATTGTTGCCAAGAAAAGACTTCCCACTACTGTCAGCTTTATCAGTACGTTTGTAATATATTTTTGTGTAACTTTACCTGGTCTCAATCCTGGAATAAATCCACCACTTTTCTTTAAATTATCTGCGGTGTCAGCAGGTTTGTAGGTAACAAATGTATAGAAGAATGAGAAAATTACAATCATTAAAAAGAAAGTCACGAGATACAAAACACTATCCCTCAAGAAATCTCCGCTATTGAGAAAAGCTGAATTATTTCCTAGGAATGATTCGTTTATCGAAGTTCCAATGCTATATAGTCTAGACTCAGGATCAGCCGTACCAATTAATAATTGTGCAATTATTTGAGGGAAAGATAGTAACGCCGAGGCGAAAATAACAGGCATAACTCCAGCCTGATTCAATTTTAATGGTAGGTAAGTTGCTTGAACTCCAGCTGCTCTAAATCTTCTAGCGTATTGAATGGTCACTTTTCGAACTGCTTCGTTGATATATACAATACTCATAATCAGCAAGTAAAAACCCGCTATGAAGAAATATATCAATTTGAAGTTATCATTGATTAATACATTGAAATTCCCGTTTTTGAGTAGTTCAATATCATTTGATAAAAATACAAAATCTCTTGCAACAAGATTAGGAACAACAGTAAGAATACTAATAGTTATGATTATCGAAATTCCATTTCCGATCCCATGAGCCGTGATAAGTTCTCCCAACCACATCAAGACCATACTTCCTGCTGTAAGAGAAACAACCATTGTGACAATATCAAAATTTGTGACATTATCAAGTAAACCAGCCAATTGAGGCACTGTCGCAGTGACACTTTTCAATACTGAATAAATTACAACTGCCTGAACCACAGTTAGTGGAACAGCTAGTATTCTAGTATATTGGTTAATAACGGCTCTTCCTCTTTCACCTTCTTTTGATAATTCCTCTAATTTAGGAATAATGGAAGTAAGTAATTGCAGTACAATAGAAGCATTAATGTATGCTCCCAAACCTATTGCAACCACAGAAGGATTATCTAATCTTCCTCCAGTAACTATTGAGAAGAAATTTGTTAGTGGATTGTTACCGAATGCTTCAGCAAACAACTGGGTATCAATACCAGGAAGAGGTACTGCTGCTAAAATTCTATAAACTACAACTAAACCAATTGTGATTAAGATTTTCTTTCGAATCTCAGGAGATCGCAATGATTCTCTTAAAGAGATTTGATCTTTATCTGTTGTATTAGAGAACTTGGGCTTAGGTGTAATTCTATTCTTGAATCTATTTACATTCAATTTGGGGAGTTTGAGTCGTGATTTTGAAAGTTTCATGTAGTTTATGTTAAACGTTACTTAGAGAACTTTGCCACCTGCTTTTTCGATTTGTGCTTTAACTGATTTTGATACGGCAATATTTTCAACTGTGATTTTCTTTTTTAATTCGCCATTATTCAAAATCTTAACATTAGTGTTTTTGCCCTTTCCAGTTATCAAACCAGCTTCTTTTAGTTTTTCTACATTTATTATATCTCCATCTTTGAAATCATTTAGTCTTTCAATCTTTACAATTTCAACTTTATTTTTATGTTGGAAATATGCTCTTGAAAAACCTTTTAGTTTAGGGATTCTGCGAGACAGAGGCATCTGACCTCCTTCGAAACCTTTTCTAGCAAGTTTGTAACCTGTTCTAGATTTTGCTCCTTTTGATCCACGACCAACGGTATGACCTCCTTTTCCAGAGCCATATCCTCTTCCAACTCTTTTTTTATTCTTTGTTGTTTTCAATAAGTAGTTATGTATCATGATTTCATAGATTGTAATGCCTCAATTGTTGCGTAAACATTAGTAATTGGGTTTGAAGCACCGATAATTTTAGTTAGGATGTCTTTTACACCGACAAGTTCTAATACAGATCTCATAGATGCACCTGCAATTACTCCAGTTCCAGGAGCTGCTGGTTTCATAAAAATCTTGACAGCACCTTTCTTGTGTAAAATTTCGTGTGGGATTGTTGTATTATGCAAATTTACTGTTACCATATTTTTCTTAGCTTTGTTGTAAGCCTTTGTTTCTGCGCTTTTTACATCTGCTCCTTTTCCAACTGCTGTGCCAACTTTTCCTTTTCTATCACCAACTACGACTAAAACACTTAGACTCATTCTTTTACCACCTTTGTATGTATGTGATACTCGTCTGATAGATACGATTCTTTTCTCAACATCATCAGGGTTTTGTCGTCTTTGGTTTTTGTTATTGTTTCGTTGATTATTTCTGGATTTATTTCTGTCAAAAGTCGTAGTTCTGCCACCAGCTCTGCTAGGTTCTTTTTTAACTTCCTTAGATTCAACTTTTTTTGTTTCTTGCACTTCTGTCGCCATTAATATTTAGCTAATTAAAATATAAGTCCACCATCTTTTGCCCCTTGGGCAAGTTCTTTGATTCTACCATGGAATTTAAATCCATTTCTGTCAAACACGACTTTCGTTATCTTTTTTGCCTGAGCTAATTTTGCTAAACTCTCACCTACCAATTTTGCTTTTTCAGACTTTGTACCCTTTTCAAGTTTTACATCGCTAGTTGCCATTAAGGTTTGACTGTTTGAATCATCAACTAATTGTGCATAGATGTGTTGGTTAGTTCTATAAACAGACAATCTTGGTCGTTCCATAGTTCCAACAACTCTATTTCTGATTTTTAATTTTCTTCTATTTCGTCTATCTGTTTTTGTAATCATTGTTTCAATTTAATACTTTATGATGTAGCTCCAGATTTACCGGACTTACGTTTAACTTGCTCATCAGCATATCTGATCCCTTTGCCCTTGTAGGGTTCAGGTTTTCGCAGTTCACGAATCTCAGCTGCTGTTTGACCTACTAATTGTTTATCTGTTCCTTTTACTGTGATTTTCTCTTGATCTTCCATAATTAATTCAACTCCTTCTCTTGCTTCGTAATGTACGATATGAGAAAAACCTAACTTTAACTCTAGTTTTCTATTTGATTTTAATTCACCACGATAACCTGTTCCATGAATTTCTAATTTTCTTTCAAAACCTTCTGTAACACCTTGCACCATATTGGCGATTAGTGATCGGTATAAGCCATGATAGGACTTCCCAGTTACTGTGTTTGACTTTTTATCAACAATAACTTCATCATTCTCGATTTTAATTGTTACACCTTTTCTTACTGACAATGACTGTGTTCCCAATGGACCTTCAACAGTAACTAAAAGATAATGATAATCTCCGCCATCCTCAATATTGACTTTGACTTTGGAACTATCGAATTTTATTGGCATTTGACCGATTTTTGACATTATTACCAGATTTCACATAAATACTCACCACCGACTTTGCTTTTTTTAGCGTCATCTCCGCTTAAAACTCCTTGCGGTGTAGAAATAATAGCAATACCTTTACCACTTAAGACTTTAGGTATTTCTTTGTAATTAACATATTTCCTCAAACCTGGCTTTGAGATTCTTTTCATACTTCTCATAGCTGGTTCTGAACCGATATATTTTAATTTAACATTTAAAGTTTGTTGAGGAAGATCTTTTTCATTTGATACCTCATAATCCTCTATCATATTTGATTTTTTTAATATCTCACTGATTGCAACAAGCATTTTTGTAGAAGGAATTGTCACAAACTCTTGTTTGCGCAATTGAGCATTTCTAACTCTTGTTAAATAATCAGATATTGTATCGTTTACCATAATTTGAATTTAAAAACTTACCAGGAAGATTTTTTTAGCCCAGGTATATCACCTTTATGAGCTAATCTTCTCAGACAAATCCTACATAATTTAAAGTATCTATGATAACTTCTCGATCTTCCACAGATTTCACAACGTGAAAATGCTTGAGTTTCATATTTTGCATGTTTATTTAATTTTCTTGCTTTTGCTTCTTGAGCTGCTGTAGACATATTTATTTATTAAATTTAAACTTTTTGAAAAGGCATGCCAAGTAATGAAAGTAAAGACTTCGCTTGTTCATTATTGTCAGCACTGGTACAGATTATAACCTGTAACCCCCTTATTTTACTAACTTTTGTTGCATCAACTTCAGGAAAAATTGTATGTTCTTTCAATCCCAGGGCATAATTTCCTTGTCCATCGAATGCGTTTACAGGAACACCTCTAAAGTCTTTAACCCTAGGGAGTGCTACTGAAACCAATCTATCCAAGAAATACCACATCATATCTTTTCTCAAAGTAACCTTAACTCCTATATCCATTCCTTTTCGGATTTTGAAGTTTGAGATTGCTTTCTTGCTCTTTGTAATCATAGGCTTCTGTCCAGAAATCAATGCTATATCTCGAACCATTTCTTCGATTGCTGTGTTATCAGTCTTTGCTTCACCCAATCCAGAATTAATAATAATTTTTGTAAGGTTAGGAACTGCCATTTTGTTTTTTATTCCAAGGGTCTTCTGAAGCTCTGGTAACACTTCTTTCTCATATTTAATTTTTAGTCTTGGTTTTTCGTTTGCCATAATTAAGAGATTTCTTTATTTGTTTTTTTAGATATTCTAACTTTCTTACCTTTTTCAACCTTGTATCCTACTCTTGTAGTTTTTCCCGTTTTTGGGTCAATCAGCATTACTTTTGCTACAGGAATAGGTGCTTCAAATTCTTGAATAGTTCTTTTTTTCTGTTCTTGTGTAGTTTGTGATTTTTTGTGTCTTTTGACTATATTTACACCTTCCACAACAACTTTAGATACTTTTGGTAAAGTAAATTTCACAATTCCTTGTTTACCTCGATCTTTTCCTGATAATACTTTTACTGTGTCTCCTTTTTTGATTTTCATTAGAGTACCTCCTGAGCTAAACTAACAATTTTTCCGTATCCTTTTTCTCTAAGCTCTCTAGCAACTGGACCGAAAATTCTAGTTGCTTTTGGTTCTTTTTTTGCTTTATCGATAATTACTGCTGCATTGTCATCAAATCGAATGTATGATCCATCTTTTCTCTTTACTTCTTTTGTTGTTCGGACAACTACTGCGTCAACCACATCTCCTTGTTGATAGTTACTATTCGGCAATGCTTTCTTGACTGATGCTTTTACCATTTCTCCTACTGAAGCAAATCTCTGGAAACTGTTTCCTTTGCCCCTTCCCATAACACGTATTACCATGATTGTCTTGGCTCCGCTGTTATCAGTTACAGTTAATCTCGATAAATTCTGTACCATTATTTCACTTTTTCAACTAGATAAAATTTCTTAGTCTTACTAACAGGTTTACCTTCCAAAATCCAAACTATATCTCCTTTTACAAATTCACCCTCGACCTTTTTGTGTACTAAGTAGTTTTTGTGCTTTTTAATAATTTTCTTATACAAAGGATGTGAGTATTTGATCTCAACTCGAACCTTGATGGTTGTGTCGTCAATTACGTTTATAATCACACCTTGTAATTTCTTCGGTTGTGTTTTTGTTTCAGTTGTTTCTTTTGTTTTCTTAGTCATTATTTATATTTGTAATTATTTATCAGCTTTTTTCTTTGTTGTTTTCACTTTTACTTCCTCTTTATCTTCTTTAACTTCTTCTTCCTTCTTTGACTCTTTCTTTGTTTCTTTTTTAACTTCTTTTTTTTCTGTTTCGACTTTTTTCAAGGGTGCATGTAAACCTAATTCAATTTCTTTAATCAAAGTATTAATTGTAGCTACCTCTTTTCTCTTTTTGATTATTTGTGAATAATCTTTCTCCTGACCTATCCTCACATCATATCGAAGGTCTGCAAGTTCTTTAGAGACTTTCTCATGTCTTGTCTGCAATTCTTTTAATTCCATTGTTTTTAATTTTGATTTGTTCATCCTTGTCTCGATATGATTCTAGTTAATACAGGTAATTTTTGTGATGCTTTTCGAAGTGCTTCCACTGCGATTGCTTCATCAACTCCACCAATTTCGAACATTACACGGCCTGGTTTTACTACAGCCACATAACCTTCGACACTACCTTTACCTTTACCCATCCTTACCTCAGCTGGTTTTTTCGAGTATGGTTTGTGAGGGAATACTCTAATCCAAAGTTTTCCTTTTCTCTTCATCTCTCTAACCAAAGCTTTTCTAGCTGCTTCAATCTGTCTACTGTTCACCCAGCTTCGTGTTACAGACTGTAGACCGAAGTCTCCGCTTGAAAGTTCATTACCAGTACTGGCTGTTCCTTTCATTCTGCCTCTAAATGCTTTTCTGTATTTTGTGTTTGATGGCTGTAACATTATTAAAAATCGCTATCATCTAAATCTAATTTTTCTCCAGTATAAACCCAGACTTTAATTCCATGTTTACCTGCATTTGGTACTTGTGCATCTACGTAAGCGTAATCAATTTTTGCTCTAAGAGTTTGCATAGGTACTGATCCCCATTGGAATTTCTCTACCCTAGCAATCTCTGCTCCTTTGATACGACCGCCAACCCATATTTTGATACCTTTAACATCTGGTGACTTCTTTGCATTTTCGATCTCTCGACTTGCTGCGAATTTAGGAACTATTCTTCTTACAAGTTGATTTTTAATATTCTCTGCAATCAATCTTGCCTGTATTTCAGGATTTTTAATTTCAAAAACTTTCAATTCAACTTCTCCTTTGATCATTTTATTTAGTTCTTTTTTTAATTCCTCGATTCCTGCTCCTCCTCTACCAATAACAACACCAGGTCTAGCAACTCTTACCTCAATTATCACTTTATTCATTGATCTTTTTATTTTTACTAAATTCACCCCTGAAGCTTCGATTTTGTTTCGAATGAATTTTTTAATTTTAAGATCATCATGTAATAAATCAGCGAACTGCTCTTTCGGTGCATACCAGAAAGATCCCCAGCCTTTGTTGACTCCTATTCTAAAACCTGTTGCGTTTATTTTATTACCCATTGTTTGTTTAATTAATTTATTTGTTGAACTCCAATAGTTATATGACAATTTCTTTTTAAAATTTGATGATATCGGCCTCTTGCAACTGCCAAACCTCGTTTGAAAGTTGGGGCTTCATCAACAAATGCCTCGCTAATTACAAGTTTCTTTTTGTCCCAGCTATTGTTATGAACTGCATTACTAATTGCAGAATTAACAACTTTAAGAACATCCTCAGCAACTGCTTTGTTTGTAAATTTCAAAATATCTAACGCTTTTAAAGCTTCTTTACCTCTTACCAAATCCAAAACCAATCTAGTTTTTCTAGCTGATGATTTCACATATTTAGTTTTTGCGTATACTGTTTTTTCTGACATTTTAATCATTTAATACTCTACCAATAGAACCTGTTGCTTTACCAATCTTACCTTTCTTACTGTGTCCTTGGAATTTCCTGGTTTGTGAAAATTCTCCAAGTTTATGTCCTACCATAGACTCAGTAACAAATACATTTATAAAATCTTTTCCGTTATGAACTTCGAAAGTCACCCCCACCATTTCTGGTGAAATTGCACTATCTCTTGCCCATGTTCGAACTCCACCTCTTTGACCAGATTGTTTATGTTTCTCAATTTTTTTTATTAATTTAGGATCAATATATGGTCCTTTTTTACTTGATCTAGACATTTTTATTAAACAATAGTTTTATATTTTTTACTTTGTCGACCTTTTTTATTTGGTCTTCTTTTAATTATATATTTATTTGTAATTTTATTATTTCTTGTTTTCTTTCCGACTCGATTGCCCCATCGATCCTGTGCTGGACCTCCTGGACCGTGTCTACCACTCTTACCTTGACCATCTCCATGTGGATGCTTACCTCCACTCATCGCAACACCACGAACAGTTGGTCTGAAGCCCATTTTGCGCTTACGACCAGCTTTTCCTAGTTTTACATTTTTCACATCTATATTGCCAACAGTACCAACAGTAGCCATACACTCTGATCTTACCAATCGGATTTCTCCGCTAGGCATTTTGAGTTGTGCATAATCTTGAGTAAATCCTTGGATTTGGATGGCCGAGCCAGCAGCTCTAGCAATTATACCACCATTTCCCCTTGTTGTCTCAATATTATGAACGAAGGTCGATGCTGGAATGTTCTTCAATGGCATCGCATTTCCAACTTTTGCAGATACTTTTTCACCTGCTATAACTGTATCACCAACTTTCAATTTAACAGGAGCCAAAATGTATCTTCTCTCACCATCGATGTATTTTATCAATGCAATGTGAGAAGTTCTGTTTGGATCATATTCAATAGACTCTACAGTTCCCGGAACATCGAATTTGTCTCTTTTGAAATCAATAATTCTAAATCTTCTTTTTACTCTACCACCCTTGTGTCGAACAGTCTGTTTCCCTCTGAAGTTCTTACCTGCACTGTATTTAACGTTTTCAAGTAAAGCCTTGTGAGGTTTCTTTTTTGTGAGCCCAGAAAAATCCAATAACTCGGTATTTCTTCTTGTTGCTGTTGTAGGTTTGAATTGTCTTAAAGCCATTATTTTATATTAAAAACTTCTATCGAATCGCCCTCTTTCAATGTGACGATTGCTTTTTTATATGTAGATCTTCTTCCTTTTTGTCTGGTTTTCCCAAACATAACTTTTTTTCCTAAAACATTTAATAATCTGACGTTTTCGACCTTCACACCGTATTTTTCTGCTATGGACTTTCCAATAGCAATTTTACCTGCCTTTGGATTCACGATGAATGTATATTGATTCAATTCATCTGCCAATCTCATTGTTTTTTCACTTATTAAAGGTTTTACTATATTTTCCATTATTATTCAGATTTTTTATCTTTTTTATCACTCCAGTATTCTTTGATTTTCTCTACTGTTTCTGGAGTTAAAACAATATTTTTATATTTTAATACTTGATATGCGTTTAAACTGTTTACTACTTCTGTATCAACAACTTTCAGATTTGATGATGCTTTCATAAGATTTTCATCTTTTGCATGTGTGACTATCAAAGTCTTTCCATCAATTTTTGCCTTTTTAAATATATCTGCCAATGTTTGTGTTAATTTTTCATCTTTTAGACCAAATCCTTCGAAAATATGTACTACTTTGTCAGTTGCTTTTGTAGTCAATGCTGATCTCATAGCAACTGCTCGTTCTTTTCTGTTCATTGTTAATTTGTGGTTCGCCCAGTTCTTTGGACCAAATGCAACTCCTCCACCTCGAAAAATTGGGTTTCTGATGGAACCTGATCTTGCACGACCTGTTCCCTTTTGTTTCCATGGTTTTTTACCACCTCCGCTGACGTCGCCTCTTGTTTTTGAATGTGCATTGCTTTGTCTTTGGTTTGCTAGATATACTTTCAATGCTTTATCTAACAATACTTTGTTAACTTCAGATTCAAATATATCCTTAGGCAAAGTGATTGTCTTCTCTGATTTACCGCCTGTTTTTGTAAATAAAATCGCTTTCATTTTAATCTCTTGATTTAATTAGTATATATGCACCTTTATTACCTGGAACTGCTCCTTTGATTCCTAACAATTCATTTTTCTCGTCAATAAAGACGACCTCTAGGTTCTTTACCGTAACTTGTTCTCCACCCATTCTACCTGCCATTTTTTTACCTTTGTAAACTCTACCTGGTGTAGTACCTGATCCAATAGAACCTGGTGCTCTCCATCTGTCTGATTGACCGTGAGTTTTAGGTCCTCCGTGGAAATTCCATCTCTTCACAACACCTTGGAAACCTTTACCTTTTGAGCTTCCCGTGACGGAAACTATTTCTCCATTTTTAAATTGAGAAACTGTTAGTTTGGAATTTTCATCAATTTCTAGAACTAATTCTCTTATTTCTTTGATGTAGTTAGGTACAAAACCTAGTTTTTTGTATTTACCAACTTCAGGTTTATTTGCATTTTTCTTTTTGCCTTTACCTAGGATAGTAGCATTGTAACCATCTTTGTCACTATTTTTAATACCAATGACATAGACATCACTGACATCAAGAATTGTGACAGGAATAACTGCCCCATCTTCGTCGTAGATTTGAGTCATCTCTCTTTTTTGTGCCAATAATGCTTTCATCTCTATCATTAATTTTTGTAAGTAAATTTTGTCTCTTTATAAAAAATTGAGCCCTAAGGGCTACAGTTTATTAGCTGTTTACCTTTTTTATATTTACTCTAGTTTGATTTCAGGTTTCTCCAATACTGGAAAATTAACCATAAAATATTTATAAATTATTTAATTTCTATCCATACACCTGCAGCAAGCTGTAAGTGTGTGAGCGAATCAACTGTTTTACTTGTTGGTTCTATTATATCAATAAGTCTCTTATGTGTGTTTAATTCGAAATGCTCTTTTGATCTACTATCAACATGTGGTGAACGTAATGTGACAAACTTCATCTTCTTTGTAGGAAGTGGGATAGGACCCAAAGTTTTTGCACCTGTTCGTACTGCAGTCTCGATAATCTGCTCAGCAGCCTTATCTACAACTTTACTATCATAACCTTTTATTTTAATTCTAATTTTTTGCATTTATTTAAAAGAGCTTTTATCTAAAAGAAGGGATCCTCAATCAGAGGATCCCATTTATTTCATATTATTTAATAATTTTAGTAACAACACCTGCTCCTACTGTTCTTCCTCCCTCTCGAATAGCAAATCTCATTTTCTCTTCGATTGCTGCTGGAGTTGAAAGCTTAACAGAGAATTTAGCATTATCTCCAGGCATTACCATTTCTGTTCCACTTGGAAGTGTAACTTCTCCGGTTACATCAGTTGTTCTGATATAGAACTGAGGTTTGTATCCTGTAAAGAATGCTGTGTGTCTTCCACCTTCGTCCTTGGTCAAGATGTATGCTTCAACTTCGAACTCTGTGTGTGGATTGATTGAACCCTTTTGAGCAAGTACTTGACCTCTCTCGATATCTTCTCTTTTCAAACCTCGGATAAGTACTCCAACATTATCACCAGCCATACCTTCTTCAAGTTGTTTATTGAACATCTCTACTCCAGTTACTGTGATTTGTTTGATGGATTCACTTAGACCAACTTGATCGATAACATCACCAACTTTTACTTTACCTCTGTCAATTCTACCTGTTGCTACTGTACCACGACCCTCGATTGAGAATACGTCTTCTACAGCCATTAAGAATGGTTTGTCGATTTCTCTTTCTGGTTCTGGGATAAATGTATCCAATGCATCCATAAGTTCTTGCATTGTTTTATCACCTTCGTCTCCACCTTCTAGACCTTTTTTAGCACTACCTTTGATAATAGGTGTTTCGTCACCAGGGTATTGGTATTTCTTTAAGATGTCTCGGATTTCTTCTTCTACAAGCATAAGTAATTCTTCGTCCATGTCATCATCGAAAACATTGATGAAAACTACGATATGTTCTACACCAACCTGTCTAGCTAATATGACATGTTCTTTTGTTTGAGGCATTGGACCATCAGCTGCAGATACGACCAAAATAGCACCGTCCATTTGTGCGGCACCAGTAATCATATTTTTGATGTAGTCTTTGTGACCTGGACAATCAATATGAGCATAATGTCTATTTTCTGATTCGTATTCAACGTGTGAAGATGCTACTGTAACAATCTTTGTTTTATCTCGAACTACTCCACCTTTTGCAATTTCTGCATATCCTTTTTCTGATGCTGTTCTTCCTTTTCTTTGAGCAAATGCAATCAATGCTGCTGTTAATGTAGTTTTACCGTGATCGATATGACCTAGTGTACCGACATTAATGTGTGGTTTTGTTCTGTCGAATTTTTTGTCAGCCATTGTAAAAAACTTAAAATAATAAATAATTATAATTCCATCTTCTGATGGCAGTTTGAATTACATACAAACGAAAAGCTATAAAATAGCCAAAATAGCGAAACATTTATAACAAATTTAAACTGTTTTCGCAAGTATTTTGTGCTACTGTTTCAAACAAATTCGTTTTATTACGACTTTACTCCCAAAGCTTCATTTACAAGTCCATCAGGTACTTTTTGGTAATGGCTA
Source organism: bacterium (assembly GCA_021463645.1). Lineage (GTDB taxonomy): Bacteria > Patescibacteriota > Dojkabacteria > B142 > OLB20 > JAJTYI01. The sequence continues at coordinate 87,218 of JAJTYI010000001.1, forward strand.
AATTCCATCACGGATGTAGCCTTACCTTTACTCATTGATCTAATATCATTAATCCATCCAAACATATTACCTAGAGGCACTTCTGCAAATATTTCTTGCACCTTACCTTTTGGATTCATACTCTTTATAACACCTCTTTTTGATGAAAGAGCTCCTGTCACATCTCCTGCAAATTCGTCAGGTGCTACAACACTTACTTTCATAATTGGTTCCAGTAATATTGGCTTAGCTTTTCTCATAGCTTCTTTCAAACCTTTTGAACCTGCAATTCTAAATGTATCAGTATTTGAGTCAACATCATGATAAGAACCGTCAGTAAGCGTAACCATAACATCAACAACGGGAAAACCTCCAAGTACACCTGATTTCATCGCATCAACCATACCTTTTTCGACGGATGGTACGTATTCTGTAGGAATTGCACCACCTTTGATTTTGTTTACAAACTTGAATCCTGCACCTTGCTCTTGAGGTTCTATAATAAAGGTGATGTCAGCAAATTGACCTGCACCTCCAGTTTGCTTCTTCAATAGTTCGTGATGTTCAACGTTTCCTTCGATTGTTTCTCTGTATGCTACCTGTGGTTTACCAGCGGTAACATCAATTTTATATTCTCTTTTCAATATATCCATTTTGATTTCAAGATGAAGCTCTCCCATTCCTGAAATAATAGTCTGTCCAGTTTCCTTGTTACTTTCTGCTTTGAAAGTAGGATCTTCTTGCATCAATCTTCTCAAAGTTTCACCGAGTTTTTCTTGATCAGATTTCGTCTTTGGCTCGATTGCCAAACTCACAACAGGCTCTGGGAACTCAATACTCTCAAGAGCAACTGGTCGATCTTCCATACATAATGTATTACCTGTATAAGAATCTTTAATTCCAACAAGTCCGACAATGTCACCTGCTCGAGCTTTTGAAATATCTTCTCTATCATTTGCATGCATCAACAATACTCGACCAATTCTTTCTCGATTTCCTTTAGTACTATTATAAACAGTAGAACCGGCGTTTAGAGTACCACTATAGATTCTAGCGAATGTTAGTTGTCCAATATGTGGATCAACTGCAACTTTGAATACCAAGGCTACGAATTCTTCGTCTTCTTTGATTTCTAATTCAACTCGCTCTTTTGTCTCTGTATTAACTGCAACAACTTTTCCGAGTTTTTCTACTAGTTCTCCAGTGTCTGAATCATGCATTGTATAGACTTTTTGAAATGGAGAAGGTAAGTATCGACAAATCGCGTCTAGCAATACCTTTGTTTCCGCCATTCTAGAATCCCCTCCCATAACTGGGAAGATTTTTCTAGCCAATGTATGCATTCTAAGTGCTGTATAAATCTCATCAACTTCCAACACACCATCTTCTAAATATTTTTCCATCAATGTATCATCAGCTTCTGCAACTTTTTCTACCAAAGTGTCATGGAGTTCTTCTACTCTTGCTTTTATATCAGCAGGAATTTCGATTTCGACAAATTCTTGTTTTTCTTCGTCAGCATATTGATAAGCTTTCATCGTGACCAAATCAACATATCCACTAATTTCATGCTCTTTTCCAATTGGATATTGTATTGCTACAGCATCAGAGCTAAGTTCATCTTGGATTGACTTTAAAGACATCTCGAAGTCACCACCGATTAGATTTAATTTATTTACAAAAGCGATTCTAGGAACATTATATTTGTCGGCTTGACCCCATACTTTTCCAGATTGTGGTTCTACTCCCATCTTTCCATCAAAAATCACTACAGCACCATCAAGTACTCTAAGTGATCTTTCTACCTCTGCTGTGAAATCTACATGACCTGGTGTATCGATAATATTAATACGATGAATGACATCATTTAGTGTCCATAAACAAGTAGTAGCAGCTGATTGAATTGTGATACCCCTTTCTTTCTCCTGATCCATAAAATCCATGTCTGCACCACCATCATGAGTTTCCCCGATGTTGTGCTTCTTACCAGTATAGAAAAGAATTCTCTCTGTGGTCGTGGTTTTACCAGCGTCAACATGAGCAATAATTCCAATATTTCTATAATTCTGAAGGTCTTTAACTACTGAATAATCAAATTTTGTCGCCATTGCAAATAAATATTAAAAAAATCAAATATGTCAGGGTAGTAATTTCCTGAAGCCAAAAAGATACAACAGAAATTGTTATCTCTCAATAAGGATTTTATATGATTGGGGGGAAATTTGCAAAATTAGAAATGTAAAATCTCTTTATTTAAACCAATATACCGTGTTTGTGAATAATAGAATGCTGAATTCCCTCTATAGAAGATTTTCATGAATAAACTTAATCAACCCACCGTCCTCAAAATCGCCGATTACTAGATCTGCATGTGACTTGGTTTCTTCGTCCGCATTACCCATAACTACCTTGATTCCACACTCTTTTAACATAGGCAAGTCTCCAATACTATCGCCTACACCCAAACAATCTTCAGTGGTTAAACCCAACGCATTCTTTACATATCTAACACCTTCTCCTTTTGAAACATCCTTATTAGTAATATGAATATGAGCTCCAGCGGGATTAAAAGAGCTTACCAAAGTTGAAATATGAAAATTCTCTGCAATCGGCTCGATAACATCCAATACCTTTCTTGTATTTTCTCTCGAATCTGTATTAATGGACAGGATAGTTATCTCATTATCTCCAACATCTATAATATCATCAATCCATTCACCATTTACGCAAACACCATAGAAACAATCCATCGGATTGGTCAGGTCTATCAATTTATTAATCTCCTCTTTTGATAAAGATTTCTCAAATTCAATTTTGCCTCCAGGAGCGAGAACTTTACTTCCAGTTTCTAGTACATGATAGAAGTTGTGAAGATTCGCTCCATCAATAATATGTCCCGAACTTTGAACACTACGGCCAGTACATAATGACACGTGGTACTTCTTTGTCAGTTTATTCAATGCCGATAGCATTTCTGGTGTTGTTGGAGTCATGAAATTCCTAGCGATAACTCCATCCACATCTAGAAATATTATTTTTATTTTGTCAAAATCCATTTTTTTCATATTTAAAATTTATCTCTATAACCCAGTCTTTGCATAAATTTAGGATACTCTCCTTTCTTTTGGAGATAGTTAGGTAAAACATCGTGGATATACAATTCTTCAAGTAATCTAAAGATTACGATAAAAACTGTGAGTGCAATTGAATGAAATTTCAGAACCACAATCCATAAATACACTATCTCAAACAAATTCGGGAAAACGATGAAATACCTTGGGTTTTTGGTTTTCATATAAAAGAATTGTCCAACGAGTCTGAAAATGAAAAATATAATTAAAAGGATTGAAAATTCAATTCTTAACCCGACAATCAACATCACTACATAGTCGAACCAATCTAATGGTTTATCAATACGATGGTATGGTTCAGGACTAAATCCGCATCTATGTTTTAATATATACCCATCTACGAAATCCATCGTTAATACAAAAACAAATCCCAAAACAGGCCAGAAAAACATTGATAATGCAGCAAAAACTCTCAAGATGATAATAAGTGCTATTATGTATTTATTAGAATTTGTCATTAATAGTTATTGAGTCGTATTACTTTCATTGGAGTTGTTTTAAGACCTAACATCTTTACGTTTTCGTAGATAAGACTGAACGAGTTTATCCGCAATAAAATAAAAGATTGTAATAACAATAATATTTAAAATTAATCCCCCAACGTAATAATAATTTTCAAAACTATAATCTACAATTTTAAATGGGAAACCAAGATCAAAATATTCATACTTATCTATAGTCATTAAGATGAATCTAGTTAAGTACTGAGAAACGATGGCAGTAGCAACGTATATAGAATATTTAAACATCTTTCTTTTTTTGGACACATAACCTTTGTATAAATATCCATTTACAACAAAACTAGCTATTAAACAAATTAATAATAATAATAATAATGAAAGCAAAAGGGAAACCCAAAAAAGATTTTCAGGTAAGGAATTAATTTGCAAATCAAATAAAATTCTTTGAATAAGTGGGATCGGAGGTGGGGGTATTGGTGGAATCATAATTTATATAATTAATAAAATAATTCCAGCTGTAACTCCAAGCACTCCTATCAACTTGTTCATCCCAAGTTTCTCTCGGAATAGTATTGCAGAGAGCACTGTAATTGCTCCTATAGAAGCAGTATTGATAATATTTACATAACCTACATTTGGGGTGTACTCTTAGGCGTATTGCATCGTAAGGTTGAATAGTCCTGTTGTAATTCCCATCAGAATAAACCAGAAGTAATAACTTTTATTTTTCACATATTTTAGTAATGATCTATCAACTCTTGCTTTGCGGAATAAATCAAAAGAGAACAAAAGCCAGAGAAAAATCAAAACATAATAACCTCTGATAAAAGGATCTACGCCTTGATCGAGAAGCCATTTTGCTGCAAGGGCATTTGTTCCAAATAGGAAAAATGAGATGAACGAATCTCGAATCCAACCATTTGATAATTTATTCTTTGACTCTTTCTTGTCTGATTTTATGATTAAAGCCAAAAACATTATCACGATGAATATCGCGATGACATTCTTGAGTGTAAGCTCGGAATTAAATAGGAATACTGAAGCAACTGCAGTATAGATGGCATATGATTTCTGAATCATCAAACTGTAGCCAGGATTAGTGGCTTTCCGAATTCCTTCTAGCGAAAATATCTGTCCGAGGTAACTCAAGAAAAATGCCGTTGCCAAAAGAAATATTATGTATTCTATTTTAAGTTCAGTGTTTCTCCTCTGAAAAACCGCTATTGCTATGAACGTAAAAGCCGAAAATGCCCACATATAGAAATTGTTCACACTTGATGGGACCCCTTTTTTCTGTAGAACACGTAACGCTAAATAAGTAACCACAGAGAAGGCATACATAAGAAATGAATAGGTTATCCAGGACATGTTCAGTTACTAATTTAGACGATTATAGCAGGGTTAAAACGATAACTAAAGGCGCCCCAAGGGGCGCCTTAAAGTCGAAACTATCAGTGAATATTAGTTATCTTTTCTATTCCCTGAGGCGTTTTCGTTACTTTGAACGTAACTTACGCAGTCTCCTTGGTTTTTGAACAACCAATTCATGAATCCTTCCCATCCACCTTTTTTACATTCATTTTTATCCATAGGTGGGTTTTCTATAAGATTGAATTCAACTGTTTCTCTGATATCACTTTCTCCTGAATCTTCCGTCGGATTATATATGAAACAATACATACCTGGAGTTAAAGATGACATATCTGCAGTAAATGAGAATGTTTGATTACTCAATTCGCTTGAATCAATTGTTGCTGAGTCAGACTTTCCATCTACATTTCCAAAAACCGTATTTGTTCCAGCTGCACAAGTACCCTCACGAACTGCCCATTGTACCGAATCTTGATCATCATCATCTAAGTATGCAGTAAATTCTACTTCACCATACACGTCCTGATTAACTTCTGGTGATGTGATTTCTGCTGTCCTAGGATAGAGTACATCGAATCTAGTCCAGTCAAATCTTTCATCTGATTCTGCACCAAAAACCATTCTTACTTCTACATACTCATCTGCTAGGATCGTATGCGTACTACTGTTATTATTTTGACAATAGAAAGGATACAAACCGTCAGTCACCAATGGATTATAATTATTCCCACTAGCCTGCGAAGTATCTCCATCCGTTCGATATTCAAAGCACGCTGCGAAAGCTCTGGGTTGAATAAACTCAAGTGTCACCTCTCCAACAGAAACGCCAGTTTGATTTACATGTGCCCAACCATTTGTTCTATTGATATCATTTGTACTTGGTGTTACTGCATTTACTTCAGCATTTACAGTCACCGTAGAAAGCCCTAACATCGTTAGAACTCCTACGAATAATAATAACTTCTTCATTTTAAATTCTTAAAATATAAATTATATGGGAAGTTTGGGTGATTATTTACGCGAAAGATTTCGCGTAATTCGATGTTTAATTAATAATTAAATCATGGGTACTTAAAAACAACGAGCGAATTTAATTTCGTTGCAAAAAAATGGGATTTTCCCAACTTAACTATTCGTTTTACTACAGTGACTTGCATTTTTGCTAAATTTTAAGGAAAATCAATTAATACCTTTAATTTGTGATATGAAAAACGCAAAACACCTACAAGGAATTTGTAATAACTTGATAATGAGCTTGACTGAACATCCCGAGAATTATTTTCGATTTTGGGCACATTTGTACAATCCAGAAATCGATATCGACTTAAAATTTAATCTTTTTCTTGACAATGATTATCCAAAACATTTTTCTGGAAAAGCATGTTCAGATATGCAGTCAACTATTATTGAATATCGAGGCTTTTTTCTAAACCATTTAAATCTTCACAAAATAGCCTTAGAAGATATAAAAGAAGCAATAATATCAGTTAACACAGATACGAAAAAAGATAATATGATAATTTTCGAGGCTAAATTTGAAGTTACAACCATAAATGGTAAGCAATATGAAGCAATGACAATGCCAAGCTTCTGGGGAAAAGAAGCTGATGATATCGAAGTTTTCTCAAATGGTTGGAAGAAAATAGAAGTAAAAAGATATTAATTCGAGATTAACATCTCACTCTATTGTACCCACAGGTTCAAAGATTATTTCACTTTTGTTTTCCATATAAATTTTAGATAGGAAAGACGCCCCTTGGGGCGTCTTCTTAATCACACATGTCAAAATTGCTCTTTATTTCTCCTTGTTAGCAACTGCATTTTCATTACTATGGAAGTAACTTACACAGTCTCCCTGATTTTTGAAAATAACGTTGGTTGATCTATAAAAGTCAAAATATGGATTCCTCCAACCATCCTTTTTACATTGGTCAGCCCAAACGACTGCTTCGATTTTCATTGCTATAGTTCCTAGCCCACTATATCCAAAGTACCGCAAACTTGAATCATAACTATCAATATTATTTATATATACCCCATTTACGTCATCATCCATACCCTCAGTAACATTTGTTGAAGGAGGAATTAGAACAGATAACTCATTATATGGACCAAAATAATCATCTTGTTCACCAGTCTGTTGTGTTTTGAAAGATAGAGTCACATATATATCTTCTGGGAGAAATCTAGTATAACTCACCAAATCAAAAATAGCATTAAAAGAAACTCCAGGATGACAATTTCCATTAATGTCTATCCATGCATCATATCCACAGGCATCACTTGTTTCAGGTCTCCAGGGAATTCGAAGGTCTTGAGTGTGGCTCAATATCAAATCTGCATCTGTAACTACATCTGAGAGTGGATTTTCAGAGTAAACTTTGATTGTGACTGGATGAGTCCAATACTCTGGATTCATAGCGTAAATCACATTATCCTGATATTCAGAATAAGTTGCCCAACTACTCATACCGACCGTTATTTTGGATAAAACTCTTTCTTCACCTCCGAGATGAACATAATCTCCAAATTCATAAGTAGAAGGATAAATATAAAAATTATGTGCATACTCATTATTAGTAAACGTATCTGGCAGTGAATTATAAATCACCGTGTCCAATGCACTTGCTGGAGTCACATACAGAAACAACCCTATCAGTGCACCAAATAAAATAGAGAGAAACTTCTTCATGCAAACTTTAAATAAAAAATAAAATAGTTCTTTAACAAATTAAATTCATATTAAACGAATTTTATATTTTATGCTAGAAAAATATTTATCTCGTCTGTATTTCTAGATTTGATGGTAGTTTTATCAACACATCTCGATTTGTAGGGAAGTTTGGTGAAAATACCCAATTAAATATTAAAGAAATAATTACAAAAGAGCTAAGCCATAAAATTAGTAATGATTTTCTTCTTAAATTATGTTTAAAGAACTTGAGTATTAATACTATAAGTATAGAAATTATAGAAGGTACAATAATCCTCATGATAATGAATATCACAATAGCGAAAAATACAAGTGCCTCATCGCCACCATTGTCCATCATGATTGTTATCTTAATAAATATCGCTATCTCCTATAACGTAAATTTTTCTTGGGATATCACTACTTACGAAGCATTTATGTCATCACAACTCATTTTCTCAAAATTTTTTCCATATTCTTTCCATTTGCCAGCTCATCAATTAATTTATCCAGATATCGAATCTCTTGCATCAGAGGCTCTTTGATGTCTTCAACCCTGACACCACAAATTAGTCCTGTAATTAGTTTTCGAGATGGATTTAGACTCGGTGCTTGAGTAAAAAAAGTTTCGAAATCAGTTTCATGTTTGATGTGTGTCTCGATTTCCTTCTGGGTATATCCTGTTAACCAGACTATTATTTCATCCACTTCGGACTTTTTTCTACCCTTTCTCTCACCTTTAGCAACGTAGAGGGGGTAAACTCTAGCAAATGGCATTTTGTAGATACGGTTATTTCTTTGATTCATTTTTTATATTAAATTACTACCATTTTACTATTAATTAAATATTTTTTGTAAAATCACCATACGTTGATATAAACTTAGTTCTATTTTTTATTACTCCTATGAATAAATACATAACAGAAGTTTTAGACAAAGTTCGATTAGACAACCCCAATGAACCAGAATTTATACAAGCCGTAGAAGAGGTACTTACTAGCATCTCAGAATTTGTTTCCGAAAACCCACAGTATTTGGAGAATGGATTATTAGAAAGGCTTGTGGAACCAGAAAAAGTATTTATGTTTAGAGTGCCCTGGATTGATAGAAATGGAAAAGTTCAGGTTCACAAAGGATATAGAGTCCAATTTAATAGCGCCATAGGGCCTTACAAAGGTGGCTTAAGATTCCACCCTTCAGTTAATCTCAGTATCTTGAAGTTTTTAGGTTTCGAGCAAACATTCAAAAATGCCCTCACTGGATTAAACCTGGGAGGAGGAAAAGGCGGAAGTAATTTTGATCCAAGTGGTAAAACTGATGAGGAAATCATGAGATTTGTGCAAAGTTTTGCTATAGAACTTTCTAAACATATTGGTGCGAACATTGATGTCCCCGCAGGGGATATTGGTGTAGGAGGTAGAGAAATTGGCTATTTATTTGGTCAATACAAAAGACTTCGAGATGAATTTTCGGGAGTACTAACTGGCAAAGGTCTTACACACGGAGGAAGTTTAGTAAGAACAGAGGCTACAGGATATGGCGTTGTGTATATGCTAACAAATGTTTTGGAGCATCTCGAAGAAACAATTGTGGGCAAAAGAGTCTTGGTGTCAGGCTCAGGAAATGTCGCTTTATTCACAATCGAAAAGTTAATTGAACTTGGAGCTAAAGCACTGACTGTATCGGATTCAAAAAGTACTTTATACGTCAAAAACGGCATAACCAAAGAACTCCTCGAAGAAATTAAAGATCTCAAATTTGTAAACCGCGGAAGATTATCAGAATTCAAAGATAAAAGTGGAGTTGAATACTTAGAGTCCCAAACCCCTTGGGGAATCAAGGCTGATATTGCCGTTCCCTGTGCTACAGAGAATGAAATATCGGAAGATGACGCAAAAGTGTTGTCAAAAAATAATATTGGATATGTAATTGAGGGTGCCAATATGCCAACAACTTCAGAAGGTTACGAAGTTTTCAGAAGAAACGATATTGTCTTCGTACCTGGAAAAGCAGCTAATGCAGGAGGTGTTGCTGTTTCAGGTTTAGAGATGGCTCAAAATTCTCAAAGAGAAAGTTGGAGTTTCGAAGATGTCGACACAAAATTGAAAAGCATCATGAAAAACATTCATCGCCAAATGGTTGAAAATGGAACTACCGAAGATAGAGTCGATTATGTAAAGGGTGCAAATATAGCAGGATTTAGGAAAGTTGCAGATGCTATGATCGCTCAGGGGGTTGTTTAAGAATTTGTACTTCCATAAAGGTCTCAAAGTCTTTAACTCCCTCATATACAACGGCCTGATATATTTTAGGACTCAGACCATTACTTGTGTCTCCAAATTTAGAACAGTATTCATTTTTGATTTGTACGATTATTTCCTTATGTTCTTGTGTCATATCTTTCAGTAATTTTTGTACATCAGCGAAACCAGTAGTCTTCTCGTCAGTAGTCACCCAAAAATCAATCGACCAGACTCCTTGTTTTGTTTTGTATTCGTTTACACCTACTAAAATACCACTATTGCCTCCAAAGTCTTTTATTTTTACTTCACTAATATTATCATTACTAATTAAGTGACGATATATTTTATCAATCGCGCTGAATAAATCTTCCACCACAACATGAATATCAATGTCTAGTTTAACAATTACGTCCAGTGCAACACTTCCAACTACACGTGCATCCCCAATACTCTCTAAAATCGGCATTATGCCTAGTTCATCAATTATTTTTTGTGCTTCTTGTTTTTGGATTCTCACGGATTTAGTCCATAGATACTGATACGGTAATTATACCCAAGTATGAATCTAATAAATAGCATGGAAATGAACTAAGCCTACGTAGCTTCAGCGAAGATGAACCTGTTCTTCGTAGCTTCAGCGAAGAAGAACTTGTTCGACGTAGCTTTAGCAAAGTCGAATGACCCTACCTGCCTGCCGACAGGCACGGCCGGGAATGGCCACAGACCACAACTCAGGTTAAGGTTAAATCTCCTTGTTATTAGGTACAAATCATTTCGACGAAGCCTTGGCAAAGTCGAATTTATTCGTCGTATTTTTAGCGAAGTCGAACTTGTTCTTCGTAGCTTTAGCGAAGAAGAATGACCCTACGGAGAATGGCCACAGGCCACAACTCAGGTTAAGTTCAAACTTCCTTCTGATTAAATCAGAAGTCGTTTTCACTAACACCTGGTATGTCGAACTCCTTCACTCTGACCCCTACGGGACTCGAACCCGTGTTACTACCTTGAGAAGGTAACGTCCTAACCACTAGACGAAGGGGCCACATTTTTCAATTTCTAAATTTCTTAATTCCTTAATTTCTCAATTTTTCAATTTCTCAACCTCTTCCTTCTTCACTCTAATCGTAACAGGTTTATCTTTTGGTCTAAACTTTTTTTCATCAATTGCTTGTTCGAAGTCAATTCTCAGCTGATCAATTTCTTCTTTAGATAGTGCTCTTTCTAATTTCAATGCCCTAGAAATAGCACGCTTTTTTATCGCGAGATCAAATGCTTCCATAGTCATCGAAATATTTGCTCCCCTACCTTCAAGTTTAGATCTTGGATCTACCTTAACAGCATTATCCGATGTTCTTACTAGTCTTAATAATTGATTTTTCGGAAGTTTGATACCAGTAGCAATACAAGTTCTCATCGGAACATGCTTTTCTTTTACTTTTTTTGTCTGTTTGGTCATTTTTTGATTTTAATTACTCTAAATAGAATAATTTAATCTTTGACTACTTTCTTGGTCTTTTTTGCTTTTACTGGTTTATCCTTAGTTTCTTCTTTCTTCTCTGACTCTTCCTCAATCTTTTCATCTTTTAATTCCTTTATTTCTTCATCTTCTTTACTAGGTTCCAATTTTGCTCTCCGTGCATCTGCTAATTTTTGTCTTTGTTCTTCATCAAGTTGGTTATCATTAACTTTAACTGTTTCACCTTGTATATCAATATTCCAAGCTGTAAGTTTCGCTGCTAATCTAACATTCTGACCATCTCGACCTATTGCGAGTGATAGCTGTTCATCAGGAACTATTACTAAAGCATCTTTCTTTTTATCATCCTTGATAGTGACTCTTATAACCTGTGCAGGACTTAGTGAGTTTGCAATAAATTCACTAGTATCTTCTGCATGAGCAATAATATCAATTTTCTCTTCATGATTACCGAACTTCAATTCGTTCATAATCGCATTGATTCTGACACCTTTTTGACCGACACATGAGCCGATTGGGTCAACTCCTTCGACATTTGAGCTGACTGCAACTTTTGATCTGGAACCTGCTTCTCTTGCAATAGACTTAATCTCAACAGAACCTGAAACTATCTCAGGAACTTCAAGTTTGAACAATGCTTCTAAAAACATAGGGTCAGCTCTGGAAACTATCAACTGCTTTCCTCGTGAAGTCTCTCTAATATCTTTTAGCAATACTTTCAATCTGCTTCCACTTTTGTAAAACTCTGAAGGAATTCTATCCTCTTGTGGCATAATCGCTGTCGCTCGTCTGATTTCGAAGATTACATTATCTCCATCCATTCTTTGTACTACTGCATACTCAATCTCTCCAATATGACCAGTGAACTCAGCCATTACAGCATTTTTCTCCGATTCACGAATTTTCTGTAGAATGACTTGCTTGGCAGCCTGAGCAGCAACTCTTCCGAAATCACCACTTGGAGTGATGTCTACCTGAATATGATCTCCCACCTTTAGCTTTGGTTCAATTTTTAAAGCATCCTCAAGTGAAATCTGTGAATCAGAATTTGTAACCATTTCAACGACTTTCTTATCTGCGAATACAGAAATCATACCGTTACTTTTATCAATATCAACGATAACAGACTCAACTTCCTCTTCAGGATAGTCTCTTCGAAAACCGGTCTGAATAGCTAGTTTGATTGCTTCTAGAACATCATCTGGATCGATATTTCTCTCTGCAGCTATTTGGTTGACTGCTACCATAAAATCAGTTTGTAATCCCATTTAATTCAATTAAAAGTTAATATCGAAATGTAAATTTGTTAAAACAAAAGTGAGCTATTTAGCCCACCCCTTTAGTACAAATCTCTTAATTGATGATATCAAAAAATGAGGAAATATTAAAGGGAAGAAATTATAATTCAGAATTAAGTACAAATGTCACTCCTGCGAAGGCAGGAGTCTACTTTAAGAATGATATTATACTGAGAATGGATTCCTGCCTTCGCAGGAATGACATAGGAAGGCAGGAGTGACAGTGGAAGACAAAAGTGGCATGTGTCCTCACATCTAATTAATTCCTACATCGCCTCCCTCAAATATTCCCTCCACTCTTTCTTTAACCACAGTTTAGAAAATTGATAAATTTCACCTAATTCCCTCTTGTACATATCCTTCCTAATAATCCCACCTTTGTGCGGATGATTGTAGATCTGATTTAGTGGTGAATGAAATCCATGTGAGTAATGAATCATTTCGTGCGAAATTGTACCCAGAACAACAGTTTCAGGAATTCTTTCGTCTTTGAAGTAACTGGTAATAGTGATCAAACTGATTCGATCATCGTCATACTTCTCGTCTAATTCTTTTAACAATTTTCCAATTCCACGAGTTTTACGATTTGCCCAGCTGATACTTCCAAGTTGTCGATATGACTTTTTACCAAATTTAATTAGCACAGGATTTTTTCGTGGAACGTCCACGAAATGGTTTTCCCACAAATCGAACATTTTTTCGGCAAGCCACGCATTATCTCTCATATTATTTTTACTGCTTTATTTATTATACATTTTTAGTAAATATATCATCATTTAATCGATTCCTCTCATGTCCAAAACTGCTATACTGGAATGAATTAGTCAATCTATATGTTCCGAAAATTAAGGAGTATCAATTTAATATACAAACTAAAAAGAACACTTAGACCAAGTAAGAGATTACTAATTTCTATCTTTTTATTCTTATTCGGATTAATAATTATTCCTTTGTTTGTGGTTAATTTCTATGTGAGGAAAGAATTTCAAGAAATTATTTATCCTGAAGCCGAATTCCAAAACATTAGTGACACAAGAGTGGGGATAGTTTTTGGAGCAGGTCTGGATAAAAAAGCAGAAAATCCAAGCATCATTCTGCGAGATAGACTTGATACGGCTGTAATTCTTTACAATTCAGGCAAAGTCCAAAAACTAATTGTTTCAGGTGATAATCGTTTCATAAACTATGATGAACCAACTGTAATGTATGAGTATTTGGTTAAAGAAGGCGTTAGTGAATTCGATATAGAAAGAGATTTTGCAGGGAGAAACACCTACGATACTTGTTTTAGGGCAAAGGAAATATTTGGAGTTTCTGAAGCAGTGTTAATATCACAAGAGTTTCATTTACCCAGAGCCTTGTTTACTTGTCAAAATCTCGGGATTCAAGTCCAAGGAGCTTCTGCTGATAGGAATATTTACGTAAAACGTTATTACAATAATTTCCGAGAAACTTTTGCGATGATTGATACATTTATTAAAGTGTATATTTCTCCACCTGAGGTCATTTTGGGAGATAAAATTGTTATTTGAGTGATGATTATTGAACTATATCCTGCAGTTATTTCTCAAAACAGGCTTCCCGCCCATATGTTATTGGAGGACTTATGAGTCATGCCTTCACTACGTTTCGGCAGACTTTATTTTGCAACTTTTCGCTATGCTCAAAGGCAAAATATGAGCTGGGCGGGGCTTCCATCTTCGCTTCGCTACGATGGATAAACTTCTCGCCCTTACATTTCTAAAGAACTTATGAGCCATGCCTTCACTACGTTTCGGCAGACTTTATTTTGCAGCTTTTCGCTATGTTCAAAGGCAAAATATGAGCTGGGCGGGGCTCGAACCCGCAACAAACGGCTTAAGAGGCCGCTGCTCTACCATTGAGCTACCAGCCCATCTTATTAATTATTTGCATCCGGAGGGACTCGAACCCCCACAAACCTAGTTCCGATCCCGTGACATTTTGCACCTGGAGGGATTCGAACCCCCAACCCCTAGTTCCGAAGACTAGTGCTCTATCCAGTTGAGCTACAGGTGCAAAATGTAGCGGGACTATCCATTAAGCTACGAGTGCAATACAAGTCAATTGGAAAATACTAATTCTTGCCTGTACACTTCCCAATTATACAGTGAAAGTATATCAAATGCTAAGCACGGAAGACTTGTTCTTTACTTTTTGTCAATAATTACTCCCCTGGCGGTAAAGAATCCTTCTCCCTATCTACCTCATCAAATGCGCTTTGACCAAAAATTCTAGCTCCAGTTCTCAATGCTTTTCCTATGCCTATGCTCAAAACGCCCAACCCACTCAAACATAACATTGTAGGATTTTGACGACTTACCGCTTCATACATCCCATAACCTATTAGCAATAAGCCTGAACCAATCATTAGAGTTCCTGCAAATCTTTCTTGATAGAATTGTCAAACAATTTCACTTTTTTTCTGATCCTTATCCATTATGCTATTATTAATAGTCTATATAAAAGACTACTAATTATATCATGTGTATATACTTTATATAATCATCTACTTCATATGAAAACTCACGAACTCATCATCATAGGTTCCGGTCCAGCAGGACTTACTGCAGCTATTTATGCTTCCAGAGCAAATCTCAAACCTTTAGTTATTGGTGGATTGAAGTTTGGTGGTCAATTAATGGATACAACTGAAGTGGAAAACTTTCCAGGTTTTCCAGAAGGAATCATGGGACCCGAACTCATGCAAAAATTTATCGAACAGGCAAAACGATTCGGAGCTGAGATAATCTTCAAAGATGTGTCGAAAGTTGACATAAAAAGTGAGATTAAAAAAGTATGGGTTGGGGATGAAGTATATCAATCAAAAGCTATTATTCTCGCGACCGGTGCGCAACCAAAGAAACTGGGACTTGATAGCGAAGATAAATATTGGGGGAAAGGAGTTTCGAGTTGTGCCACATGTGACGGGGCATTCTTCAGAGGTGTAGAGATTGCTGTTGTTGGTGGTGGAGATAGTGCAGTCGAAGAAGCGACTTTCTTAACTCGCTTCGCAAGCAAAGTTCATCTGATTGTACGAAAAGATTCTCTTAGAGCTTCGAAAATCATGCAAGACAGAGCAACAAATCACGAAAAGATCGAAATTCACTGGAATACTGAGGTTCAAGAAGTTTTAGGGGATGGGAACAAAGTTACTGGTTTGAAATTGCTAAATAACAAGACAAACAAATCCAGCGAATTACCACTAGCTGGGATGTTTCTAGCTATCGGGCATATTCCAAATGTAAAATTAGTCGAAGGGGTTATTAACCAAGACGACCTTGGCTATTTAGAAACAGATTCTGGAAGCACTTACACAAATATCGACGGTGTATTTGTCGCTGGTGATGTAAAAGATCACAAATACAGACAAGCTATCACAGCTGCAGGTATGGGATGTATGGCCGCCATTGACGCAGAACGTTGGTTAGAAACTGCTTAGAAGTTTGCTATCTCAGTCTAACTGGGATATTTAATAGTGAAGTTTTAGTGGTATCAGAGATATCATAAAATTCTACAATTCCTGTTTCGGCAGTACCACTCAAAGTTCCAATTTCAACGGTTTGATCGAATTTCACATAATCTTGTGAAGTATTATCAGATAACCCTTGAAGTTGCGATTCAATTATCACCTTTCCCTCTGTATCAACTAGACGGACTCCGATTTTGTTGTTTTTGAAACCTTTCAACTCTCCAACAAAATCCAAATCCGTGTTGTTAACCAATTGATTTTTTACAGGCCCAATTACGTTAATCTTCTCTGCCACAGTACTTCTAGAGAATTTGAGCGAAACAGTTTTAGAAATTGGAGAATTTATATCGTCGTCAGCAGGATATATAACCAAATATCCTACAGACACTGATGGTGATTTTGTGATATCTATCACTTCATTAACAAGAGCTTTATTATTTACAAGTGCTATATCATTTTTGATAAATCCACCAAGCTCTACTCCATTATCGTCAAATATTTTTACTGCAATTCTGGTTATCGATTCAACTTCAACACTTAAATCAACTTCCCCAGAAACTTCCTGAAATTCTTCCGGCTTGATAGTTTTCATAGATTGAGTAATTGAGGGGGTAATAGTCCCTTCCCCTTGAATTGGCACTACGGTAACTGCTAAATTTGTTTTTATCTCATCAATTTGTCTCTGTAGACTGAGTTGTCTGATGAAAAGTAAACCTACAATTATTATGACAAAAACAATTAAGTAATATAGATATTGACTTTGGCTTGTTTTTGATTTTACTTTTTCTTCTTCGAATGATTGTTTAAAGACTTCTGCAAGAACCTTAGGGTCTGGCTTCTTTGTCTTTTCACTTGGTGAATTTTTTTCAAACTTAGTCCCAGGAGTATTTAGGTTCATGATATTCGCATCATCAAAATGACTATCTGGTGACTGATCCCCTGTCACCTCTGGAGCCTGTTTAACAACAGGTTCGGCAACTGGTTCTGGAATCGAATCGTTACTAGTATTTTCGTTATCGAAAGTAGAATCCATACTCATGAATAATATATATTTAAAAGTTTAGCACAAAGAAATCAGGAGAGAAATCTAAATAGTTTCACTATTTTGAGTCAATAATTTTTCTTCAAAATCTTTTATGTCTTTATGTTGAACCTCAACTTCACCCTCATTGTCTTCTTCTTCATATTCATCCCCCTCTTCATCGTCATATTCCTCATCTTCTTCATTTTTTATTAGTCTTACGAATTTAAAGATGAAATAAAGTGCTATTACCAAGATTATTAACACAATTCCGATTATCATAAATTCTACGAGAATTTTATCTAATATTGCTCCTGTAAGATCTTTAACGTAATCCATTATTAACTTAACATTTGCTTCGTTATAGATTTTTGAAGATAGATTAATGTTTCTCCATAGAAGGAAATCTGCAACAAGCCTTAGGGCAACCTTGGATATCAAGCTGAGTAGCACTATCAAGACTGCAACATTACCAATTATTTTCAAAAAAGCTAATGCTGGTTTTTCTGAAAACCTAATAGCGAGAAATCCACTTACGAAAGCAGTTAGAAATCCGAAAATTGAATACAATTTAATATTTTCTAGTAAATTTGGAATTTTGGAAAACTCTGAATTATTAAACCTTTGTAGATTTTCGTCTTTCAAGGTGTACTCTTCATCGATATCACCTAATACTTCTCCCAAGAATCCCTCTAAAAATGTTTGACCGTTTACAGATCCCAACCTAGTAATAAAATCACTTTTTATAAATTCTTTCAAAAATGGCCCTCCGCAATCAATTTCTCCGACAAGATAAGTCGCATCGGTGATATCCGACAAAGAACTACACTGAGGCAAGTCTGAGTATCCAGAAATAGTTATTAAATCATTTACAAAATTCTCATCACTCCCTGCTTTTTCATAATTCTCAATAATTAGCTCTTTCGGGAAATATAGCATAAACTCTGAGTCCCCTTTCAGCCAATTCGTCACATATTCAACGTTTTTGCCCCATGAATTCGTCAAAACACTTTCGAAATTGATATTTTCTAAAATTGTTCGGATTATCCTTGCAGTTAATTTTGGGGGAAAACTGTTCTCATCATCGACTTCAAGCTCATTTTTTAGGTAATTATCTAAGTTTTCGTCAATAATTTCCGAAACCCTTTCTGTTGATTCAACTTGTTCAAAGGCATTTATATGAACTTGGGGATCTAATAATCGAAATCTGAAGTAAACCGAGACAAAACTCACTAAAATGAGAATAGTTGTTATTAATGAAAAGTTGAAACTGATAAAACGTTTTATCATGATTTCTTTAATCTACCCAATATTACATTTTCTGGCAAGTATTAGAAGATATTTTAATCAGCTAAATTACCTTTTCATTTACTACTTATATCACTACTGATAAAATACGAATATTCTTATTGAAACCACTTGTATATAAATTTAGGTAAAACAAAAAAAAGAAAACCTGAGCAGATCTCCCTTGATTTAAAGAAAGACAAACTCGAGGGTTATTATACTGTAAAAAGGAAATTGGCCTATATGGAGGCGACTGTAGAAGCTTTGCCATATTGGAAGAATTTTCTCAGTGTTTTGTCATTTTTACTTTTTGTTCTATTGGTAATTTTCAATATCTACATTGTAATAACCAAATACCAAGAATTACCCAAAGAATTGCCACTTATTTACTCGCAATCAAACAATACTTGGAATCTAATTGATAAAGAGTTTTATTTATTAATTCCATTTGTACTGTTGATTGTATTATTCATATTAATTAGATTGAATACTCTGACTTTTAAATTTGATAGAAGATTGGCAACAATGATAAATTTGACACTTATTCTCACATCTTTGCTAGGATTTATTGCTTATATTCAGTTATTTTCTTTTGTATTAATATACTAAATTGTTTGATTTAGAATTTATAAAACCCTACCTAGAATTCAGTCCTCAACTTTTTGTGGCATTCACGATAAGTCTACTAATCACGCCTTTCGTAGGTTACATCGCTAGAAGGTATGGTTTTATCGACTTGCCACTTTCACAAAGACCTCGCGCAGAGAAAACATTAGAACAGAAAATTCATAATCGCACCCTTCCACGACTTGGTGGTCTAGCTGTACTATTACCATTTCTATTAATCTTTATGACCTCTGTTGAATTAACAACACAAATGTGGGGAATAATCTTTGGGGTTTTAGTACTTATGATCTCTGGGGCAATCGATGATAAATTCGACTTGTCTAGTAAACAGCAGTTTTTCTTCCAAATATTGGCTTCCATAATCACGGTAATTGCCGGGACTAGTATCACTTACATCCAAGTGATGGGAGTTGAAATCGATCTTAATCTATTTTCGAAGGAGTTTTTCATAGGGGACTTAATCTACAACTTTGTTTTCCCTGCTGATCTTTTCACAGTATTTTGGATAGTCACAATAATAAACGCACTGAACTGGGTTTTTGGGATTGATGCTTTGGGTGAAGGTATCACTATCATAACGTCAATTACAATTATGTTCATCGCCGTTAAAACCGGTAGACCAGAACTCGCGATTTTACCTGCAGCATTAGGTGCTTCACTATTAGGCTACTTCCCATATAATTATCCACCGTCTAAAATCATCAGTGGAACAATCGGAACGAGTTCTTACGGATATCTAGTAGCTGTATTGGCTACGATATCAGGAGCGAAAATCTCCACTGCTATATTGTTGTTAACGCTACCACTTTTCGACATGTTCTGGGTGATAATTTATCGTCTCACTCACTTTAAAAACGTTCCTCTGTTGAAAAGACCATTTCAGAGTGGTCGTGTCCACCTCCATCACAGATTAATGAATGCTGGATATACCATGAAAGAAACGGTTGTAATAGAAACAGCAGTAATGGCCGTAATTGCAGTTCTGGCATATTATCTAGCAGGATTTGGAGCAAAATTACTTTCAATATCAATCTTTATGGCAATTATCGCTTTAATTGCATCAATCACAGTATTATCTTCACGAAAGAAAAGAGCCCAAGAAAGATTAAAACGTATGAAAGCGAGAGATGACGTTCCACCACCAACTATTGAGAAGGATATCCCCCCTGAGGAAAGATACGCTTACTGAGTTGTCGTTCCTGCGAAAGCAGGAATCTCTATGGAGTAATACATTTTCCCTAATTTAGACTCCTGACTACGCAGGAGTGACAATGAGAAAATGTTTCTGCTATACTTTTAATCAATTTTTTTAATACTTATGTCAGCACTAGTTACAAAAATCACAGAAGATCGCCATGAGGGCAAAAACCCAAAAAGGAAATATCAAATTGAAATACTAAGAGATGTTTGCATCGGGGCTGCGAGTTGCGTGGCTATTGCTCCTGAAACTTTCGGTCTTGATGACGAAAACAAAGTAGTTATCGTGGAGAGTGACTGGGATGAAGATGAAATTGTGCTAGCTGCTGCCCAGTCATGTCCTGTTTTCGCGATTATCGTGAAAGACGCACAGACTGGACAACAGATTTTCCCAGTCGTTTAATTATTGTCCTAAGCCAAAACTTTGTATTAGTTCAGGAAGATTTTCTCCAGTGAACGGAGAATTAGGTGAGACCAATTGTACTGCACCAGATAAACAATTTTCAACAGCACATGCATCTAGACGATCCGCCCCTATAGCCCATGCTATTCCTCCCAATACAGCACCTGCAGCAACACCTCCTAAAATCCATGCTAATTTACTTCGATTTGAGGTAGGTTGAGTCTCTGATTGCATGTCCAAATCAGCTAAGTCTTGATAGTGATCAACTCCATAAGCCATATTTTTTAGTTAATAATTTAGTTGAATAAATTATATCATACCTTTACGTTTTGCATATATATCCATTCGCCATATATAATATTGGTCAAATTTAAAAAATATAACTTCGCTATGTCCTTTCTGTTAAAATAACATTTCCTTAATTATACAAAATGTTAGAAATAAAAAATTTATACTGTCAGTCTGCTGATGGAAAAGAAATCCTCAAAGGAGTGAACTTAGAAATAAAGCCTGGAGAACTTCATGTTTTGATGGGCCCGAACGGCTCTGGTAAATCCACACTATCGAAGACATTGATGGGACATCCGAGTTTCGAAATCACCAACGGCTCTATAGAGCTTGATGGTGAGAATATTACTGAGGAAGAAGCGAACGAAAGAGCTCATAGTGGTCTTTTTGTTGCTTATCAATATCCTGTTGAGGTGCCAGGTGTGAATTTCTCAAATTTCTTAAGATTAGCTTATAACTCAAGCAAATCTGACAAAGAAAAACTCCCAGTATTCAAATTTCGAAAACTTCTCAAAGAGAAGGCACAAGAGTTAGATTTCTCTGAAAGTCTTCTGGATAGGAACTTAAATGAGGATTTATCTGGAGGAGAAAAGAAAAAAGCTGAGATTTTACAACTAGCAGTGTTAAAACCTAAATATGCAATTCTCGATGAAACCGATTCAGGACTTGATTTGGACGCATTGAAATCTGTTTTTCAAGCTGTAAACAATATTATTGCTTCCGAGAAAAAACTAGGAGTGTTGATTATTACTCACTATCAACGTATTTTCGATTATATAAATCCTGATTATGTCCACGTGTTAAGTGATGGAAAAATTGTAGAAAGCGGAGATAGGGAACTGATAGATAAAATTGAAAAAGACGGATATAAACAATTCAAAAATGTCTGATAAATCCCTACAACATCAAAAAACAAATGCTGGCAATCTGCTTGAAGAAGAGACTCAACTCGCACGTCAAATAAACATGGATTATGACGAAAAATATGGATTCAGTGATGAACATATCTCAAAAACAGACATTGGTGCTGGAATTAATGAGGAAATTATCAAAAAGATTTCAAAATTAAAAAACGAAGATGAATGGATGCTCGATTTGAGATTGAAAGCTTTTGAATATTTCATCTCAAAAGAAATGCCCACCTGGGGAGCAGATCTATCTGAAATTGATTTTGATAAAATCCACTACTTCGTCAGAGCCACAGAGAAGCAAGGACGAAATTGGTCAGAAGTTCCAGAAAATATAAAAGAGACATTTGAAAGACTAGGCATCCCACAAGCTGAGAGAAAGTTTCTAGCGGGAGTTGCGACCCAGTATGAATCGGAAGTAATTTATCACAGCATGCAGAAGAAATGGAATGAATTAGGAGTAGTATTTCTAGATACTGATTCAGCATACAAGAAATATCCCGAACTTTTTAGACAATATTTTGGAAAAGTAATCCCCTACTCGGATAATAAATTCGCTGGATTGAATACAGCTGTCTGGAGTGGTGGAAGTTTTATCTATGTACCAAAAGGCGTAAAGGTCACAATTCCTCTTCAAGCATATTTCAGGATAAATGCACAAAACATGGGTCAATTTGAAAGAACATTAATCATTGCCGACGAAGATAGTGAGGTGACTTACATCGAAGGTTGTACAGCACCTACCTACACCACTGACTCACTTCATAGTGCTGTTGTCGAAATTATTGTCAAAAAAGGTGCTAGAGTTCGCTACACAACAATTCAAAACTGGTCGAGTAATGTCTACAACCTTGTCACAAAACGTGCTGTTGCATACCAGGATGCAATTATGGAGTGGATCGACTGCAACCTGGGATCGAAAGTCACAATGAAATATCCTTCTGTTTATTTAGTAGAACCCGGAGCACATGGGGAAGTACTCTCTATTGCCTTAGCTGGCAAAAACCAACACCAAGACGCTGGAGCAAAAATCATACATAGAGCACCGAACACATCGAGTGTAATCACATCAAAATCAATCTGTAAGGATGGTGGAAGGACAAGTTATCGTGGAATGTTAAGAATCACTAAAGGTGCAAAAAATTCCAAATCTAGCGTGATATGTGATGCTTTAATTCTTGATAATGAATCAAGAACAGACACATATCCAACAAATGAAATAAATGAAAAACAAGTTACATTAGGACACGAGGCAAGTGTTAGTAAAGTAAATGAAGAACAATTATTTTATTTAATGTCACGAGGTCTCTCGGAAGCGGAGGCATCCGCAATGATAGTATCCGGCTTTATCGAGCCAATACTCAAGGAATTGCCCATGGAATACGCAATGGAGATGAATGCTTTGATACAGATGAGTATGGAGGGAAGTGTTGGGTAAATGAGTTCAGAATTCAGGGCTAAACATTTCATTTCCCCGTGAAAACGGGGAACTCTAGAAAGACGATTTAATTTAAATGGACTCCTGCTTTCGCAGGAGTGACAAATAATGAAGACAATAATACTAGACTTAACAAAACCAAAAATTGAACTTCTCATTAATGAGGATACTGAGATCTATGGTGTTTTTGTTGGGAAAAAAGATATGAAGTTGAAGACAGAACTAACTGTCATCCATACTAAACCCAACCTAAAGTCACTCACCATAGTCAAAGCAGTTGTCTTTGACAAATCCTCTTTTGACATGATTGGAAACTTAGTCATTAATACAGGTGCTAAATATACCGATGCCTATTTAAGACTAGATGCATTGATAATGAGTGCTGATGCTAGTGCAAGAGTTATTCCCAGCCTAGAAATTACAGAAAATGATGTCAAAGGAGGCCATGGTGCAACTGTGGGACAGGTGAACCAAGATCAACTTTTCTATTTACAAAGTAGAGGTTTAAATAAAACTGACGCCGAATCTCTCTTAGTTGATGGATTCTTGAGTGATATAAATATTAAGATAACTAACTCATCATAATGGAAAATCAGGCAGGTACAATCACCGAGTCATTATTCGCAGGAGCTGTTTCGACAGTTATATCACACTTTGCATTTGTCTTTGCCAGAAGATTTGATATCGGTCGTCCTGAATACCCCACAGAAAATGAAATCAAATTTATGAATAATTTACAAAAATATTTACCACCAGTCATAGGTGGTTTGATTACTGTAACTAATTATTTATATCGTGTAGTCGGCGCAACCAATTGATAAAATGTTATAATTAAGTATGGAAGAATTCTTATCAACTACAGTACCAACAACTATGATGGGTGTATTAGGTGCAACTATCCTTTATGGAGTTGCAAAATATATGCCTGGCTTACAAGCCAAGCAAAACTTTGACATAGATCCCACTCCTACAGCAAAAGACATTAGGAATGCTCGTTTATGGTCTCTTGTTGGGGCTGCAGGTGGTACATTAATGGGTATATTTATGTTTACGAATTAATGAATAAATCCGACTTCCCAATCTTCAATAACAACCCTGACTTGGTTTACTTGGATAACTCAGCAACCACACAGAAACCTCAAGTTGTGATTGATTCTATTGTCGATTTCTATCAGAACTATAACTCTAATGTCCATCGTGGAATTCACAAACTTGCAGAGACAGCTACCATTGAATTTGAAAACGCTAGAGGTAATATTGCACAATTTGTTGGGGCAAAACCTGAAGAAATAATTTTCACATCAGGCACAACTGAATCAATGAATATTCTTGCACAAATACTATTTGAGCATTTTAAAGATTCCAAAGGTAAGAAGACAATTTTGTTATCCGAGATGGAACATCACAGTAACACACTTCCTTGGATGATGTTGGCTGGGAATTTAGGTTGGAATATTGAATACGTCAAGTTGACTGAAGAATACGAACTCAACTTGGAAAGCTTATACGATGCAATTAAAAAAAATGACGTGTCAATTCTTTCGTTGACACATATGAGCAATGTACTTGGTACGATAAATAATCTAGACGCTATTTTTTCAAAAGTTAAGTCGATTTCACCTGACATTTTTTGTATTGGAGATGGCGCACAATATGTACCACATCACAAAATTGATTTATCAAATAGTAAAAGTATAGATTTTTATGCATTTTCTGGACACAAAATGATGGGACCAACTGGAATTGGGGTTTTGTATGGAAAGAAGAATTTGCTAGAAAAATTAAACCCTTCTAAAGTTGGAGGAGGTATGATATCCACTGTAAAAAGAAATTCTTTTACTACTGCAGAACTTCCAGAGAAGTTTGAAGCAGGTACACCTAACATTGCTGGAGCTATTGGTTTGTCAAAAGCAGTTGATTATTTAAAACGACAAGACACCTTAGAAATTGAGAAACATATGTCTGAATTAACGAGATTTACTTTAGATGAATTAAGAAATATTAAAGAACTAACCCTATATGGACCACCAGTCTTCGAGAAAAGAGGACCTGTATTTAGCTTTAGTATTGAAGGAATTCATCCTCATGACATCGCACAAATTCTAGATCAAGACAATATAGCTATCAGAGCGGGACACCACTGTTGCCAGATATTACATAGAGAAACCCTAAAAATTCCAGCTTCAGCTAGGGCATCACTATACATTTACAACGACATCGAAAATGTAAAAAGATTATCAAACTCTATAAAAAAGCTTATTACTCAATTTAAAAGATAATGGACTTATACCGTCAAGATATGATCGATCACTATCAAAATCCTAGAAATTATGGCGAGATCGTTGACGCAGATGCTATAATAGAGTTAGAAAATTCCAGTTGTGGTGATAAAATTAAGCTATTTGTCAAACTCAAGAAAGACAAGATTGACGAAATTAGTTTTACTGGTGAAGGATGTGCAGTAGCAATTGCTTCAGCTTCAAAGCTGACAGAATATGCCAAAGGTAAAGATATTAAACAAATTCAAAAGCTCACAACAGATGACTTACTCAAGATAATCAAGGTTGAATTAACGATATCGAGAATTAAATGTGCTAACCTCAGTTTGCAAACGATAAAAAAATCAATTAATTCAGTTGACCATAAACAAAAAATATAGTTATACTAGAATAATGCAAGATAACTTTAACAACAAAGACGAAAATATACTTAAAAATCTGCTCGCTGTTGCTCCGAAGCATTGTGATAATTGCGGATCAAAATACACCGAGACAAATTTCAAAATTGTGAAATCTTCCCCTAGTAATACCGTCTTTCATTTGAAATGCTCAATTTGTGGTAATGCCTACATGTTGAATGTCATCAATCCAGTCAACGGTATGATTGGCGCTCAAAGAACACCTATAAATATTGATTTGGAAATGGGCGAAGAAATTCAGAAATTCGCAGGTAAACCCTCAGTCGACAAAAACGAAGCTATCGATGTATACAACACTCTTCCAGGGAACTTAACCGAAAACGACTTGAACAAAATCCTCTCAGAGTTATAA
>JAJTYI010000002.1 GCA_021463645.1 bacterium
AGTTCAGATGGAATCATAGGGGAAGAATTTATGATATACTTCTCTCAGAATTTAGAAAAAATCCACTCTAAAGTTGTCTAGACCCATAATTTTTTAAAAGGGTGGAGAATTCTTCACCCTTTTTTTAACTCAAAAGTTGCAAGATCAAAATAACTGGTTGTGTTATCTTTGAAAATACTGGAGATAATTTTAACTTCAGAGATCTCGAGGTTCATATTTTGAATCTCTATTGAATTTACGAAATCTTTGACTTCTCTCGTAAAACTTCTACTAGTATGTCCTTTGACTCTTGCGACAGTCATATGGTTAATTAGTTTCCCATGATCTTTCTTTTTGTTTACATCCGCTAATCCTAAGTCTTTTATATTTTCATGGATAGACTTTGTTAGTGTATTTAATTCACTATCATCTTCAACCGAGTAGTATAGATGTGTAGCAACATTTTGACCTGGAAAACCAAAATTTAGTTTATTGATTTTTACATCAAGTTCGTTCCAATCTTCGCAAAGTGTTGCAAGATTATCTTTGATTACATCTAAACTGTAACCAGATACGCCATTTCCCATGAATTGAAGCGTAATGTGCAGCTGATCTAATGGTACGAATCTGAAATTCCGTGCGTATTTCTTGAATCTTCTGTTAATATCTCTAAGTTCAGATTTAATTTTTTCCGAAGGTGTTACTGCCAGAAATGCTCTATAATGTTGGTTCTCTTCAAACATCAGCTTCCGTTAACTCATATTCATCATCACTGTTTCTATACAACATGGAGTATTTTTCGGTTGAAATATTTCTAAACAGAAAAGCATTCTTCCCTGACATCTCTAGTCTTTCTATAGCTTCCCCTACATGCATTGGTCTATTGGTGTCAAATTTTAATTTCTTTACGACTGGCTTGTAATCCGAATAATTGTAGTCTTGCTCAATAAACTCCTCTGCCGACTCTTTTGCTTCTTTAATTTTCCAGGGTTCTTGTTTATCCCATTTCTTGAATTGCTCCTGGTATCTTGTCAGTTTTCTTTTTAATAGAACTTCTAAACTATCTATGAGCGCCTCTACGGAAATACCTCGTTCTTCGACTTTGATGAATGTATGAGGCATCGTAACATTTATCTCCATTCGATACTGTTTATTTGGGGGATAGTTTTTGTTAGATCGTACATGAACAGTAATGCTAGTTGATTTAGAAAGCAATTCTGCATGTTTCTTTAATTTTGTATTAATATATTCCTTTGATTTTTCTGATAATTTAAATCCCTTTTGCACATATGTTGGGTCGACCATTATTTATAGAAATAATATAAAGTAGCGGGCAAGTTTATATGTGACCTAGTATTATTATAACGAAAATAATCACAAATACTGCAAGATATTCGATAATTACCTTCAAATCTAGTGATTTTTCTTCGTAATGATTAACAACAGCGGTGAAGTAATAGTATACGAAAGTTGTAAGTATAGTATGTGCGACTATTGAAATGTCAAAGTTCAGTAGCGCGAGGAATGAATTAAAGTATACCAACAACATTGCAAATAGCATCATTCCGCCTTGTTTATTTATTATATGGTATCTTGCAAGTGTTAAGTAACCCAGAATAATTAACACAGCGGTGTTCATTAATCCAGAGATAATATATAACTCTCCCAACAGTGCTGTGACAACGAAAATAGAAAAAGCAAGCATAAATACACTCGCGATACTAATCACGTCATACACATTAGCTGTTTTATTTTCTAATTTATATTTATTCTCATAGTATGCCTTGATATTTAAAAACAGAATTGAGAATAGAACAAGTGAGATTAATGCAATTACCAAAGCCATATTAAGCTGTGAATTTGCAAAAACGAATAGAACAATACTCACAAACAATACAGTCGGCATTATTAAATGATGCACCCAATGAGCCTTCCTGTGCTTCTTACTTCTTGATGTTAATTCGAATTGATCATCAAACGTTGTTGCATAAAACTTAGTACTATAAAGTTCAAAAAGTAAAAGTGTGTATAAACTTATAGAGGCTGCGAAGTAACTAATTGCACTAGAGGTATGCAAAATACTGTAAAGCGCCATTATCCCGATAGTTATCATCACTGCATAAATGTATGGACGCTTTGTATATTGAACAAATGTCTTCATTAGATTATTGATCCTCCGAATCCTCCCATGAATACAACTAAAATAAGTATTATCATTGCTGAGAGGTGTAGATGTGATTTACTTCGTTTGACCCCGGTAAGCCCTGACCTGTGGATTACATAGAAATCGAACATAAACAATGCAAATAGTATCATTATAAATGCAAAATTGACCTGTGATTGAATACCCCCAGCATTAATTGAGCTCAAAAGTGACCCCGAAATAATTGTTCGAATGTCATTACCTTCATAGTCTTGAGCTAAAAAAGAATTATGCTCAAATTGTCCTAAAATCTCATTACTGGGCATCTCTAGAATAGTCTGATTACCAGCAGAATCTTCAGCGGTAATACCTAATACAACTTCACCTTCCAATAATTTTTTAGATAATTGGATTTCCCATGAACCGTCTTCACTTTTTACAAATATATCGCTGATTAGATTTGTAGAGACCTTTACTGTGTCATCAGTACTGTATATTTTAAATTTAATCATTTCATCCTCACCTTCTCCAAGATAACTAATTTCCATCTTTTCTTGATCAATCTCCGGGGCAACCGTGTCTATTGTGAAGTTTACTACTGGGGACTCATTAACTTGCTTGTCATTTATATAACTAACCGCTTTAAGCGTTTCTGTTCCATCCTCTAGAGCTGAGGGTCTGAAGCTAAAATTTTCACCTTTCGAATCAACTCTACCAACATTAATTTCATTTATAAATATATCTATTACGCTAATGTCAGGTTTAGTGCCTTTTATTTCTGGCTGATTGGTATTTAGAACGGCTCCAATTTGTGGTTCTGTGATATTCGTTCCTGGAATATTAGTAGGGACGATAGTAGGGACAGCTGTTGGTACTGGTTTGTTTGTGGGAGTTACTGTCTTTGTTGTCACCTGAGTTACTGGTTTTGCAGTGGGCGCAGGTGCAGTAACTTTCTGTTTAGAACCGAAATGAACTACTACAATAGTATTATTTGGATTGCCTTGATAACTACCATAAGCAAATCCAATACCAATTTCTGTAAAGTTTCCACTCAGAACATTTGCTCTGTGGGTTGGACTATTCATCCAAGCATTCATTAAAGTACTACTATTCGTGAAACCTTCCCCAAGATTCTCCCCAGCATATATATATTCATAACCTGCGTTTAGAATAAAGCTCCAAGGGGATGTTCCAGGAGGACAATAATGATCCCAACAATCAGATGATAACATTGCTTGCGCTTTGTTGGTTGCTGAAGTAACTAATTGGTTGTTGACTGTAAGACCTCCAAGACCATTTGCAGCTCGATTAGAATTGTGAAGGCTGTACAAGGTCCCTGCATCTACTGCTGCTTGTACTTTGCTCAATCCTAGTTGTCCAACAACAACATTGAAAAGGAAAATAACCAATACATAGATAACCAATGCAGATCTATGCAAAAGGTATGGAGTGTAGTTGTTTTGAGAGGTTGGCAGTAAAAATCTTCTCATATTTCGAATACTTATACTAAATATAATAGCAGAAATCAGAAAACTTGAAAGTATTCTCGTTTATTCTTCACCATGCCATACCCATAAATGATATAATTAATATATACACTTATTCATTGAATTTGTGTTTATAATAGGATAAATTTTCAATAGGAAACTATGACAGGAGATTATCAAAAATTAATCAATCTTCTTGAGCAAATTGAAAGAGAAGTTGAGGAGCTTGAAAAAGATATACTTAATATCTACCTCTTTCAGCACCTGAGTGATTGATCAACTATAATTACACTTTACTTCCTACAGCATCTGAGATGCTTTCATATCCATCTTTTTCCAATAAATCTACCAGCCCTTTATTAATTTGCCCAATAAGTTGCGGGCCGTTGAAAATCATACCTGTAATCATTTGTACCAGATTTGCACCATAGCAAATTTTTTCGTATGCACTTTCCGCAGAATCAACTCCTCCAACTCCAATTATTGTAATTTTACTTTTATACTTTTTGTAAGTTAATCTTATTAAATTGTTAGATAGCTCTCGTGTTGGAAGTCCACTAACTCCGCCTCTCATATCATCTGGATAATCCTCAGTAATATATTCACTATTTCGATCTTTGTTTAAATTTCCAATTATCACACCTGTGATCTTATGTTTAATTGCGGTTTCTACAAGGGGGTCAAATTTATCCCATGGTAAATTAATTGGCATTTTTAGATAAACTGGTTTTTTGGTTTTTATTTGTCTTAGCGAAGTTAATAAACCATCCAATCGTTCTGGTGTTGAATATGGTTCACCATAGAAAGTGTTTGGACATGAAATATTAATTGTGTAATAGTCACCGATATCTGAATTCACAAGTTTTTCGAATGATCCCTTGTAGTCTTCTATACCCTCTTCGAATCCACTAGCTTCTACTGAATTGGTTCTGGCTATAGATACTCCCAATATATTTCCATTTGAAGATTTATAGTTATTCTTTATTTTGTCAATAATTTTATCAACACCTATGTTTTTCAATCCGTAGAAAACTACTAAACCTTTATCCTTTTTCAATCTGTACAATCTTGGTTTTGGGTTTCCTGCGTATGGATGTAAAGTTACTGAACCAATTTCTGCGAAACTAAAGCCGACACTGTGAATCACTTTTATCAAATTCGCATCTTTATCAAAACCAGCAGACAATCCGATAGGATTTCTGTAAGTTAAACCATCCACTTTCTGTACCAATTTTTCATGGTCAAAATCGAAAAGGAGCTTGGTTATAGATTTGAGGAAAGATACACTCCCTAATGTTTGTCCAACTTTTAGCATTCTATCGTGAACATCTTCTGGATCTTTTTTAAAAAAAATCGGTTTTAAAATATTTTTGTAACTAATTTCAATTAAATTGGTGAGTATCATTTTATTAATTTTTTAACTTCATTAAGAATTAACAAATCTCGTGCTAATTCGAATTTTTTATTGTAAGAATTTGTTTTTGATGATTGCATATGTTTCATAACTTCATGAATCCCAATCCATTCCCAAGAAAAACCTTCTTCTAATTCGGATTCAGTATAAGAAACATCCTGAAGATTTTTATCATAATTCGCAAGAAAAGCGTAGGAAAATTGAAACATTCCCTCCTCAAATTTTGAAAAGTCTGTCCTAAGTTCAGTAACCAAACCAAGTGGTAGATTTATAGAAATCTCTAAACCTGTTTCTTCTAATGCCTCCCTTTTTAAAGCTTCAATTAAACTTTCACCTTTTTCGATACCTCCCCCTGGGATTTTATAAGTATCGAACTTAGAAGAATATACCATGGCAATTTTTTTATCCTGCCGACTTATTACCGACCTAACTGCTTGTCTCACAAGAAATTCTTTATTTAAAATATCGTTATATTCACCTGTTATAATTTTGTGGTCAATGTGTCCAAGATGCTTCATTATTTGTGATAACTCCCTCCATTAGTCAAATTTAAGACACGATATAATTGCTCAATCATCAAAACGATAGAGATTTCGTGTGTAAAAGTAAGTTTTGATAGTGCAACTGAATAGTCGCATCGTTGTAGAAACTCTTGATGTAAGCCAAAAGCATTACCAAATATGAAGGTGATATTATTTTCATATCTAAATCTTTTGTCCACAAAGAACTTAAAACCCTCCGTAGTGAAGTCTGTTCCATGTTCTGTAACTGCAATTGTATATCCCAACTCTCTAAAGCTAGAATTAAGATCAGTCACCTCAACATGTCTTCCGTCAACATCTTTTAATACTCTATAATCAGTTTTAGCATACTTACCCAGAAGCATTAGATAATAATCTATGAGCTCCTTAATTGGTTCGGATTTTACTTTTCCGAATGTTATAAAAGTAAATTTTGTCATTTTTTAAATACTTAATGATAGAATGATTTTACCATGTCTAGCAAAAACCCAATTCTGCAAAAGTATAATACTATCGCAAAAATTTATAATCAAGTTTGGTTGATTGCCATCATTTTTGCTGTAGGACTATTTGTAATGCAAATTGCAACAGGAAACATATCAGATAAAAAAGACTCTCCAGAAACTTCTGATTTTGAGTGTTATCAAACACCTGACGAAGAAATCATACAATTGGACAAATATGAGCCACAAACCAATACCGAATTTTCAATAATTGAATACAATCAAATAATTAGAACAAAACTAACAGTAAACGAAATCCCCCCAATTAACAATCCAAAATTCACGCAAAAACACGACGAAGTGAAAAAATGCATTAACAATGAAGAAAATGTCATTGTTTTGGAAGGGCTAGACGAGACAAAAATATATCCATTAAAAATTCTTCGACAACATTTAGTGATTAACGATTTTCTAGACGATGAGCCAATACTAGTATCATTCTGTGCTTTATGTAATTCACCCGCAGTGTATGAAAGAAATCTCAAGGACAAAACATTTACATTTGGCACTACTGGACTATTATATAGGAATAATGATCTTTTCTATGATGATTTGACAGATTCACTTTGGAGTCAGTTAAATGGGAAAGCAGTTGTCGGGGAT
The DNA here is from genome assembly GCA_021463645.1 of bacterium. Lineage (GTDB taxonomy): Bacteria > Patescibacteriota > Dojkabacteria > B142 > OLB20 > JAJTYI01. The sequence continues at coordinate 6,651 of JAJTYI010000002.1, forward strand.
AGTGTAGGACAAAGTCTCACACGGAAGAATTTTAAGATAATGTCGATTAAGAATGCTGTAGAGCAATATCCAGAATCTAAACTAATGACTTTTGATACTGGTTTTAGGAGAAATTACCAAGATAAAAGTTTCGAAGATTACGAAGAAAATAAGACAACGCTTAGTGAGGTTATAAATATTTCTGAGGAATTCGAAGTAAAAGATACAGTTTATGCCTTTGAATTAGGTGACCAAATTTATGCATTGAATTCTATAGATGCAAAGAAAGAAGATTTTTCAATTAAAATAGATGAGAAAACCAATGTGAGTGCAATTTCTGAGGATGGTTTTACTAAATTATTAATAAATAATCAAGAAACGCAATACATACAATCATATTGGTATGTTTGGCATGACCATTATCCCGAGACAATCACACTAAAGCCATAAACACGCACCTACTAATGCTTTCCATGGTGTATAATTATCCTATGAGAAAAATCAAACCTAATACAAAAATCACTGTCGCACTTTCGGGTGGAGTGGATAGTGCTGTTTCAGCTGCAATACTTCTAGAACAAGGGTATGACGTTACCGGAATATTTATGAAGAATTGGTCTGGAGAAGACTTTTCTGTAAATTCTGATTGCCCATGGGAAAAGGATCAACAAGACGCGGAGGATGTTTGCAAAACATTAGGTATCCCTTTCAAATCAGTAAATTTCGAAAAACAATACAGAGATATAGTCGTAAAGTACTTTTTTGATGAGTATTCCAAAGGCAGAACTCCAAATCCAGATGTACTATGTAATAAAGAGATAAAATTTAAGCTATTTTTACAATACGCAACAGAATATGGAGCAGAGTTAATTGCGACAGGTCATTATGCAAGAATTATTGAAGACGATAAAGGTTTTAAACTTCTAAAAGGTGTTGATAACAATAAAGATCAATCTTATTTTCTCCATCGATTAAACCAAGAACAACTAAGTAAATCACTATTCCCAATCGGTGAATTACAAAAATCAGAAGTTCGTAAACTTGCAGAGAAATACAAACTACCAAACGCCAAAAAGAAAGATAGTCAAGGAATTTGTTTTATAGGTAAGATTGATGTGCAAGATTTTCTTCGTGAGAATATCCATGTAAAAACTGGTGATATTAAAGATATTGATACCGATATTACCGTTGGGAAACATGATGGTGTAATGTTCTATACAATCGGTCAACGTGAAGGTATCGGGATTGGAGGTGCAGGTGAGCCTTATTATGTTGTTTCTAAAGATTCTGAAAATAACATCCTCTATGTAGCAAAAGGAAAAGATAATCCTGCATTATTTAATAAAACTGTAAATTTCGAAGATCTTCATTTAATTAATACTGATGAATTTAATATTGAAAACCTTAGTGCTTCTGTAAGGTACAGACACCAACCTGCGAAGGGAAAAATTGATCTAACAAAAAAAGAGTTTATCTTTAATGAATCACAAAGAGCCATAACACCAGGTCAAAGTATCGTGTTCTATAATGACGATAGATGCTTAGGTGGAGCAATAATTAGTTAGCAAGTCTGAAACTAGACATAGAGTCTACTAGTAATTGCTCGTTTTCAGGATTAGCGGAAGAATAAAACAAACTATAAACTAATTTTAATTCGGGGTTATAAAAAACATTATACATTTGTCTAAGCTCTGCAATTTGTCCTTCTGCTGTGCATCCGTTTAGTTCACCTTGTTGGAATAGTTGAAAATCAAAATTGTCAGCATCTTCGCTTCCTGATAGACCTTCTCTAAAACCTTCTTCGAATGAATCACAAAAGCGCTCATCGATTTCACTAATATTTGCAAACTCACTATCTTCGAATGCTTCGAAATAAATAATACCCTCACTACCAATTTTAAATTCTACTTTTGTACCAAACTCATTGATGTTCCAGTCTTTTTTAACAATCATTTTGAAATTGTATTCTTCGTTAAAATAGTCAATTTCATCCTCTCCAGGAGTATAAACACTTGCATTTACATCTTCTGTTTGGTCAACATTGTCTCTATAAACAAAAAAGTAATATATACCAAAAACAAGAGCAGTTAATAATAAAACCACTGCAACTACAATAAGAACTGGCTTCTTATCAATATTTTTTACTGCAGGTTTAGAAGCTTGTGCAACAATCTCGGATGCATCTACTAGTGGTTTTTGAGTAACATTACTGGTCGTTGCCATTTTATTAATGTAAAAATTATTTATTATCTAATCTTTCAATTACTGTACGATAACCATCATAACCATATTTCAAGTATTCACTTATTTTTGCGATTGTAGCAGAACTTGCTCCAGTTTCCCTCTCAATTTGTTTGTAGGGGGAGCCTTTGTCTAATAACTTAGCCACTTTTAAGCGCATAGTTAATGTCTGTTGTTCGGATTTCGTAAGAATATCAGACAGAAACGCTTCTATTTCATCATCGTTCTTAAGTTTTGAAATGGCCTCAACTAAGGTTGAGATATCAATTTCTTTATCCATAAAGTGTGGAATAATTTCTTTCTATATATAATAAGATAACACGAAAAGTACATCAATTCCAACACTACAGCTGAATAAAACTTAACTTGATTTGTCTTTCTCAATGAGGACCAAATTTGCAGTGATAACGGCAAGTGGGATATACACGATATTAATTAAAGGAATATACATAATCAATCCACTTACAAGAAAGAACCCCCAGCTATCCTTAACTATGTGTTTAACGTATTTAAACCTTCCAGTAACATCTACTCCCTTATATGATAGACCTGGATCGAAGTAATCAACCAATGATAAATATGTATTACCTATAAAATTGACCAAACCTGCAAGTAAAACTCCGATGACAGGAATCACAGTTATAATCAAACTAACGATAAACAAAAGCAAAACAAGTACCAATTTTAGAACTTCGAATTTTATCGCCCTGAGAATCTCTCTCATTACCAAACTAACTACATCCGTTTTGTTCTCAGATTCGATCCCTTCCATACTCAACATCCTATCTGTTAGAAGTCCATTAAAAGGTGATGCAATTATATTTGCTAACAAAAAGAACAAATAGATAGTAGTCAGAAATGTAATTACCAATACTAGAAAGGATATAATTCCAGTTAGAAATCCAGGGATAATGCTTAGGAAACCTAAACCGAGTACAAATCCTTGAATTAGATTAAACAAGAATATCCAAAGCGCGATAGAAAGTATGAGGTTAATGAAAAAAGGGATGATTAGATATTTCCAACTCCAGGGATTCGTTTTTATGTATTTGAAGGTTTTTCTAATATAAAAGAGTGAATTAAGAGTAGTGGTGATTTTACTCATGTTATCTTGTTGTAGGTGTAATTGATAATGTAAGTCCAACCAAAATCACGAAATCTTCATCTTCACTGCTTCGAGTCAAACCAATGTCTAAGTAATCTACGACCTCAGAGCCGGGGATTTCTTTTTGAAGAAGTTCTAATGTTTCTGGCATTTTCCCATCCGTGAAATCGACTATCTTGACTCCTACGAAGTCTGCTTTACTGAATTCATTTTTATAGCTAAAAAATGTTGTAAAAGGTATTTCTTCTTCTGCAAGTTTGACAGGATGATTTGTAGGAAGATATGTTTTACCTCTATTTATAACTAATATTCCTGGGTTTTCTCTATACAATTCAGCATTATCCCAAATATTGTCTAATTCCTCATGAATTTTTGAATATGTCGGATCCTTTGATTTGATGTAATATGCACCACTTGAAGAATCGGTAACTATAAATTTGTTGATTCCTCCAAAGTTAGGATCTAACACAACTTTTAACGGATCTTTTGAAGCCTTGTCAAGATGACTCAATCCAGCTAACACGTCTTCAAAACCTATATTGGTATCAATATTATCCATAAAGTTCTGAATCAATTTCCAATAAGTCGATGCACGATCTGTAATTGACATGTCTTGTGCTAGAGCGCGATTCTTTAATGCTTCTATAACTTCTTGTTGTCTTCTTGCCCTGGAAAAATCACTTGCTAGACTACTAGGACCTCTTGAGACATAGCGAAATCTAGCATATACAAGTGCTTTCTCACCATCAACAGTTTGACAACCCTCTTTAAATTGATAATAAAGCCATTGGGACTCACCTGCTTTGGGATAATCATTTGGATACTGTGCGGTAAAAGAATCTTCTGGACAGACTTCTATACCACCGAACTCATCAATTATTTGAGTGAATGATTCAAATTGAACAGTGGTAAAGTAGTGGATTTCTTGACCCGTAATGTTACTCACCTCATCTTTCAGATATTTATAAGGGTCAGTCTTGTCCTTGTCTTTGGTAAATGCATAAATAGCATTTATTCTTGTGACATACTTTGCAGAGTAGAAATCACGTGGTATCGAAAGCAACATAGTCTCTCCAGATTGATGATCATAGGATATTAAAGCGATTGTATCTGTATTTAATAGACCTTTATCGTTTTTCCTAGTATCCATTCCCACAACAAGCATATTTGTGACACCATTAGTTTGTTTTAATTGAGGTCTAAAATTCTCTGTCCAACATTTCGGATCAAGTACATTTGTACAAAGAGATTGAGCAGGTTGAATCAAAGGAATATTCATTCCTGGAACTCGATTACCGAAGTTGAAAAAAAGGAATCCGCATACTCCGAGTAAAAAGAAAATAGCAAGAAATGTTAAAGCCTTGAACCTTCTCTTCGATTTAGGTTTAGACTTCTTTGTTTTCACCTTTGTCTTTTTTGTTGATTTTATTTCTGGATTTGCCCATCCCTTCTTGGTTGAGTAACTTCCTATTTCAACTCTTTTCATTCTGCTTTGATATCAAGAATTAAATTTACTAATCTGTCAGCATGTTTATTTTCGGATCTAGGTACATGTAAAAACCTACAATCAGCAAAATCAGATATATATTTAAAAATTTTATCATGAAATGATTGTATGTTTGTGTCTTTAACTTTATATTCCCCATTCAATTGTTTAACAACTAATTCACTATCCAAGTAACATTCTAAATGAGTAATATTGTTCTTTTGGGCTAACTTCAAACCAACAAGTAGTGCAGAATATTCGGCATAGTTATTTGTAGCATGTTGAGAATACCCTCCGTTAAAAGACAATAGTAAATTGTTTTCATCAAAGAGTAATGCTCCAAAACCAGCAGGGCCTGGATTTCCTCTTGCTCCTCCGTCTGTATATAAGATTCCTTTTTTCATGATTTAGGTAATTTATTCAAAAAGCCATACAATTATATCAGTCAAACTGATGTATTTATATTAACAAAATTATTCTTGTGCTTGTAGTGAAATTCTCAAGAAATCATAGTACTTGTTAGGTCACTGGTAAAATGATAACTTTAAATGTCTATTAAATAATATTCCATGAATGAAATGTTTTTCCAATTGTCTATAATTGTTGTTATCGCAGCTGTTATAGCAATACTATTTCGTTTGATTAAACAACCTACTATCCTTGCTTATATATTTACTGGAGTTTTAATTACTGCACTTGGCTTATTTCCCGAATCAAATCAAGACGCACTCCACTCTCTCTCAAAAATTGGGATAACACTCCTGCTTTTTATGCTGGGTTTAGAAATCCAGATTTCCGAACTGCGGTCGGTCGGAAGAACCGCACTAATAACCGGCATTGGACAGATCGTCTTTACCTCTTCAATCGGTTTTGGGTTATGTGTTCTACTTGGTTTTAGTAATTTATCTGCACTTTATGCCTCTATTGCACTAACTTTTTCGAGCACAATCGTAGTAGTTAAGCTTCTCTCAGACAAGAAAGACATAAACAGCTTGTACGGCAAGATCTCTATTGGATTCTTACTTGTGCAAGACTTTTTCGCAATCATCGCCTTAATCATCCTCGCTTCAATTTCTGATATTAATAATTCTTTTTCAATAGTTACACTCGCGGAAATTTTTATAAAAGTAATCGTACTTTTCGGAAGTATAATTTACTTAAGTAAATCCATATTTCCAAGAATTGTTCACACTATTTCAAACAATCAAGAAATCCTCCTACTTGCAAGCATTGCGTGGGCACTTGGATTTGCCGCATTTGTAAGCTCACCTCTGATTGGTTTTTCTGTAGAAATCGGAGGATTCTTGGCAGGATTGGCACTTGCAAACTCCACTGAAAGCTTTCAAATTGTCACTAAAATCAAATCTATTCGTGATTTCTTTATCATGATATTTTTTGTATTACTTGGAATGGAGTTACAGTTCAGCAACATCTCAGAAGCAATTTTTCCTGCAGTTCTCTTATCAGTATTCGTACTAGTTGGAAATCCATTTATCGTTATGGTTCTCCTTGGCATCCTAGGGTATACAAAAAGAGTTGGTTTCCTTTCAGGGCTTACTGTTGCACAAATTTCTGAATTTAGCTTAATAGTTATAATACTTGGAAACACTATCGGTCATGTTCCTGACAAAGTTGTTTCTATTATAACGTTAGTAGGAATAATTACTTTCACTTTCTCTACGTACGCAATTATTAAAGGTAACGATCTATTCCTGAAACTTGAGAAAATATTAGGAATATTTGAAAGAAAAAGTCTAAACAAAATTGGATCCTTGACCCCTGAGGAGCTTTCAAACCATGTAGTACTTGTAGGTGCCCATCGAGTTGGAACGGCATTCCTCAAAGAAATGACATCATATAAAGAGAAACTTACAATTATTGATTTCAACCCAGATGTGGTGGAAAAATTTAGACGCAAAGGTTTTAACGTAATTTACGGAGATATAGCAGATATTGATATTCAAGAAAAAGCAAAAATTGAGAAAGCAAAGATGATAATCTCCTCTATCCCCGACCTTGAAGATACTATTTTGTTTTTAAGTAAAGTTAATAAATTAAAACCGAAACCGATTACTATTGTAGTATCTAGATATATTGAAGATAAAACATTCCTCAAACAATCCGGAGCAGATTATGTAGTTCTGCCTTATGATATAATTGGGAAAGCACTCGCTAATACTGTCTCCACAAATTCATTCGATCTTCTAACTCAGACTAAAAAAGACATTAAACAAACCCTTACATCAAATTTAAATAATATTTAATGGATAAGAATCTATTCCAAAATAAAATAATCATTGAGCTTCTTGAAAAATACCAATCCATATGGGCATTAGATCACTTGAACAAATTAGCCACATGGGATGGTGAAGTATACATGCCCACAAAAGGTGCTAGATATAGAGGAAAAGCACTCGCAAAGTCTCAAACACTTATACAACAATTATTCCTCTCTAAAGAGTTTATAAATCTAATAGATTTAGCATCAAACGAGGATTTAAACGAATACGAAAAGTCAGTAATACGCGTACTAAATAGAGAGTTAGAAATATTCCAGAAACTACCGTCAAAATTTATCGAAAAGTTTGAAGAAACTGTCAGTGAATCCCAAATCGTTTGGAGAAATGCGAGAAAATTAGACGATTTCAACCTTTTTAAGCCCAATCTGGAAAAAATCGTTGAGCTCTCTAAACAAAAAGCAGAATATCTGGGTTATAAATCTAACCCCTATGATGCGCTATTGGACACTTTTGAAGAAGGACTTACCGTCGAATTCCTGGAAGATTATTTCAAAAAAGTTACGGATACAGTGACAAAATTACTTTTCTCGCTCAAAAATAATCCCAATTATCCGAAAAAGGACCGGATTTCATCATTAAAATATGATATTGATAGAGCGAAAAAGTTAAACGAATCAATTCTAGAATTCCTTCAATATGATAACCAAAAGCTTAGACTGGATATCTCATCACACCCGTTTAGCGAAGGTTTATCAACACAGGATTCTAGAATCACGACCAGATACGAAGGTTTTGACATTGCTAGAACAGTTACCTCAACAATACATGAATTTGGTCATGCACTTTACTTTTTGCAACATAATGATGAAATAAACACTACTCCACTTTACACAAATTACAGTCTAGCTCTTCACGAAAGCCAGTCAAGGTTTTTTGAGAATCATATAGGTAGATCACATGCTTTCTTTGTTGAGAACTTATCGAAGTTTCATAAATTGGGTAGTGAATATGAAAAATTTAACGCAGATGATTACTATACTTATTTCAATCAAGTACAACCTAGTTTAATCAGAGTCGAAGCTGACGAAGTAACTTACCACGCACACATTTATATACGTTATAAAATTGAAAAAGCTTTGATAAATGACGAGATCAAGGTTGAAGATGTTCCAACTACTTGGAATGAAATGTATCGAGACATTCTGGGAATTTTACCGAAAAATGATACCGAAGGCTGTTTGCAAGACATACATTGGAGCATGGGAGCCATTGGGTATTTCCCTACATATTCACTAGGTACCGTTTTTGCAAGTCAGATTTCAAGTAAGTTAGAAAAAGAGCTATCTCCAATAAGCGAACTTCTTCCTTCTTCAGTTGGTGTAAAGAAAATTAATAATTGGTTAGCAGAAAACATTCATCAATATGGTGCGACTTATACTTTTGGACAGATTTCAAATCGATTGACTGGTAGTGAATTGGATACTAAATATTGGAGTGACTATTTGAATGAAAAGTACAATAAAATCTATAGTTAATTTTGTATAATATAAATATACAATACCATTCTAAAATCATGGATAAAAGACCAACTACCAAATTATTTCTAGATAGTGGAAATCCTACAGATACCCAGAAAGCTATTGATTTACTTGGATATCTGGATGGACAAACCACAAATCCCTCATTAGTTGCACAGAATCCAGAGATAAACATGAAATTAACAAATGGAACTCGCCTTTCAGAAAATGAGTTGTTAGAGGAATATAGAAAGATTATTCAAGATATTAAGAAAATCATACCTGAAGGATCAATTTCTATAGAGGTTTATGCAGATTTGGAAACAAAGAGTGAACAAATGATTAAACAGGCTTTGGAATTTAATGAATGGATTGAAAATGCTCATATTAAGTTACCTACAAATAAAGAAGGCCTAATTGCAGCGAGGGAATTATCTATAAGTGGGGTAAACTTAAATATGACACTCTGTTTCAGTCAACAACAAGCTGCTGCTGTATATTCTGCAACAAAAGTCGCTTCTAGTTCCTCCGTTTATGTGTCCCCTTTTATAGGAAGGTTAGATGATATTGGTCTTCAAGGTGTAGATTTAATAGCAAATATCAAACAAATGTATGAAAATAGCGATCATCATGTGGAGTTATTAGCCGCTAGTGTCAGAAATATAAAGCAATTCTTATACTGCTTGTATCTTCAGGTCGATATTATCACAGCACCTCTTAAAGTCTACGAGGAATGGGCAAAACTTAACAAAACACTACCTGGTATTGATCTTGATCCTGCACAGTTTATGGACATGGGGGAATACCTCGATACGAAACACCTACAACAGATGCAATATGAGGAAGTAGATTTAAATAAAAGTCCAGAACTCTATGAAATTAGTCATGAATTAACAACCAAAGGAATCGTAAAATTTGCCCAAGATTGGAATGCCTTATTGGGGAAATAGATTCAGAACACCAAATTGATAAATCCGCGACTTTGTGCGAAACTTGGCTATAATTTACTCTTTATTTGATTAATTATTCCAATGATTAAATATATCCCACATCAAGAGCCATCAGAACAAGTAAGCGATTTAAATCTTTTCGATTTTATTGACTACTTAGAATCCTGCAAAAGACGTCCCAGTTTTGATCAAGAAGAAGATTTAATATTTTTACCGGACCATAAAAGCGACTTACCGAAATTAGAAAATTATTTACAACAGTTCTCCGATATTGGCTTCGACTTCATAATTTTTGTAGGTATTGGAGGTGCAAACTTAGGTGTTCAGACCGTTTACGATGCATTAACTCCTGAAAAAGAGATGATTTTCTTTGAGAATATTGACCCAGACCAAAACGAGAACCTACTAAAAATTGTTAAAAAGAAGTATATCTCTGGACAAAAAGCATTGATGATTACTGCCTCCAAATCTGGAGCAACTACTGAAACTATGTCCAATTTTTCTTATGTACTTAACGTTTTCCAAAGCATTGAGCCTAACTGGAAAGAACGTTCAATTGTAACTACTGTTGAAGGTTCAAATTTAGATAAAATTGCAAAAAAGCTTTCATTAAAAATTATTTATACTCACGAATTACTAGTTGATCGATATTCAGTTTTTGGATTGGGAAGTTTATTTGCACTTACAGCATGTGGTGTTGACACATCGTCTTTACTAAACGGAGCAAAGGAAATTAATGAAAATTTATTGTTAAAAGATTTCATAAATAATCCTGCATTGAACCTAGCATTGACACTTTTCTCACAAGCTGAAAAAGGAGAAAATATTTATAACAGCTTCATATTCTCTAGTAAGCTGGCAACATTTGGACGATGGTTTAGGCAACTTCTTGCAGAGAGTCTTGGTAAAGAGGGCAAAGGTATTACTCCGATTTACTCTGTGGGAACGGTCGATTTGCACTCCATGACACAGCTCTATCTTGATGGACCTAGAAATGTTTTTACAACATTTATTTCTTTGGAACAATTTGAAAATAATGATGTATGCGACCCCCAGAATTACCTAGAAAACACCGAAATGAGTAAAATTAGTAATAAAACTCAGTCAGAATTAATGACAATTGTCTTTAATGCCGTAAAAAAAGCTTATACAAAACAAGAACTTTCATTCAATGAAATTACTCTGCCGAAACTTGATGCATATCACATTGGACAACTATTACAGATTGGCATGTTGACAACAATATTTCTGGGTAAATTAATGAATGTGAATCCATTCAATCAAGATGCTGTTGAGCTCTATAAAGAAGAAATCAGAAATCAGCTTTGATGTAGTTTAAAATACTCTTTAATTGTATTGCTTACACTTGGGAATTTGATGTCTCCATAAGGCACTTCATCCTCACCAAAGAACTTGGTCTCAGTAATGTCGTCATCCGGTTTGAAATCGAATGAGTCAACCTCCACAAGGAAGTTGACTACAATTATATTGTCCACAATACCGTCATACTCATAGTAGTCAAATTGACTATTGAAGTATTTAATAGAAGTAGCTTTGACTCCCATTTCTTCAAATATTTCTCTCGTGATTGATTGTTCAAATGTCTCACCTGGTTCTGTGAACCCACCAGGTATATCCCAGCTACCTTTTGCTGGTTCGTGAGCTCTTCTTGTCAAAAGAAATTTATGATCTCTAATAATAATGGCACCAGTTGCTGGTGACGGATTGATAAACTTGCGAGTACCACACTTCTTACATTTCCTAAAATTTTTCTCTCCAGTAGACTCTCCTCCACAAACTATGCAGAACTTAGTTGCTTCAAAAATTGTCATCTATTAAATTTTGTTGAAAATATTAGATACTTCCTCCCAATTCAAAACTTTCCAAAAAGCGTCAAGGTAATCAGGACGTTTATTTTGATATTTTAGATAGTATGCATGCTCCCAAACATCTACACCTAACAATGGTTTGTAACCATACATTAAAGGAGAGTTTTGATTTGGTGTAGAAACTGCCTCAAGTTTTGATTCTTTGTTCAAAACCAACCAACCCCAGCCAGAGCCAAAGTGTGTGCTAGCTGCGTCCGTTACTGCCTTAATACATTCTTCTACTGACCCGAAATCTTCTTCAATTTTGGATTTTAGTTCTTTTGAAATGTTATCACTACCAGCAGGTGTTAGGATTTTCCAAAAAAAAGAGTGATTGTGGTGTCCACCACCATGGTTTCGAACTGCGTCTTTTTTGCCCTCTGGAGCATCTTCCCAGTTGGCAACTATCTCGTCAAGACTTTTACCATCAAACCAACTTTCTCCTTCCATTGCAGCATTTAGTTTATCTACATAGGTCTGATGATGCTTTGTATGATGAATTTCCATAGTCTTCGCATCAATATAGGGCTCTAATGCTCCGTAATCATAATCTAGTTTTGGTAACTCGAATTTCGTCATTTTTTTAAATTAATAATTAAAATATTAGTTTCTTATCCATTCAAGATAATTATCTATAAATGAATCAACTTTTGTTTTAAGTCCATCATCAATTATTTCACCCTTTTCATTGAATACGTCGTAGGCTTTTGAAACAGGTAAACGATGATGAGCATCTACTTTGAAACCTACTACTACGGCTATTTGTAGCAATTCATGTTGTGCTCTGACAGTTCCAAATCCACCATCCGTTACCCCAGTTATCCCGAGTGGTTTATTCAAAATATAAGGTTTGGAATACTTTCTGCTTAGCCAATGAATTACATTGCGTATAGGTGCCGGTAAAGAGTTGTTGTACTCTGGAGTGATAATTATTATTCCATCAGAACTTTTTATTAAATCAATCAGATTAGTGATTGCTTCAGGCAGGTTATCCTCAAGATCTTCGTTAAACATGGGCACATCATTTATTTCAAAAATTTCGAATTCTGCTTTATGAGATTGTGAATTCTTGATGTGAATTGCAAGGGACTTGTTAAATGATTTTTGACGCAAACTACCTGGTATTAGTAATACTTTCATTAATATTTTCTCCGATTTGTGAAATTAAGGTACTAATATTATACCTAAAAAAGCTTACGATATCCTAATTCAACCGACAAGTTGTTTATGTCTTGCCTAGCTTGTTGAACATATGTACCCCATTTGTCACAGTGCTGACCACAGTAATAATATTGTGCATAAACGGGATCATTGAAAAACTCAGTTTTATAGAAAGGGATAGTCATCAGCTTCTGAGTTACGTGATCTATCGCAGTTGGATAGTCCTTGAAAACAACCCTATTCTCACCAGCACCTCCCCAACCCCAGCAATTTTTTTGTCTATCTGATGCCGCTAGAGTACAATTGCGAGTTTCGATATATCCAATAGCAGGTAACAATGTACAATCTTCAGGTGCACCATATCTTTCACATGCTTTCAGAAAATCTTTGCCGTAGCCTTGGAGTGGAGAACCACCTCTTTCAAAATATGTATCGAACACTTTTATCCTGAAATCATAATCATTATTCACTATCACTTTGCCTTCAGTCTGAGTTTGAGAAAATCTTTTATTTACTTTGATTGAATACTTATTAACCTTTTGAGCTTCAACCGAATCATGTGAGGGAAAGATTACGAAAAACAAGCCAAAAAGCATGAATCCTAGAATTACGATTTTCTTATAATTATTTTTCATAAATAATTTATTGTTCTTCAATAAGTTTTGTGACATCACCTCGTAAATCGAGTTCAATCGCTCTTTCAAATGCTATATCAGCTTCGGAAACCCTACCCATATCTTTCATCATTAATCCTTTATAATAATGAATGATAGCAATTGTATTGTCAATATTCTCAGCTTCCGCGATTCTATCCATGCCCTCTTGTTTTCTATCGAGTTTGTAACTTGTGAAAGCATCAAAGGCCTTGAGCTTAGCTTTTTCAGCTGAAGTCAGATTTTCACTATTAAATTCTTTAATAATTAAGTCCGCTTGATTATATTTCTCTAATCTAATCAGTGAGTCTAAATATATAATTTGGGCACTTGCCTGAACTTCAATGCTTTTGGAAAATGTTGTGTAAAAACTTTCAATTTTCTCAAATTTGCCGAAATCATAATATATCTGTTGAATGGTATTGAATTGATTTGGTGTTAAGTTCAACCCTTCTTTTGCAAGTAACTCCTCAATTAGCGCAATCATGTTATCTTCCTCCCCTTTCATACTTAAAACCTGAGCATGAAATATGTATGAGTCGATATTTTCGGGATTTAATTCTCTGACTTTAAGAAAATTTTCAATAGCTTTATCGTATTGTGATGTATGTAGATTAACTAAACCTTGATAGACATAAGCTGTTTCATAGAAAGGATTATCGTTTAGTACTTTTGTAATAGGAAGTTGTGCTGTTTCATACCATCCATAATTTAACAATATGTAAATAATTTCACTTCGATTATGAATTGTTTTTGCATTTTCGTATGCAGTTAACGCCATCCTCAATTCAACAGAAAGATCTGTATTTTCCTCATCGACAGTATTACTTTGAACTATTAACCTGGAAGCCTCTTTAGTATCATCAAGTAAGTAGATTGCTTTCATAATGTATATTTCACTATCAAAGGTTCCTAAATCAAGTTGATCATAGTAATTTTTTAATCCCTCGTTATTATTAGTCAGAGACAGTATGTTAATTTTGCCTTTAATTGCAGTTTTATCAGATGGTTCTTTCAATAAAGAAGTCTCAAACCACTTTAAAGATTCGTCAAATTCTCCTCGTGTCAGATATATCTGTCCTAGAGAATTGGAAATCGAAATTGATGCATTAGCATCAAAACCTTTCTTAAGTGTTTCTATAGATTTGTCGATATCACCTTTCTTTGAATATACTTCAGCAGCTGATAAGTAATTCTTCTCTTCAGATGGAGTGCTTATAATCCCTGATTGAAATTCTGAGAGAGCTTCATCATATTCAAAAGTATCTAAGTAGTTTTGACCTTTTTCAAAGTGATTTACCTCTTCATTAGACTTCGTACATCCTACTAAAAGAATGACAGATAGAAATATGATAATTATTTTAAACATTCTAATTTGATCCAGAATTAAATATTTGACCAACTTTATGTGTATCAATCCCAATGTAATACATGGGATCAAGAGGTGGAGGTGGACTCTTTTTACCTGACAAATCGTATACTCCAAAATGTAAATGAATTACTCGATTTTCAGGTGCAAAAGAACTTTTATGCCCCTGATATCCTACAAATTCACCTTTCTCTAACCTTTGCCCTACTTTCAATTTATGAAATGATTCACCAGTCTCTCCATCACCCAAATGGGAATATAATATTTTAACATTTAATGAAGGGACTGTATCTTTAAACGTATCTGAAATACGATCACAAATTATTTCAATCTCCTCATTTGGCTCTTTATAATGAGAAACGACCCCTGAGCAGGCTGAAAAAACTTCATATCCGTGCTTCTTGCCAGGAAGGCCACTTCCATTCTGGTTTGTCCAAATATCAATACCAGGATGAATATCAGGGAGATAAAGAAAATTTCCGTGACCAGCGATACCATTTGTGGGAACAATCATAGGATACTTAAGTTCTTCTGAGGTATAATTTTTCGGTGAGGAGATTATTAAGTCTCCATTGATTATAGATGTTATATCGTTTGGGAAGCCCAGAAAATTCATATCATGTGCATAAACCTCACTGGGAAGAATAATAGATATGGCTCTTCCAATCAAGACGTTAATTGAATCCACAGTATTACCAGGTCCTAAAAGCACAATGGAATATACCAAAGATAGACACAATCCGAAGATAATGATGGTATTTGCTAATAGGAATTTTTGCATATTAAAATATATCAAGATTTAAATAAGAAGAGAAATAATTCGATTTACTGTATAATTGCTCCAATATGAACAAAATTAACAACATTAGAAATTTTGCAATAATTGCCCATATTGATCATGGGAAATCGACCCTATCTGATAGAATTCTGGAATTGACTAATACTGTTAGCCAACGAGAAAGTTCTGACAGAATGATGGATACTCTAGAATTGGAGCAAGAGAAAGGTATTACAATAAAATTGCAGACTGCAAGAATGGAGTATCAGTACGATGGCCAAATTGATAAATTTCAAAGTGAAAAACCATACATTTTAAATCTCATAGATACTCCGGGGCATGTTGATTTTGGTTACGAAGTTTCTAGATCTCTTTCAGCTGTTCAAGGTGCAATTTTACTTGTTGATGCTACACAAGGCATACAAGCTCAGACCATAACAAATGTCTACAAAGCACTTGAGTATGATTTACTAATCATACCTGTTATCAATAAAATCGATCTACCAAATGCAAATGTCCCAGCACTAAAAAATGAACTTGAATTAGTATTTGGATTCGACGAGGAAGATATATTGCTCACATCTGGAAAAACTGGCGAAGGTGTTGACGTTTTACTACAAAGAATCGTAGAGAGAATTGATTCACCCACAGATACATCTGACAAACCACTAAGGGCATTAGTTTTTGATTCCTACTACCATGAGCACAAAG
Organism: bacterium; assembly: GCA_021463645.1. Classification (GTDB taxonomy): domain Bacteria; phylum Patescibacteriota; class Dojkabacteria; order B142; family OLB20; genus JAJTYI01. The sequence goes on from JAJTYI010000002.1 coordinate 22,709, forward strand.
GTGTTGTAGCAGAAGTATACATTGAAGATGGTAGATTACAAAAAGATGAGGCAATGAAATTAATTGGCTCAGATATTGAAATCGAACCCATAGAAATTGGTTATCTTAATCCCAATATGGTTAAAAATGAATATATAAATTCAGGTGAAGTCGGTTATATTGCCACTGGACTTAAAAACATCAGAGACGTTCATGTTGGAGACACACTTACAACTCTTGCTGCATATGAGAAAGAGGAAATCCAGCCACTTGTGGGCTATAAACCCGTCAAACCTATGGTATTTGCCTCAGTATTTCCAATTGAAAGTGACAACTATAACGAATTCCGAGATGCTATGGAAAAGCTAGCATTAAATGATGCAGCATTGTCATATACAAAAATACACTCTCAAGCACTAGGATCTGGATTTTTATGTGGTTATCTTGGATTACTACATCTCGAAGTAGTACAAGAGAGATTAGAGAGAGAATTTAACATTGACCTTATCACGACTGCACCAAGTGTTGAATACAGAGTAAAACTCAACACATCCGATTTTTCAAAACTACCAAATTACAACAACACTAACCTCACAGATGATGGATATTATATTATCCGTTCTGCGTCTGAATTCCCAGACCCATCTCTCATTAATACTATTGAAGAACCTTGGAACAAGATTGAAATCATTGCACCAGAAAAGTATATCGGAGGTTTGATGGAATTGGCAAAAGCCCACCGTGGAATTTACAAAAACATGACTTACATAAGCGATCAGTTAATTCACAGCCAAAGACATGTGACTCTAACTTATGAGATACCAACTGCGGAAATTATCACAACATTCTTTGACAAACTAAAGTCTGTTTCTCAAGGATATGCCTCGCTAGACTACGAATTTTTAGATTTCCGAGATGGTGATATTGCAAAAGTTAATATAATGGTAAATTACGAGACAATTGAGGCTTTATCTTTTCTTTCTCACGAGTCGAATGCAGAAAACAAAGGAAGAATCGTAGTAGATAAGCTTAAAACACTTCTTCCTCGACAACAATTTAAGATTCCGATTCAAGCAGCAATTCACAATAAAATTATTGCAAGAGAGACAATCCAAGCATTCAGGAAAGATGTAACCGCGAAATTATATGGTGGAGATATTACAAGGAAGAAGAAGCTCCTAGAAAAACAAAAGAAAGGAAAGAAACGTATGAAAATGTTTGGAAGTGTAGCGATTCCAAAGAACGTTTTTATTGAAGCCTTGAAAATGTAAAACTAAGCGAGTAGGTTTCTCCCAGTCATCTCTTGTGGTTTGGGAAGTCCAAGTAATGCCAGTATTGTAGGTGCAACGTCCGCTAATATTCCAAAACTAAGTTCACGAGCTTCTAAATTTTTTTGAACAATTACCAAAGGAACTGGATTTGTGGAATGTTTAGTATCAACTTGTCCGGTTTGCTGATTTACTAATTCTTCAGCATTTCCGTGATCTGCTGTGATAATCAACGCACCATTTTTGGCAAGTACAGCTTCTGTGATTTGACCAATCGCTTTATCGATTACTTCCATTGCTCTAACAGTGGCATCAATAACTCCAGTATGACCTACCATATCTGCGTTAGCAAAGTTTGTGATTATCAAATCATAATAATCACTCTGAATTTTCTCAAGTAAAACATCAGTAATCATTTGAGCACTCATTTCTGGCTTCTGGTCATATGTTGAAACATCACGAGGAGATGGTACTTCTACCCAGTCTTCACCAGGATTTTGTTTCTGATTTCTACCATTCATAAAGTAAGTGACATGAGGAAACTTCTCGGATTCAGCTAATCTCAGTTGTCGAAGTCCACTCTCAGAAATAACTTTTCCTAAAGAATTGACAATGTTTTCTGGGGGAAATGCAACTCGAAATGGATAACCTTTTTCGTAATTAGACATACCGACGAAATAAAGATCTTCAATCATTACTCTATCCCATCCTGGGAAATTCGTATCTTCGAAAGCCCTAGTTAACTGTACAGCCCTATCTGGTCTAAAATTAAAGAAAATCATCGCATCACCAGGATTAACGATATTCTGGCCTTCTTCTTTCTTCCCAACAAAAAATGGGGTTATGTACTCATCAAACACGTTTTTCTTATACGATTCTTTTAGAGCATCCCTCCAATCATCTACTTGCTGACCTACACCTTGTGTGATCAAATCATATGCTAACTTAGTTCTATCCCATCTCTCATCTCGATCCATCGAATAATATCTCCCAATTATACTAGCAATCCGACCAATTTTATCTCTAGAGAGTTCAACTTCCAGATTTTCTAATAATTTATATGCTCCTTTTGGTGGAGAATCCCTACCGTCAGTGAATGCATGAACTATTAAACTTTTTTCGGGAAGTTTCATCTTTCTTGCCATCTCGATTAAAGCTAACAAATGCCCATAGGAGGAATGTACTTGCCCAGCTCCTACTAAACCAATCAGGTGTACCTTATGATCTTTCCCGCGAGACATTGCATTGAGTAACTGCTCATTTTTATAAAAATGTCCAGAGTTAATGGAATTGTCAATTCTAGGAAGTTCCTGAAAAATAATCTTGCCAGCACCCATGTTCATATGTCCAACTTCGCTATTTCCGTCAACACCATGTGGAAGTCCAACATTAATGCCTGCGGCGTAGAGATATGTGTGAGGAAACCTAGGCCACAAAGAGTCAAGATTAGGGGTTTTAGCTAATGTCACTGCGTTGGCTGGACTTTGAGGTGCAACCCCAACGCCGTCCATAATTAACAACACGAGTGGTTTTGGTTTAATAAAAATATTTGCCAATGTAATAGACCTATATCTTCATAGATTAGTTTAATTCTTATCTCTCGTCAATGCTTCTTAGAAAGAAGTGTTTGTTCCATAAGTATAATTTTACAAATGCAATAACTTAATAGACTACAGCAAAGAAGTCTGATATAAATGATATGTAATGAAAAAAATCACTGGAACAAAATTAAAAAAGTTTAATAAAAAAAATAAACCCGATAGAGAAATTATTTTGATATTAGACAATTTAGAATACGCGAGAAATGTTGCGTCCATATTCAATCTCGCATTTGCATTAAAAGTTGAAACAATATTTCTGACAGGAATCACTACAACACCCCCGTTTGGAAAAGATTTACAAAAAGTATCTAAACGACGTGAAGAACACTTATTTTGGAAAAAGGAGAAAAATTTACCAATTTTAGTTGAAAAACTTAAAAGCCAGGGAGTAACTACAATTGCACTTGCTAAAACTGAAGATTCTATAAGTTTTGATTTAATAAATTCTAACCAACTTGCCAATAAAGTTGCTATAATAGTCGGCAACGAAAAACAAGGATTGTCCAATAAACTGCTTTCTGAAGTAGATATTGTAACTATCGTTCCTGTTTTTCGTCCCCTAGCTCACTTGAACGTAGTCAATGAACTAGCAGTATTAGCCTATAAATTAGTTTAAAACCCATTATCATGAATTATCGGAGAACAAAAATAGTATGCACTATTGGCCCATCTAGCTGGAATGCCGAAACAGTTAAGTCAATGTTTGAAGCAGGTATGAACGTTGCACGTATCAATGGTGCTTTCGCTGATGTAGCTGAGCTACAAAGAGTAGAGAAATTAATCAGAGGAATCAGCCCTAGAATAGCTCTTATGCTTGATATTAAAGGCCATGAAGTCAGATTGAATAAATTCTCAGAAGCTCTCCCAATAAGAAAAGGTGATGTTGTTGTTTTGGGTAAAGATTCTTCTGAAAATATTTACCCTGCAACTTTCCCGAATTTATACAAGGATTTAGAAGTTGGTCAAAAAATCATGATGGACAAAGGAGCAGCTGGATTAGAAGTTGTAAAAATAACATCTGATGGGAAAATTCATGCAAAAGTTTTGTTCGGGGAGAAAATCGCACCTGGAAAAGGCATGAACTTTCCGGGAGCCAAACTTTCAAATGAAGCAATCACGGATATTGACAAAGAACAGATAATATATTGCGGGAAAGCAGGTTGGGAATTTGTCTCAGCTTCTTTCATTCGAAATAAACATGATATAGCAATTGTCAAAGAGGCATTTGGTGATAGTAAAATCAACCTAATTGCAAAAATTGAGGATCAACAAGGAGTAGACAATATTGACGACATCATAGAAAATAGCGATGGAATCATGATTGCGAGAGGAGACCTAGGTTCCGAACTACCACTAGAAAAACTTCCATGGCTCCAGAAACAAATTATTCATAAATGCAACCAAAAAGCGAAACCTGTTATATTGGCAACCAACTTACTTGAATCTATGACAGTGAATGTATTTCCTACCAGAGCAGAAGTTACAGATGTTGCTAATGGAGTTATGGAAGGAACAGATTCCTTAATGACATCAGGAGAAACTGCACAAGGTAAATATCCGATAGAATCTGTTGAGATGTTAGACAAGATTGCTCGAGAAACAGAGCAATACCTAGAACCGATGTTTATTAGTGAGACTTATGACCCTTCAAATGATCTTACACTTTTCCCAGCTCAAGCAATCTATGAGAGCGCTATGGATCCAGAGGTTGATAAAGTTCTAGTTATATCTGAATCAGGTGTCGAATCCAGAATATTGTCACGTTACAACTTGCCTCAACCAATTATCGCATTTGTCTCGAATATAGTTTTCCAGAATCAACTCAATTTGACAAAGAATGTTCAAGGTAATGTATTTACTTCTGATAAAAAGGACAAAGATACAATTGTAAGGGAGTTGATACAATTTGCTCTAAAAGAAAAATTAATACTAAATGTGGACAGAGTTATTGTCACCGGGAAAGTTAATGATGCAGATTCTAACTCTCCATATCTATTTGAATACTTTGACGTTTCAAAAAGCTTGTAGGTATTTACTTTTAAAGCTTCAATTAGTAAGATTATCTATTACTAGAGCGTCCTTTGGAGAAGATTTTCTACTATCTTAAAGAATTTAGATATACTCAGTGGGTAAAAAACTTAGTAGTTTACCTTCCTATGTTTTTTGGTGGAAAATTTACAAGCATTGAGACTATTCAGCACTCGACCTTCGCATTTATATTATTCTCACTCACTGCAAGTTTGGTATATGTCATAAACGACATCCGAGATGTTGAAGAGGATCGACTTCACCCAGAAAAAAAATATAGACCACTTGCGTCTGGCAAAATAAATAACTCAGAAATAAAACTCATACTCCTATTTATGTTACTGGTATTTGGTCTATCACTCTATTTCATAGACCAAACTGAATTTAAACTGGTATTAATAACCTATTTCATTATTAATATTCTATATTCACTTGGGTTGAAAAGAATTCCTATATTAGAGATGTTCATTGTTTCCTTTTGTTATACTCTCAGACTTTTAGGTGGCGGATTCATTACCAATATCGAAATCTCCCCATGGTTAAATTTATTAATTTTTTCAGGAGCTATGTTGATAATTGGTGGCAAGAGACTTACTGAAAAACGAAATTCTAATGTCAGATTTGTACTAAGATATTATCCTGAAAAATTATTACGTTCATGGGTAGTTATAACTGCGATCTTCTCTATTATTTTTATGTTTTTATATACTATTGCTCAAGGTTTAATTTACATACCCCAGTCTATTATTTTCTCGCTAGCAATAATTCGTTTTCTCTTTTTACTTGAAACAACCAAAAAGGGAGAATCTACAGAAATTCTATATGATAAAATAATACTTTCACTATTAATCTTGTTCACACTTTATTCCTTCTACATAATATATTTCTAAAAATATGAACTCTAATTACGAGATATTGCTCTATTATAAGTATGTGGATATTGATGACCCTGAAGTCCTCAAGTCTCAACAAATTGACTTATGCAATCAATTGAATTTAAAGGGACGTATAATCGTTTCTCAAGAAGGTATAAATGGAACTGTTGAGGGGGTTAAAGAAAACACCGAGAAATACATCGATATTATGCTTGCGGATAAGAATTTTAAAGACACTCATTTCAAACGCAGTGTTGGAAATGGGAAAGCATTCCCAAAGTTAAAAATCAAAGTGAGACCTGAGCTAGTTAGTTTGCATTTAGGTGACGAAGATATAAATCCCCAAGAGATTACCGGGACATATCTAGAACCAGATGAGCTACATAGATGGTTTCAGGATGAGAAAGAATTCTATATCATTGATATGCGTAACGACTATGAACATGTAGTTGGTCAATTTGAGAATTCAGTTTTACCCAGTCTGCATAATTTCCGCGACTTACCTGCAGCACTCCCGGAATTAGAACATCTAAAAGAAAAAACAATACTCACTGTTTGTACTGGTGGTGTCCGTTGTGAGAAAGCTTCTGGTTACTTATTAAGCAAAGGATTCAAAGATGTCTATCAACTCAATGGTGGGATTGTATCTTACATGGAGAAGTATCCAAATCAAAACTTCCTCGGCAAATTATATGTTTTCGATAGCAGAGTTGTTATGGGTTTTAATACCGATTCAGAAGACCATAAGATAATTTCTAAATGCGATAAATGTGGTGAACTTTCTGATAATTATGTCGACTGTAAATATATCCACTGCAAAGGCCATAGACAGTTTATTTGCTGTGGGAAATGCTTGAAAAACAAAGACAACGAATACTGTTGTGAGGACTGCTTAGATAAAGATGCTATTGAAGAAAAAGAATCTTAAATAATCCTTCCTGTTTTGAGATAAATTAATTTAATGTTATGATTATTTTTATATATTTTTCAAATTAATAAAAAATGGCAACCAAAGAAGAATCAAAAAGCATAACTATAGATTTAGATGTTGTGTTAATACCACTTTCTATTTTACTTTCGGCGGTAATGGTATCAGCTTCGATTCTGTACACATTCCGTGATGGTTCAGTCAAAAAAACCACAACGACAACAACTGTCGGAGCAGTAGACTCTACTATCGAGTCTTTAGTGGAAGAAATTGAAGTGGATACTGATAAATTTGCTGAATGCGTTGCAGACAATGATTTTAAAGATGAGATTGCTAAAGACACGTCTGATGGACAAGCTGCTGGAATTACTGGTACCCCCGGTTTTGTTGTTGGTAAATTAAATGGTGATGGTCAAGTTGATGGAGTTGTAATTTCCGGAGCTCAGCCATATAGCTCATTTAAGACAGAGATTGACAATTATCTATCTGGAGCAGGTGAATCTACAGCAAAAGTGAGTATTGATGATGATCCATATTTGGGTGATAAAGACAAAGTAAAAGTCGCTCTTGTTGAATTTTCAGATTTTGAGTGTCCTTTCTGTCAGAAATTTCACAATGATACTTTTGAACAAATAATTTCAGACTATGTTGATTCTGGTAAAATCATTTATGTTTACAGAGATTTCCCTCTAAGTTTCCATGAACCAAAAGCTTCTGAAGCTGCAAATGCAGCAAATTGTGTCCAAAAAGTTGCAGGAAATGAAAAATATTTTGAATTCTCAAAACTTTACTACGAAAGAACCCAGTCAAACGGAAAAGGACTATAAAGTATAGAAATTTAAAGATTAAGAAATTAAGGAATTCAGGAATTATAAGTCCCTGCGAAAGCAGGGATTTTTTGTTTTCGACTAGAACTACTCGAGTTTTGCAATCACTCCTTGAAAGGGGGGAAACCGCGAAGTCTCGTAAGTCCTCTCACACGTAGTTATTAAAGACAATCCTTGACAAAATATTACAAATATTTTATATTATTAGCACTCACATAGTACGAGTGCTAATTATTTTATTTATTAATATTTTTACTATGAGAAATAGAAAACTTACGGTATTCAACCCTACTAGTATTTTCTCGGATGATTTTCTCGATACATTTTCAATGTTTCCTAGTTCAAATTGGGTAAGTGATCAGCCTAATCTAGAGATGTATGAGGATGAAGAAAATGTTGTAGTGAAATTAGCTGTGCCTGCTTTTAATGAGGATGACTTAGACATTAGCATCGAAGATAATGTACTTACAATTTCGGGAACTTCCAAAGAAGAAGAGGAAAAAAATGAAGGAAAGAAATACTACTACAAAGGTATTAGAACAGAGTCATTTAGCAGATCTGTCAGCCTACCTGTCAGGGTTAAATCCGATAAGGCAGATGCAGAGGTAAAGAAAGGTGTCTTACATATTACTTTGCCTAAAGCTGAAGAAAGCAAAGCAAGTAGAATCATGATTAAAGGTAAAAAATAATTTTAATAATTAACGAAAAAGAGGCGCAAGCCTCTTTTTTTGTGTCAGCTTCGATAATGTATAATAAAACACAAATGATGAAACTGAAATTTATCAAAACCAGAATTCCACTAGCTAGAAATATTGATTCTGCAATACTCGCAGAGTTATTTTTAGTTAATTCGGTACTTTCCATTCTTGCAATTAGGGTTTTCTTGTCGATGACGAATTATCCCCAACTCGGTGGAGGTGATTTGCATATAGCCCATATGTTATGGGGAGGGACTCTGATGTTAACTGCAATCTTTCTTTTAATATTTACCATAGGAAAACCAAGCCTGTATATTTCATCTATAATAGGTGGACTTGGATTTGGGACTTTTATTGATGAGTTAGGGAAATTTATCACTTCTGACAATGATTACTTCTTCCGACCTACAATTGCAATTATTTATTTATTATTTATAGCACTCTTCTTCATTTTTAGATATTTCTTCGTCAGGAGACCATTAAGTCCTAGAGAGTATCTAATTAACGCTGGTGACTTCCTCAAAGATATTATTGCAACGGAGGATTATGACCCGGAAGATGTTAAAAAACTTGAATACCTTTTGATAAACAGTTCCGCAAATCCTAAACTAATTGGACTCTTCCAACAAATCGCATTAGTATTTAAATCAGAAAAAACAAATAAGCAAAGTAGATACTATATACTTAAAAAATTTCTAAAATCTGAATTCCTAAAAATTGTTCATACAAATAAATTTAAAGATTTATTAAATAGTATCTTCACATTTAGAATTTTCTTCATTATTGGAAGTGTTTTAATTGGCCTGCTGATTTATGCTGACAATAAATTCTTTAATATTTTTAGTGAAATCGGTATTTTTGAGGTTGGTTTAGTTGTATCTGCTTTTATAACAAACTTAATAGCATTTCTTGGACTATACCGTTATAAAACAGAAACTGTTAAAAGATTAAATTGGTTTAGAACTTCCACCCTTTTTTCTATTCTTTTCTACACTTTCTTTTCGTTTTATTTCAATCAGCTTAGCGCACTTTTTGGTCTTACGTTAGAAATTTTCTTGTATTATGCAATAGACATAATCATCTCCGTAGAGAGTAAGCCAAAAAACAACCCCCTCACGAATTAATCTTTGTGTGTCAGAATATAAACAATAGGTAATATTCCGACAGTATTAAAAATAAAAATCAGAATAAACCATGCGAGATCTTTATTACCACCAGCCCTATATAATGCAATTGCCTTCCAAATCGATTCCCATATTGATAGAAATACGAAAAGCGGAATAAGAAAAACTGGGAAATCCTGGAATGCTTCTTCCATCATATATTATTAATAATTAAATCCGACAATAAATGTAGTCTTCCCATTCTTTGTACCAATCATCAATAGTGGTTTTCTCAAAGTTATGTTGAGCACGTTTGATAAAGTTCAATTTGTTGATAAATTCAATCATTTTTTCAGAAGTGATCAACTCCAATCCCATACTTTCCATTGTCTTTTGGATTTTATTCTCTTCCGATGCTATATATTCTGGCGAATTATTAGTAGCTAATTTTTCAAAGTCAATAATGTAATCATCGTTAAAGAAGTATTTATCAATACTGACAGTATATTCTTTATATAAGAATTCTTTTCTCTCAATATAAACTGAAACACAATAATGACTGCCCATCTCAGTGAGAATTCCCATCGCATCTTTAATTTCTGACAAATCGAAATGAATCTCAAACTCTTTTCTCGCTACCCCTGAATGCCAGTTTCCTACCTTTAGTGTTAGAAGACCCTTTTTTCCGTCGGATCGTATCCTAAAATCCCTATCTCCAATGGTGTCTGGTATAAAGTCAGATCGTTGAATTCCAATTATTGTGTATCTTTTAAATTGATGAGTGAGTTTACCGTTTTTTGAGAAAAACTTCAGTAAGCCTTCGTATTGACTTTTATCGACTAAGGCTCTTTTTTCTATTTCAATCATCTTGACTTCTTAAATACCTTCATACGAAGGATTTTAATTAAAGTAAAGCCATCTAGAACGAATAGAGAGTAAAAAAGTAACCCGCAAATCAATTTGAAAACATCGATTTTACCATCGACCCAATAGCTTACAGGCCAACCTCGAAGAACTTCACCGTCTGAACCGTCCGTTTTGATTAAAAGACTTAAAGTTAAGAGAAGAATAGTCCCAACAATTATTCCGATAATATTCCTACGGGAATGTGCAAGTCGAACTTTAAACAAGAAATAAAGTATGGCATCAAAAAGTGCCATGAAAATAATTGCTATCACTACGAGGGAGGAAACTAAAGTATCGAAAGGGTTCATATGTATTGTTAATATGGTTAATTATAGCGGAGGGAATAAATTAATTAAATACCATATTTCTGAGTTTCGTTGTTGTAAGAATTATGTTGTATAATCTTAGCGTATTCGGAGATCGTCTAATCTAATGAGGAGTTAGTGAGCTTGAGCGAAGCGAAAAGCGAACTTATCCGAATTAGCCCCGTAAGCTTACGCAGTTAGCTGTACGGGGTCTATTAGACAAGACAAGCAAATAAATAAGGCATAGTATTTAAACTGTAAAAAATTAATCGGAGATCGTCTAATGGTAGGACAACAGTTTCTGAAGCTGTTTATCTAGGTTCGAGCCCTAGTCTCCGAATTTTGTTTTTTAATTATTAAATACCTTAATTTCTACATTTTAATATTAGGTTCTCCCTTACAACTTATACGGAAACTCGTTAGTGAAAGGGATTAACCAGCAGTAATGTTCGATAAATCTCACAAACTGCTGCTAAAGAGCCCCTGTCTGCCGACAGGCAGGCTAGTCTCCGAATTTTGTAAATTAAATATTAATTTAATTAGTTCATTTTAATCCTAGGTTCTCCCTTACAACTTATACGGAAACTCGTTAGTGAAAGGGATTAACCAGCAGTATTGTTCGATAAATCTCACAAACTGCTGCTAAAGAGCCCCTGTCTGCCGACAGGCAGGCTAGTCTCCGAATTTCTTTAAGAACAGATAAATCTATAATTCAAAAGGTATTTCTTTGGTTCTCCCTCACTCTGGTAGAGGGAGGGACTAACCAGCAGTAATGTTCGGTCTTACCTCACAAACTGCTGCTAAAGAGCACCTGTCTGCCAACAGGCAGGCTAGTCTCTGAATTTAATTCTTAAAAATTGCCCCTAATGATGAACACCAACAAAAACATTAACTCCATTGATGAATATATAGGTCAGTATGACATTGATATTCAAGAAAAATTAACCAAGATAAGAGACTTTCTAAGACCACTAATTCCAGATGTTGAAGAAGCAATGACATACGGTATACCAACGTTTAAATCTAAAGGAAAAAATATTTCCCATTTCGCTAACTATGAATCCCATATTGGATTGTATCCCGGCTCTAGTGCAGTTGAAGAATTTAAGGATAAATTAAACGACTTTAAAATTTCAAAAGGAACAATTCAGATAAAGCACGATCAAGACCTTCCATTCGAATTGATAAAACAAATGGTCAAATTTAATCTGGAGAATCTAGAGTAACAGGGCTTTTTAGCGACTTCGTTTTGTATAGGCTCTCCATAACATCCTGATGAATGAAATAGGTAGCATAGCTAACATTATGTAATAAATCGTTTCCTCTGTCTTATCTTTTGCACCTTGTTCAAGCAAATACAAAAAGATGAAAAAGAAAAGCGCATGCAATAGAACGAAGAGTAATAAAATTGGAATAAACTGAACCTCCCCTCTAAAAGCCTTTACGAAGGCATCCCACATATTCATAGAAACAGATTTTCTGATTCTTATACTTTGTGGATTTTCTTCAATTATAGGTTCATTCTCTTTTCCTTGATCATATTTTCCAGTTAATAGAAAAAACATAATTGAGAGAAATGATAAGAAGGTTAAAACTCCGATGATTACTACGAAAGTTAACATATTTAAGAAATATAATTGTTAAATTTTAACATGTTACTGGGATAATAAAAATGGAATTTATATGGTGTATTAGCTTTCGTTTTTATCCTCTTTGCCCCCTTCATTAGGCAATATCTTATTTAACAGTGTAATAATATTTCCCCATCTACGTTCCATATCATCCAAAAATTTCGGATCAATCGGCTTAATTTTCTTTGGTGCATAAGGATTCCATTCCTTTCTAGGTCTAGAAGTGACAGTGGGATCTGATTGTTTTTCATCCCCATCCCATGATACGCTAACACGCCCTCCGCCTTCTGACTTCTGTGGAATCAAATTTCGTAGAAATGCAGAAAGTAACATACCAGCACCTAACACAAGAGCAATTCCTGCTGCCGCTAATGCCCGTCTTTCATGAGGGGTAAGATTATCTAAACTAAATCCTTTTTGTTCTCCGTTTAAATTCCCGTTAGATGAACTTGGTGTAACTGCTGGAGTGGGTGCAGGGATTGATTCTGCAACAAGGGGCGCTGGATTAGGAATACCACCAACCGGATGGATAACAGAAACAAATTTATCATCAGTGAAACAAACATTCCCTGCACCATCAACTCCTAACAAAGCGCCTTTAGAGAGTGCATATTCACAGGTTAGCACGACAGGATTTATACCCTCATCATTACTCTCACAATAATAAGGCCCATTAGGATGTAGAACAAACGGCGCTATTCCGTTTTCCCCAGGCTGAACTGCATCTTCACAATCGATTTCTACAGGTCGATCAGGTTGTTGATATTCGACCAAAGCAGTAGGGACAACCGCCATGAGCGTAGACATCATAGGCGAAAATACTGAGCTAATTTCTCCATTTTTCATATCCAAAGCGAAAAGTTGTAAACCAGCCTTCATGGATCCCATGTCTTCCCTGAAATCCGCTTGTAGAGTTCCACCTGTTAGATATTGCATAAGTCTTCTTCCCCAACTATCTGGAGCAACACCAGTGCTTGTTACCGGATTTTCAAGTTGGGCATTATCAGGTTTAGGTAAACGCCTTCCAGAGAAAATTAAAGTATCTACCATTAGCTTGTAAACATTAATTAAAGCCATTATACATCCTTAAAGCTATAGATTCAATATATATCGCATTCCTTTGTAGATAATAAGTCGAGTATATTGTTTTAATTGAAGAGGGAGAAATGAGTTTTATTCATAAGAAATTTAAAAAAAGCGAACTTCTGGAAAAAGTCATAACTAATTCCCAAAGATTTATTCCGTGTGAGATGAGTCTTTTAACAAAAAGATACAAATAAAGAAGAGACTAATTAAAGCATATATAATTGCCAAAACCCCGTAATTTATTGGAACCTCCAAAGTTATCAAAGCAACTACAACTATATTAAATACCATAACTACGAAACTATTAACTTTTAATTCAGAACCTCGTCCAGGAATCAGGTTAGTCCCAATCAACATCGTAACTCCGAAGTTATAAATGTAATCGAAAGGGTGTAAGGGGAGCTTTATGCCGAGGAATGCAATTAATGCTACTATTATAAGTATGAATGAATTACCTAATAATATACCAGTAATGACTAACAATATTTGTACCGGGTAACTAAACCTGATACCGTATTGCACGCTCTTCTTATCTGATATTAATCTACATGCTATCCACTTCGAGAAAAATCGTTCTTTAATTTTTCCTAATAAGTCTTCCGTTTTCATTAGCTCGTATACTTGTGCTGAAGAAATTGGTTTTGTTCGGCTAAGAGATGTGAGCCCTGATTTTCATCAGGATAAACTCCATCGAACCGCCTAATGAAATTGTATACAAAAAGCGGGCGATCCCTCCCTAAGAATTTGGGAGGGACAGGCTCCATCGAACCCGTATCCATTTATTTACAAAAAGCGGGCGACGGGAATCGAACCCGTATCCTTGGTTTGGAAAACCAATATAATGACCGCTATACTACGCCCGCTTTTTTTAAAGAACAGCCAATTATAACTAATTATCGTCAGATTATAAAGTGGGAGTTATTTATTAATTCACAATTCTGGTAGGTCCGACAGTGTCTGTTATTGCTTCTGTTGGAGTTGGAGTCTGAGTGGGTCTGGGTGTTGAAGTAGGTGGGACCTTAGTTGGAATAGAAGTTGGGACCGGTGTGATTGTGGGTGTATGCCTTTCGAAGTCATCGAGATACCCCTCAATTATCTGATCAAGATGAGATCTTTCGATAAGTCTATCTAATAATGGAATATTTTCTGCTGATTGAACAAAATTCGAGAATCCAGTTAGAAACAATGCAAAGCCAATACTTGCTCCAATAGCAGTGAAAACACCATTTAATAATCCTCTTAAAATCACGTTTCGCTTACGATTTACATTCGTAAGTTTATTGAGATTTTTGTTTAATTCAATTATTTCGTATTTTAAGGTATTACCGTTTTGATACACACCTTGTGTAGGAATCGGCTTTTTTGGTCCTGGAGCAGTATCTTGCATTAATTAAGTTTTATATCTAAATTTCTCCCCTTTATATTATTTAACAACTTTTCAGAAAATTCAGCAAATTTAAGATCTTTAACTTCTTCACCATCACGGTACCTCAAAGACACTGTCTCCTCTGCTTCCTCTCTTTTACCAACGATTAACATATACGGAACTTTTTGTTCCTGTGCTAAGCGAATTTTATTTTGCATTCTTTCGCTATCTGTATCAACCTTAACTCTAACTCCATTCTTTTCAAGTTCTTCTTCTAACTTTTCTGCATATGTATTATTTTGGTCAGAGATAGGAATGATTTGCACCTGAACTGGTGATAGCCAAGCTGGGAAAGCACCTGCAACATGTTCTATTAGTACTGACAAAAATCTTTCAATCGAACCCATTATTGCAGCATGAATCATGAAGATCTGCTCTTCTTTGCCCTCTTCGCTTATACAATGTAATTGGAATCTAACAGGCATATTTAAATCTAATTGAATTGTAGCAACTTGATGTTTTCTGCCTATAGAATCCTCTGCAAGGAAATCAAGCTTAGGAGCATAGAACGCAGCCTCACCTCGTGCCACAAAATATTCAACATTTCTGCTTTTTGCAATTTCTTCCATCTCAGCTTCAGCATAGTCCCAAACTTTGTCATCCCCAAGGTATTTATCTTTGTTATCCAAATCCCTAAAAGATAACGACACCTCTAAAGGCATACCTAATGTTGAATATAATCCATCGACAATATCCCAAATGTGATTTATTTCTTCACGAATCTGACTTTTCCTTAAGAATACGTGCGCATCATCTTGGGTTATTGAAATAACCCGGGATAATCCTGATAATTCTCCACTTTGCTCTGCTCGATATACCATTGTGGTTTCGGCATATCTCTGAGGCATATCTCTATAACTCCTTGGGATATGAGCGAAGATTTGAGTGTGATGAGGGCAATTCATTGGCTTAATTGCCATTTCTTCACCATCTCTGGTCTGTAACCGGAACAAATCTTCAGCATATTTGGTCCAATGTCCACTTGTCTCATAGAGTGCTTTTTTGGTGATATGTGGAACAGTAACCTTCTCGTAGCCTTTGGCTTTTCTTAATTCCCATACATATTGATCTAATAAATCCCGGAGAATTGTTCCTTTTGGTGTCCACATTGGCAACCCTGGACCGACCAATTCCGAGAAAGTAAACAAATCAAGTTGTTGACCAAGTTTTCGATGGTCTCGCTTTTTTGCTTCTTCTTTTTGCCATAGATATTTTTCCAATTCTTCCTTAGAGAAAAATGCTGTGCCATAAACTCGAGTCAACATTTCATTTTTCTCATCTCCTTTCCAATATGCTCCTGCAATGTTTAGAACTTTAAAAGCCTTAATTTCACCTGTCGAATCAACATGAGGACCTTTACATAAATCGACAAATACATCGCCAGTATGATAAACAGACAAACTCTCACCACTTTTTACAAATTCTGTTATAAGCTCTTGTTTGAAAGGATTATCTTTGAATATTTCTCTAGCTTCTTCTTCAGAAACATCTTTCCTGTTTATTGGTAGATCTGCATCAATAATTTCTTGCATTTTAGCTTCAATATTCTCGAAATCTTCTTCGGTTGGTGCTACTTCCCATCTAGAGTCATTGTAAAATCCATCGGCGATTGCAGGACCGATTGCTCTTTGAATTTTTCCCGGCCAGATCTCTTCAATTGCTTGATTAAAAACATGCTCAGTTGTATGTCTTAATTTGTAAAGTTTGAAATCTTCCTCATTTCTCACATAGTCAGGAACTAGATTTTTAAAATCTTCATATTTGTCGTTCATCGAAAATTTATAATAATTAATTTTTATGTCTCATTAGCACATAAACCATACAAATGCTAAAAGACCCTTTACTCATCTATTAATAGATTAGTCAAGGGTCTTCGAGGACGGTTCCACCTTTAGTTTAACTTTAGGTAATATTTAATTGTATGGTATGAACTTTTTAGAAAATTTTCACCAATATTTTCTTCTCTGCATTTTTAATTTAGTGTATATTATAAACAATTTGATAGTACAAAATCAAAAAAGTAATTTATACCAAGTGAAACTGTCCAATGTCCCTTAAAGTTCTTATGTTCGGATGGGAGTTAGCTCCCATAGTTTATGGAGGATTAGGGGTTGTCTGTCGTTCAATTACAGAAAGACTTATTCAATCTAACATCCGGGTCACGTATGTAATTCCGAAATTGCCGGTACCTATCGACATCCCTAATTTAAATCTTGTAAACGCCTCCGAAATTGTATTGGACGAAAAAATGTTTAGTAAATTATCTATCAATTCCACACTAACTCCTTACGTAAATAACGAAAGCTATACTCAGTTTGTCAATTTCCTTCGAAAAAACCACATTGGTGAGCAAAATTCAGATGTATACGGGATGGACTTGTTTACTGAAGTTGAAAGATATTCGTACCGAGCTAGAGATTTAGTCAAATCTGCAGATTTCGATGTGATTCATTGCCATGATTGGATGACTTTCAAAGCAGGAGTCTTCGCAAAACAAATCTCAGGTAAACCACTTGTTGTCCACGTACACGCTACAGAATATGACAGATCAGCTGGAAACCCAAATCCAGCAGTATTAGACTATGAGAGATTTGGTCTAGAAAATGCTGACAAAATCATAGCAGTTTCAAATTTCACAAAAGACAAAATAGTAGAAAAGTACAATATTGATCCCTCGAAAATAAGAGTCGTTCATAACGCTATCGAGAAAAATATCACAAATAGTTCTGTCAGACCAGAAATGACAAAACAAAAAGATGAAAAGATGGTATTATTTCTTGGAAGACTCACGATTGCTAAAGGAGCAGATTATTTACTCCAAGCAGCTCAAAAAGTAATCAAAATTGTTCCTGAAGCAAAGTTTGTATTCGTAGGAAAAGGTGAGATGATCAAAGAATTGATAGACATGAGTATAGAACTTGGCATTTCAGAGAATATTGTTTTCACTGGATGGTTAAATCACGAACAAGTTGACCAAGCATACAAACAAGCTGATTTGTTTGTAATGCCTTCTATCACAGAGCCGTTTGGACTGACAGCTCTTGAAGCTATGAGAAATGGAACGCCAGTGTTGTTATCGAGACAAAGTGGTGTAAGTGAAGTGGTACAAAACTGCTTAAAAGTTGATTTCTGGGACATTGATGCAATGGCAAATAAAATACTTTCAGTGCTTAGATATCAACCTTTACAAGAAACGTTACGTGAAAATGGTAACCACGATGTGAACCATCTAAGTTGGGAATCACAAACAAGTAAAATAATAGATTTATACAACGAATTGATTACTGATGAATACTAAAGAAAAGAACAATTACAAAAAGTCAGTCTGCTTCTACTTTCAGGTACATCAGCCCCTGCGCCTCACACAATTTAATTACTTCAATAAAGGCAACACAAGTGGTTATTTCAAAGGGGATTTGCCACACACAAATAAATTTTTCATAGAGAAAGTCGGAAAAAAAAGTTACCATCCCACAAATAATTTATTACTCGAACTATTAGCCAAGCACAAAGAATTTAAATGTAGCTTTTCGATTTCTGGAATTGCACTCGAACAGTTCGAGAAATATGACCCCACTTTGATAGAAAGCTTTCAAAGTCTTGTTAAAACACGAAGAGTAGAACTTCTAAGTGAGACGTATTACCATTCTTTGAGTTGGATTTATTCCAAACAAGAATTCGCAGAACAAATCATCCTACACAGAAAGAA
Organism: bacterium; assembly: GCA_021463645.1. Lineage (GTDB taxonomy): Bacteria > Patescibacteriota > Dojkabacteria > B142 > OLB20 > JAJTYI01. The sequence continues at coordinate 41,079 of JAJTYI010000002.1, forward strand.
AATTTATAAACTATTTAAAAAACGACCAAAAGTATTTCGAAATACTGAGTTGATTTACAACAACGAACTTGCCAATTTCATCAGGAAGATGGGATTTGATGCGATTTTAGCCGAGGGTTGGGATTATTATCTCAAATCAAAATCTCCAAACTACGTCTACAACGCTCCTAAATTCGACCTACATCCTGAAGATGAAAAGATAATTAGAAATTACAAGATAAAGGACAGAGCAAATCGTAAAATCGCCTTGCTTCTCAAAAATTACAAACTTTCTGATGACATTGCTTTCAGATTCTCAGATGTAAATTGGAAAGAGCATCCACTCAGCGTCGAAAAATTTGTGGATTGGGTTGAGAGTACCGATGGTGAAACAATCAATCTTTTTATGGATTACGAAACTTTTGGAGAACATCAGTGGGAAGATAGTGGAATATTTAAGTTCTTGGAATTATTGCCTGCAGAACTTATTAGAAGAGGTATTGGTTTTCGTGCACCTAGTGAAACTGTGCGAGATTTTGAAGCAAGAGACGAAATTGATATTCACAATTTAATATCATGGGCAGATATTGAAAGAGACTTGTCTGCATGGCTAGGAAATAAAATGCAAAGACATGCAGCTGACCAAATTTATAAATATGAACAACTGGTAAGAAGTGCTATTGGTACAATTTCTGACAAATTAACGAAAAGAAAGCTTTTATCAACTTGGAGAAAATTACAAACCTCAGATCATTTTTACTATATGTCGACGAAATATTGGAATGACGGAGATATTCATAAGTACTTCAGTCCATATGAGTCGCCTTACGATGCGTATATTAACTACATGAATGTCGTAAGTGATTTTAGCGATAAGCTAAAACAAATGGTCAGTTATAAATCCTACTTGAAAAATGATTAATTTTGGTTCATACCAAAGAGAATTCCTTATAACAAATAAGCTGGGTACATATTCTTCAGCTAATTTCCTCTATGGCAACACGAGAAAATATCATTCTCTTCTTGCTAGTACTCAAGGGCATCTTAGTAGAACAAATGTTTTAAATAGGGTGCTTGATAGAATAGAGACAACACAAGGTGATTTCGCACTTTCTACAAATATTTATCAAAATTATCACTTTGATCCCGAAGGGTTCCGCAATATAGCAAATTTCGAGTTTGAACCACTCCCAAAGTGGTTGTACAGGGTTCCGGGTATTAGTATTGAGAAAACGATAATGCTACTCTCAGAGGATGATACACTTCTCATAAAATACAACATAAACTCATCAACTGCAGGAAAATTATTTTTATCACCTTTAATCAATATCAGAGATATTCATGAAAATGGAACTAATGAGGCGTTCAAAAATTACAAATTATTGTCTTTGGGAAATTATGGGAATGTAACATCCGAACAAAACCTTTCCATTAAATTTATTTCAGACAATGCTAGATTCATACAAAAACCTGATACTTATTTTCACATCTATTACCCGGATGAAGAGCAAAGAGGTTACTATCCGTATGAAGACTTATTTATGCCCGGACATTTCGAATCAAACTTCATTGCTGGTGAGACAGACCACTATTTTGCATTTCATTTCAATCAAACCACAGAAGAAAACAAGATTGAAGATATGTGGCAAGACGAATACGATAGATACTACTCCGATTCCGTGGTTAAACCACGGAATGACCTTGAGAAATCCTTGTTATCCCAGAGTGACAAACTGAAAATCTCCAGTGCTAAACACACAGGAATTGTAGCGGGATATCACTGGTTTGATGAATGGGCAAGGGATACATTTATCTCAGTTCATGGATTGGCACTTGCTCAAAATGATTTCGATTTTGCAAAGAAATTATTTATTGAATGGGGTAAAAGTTTTCAAGATGGAATGCTTCCGAATCGATTGTTCATTAACAAAATCATGAATTCAGTCGATGGGATGTTTTGGTTTGTGGTTCGCTTGTATGAATACATTGAAATGACTTCGGATTATGATACAGCCAAATTGTTACTTCCCGATATTGAAGAAATTTTTACGAGTATTTTAGAAGGTAAAAACAAACTTCATATCACTTCAGATGGGTTTCTCTCTGATGATAGCCTTACAGAAGCACGTACTTGGATGGATGCAATTGTCGAAGGCAAACCTGTCACCGATAGAAGTGGTTGTGCAGTTGAGATTCAAGCTCTCTGGTACAACTATTTAAGAATATTGATAATTTTCAAAGAAAAATTCGAAGATCGTACTCATCTTAATCAATTAAAAGACCTCAAAGTTAAAATTGAAAATAATTTCGAAGAGAAATTTTGGAATCAATCAACAAATTGCTTGTATGACGTCATTGGCTTAAAAGAATTAGACAAATCCATACGACCAAACCAAATCATAGCTTTGTATCTTCCATTTAAACTCCTCACTAGCAAGAGAAGTAAAATGATTCTGGCCACAATAGAACAAAAACTACTTACAGACGTAGGATTAAGAACATTATCCCGAGAAGACGAAAGATATTTAGGTGATTACTCAGGTAATCAAAAACAAAGAGATTTAAGCTATCACCAGGGCACAATTTGGCCATATTTATTAGGGTTCTATTTAGTCTCATATCTTAAAACCTATAATCATTCTTCCTCAAGTATTAAGTATGTGGAAGAAAAGTTAAAGAGTTTTGATGAAAGCATTCAATCAAAAAACTTAAAGTATATTCCTGAAGTTTTTAGTGCAGATTTAGTAGAACCAAACGGATGTTTACTTCAAGCTTGGAGCGTTGCAACGTTGTTGGAAACAATTTATTATTTAAAGATTAATCGAGATATTAATGTCAACTAGTTTAGTACTTGGAAACGGATCAACTCTTGTAAATATTGATGATGATTTAAATCTGAAAGATTTTTATTGGCCATTTGTCGGAGAAGCAAATCATTTAAGCGAAAAAGCCAATGAAATTTTCTTTCTAATTGACGGCAATATCGTCCATCTCAATAAAGATAATTTCATTATCAAAACAAATTATTTTGATAATTCTCTGGTATCAAGTTCATCTGCATATAGCGAATTGTACAGGTTGGAAATCACCTTCACTGATTTTGTGCTTTACGATAAGGATATATTCCTCAGAAGGATGAATATCATAAATAAAGATGAAGAATATCGCGAAATCAAAGTCTTTTTTAAACACAATTACTACATGCGAGAAGACGATAGTGGAAATACTGCCACTTGGTACGAACCAGCAAAAATTATGTGTCATTATAAAAAGAATTCATATCTAGGTATGGGTTTTTGTTCAAAAGTTCATGAATACACCTGTGCAGCTCCAAATGACAACGATAATAAAGGTGCATACCCAGATAATGAAGGTAAGTTGGCTTTTAACCCTGTAAGTACAGGAACATCTCAATCCTGCATATCTGCTTTATTGAAGATTCAGGGGAATTCTTCGCAAGAACTTGAGTATTTTATAGTTTGTGGACAAAACTACAACGAAATTGCTGATCTAGCGAGGTTTATACGCAAAGCGGACAGAAAGAATATCGAAGAAAAAACCAACTATTTCTGGCAAAATTGGCTTAATCCTAAAACAAATATCAAATTCTATAAGGAAGACGAAAAAAATCGTCAACTTGAAACTCTTTACACAAGATCTTTATTAATTTTAAGGACTCAAACTGACAAAAACGGTGCGATAATAGCCGCCAATGACTCAACTTTCGTAAAACAAGGTGGTAAAGATTCATACTCGTATATGTGGCCTAGAGATGGAGCACATACTGCAATGGCATACATCGAGGCAGGTTATCCCGAATTAGCTAAGAATTTCTTTCTATTCTGTGAAAAAGTAATTACTAAAGAAGGGTTTTTACATCATAAGTATTATTCCGATCTTTCAAAAGGTATCGGTAGTAGCTGGCATCCATGGGTAGACAAATATGGAAACGAACAACTACCTATCCAAGAGGACGAGACAGCCGGTGTTATAGTTGCATTAAACAAATATTATCAACACTATGAAGATCGCGGACTCATCACAGAACTTTGGAATTCTTTCATTGTACCTGCCCTGAACTTTCTCATCGATTATAGATTTCTAAGTAACAATCTTACTGATAATCATCCAATAGGTTTTAAACTTGCCGGCTCTATGCTCCCAAAGCCTAGCTACGACATTTGGGAAATTCACTGGGGAGTTCATAGCTATACCATAGCCATGGTTTACTCTGCTTTGAAAGCTGGAGCACAGTTGGCCGAAAGTATGAAGTACGAACATCTAATAGAGTCATGTGCACAAGCTGCTGACAGCATAAAAGAAGCATACGAAAAGTACTTTTATGATGAGAAAGACAGTACTTTCATAAATAGTATCTATTGCAATCCACTTCATACAAAATCACGAATTGACAAGTTGTCAGATGCATCTATACACGCTCTGTGGATGTATGGAATGTTCGACATTGACGACAAACGTATTAAATCCACTATTGAGAAAATTGAGGCTGATTTGTGGCTTGATACTGAGGTGGGTGGAATTGCTAGAAAAATGGAAGATCACTACATGCTTATAGATAAATCCCTCCCAGGTAACCCTTGGTTTATCTCTGCTCTATGGATGGTTCAATACTATTTAAAAATTGGAGACAAATCAAAGGCCACTAGATATCTTGACTGGGTAATCGATCATACTGACCACACAGGCCTCATGGCCGAACAAGCTCATCCTCATACAGGGTTCGGACTTTCTATGAAACCGCTTACTTGGTCTCATTCGGAGTTCGTGAGAACTATCAATATGTTCTGAATTCGGAATTTATAGTTTAGGATTCAGAAATATAAGTTGCGAGAGATTCCCGCTACCGAGGGAAAATGATTCATTTCCCTGACCTGATCCCGCCTTGGATACTTGGCAGGACGGATCTCTAGGTAGTGATTTCTCGAGTTATACAGTGCTGAAATCATCTGCGAGAGATCCCTTCTTTCGAAGGGAAATTAAACGTACTGAATGCTGAATATTTTAAGTGTTCACTACTACCATCTTCCCTCTTGTCATCAAATCAAGTGTTTCAATTGTACCTTGCATTAATTGGCCAGAGTCTTTCACTCCTCCAAATGGAAAATTATCAGGACCACGGTCGGGTTTAGCATTTATCTGAACTGTTCCAACTTCAATTTTGTCTGCAAGACGAAATGCCTGGTCTATGTTGGAAGTATAGAGACTTGCTTGTAGCCCATATGGCGAACCATTGACTAATTTGATCAATTCTTCTTCTGTTTCATATTTTCCAATAGGTAGTAATGGACCAAATTGTTCTTCGTAGAAAACTCTCATTTCAGGATTTACATTTGAGACAACTGCAGGTGAGAGTTTGTTTGATTCATGGTTGGGCGATACTTTAACATCGGCACCTTTTGAAGTCGCATCAATATATAACTCCATTACAAAGTCAGCAGCAGATTCATCAATCATTGGGTTTAATTCTAGTTTTTGAGTTTCTTCTGCAATTCTATGAGTGAATTCATCGTATTTTGAAACATGAACCAAAGCCAACTTCTGTGCTGTGCATCGTTGCCCACAGTAGGAGAAAGCACCTTTGACAATTTCCTTTACAGCTAATTCCAAATCTGCGTTTTCTGTAACTACCCCAATGTCTTTACCACCCAGCTCTAAAAGTAGAGGAACTCCGAGCGAGACTTTTCGAATGTGATTACCTACTTCAGTACTTCCTGTGAATGCGATTAGTTTGACTAATGGGTGTGTCAAAAGTGGATCTCCGATTTCTTTCGAACTTCCACTTACAATATTCAAAACACCATTTGGTAACCCTGCCTTGGTAAAATGCTTATAGAACTCGTAACTAGTATACGCTCCCTGTGTAGAAGGTTTGAGCACTACAGTATTTCCAGATAACAATGCAGGAGCAACTTTTGTGATAGATAGGTTTATAGGATAATTAAATGGCGAAATGGCTAACACAACACCCAATGGAACTCTTGAGTATATTCCTGTTTTCTTATTTCGTGGATATTTGGGATCGATGTCTCCGTAATAAACATTACCTTTCCAGTGTTTCATTGCGGAAAGCATGAGTTCCATGTAATCAATAGATCTATTTATCTCACTTCTCGCATCCTCTTCAAATTTTCCAATTTCTTTGTGAAGTAACTGCGCCAACCATTCTGCTTCCTCTCTCAAACTTTTAATCGCTTTTGTAAATATTTCCATTCTGTCGGAAAGATTGCTATATCTCCAAGTTTGGAAAGCCTCATCTGAACTAGCAACTGCATTTTCAGCTTGTACTTTACTAGCAGATGCCACACTAGCAAATGTTTGTAAATCCCAAGGTGACTTAATTTCAATATTCCCGTGATCACCTTCTAGATTTTGACCATTAATTATAAGAGACTGATTTTCCATAATTACAAATTGTTAACAAAATTTTGAGTATAGGAGTAATTAATATAAATAATATAGCCAATTGCTATTAAAATGAGAATTATTAAAATGATTGTTTTGTGATATTCTTTCATTATTCGGTTATTGGTTTGGCAACGACTATCAGCCTTTTTTCAGCTGATAGACCGCTACAAGTATAAAGTGTAAGTATGTCGTCTTTGGTCGGACCTTCTACAGCTATATCTTCGGGATTTGTCTCATAAACCTTCTCTATCTTATATTTATATTCTTTTTCTTTCCAAAAGACAATAATTTCTTCCCCAGCTACTAGTTTGTTCAAATGGTAGAAAGTGTTTTTTCCTTGGCCAAAAAATCTATGACCTACAACCACTGTATTCCCACCAGCATCGGGGGACGATGTAAGTGGTCTTCTCCAGGATTGTCCTTCGTTCAGTATATCGATGGTATCCCCCTCCAATATTTCCGCATCCACGTTAATAGCAGGAATAACTACTCTATTTTCTTTTGGGATAGGTTTCAACTTTTCTTCGTCAATTCCAGCTTCCTTAGCTGAGTTGCTTTTATATACAAATCCCTGTGTTTCATCTTGTTTTCGATTTAGGATTAGTTCCAGTTCAGGGAGAAATGGGGAAACCATTATGTATATGGAGAGAAGGAATAAAATAATCGAAAGTATTTTATTAATCCGAGGTAGATTTCGAGTAAGTTTTGATTGTCTTTTTACCGTGATTTTTTTCATATTTGTAATTATAGCATTTATTAATTCTTAAATTTTAATCTTTAATAATTCTTGCAGTGATTTTTTTTCTGGCGCATAATGTTATTTCACAAAAGGTAATTTTATGTCAGAAGATACTAAACAAAAACTATTCGATGTGCTCGATAACCTATACTATTCGTGGGATTATCACGCTACCCTTCCTGTCATAGATGAGTTTGAAGAAGGTTGGAGAAGACACCCTGCCCCCAAAAGTCACTTAGACGATTTTGGATCTCATAAGTTAGTCGAAATAATTGAAAGTAACTCAACAAGTATTAATGAAAGTTCAAAACGTCTCGAAAATTATTTAAGCCGTAATACATGGTTTGACAAATTTGTGACAGAAAATCCAAAATTCGAAGTACTCAAATCAAATCCAATAGCATATTTTTGCATGGAATTTGGTTTAATTGACTGGTTGCAAATTTACTCAGGAGGACTTGGAGTATTAGCTGGAGACTATTTGAAGGAAGTTAGCGATCTTGGGATTCCTGTTGTTGGAATTGGGATTTTCTATAACCAAGGATATTTCCACCAAAGATTTTCTCCGGACGGAAGACAACTCGATGAATACCTTACACAAGATCCGCTAGATTTCCCACTGACACTTGTGAAAGATAAACTTGGAAGCACATTGAAGGTTCAAATTGACATCAAGGATCACGTTGTCTATGCACAAGCTTGGGAATTAAAGATTGGTAGAGTTTCTCTTTACCTCCTTGATACGAATATTGACGAAAACAGACTAGAAGAAGATAAAATGATAAGCGCACACCTTTACGGTGGTGATAATGACACTCGAATTCGTCAGGAAATTTTACTAGGAATTGGTGGAGCAAGACTATTAAGGGAGCTCGAGATTGATCCATCGATTTTTCATATGAACGAAGGTCACTCTGGATTTCTTGTACTTGAAATCGCCAAACAACTTATGCAGGAGAAGAATATTGACTTTTTGACTGCAATGAGGGAGGTCGATGCTGAGCTCGTATTCACAAATCACACATTAAAGCCTGCTGGTAATGATAATTTCCCATATGAATTAGTCGCGAGTTACCTCTACGCATATTGCGATGACCTAGACACAAACCTAGAGGCTATATTCGAGCTTGGCAGAGATGACGATTACTCTTCTGGGAACTTCTCTATGACAATGCTCGGCTTTAGACATGCAAAAGTATCCACTGCTGTAAGCAAACTCCACGGAGAAGCAGCATCTAGAATATGGCCTAAATATCCACTACTGCCGGTAACAAATGGAACACATGTCCCAACATGGCTAAATCCTGAATTAAACAAATTATTAGAGAATCATCTAGGTTTTGATTGGGCTCTGAATCCTCTTGAGGTCGACCTAAATAAAATTTACAATATCCCCCAAAAAGATTTATGGGATGTGCATATTCGTAGAAAACATAAGTTAATTAACTCCCTGAATCGAGAACTCTCTTTAAATTTAAATCCCGAAGCATTAACAATTGCATGGTCACGAAGGCTGGCATCATATAAACGACCGGACTTGATCATTTCGGATATAGAGAGAATGAAGCGCATAGTAAACAATTCAGAACGACCTGTTCAAATATTAATCGCAGGGAAAGCACACCCAAGAGATATATCAGCAGTTGACCTATTACAAAAGATAAATCAACAACTCAGTTCGGCAATTAACTCCGAACTTTCACAAAAAGTTGTTGTCATTCCTGATTACAACTGGAAGTTAGCAAAAGCGATGGTGTCTGGTTCTGATGTTTGGTTAAACACACCATTTAGATTTGAAGAAGCGTCTGGAACTAGTGGTATGAAAGCTTGCTTAAATGGAGTACTACAACTAACCACATTAGACGGCTGGACGGACGAAGTCGAATGGGCTGACAAAGGATTTATTGTCGACCACAACGATCCTGTCACATCCCTACATGACAATTTAGAATTTATTGTAACTCCACTTTTCTTTGATAGAAACCATGATGGTTACAATGAAAAGTGGGTGAAGATGATGATTGAAAGCATAGTATTAGCTGTAAAAGATTTCTCTTCAACGAGAATGGTAAAAGATTACCTAGAGAAAGTTTACTCACAAATCCTCACAGAAAAACACTGAATCTGATAAAATACTTTTATGGAAGTAAAGATTCATCTAAGCTGGAAAAAACTCCTGAAAACCGAATTCGAGAAAGAATATTTTCTTAAATTAATCGATTTTGTTAAGTACGAATATACTTCAAATGTAATTTACCCTCCTGGACCTCTAATTTTTAATGCATTTAATCAAACTCCACTTGATCAAGTAAAGGTTGTTATCTTGGGACAAGACCCTTATCACGGTCAAGGTCAAGCACATGGACTGGCGTTCTCTGTCCATGACGGTGTTCCACTACCTCCATCTCTTAAAAACATCTTTAAAGAACTCAAATCTGATGTTGGTATGGATTTACCCGAATCAGGAAATCTAACCAAATGGGCACAACAGGGGGTGTTTTTATTAAATAGTGTGCTTACAGTAAGAAAATCTACCCCAGGTAGCCACGCAAAAAAGGGCTGGGAAACATTTACCGACTATGTTATTAAGGTCCTCTCGGATAATAAAGGACATTTAGTCTTCCTACTTTGGGGAAATTACGCAATTACAAAGGAAAATCTGATTGATGAAAATAAACATTTAATTCTCAAAGCTCCCCACCCTTCACCATTTTCTGCTGACAGAGGATTTTTTGGTTGTAAGCATTTTAGTAAGACTAACGTTTACTTAAATAAGTACAATATTTCAACTATTAATTGGTAGAATATTCAAGAGTTCAGTTACTTGCCATTAATCACACATATAGGGAAGTCCGAACAAGGGGATGCGATTAAATCAACACTCGACACTATTATAAATTGGATAAATACTCCGGTAGAAGATCATGAGATACCACCTTACACAGAGGGTATCGAAGCAGTTAACAAATTTGTTTTTTCACCAACATTTCAAGAATTCTGGTATGGTAGCATTCTAGAACCACATGAATGCATAAGTATTTTGTATGGGGCAATTCAACATCCCCTCTACAAAGGATACGAATTAATAATTGAAGGAACAGTAGGAAGTGTTCTTCTGTTTGATGAACCAAAGTTATCGGGGGATGAAATAAACCAACTTTACGATAAAGGCAAACTTCCTTTGGATTATAACGGCAATTTGGTTCTCCCTTATTGCGAATCGTAATTATTAAATTCCTTGATTAAACCATACTGCCAAAACGCTCGCTCCTATGCAAAAATGTCATTCCTGAGACAAACTGTCACTCCTGCGACTAATTGTCACTCCTGCGAAGGCAGGAGTCTATTCCAAGTCCTACATTATAAAGGATAGATTCCTGCCTTCGCAGGAATGACATAGTGCTGATGGTTGGGAGTAAAAGTTAATTCTTCCCATTCGTCGCTCTCCCAAACTTCCTCACAATAAATGCAATACTTAATAAAGTTGTAAAGAGTGCGATATAGATTAATACCATATACATTGGGTTACGTTCGAATAGTCCCATAACAATTAAAATTGCGGGAAATATCTGAAAAGGCATACTAATCGCAGATGAAATTAGATACGATTTAAACGAAATTTTTGAAAAACCTGCTATATAAGCCAGATAATCCATCGATGAAAAAGCTAAGAATCTATACATAATCAAATGATGGGGCATTAATCTGTGATCATATCCATCAATTTTATTTATCAATTTAGGGAACCTCCTGATTAATCTCTCCCTACCATAATGTCTGGCGATGTAGAAACTCATCGAAGTAGCAGTTAAATAACTCGCATAAATAGCTAAGAACGTCTCCAAGGGTCCAAAAACTACTGTTCCTACATAAATTAGGAAATTATCAGGAAATGGGGTTAGCGAGAACAAAACTTGGAGAAAATACAACATTACTATCCCAGCTTTTTCAATAGGTTCGACTAAAGGCTCAATGATAGTGCGGTCTATGTCGTACTTTATGAAAAGACCTAGAATTATGAAATAGATGAATGCGCCGATAGAAATCAAAACTACACGTTTTCTAACGTAAGGAGAAGCTGAATACTTCCTATAGTAGTATATGAAATCGGAAATTAGTGGAATGTTTTTGGACATCCAGAATAATTAAACAGCTACATATTAACATTTTTGGATGGAACTTTAAGGATTAATGGTGATGGTCAATTTCTCTTTCATCACCAAGGTTAATTTTATACTTAGTGACGACATAACAAGCAAGAGCAGTGGTAATAGGAACTGCGATTATTAGTCCTATGCTTCCCACAAGCATACGAACTATTTCAGTAGCCACTAGCTCATAACTTAGGAGTTCCTCGAATGGTCGTGGATTATTCATAAATAGCAGCAGAAGGGGCATAGATGCACCCGTATATACCAAAACCAAAGTATTCACCATAGATGAAATATGGTCTTTGCCAACCTTTATTGATCTCGAAAACAGTTCACCAAAAGTTATCTTCTTTTTCAAATCATAAAGTTGGAAGACAATTGAAGTTTGAGATACTGTCACATCATCCATAACTCCCATCGTACCAATGATAATACCCGCTAGTAATAAGTCTTTAAGGTTATAAACAGTTCCACCAATGTTCTGCAGGAACAAAGCCTCTTCCGAAGCACCACCTGTGAGATTGACTAGATTTACAAAATAAATCGCAAGTAGACCAGTAATAACAAGTGATATGAAAGTGCCAACGATGGAGATGGTTGTTTTAAACTGAAAACCGTGTGAGAGATAGAAAGTAATCGGGATTATGACGATTGATGATAAAATTGCAACCAGCACAGGGTCTTTTCCTGCCTGTATCTGAGGTAGTACAAATATAAAAATGATAGCGAATGAAATAATCAAAGAAAGAATCGATAGTGCACCTCTTTTAAAGCCAATTACCAAAGTAAGCAATACAAAACTTAAAAACAAAACTGCCAATCCATTCGTACGATCAAAGTCAGTTATGAAAAACAAAGCTTTTCCATTTTGATCTCTTGTATAACTTAAATATACAGTATCCCCTACTTCATAAATAATTTCCTGCAATGATGAGGTACTTCCGTTTTCTACCTCGACTTTCTCCCCTTTGAAATCTCCGTTTGTTATGGTTATTAATAACCTTTGATACATCTGTTCCCCATCTATGTATTCCACTAACTCTTCTTCGAGGATTTCTGTTACCGTTCCTTTGAAATATTCCGTCTGAGGGATTTCAGCTTCTGGTTGGAGGACTTCATCGATTACCGATGTTGATTCCTCGAATAGGTTTTCCTGTGCTTTGGTATTAATTAATGAACCACCAAATATTAATATACATAGTGTTGACGCAATAATTAATATTTTACTCATGATCCAAACATTAAAACTTCAGGCTTAAATATTAACAAAATTCCAATTATTAATATTAAAATCCCTCCAATTATCCCAGAAATTCTCGAATATTTCCTAGTAATTCCAACGACCTCGAGAGATTTGATAGCGATGAAAAACACTGCCAAATCATCAATCATAAATATGATGACATAAAGTAGGATGTAGGAATAATGTTTGACAATAGGCAAATCTATAGATGAAAGTAAATTCGTATATACTGCTGGAAGTCCAGCAGAACATACCACTTCGACCAAATTGACAGAAATTGCTAAGGTAATCATCCCCAATATTGCTAATGCATAGTTCTTTTCGGCAATAGTCTTTTTAATTCGATCCATAAGCGAAACTCGTTTATCCTTGTCAACAGAGTGGCACTCTCCTTTTGTGATTAATCCATTTCTAAGATGAATAATTCCGCTTATGATTGCGACGATTCCGATTATCACCTTTATCCAATAAACATAGCCAATAAACTTGAACAAGTTGAACCACGCAGATAGGAAGAGGAAATAAACAAATCCTGATGTGATAATGAATGTAGAACCCAGGATGTAGAGTTTCTTTCTGTCCTTCATGTTCACGAGCATAGTGATGAGGAAAATCAAAATCCACATCGCACAGGGGTTGAATCCATCAACAAAAGCTATCAATATCGTGGCAATTGGTAGGGAAAAGTCACGCAGATTCACACTTCCAAATAACGGGATATCGATTAAAACTTCGTCTTTTGGAGATTCAACTTTTTTCTCTTCTTCTATTTTTTCGCTAGGGACAACATCTCCATCATTAAGAATGTAATTTGTTACTACATCTTCGCAACTATTTTCAAAACAATAATTCACCAACGCTTCGATTTCAGCTCCGGTCGTTACATCAGACCCATACCCAAGTAAATATTGATCACCGATAATTAAAAATGGAACTCCTCCTTGTTCAATTTGGAAAATTTCGAGCGCTTCATTGAAATATTGTGAATTCTGGGAATTGTAATAGGATTCATATTTGTTAAGCTCAACTTTATTACCCCACTCAGGTTGTTTTCTATCTAGAAAATCAATTTCTTTTGCACAATGAGGGCACCCCTCACCATAGAACAAATGCATCACTACGGGACTTTCTACATCTTGCGCTTTTACTCCATTAAGTGGAAAGACAGTAAATAAAACGGAGAGGGTTAAAACAAAAATCAGCAGTATTTTTTTCATAGATTCTTATATTTCTCAATTAATTCTAATAACTTCTTTTTCGAGACTTCTCCGACTTCACGATGAACTTCATCATCATTTTTACTCAAGAAAATAAATGTTGGAAAGTCTTCGATTTTATATTGTTCAACTAATTCTGGATGTTCGTCCACATCATAATATTCTGTCTTTAGATCTGGATTTTCATCCTCGATTTCTTTCCATCTTGGCTTCATAACTAGGCATCCCGAACACCAGACTGCTCCGAACTTAAGAATTTTCATGTTTATTAAAGATAACAATTAAATTCATTAATGATTCTACAACGGGTTTTTTATCATTTTTCAATGAGTAGATAATGTGCTGGCCTTCGCGATAACTTTCCACATAATTCATTTCTTGGAGGGTTTTTAGATGATGGGAAACTAAATTGTGCTTGAGTTTAAGTTTCTCAACAATTTCACAAACACATGTACTATCTTTTTGTAAGATTTTGAGTATCTCAAGTCTGTTTGGAACGAGAAGTGAATTTAATTTCGACATATTATTACATTTCAATGACCATTGAAATATATAATAGAAAATGGGTGAAGTCAATAACCTTGAAGATTTGGAATATATTAACATGAGATCCCCGCTGGAGTTTACACCAAACCTGATTTGGTGCGGGGATATCTATTAATTTCCCTGACTTGATCAGGGATCTCTAGACTGTGAATTACCTAAGAGATACCTTATATAGAAAAGTTTGAGAGAGATACCCTTTTCCGAGGGGAAATTAAAATCACTCAATTTCTTAAATTCTTCATTTACTTGAAGGTGGCCAAACAACCGCCTGTAACTTTGGATTATTCAAATCTTTATCTGTGATGTGTCCTCCCCCACCCGCATCTTCAGCATCTCGCACCTCTGCCAGATTTTCAGCATCCCCTGGAGTAACTTGGAGTCTTTCTCCGTCATAACCTAACGGTTTTGGTGTCGGATTAGTTTCCATATTTTTATTTCTTAATATCTTAATTTCTAAATTTCTTCATTTCCACATTCCTGAAAGTAGTTATACCTCACTAATAACATCAAAACCTTTGAAACTTCCAGTGATTGCTAAGCCAATTAATTTCCCTTCACATAATCCTTTTCGCTTAATTTGAGCAGCAGTTTCATTTAATGTTGCACCAGAACCTACAGCATCATCAATTAACAAGATGTTTTTATACTTTTTGTTATCTTCTACAACAATAGTGTGTTTTGCATTTTCTATACGATCTCCCAATTTACTCAAAGTCTTTTGAGGTACCGATATTTCCGTTTTTATTTTACTTACCTTAAGAATCGGCAAAGGAAGACTTAAATTGCGTTCCAACTCTTTCATGAATTGAACTTCTCTTTTTACTGTCGGTGGGATGAATACTATTCCATCAACATCATATCTTTTAACTAGTTGAAGTAATTTGGGGTGGATTTCGTCTGATAGAGATTTAATTAATTTTTTATCTTGGCTTTGCTTTGCATACAGTAATAATTGTCCAATCCTAGTTTTTCCAAATCTCTCAATACTATAGAAATCTATATAATATAGTCTGTCAAGATTCACTAAGTTAAAAGTCATCTTAAGTTTATCCAAACCACTGATAAAACCTTTTTGTTTATACTTACTATATTTATCAAGTGTTTTCACGTATTCTTTTGCTGTTTTAATAGGATTCTGATTTGTTTTTTCACACCACATCACGAACCCCTCCCAACCTTGCTTTTGTTCTCCTCGAGGCGAGATATACAAATAATTCTTGTCAATTTTATTTTTTACGCTTTTATCAATTACTTCATATTCAAGACCCAATGATTTAGCTTTTCTGTCAGTATCATTTATAAGGTAAAATACCTTTGGAGGTTTTCCAACCTTACGTAATTGTCCAGATTCTAGAAGACTTTTAAGCTGTTTTCTAACCGCTCTAGGAGTAATGTCCTGCAAGTAATCGACCAGCTCTTTTCCACTGGCTTGATTATTTTCACGAATGTATTGAATGATTTTTTCTGAAGTTTTCATATTTTATTATAGCAAATAAGTTCCTAGTTCACTAGGAACTAGGAACCTTCTTAGTTTTCCATGAAATACGTTTAAACAAGTGTGTGGGTTTGAATTTTAAATTTCTTCATATCTAAATCTCTACATCTTTTATCTGGATTCTACCTCAAAATCCTCACAAACTCCCCCTCATCGAGTGTCAAAATCGGCAAATCCGGTGATATTTTCTTCAGTAGATTTATTTTCAATTCTCGTCTTTGTTCAATGTCCCAGTGACACAAGAGATTGATATCTAGTAAACCTATTCCTTTATGTACGTTTTGGTTATCTTGGTAATCGAAAGATAGAACATAATGCGAACATACCATAAAAGCTCCCATAGAACCCCCTGCATACGTTTTGCCTTTAAGTTTTTTCTCTAGGTTTGTGAATTATTGGTAGTAGGGTTCAATCAACTTTGCATCTCCTCCCACAACATATAAAACATCGAATTGATCGATTTTCGCATTAAAGTCATCTACGTCCTCAACAACTTCTACTTCAACATTTTTATATGAGTTCTCAGTAATTTTCTTTCTATAACTTTCCTTTTTTACATCCCAAAACTTCTTTTCCACTGCCCATAGGCACAATAGTAATCTAACATTATCTTTACCTGGAACATCCACCATCTCTTTGAAAAATCTTGTATTACTTTTTCTTTTAATTGAGGTATTACCGCCGTGGAGTAGGTATTTTGTGTGCATTGGGTTTTGTTTATTTTGTTAATTATAACAAATGATTAATCTATCCTAAACAGGCAATTATTGATATAATACATATATAGTAGTTTTTAAAATGGCTTCTGAATTTACGAGTAAAATTAGCGAACTTGCACCTATAGTAGCAATTCCTTTGGGTCTAGCTTTAGTGTATTTCGGGGGAAGATTAATTCACAGATTAAGTAATTCTGAAGATCCATATATGCAAGGAAGAAACAGATACATTGAATCAGGTGATATTGAAGATTTACACCCGGAAGATGGTATGAGAGAATCACTTAAGAAGGGAGAAACTTATAAAAGTATGGCACAGGATATTGAAGATAGAAAGTAGTTTTTCTTAATTGAATTTCATAAGAGTGAATCCTTTGTTCCCTCAATTTCTTAATATCTACATTCCTAAATCTCTACATTACCCTTTTTCATTCATTCTGTAATTTCTCTAATTCTTTAATCCTTTTCTCTGCTTCTTTTTCTTTGCGTTGGATTTCTTTAGGATCATCTGTACTCTTTATCAACTCTACCTTTCCTAATTCGATATCGGTAATGAAGTCTTTCATGGAATTTGATTAGTTTAAAGTAATGTTAATTTTATGCTTTTATTTTTTTCTGAATTTTCCTAATCCCTTAATTTCTAAATCTCTTCATTTTCCTCACTCCCCTACCCAAACCATTTTCTGCAATTCCAACTCAAATACATAAGCAGAGAAAAAAGAATCAAATTCGGCATAAATCTCCCAGAATGTTTTACCCACCAGATTTATGAAATGAACTTTCAATTCTTTTGTAATATATTCTTCAAAATCTTGAACATCAAAGACCGAGAATAATGCTATTGCTGGAGTGCCAAAAATTTTAGGATTTCTTTTGATAATTTCTGCGATTTCCAAACCAGAAACTGGAGACATAAGCATGTCGGCTATCACAAATTCATAATTCTGAGTCCGAAGTCTATCAAAACCTTCATCTGCTGTCGTCACATGCTCCACAACAAGGTCTGGGCGAAATTCTTGGTAATCATCATAAGCACCATCGAAATCAGTCTCGTCGAAACAAAGTACTCTAGCTAAACCGTTCTGCATTTGGTTCGGATAATGATTATGTTAATCATATGATATATAAGAGTGTTTGTGCAATATTAGGTGATTTTATACTATCTTTATTACGTATAGACCAAATCTTGCTCTTGTCATAGCCTCGTAATTTATCATTTTATCGTCATCCGAGATATTCTTATTGTGTTGGATATAAATGACAATATCTGCTTCTAAACCTTTGTATGCATGTACGGTAAAATGATCTATATTCTTAGAAATTTTTAATTGTTCAAGATTTAGTATATCTTTCTCGCTTAGAAACTTTTCAAATCTACGATCAGATAAAATTACTGTAGATACATCTTCGGCTTGTTCAATGCCAACTTCTTTTATTAATTCTTGAATCTCTTTAACTACTAGGTTTTTGTTGTTTACATTCAATATGTCTGTAAAATTCGTGGTTAATATCTTTGAGTAGTCTATAATCCTCATTTCAGGGCAAATGTCTTCAATAAATTGATGTATTCCTAGACTATTTCTGTAATTATTAAATAAAAAATAAATATCTAGCTCTTTCAATGTTCGATTCATATCTAAACCTTCACCCAGCCTTCTGTAGTATTCTTCAACAAAATCTCTTCCAAAAATATTCTGAGTTTCATCAGCGGCCAAAAGTATGCTACCTTTATCTGTAAGAAATTTATCAAGAATTAATTCGATCCAATTGAATTCAAAGTCTTGTGCCTCGTCGATAATAATCAAATCATATGTCTTGGCAATTTCTTCTATCGACTCAAGATTTTTTAATTTAAAATCTTCTAGATTTACATTATCTGGGTTTAAACTCTTATCAAATTGGTGAACATTGAATATTTCAACATTATTAAAATCTCCAACCTGGTTGTGTATATCATCCGCAAGCTTAGAGTTAAAACACAAATATAAGATGTTTTCAAAAGAGTCTACACAATTTTGAATGGTTCTAATACAATGATATGTTTTTCCCGTTCCAGGACCACCTATAACTAAAGTATTAAGTTTTATATTAAAATAATCTTTCTCTAATTCTGAATTATTTTTTTTATATGTATCCTTTTTAAAACTTTTTATCAACTTATAGTCCTTGTATCCCTTTGTAATTCCTACTAACTCTTCAAAAGATCTTTGTATCATGTTTTTATTTAAGTTACTACTACCTCTCTTATTAAATATTTCTTCAACCTTTATTTCTAAATTTTCCGAAGTTATGATATTATCATGCATCGACACATCCCCTCTTAGTTCTTCTTTTCTAGGAATCAAAACTGCTGTCTCATATATTAAATTATTCTTAATAGACGGTATTCTATGCTCTAAAAAATCGATGAGTGCTCTTTTATTTCTTTCCATTTGTTCGAATAGTTTACTCATACTTTCACCACTTTTATATGTAAGACTTCCATCGGAACCGATTGTTAACGAACTCTTCACTTCAATAACAATGAATCCTTTGTCTAAATCAAAAAGTATTAAATCTATCTCGCCTAAATAACATTTATTATTTAATTTAAAATCGTATGTTTTTGAATAGATTAGTCTATATTTATTTGATTTATCTAACACTTTTTCCTTTAATAAATACAAAGCGTTTGCTTCAGCTCTCCTTCCTGCATCTTCTCGTGTTGAGTCCGTCGATACTATTAAATCAACTTTATGAGGTATCAAATATTTAGATTCGACTATTTTTCTTTTTACCTTTATTGCTTTGCTTTCGGCTATCTTCTTATTTTCGATGTGATAATTTTCTATGCCATCCAATTTAGGCTTGTAGTATTTATTGACGAACTCAGGA
The DNA here is from genome assembly GCA_021463645.1 of bacterium. Taxonomy (GTDB): domain Bacteria; phylum Patescibacteriota; class Dojkabacteria; order B142; family OLB20; genus JAJTYI01. The sequence continues at coordinate 60,465 of JAJTYI010000002.1, forward strand.
TCTTCCATTTTTAAATTTTTAAATTCTTTCTCCATATCTTCCTTCTTATGTTTTTTCACTTCCTGTTTACCTTCTCGGAGTGCACCTTTAAATAAGTTTTTTAAATTTTTTTCATCAATATAAAACCCACTAGATTTACTCTTAAAGTATTCATCTAGTAACTTACCTATGGCATAAGTTAAAGAAAATACAGTAGGAATGGTAGTAACAGCACCAAAGTAAGGGATAAACTTATATAGACCGATGGCTAATTGTTGTGCAAAAACCCCTATACCAACTATCCCCATTAGCTCCTTAATTATTTCTATTAATTCTTGTTCAGATAAATTTATTCCATGTGACTTTGCAATCTCTCGACCCATGAGAGCCTGTATAGGAGTTAATATAAAAATATCCGCAAATGGTATGGGTTGGATAGCTACAATTGCACAGATAGAACTATATTTGATGATTGTGGATTGAGTATGTTTGTACAAGATTTAGATATTTAACGTGATTTATTATATTAAAGATCTCTCGAATTTTCTTCATATTCTTTATCCAGTATAGATTTGCTCTTGACCTTTTCCTTGTTATCGAAAGTTCTCCCAAATGCATCATATTTAGTTTTTGTGTACTTATGTATCTTTTCTTTGTTGAAACCTTTTTTATTAAAACCTTCTCTATCATATCCTTGAATGTTGTAACCCTCACGGTCATACTCAGATTGAGTATACTTATTGATTCCTTTAATATTAAATTTTCTTTTATCGAATCCTTTTCTATCGTAACCTAGTTTATTGTAACCTTTACTGTCAAAACCCTGACTGTCGAATCCATCTTTGTTAAAACCAAATACGTTGAAACCTTCTTTATCATATCCCTCGAAATCAAATCCAAATTCATCAAAATTATTTCCCGTAACAAAATGGTTACTTTTTTTGTTAAAACCATCTTTATTAAAACCTTTATGGTCATAGCCATCCTTATCAAAACCTTCTCTGTTATAACCATTTTTATCATAACCTCTTATATTAAATCCTTTGATATCAAACCCTTTTAGATCATACTTTTGTCTTGTTTTATAATGTAACCCAAATTTATCAAATCCAGATATATTTAAACCATTAATGTCCCAGACTTCTCCTTTAACTATTTGATCGTAAAAATCTAATATTTTTATATGTTTAGGATATACTTTAGATAATCTAAGTAATTCCTTTTTACTTTCTTCCCAATTGCCTAATTTCGCCTCTATCAATGCTTTAGCTGTTTTAGAACTGACTAGAAATTTATTTACAAATATTGATTTGTCATTAACTAGTTCTAATTCCGCAATAATCTCATTAAAAGTTTTCAGAGCTTCTTGGAATTCATTAATCTTATATTGGTGGTAGGCAAGTTTATAGAGTTGAAGGATCAACTCTTCGTCTAAATTCTTTTTTGATTCTTTTTTACTCACGAGAGTTATAAGCTAACCCCTTTTTGAACAAATTTTAAATCTTCTTCCATTGTTTCTTAAAATGTTCGACCTTGATATATTCATCTAGAACATGAGAGCAGGATTCCCAGTTAAGGGCTTGAACCATTTTTGGATTTTCGTATTTTGATTCAAACGGACTCCTTTCAGGAACTGCATCTATAATCTTTTTTGCCTTCTCAATGTTATTTTGTGCAATTTCCACCCATACATCTTCAAGGACATCAGGTAATTGACCAAATATGCTTGTTATTGATTTTAATCGTTCGGAAAGTATTGAGTGCACACGATCTTCTATTGAGTCTTTGTACCTCATATTATAAATCCATACTTCATCAAAACGTTGGCCAATCCTTTGGATTCTTCCTTTTCTTTGCTCAAGTCTTGTAGGATTCCACGGCAAGTCAATGTTAATTAATGCTCCAAGCGTTTGTAGGTTTAGTCCCTCACTAGCTGCATCTGTCCCAAATAGAATTTTTATTTCACCAGTCTTGACCATTTTTTTTAATTCATCCTTTGGACGCTTAACAAATTGTCCATCGATGAACATCCCGGATTTATCTCCACCGGCATACAGGCCTATCTTCATGTCGGGGAAAATATTTTGCTTCACAAGTTTTTCGGCAAACCAGTATGCTGTATCAAAATACTGTGAGAATATTATGCAGCCTCGTTTTGCCCATTCGCTATCTTTAAGTAATTCTACTAATAAATTGAATTTTGGATCTTCATCGATTCGTTCTCGAATAATTGTGATAAATTCCTGAAGTGCATTATATGCACTTTTATCAAGTTCAACTGCATCTTGGGGAATTAGTTCATCCTCATATAAATCGTCCTCTTTAGTAAAATCGTTCACTTTTTCTTCAATAGGCAAATCCGCCCCTTTATGCCCTTTCAATAGTTTCTCTGCAGTTACACTTCCGGCGAACATTGAACTACCAACTCTTTTTAGTAATAAGGAAGTAATAAATTTGCTATTTCGTTTTGATTTTGCTAGTTCTTGAGAAAATTCTTCTGCTTTTACATAGGCATCCTGTAAATAGGTAGGAAGGACTATAGCCTCCGAATCTTTATCCCCAAAAAGCTGGACTTTAATTGGTGCCAAATAAGGTTCGTTTGTTGCAGGATTAATTGTCGTTTCAAGATATTTTCTTGTTCTCCGAACTATCTTACGAATAAACGGATTATGTTCATCAATGTATTTATCGCTTATTCTTTCAACAATGTTTTTTTGCAAAGGTTCCAACTCATTAAATGATTTATTCAGAATATGTTCTGAATCTGAAAGCTCAGCTGAGTCTCTTAAAATTCCAATGTTTTGAGGGTCCTCAAAACTATCTGGTAGGGGATTTCGCATCCAATCAAAAATCTCTTCAACACGATTCAGTTTTAATTCACCTGATAATAATTTCAAAGCCAAGGCTGGATTAGTTTGCCAATGACTGGCATATGAACCTAAAATTTTTTCATCTCCCTGACTTAAGATGTTTAATAAGTCCCAAGCTTCAATAGGGTATAGCTGGATAGGAGTAGCTGTACCCATCAAAATATGTTCAGTTTTTCTGGCAATTTTAAGCAAGTAATTGTAAAGATTATTTGGTAGTGGTTTTTCGTACTCTTTATCCTTTCCTAGATTCTTTCTGCGGGCACGGTGGCATTCATCTACAATAATAGTATTATATTCAAGATCTAATAAAAGTTTAGAAGCGTCAGTATTTGCTGTAATAATTCCTTGGGAAATAATTCCAATTTTTCTTGGACATCTTTTTATATCAAGGGTGCTTTTTCCACCAAAAATGTTTTCTGATTCATCAACCCAACATTTACCGTCCCAAACAGCGGAAGGCAATCCCATTAATGTATTTAATTCATCTTGCCATTGCCAGCAAAGAGTTTTTGGACAAATTATAAGCACTGGTTTTTCGCTGTGAAGGGATAATACTTGAGCTGATAAACCAAGCTGGATTGTCTTACCAAGGCCAACCATATCGGCTAATACATATCGGGCTTTAGAACCTGCTAACTGCGTTCGATAAACTAGATCAATAAAATACTTTTGATGCTCCCAAAGCCCCAATTGTTGTCTGTAAACAGGTGATTCGACAACTGTTTCCTCCGGTCTAGAAATCCTTTCTATTTGATAAATGATTTTTCTTTCTGAAATCCTACGAATATCTTCAACTACGAAATCGATAATATTTCTAGCATTTTCGTTATTCCATAAAGCATCAAATTCATTTTGCACCCAGGAAACAGCATCGTATGAATCATCTTCCCAAACTAATTCGTAATTTCTTTCCCAACCAGATTGACTCTCATTCATACTCCCCAAAAAAGAGGTTTGTTTCCCGTCGGGATAAGTAATAACTCCTGCTTTTCCGTGGACAAAACCAAAAACATCATCAGGCAGAACTTTGATCTCCAGTTTTCCCGATCTAATAAGTGCATAAAGCTTTTCTAATCTGTCCGGGAATTGAATATCCTGTTTCTCAGGTTGGCTTTCACACCAATCTTTTCGGAGTGCGGCTTCAAATGCTTTGATATTTCTAACATCATCAATCTGCAAATGTGCATTACAAATTATTCTGATCTTTCCAGTTACCGAGTCTAATGCCTCTCCAGAGATATCAAAAAGCGAAGTGGAGAAATAACCGGCGATCCTATCGTAACTTTGTGCTCCAGAAAGTTTGGCACTTAGAAGCGAAGTATTTAATTTTTCTCTTCTTGAAGAAAATCTGTTTATCATGATTATATTCCGTCATTCTCAACTAGACTTTGAATGTACTGTGCGTATCTGGCTGATTCTTGCCAATGCTCTGCACCTGTAATATTCTCAAGTGTGTTAATTAGTTTTAATATCTCAATTATTTTATTTCTACTATTCCAGTAATCAGGAACTTCGTTTCTTAACCAATTTTTCCCACTAACAGCATCTTCGTCTTTCACTGCTAAATATATTGCCATTAGTATTTGTCGGACTAAACTTTTTGAAAAACTTTCGGCATTATTTAGTAATTTATTTGAAAATTCAATTGGAGTTTTTAACCTGGCATTATTTGCCTTAGTAGAAGCAAGTAAGAGGGTATAGTCAGATACCCCTAGTCCTCTTGCTAATTCCTGATATGCAGATAAAGCAAACGCGCCAGATTTTTCAAATTCTAAACCTTTAATATAATACTTTTCTTCTTTGCTTAAATCTTTCCAGACATTTTTTGAGATACCCTTAGGGATAAGGTAATCATATGCAACTTTAATTGCTGACTCGATAATAAGTTGAATAGGGCTTTTAGCATTCTTATCACGCTTACGTGAAATTTCATATTCAACATCAATATCTCCAATTTTCTTATATTTAGTGAGCACTTTAAGGGAAGCTGCATAAGCGGCTAATAAATAATCATTATCTGTAAAGTCGGGTTCATCCTGATCATCTAAAGCATGCATAGAATCAATTTGAGCTTTAACCTCATCTTTTATTTCCGGATAGATGTCATCGAGCCAACCATTCAGATTGGAATTGTTTTTTCTTAAAACTAATAACACTGTGCCTTTAACGTAGTTTCCGGACTTCAAGCCACCTGACTCTGTTTCTGTAGCGATATTCCAAGCAGCAGTAACCTGTAAACCAGCCGACCAAAGAATTAATGATAATTCTGCCCAGACTGCAGGGTCTTGATGTGTGAACATAACTATCTGCATACCATCATCAGGCATATGGTTGGTTAGATTGCGATAGACATCAATCATAGCTTTCGTGAAGTTTTCGTCGTTACCTTTTACAGCATCTTTTCTTTTACTTTCGGTATACCATTCTGGGAAAGCCTTTTTAATTAATGTCTTGTTCCAGGCTAAAAAGAATTCAGAAAGTTCATGATAATTTACAGCGTCTGCGTACGGTGGGTCAGTAATCCATAAGTTGGAATTATAATTGATTACTCTTGCGTCACATGTATTTACTTTCCCTTCCAATGCTTCTTTAGTATTTGAGAAATTTAAGAACCAAGCCGAGTCAAGATTGGACGTGGCTTTGCAGCCATATACGTAAAGTGTGTTTAAAGCTTGGTTAGAAAATGTATTTTGCGTATGCTCTTGGTTTGCACCATTATTCCATATACACAAACGGCTATTCCAATCCGCTATTTTATTTATTCCTAAAATCCCTGTTACAAATTCCTTTTTGTTACTAGCTAGAGTTTGAATAGTTTCACTTATTATTCCTAGCAATAGTAACTGTCTTGGATTAAATAATTGATGCCAGTATTGCCAACCCCTTTCTCTAATTGGTTGATCTGTATTATATCCTGACTCAATCCTATCAGATGGTATATAACCTTTATCTTGCCACTCACTAAACTTATCTGCCAATAATTGATATACTTTTTGCTCACGCTTTAAATCTTCATCTGTAGGGGTTACATAATGCCTGATACCCTTTATCTTGTTATTTTCAAAAATTGTTTCTTCGTATCTTATGCAATAAAGTCTTTCTTGGAAAATATCCGTTTCCCGAGGTGTAAACTCATTTTTCCCCCACATTCTTAAACCAAATTTTGTATTTCCGTTTTCATCTTTTTTGTCTTTTCTAATACTTGTTATTGGGGTTACAACTTTGCAATGTGAGCATTTTAATGAACTATCTTCAATTGTTCTATACTTATCTGCATCTTTTAATTCTTGATTAGACACATCAGACTTTATTTCAATATCAAAAGATTTCTTTGTAGGATTTTCTTTTAGAATTGCGATTGTTTTGCTCCTTTTCCCAATTATCATTGAGGGGAAAAGTGGTATTAACCAATCGCAGGCAGGACATTTTATAAAATGTCCATAAATATAGGCTTTTGATCTCCATCCATTCTCATTCGTCTCGATCCCCCATTCCAATATTTGTTTATCAATAGCGTCATATACTTTCTTTTGAAAATTCTTTAGCTTTTTAATTTCCTCATCACTTGCCCCGTTGATATTGACAGCTGCCCACGTTAACAATGTTGCGATTGGGTTAAGGTCAGATGCATAGGCGTTTAAACCTAATCTTGCCGCCTCAAAAGGGATGCTACCACCACCTGCAAAACAATCACCTAATGTTGTAATTTCTCCAAAGCGTTTAATGCTTAGTTGCTGAAATATTTCTTGAATATTAGTAGCTTCAATACCCAGTTGGGAATTAATCTCTTCAATTGATTTATTTTTGATTTCAGTTATTTCTTCAGGCCTTACACAGTAAGTAATTTTTTTATCGTAGCTAAGTCTTGAGAATACAAGTTTCTGGACTTCATTTTTCTCTTTGTTTGAAATATCTGATTTCCACTTGATTTTGGTGTCCTGAGATACAAAATAATAGGCTCGTTCTTTATCTGTCAGATTGTCGTATAAATCTGAAATTGAAATACTCGCCTTTTTCCTTTCCCATAAACCTTCGTCATCCATTGTTAGAATTTTAAGGAAAATTTCTCGGTCTTTTTGAGGATTATTTGTTGCAGGTAGAAGCAATCCAAGAATTGCCGCCCTTACTAGAATAAGAGGTTTGCGCCCCCACCATTTACCAAGTCCAGTCAGTGTCTGCCCAGCTCCAGCCTTCCTCTCCTTATAACTTTCTTTTGAAATTTTTGAGACAGGGAACTGTACCTCAATAAATGATTTTTCCATATTTAAATATCTTCGTCATTCATATTAAAAAAAAGTGATTCACGCTTTTTGTCATCCAGCACGGGGTTTTCAGTAAGGGCATACCTGATTGCTTTTCTCCAGCCAAAGTTATCATCAACATTACCGCTAGTAGCGTTGGTCATTGTATAAAGCCACCATCGTTCTTCTGGTCTTAATCCTAACCAATTTTTTAATGCACTATCAATGTTAGTGGGATCGCAATCTGCTATTACCCAAGCAATCAGAACTAGTTCTTTACCAAGTAACCTATGAACTGGTGTCTTGCCCATTACCCAAGTTCCTTTCTTGTACTTTTTTGCTTTTAATCTAGGATTGAATTCCCGGGCAATAGTAAATTTAATTTTTTCCCATTTTGAAACAGATAAGAGCACTTTAATTTTGTCATGACGATAATCAATCACTTGTTCTCCTTCCAACCACTTTGCTCTTTCAAATATTCTTACTTCTTTGTCTTTATTTCGAGGTATCTCCACTAGAAAATGAAGTTGAGATTCTTCTGGTACAAATCCAAAACCTATTGATGTTAGTTTTTTATTTTTATTTTTGTTCAATATCATTTCGATCAACTTTGCTCAATGAAATATTTTGCGCAGATAAGAACCTTTTAAAAGTTATACCATCTTCAAATGAAATTTTTCTTAATTCTAATGAGATTTCAATTTGGTCATTCTCATCTGCTACGTTACTTCTTATTTGTGACAAGATTTCTTTAAGCTTTTCCATATTTAAAGACATAGTCTCGGAAAAAGACAAACTAATCCAGTTAATTTTTCCGTTTATATTAAAGTTAATAGCATATGGCGTAACTTGTGCGTTTGACCTTTGTAATTCTTCTATCATACTATAGGTTTGGTTATTGTCTGATGTTGGTAGTTTTTGTTTATAAACAACCGGTTTATGGTCGTCAATAACAAGTGGACCAGTTGTTTGAGGAACAGATATCTCCTCAATGTCACTTTGATCACCATCGATTATTGCAACTACCCTTATATATTTTGTGCCATCTGGAATCTGAAATGGAGTATCATAAATCCCACCATTATCTCGGGGATCGCTACTGTCGGTAGTATATTTGATTTGTGCTCCACAATTCACCTGCAACTCAAGTGCCTGTCCGTCATGACCTTCAATAAATTTATAGGTTATTTTAAGAGGTGCTTTGAATAATTTAACTTCCCCGGTTTCGTGTTCACCCTTAGAATCTACACAAAGAAAGTAATTTTTATAATCTGTTATTGATAAGAAATCAGGATTTTCTACAAGTTTGGAACTTTGTGTAACATTTTCATTTGAATCTAGATAGATTTTATCTCCATATTTTGCGATGACCTTGATAGCAGTCGCCTTAGTATCCTTGTCATAGTCTTTAACTTTGATATCAATCCCAGTTGATTCCTTTGGGAAAGGTCCTTTTGAGATATATCCTCCATTATCTCTCCAATGACCTTCTTGTAATGCACTTATTTTCAAATCATCAAGCGCTCTAGGATGATGCCATGTCCAACGACAATTGCGTGCGGCCCTGTCTTTTAAATCTTCCCAACGTACTTCTGTTTCTGTTTCTCCAAATAACTTTTCTTCCACCATTTTTCTGAAATTAGGATTGTTGATTTCGTTTGTAAATTTTCTTTCTTCTATCAGTAAGTTACAAATTTGCTCTTCAGGGTTAAAATCATTTCCTGAAAATTGGAATTTAATCTCTGCTTCTGCGAGGAAATCGCCACTCTCTTGATTTCGAGGAAAATATATTTTTATAAAAGTCTCTCTTATCGCAGAATTAATACTTAGACGAATTTTATCTTGTTTATCAATTGCTTTTTTATACTGTGGATCTGATTCTAAAACGCGGTCAGATAGCATTTGTTCAATAATTGACTTTATACCTTTGTACTCTTTAAAAACTTTAGTTAAGTTTTCCCATGTTTGCCTTTCACCGGATAGAAACAAGAATCTGTTTTTGAATGGATGATCGTTCCAATACTCCATAAGTTCTACCGCTAAACCTGTTTGAATGGTACTAGGTTCTGTTACTAACAAAGTAACATCTTTGGAATTGATTTCTATTTCATCAACTGCGGGGAAAACAACAACTTTATGATACACATCTTTCTTTATAGGTTTAAGTTCTTCGTTTAAGTAAGCACGAATCTCTTTTTTTGCACTTTCATCATCAAAACTATCTACTAATTCTTTAAGTCTTGCAATAAGGTTTTGCTGGTTTTGGAAGAAAAATTTTCCATCTTTGTCTCTTGCTAAATACCATGCGCCTTGGTCTAAGTGGTCAATAGCCGTTTTAAGATCAGTCACTTTTGTTTCTGGAGTGACTACATAATCGATAATCTCATTTAGGTGCAGTCCTTTAATACCTCCTGCAGTATTTGAAAGTGAAGATATTAAAATTAGTTTGGCAACACTACTAACATCGCTAGTTTTTAGATTATCATCAGCAATTTCAGCAATTGAATCACCTTGGTCAGCTATATCATGTTTTATAGCACTGACCAAGGTGTCATTCAGCTGTTCGATTGTAGTTCTAATCTTTGGATTGGAGAGGTTTATATTTTGAGGTGCAATTAATTCACCTTCAAAACTTGAATTGTATAGATCTTGCAACATCATTCTGACTAAGCGAATGACTCCCCTTGTCTGTTGAAAACCTTCGTTCTCTTTAAATCTATGATATAGGTTTATAAAAGATGGATGGAATGGATAGGTTTTAATAATTTGAGTATAAATGGTAGTAGGATCAGTGGAGGTTAAACCGTTTTGCTTAGCTTCTTTTAATACATCCTGATATTGTCTCGCGACTTTTTCTACTATATCCTTACTTGGTAATTTTTCAAATAGTTTAGTTTTCAAGATTTCTTCTAGGTCTCCGTCTGCTTTTACAGGGGTAAGATTTAATGAAACCCGATTCAATTCACCTCTGAGATTCTTTAATACTTCTTGAATAAGTTGACTACCTTCAGAGTAGCTACCAGCCAAGTCTGCAATGACTACCATCACATTAGATAATTCTTTCTGTTTGACAACATTAAATAGATTTGCCAATGCAATCCCCGTAACATTACTTAAGTCTGAGTTCCCAACACTAACAGCTTTAGCACTTACCAAGTAAGGTGGGAGCTCATCTATCAAAATTAATGTCGGAGCTCCTTTGAGCATTGTTTTCCAGGCTTCATCCCCTGGAGCTTTATATTGAGGGTTAAAATATTCTTTAAATTGTTCTTCTTTACCCAATTGTTTGGCCAGTTCTCCCCATAAGCCAAGAGGAGAATCGGTTTGTCTTCCTGAAAAACCAATTACCCTTACTTCACCTTGGAAACAATCTTTACCTAAAAATCTTTCTCTGAATTCTGGATGTTTTGCCAACAATCCTAAAGTAATCATACTGTGCGTTTTACCACCACCCATGTTTTGAGTTAATTTAACTATCCCTTTATCTTCTTTCCCCTCGAATCTTCCAAATGCCGTCTTTAATAGGATATTTATACCGTCTGTAAAATAACTCTCCGCAAAGAATCTCTCTGGCTCAATTTCGTTCTTTAATAGATTTAGGATTTCTAAAACATCGTCCTGGAGATTATCATTTAATGCTGACTCTCTCACCTTACAATTTTCTATTAACTTCATAGTTATTAGTAATTAATTATTATTTTAGTTTCCCAATAAGATTATATATCAAATTGGATGTATTATATTACATGATGAAATGAATCTACTTCATACATCCAAATTCCATACTTTTATAGCATTTTCGTATAGTTCATTTGCTCTTTCTCTAATATCTGACTCACTCCATGATTCCCTCTGTAAATATTTGCTAAATATTTCAACACCTTGTGCGTATTCCATTAAACCTTTATTTGTCCCTACTCCAGATTTCTTGGTTGACCAATCTGCATCTCTTATGGACGAATTCAAATTACTTGTTATTAAGGTGAGGTTACCTAATGTATATAAAATCCTATCCCGCTCTCTTTTATCCTCTTCCGAAAGAAATGTACTGTCCCAGTTGTTTCTCCACTTCTTTGGTAAAACATGTTCAACGCTATAATCTTTAAAGTTTTTCAACTGAGTTGCGTTAAAGTTATTTCTTGTAGTTAATTCTATCAAGTACAAAATCCCCTTTGAAAGTTTATTACTCAAGGTAGATTCGGCGAAGCCTTTTGCGACTTCTACATCCGATGGCATAAAGTTAATCTTTTCTGATTTATCCTCGATAAATTCAATTAACTTATCTAATGTATTAATTTCTCTATTTATCATCGAGCCATTAAATAGTTGGTTATAATTTTTATTATTGGTTCTACAAATCAGCCTTCTCATCAAATAGGCTTCTAAATACTTGAATATCCTATTTCTCTCTGTTTCATCTTTAACATTTTTAGTTATATATAGGATATATGGTATTAATGTTGTGGTTTCTAATCCGAATATTAACAAGTTCAGTCTGTCCACATTACTGTCTCTATCAACAAATTCCTGAGATATATTTGGGTTAAATGTGTTTTTATATACTTGAGCGTAATCTTTTAACTTTAAAATTAATTCATCCTTATTAATTTTATAATTTGTTATAAATTCTTTATAAGAATTGAAAACTGACTCTACTTTGAAAAATCGTTCTTTATCTTCAGAAGTTACATTTAAAGGGGTTTCCTGGATTTTGATAGATAAATAGGATTGTAAGAACAAATCAATATTAGTCCTTTTTACCCTTCCGGCATTAATCTCCTTCCCCCAGTAAGAAATGATATCATCTTCAGCTTCAAAAATTTCTTTCCAGTTTTTATTGTATGAATCAATATCTTCGTTAAATAAATAATTTTTGAGTAATTCAGCTGTAGTTAGTGAAACACCTAAAGAGTTAATAGTATCAAAAATTTGTTGTTCATCCTCTTTCGATTGCAAATCTATGCCTACGAACATGATGTTACTAAGCAGATTATTGTGAGACAATGAATTTTCCTGAATATTATCGAGAAAGTATTTATAGCACTTGTAAATTCTTTTTTCTTTCGTTTTTTCATCCATCTCATCCATGTCATTGATTTTATCTTTTAGTATTTTTTCAAACAAAGGTTTATCTATAAAATTGTGTTGTAAAATTAAATTCCCATGATATGAGTGGAAATTGGTTTTGAAATCATCAGGGACACCATTTTTCAGAAAAAGGACTTTAAAAAATAGGAGTAAAGTAGTTAACCTCTGCTGACCATCAACAATTTCTCTTACATCACGCTCAATCTCATGTGTAGCAGTTTCAATTTGTTTAAAAATTACTGAACCCATAAAATATGGTGAATTTGAACGCGAAACATAATCCATGTCCTCAAGGAATCTCTCCCACTGATTAGTATTCCATACATAGGATCTTTGAAAAAATGGAACCTTAAGTATCGTTCCACGACTCAAAACATCTGATATTTTTCTTTTTCCTGCTTCCATGATAAATATTTATTAAGTATATTTAATTATGTTAGAGTATATACTAAACTTTGAATTAACCCCAACAAGCTTCCTTCCCAAATATAATTTCCAATCCCAAAATTCCTAAATCTATAAATTTTCCCTCCTCATTTCTTAATTCCTCAATCCCTAAATCTCTAAATTCCTCAATTCCTTCACCTTCCTCTGGTATCCACACCACTCACACCCCTCTGAATACCCCGGAATTTCTTCACCCATCAAACACCCCTTAATCTCCCTCAACTTCCCCTCTATCCAACTATCATCCCCTATATAGGGAATTACTGAGATTTTGAATTCTAGTTTTGCATCGAAGGCTTGTTTGTCTTTGATGCCATTGCAGTAAACAAAGTAGCCAGTATTAGAAACTTCAAAACCATTTCTTCGTAGTAACCATTGATATATTTCCATTTGTCTTTTGTAGGACATTTGCCAATCAGCATCGATATTTACCTCATCTTTCTTTGAAGTTGATTTGTAGTCCACTACTATTAATTCTCCTTTTGGATTTACCCAAACATCATCCACTGCACCTGCGACCAATAAGTTTGTTTCTTCATGCAAATATTGAACTCCTTGGAAATTCTCTCTCCAGATATCGATATCTTTGTGAGTGAAAGGAATTGCATCGATTCCATAAGCGGTCATCAGTGGATGGGGGTCGCCTTTGATACGATGGGTATCGAATTCTTGCTTTAATAAGTGGTCAACAGCAGAATTTAAACTGAAAGGTGGACCAGATGGTTGTTTGACACCGAGTCTTCTATCCAGATAAAAACAATGCGGACAATTAATGAAGAATTCAATTCCCGATCTGCTGATTTTGTAAGCTTCGTCTCTCTGTGGATCAAACTGCCCTCGATACGCCATGGTAGTGGTTTCTAGGTTGAAGTTGATTATACTATTAAATTATTGCTATGGAAACAAGTTGTAAATATATATGGGAAATAAATTATTTCAATAAATATCTAAGTTTGTTGTATAATCCGAATAATAGTTAGTAATTAAATATGCCAGAAGCAGGTCAGGAACAATCAACTCTAGGTGGTCTAGAACCAGGAGATCCATTTAAATTGCTGGGGCCTACTAATCCTATAAGAAGTTACTTAATAGGTAATGATGGAATTTCTAGGAATCTTCAGGTTCCTACTCCTTTAGATTCTCAAAGTAACTTGTTCTATGATTCAAAAATTGGTAGCGATAAGGTACTAGTTCAAGAATCATTAAATGATAGAACATATCAGCACTTACTTTATGCAAAGACACCGATAGAAAGAGTTTGACATTACATCTGTTTTAGAGATGAGTAAACAATATCTGCATTTTATAATCAAGAGTGTTAGTTTGAGAGAGATCCCCTCCCATCGAGTTTTTAGAATGGATCAGAAGAAAATATAATATGATTTCCGAATTCAATTTCCTTGCCTTGCGAATGCATTCAATTTATAGTGCGTTGACAATACCCTCGCCACATGACCAGCCATATCTGCAGGTGTGATGTATATAGTAAATGGATTGGGATATTCTGTTCTTGAATCCACCTGAGCACTGACATGTGTAACATTATCAATTCCCCTAGCAGCTTTTACAACATGTTCGGGATCCTGATCACTTCCATTTGGAATTGTTACTACTACTTCTCCTGGCATTTTATTATGTGTGAAAATTAATAAGCGATTATATCACTTTCATTAAATATTTTTGCAATAACTTCCAACAACTCTTACTGAATTTTGAATTCTTAATCTCTTAATTTCTTCATTTCTAAATCTCTACATCTCCCTTACACACTCATCGTCCTCCTTATCGAAGTTAACCTCATTGGTTCATTGTTTGAATCCTTAATCTCACTTGGTATATAGATCTCTGGTTCTCCATTATGTCTACGTTTTAGTTGTCCATCATTTCCGAATAAACATACCGGTAATCTATAATCCAACGAATATCCTTGGGATTGGAGTCTTGCGGGTAATGAAGTAGGGAAAAAAACTTGTTTTCTACCTAAAAATCCTGTTACACCAGGTACTTGTTCGCTTGACATATTAGCTGGATAGATTTCGTGATTCTCACCATCAAGTCGAACATTGAATAAGTTTCTTGCTGTATTTTGAAAAATCGTAAGCTGTTCAAAAAGTTCAAGATTACCTTTTGCTATACCACTAAGTTGTGCTATAAAACCGGCATATCTTTTATTAATCTTTTTGATTTCAGCCTTATTTAGAACTAATGCACTCTCTTTATCATTTATTCTTCTGATATCCTGAATTGCAGTATTAATATAATTTAATCTATAAACTACATAATCTACTAATTGTGGAAGTCTTAACATCCCAACTAAATCATTGAGTTCATCGTCTCTCAAATCCGTGTGATGTACTCTACCCAACTCACCTCTTATTTGGTAATGTTGATAATCATTTAAATCATACCTTTGAGTTTCAACTAACGCATTAAATGTTAGAAACGCCTTCATTCTTTCAACCCTCTTGATTATACTTGCTTCAATAATATTATTTAATTGTTTCTCTGCCGAGGCTGATGCTGCTAACTCCTCTCTACGTAGAATTGCAGGTTTGGCTGATTCAACAAATTTCGCAGGATAAAGTGCTCTCAATGTAGAGGATAATATTACTTCAAAAGGAAGAGGAAACCCTCCAAGTTCCGAAGTCACTCTATCTTTGACATCCAATATTTCATCTTGATGTGAAACACTTTCAGGCAAGATTAAGACATGAGCTCGTGCTCCACTTAATAGTTCTCCATATGTAACAGGTTTTGACAAATCTCCTGATGAATTTAATAAACGAAAATCAGGAAGCGTTTTATCAATAAATAGCACTTCCACGGCATCTCTCATTGTTCGAATGTGAGGATGTTCAGGCCTTGGCCTCCTACCTCTTTTTTTTGTAACTCCGTCTTCAGGCATTGAATATTATTAACTACCTGGTGATTATACACTCTAAGGGACCTTTGCACCAAGAGATACGAGGATATTGATTTGATATTATGAATTTCTTAATTTCTTCATTTCTTATCACATTTTCCTACCGTGATATAATTCCATCTAGCTTAATATTAGTTAATATCAAAATGAATAACAATTTGGTCACGAGGTTTAGTGAACTTTTCTTCAAAAGAAATAGGCTTACAATTCTGCTTACTATTTCAGTCCTATTACTTGGATTCTATTCATATACAACTCTTCTGAAGCGAGAAGGATTTCCAGTAATCAACTTACCAATTATTATAGTAAATACCCCCTATCTTTCTGGAGATCCAGCAAAGACCGAAGCTGATATAACTGGGAAGATTTCTTCGAGTATTACAGAAATTGAAGGGGTAAAAGAAATACAAACCACCTCAACATCAAATCTATCTTCAATTTTTGTTTCGCTTGATGAGGGTATCACGACAGCTGAAGACGCGAAGGACGAGATTGAAAATGAAATTTCAAAACTTAATCTTGAAACTGAACCAATTATAATAGTTCCGAATGCTGCTCTCGTGGATGGGCAAAACGACCTTGTCTTCTCAATTTATTCAAAAGACTTAACAATCGAACAACTTCAGCAAAAAGCATTATTGATTGGAACAGAACTTGAGAAAAGCGATTTAATTAAAGAGGTGAATATTAAAAATCAAATCACTACAGAGTTTGACTTCGCTACACAGCAAGAGGTTACCGCAACACGCTCATATGCGAGATCACTTGTGAAAAATGATGGCGAACTTGAAGCTTATGACTCGCTAGACATTGGTGTCGTAAAGAAAAATAAGGATGTAGGAACTATTGAGCTATCAGATGAAGTGAAAGCAATTGTCGAGAGAAGTTTAGATGATAATGAGTTAGATGGAATTAGTGCACTTTATAGCGCAGATCCAGCAACATATCTTAGGGCGCAGATATCTTCCCTAGAATCAAACGCATTAGCTGCAATGATTACAATTTTTGTCATTTTACTGTTGTTTATAAACCTTCGTTCAGCAATTTTATTAGCATTATTCATCCCTCTCACACTCGCATCAGTGTTTTTCATCTTCTCAATCTTCGGCTATACATTAAATACAATTTCATTGTTTGCTTTGATTTTAGTACTTGGGCTTTTCGTAGATGATGGGACAATCATCGTAGAGGCAATCGACTACTACAAAAGACAAGGTCAGAAAGGTTTCCAGGCTGTAAGGAGTGCAATTAATGATATTGGAATCGCTGATATTTCTGGAACGCTGACTACAGTGCTAGTATTTCTTCCACTTGTTTTCGTAACTGGAATTTTAGGAGATTTTATTAGAATTTTACCTTCAACAGTAATTATCGCTTTATTGGTTTCCCTCTTTATAGCATTAACAATACTTCCATTCCTTTCTTCATTCTTGATCAAAGACTTAGATAGCAAAAAGAAAAGCAAAGAGAACATCTTATCGCTTATCTTCAATTTCGTTCCAAAACTTATGATTAATTTCTCTGAAAGAAGTGGAAGAATTGTAAGACAGACATTGAATTCCAGATATTACCGCCTAGGCTTATTCGCAATTTCTTTAATTCTAATTGGAATTGGTGGATACTATGCCAGTCAGTTAAAGTTTGCGTTCTTCGCCCCTGCCAAAGACTCTGATTTGATTACAATCTCTGTCACGAATAAAATTCCAACCGATATTACCACAGCGAAATCTGCAACAACAGAATTAGAAAAATTGGTTGTTGATAATTTCACAGAAGAAATTGAAGAAATTGCCTACCTCGATGCAAATCAAAGAGGTGCAGAGATAAGAGTTTCTTTAAGTCCAATTACTGAGAGAGACATAACTGCTGGCGAAATCGTTCGAGAAATTAATGAGTCAACCAAAGACAATGAAAGCTTAGTAGTAAGCGCTTCTATCGTTTCCGCAGGACCTCCTGTCGCGCAGTTTCCATTCGCAATGCAACTTTTCTCCGAAAATCAACCAATCTTGGAAACAAAGTCTGCAGAGATTGCCGAATTCATAAAATCAATAGAACTCGATAAAGATGTTCAAGTTGAAGATGTGAAAGTTGATTTCACCAAAGAAATCAGAAGAAAGGACAATGAAAGATTTGCCGAAATTAGAGTAAAATTCAACGACAAATACGATAGTGCCACATTATTGGAATTGCAAGAAATTATCGAAGGAGAATACAACGGTGAGGACAATTCCGAATTCTCTCTTGGATTTGATTTTGGTCAAGAGAGTGAAAACGCAAACTCCTTTAATTCTGTAGTATTTGCAGGACTAATCGCACTAATCGTTATGTACATTCTCTTGGTGTTGCAGTTTAACTCATTCACACAACCACTGCTGATTTTGGTAGCAATACCATTTAGTTTCCCAATTCTATTCCCTGGATTGTTCTACACAGATAATCCGATGAGTTTCTTTGTTGTGATTGGTCTTACAGGTCTAGTTGGTATCGTTGTGAACAACACTATCATCTTGATAGAGTATGCGAACGCACAAAGGAAAACTGGAAAATCCATAATTGACTCAATTGCAGAATCTGTCCGATTGAGGACAAGACCGATTTTCACCACATCACTCACAACCATAGCTGGATTACTTCCACTGGCACTTACAGAACCTTTCTGGGAGCCACTGGCTTTTACTATCATCTTTGGATTAATCTCCAGTGTGATGATGATTGTCATCGCCTTCCCTGTTTACTATTTTCTAGTAGAATCCGCACGAGATTTGTTCTACAAGAAAGTGAAGAAGTTTAAGATGAGGGGGTTGTAGAAAGTGTGAAATTAAAAGACAGACTCCTCTTCAAAAGAAATCAAGTGAATCAACTTTCCCTGACTTGATCTCGCCTCCGTTACATGGCGGTACGGATATCTAGGTTGTGTATTACCTTAGAAATACTTAGGTAAAACGTTTGTGAGAGATCCCCTTTTTCAAGGGGAGATGTTGAATTTTTCGTTTACGAGAGATCACCCTCTTCAGGGGGAAATTATGTTACTAAAACTGAAACTAAAATTTTTATTCCCTAATTTTTAAATCTTTCTTGTAATGGGACGCAAAGCTTTCCTCTTCCATTAATGTTAACATTCTTCCAAATACAAACTAATTCACATTTGTTATAATAAAACATTGAATCTACAGATGATGAATCACAATTTCACCATCACAACTTGGCGAGAGGACGACCTCTTTGTGGCCCAATGTTTAGACATAGATGTATCAAGTTTTGGCGCAACTCAGAACGAAGCGTTGGAGAATATAAAAGAAGCTATTGAATTGTATTTGGAAGACTCTAATGATATAGACATCCCTGAAATTCAAACTCCAGCTATTACACAGACGAAAATTAGCCTAGATGCCTAAGCAATACTCCTCAAATGACGTTATATCAACTCTAAAATCTATTGGATTTGAGTTTATTTCACAAAAAGGTAGCCACAAAAAATTTAGGAAAGGGAAGTTAGTTGTAATTGTACCTGCGGGAAGAAAAGTAATTCCTCTTGGAACTTTGAGATCTATAAAAAGACAGGCAGGACTTGGAAAAGATATTTTTGCGAGGTAACTATCAACTCTTACACTGTCACTCCTGCGAAAGCAGGAGTCTAACCCCCTTCATTCTCCCCAAATAGCTCAGTTTTCCTTTTCTCAACCAAAGCTACCAATTCCTCCCAAACTTTCTGTACATCCTTATTTATTACAACCTTATTCTTTACCTCTACTAACATATCGAACTTTATTTTATGCTTTCTCCAACTCCTTCCGTTATCAAGATAGATATTCATTACTGGTAAAATTTTATCTAATGTATAAACAAATTCTGATTCAGGGTCATCTTTTTTCTCATATTCATGAATTAATTTTAAGAGTTGTGGGAAATCGCTAAATTCTTTCTCTATTTTCTCTAATGCAACCTTCTCTTTCTGGACTTTTAACTCTTTTGAAGCATTGTCTGCGTAGAAAAATGTGTCCCCTGCATAAATCTCAACCAAGTCATGTACTAATGAATACTTAATTATTTTGTCGATATCGTATTTCAGATTCTCAGTGGAAATTATGTACCAGGAGACCATGGCGAGTTGGAAGCTATGTTCAGAATCATTTTCTAATCGATTTTCTCCTGTTGCGTATATTCTCCGCTCAAGCTGATTAAATTTAATTATAAATTCTGTGAAGTTAAGGATTTTTTTAATGTTCATAATATTTTATTTATGAAATACCTTACCAGCTTGTAATTTAGAAGTAGGACTCAAAGAAGGTAAATATTTTATTGGTTGAGTTTATCACTAATTTCTTTATCCAAACTATCCATCGTATCTAAAAATGACTTCTCTAAATCAATATTATATTTTTTCGCAATTATGAGAATTGACCAAAGACAGTCCGAGAGCTCATGTGCTAACTTTTCTTGAGAATTTTCTATCTCACGTTTACCATTTTGAGCCTGTATGAGTTTTACTAAATCCCCAATATCACCTACTAAACCCATCGTTAAATCCTCAATTGACCAAGGTTTACCATACTTAATTGTCTCGAACTGTTCGTATTTTTCTCGGATTTCTAAAGCTCTATTTTGGATTTCTGTGAGATTCATAGGTGGAAAATATAATTTTAATTTTTCGGGATACCCGGACTTGAACCGGGAACATTACGCACCCGAAGCGTACATTCTAGCCAATTGAATTATATCCCGTATGTAATAATCCAGTATTCGGGATTTAGGTAGGTTACATTTAATGCCGCGGAAGGGACTTCCCGTATAAATTTCTTTCAGAAATTTCACGGGATAAACTTCTCGTCCCTTCA
>JAJTYI010000003.1 GCA_021463645.1 bacterium
AAATATGTGCTTTGTTTTGATACTTGTTTTTCATTTGCCAGACAATACATTTGAATGGATTATACCACTCTAAAGTTGTCTAGACCCAAATTATTTCTATAAAACTTAATCCGTTACTGGTACGATTGCATCAATTTCAACACATACCTTCGAACTTGGTATTTCTCTTCGTCCGTTAGGTGCTGTGTAGGCTTGATTACATACTAAATCGTTTTTACTTACAGCTTTAAAAGTGAATTCAAGTGTTAATTCTTCTCCTTCTTGAAGCGGACCAGTTAACTGTATCAAATTTAATAATTGTTGAGGTTCAACAGGATTTTTTGGGAGGATCATTCCTGTGTCCATATCATTCATATCTTTAAAGAATAAACTTGTAACATCTATTTTTAGTTCGTTATGAACTAAAGTGACACTTTCCACTCGCATATCTGTTGTATAGATATCTCTCAAGTATAATTTTTCAATTACTTCTGTTCCAGTATTTTTGAAATTGACATTAAAGATAATCAATTCACCCACTTGATATTTGAGTTTTCCAATAACTTCTTTGCTTATATTGAATCCAAACACGCTATCATCACCCATTACAGGGGGTGTTGGTGTTATCACTGGTGTTGCAGTAACCGTTGGTGTAACTGTAATTGTAACTGTCGGTGTAACCGTAGGTGTTATTGTAGCTGTTACAGTCGGCGTAGGTGTAATAGTCACAGTAGGTGTAAATGTAGGTGTTGGAGTGGCTGTTGCGGTTGGTACAGGTGTACTTGTAGCTGTCGGGCTAGGAGTGACACTTGGTTCAGGCGTAGCAGTAGCTGTTGGTTTAGGTGTAGCGGTAGCTGTTGGCTTCGGAGTCGCGGTAGCTGTTGGTTTAGGTGTAGCAGTAGCAGTTGGCTTCGGAGTAGCAGTAGCAGTTGGTTTTGGAGTAGTGGTAGCAGTTGGCTTCGGAGTTGTGGTAGCCGTTGGTTTTGGTGTTGCAGTTGGAACAACTGGACTATATACTCTTAAATTATCAATTGATGAGGATCCACTAACGTGAATTACGAACTTAGAGACATCTCTTCCTTGTAGACCAGTATCTGCATGTCTTATATATTTATCAGGTAGATTTTGACCATTGTTCAAATCTAAGTCTATAGTAAAATCTGTTCCGTCCTTATAGAACATTTTAAGATAGTGATTATTTAGATGTCTTGATCCACCTAATTGAGTATCAATCTCGTCACCAGCGTCTATGATATCAAATTCAATTCTTCTTAATGACCCAGAAGAAACATTGAAAATAAAGTCTCCTCCTTTGTATGTGTCATTGACTTGTGTTCCACCATCAGCTAAAACAATAGACTTCCCTTGACCTACTTGTAGATCATCTTCTCCTGTTACATAGGGGTCAATCACTTTCACTGCACTGATAGGAGTTGCTGTACTTCCATAGTCTTCGGAATTAACTTTATGAGAAACGTTTAATGATATATTTGTAGGTGAACCTGATATTAATGTAGTAATAACATCCCCATTTTTCATATTATCGAATATCCATGAGAATTCATTTAAAGTGGATGTTGTTGATGCATTTAATGTTTTAGTATTTGAGGGCAACATCATCGCACTCACAGTTACAAACATCAAAAATGCAACTAAGGTTGTATAAATTGTAAGTAAGTTTTTCATATATATAAGATTAATCTATATACATTATATCACATAAATACCCATAATGTGCACAGGTATTAGTGATAGAAAAAATTTACAAAAAAAGGGTGAACATAGTTCACCCTTTTGGTTAGTTACTCATCTTTATTAATCTGTTACAGGTACAACTGCATCAACTGATACACATACCTTTTGAGATGGTATTTCAGATCTATCGTTTGCACTTGCAAATGCTTGATTACAGACTTGAGAATTTCTGGTTTGTGCTTTGAAAATAAATTCAAAGGTTGCACTATCACCAGGTTTCAAATCACCTGTGATTTCAGTAATGTCGAGAGTTTTCGTTCTGTCTTGTGGATCACGAGGTAAAATATTTCCACTTTCCATTTCACTGTCATTAGCAAAGAATTGGCTTGTAACATTTCTTCTAGTACCATTTTGTACTAAGTAGATAGCTTCTACTCTCATATTTGTAGTGTAAACATCTCTCATTGTTATTTTGTTGATAATATCTGTACCCGAGTTTTCCAATGTTACTCTGTAAGTGACAAGTTCACCAACACTGTATTTATGATCTCCGACTATGGTTTTATCTACACTGAAGCCAAATATTGTGTCCTCACCCTTTACTCCAGGAGTTGGTGTGACTTCTGGTACTGTTGAAGGAGTAGGTGTAACAATGATCTGTTCTTTGTAGATTAATGCATCAATTGATAAATCTGTTCCTATTAGCATTATTTTTTCGGATAAACCTGTTTCTACATTTGCATTACTATCAAGCTCAGTATTGTTTCCAACGTAAGCTTCACTATATTTATAGTCAGCAGGTTTAAAGAATTTTATGTAATAGTTTGTATTACAGTCCAGTTCATCAAAAATATAGAAACCATAATCATTTGTAACCTCAGTAGCTAGCTTGTTCATTTGTTCGTCGTATAGTTCAACCTTAATATTTTTTACACCTAGTTCATAAATGTCTTGTATACCATTTTTGTTCTGGTCGTAAACAACTCTATCTCCAATTTTACAGAGGATCACCACTGGTGTAGGAGATGGTTCTGTTGTAGGTGTTGCGCTAGGCTTTGTTGTTGGAGTAGCGCTTGGTACCGTAGTAGGTGTTGGGCTAGGTATTATTGTAGGAGTTGGACTTGGAACAACAGTAGGTGTTGCACTTGGTACAACTGTAGGTGTAGCGCTTGGCTTAGTAGTAGGTGTTGCACTAGGTTTTGTAGTTGGAGTTGTACTTGGCTTTGTGGTAGGTGTTACGCTTGGTGTTGGTGTATTAACTACTTCTTTTTTGTAAATAAGTGCATCAATTGAAAGATCAGTTCCAGTTAGATAAATCATGTCAGATAATCCTGTCGAAACGTTTGCATTGCTGTCTAATTCTCTATTGTTTCCAACAAAGGGTTCACTGAAGATGTAATCAGCTGGTTTATAGAATTTCACATAATAATTAGTATCACAATCTAATTCGTTAAATTCGTAAAAACCGTTTGAATTTGTGACTTTAGTACCTAACAAATCCATTCCTTCACTATATAATTCAACTTTGATGTTCATTACTCCAAGTTCGTAAATCTCTTGAAGTCCATTCTTGCTTTGATCGTATACGACTCTATCCCCTAATTTACAAAGTACAATTACCGGTGTAGGAGTTGCACTTGGTTTAGTTGTAGGAGTTGCGCTAGGCTTTGTAGTAGGAGTTGCACTTGGTTTTGTAGTAGGAGTTGCGCTTGGTTTTGTAGTAGGAGTTGCGCTTGGTTTTGTAGTAGGAGTTGCGCTTGGTTTTATAGTAGGAGTAGCACTTGGCTTTATTGTAGGAGTTGGGCTTGGTGTTCTAGTAGGTGTTGGAGTAGGTAAACATACTCTTGGTCCTAATCCACATGCTGTTCCCTCGCTTAAGAAATGTTCTTTTGTCTCTGTTTTTCCCCATTTGTACCATTGACTGTCTGTACCTGGAGTCGTTGCAGTTCGAGAACCTGATGGTGGAGTAGGAAGTCCTGGAATCATGTCTGGATAGTAGAACTCTCCATTCTCAGCTCTTTTAAGTGCTCTGTCTCTACATAGAAGCATACCTCCGATAGTTTTACCATTTACTACTTTAATAGTAGTATTTGTTCTGTAAGAAGGTTCTGTCCATCCATTACATTCGTCCCAACCAGATGTTTGATCATCTATGGCTGCTTCTGCAGTTTTGAAGGGTGAACTTACTAAGGTAATTTGGAGCACAAACATTATACTTGCTACTATAAAGGTGTACAGAAGCAAATATCTTTTGGCTTTTGTATTAGACATGATTGTGAAAAGTAATAACTATAGATAACTAAAGTATGGGGAGCATCACTATTTTAACACTTCTTACTTTCCAAAGTCAAAGTTGAGAAGATTGGCAACCTTAAAATTTGAACAGGGTTATCATTTATTATGATATAATGTATATATGGAAAATCTATTAAAAAACAAATCAAAAAAACTTGTGATTGCAGGAGTAGTGATACTGCTAGTACTAATTGTTATTGTTGCTGTTTTTTCTTTTAGTGAAAAAAGACAGCCAGAACAAAATGTCAAAGGCGAGTCAACACTTAAACCAATTACTTTCGAACACAAGAGTACGATTGAAACTATAAACTCTAACTTTGAGATACCTACTGAGACATCTGGTGTAAAAGCTGCTACTACTGATAAAGAAGATAAATCTTTGGTTGATAAAGAATCACCGGTTGTGAACAATTCCAACGCTGTAGTTGTGGAAAGTATGGGGGTAAACACTCTTGTTATTCCACGTCTCAATGTCAGAACATCGGTAATAGAAGGTATTGATGGAGAAAAAGCAATTCATGAAGGTGCTTGGCTTTACCCAAACTCTTATGAAGGTGAAGGGGAGAAAATATTACTTGGACACAGAAGATTTTGGGGTGCTGATGATCCACGTTCATTTTGGAATCTAGATCAATTAAAGCAAGGCGACACTATTCATTATTCCGATGCAAAAGGTAATGTCTATAATTACGCTGTTAAATCAGTTGTTGTCAGAAATGCAGGAGATTTGTCTACACTCAAGCCATCAAAGGAGAATATAATCAAAGTTATTTCCTGTTCTACAGCTGATGGTTCAGCAGGATCTTCAGAGAAGAGGATCGTTGTAATCGCCACTCAGATTTAATTATCCACGGATATTCATTATTTGTAACTCCGTTTGGAGTTTTTTTATATAATCCCGATAATCAATATTTGGTGTTTATGTTAATATAAACCTACTATTTTTCAATTCTATTAGATTATGATAAAAGGAATATTTTCACGGTTTTTAAACCCAAATCAAAGAGCTTTAAAGGATGTTGAACCTCTAGTCGAAGAGATCCTTGCAAAAGAAGATGAATACAAAGACAAAAGTATTGAGGATATGCGCAAACAGGTAAATGTTATCAGAGAAGAATTAAAAGAATTAATCGACACTATCCCTCCGATGGCAAGAATGCCATTAGCAAACGAAGAGTTTAAAAAATATGAATCCACAGAGAAGAAAATTCGAGATTTACTACAATCAAACGTAGTGGATTTTTTCGCAATGTTGCGAGAAATTAATAGACGAAAATTAGGTAAACCACATTATCCGGTTCAGCTAAAAGCAGCAACTATTTTAGCAAAAGGTCACAGTCTGACAGAATTAAGAACTGGAGAAGGAAAAACACAGGTATTCCATTTACCAGCAGCATTATATGGATTAACAGGGAGAGGAAGTCATGTAATTACTGTTAATGACTACTTAGCAAGGCGTGATGGAGAATACGCTGGACATGCTTTTTCTGATTTAGGAATTAGTGTCGGGGTAATTACTCCTCAAGCGTCATATAAATTTGTTCCTGATGACCAGCTAAAAGCAACTAAAGGTGAAGATGCTCAAAAAGAAAGAGACAGCCTTGATATTTCGAAGCTTAGTGATATGAAAGGCATCAATTTAATGGAGTGTAGTAAAAAAGAAGCGTATGAACAGGATGTCCTTTATGCAACAAATAACGAGGTTGGATTCGACTACCTTAGAGATAATATGGTCTTTGATATAGAAGAAAGGGTCCAAAAGGAACTGTATTTCTGTATAGTTGACGAAGCGGATAGTATTTTGATTGATGAAGCAAGGACACCTCTTATAATATCAGCACCTGCAGAAGCCTCAAATGACCTTTATGAAAAGTTTGCCAAAGTTGTGAAAAATCTCAAAGTTGATAAACACTATAACGTGGATGAGAAAGTTCGATCGGTAACTCTGACTGACGAAGGTGTAGAATATGTCGAGAATTTACTTGGTGTAAAAAATCTTTGGGAAGATTACAGACTTGCTCATCACTTGGATAATGCTTTAAAAGCTGAAGTCTTATATAAGGTTGATGATGATTATTTAATAAAAGACGGAGAGATTTTGATTGTGGATGAGTTTACAGGTAGGGTACTTGCAGGTAGACGTTATTCAGAAGGACTCCATCAAGCAATCGAAGCGAAAGAAGGTGTGGAAATCAAACGTGAGTCAAAGACCATGGCAACCATAACTTTCCAGAACTATTTCAAACTTTACAAGGTCCTCTCAGGAGGTTCAGGTACTATTCTTACAGAAGCCGAGGAGTTCTATAAAATATATAATTTAGATTCATTTGAAATTCCAACAAATAAACCGATAATCAGAGAAGACTTAACAGATAAAGTTTATAAAGATAGAAAAGCAAAATTTAATGCTGTTGCAGAGTCCATCGTGGAAATCCACAAAACAGGACAACCTATTCTGGTAGGTACTGCATCAATTGAAGACTCTGAATACTTGTCAGGGATCTTGGACAAGAAAAATGTTGAACATGAGGTGCTAAATGCAAAATTCCATGAGCGTGAAGCTTCTATTGTAGCAAATGCAGGACTGAAAAATGCAGTCACAGTAGCAACTAATATGGCAGGTAGAGGTACAGACATCCCTCTGGGTGACGGTGTTACTGATTTGGGTGGACTTTACATAATAGGTACACAAAGGCATGAAGCTAGACGTGTTGATAATCAGCTTAGAGGTAGAGGAGGTAGACAGGGAGATCCAGGTATTACACAGTTCTACACAGCTCTTGATGACGAAATCATGCGAATACAGGGTGGTGAGATTGTAAGTAAATTAATGACCGCAACTAAATTGCCAGACGACATGCCAATTGAGTCTAAAATTATCGGTAGATCGATAGAAACTGCACAGAAGAAAATGGAAGGAGCCCACTTTGATACTCGAAAGCGAGTTGTCGACTACGACAACGTTATTAACCAACAAAGAGAGATATTCTATCTTCGAAGACTAAACTTGCTCTCGTTGTCTGCTGATGCACTAAATAAGGATGATAAAGAAAAATCAAAAGAAGCACTTGAGGCCATTAAATTGAAAATAAAAGATTTATTAAATCAGGAAGTTGAGTTTCTGATTAACGAACACTTTTTGGAACAGAGGGAAGACAAGATTGATAAAATAAAATTAATAAACGATTTTGCTGATTTGGCAGTGGATAGAGATTTAATAAACGCTTATGAGAAAGTAAGTGAAACGAAACTTTCCAAAAAAGACCTAAAATCTTTGGAAGTTGAATTTGAAAAGATTGGAATAGCTAAAATTAAAAAAATCTTAACCGATACTATTGATGAGCTTTTAGAAACAAAGTTCAAAGAGTTTGATGAAGCACTTCCAGAAATCTATAAGATTGTGAATCTACAAATTATGGATCAACTATGGACAGATCACCTCGATGCGATGGGAGATTTGAGAGAAGGTATAGGTCTACGTGGTTATGCGCAGAGAGATCCTTTAGTTGAATATAAAAATGAAGCTTATCAATTATTTGAAAAATTTATTAATAGTATCAATTCACAGTTCGCAAGAAGAATATTAAAAATTAGAGCAGTAGCAAAACCGAAAGTAGAGAAGAAAATGTTAACAAATAGTGAGGAAATTGACGAAGTATCGAACGAAACTCGTGAGATGGAAACTTCAGCACCCAAGATTAATGTTCAAAACAACAGAGTTCTTCGTGAGTTAGAACAAGCAGCTAGGAAAAATATTCAAACAAATGACACATCTCGGGAAGAAACCAAGGTGAATAAACATGTCATAGGCCGAAATGATCCATGTCCATGTGGCTCTGGTTTGAAATACAAAAAGTGTGGACTGATAAATTCACCTAAACATAAGGTTTAAAAAGTTGTCACAAGAAACTCTAACACGAAGATGGACAAAACAATTGTTAATGGCAAGTCTTCTTGCATTAGCAATGGTTGCTTGCGATGGGAAAGTTAGTAACTTACCTACAGCGTTCATACCAGAAGTCTCTGGACAGACAAGCTCATCCCATGAAGCACTGAATACACATGTTTTTACAGTGACAAATCCAGTTGAGTTAGAAAGTGCTGTTCGGATAATAAATGAATCAGTCGATGATTCGGTTAATTATGAAATAAATATTACTCGTGGAGAATACAATCTGGGTAGACAAATCACAGAAGTTGAAAGTAAGCACTTAGACGATGACCAAAGGCATCAGGTTTCAGCGGGATTAGTTATTAATACTAATTCGAATCTTACTATAAGAGCGGCAGAGTCAAATAACAAACCTGTATTTAGAGTTGATGGTTTAAATAACGATGTCGGAATTTTGATAAATGGTTTGGGTTCGGTAACTATTGAGAACATTGAGATTCATACCATAGAAGGCCCTGCTAATCCAGTTGATAATCCTATCGATACAAGCAATTCTGTCAGAGCTGCTTTATATATCGGAGGTGACCAAATATCTGCAAAAAGAGTGAAAATTGAAGGAGTTAGTTGCTTTGATAATGTAGATAGAAGTGCTTTCCAGGACGAATTAAATGTAGAATATTCAGGAATAATTATCAAGCATGCACAAAGAGCTGATATTGAAAATGTTAGACTCGAAAGGTTTTATGGTGATGGAGTATCACTCTTTGATGTTTTTTCTGCATATCTAAGTAATCTTCACATTATTAGAGATGGCTCACGTTTAAGGTCTGGAGTTGTTGTTGGTATGATTGCGACAGGAACATCATTCTTGGAGATTAACAATCTTTACGCAGAGGGTTTTTATAAAGGAATAAATATTTGGCCTTCAAATGGTTTTGAAGTTGAACAAAATACAGTAGTTCTGAAAAACGCTGAGTTTGTTAATAATTCTGCAGAAATGTTCTATCTCGTAAACGCCGCAGGTGGCGGAGTGGAGTTAATCAATGTAAAAAACCGAGGAATATATGGAGTCGCATTCCCTATATTACAGGCTAATAATGCTGAGATAGAAAATTCGGAATTTACCTTATTACCTAGAGACCCCTTTTGGGTATATCCTGAAATTTGGCCTCCGTATGTTGTTCGTGCTAATACTTCAAGAGTAATAAATAGTAGTATAATTAACCATCTGCACTTATTGCCTGAAGTACAAGAAACATTAAGAAATCAAGGATTTAGTTTAAATTAATGAGCACACCACTCGCAGAAAAACTCCGCCCAAAAGAATTGTCCGAGGTAGTCGGTCAGAAGCATTTGTTGGGTAAAGGTAAACCGATAACTGTGTTGCTTGAGAAAGGAAATCTAGTTTCACTCATTTTCTGGGGACCTCCAGGAACTGGTAAAACCACAATAGCAAAACTTCTTGCTGATCAGACGAATTCAGAGTTTATCAGTTTCTCTGCTGTTGGAGGAAGTGTGAAAGAACTTAGAGAAATCATTGCCAAGGCTCTTTCTCGTAGAGATCTATTTCAAAAGCAGACAATAGTTTTCATAGATGAGCTACATCGTTTCAACAAAGCCCAACAAGATAGTCTTCTACATGCAGTAGAGGAAGGCATTATCACTATGATTGGTGCTACTACTGAAAATCCGTCATTCTATATTAACGCCCCACTTTTATCACGTTCTCGTGTCTTCAAACTTGATTCATTGTCTGAGGATGATTTAGAGATTTTACTTGAACGTGTTGATAAAATATATCCGGAAACAAAATTCGAAAAGAAAGCAAAAGAGTATATCATTCAACAGTCACACGGAGATGCGAGGGCATTATTAAATACTTTGGAGCTTTTGTTATCACTCACTAACAAAATTACCTTGAAAGAGGTAGAAAATGCGCTCCAAAAACAATCAATATATTATGATAAGAAAGGCGATAGTCATTATGATACTATTTCTGCATTTATAAAGAGTATGAGAGGTGGAGATGCTGATGCAACATTGCACTATCTTGCGCGGATGATAAAAGCGGGTGAGGATCCGATGTTTATCGCGAGAAGAATGTTGGTTTTTGCGAGTGAAGATATTGGAAATGCTAGGCCTAATGCTATGGTTTTGGCAACAAGCTGTATGCAAGCTGTTAGTATGATAGGGATGCCTGAGTCACAATTAATCCTAGCTCAAACAGCCACTTATCTCGCAACTTGTCCGAAGTCGATTGCATCTACTGAAGGTATTTTCTCCGCTTTAAGCGATTTGGAAAAATACGGACCCGATTCTATCCCACTTCATTTAAGAAATGCTCCAACAAGTCTAATGGAGAGTTTTGGTTATGGGAAAAGTCACGTCAGGTATCCTTGGCAGGAAGAAAAGAAAGGGAATAAGGTGAATCAGAGTTATCTGCCTGAGAAATACAAGAATAAGAAATATTACAAAACAGAATAGTTAATTATATAAATAGAGGTACTAATTAACAATATAACTATTCCAAATAGGGAGAAGGGTTACAATGTGATATAATTCGCAAATTAACTATTAGAACGTAATTATGTCTTTTGAAACAAAACCAGAAGCAGGACTTTATGATCATAACGGTCAACCTGTAGATCCAAATTCTCCAGGAGTACTTGCAAATCATTTCAAAGGAATCTCACCTGCAATTGCAAGTGGTATGGTTCAATCAGGGTTACAAGGGAGTCAAGATCTAGTACAAAATGCAGCGGATACATTAAACGCTATGGAATCAGGAAATCAAGCAAGCGACCGTTCATAACTCTTGTCTTCATGTCAGAAATGAAGTAATATCATAATTACAGG
This sequence comes from bacterium, assembly GCA_021463645.1. GTDB lineage: Bacteria > Patescibacteriota > Dojkabacteria > B142 > OLB20 > JAJTYI01. The sequence continues at coordinate 10,718 of JAJTYI010000003.1, forward strand.
AATTCGATGTTTTTTTGAAAGTCGAAAAGTAAAAGTGACAACAAATTAATAAAATACTGAGATCCTCTGATTCGGAGGATGAATCAAGGTGGCACCGTCTATGTCCTGACTAAATCGAAGGACTTTTATAGGCCCTTGGACTACATATGTAGTTTAGGGTCTTTTTTTATTTTTTAAATCAATTTTATGCAAAGGTCAATTTCAAACAAACTCATAGATCATATTGGAGAAGAGGTAATGATAAAAGGTTGGATGAATGCGATTCGTATTCTTGGGAAATTAAGCTTTATGGTAATTCGAGATAGAGGAGGAATGGTACAGGTTGTAATCGAGGATAGAGAAGAAATTGAAAAAGTTAAAAATCTACAACCAGGCTCTATTATAACTGTTATCGGACAAGTTCAAGAATCTAAACAGGCTGAGCTTGGTGTGGAGCTTATTAAGCCAAAAATTACAGTTGAAATTCCTGTTACTACCCCTTTACCTGTTGAATACAACAAACCTGAACTAAATGCAGAAATGGATACAATACTAGACTATAGACCACTTACTTTGAGAAATCAGAAGATTTCGGCAGTTTTCAAGATTCAGGCAACAATTGTGGCTGCATATAGAGAGTATCTTACTAGTCAGGGATTTACTGAGTTCTTTGGTCCAAATGTTATTAGTGCATCCTCAGAGGGTGGGACTGAGTTATTTACGGTCAATTATTTCGATCAAGAAGCAAAGTTGTCACAAAGTGCACAACTGTACAAACAAATGATGGTTGGTGTGTATGAGAGAGTTTTTGCCTTGATGAAATGCTTTAGAGCGGAAAAGTCCGCAACAAGAAGACATCTTACAGAGGCCACTCAGTTTGAATTTGAAATGGGATTCATTGATGGATTTGAAGATGTAATGGATATGCTTGAGAATACCGTCAAATTCATTGTTAAAAGTGTAAATGAGAAAAACGCCAAAGAATTAAAAACTCTTGGAGTTAAATCAGCTTTGGCTCCAGAAGAGGTGTCTTTCCCTAGGATTACTTTCAGGGAGGCACTTGAACTCTATTACAAAAGAACCGGAAATGACGAAAGACATGAGATTGACTTATCACCCGAAGCTGAGAGAGAACTTTGTAAATATGCCAGGGAAGAATTTGGAACTGACTTCATCTTTGTAACTCATTTTTTGAGGAAAAAGACAGCTTTCTATGCTCACCCAAACGAAGAGAATCCAGAAGTCACCAATTATTTCGACTTACTTTGTAGAGAGGCTGAAATTGTCAGTGGAGGTCAAAGAATCCATGAACATGACATGATGGAGGAATCGTTAAGATTGAAAGGTCTTAATCCTGATGATTTCCGTGACTACTTAGCCATTTTCAAATTTGGAATGCCTAAACACGGTGGTTTTGGAATGGGAATGGAGCGTTTAACTATGTTGTTGCTTGGATTGGATAATATTCGTGAGGCGACATTGTTCCCATCTGATACTAAACGTATTGCCTCGGTGAGTATAAAGAGGAAAATTGTTCCAGGGTCACAGTTGGTTCAGAAAATAAAAAGTCTATTCGATGATGCAGGCGTGAAATATGAGTATCAAAAACATGCTCCAGTAAAAACTTCAGAAGAAGCCGCAGAAGTACGCGGAACAAAATTAGAAGAAGGACTAAAAGCACTCATTCTCAAAGGTAAAAAATCTGGCAAGAATATCATGGTTTGTCTTCCAGCAACCGAAAAGATTAACATGGAGAAGTTAAAGGGAATTGAAGGTGAAGCTTTTGAGTTTGAGAAACCAGAAGTCGTCAAAGAGAAGTTTGGGGTTGAGGTTGGTGGTGTTCCACCATTTGGTTTTCTGATGGGCCTAAAGACATATTACACAGAATCGGCTAAAGAACAGACAAACAGTAATTTCAATTGTGGGACGAGGGAAGAGTCGATGACAGTTAAAACGAAAGGACTTTTAGAGCTTATCGGATTGGATATTCAATTTATTTAAAAGGATACATCGCATAGTGTATATATGCATGATATAATATCTCGTAATCTTTAAATTGTTGATTATGAGTATTAATACAGCATCAGTGTTGAGTCCCGAAACAGTTGATCCAAATCATTTGGAGAGTATTGCTAGACTTATGTTGATGACAGGATCAATAACTATAGCTGGTGGATTGATAGGCGCATTAATTACACATAAAATAGTGAATCAAAGTCAGATTGAGTCTAAGTTTAAGAAAGCCATCACAGCTGCAGGAGCTGTCTTTGGTTCGGGAGCTGGTGCACTGATTGAGAATCTTTGGTTAGGACATTATTCATAATTATCCCAAATTGTTCATAGTCCCTTTCTGTTAGAGAGCTTTCCGACAATTATTGTATACATTGATTAATGGATTTGTTTACCATGGTTTATTAAGAAAAATCTAAAAGAAATTTCAAAATTTACTTTAAGAAATCATTTTAGAAAACGACGATTTTTATATCGCTCGTAGGTTCTGATAGCAAATGAACCTAAAGCAGAACCCAAAATCATTCCACTCTGGAATTGCAGATCAAGTACTGTTGTTACATCAGGCTTCCCAGCGTTAAACATTAGATTTACTAAATTTCCAATAATCCATCCACTAGCTACTAAAAAATGGTAATCCTTTGATAGCGTTATCAGAGAAAACGACATCGGTTTCTACACTCGGGATTACTTTGCCAAATAACCACGCTGGTACACTACCCATGAGTCCGTAAGCTGCTCCAGTAAGAAATTCCCCCGACATTAGATCAATATTAACTGGGAGATTTTACTATCTTTACTAATTTAAATGCAAAAGATTACATTATAATTACTAAAAATTTCACGTATAACATCTTTATTAGATCACGTTTCTACCAGCTTGAACTAGGGCTATCCATGCTGGAGATGCGAGCATTCCAGCAGCTGTGTATAGAGCTCTAGGTAGGTTTCGTGGATTTTTTGCTCTCTGTACAGCTTCATTTGCAAGTTCCATCAGTGCTGTATCATCTTCGAGAGGTGTACACTTCCATTTGTTCAAAATGAATCCAAGTCCCCATGTTAGAGCTGAACCTATTGCTCCATAAGCAATAGTTCTGGGCTCAAAATTGATGTCCATTAAGTTTACTACGGCTGACCCTGCTAATACACCTGCAAGATACATACCTCCTGATTCTAAAGTATTAATTATCATTTCTGTTAGATGAAGAATTAAGCATACGTGCTGTTAAGTTTACCGCACCTTTAAGGATTTTTGCGATTGTATATGTAACCATAACATCTCCACGATTTTTTGCTATGTACGAATTTATACCTGTTAAAAAATAGGTGGATAGAATTAGTGCTTCATTTAATCCATCATTCACTGACAATGGGAACGAATCTTGTCGAAATAATGAAGATATGTCGAATTCTCCAGAAATTCCTACAGCACCAGCTGTAGCAGCTATTGCGACTCCTAAGGGAAGTGCTCCTCGTCTGCCTAAAACATCACCAGCAATTGATATGAGAGCAATAGTACCCGCATTCCGTGCAAAGCCTTCAAGTCCCGTAACTGTTTCCATTGGAACCGCCATGTCTTTAATCATTAACGATACGATTGGAAGAGCAGGAATGGCTACATGACCAATTGCCCACCTAGCGAGAGATTTGCCTGGTGTATTATGGTCTAGTTGAGTACCTTCTGCAAGATTTAACCCTAGTCTATCTTTAGCTCCCATTTGATAAATATAAATATGTTATATTATATCACAACTATATATCTTTTGTGTGAAGAAACATTTTCTCAATTTTCCATTCGTAAACCCTTGAAAAAGTATTCAGGATTATATAAACTATTGGTGAAAGGTGGTGAAAAGTGGTGAACTCTTCTTCTTGCACAAGATGAGTTTAATAAGTTTGTACTATTAAATATTTTTACTTTTATCCCTCCCTTTCTCCGGAAAGAGAGGGACAAGCAACTGCTCACTAAATATTTATTCTTGAATCAAATCAAGAACAAGTATTCCTCATAATTCACTTTCACCACCATGCTTTTAGGAAGTTACGAAACAAAACTTACAGACAAAAATAGAATTGCAGTACCTAGTAAATTAAGAATAGAGCTCGAAAACAATTTAATACTTGCCAGAGGTTACGAAGGATGTGTATTACTACTCGATAAAGCTAGATGGGATCAATTATTGGGAGTAATCGGAAAAGAGCCAATATTGAATCTATCAGTAAGAGACACTTTCAGGTTTATCATCGCAGGAGCATTTGAGGTTGATCTAGATAAGCAAGGAAGATTGGTTGTACCACAAAGTTTAAGAGAGTTTGCTCAGATTGAAACAGATGTAATATTTTTAGGAATGAAAGATTGGGTTGAAATTTGGGATTTGGATAAATGGCAACAAAGACTTGGAAAAATCACAAAATCTGCAGACGATATTGCAGAAAAATTAATGAAACTAAATAAAAGTAATGCATAAACCGGTACTACTAAAAGAAACAATTGATTCGATAAATGTCAAAGAAGGTGGAACTTATCTCGATGTAACTTTAGGTGGAGGTGGTCATTCAATGTTGATACTTGAAAGACTCAATGGTAAGGGAAATCTAGTAGTAATGGACGTTAATAAGACTGCTCTTGAAAATTTCAAGCAAAGACTAATTGAAGAAGGATTTAAAGAATCAGGTACTGTATTAATCAAAGGAAAAGTTCAAGTCACACTAGTAAATGAGAACTTCAGAAACCTTGATCAAATTTTAAAAGATTTAAAGACTAAAGAATTTGATGGGATTATTGCAGATTTAGGACTTTCAACAGATCAAATTTATCAAGTTGAAGGAATAAGCTATTTGAAAAACACAGAATTAGATATGAGATTGGATGATCAACTTGGAGTGAAGGCGAGTGATTTGTTAAACGCACTTTACAAGACTGAATTGGAAAATATGTTTAAAAATTTGGCTGACATCAAATTCGAGAAAGAATTAGCAAGAAAAATCATTGAGTACAGAAAAACACGACCTTTTAAAACAACTACACAGTTAAAACACTTAATTCAAGAAGTTGTACCCTTATACAAACGTAAGGGCACATACAAGAATCCTGAAGCAAAAGTGTTTCAAGCGCTAAGAATCGCTGTCAATGACGAAATTGGAGCATTGAAGACTTTTCTGCCCCTAGCGTTTGAAGCACTTGCTCAGGAGGGGATTTTATCGGTAATCAGTTTTCACTCAGGTGAAGACAGAATTGTGAAAAATTTCATAAGAGACATGGAGGAAAAGGGGCAAGCAAACATTGTTGAGAAGTTAATTAAACCTTCTCAGCAAGAAATAAATACAAATCCAAGAAGTTCAAGTGCAAGGCTTCGAGTGATGAGGAAATTATAAATTTACATATTATTTTAGAAATATGAAAGATATCATCATAAAAAGAGAAAGACTTAGCAATAGTAAGATTCTTCTTTATACATCAGTGGCTTTGATTTTAGTATTTTTTGGATTGCAATTATTTGTTTTAACAACTGTTGGAGCACAGGGGGAAAGAGTTACTCAAGTTAGAGAAGAACAAAATAGATTACGAATCGAAAATGAAATTAAACAAGCAGAAATTCTTAAATTACAATCCCGCAAAGAGATACTTACAAGTATCGAAAATCTAGATATGAAGGAATCTGAAGTTGTAATGGTTGACGGAAGTACAAAAATTGCTGACAATAGCAATCTATGAAAGCAACCTCAAAGTTTCATTCTTACAAATTAAGTTTTATTTTTGTCGGTTTTCTACTAGTATTTGTCGCTATACTGTTCTCCTTGGCAAAATGGCAATTTGTAGATAAGGATGAGTTCATCGCATTGGCAAATGAGAGATATAGAGAAATAAAAATTCCTGCTGTTCGTGGAAGTATTCTCGCTAAAGATGAGACCACACTTACATTTAGCGAACCTCGTTTTGATTTTTATGTTTGGAAATCGGAACTAGAAGAAGCGGAGAACAATGAAAAGCAGACGAGGGAAGAATTTCTGAGGAAGGTTTCCGAAATACTCCTGTCCGATGAAGATGAATTAACGGAAAAACTCGATAGTGAACAGTTATGGATTAAACTAGGTGATCGTATTACAGTTGACCAAAGAGACCAACTCTTAGCTTTGAAGAGTGATAAGAGTGGCAAGGAATTAGAGGGTCTCAGATTTGAATATGTTAATTCTCGTAGTTATCCTGAAGGAAGTTTAGCAAGTCATGTTCTTGGTTTCTATGGTTACAATGACTTCGGTGAGCCTGTCGGAGTTGGTGGAATCGAACAATTTTGGGATAGGAGTTTGAGACCTATTGAGGGTATTAGCAATAGCGAAGTCGATAGTTTTGGAAACTCGATTTTTCTCGGAGACAATACTGGAGAAACAGAAGCCAAACCTGGGATGACACTTGTTACCACTATCGACAAGAATCTACAGGCGATATTAGAGAAAAAGATTCAAGATGGGTTTACTGATTACCAGCCAAAGTCTATAACGGGCATTATTATGGATCCTAAGACCGGAGCGATAATGGCAATGACAAATTTCCCAAATTTCGATCCAAACACTTATTTTGATGAAAAAGATGGGAATATTTTCGGAAATAAAGCTATAACGACTCCATATGAAATCGGTTCTGTAGCAAAAGTGTTTACTGTTGCTGCTGCACTCGATTTGAAAAAAATTGAATTTGACGAAGTTATACTTCCAAATGGACATCGCGGGTGTGAAGTTATTACTCCAAATGCAAGTCCTAACGCGAATTGTAATGATTCTCGAATACAATGTATCTGTACATACGATAAAAAGCCCGTAAACCAACCAATCAATGTTATAGATGCTATGGTGACGTCTGACAACGTGGCATTTAGAAACATTGGAGGGAAATTGTCGAGTGAAGAATTTCATGATTATTTAGAGAGATTTGGAGTAGGTAAAATTAGTGGTGTCGATCTCACAGGAGAGTCGACAGGAGTATTACCTGATGCTGATAAATGGGAATATGCAGATAACGCTGTTTACAGTTATGGGCATGGATACCAAATGACTCCTCTCCAAGCAATTGCAGGAATAAGTGTAATTGCGAACGAAGGTAAGAGAATGCAACCGTATGTTGTGGATAGGGTTTTAAATACAGATGGGACTTCAAAAACTTTCGAATCCAAAGAGTTGATGCAAGTTGTAGATGAGAAAGTCGCAGATACTACAGCACAACTTATGAGAGCTGTTTACAAGAAAAGTTTGTCAGAAACTCGCTATCAGGATTTAAGTGAATACAATATTGGTATGAAATCAGGAACAGCATTGGTTCCTTACAGAGACAAACCAGGATATTCTTCAGAGATAAATGCCACTTATGTTGGTTTTGATAATTCACCCTCAAAGAAATTTATCATGTTGATAAAGATTGAAGAACCTCAAGTTGGAGATTTGTCCTTCTATAATGCCAGAATGCTATGGCTAGATACATTTATCGCCATCAAAGACTATTTGGCTATTCCCAAAGATTCCAACAATTAGTAATATATTAAGTTAACACTCGTTATTTTCTTACTTACTTTATCACTTTAAGAAATGTCGTATTATAAAATTAAAGGGGGTACTCCACTTAATGGAGAAGTCATTCCAATTCCTAACAAAAACTCCATACTGAAGCTAATACCTGCGGCTTTGCTAACAGACGAACCAGTGACCATTCACAATGTTCCAAATAGCACAGATGTGCGATTGATGTTAAAACTCGTGAGGCAACTTGGTGGCAAAGTTACATTCATGAATGATCGAAAATCAATTAAGATAGTTGCTTCCGGAGTAAATACTTTCGAGATGGATCCAGATCTATCGCAGAAAGCTAAGGCCTCAGTTATGTTCATGGCACCTCTTCTTCTTAGATTTGGGAAAGCCCATATGCCTATCCCAGGTGGATGTAAACTTGGAACAAGACCGCTAGATGCATTTATGGACAATATGGTCATGCTGGGTGCGAAATATAAAAGAGAAAAAGGCTACTACATAGAGGCTGAGAACTTGAGAGGTAAAAAAATCTGGTCTTGGTTTCCTAGTGTGACTGGTACAGAAAATCTTGTGATGTTAGCAGTTCTGACTCCTGGTGTCACAGAAATCTATAACGCTGCTGCAGAACCACATACTCAGGATTTGTGTAATATGTTAGTAGCAATGGGCGCAAAAATTGAAGGGATCGGTTCAAATAGATTGATTATTGAAGGTGTAGACAAATTAAAAGGCACAGAATGGACAGTAATTCCTGACCATCTAGATATTGGTGCATATATAGCAGCAGCAGCCCTCACAGGTGGAGAAATTACCATGAAAGATGCAATCCCAGAACACATGCAGTATATGATTCAGGCATTTCAGAAAGTGGGTGTGCAGGTTGATACAAAAGGAAACGATTTATTTGTTGGAAAAAACCAAAAATTAGTATGCGAGACAACTGTGAGAGGTGACATTTATGAGATTTTTGCAATGCCTTGGCCTGGACTCCCAATTGATTTTATGCAGATTATGATTGTGATGGCTCTTAAAGCGAAAGGAAGCATGATTATGCATAACAGTTTCCAAGAATACGGTATGTTCTGGATAGAAGAACTTGTGAAATTAAAAGCAAAAGTAGTTATGGCAGATCCAAACAGAGTCCTTACATTTGGACCAACTAATTTCAAATCTGCAAAAATATTCGCACCGAATATTATCCAAGCTACAATGGCATTATTTCTTGCATCATTAAGCGCAGAAGGTGAGACAGTTTTAGAGGATAGAAGTGATTCACTATTACGACGTTATCCTGATTTAGTTGGGGTTTATTCTTCATTAGGTGCTAAAATTGAGAGAGCTTTATAAATGAAAGGGAATTCTATGTTTCGACAATTATTAAAATGGAGTTTATCTATATTGTCTAGTTGGGCGATTAGAAAACATAAAATAAAACTGATTGTCATTCTAGGTATCGGTGGATCTGACATTGTGAAAGAAATCCTTTACACAGTTTTAAGAGAAAAGATGAATGTGAGAAGAAATGTCGCAGATATTTGGTGGGATTTATCCATCCCCTTAAACGTTTTAGGATATGAAGATAAGCAAAGATCAAGTGTGGAATGGCTTAACCTCCTATTTTCAGCCTTAATAGCATTGATTAGAAACAAGTCAAATCCACAAGGATTGATAATCAATGCTGATACTAGTAAAAAAGCAACAGTAGATTATTGGTCAAAGTTTGTACACCCTCATTATTTGGTTGTTTTGAATTATGATGAAAATTCTCTTTTGACGAATAGATTATTAACACAAATTAACGCTACTGAAGGAAAAATTATTATTAAAGAAAAGTTAATTGAAAAAATACGGTCGAAAATCGATCTAGAAGATGAATATTTCTTTAGTTATGGTCAGAAGAATGCTGATTTGAAGGTTAAATCTTTATCCGATGGAAAATTAAAGATTGAGTATAAAAAAGAAAAAGTTATTTTACCTAAAAAGATGTGGATTTCAATTTCAGAGAATATATCCGGTGCATTGTTCTCTGTAGCTGTTCTAGAACAATTTGCTTTGAAGTCAATAGCTTATTCGTTTCTTAAATACAGCTTCCCTAAATCAATGATAAACAGAATAAAGACAAATCTCTCAAATTCTGCCATTAATCTATAATAATTCTCCTATTATCGTTTGTTAGAAAAAACCTATTAAAAAGCTAATATCGATTAAAAGACAAAAGAAATTCTTTGCCAAAAAAGAGCTGAGTAAAAAGGATTTCGAAAAAATTTACGAAACTCATTATTCCAAGGTTTTGGCATTTGTGACGAAAAGAGTTACAAATGTTACGACCGCAGAAGATCTCACATCTGAAATATTTGAAAAGGTTTTATTATCGATTTCGGATTTCCAATGGCAAGGTATTACCGTCTCTGCTTGGATATTTAAAATCGCTCGAAACCACATAATCGATTTCTATCGAAAAAATGATAAACACAAAGGTGAGAAATCGCTCGAAGATATTGTGAATTTCGTCGAATCAAATATACCTGGTGTCGATGTAGAAGCCGAGGCTGATGAAGAAGAGGTCGAGTTATATAACGCTATTCGTGATTTACAAGAGGAAGAGCAATATTTAGTTTATTATAAATTTTTTGAAGAGTTATCAAATAAAGAAATTGCAGACTTATTAAATATGAGCGAAACTAATGTAGGAACAAAATTACATCGTGCTCGAAAGAAATTAGAGAGTATTATTCAAAAAAATCAAAAAAAACGTATCCGAAATGCAGCAAACGCATCCAATCCAAAAAGCTAAAAACATTTATCATCTGTTTCAAGCTGTTTACGCTAATTACAAATACGACTTCCCTGCGAAAGATTTAAAAGTTTTAGGTGTAACAGGCACAGACGGCAAAACTACTACAACCATGATGTTGTATCACGTTCTGAAGAATTCAGGTCTAAATGTTGGATACATCTCAACTACAGGGGCGAAAATTGGAGATAAAGATTTAGATACTGGTCTACACGTAACTACGCCAGATCCTTGGATGGTACCTAAATATCTTCGTCAAATGGTGGAAGAAGGCGTTACTCACGTAGTCCTAGAATCAACCTCCAACGGACTACAGCAAAACCGTCTGTGGGGAGTAGGGTTCGATGGTGGCATTATCACAAATATAAAGAGCGATCACCTTGACTATCATGGGACTTGGCAGAATTATGCCAAGGCTAAATTTGAACTTGTTATGAAAATAAAACCTAAAAAGATACTTGTTATTAATAAAGAGGACCAGAAGTCATACAATTGGCTAAAAGACCAGATAGTTCGAGAAAAATTAAATATCAAGGTCGAAGAGGTAGATAAAAGTAAGGTCGACGAAGTTGAGTACTCAGTGAAAGGATTAAAATTTAATTTCCTTGGCGAGGAATTTAAATTACCAATAATTGGAAAATACAATCTTGAGAATTCTCTTGGAGCGGTTTTATTGTTGAAAGAATTTGTGCCTTTGGAAGACATTTCCAAGCATTTAAAAACTTTTAAACCTCCAAAAGGTCGAATGGAAGTAATCCAAACAGAACCATTTACAGTTATAATCGACTTTGCTCATACACCCAATTCACTAGAGAGTGCACTAAAAAGTTTAAAAGAGATTAAACAATCTTCCCAAAAGATAATTACTGTGTTCGGTTGTGCTGGGATGAGGGATAAAGAAAGGCGTAAAATGGGAGAAGTTTCTGCAAGACTGTCAGATATAACTATATTGACAGCAGAAGATCCGAGAGATGAGAAACTGTATGATGTGAATAATCAAATATTGGAATACGCTAAAGAATCAAAAGGAAAACTTGTAAATAGATTTGAAGATTCAGAACATTATAAAGTAGAGAAGCTAGAAGAAATTAAATCAGAAATGACTAAGACATCTAGTCAAGGCTATAAGCCTTTCTTTGCATTTGATGCGGACGATATCACAAGTAGAAAAGATGCTATTTCATTAGCTGTAAAATTGGCTAAAAAAGGCGATATTGTATATTTAACTGGTAAAGCACACGAAGAAAGTCTGGCATTCGGTATTGAACAGGTAGAATACCCTTGGAGTGAGCATGAAGTAGTGAGAGAAGCACTGAAAAGTCTAAATCAATAAGTACCCAAAAGAAATAATTATCCCCAATATAAAACTTGATTTAATTCCAAAGGTGGTAGCCAACCAAATTCCCGAAACCAATGTAATAATTATCGCAATATTTATTACGATTTCCCTGTAAACAATTTTCTCATCAAGGATTTCTTGATGTCCATCACGTGTTATCAAATCATAGGCTGTAGTTTCTACTGCTGATTCCCTAATAAATCCATTTAAACTGTGGAATGCATCAGCAAAAAATATTGAAATAGGGTTGAAAGCAAGAATTCTAAATATCCAGCTAAATGGACTAAATATAATCTGTGTTTTAACCAAATCTTTTCTATTGTGTTTATTTAGGTACTTACCAAGTAGTAAATTCAGAAAGGCGGAAAAAAGAGTAATCGCTGTAAGTAGTATACCGAAATTTTCGAAATTTTCATTGAATGAGACAAAGATAAAAAGTGTCCAAAAGATGCTTAAGTTTCGAGTTGAGTAATGACATGATTCAATCCATGAACCCCTAACTAAAGATTTATTCAATCTCAATTTATGGATTTCTCCACTGTAAACAAATTTTATATTCTGAAGTTTATTTACAAATAGAATTGATACGCTGATTAATAAAATTAGTAAAACCACAAACCCTTGAATAGAGTAATTTGAAATCATTGCACCTGACAAATAGGGAGCGAAGGCAGTTACAAATATTACAAGTGAATAAATTTTTCCAAATTGAATACCGCGAGTCTCTGAGCTAGTATATTTACTAGTATATAAAAATATTGGTACGAAATAAAATACGTATGCCAAAGAATTGGCTAAAACCCAAAAAGCTAAATATATATATGAAGTTTCTGCAAAAATCAAAAAAATATTTGAAATTAATAAAAAGAGAAGTGAGATGATTATTGAGGTTTTACTACCTAAAATGCCGATATATTTTGCTAGGAGAGGTAAAAGTAAGATGTATAAAACCCTTACTACAACTAATAATCCAACGGAGAAATATAACGAATCATTTCTAATTGAATATAGGTATGCAATGCCAAAAGTATTAATCAGTGTGAAAACCAAAAAGAAAATGCTATTGGCAATGGTAAAATAGGTAAACTTTTTCATTATTTATGTATAGTAGTAATAATTTATAACATTTTTGATGACATGAACAGTCAAGATGATTTGATACTAGTCGCGGGACCAACCGCTAGTGGAAAAACAAATTATGCAGTAAATCTAGCGAAAAAAATTAACGGATTGATTATCAATGCAGACTCAATGCAGGTATACAGAGGTATGGATATTGGGACAAACAAGGGGGAAGTTAAGAAATTAGGAGATTTAGGAATTAAGATATTATCAATTGCTAAATTGATGACGGAAAATGAAGAGAATGAGGTAGAAAAGGATCATAGTAAAAAAGTACACGAAATAAATGCCTATGAGATCGAAAATTCAGGTGTTGTTGGATACATGTTTGATATCATTGAACCCGATGAGGATTTTTCTGTAGCAGATTATCAAACTTTGACTAAGGAATTAATAATTAGAGTAAGAGAAGATGGAAAAATCCCATTATTAGTTGGTGGTACAGGGTTATACATTGACGCAATTATTAAAAACTATTCACTCGTTAAAGTCGAGAAAGATCCGATATTCAGAATTGATTCAACTAATCTTTCGGCTGAGCAATTGTTTGACAGGCTTTATGAGATAAATCCCCAGGTGGCTTTAGAATTAAATGAAAGTGATATGTTTAATAAAAGAAGATTAATTCGTAGAATTGAACTAGCAAAAGTGGGGAATTCTAACGAAGTACGCAATAAAATAATTCCGCATATTATGTATTATCCAAAGTTCGAAAGAGACGTTTTATACGAGAGGATTAATAACCGTGTGGAGGAAATGTTTAACGAAGGCTTAATTGATGAAGTCGAATCACTGATAAAAATGGGTTACAGGGATTGTAAATCAATGCAGGGGATGGGTTACAAAGAAGTGGTTGAATATTTAGAGGGCGAAATAACTCTCGATGAAGCCAAAACAAAGATGAAGCAAGCTCATAGAAATTACGCCTCTAGGCAGATTACATGGTTTGAGAATGATAGGAGGGGGTATAACTTAGTAAAAGTGGAATTCGGCGAATAATCTTCATTAAGTGAATTAACGGGATTCCGTGCTTGAAGCACGGAAAGACGTGACTCCGCGGTTAAACCGCGGAGTGACTGAGTGGTTAAACGAATCTACTGAAAAGTTCTTGACTCACATTGTTATAGCTTTTCACCTCGTCAACGAGTTCGGTAGTATAACCTTTGCGATTCTCGAGACGTTGATCAAATGGAACTGAATTCGGATTTACATATAAGATTCCAGTAGCTATTCTTTCGGACATATCTTTGGAAATATTTAATGCTGAGTCAAGGTTTGTGTTGTCAAAATCATTAAGCTCAATAGTGTCGTAAACTCTATTTTGGTACCATTCATGAGTTGTGTCTTTATTATATGTTGGGCAATTTTGTAGAATTTCGACAACGGAAAAACCTATGTGTCGTATTCCTGCTCGAATAACTTCTGTCATTTGATCGACATTACCTGAAAAAGTTCTGGCTGCGAAAGATGCACCTAGACTCAAAACAAAATTCATAAAGTTCATAGTATCTGCAGTTGTACCATCGGGTGATGAGTTCATAGGTATTCCCGGTCTAGTTGAAGCCGAGGCTTGACCGGTTGTGAGTCCGTAGTTGCAATTGTTGTGCATTAAAAATGTGATGTTGTAGTTTGAGCGTATTGCATGTACTAAATGACCAATTCCTTCGCTTAAAGTAGCACCATCACCTCCAGAAGCGATTACAGTCATCTTTCTATTTGCTAATGCTGCCCCAGTAGCCACTGGAATCACCCGTCCATGAAGTCCATGGAGTCGATAGCCTCCGATTTTGTCTGAGCCGTTACCATTACATCCAATGTCGAAACACATGAATGTATCTTTCGGTACAATGTTTTCTGCAACCAATGCTCTCTTTGTGGCAGCTGCTATCCCGTAATTTCCGCAGTTTGTGCACCATGTGTATATGTTCTCAGAATAATAATCTTTCAGTGAAACGTTCTCATTTTCAAAGTATGTGTTGCACAAACTACCCATTAGTAGATGAATTAATAAAATTTAATATGTCTTCAATAAAGAAAGGCCTACCATCGTATTTCAATAATTTTTCATTAAATTTGAATCCTGTCTCAGCGGTAATTAAATGGCCAAGCTGTCCAAGATAATTATTTTCAATTAATACAGGTCTTTCTGCAGTTTTTAGTATTTCTAATAATTTTTCGGTTTTAAGTGGGAACAAGTAATCGTAGTGTAGGTAGTTAATTTTCAAATCACTATTATTTTGTGAGAGTAAATTTCTGATATCATTTACAACAGGCTTAACACTTCCCCAACCAACGAAAGTGATATCCACATCATTGTCTCCATATAATATTGGTTCAGGAAAAGTTTGCTTGATCAATTCAATTTTCTTCATTCTTTTTTTGGCAATTAATTTTGCATTGAGAGCCTCCTCGTTGACATCACCAATTTCATCATGTTCATCTCCATTTGCATTGTATTGAGGTAAATCACTTCCAGGAAGCCATCGGGGTGAAATGCCATCTTCTGTGAATTCGTATCTTCTTAATCCAGCTTTTTCTGTTTGTCCGTTATCAGTAAGTAAGTATCTATTTATCTCAAGGTCTTGGGGCAAATCCTTAACATTGTACAAACCTTCTGCAATTTGTTTCTCAGTGAGTAAAACTACAGCTGTTTGGAATTTTTCCGCTAAATCAAAAGCATGTTGAATAAGTGAGTACGCACTTTCAAAGTCGCTTGCCGATAAAACAATTCTAGGAAATTCACCATGACCAGCATGGATTGCTAGATTTAAGTCTCCTGCTGAAGTCCAAGTTGGTAGTCCTGTTGCAGGGCCTGGTCGCTGTGCAAGTACTAGCACTATAGGAGTCTCAATAATTCCAGCTAATGAAATGGTTTCAGTCATAAGGTCAAAACCACCACCTGATGTGCCGGTGAACGCTCTAGTTCCCATGTGCATTGAACCTAGTGTCATCTGTGCAGCGGTGATTTCGTCTTCTGCCTGTTTTACTAACATTCCACTTTCATGAGACGTTTCCGCCAAGTAGGTCAAAATCGATGAGGCAGGGGTCATAGGATATGAGTAGTAAGCTCTTGCCCCAGCAGAAATTGCTCCTAGTGCTATTGCGTGATTTCCTGTGATGATTTTCGATTCATGCCATCCTTCATGTTTAATGTAAGTTAGTGGATAATCAGCGATATTTAATTCATGACCAACTTTTAAACACTTCAAATCAATTTCCAGAAGTTTTGGTTTGTCTGCAAATTGCTCGCTTACAATATGTTCAACAGCAGCTAAATCTAAACCAACTATTTCAGACAATGCACCAAGTAAAATCATATTAGACATCAAGGCATTACCACCTTGCTCTTTTGCCAAAGTTAAAGCATCAATATATTTTACTCGGATATTATTTAGCTTAATAAACTCTTGTTCTTCAGGTTTGAATGATACTGCGGTGAGTGTATGAATGAGTAGGCCGTGGGGTCTCAAGTCTCTCAGATACTGATAAACTGATCTGCGGCTTGAACAAACTAGAATATCACAGAATTGACTTGATGAATTAATCGAATCATTAGCAATATCAATCTGATATGAAGCATATCCTCCTCGAATTAATGATGGATATTCTCTATAGCCAAAGATTTTATAACCTGAATTTTTCAGTGCTTTTGCAAGTATTTCTCCAAGAGAATTAATCCCTTGTCCGGATTCTCCTCCGAATTTAATTGAAAATCTTTTTATTTCAGATGGATTCATTTTTTAGCGATTCGATTAGTTTATTTGTCCAATTTAATACAGTTGTGTTGAAATATTGATATGGTTCCCCGTTAATTTTGATGGGTGATGAGATATCTATTCCCCCAGATTTCAAAAAAGCTTCTCTCACAATATCTATTCCTTTACAGAATAATACTTGTTCATATCTAGTGTCACCCAGACCTATAAACGCTGCTTTCTTGCCAGATAAGTCATTTGACTCTAACTCCTTTAATAATTTATTAAAAAATGGATTCAATTCTCCGTGTTCCCAGGTCGATGTTGCGAAAATCAAAGTGTTTGATTCCTGAATGATATCGAACTCTGTATTCTCTGCTCTGTGAAGAGATGTCTGGTAACCTGCTTCATTAAGTAGGTCTGAAACTCTTTGGCATGTAGCCTCAACATTACCAGAAGTTGACGCGTAAATAATTGGAATCAAGGCGAATTTATTAAAGATATTTATATCTTATATTTTTATTCAATTTAAGTAAATTCAAACTATGAAAATTGCAGCTTTACTCCGAAAAAACTTTATTTTTCTATTAAAAACTGTATGATTTAAATAACTTTAGTTAAATAACACAGAAATTTGAATGTGTTATATAATCAATATAAATTGACATTTCAAGGTTTACATTATTCTCTTTAATAACAATGAAAAGCCAAGTTCGAAGATTTCTAACTAATAAATTTATTCTAGATCAGAAACTTAAAAAAGACTCTAGTATATGGGAGATGTACTATGACTTGGTAAGAAGAACACTCTTTATAAAATTAGATGAAAATGAAAAAAAACAGATTGAATCTGAGCTTGATGCAGGAGAAATACATAACTTTGAGAAACTTTGCGAAGAAAAACTTACAGACAAAGATTATGACATTATTAATAATTATATTTATTTAAAAGTTTCAAAATTATTTAATTAATATGGAAAGACTGTCTATTCCCAGTTCTGGTACTTTTGATGATAGAAATCTAAATATTTTAGGCAACAGTTCATTACCTGAGACTAGTACCGTTCTGCCGAGCCCAGACCAACGAGGTGATGATGAAGGAGGTCAGCCTGAAGAAGGTTCACCTAAACCCATCAGCTTTGTCGATTTAACAGCAATGGATGCGAGTCTTTTAAGGACTACTTCTGATTCAAGGCTTTTTAAAGATGGCTATGAGTCAGTAGCGGGTGTAGGATCAGGGACTAGATTAAATGCAAGAAAAAAGATTGCGGCTGCACTTTCCGAACACATTAATGAAATTCCAGATGTTACGGATCCAGAATATATGCTTACCGTCCAGGATCTATTTTTGACTCAAGTTGTACAAAGAAGAAACGAATTACTCCCTGAAGATAAAATTATGCAACGAAATAATGGTTTCGTAGGAAGATTATTAGGAAGAGCAGAAGAGGGTAATTCACAACCAAGGATCGCGATGGATATTGTCAAGGAAGAAGATGGTCTAATTATGTTGGGAGAAGATGGTGAAAGAATTGTTCAAAAAATCGCTGATGAATTATATTTAAGGGCAGAAGGTCTTTCATTAGCAACTGGAGATACTGAAGGTTATGGGCTAATAGCAAATGATCTTCAGCAGTTTGTTGATAGTGCTATTAATAAAAAAACTACTTTGCCCAGAGAATTGGTTGTTGTTTACAATGCCGTAAGAATTGCATATGAAAATAAAGTTTACGAACTTCAACTAAAAGAGGAACTTGTAACCCCATCGGAAACTCTCATAGATGCCGACGATGTAGACATTGTAGAAGCTGTACAAGAGGTTGGTTTACAGGTTACTAACATGAATTCGCTTAGTGAGGACTTGAAGACGGAATTAACATTACTTGACCAAGCAGATCCTTCCATTTTGATTGGTATACAGTCTCTATCCCAAAATGAACAAGCTGAGAGACGACAAGAATATGCTGATGCAATGACAAGGTTAAAGGATTATGCAGTTTCAAAATTGAAGTCTGATCAAGATAATTCTGATGAACAACCTGAGGTGATGCTAAATCGATTGGTAGAAGAGAGAATAGTTAAGGAATTAAGATTAGAAAATACCAACTTAGTAAATGTTTCTGATGAAGAAATAATAAAAGATATAAAGGCAAGTTATCATCAACATGACTCAGAAAATCCGAAGTTAGATTCAAAAGGAAGTCCAGTCTCAAGCTATGATCAATATCTTAGAGTAATTAAGAATGACATTATTAATGAACGAATTGATGAAATTGTACAAAATGCAAATCGTCAATTGATAACTATTAGAACCGATGAAGAAGAACGAAATGTACCTCTAAGTGAAAGAACCGTAATCACAGCTAGAGAGTCAGCTGAAAGAGACGCAAGTCAAAATCTTGATCTAGTTAAACAAGCTGAAATCTATGAGAGTCAAAAAAGACCTGAAAAACCATGGGTAACAAAACTAAAAAGCTCTAAACTAGCTAAAAATTTGAAATTAATCGCAAACAGTGCAGGTGTTAAAGATGGCTCATCTGGTGCAGTTATGGGAGCAAGAATAGTTGGTTTAGTAATGACATTTGCGGGTGTTGCTGGAGCAATAAGTGAGATGAGAAGCCAAGATATGGATGAAGACAACCATGACTTTAATCCATATGATTCACTTGCCGATTACGAATCATATCATCATGTGGCATGGTATGAGCAAACCGGTGATGTAGATGTAGACGAAGTGCATAGTAATGTAATGTCAGAACTAGTCCAAAGATGGGGAGATGATAATACTACGGATGATATAGACGTCTTAACGCCATTACAACAGAATGATGCTTTGAGTGACAATGCCTTGGATGATATAACCACTAGTAGTGTGCATAGAGGAGGCAGAATTGCAGGTGGACTCGCATCTATGGCAATGACCGAGGATGAGTTACTACAATTAGCAGAGTTGGAAGAACAACCAATGCCACAAGCTGACTTTGAAACTGGTGAGCCAGAAAACTCAACAGAAATTCCACCACAAAAATATACAGTTACAGTTGATGGAACTGGACAAAGTTTCAATCTTGATCCAAATCTAGTTGTGACTGTACTTGAACAATTTGGTGTTGATGACGATGTCCTAAATGGGGAAATTCCTGATGGTATGACACTAAATGTTGGTGGAATGACGTTGAGAATAAACTCCGAGGCTACTGACGCAACAGCGCAACAAGACAACCCTGATTTTGAAACAACTTTCAATCCAGCAGCGTTAGCTTCGTTACTTGGTAATGAAACATTAACAGATTTGGCAGAGGATATTGCAGATAGGGCTATGGATGTCGTTGAAGATCTTGTCGCAAAAATGGGAGTTGAACAAGTATTTGAAGAGGTTGTTGAAGAAGTCTCTAAATACGAAAGTTTAGCTCGAGCCCTAGGCGAAAAAGGTGTCGAACTAGCAGAACAAGCACCCAACACAGATTTGAAGGTAGAATTAAATACTGGTTCTCTAAAAGCATTTGGAGAGTTACTTAAGCATGGAGTATTAACAAATGTTAATGGTGTCGATTGGAATGGTTTGCAAAACGTAGGAGAAGAAATAACAGTAGTATTACATGATGGAAATATTGGAACATTTACTAATGCTCATGAAGCAATTAGAGCTTTGTACGACACAATAACTAACTTATTGCCAGATGACTTTGAAATAACAATAGAAGGTGATGAAGACGTAGTATTGGGGAAAAATAGAGATGTTGCACCAGAGGTTTTAGTCAAAGTTTTTACTGACCCAGAAAAACTCGAGGAATTACAAGGAGAATTAGAAGACAAAGGAATAAACATCTTCAATCTTGTCGGATTAAATCAAACAGAAGAAGGTAAAATTGAGATTCCACAAGAGACAATCGATACAGTGAAAGCAATTGTCGGAGGTGTAGCAGAAGCTGTTACAGGTGGACATGAAGAACCAGCTCCTGAGGTAATACAACAAGAAGTACAACCACAACCAGTTGAGGTCGTAGTTGGTGAACCGGTAACAGAAGAAGGTATAACAAATGAGCAACCAATATCTGCAGATGAATCACCCATTCAGGCAAACACTCAAAATGTTGAACCAACTGAATCATCGAATACTGTGTTTGCACCAGGTGTATTTGCTCAAGGTGACGGCGAAGAAGTAACGAATGAACAAGATCAACAGATAGAACAAAAAGCAGTTAACGTAGATACAGAACATTGGACAACTCCATTATCTGAATTAGAGGAGGATCAACTAAAACAGAGAATGGATGAAGTTGAACAAGTATTGAACAACGTCCGAGCGGCAAACGAAGAAGAACGTGGAAAACTTCATGAAAGACAGACAATTAATGTCGATTCTATTGATGGGTTAACACAGGAAGAAATTGAGCGATTTAAGGAAATCAACCCAGAACTCGTTAAAACATATGAAGGCGATGTGGCAAAACTATTGGCTGAGGAATTTGGGATTAATCCTTCTGTAGCTAAACAAGTGGCAGCAGTTGTCGAGAATGCACCAACAGTAGAAATCATAAATCGGGTCTTAGAGCTGGAAACACCAGAAAATGTTGTAGAAGAAGAGGCTCTACCTCAAGAAGAAATTGAAGCACCAACCGCAGAGACTACAACAAGTGAACAAGCTGTAGAAGCGACATCTGATGCAGAAGCTGAGGTTGTGGAAGAAGTGGTAGAAAATGAAGTACCAACCGCAGAAAATACAACTAGTGAGCAAGCTGTAGAAGCGACACCTGAGGTAGAAGGTGGAGCAGTGGAAGTAGAAGAAATAGTTGAAACTCAGACTACACCTCCTTTACCTTTTGAAAACGAAGCAATTGATAAAGAACCGATAATTAAATCTTTCAAAGTCAGTTCTGGAGGATCGTTGAGTAAAATTTTAAATGATGCTGGTTTGATGACAAATGATTTATATGGTGAAGACGGTGCAATTGAACAATTGGAGGCAAATTCGATTGCAGTGATTGATGGAAAAGCATATATATTAGTTAATGATGACCCTTCAACCACAGCGAAAGTATTCAATGTAATAAATCCTCGCTCAGATATGCAAGGTACTCCAGAAGGAGCAAGGTTAATAGTATTGGAACTTCCAGAGAATGTTTCGACCGATACTGATAGTTTGATTGATAACATACTCAATCCGGTGAGGAATGTACTGAGAAATCAAGAATTAACTATTGGAGATGGCCAAACATTAGATGATGCATTTGATACAGTATTAGAATCAGTAAATAGAGAAGTACATAATCTTCCAGAAGAAGCTACTGTTGAAAACAGTGCGGATACAACTCCTGCTACTCCAACAAATACCACAAATATTCCATTTGTAGCCACCCCTGGTGAAACACAAACTCAGGAATTTGTTGATACTGCAAGTAATCATTGGCAATCTCGAATCGAAGAACTGGATTCTGATCAATTAGAACAAAGAATTAGTGATTCTCAGACTACGCTTAATAATGTAAGGTTGGCAACAGAGCAAGAAAAAGATACTTTACATGAAAGACAGATAATAAATGTATACTCAGCCAGGATGTTGTCTGAACAGCAGATTGCACAATTAGGTGATATAACTCCCGAATTGGTTGCACAATACGAAGGTGATATTGCAGAATTACTAACAACAGAATTCGGAATGAACGGGTCTATTGCTAAACAGGTAGCTGCCGTAATTGAAAATGCACCTACTGTAGAAATAATCAATAGAGTTTTGGAGTTGAACGGTATTGAAACAGCTCAAGCACCGGTTGAAGCACCTGAAATTCCTGTAGAAGCTACACAACAACCATTTGATGAAGCTCCTGTCGTAGTAGAACCTGCACCAGCAGAAGAAACTGTCGAACAGATTCCTACTGAAGTAGCTGAGACAGCAGCAGAAGTGCCACCATTCGTCTTACCAGAGTTACCCGAAGAAACGGTTACGGAAACACCAGAACAAGCTGAAGAGCCTCAAGAGGGATTAGAAGAGGAGGCTGAAGTGGAACAACCAGAAGTAGCTCCTGAAACTGTCGAGACGCCAGAAGCGCCATTGGCAGAAACTGGGGTAGTCGAAGAAGAATTAAAATTCCCGGAATTCATGCAAATCACATTTAACATAAATGGAATAGAACAAACATATAGAATAGAGACAGCTCAAATTTCCGAAATATTACAAAACGTAGGATACGAGAACGAAGTATTAGAAGCATATATCCCAGACAATATTACTGGATCAATCGCAGGAATAGATTTTACAATCTCCTCTGAAGGAGCAGATAGTAATGCAAATACACCAGTAATAGATAGCAGTTTTAACCCAGCAGCAATAGCAGCATTAACAGGGAATCAAGATTTAGTTGATGCCGCAGAAGGAATATATCAAAAGATATTGGATATAGTAGGTGACCAAGCATCCAAGATGGGATTAGAAAATGCATTTGAGACAGCAATGACAGAAGCAGGTAAATACGAAAGTTTAGCAAAAGCATTAGTAGCACTTGGAATAGAAAACGCACCGAATGAAGATGTAAAGATAAATATTGATGCAGGACCATTAGCTCCATTTGGTAGATTGATACAAGAAGGGATACAAGCTAATGTCAATGGAGACTTTAGTGGATTAGAAGCAGCAGGACAAGAGATAACCGTATTACTACAAGATGGAAGTATAGGAACATTTGTAAATTCACATGTTGCGGTTGATGAACTATACAATACAATAACTAGCTTACTACCAGATGGTTACGAACTTGTAATTGAAGGTGAAAATGGAGATATAGTTTTAGGTAAGGGGCATGATATACCAGCAGAAGTACTAGTGCAGGTACTTTCAGATCCTAAATACTTAAATTTAATTCAACAGGAATTAGAGAATAAAGGCATAAACATTTTCAATCTAGTTGGATTAAATCAGACTGAAGAAGGAAAAATAGAGATACCTCAAGAAACAATTGACACATTTAAAGCAATTGTAGGAGGAGTCGCAGGGGCGGTAACAGCAGGAGCAGAAGCTCTTGATGAAGCAGATAATAGTGTACAACCTGAAGATGGTGGACCGGTAGATACAGATGTAGAAGTACCACAAACTGAAACAGAGCAACCACTACCAACAGTAGAAGATACATCTGATACTGAAGGGGTGCAGGAAGAAGAACAAACAACAGGGGAACAACCTGAACCAATTGAAGAGACACCACAAGAACCTGAAGCAGAAAAACCACTATCGGCAGGAGAGGCAACATTCCCAACTGAAGGGGAACAAGAGGAAGCTCTACCAGGTGATGAGGATACAGCAGAAGAGGTGGAGGCAATAGCAGAAACTGAGTCAGCAGAGACACCTGTTGAGTATCAGGAGGTTATCGGTGGGGAAGGATCGCAAGGAAAATATGAGTGGAGAACTAAGTACTTTGAAGCACCTTCTGGAGATGGAATAGACAGATTTTATACTGTTATAGTAGATGATGTTACAGATAATAATAATACGAGTGATTTTAAGATAATATTTAGAGCACCTTCAGCTAATGATCCCGATGGTTCTATACAAATTACTTATCAATATGGAGACTATATACAAGGAGGAGAAGTGGTTGTATATACAGGACCGATAGACGCATTCAAAAGTGAGCCTGGTAAAGATCTTACTACTTTGTTCGATCCTATGACTATAGAGTCAGGACTTACTGAAGATACACAAGCACTTATAGAAAATTATAATGAGGGAATAGAGAAAGCTATCTCGCTAGTAACTGAAGCACGTAATTTATTTGAATATATACAAAATTTCTCGGATGGAAGTGAATCATCCCTAACTCCTCCTTCAAGTGATTCAGAAAGTGAAGGTGATCAAGGACAACCAACGGGAACACCAAACGATCGAGTTGATGAGGAAAATTTACCTGACGAGGAAACTAATACAGAAGGAATGAATGAAAATAATGAGTTACAAACAGAGAATCGTCATCCAAGAGTAGATGAGTTGAGTAATTCGGCAGGAGAAGATGTTAAGAATTTCGTGATAGATAGTATGCAATCTGGAGATAGAGGACAAATTAGTAGTGCTATCAATACAGTAGCTGAAATGAATAATCCTGATCCAGAGATGGTAGGGAGTGTCTTGGATTACTTTGTAAACAATAAAGGAGCCTTTTTAAATCCAGTTTACAGCAATTTTGAAACAATTCTTCAAATTATGAAGAACAATGAGGATCATAGTTTTAACGTAAATGGAAGAGTAATAATTGTTTCAGATGAAATAAATGAATTAAAATCTGATTTGAGTTTTGAAAAAATCCTTGGACTACATTACCAACAACAAGACAGAGGAGTTTTATTACACGAAATTTTTCCAGACGAAAATACCGGAGAATTCTTAAGGCAAATCCTAGACAATCACGCTATTAGCATTAGTGTTAGACACCATGCCATCCAAGTACTTGCTGAGATAGGTGAAGCAGAAATAGAAGACTTCAGAGAGCATTATGAAGAGGTGAGAAAAATTGAAACTCCATTTACATACTCAACCTCTCAATACTTACAAGATCTAATTGAAATTAGTCCGGAACTTAATATTGATATGGGAGAAGAAGCAGTAAGCAATTTAGAAGTTCTAGCTCAGAATGAAAAAGATAATCCTATAAGTAATGCTATGCGGTATGAGAATGTGGAAGTTCCAAGCAGTGGTATTCCATATGAACTTTCAGAAAACCATATAGGAAGATTATTGTATATAGTAAACTCCGAAGACTATAGTGTCATGGCTAAGCATAATGCCGTAGGAATTTTAATAAATTCAGATAGTCAACTCAGTGAAGATGTTGTTGATGACATAGTGGGTTTTATAAATTCACAAGATATTGGACCTGAAACAAATACAATACACGTTGAAAGATATATACGAGGATTGATGAACAAATTAACTCAAGAAAGCAGGGTTGACGTAGTTGAACAGTTACTTGAAGGACAAACTCAGAATCCATATTTAACAAGTATGTTAATGCTATATAAAGCAAACTCCTTAGGAACTTCAGAAAATGTTGAAGCATTTATAGAAACATATGAAGGGCTTGAAGAATATGAGAAAAGTCAGATTTTATGGGAATTGACTCGTATTACAATAGTTGATAAAGGACTTACAGATTTTATATACTCTCAATTACAATACGAAAGTGAAGTAGCAGAAAATCAAAATGACCCTGCGCTAAACATAAGAACAAGTGCTCTTAACTTAATCCAAAACGGTCAGGTTGAGCTTACAGAAGATGGAATGACTAGAATTCAAGAAATGGCTTTGAATGATGATTGGTTAAATGGAAGACTTGCTGCTTTGAGATTTTGGCACAATAATA
The DNA here is from genome assembly GCA_021463645.1 of bacterium. Taxonomy (GTDB): domain Bacteria; phylum Patescibacteriota; class Dojkabacteria; order B142; family OLB20; genus JAJTYI01. The sequence continues at coordinate 36,521 of JAJTYI010000003.1, forward strand.
TAGCAGACACTGGAGTTACAGATGAAGATTTTATAGATGCCTTTAAAGAATTGATTAGGAATGCAGATGCAAATAATAATGGCTATTTTGATATGTATCAAGAGTCAAGTTTTGTTGACGAAATTGAACCATTATTAAAGGACCCAAGACTAATGGAAACCCTTCTAGAGATGATTGAAGAAGAAGACCTTGGATATGACAAAAAGTTATGGGATCCAGTTATACTGCATATGCAAAAAATTCTATTAGAAAGTGAGAATGCCGAAGGTGTAAGTGCTCCTACAGAAACTACTGAATCAACCCCAGAAGAAGGAGATACTAGCTCCTCCGGAACAAGTCCGACTAATACTGTAACCAATACAGGGGTACGAACAGAGACTAGAAATGCAGGAGTGGAATCTCCAGCTATGAACGATGCATTTGAAGAAACTTCGGGAGTTCTTTCTAGTGAAGATCTCCAAGCTGCACAAGCAGAAATAGAAGAAGAAAGACAGACAGCCGATGGTTTGGTCAGTAATGAAGAATGGTCAAGGACAGTAGAGGATGCATTTATGAACAGTACTTATAAACCAGAACGGAGAACACTGTCTGAAGAATGGAAAGAATTTGTAGTTAAATTTGAGGATTTTGTAGCAGAAGTAACTCCAGAAATAAAGCTCACAGTTGAAAATGTGGCAACATATTTTCAGGAAAACCCAATCAATGGTAATTCAATCAGAAATATTCGATTATCACTTTCTGGGCTGTTACTTGGTACAGTTATGACGAGATTTAATAAAGGTAGAAGAAGAAAAGATGCAGGACAAAGACCAGTTAGGGTTACACAGCAACAGAAATGGATAGATAATTTTGAAATTAAAAATACTAGTGACAAGATTGATATGGTATTAGGTAGTGCAGGAATATTAGAAGAAAGCCCTTATGGTGTTCAAAAAAACGCTTTAGTTTTTAATCCTTATAATGGAACTACCGAAAAGGTGAGACTTAACGGAACAGTAAAAACCAAGACAGGATTTATTACTGTATCTCCAGAACAAGAAGTCAAACTACACTCCATTTTTTCCGGAGGATATATACCAAGAAGTGGAGTTATAAATGTTACAGATAATTCTATGAGGTTAATACCTACTCTTAACGATATTGAGGATTATTTGAAGCCAGATAAACGTGATGAATTGGAAGAGATAGTTAGTGAGGCCATCACATCAGGAATCATTGATAGTCAACTACCTCAAGATATAAAGGATGAGTTAAACGATGTAATCACTAGTTCCCAAGGAGAAACTACACCAACTGGATTATTCAGTGCACTTGTAAAAAGAATCACCGATCTATTATTAGAAAATAAATTTAAAATTGAAATAGGTGAACTTGATGGAATGCCAGAAGATTTGAAGATCCAAGTTTTGAAATTGATGAAAGTTTGAAATTGAGAAGAATGTTGTATTACTAAGTATGCCGAGGAGAGGACTCGCCTGGCTACGCAGTCAGGAACCTCCACCCCCGAAGGGACTAGTTCCCCTGCCTGTCTACCTGCGCAGACAGGCGCAGGCAGGTAAGACTAGCGCGTCTTCAGATGCATTTCTGTAAGAAGCTTCTCTTTATTTGAACTAATTTTTAAGAATTTCTCATAATCTCTCGCTGATAAACGATTAGTAAATTCTTTGGTATATATCAATTCAAATGGTGTGTATTTTTTAGTAGAGAATACTTTTTTTTGATTATGAGAGAGGAGACGCTTAACTGGGTCACTACTCATGCCAACATAAAACCAATTATTGTTTATACTTTTTATTATATAAACGAAAAACATTATTATCA
>JAJTYI010000004.1 GCA_021463645.1 bacterium
ATGTGCTTTGTTTTGATACTTGTTTTTCATTTGCCAGACAATACATTTGAATGGATTATACCACTCTAAAGTTGTCTAGACCCTTAATTTTTATGGTACAGACTATACAACAGCATATGTAAATATAAACGGTACTCTAAATTTTGGCTCAGGTTCGTCATCTTACAGTAATTCGGCTCCTGGTTTAACAAATTCGATTATGCCTTTTTGGGATGATCTTATTACCAATTCGGGTTCACAAACTATTTACTACGCAACTATTGGCGAAGAAGGTTCAAGAATGTTCATTGTACAGTGGACAAATATGTACTTTTATAGCAATCCAAGTCTTCCTATGGGTACTTTTCAAGCGATATTGTATGAAGGGTCCAATAACATTAGGATTCAATATAGAGATCTATTAGGTGGAAGTCTTTCCCAGGGATCAAGTGCCACAATTGGTATCCGAAATGGTGAATATTATAGTACTTATTCAAACAATATTGTATCTTTGAGCCAAGAACAGTCAATATTGTATTCGCCATTAACTGCTACGTCATATGATGAAGATTCTGGTTCGAGTTATGAATTGGTTTATCTAATCCCAGACAATGTTCCTGTTAGTGCTGTACTGATAAATCCTCTAAATGGAAGTACCAACACTACAGTTGTGCCTACATTTGAATGGCAGGAATCGGTATTAGCGACAAGTTATAGATTATTAATTTCTACAAACAGTAGTTTTTCGGATTCACCTATCAATATTAGTGGTATTACCCAAACCAATTATACTTTGGGATCTCCACTTAGTTATAACACGACTTATTATTGGAGAGTAGAATCTATCAATATACACGGAAGTAGTTTGTCAGGAACTAGAGTCTTTGAAACTTCTGCTACTCCAAACACAGTCCCAGATAACCCTTCTAGTATCGAGTCGTCAGTTTTGTGGGATGGAGCGTATGCTAACCAAATCAATATTGTGGACTCTGAATTGTCCATGACTTTGATGGATGACGATGATGAAGAACAAATCAGATACAGAATACAAATTTCAAAAAATGCAGAATTTTCTGATATTGTTATAGATTATCGTTCAATTTTTGGTAATGAAGGAACCCGTATTTATACATTTGGAGAGGATAGCGGTATATATTTGGTGGGAAACTCAACAACAGAAATGATTGAGGGTGATTATTATCTTAGGATTAGGGCAGAGGACGACTCAAGTGCATCAAGTGATTGGGTTTCATCATCTGGAGTAGCTTTTACATATTCGATAGTGGTACCAACCTCTACCCCAAATCCAACACCTACGAATACACTCACACCTACTGCTCAACCCAGTGTTACATCTGCACCACTCAGATTACAACTTGACACTATAGGGGGCCTACCTGTAAATAATAATGAATCTTCATTCAGCTATCCATCGGGGAAAAATCTTACTTTCTCTGGTTATACCGAACCTTTTGCGTTGGTACGTATTACAGTTCGATCGAATCCCAAAGTGTGTGAAATTACAGCTGAAGCAGACGGATACTATTCTTGTACATTTCAATATATTGAAAATGGTATTCATGAAGTGGAAATTATCGCTTACACAAATGATGATAATACAATTGAATATCCAAAGATCGTTCTTGGAATTGGAACCACTTTAGAAGAAACGGGTCGTTCTCAGATAACATCTGTTTTATTTGGCTTTTTTCTGCTTCTCTCACAGATAATACTTCTCAAGCAACCTATTTCGACTAGTTATAAAGAGCTGAAAATTCATTTTTTTCTTAACAAAGTGATATAAATGTATTATCCCTACGTTTAGTTTGTATCCTCTTCTATTAACTCTCTTTTTAATCTACAATAGTAGTGTAAATAAAAACCTCAATGAGTAATAAGATTGTCATTATCGACGATAATTTTTCAATTCGCCATTCAATTAAGGCGTATTTAACATCCCTTGAAAAGAAATATCAATTAGACCTTTCTGTCTTCTCAACCGATAATGGTGTTGAGGGACTTGGTTACATTTATATCACATCTCCCGATATCATAGTTATTGATACTACTCTTCCAAAGTATTCAGGGAGAGCAATTGTAGAATTTCTTTCACAAAATCCCCGTTTTCAGTCAGATAAAGTTAAAGTAATCATCCTTCAAGAGAAGTTAGAAAAAGATTTAATTGTTCCATCTAATTTTATTTCAATTAATAAAAACAAGAAGAAATCATTTGATGACCTGGTTAAGGTATTCAGTCATTTATTTGAAATTTCAGATGAGTTAAATAATAAAACTTTCTTTAGAAGTTTGGTAGGAAAAATATATATCAGCGCAAATAAAGTAGACCTATTAGGTAAATCGTTCAGAAAAAAGAGGCTGATACCGAAACTATTAAACAAGTTGAAGAGGTTTGTATATTCGGTTCTGACAAAGGTTATGCTGGCTTTGTTGGTAATGATCTATGGGAGGCCAGAAGAAGAAAATATCACGCAACTAAATATTGATAAGAATGCTTTTCGAAGACATTATTATCCAACATTAATTGCCACTTTTCTTTTCTCCGGCTTTCTACTCACCAATCTCGCAATTTTTGGTCTTACCCAGTTAGGCTTATACAATCAAAACAAAGAAGATGTAAAAGCTTTAGTGACCTTGACAGTAGATAGTACTCTCGATGATGCAGACTCAGATCCAGGTGATGGTGTATGTGATACTAATGATGGAGTGGGCGATGGGCCATGTACACTCAGAGCAGCTATTGAGGAGGCAAATACTGAGGTTGATAGTGTGGTGATTGATTTTGCTATTCCAAATATCAACGATACAACAACAAATTTATCCGATAGTTTGCAAGGTACCGAGGGCGATGCTACGGGATTTGTTCAAACATTAGGTATCCCAGCCCAGAAAACGGGTGGGGTTTTACAAACATTTACTGAAAGACCTGGAGCACAAGGATTGACAGACCTATTTGTTTTTGATAGTACAGCCGCACTCTCTTCATCCAATCCGTTAAACCTTTCTGATCAATTGGCGGCAGATGAAGGTACAGGTAATGCTACAGTAACAATTGTCTCCGAAAGTGACGATTTAAATCAACAATACATTGCATGGTTAGAAGATGGAGATGTTGATTATCAAATGTTTCTATATGATCATGCTAGTGCATTATCTGCATCAAATCCATTGAATTTGTCAGATCAATTAGGTGTTGGTGACGGAACTGGAGATGCATCAGAACCAACTATAAACATGGATAGTACTGGTAGCGCATTTGTTTCATGGGTCGAAAATGGAGGTGCTAGAGGTGGTGAAGATATGTATTTATATAAGGGAGACGAATCGATATCAGCAACCAATCCATTGAATCTCTCAAATGAATTGCAAGGAGGGGAAGGTGTGGGAGATGCGAGAGGATTCTCAGTGATGAATGGTGATGAAGTGATAGTTATATGGGCAGAAGATGAAGGTTTAAAAGGCGGAGAAGATTTATACATCTTTAAAAACGACGACCCTATTTCAGCAACAAATCCGCTGAATCTTTCAAACCAGTTGCCTGCGGGTAGTGGAGAAAGTCTTTCAGGAATACAATACTTCGACGTTGGTGTTAGTATTTCAGGAACCTTATTCGTAACTTGGACTGAATATAATGGTGCTAGGGGTTCGTCTGATCAATTCTTCTATAGAGATGATCAAGCAATCTCTTCTACAAACCCCATAAATTTATCTGATGAGCTAGATGTATTACAAGGAACAAGCTATGCAGCTAATTTTGGGTTGAGATTATTAGTTGGATCCGATAACGAGGCGAAAGTTGTATGGCAAGAAAGAAGTACAAGTGAGGCTGATATGGATATATTCCTCTACGATAGTGGTAGTATTATCTCTGCTAGCAATCCGCTAAATTTATCTAAACAGCTTGGGGTCGGTGAGGGGACTGGTGATTCAGGGATCTCGTCAGATCAAAAGGTGTCACAGCACCTAGCATTAGATAGTAACAATAATCCGCACTTAATTTGGGCCGAAACCACAGGACTAAGGGGTTCTTACGATCTTTATTATTATAATGGATCACAGAGTCTATCCGCGTCGAATCCTTTGAACCTCTCGAATCAGCTAGGCGTTGGTGAAGGAACTATTAATGTCGGAGAAATTGAATTAGCGATGACTTCCACAGATACTGTTTATGTTACATGGGATGAATATAATGGTGCTAGAGGAGCAAAGGATTTATATTTATACGACAGCTCAATCTCTTTAAGCGCTACCAATCCACTAAACTTGTCAAATCTACTAGCAGGAGGTGAAGGAACAGGAGATGCCCAATCTTCTTATCTCTCGTATGAAACCCCAGCACTTGAAATTGACGATCAAGATTATGTCTATTTAGCTTGGAACGAGGATACAGGAACACAAGGCTTATTAGACATGTATTATTATACAAACAAACCTATCTCCGGTATCACTTATCCTATTAATTTGTCCGAGAATTTAACATCGACCGAGGGTCTGATAAATGCCCTTGCACCACAGATTGCCGTAAATGATGGTATTGCCCATGTTTTTTGGCAAGAATCAAATGGACTCAGAGGTGGATACGATATTTATCATTTCAGTTCAGAAGTAGTAACTGAACATAGCATAATACCAAATACAGATTTGCCCGACATAACAAAATCAGATGTTACTATCGATGCTTCTACACAAAGTGGTGCTGATTGTGCAACTAGTACAGTAAAGGTTAGGCTTAGCGGAGAAAACTTAATAAGTAGCAAAAGAGGTTTTATTGTTGATGCTGAAAATGTAAATATTAAGGGTTTCAGTATAGTAGACTTTGCAGAATCTGGAGGATATGGTATTCAAATAAATCCTTCACAAAGTGCTACCGTACTTTGTAATATCGTTGGATTGGAAACAGATGGAACAACTGCAAATCCGAATTACACTGGTATAATGGTAGAATCGACAGGTTCTGTGAATATAGGGGATGGAACAGTCAGTGGAAGAAATATAATATCTGGGAATGATTCATATGGAGTAGGAACTTCTACTTGGGCTTATGTAAGTATTAAAGGGAACTACATAGGAACTGATAAAACAGGTCTGTTATCTAAGGGGAATTTAAATGGCATATTGCTTGGTACTTTGACAACAGGTATTAACGTAATAGGTGGTGCAAGTGGACTAGATCCTGATAACGGATGTACTGGAGATTGTAATTTAATCTCTGGAAATACTATATCAGGGATTAGTTTCTCTGGATTTGAGCCAGGAGATAACGGAGATGGGACAGACAGATTAAATATTTTAGGTAATTTTATTGGAACAAATGTAACAGGAACAGGGTCAATCCCTAATGGGAGTGGGATACAAAACTATTATGCGGACAGTGTAAATATTGGAGGAACTGATATTTCATCAAGGAACGTGATTTCTGGAAATTCAGGGAGTGGGATGACAATCTATAGCTATTTGACACAAGAAGGACAACAAGTTAAAGACTTGCATATCAGAAATAATTATATTGGTACTAATGCATCTGGTACTTCGGCACTTTCAAACGGAAGTATGGGAATATACATGGTCAATAATATGCCAGAAGCGTTCATAACTGGCAATGTCATTTCTGGAAATCTTGGAAATGGAATAGAGACATTATTTGATTATACTGACGTACCTGTCGATTCTATTGTTATAAATGACAATAAAATTGGAACTCAAGCTGATGGATCGGGATCAATTGGAAACCAAGATAATGGAATATTACTTTTGGGTAAAGGGAATGTCTATATTGGAGATACTGGGGTAGGTAATATCATTAATAATAATGGACAAAATGGAATTAAATTAAATGATCCAATACCACCTGGACCGGCAGTACCGCAATCATCAATAATAGTAAGTGTTAAGGATAACACTATACACAATAATGTTGGGTCAGGAATTGTAATACATAATAGCGGCTCATTGATTCAAGATAACTATATTTTGAATAATATAAGTAGTTCGGGAATCGAGTATTATTGGGGAACGAGCCTAGATATTATTGGTAATAATTTTACTGGACAAGGGACTGGTATATTATTACACTCTCAACCTCTTATTCCTGGAAGTAATGCAGAAGGTGCTAATATTTTCCAAAATATTAACACAAGTCATCCTGCCATTGATTTAGATTATAGAACCTCTAATGATGTTGGAGATTCAGATTTTGGAGAAAATAATTTACAAAATTACCCTGTTCTCACATCAGCGGAAGTATACACCGACACGAGATTATTTGGGACATTTAATAGTGAGGCAAATACATATTATCGAATAGAAGCTTTTGGGTTCTCTTCTCTTCCACTTTCAGAACCAATTGTCGAATCAACTATAGGTAGTACGATTATACAAACAGATGGTTCAGGAAACTATGATTTCTCTGTTAATCCAATTATTATTGCAGAACTATTATCGAATGACGACAATATTACAGTAACTGCTACCAAATGTAATGATAGTCTATGTAGCGATCCGATAGAGACTTCCGAGTTAAGTGATGGTGTAGTAGCTACAATCTTAACACCCACACCGACACTCACTCCTCTTCCTACAGATACTCCAGAACCAACTCCTACGGATACACCGTTACCAACACCAACGAATACTCCACTGCCAACTCCGACCGAAATACCTAGTCCAACAAGCACTCCTACACCAACACCTGCTCCACCAAACGCACCTTCTTCACTAGGCCCTGCTATGTTAGAAGGTGGTGGATATACAAACGATACAACTCCCACTCTTGACTTTACTCTTTCAGCACCAGACACTGGTATGCCTCTTTCATACAGGATTCAAATTCTCCAAGATGCTGCAGTAATAATTGACTATACTTCAGAGGAAGCGATTCAAGGAGTTAGATACTTTACTGTCGGGCAGGTTCCAGGATTAGGCACATACAATAATGGAGATGGATTTGAAGAACAAACACTTATTGAAGATGGTTACTCATGGAGAGTTATGGCTATGGGTTCTAGTGGTGATAGTACCTGGACGGATGCCAATAACAGTAATGTCGCTTTCACAGTAGACCTTCAATCTCCTACTGGAGGATCAATTTCATATACTGATGGTTATCATACCTTCACTTCGGTCCCACTGGTACTTGATGACGGAACAGACTCTGCAGGAATCAATACTTCTACTAGATTAGTAGAAAGAAGTAGTGCAACACTCTCCACAGATGTGTGTTCTACTTTTGGGTCTTTCGAAGTAGTAACACCAACTGGCACTTATCCAAACCTAACAGACAACTCAGTAGCTGCAGCTAATTGCTATCAATACAGATACACCCTTTCTGACAATGCAGGTAATGAAGTTACATATACATCAGTCAATGTTGCAAAGATTGATGTAGATGCTCCTTCTGCCCCTGGTGTTCCTCAGACTGAAACTCCTACATTTTCCGTTATTCAACAATGGACATGGGATGCCGCAGTAGACGTGGTCTCTGGAATTGCTCAATATGCTTGGAGAGTTGTTGATGAATTTGATAATACTATTGATAGTGGTGTAACTAATACTTTAGATGCTACTACCAACCTTGGAGTAGGAGTCTACACCTTCTTTGTTAGTGCTTTAAATAATGCAGGATTACTTAGTGATGAAAGTTTCGCAAACATTACTGTGGAACCTACTCCATCAAATACACCTATTCCAACTGCTACAGATACTCCAGAACCAACTCCTACTGATACACCTATTCCAGGTCCGACTGATACGCCAGTACCAGGAGCAACTAATACTCCGATTCCTACTGCTACAAATACACCGGTCCCTACGGCGACAAATACCCCAGTACCTACCGCTACAAGCACACTGGTCCCAACTGCGACAAACACTCTAGTTCCTACACCAGTCCCAACTACTGCACAAATGGTTTATCCAACTTTAAGACCAACTTCCGCACCAGTTATTCCAACTGAAGTGCCTGCAACACCTACATCCACTACTATCCCAACTGAGGTAACACCGACTCCATCTCCAACGCTAGAGCCTACGATGGTGCAACCTAGTCCAACTTCTTCCCCAACCGTAATCACTCCAACAGAGGGTGGATTCTTCAGTGATCTATCTCCGAAGAACTCTTATGCAATGCCAGAGGAATCCGTAGTAAACCATCCTGTTGTGAAATCCGTTGCGAAGACTATTACTGATAAATTAGATGAGTTAACAAGTGTATCTTCTCCAATTATTCCAATAGTAGAAGCACCATTAATCGTGGCAGAGACGTTAAAACCAATTTCAGATAATATCAATTATTATCTCTCTCTTCGATTTATAGGAGAAAATGTAGCACTGGCAGGAATCTCAACTACTAATGTACTTGCTTATGTAGCACCTGCACTAGTCACTGCAATGTCCCAACCGAGAATACTATTCCATGCATTTACATGGTTCTGGAAAAGGAAGAAGAAACAACATTGGGGAATTGTTTTGGATAATACTACAAACTCTCCAGTTGCTTTTGCAAGAATTATCGTTTCCAAGGAAGGTAAGACAGTGGCCACAGCAACAAATGATTTGGAAGGTAAGTATGGATTTATTCTGGACAAAGGAGAGTACCAGATGTATATCAATCATTCGGATTACACAGACTATCAGAAAGAAATATCAGTAAGGTTTGATGCGGAAGTTCTGGCACAAGATATCGAGCTCACTCCTAAATTACAGACCGATTTTGACTCCCCAGTTAGATGGACATATTTTAGACTCAAAAGGTTCATAAGTAAGAATTTGTTTATCTTCAATACAGTAGTCTTCTCAGTTGGTTTTGTTTATACAATATTTGCAATAACAAATGCACTAACAGTATTAAACTATGCAATCTTAGCATTGTACCTATTCCAGGTATTACTGATGATAGTCTTCTACATTTTCAGAGAGAAAGATTGGGGACAAGTATTAGATTCACAAACAGGGGAACCAATAGCAGGGGCAATAATTAGAGTGTTTGACGATGAGAGACAATTAGATGTAGCAATCACAGATACACAAGGAAGGTATAGTATTTATCTAGAACCTGGGGAGTATTTCTTAAAGGCAAATTACTCAGGATATATATTCCCAACTGCTAATGCGACCAATGTGGTGACGAATAAATTAGGGGAGAAATTGTTTAAATTCGATGTGCAGGAGAGTCAGAAGTTAAATGTGAAGTTGTATATGCAGAGATTTGCTAATACAAATGTAAAACGTCAGGCGCTTTTGTCTCCATTCTCTTGATTACTTTCTCCAGCTTGGTTAAACTAAGAGTACATGTTTTTATAAAACTGCCTAAATAATATGAAAAATCTTAAAGTTATTTCCATTCTTTTCGTATTTGCTTTTTTTATATCTCTAGAGGGTGTAAATGCCCAGACAGTAACACCCGAAATTACTGTAGTACCTACGACAACATCTACTCCGACAGTTGCTCCAACAGATGCGCCTATTCCCACAAATGCATTACCTGGTGTCCCGCAAGGTCTGTCAGCTACTGTGATTAACGATGACCGTATTGATATCTCTTGGAATAGATCCGCAAACTCAACTGCTTACGAACTATTCCGTAACAATGAAATGGTGGCAGTAGTTAGCTCATTATTCTACTCAGATAATGGTCTTGAACCAGAAACTTCTTATAGTTACAAGGTTCGTGCATACGATGGTTCTAATTATTCAGCGTTTTCGACAACAGTGAGTGCCACAACAAAATCTGAAACAGATGATTCTCCAAACCCTACAATCCCTGAAGGTCCTGACATTGAGCAAAAGACACCATCCGTGGTTGAAAAGTTCGGGTTTGTTACTCTAGGTACTGAGTCCTATGGATACACTGAGGTGCCCAAATTCGATGCAGGTGAGGACTTAACGATAAATGGAAGAACTGAATCTTATGCTGATATTGAAGTTATAGTAAAATCTGACCCAAAAAGCTACTTTGCAAAAGCGGACGAAGATGGCTTCTGGGTTGTGAAGGTAGACACTACTTCACTAGAGCCTGGAATGCATACTTTTCTCATAAAAATATCTGCAGATGATTTTCCAGAAATATATGAAAGTGAAGAATATACTTTTGAAGTAAGTGAAAAACCTGTAGAAGAAGCGGTTACAGAAGACAATTCTTTCTCTAATAGAGTCAGATTTATTGCAATTGGGTTAATTATCCTAGTAATCCTAATTTTTGTAGTGGGAATAATTCTTGCTAAGAAAAAAGGCCTCTTCAAGAAATTATCTGGAGACTCGAAGAAGGATTCTGGAGAGGCTTTGCCTACGCCTCCACAAGCAACATTTAGTGAAGATATGATTCAAATAGATGATGAAAGTTCTTCAAAACCTGAAACTCCTCCCGTTGAAGTAGAGCAAGTGACAGAAACACAGGCAAATCCCACTGCGATAATTCCTCCTGTTGTCGAAAATTCTCAACCAGTAGCAAATAAAACAATAAACTCCCCTACTGAAGAGGGATTTCCACAACCAGTTGAACAAATCAAGACTCTTGATTCAATGCAGGGTTTAGGTTCTGGTGCACAAGTTAACACTAACGAGACACTAATTACCACAGATAACGCTGATAACAAGTTAGGTACTAGTTTAATAGATGATCAACCTATAGATGATGCATCCGAACAAACGGATGTGGACGAAGACCCTAATGTAGCCCACAGCGTAGATGAAATTGATACTGACGGAGTGTCTGTTGAAGTAGAGGATCTTGGGGTTAATCCGTACGCAGATGTTGTGCGAAAAAGTTATGCTCAAGAAATGCCAGATGAAGAAAACCTTCCAGTAATGGACTTATCTACCGGTGAAACCTCAGTTGAAAATTCTTTTTCTGTAAACGAGACAGATCTACAACAGCGACAACCAGTTGGGGATTACTCAACTACAACTCCAGTAATCACTAATGGTTCAGGTGTAAATTCTCCAGATGATAATATGGTTTCTGGAGTAACTAATATTCCTGCGACATCAATCGGAACTGAAAATAACACACAAGAGCCCAATCCTAGTAGTTGATAACTTATATCGTATTGAATTATTCTTTTTGCATAATAACATACGTGTTATTGCTATCCGAGGTATATCTAGATAGTGGACGTAATTGAGAGTAGTGGATTAAAGATTGTTTTTCCTCCTCAGAAAAATAATGACAATACCTTTGTGTGTCAGTGCTGTCGGACCATTTTAGTAGATGATCCCCTTCCTCAAGGTCTTTTTTATCAAATTTTGATAAGGACCAAGGGAAAATTCTATTTTGCATTCTATTTCCTTTTAAAAAGTCCCAAAATGTTAAAACTATGATGCCTTTCGGTTTAAGTAATTTTGATAATTGTTTAATCAAGTCTATTCTATTGGAATTCCCAGGAATATGATGCAATACAGCTATGAGCGAAATTAAATCATATTTCTCGTTGGCTATTTTTGTAAAATCGTCATTAGCAATATCAAAACGCATGAAATAAGAGTTTTCATCAGCAAGTTTATTTTGACATTCTGATATGAAATTAGATGAGTGGTCGATTCCTAGATATGTGAAATTATCGGTGTTTTCTCTCAAGAATTTCAGAAAACGACCGTTCCCACATCCTACATCTAATACATTTCTGATATTCGGATTATGTGTTTTTATTACTTCCCATGCCTTTTGCCACCCTTTCCAGTAATAATTCCTGGTATTTGAGAACTCTTGAGCATTCTCTTCGTAGAAAATGCGATTAAGCTCGAGTAATTTCTGTCTAGTTTCGTCTTTCATAATTATTTAACATATTTTATCATGTCAAACTGAATAATCCTGTGAATAATTGCGAATTCTAATGTTACAATACAAGGACTATGGATCCAAAGAAGTATAAAGACGAATTTGAACAAATATTTAAAGAAATCTCATTAATTCCAGACAATAAATGGAGTTATAAGAAATTTCATAAAATCTTACGCAACCATCCACGGGATGGCTCTGGAATATTTAGTCGAAATAATCTTGTTGAAGGCTACCGATATCTATCAGAAGTTGCTGGGACAGAAGTTGATCAAAAGGTTCTAGATAGGATTAAAATGAGGCCTACGAGGACAATATCTGGCGTAACTCCCGTAACAGTCTTAACCAAGCCATTTCCGTGTCCTGGAAAGTGCATTTTCTGTCCAAATGATGTCAGAATGCCTAAAAGTTATCTCCGAGATGAGCCTGGCGCACAAAGAGCTGAGAGAAACAGCTTCGATCCGTATTTGCAGACATACAATAGGTTGTTAGCACTTCATAACATTGGCCATAACACAAGCAAAGTTGAGCTCATCGTTTTGGGGGGAACTTGGTCGTTTTATCCCGAAAGTTATCAAATCTGGTTTGTGAAAAGATGTTTTGATGCTATGAATGACTTTGGAGTCAAGGATAATCGCGACAAAGTCAAAGTTCAAAACGACTTTGAAGAGGCTGATAAAGCTCCAAATCGTAAAATTGATGGTGGAAGAAAATCATACAATCAGATAATTAACGAAGTTGTTCACAATAAAGGTAAAAGATTAATTTCCGAGACCGAGATGACTACTTGGGAGAGCCTTGAGAGTGCTCATAAACTAAACGAAAATGCAAAAAGTCATTGCGTAGGATTAGTCATAGAAACAAGACCGGACTGGATAAATGAAGCTGAAATTATAAAGTTTCGAAGACTTGGTGCAACGAAGATACAAATCGGAATCCAAAGTTTGGATGACAAAGTAATGGAATTAAATAAAAGAGGCCATGGTAGAAAAGAAACTGAAAATGCTATTAGATTATTAAGACTTGGTGGATTTAAGATTCATGCTCACTGGATGCCAAATCTTTATGGATCCACTGTCGAGAATGATATCCTAGACTACAAAAGACTCTGGGAGAAACAAATTCAACCAGACGAATTGAAAGTTTATCCCACCAGTATCATTTCCAATACGGGGCTTTATGATTTATACAAAAAAGGCGAGTATAAACCATACACTTATGAAGAGTTGCTGAAGGTGATGACTGAAATTATGCCACTGACGCCTAGGTATTGTAGGTTAACTAGGATTGTGAGAGATATTCCTTCGACGGATATAGTAGCAGGCAACAAGTTGACGAACTTTAGACAAATTGCAGAGCTGGAGTTAGAGAGAACAGAGAAAAAGTGTCAGTGCATCAGATGTAGAGAAATCAAAGGAAAATCAATACGTGCAGAGGATTTGGAGCTTGAAACGATTGAATATATGACTGAGGTTGGAAAAGAAGTCTTCATATCATACAAAACAAAGTCAGAGGATAAGATTATTGGATTCTTGAGATTAAGTTTACCTGAGAAATCATTAATTAAAAATCATTTCATTGAAGAATTGCAAAACTCTGCAATGATTAGAGAAGTGCATGTTTATGGCTCTGTAGTAAACATCGGAATTAAGCAAAGTCAAAAGTCTCAACATCTAGGAATTGGAACAAAATTAGTCAAATTGGCTGAAGAGTTGGCTTCGGAGGATGGGTTTTTAAGGATTGCTGTAATATCAGCTATTGGCACGAGAGAATATTACAAAAAGCTGGGGTTTGAGCTGGAGGAAATGTATATGATAAAAAATTTAATTACATAGAATTTGATTATTAGAAGAGAATACTAATACTCTCAAATCTAAATTAAAATTGTATCCATTAAAACTACTGAGGATGTTTATACGTACTTATATATGGAGTCAATATATATTAAATCGTTATTAGAGTATCCTTCTGCTAATACCTTCCCACAATAAAAGCAAATAATATCTGTATAGGCATATATATCGGTTCGGATTTCAGTGCAGGGTTTTCCATCTTTAATAATTTCTCTCTGAGTTATATTTTTATGTCCTCGATTAGATACACCTGCAATTTCCTTGTGTTTTCCATCTGGAGATTTAGGACTATTACACTCCGTCATGACCTAGTAGCTAATATATTGTAATTATATACTATTTGGTGATATTTATGTTGTGATATTATAATTGATATAATTATCCATTAATAAACCCTATGAAAATCAACCCGACAATCCTCACAAACGACAAAGATGACTATGCAATGCAAGTCATTCGAGATGCTGGGTTTGCTAAAGAACTTGACATTGATGTTATTGATTGGTCGTTGACTTCGGGAAAAACGATAACTGCGGAAGAATCTTTGTCAGTTCCAGTTGATGTAATCTACAACTTTGATTTGATGATGGATTATCCATCAAAAGCCGTAAAAGTGCTTGTTGAGGATGTTCGAGTTCGCAAAATCATAATTAATATCCATTCCATGGATAGTATTGATGATTTAATAGAAATTATTGAACAAAAAGGTATAGAAACTGCTGTGTCATTTCACGAACCCTCACAATATGATCTAATCAAAAAATATTTCAATAAAGTTGATTCGATTCATATATTTGCGATTCAGCCTGGAGCTCAAGGCAATAAATTTCGACCTGAAATGTTGGAGTATTCGAAGAAACTTAGAGCTGATGGATTCGAGGGTGAAATCGGTCTAGATGGAGGTGTTAATAAACAAACTTTACCTCAAATTCTAAATTTCCCCTTCGATGTTGTAGTAGTAGGTTCTGCTATCTCGAAATCAGAGAACCCAAAAAGTACCTACCTCCAACTCATTGAAATGGAAAAACAACTTCGGAATTGTGCATAGTGTATGACTTTGTCGGACAAATCTATTTGTGGTTGGCATATTCTCAATATATTTTATTGTATAGCAATATATGTGATATGATAGCAATGCTATGATGATTGAAATAAAAGAATTAACAAAAAAATACAGAATTAGCCGTAACAATATCGTTGATGCGGTCAATAACCTCAGTTTCGAAATCGAATCTGGGGAAGTTGTCACAATCATTGGTCCATCTGGGTCGGGTAAATCAACGTTATTAAATGTCTTAGGTGGACTTGATAGGGACTATGATGGTGAAGTAAGGGTCGACGAGAAAGAAATACGTGAATATAACTCAGTTTTCTATCGTAGAAATATTGTTGGAACAATATTTCAACAATTTTACCTCATCCCTGCTCTAAGTGTTGCCGAAAATATCGGTCTTCCAAGTTATTTTGCAGATAGAAGTGCAAAAAAGGCAATGCAAGATAAAGTTAATTATCTATTAGATCGAGTGAACCTCACCGACAGGAAAAATCATAAACCAAAAGAACTCTCAGGAGGCCAAGCACAAAGAGTCGCAATAGCTAGGGCATTGTTAGCTGAACCGAAAATATTGTTAGCGGATGAACCAACTGGGAATCTGGATAGTAAGACTGGTAAAGAGATTATGGGTTTGTTGCTTGAGATTAATAGGGAGATGAAAACGACATTATTGATTGTTACACATGATACAGAGTTAATTGTAGGTGCTAAAAGACGAATCTTTTTGAAAGACGGTAAATTAGATAAATCTAGGAATAAATAATTAAATGCTAAAATATTCATTAAATCTAGTATTTCGAAGTAAATTAAGGACTTTTCTAACAAGCCTGGGTATTACTATTGCTGTTGTACTTTTGAGTCTAATAATTTTCGGAATGAATGGATTTAAAGATGTAATTACAAACGAATTCACCAGTAGATTCAAGCCAAACGAAATAATTGTCTCAAGTACCAATTTTCTAAGTATTGTTGCTCCTATGGGCGAAACAGAAGGTGAGGAAGAAGTAAAAGAACCGGAATTAATGACTTCGGCTCTAGTAAAAGAGATTCAAGTTGATAGTAGAGTAAGTAAAGTTGTGCCCGCCATAATGATCAATGGTATGCAACTTCGCCTTGATGGCAATGACAAAGCATTTTCACCAAGTTTTCCTTTCGGTTGGGATGTGCCTGGAGACTCTAACTATTTCACTGGTTTTGATGGAGAAAAAACAGTTCTGGATTCTGGAGAAGCATTTGTAAGTGAGGATGTTGTCAGTTTCTTCAAAACAAGTCATGATGAGATTATAGGACAGACTCTTGTTATTGAAGTTGCTCCATCTACATTACTTTCCAACAAAACCAAAACTCAAATCGACAAGGAATATAGATACAAAATAGTTGGAGTTATTGATTCGGGTTCTGATCGTTCAGATGCACTTATTACTACTGGGGATGCAGCAGAAATGCTTGCTCAAAATGGCGGATTCATAAATGGCCAGGAATATCTAGATGAAATCGGTTACGATCAATTATTCATCGAGTTAAACAATGAAGATGATGTTAACAATTTTAGAGAAGAAATCTCTGAAAAATATGGACTTCAGGCTTTTAGTGCTGATGATGTACTTGAATTCTTGAGTTTAATAACAAATGCCATCACTTTTGTACTGATATTCTTCGGAATTGTGTCTGCATTTGTAGCCTCAATTGGGATTATAAACACAATGGTTATGAGTATTTACGAACAGACTCGAGAAATAGGTATAAACAAGGCTGTAGGAGCCTCAAATTACCAGATTCTATACATTTTCCTGATACAGTCAGGCGTTATCGGATTACTAGGTGGTTTACTAGGTTTGACCATTGTTTTGGCAGTTACTATCATTGCAGATCCATTTGTTGTAGATATGCTTCAAGAACAAGGCTTCTCCGCAGAGCGTTACTTCAGTCTTGATCCCCTTATCATTTTGGGAATTATCATTGGTTGCATCATAACTGGAGTTTTAGCAGGTATTTACCCGGCTATCAAGGCCGCACGTCTCGACCCAGTGAAAGCCCTTCGCTTCTAATAACTAATTTCCCACGGAATAAAACTCCACTACTGTGCTTTTCTTGTAATATTTTCCTATACCAGCGTTATTCCAATTGTTGTATGATTAATTAATATTTATTTTTAATAAAATGAACGAACAACCAATTCACGCCCCTAAGTTAGAAACACCCCAAACTCAGCCCAAACCAGTCAAGAAATCCGTTGATTCTCTGGTAATCCAGTACATTTTTTTCACTATTATCTTTACGATAATCATTGGAGTGTTTAGTTTAATAATGTCGGCAATTGCACAGGAAAGAAATGAAATCGCATATAGAAATTATTCAGGTACAGCAGAACTTTACGGCGGACCTCTAGCACAGTCTGCTCCTAGTTTGGGGATGCTTGATACACAAAGTTCACTCTATGTGGAAAATGATCTATCTTACGCTACTGCAAAAAGATATGTAGAGAATACAAGCCTACAGTCAACCGATGCAGATGTGACAATTACTGCAGATTTCGTAAAAAAGGGCTTAGTTTACCAACCAACATTCAAAACCAGCTTCAAAGCAAACTATTTGTTGAAAAATGAGCTAAATGAAGAAAGTTTGATTAAATTCCAATTTCCGTTCCCAGGAAATATTAGCTCACAAGAGATTAGTAATGCTACATTATTAGTTAATGGAGAAGAAGTAACTAATGCGAAGACTCAAATCACTATTAATCCGACTAAATCGCCCTATGATTATAATTACTACAACAATACTCAATACGACGGACTAAGCTGGGAAGGAAAAATTCCAGCAGGGGAAGATGTTAACGTAGAGGTTAGATACGAAACTGTGGGAGTCTCTAGTTTTAATTACGAAGGAATTGAAAATCCTAAAGGATCCCAAGACTTCAAATTCAAAGTTACAATTAATGGAACAAGGTCATACGATGTCAATGATGGTCTAGCAGTAAGTGACAGAGAATTTGGTGACGGTGCTGTAAGTTTGTTCTGGGACAAACCTGATCTCTACTCAAAGCCAAAAGTGAGTATAACTGTTGGTGACAAACTTAACCCATCTGCTCAAGTATCTAGGGTTTATTTAACGATGGCACCAGTGTATTTCGTATTTATAATAATTACACTTTATTTGGCGTATAGATTTGGTAAAAGAAAGCTATCATTATTTGATATGCTTCTTGTCACAATATTGTTTACACTGTATTTCCCATTCGTACATTATCTTTCGAGTTTCACCATTGATCCTACGATTGAACTTTTCAGTAATTTCTCTAAAGTGCCTAATTTCTCCATGCCACTCTATCTGGCATTCCTTATAGCAGTGGTAGTTATTGGGGGATTGATGTATTACCTTCTTGGACGAATTGCGGGTTTCAAATTTAGCTCGAAATTTGTAATTCCTGAAATGATTTTGGCACTAGGATTCTTCCCACTTGTCGTAACAATTCCTGAATATTCAATGTTATTAGTGATCGTAGGAGTAATAGCGCTAATGGCTATAATTATTCAAACAAGAGTGAAGATGTTACGTGAGTAGTTGAGTCGATAAATCACGCGTGGTATCATACAAACATCACTGTTTAAAAGGCAGTGATGTTTCATTTTAATTATTATTAGTAATAAATGGCAGACATCGCTAACTTGGCGGACAAACCGCAAAAAACCATGATGAATCCATTATTTGAACTCCCTGTTGGGGACAATGCTCCTGAGGAAATCAATATGCTTGTAGAAACACCTATGGGTTCTATCAATAAGTTTGAATTCCATACAAATACCGGATTGTTGAAATTGGACAGAGTTTTGTTCGAAAAATTGCCCTATCCTATCGAATACGGAGCAATTCCACAAACATGGGATGAGGATGAGGATTTACTAGACGTAATGTGTATCTTAACTTATCCGACTTTCCCAGGTTGTTTGATTTCTGTCAGACCTATCGGTGTTATGCTTTTCAATGATAGTGGTGAGAAAGACGACAAAATTCTAGCGGTTCCAGTCGATGATATTCGTTATAAACACATAAAATCTATTACTGATTTGTCAGAACACCAGAAAGACGAAATCGGCTTCTTTTTTGAGAGATACAAGGATTTACAATTTAAATACAAAGGCCAAACTGATAAAAAGGTTGTAGTGGAAGGATGGGGTGAAAAAGAAAAAGCTTATGAAATCATCAATGAGGCAGTGAAGTTGTTCGGGGAGAAGTTTGGGAAGTAAATATTATACAAAGGATTTTATAGCCTCATCGTGAGTTTTCAAGATGGGGCTATTTATATATTAATGATATAATAATAGGGTATAGTTTTCTGTTATTTCTGATGAATCCCGAACAAGAATTAGTAATAACTCCAGAGATTAAAGATCGTTTAAATAACGATCCCTATTTGATGGCTTCTTTTCATCTCGGTCGTTTAGAGAAACAAAATGGTGGACAAAATCCTATAGAACAAATTGTTAGAAATGAAAATAGGGAACAAGCTTGGTTAGAATTCAAATACGGTGTTGCATTACAAGATCTATTTTTTACCCCTACATCAAGAGAAACATGGTTAGAAGATACTGTAAATTTTGCCACCCCCGAAGAAATTGAACACGAATTCGCATTTTACTTGGGCGCCAACTACATCAATTCTGAAGAATATTCTTTATTATTAAATGCCTTAGAAGTTAGTAAATTTATTCACGCAAATGACAAGAGAAGAGATGGTTTAAGGAGATCATTATACGGGCATCTATTACCCGGGTTAAGGGTGATTTTCGATAATAGGGGGGAAATAATAAATGATATTCTTGAAGATGATGGGGATGATCCACTTAATTTTTTTGAATCAGTATTTACATTTATAGGACATGATTGGTTAGAGGATATTAAAGACTCTAAATTTGAAGAATATATCGATCATTTTCCCCCTCAACTTAAAGATAATATTGAAGCTTTGACACATTCTAAAGGTGAGGGAGTATCAATAGAAGAGTATGCGAAAAAAATTGCGGGTAAAAAGCGGGTAATAAAATTTGTAAAGATGATAGACCGAATGGTAAATCATATCGATGATATTGGAAAAGCTCCTACTCTAGAAGTATTAACGGATGAGAAATATAAATCAAGACCTATGAAATATCTTGAGGAAACAAAAGAGAATTATCTAGAGGTATTTAGAGGTTCAAATTTACCTTTATTTAATAAGTTTGAACAAGTACTTAAAAAAATTGAAAGAGATCAAGAATTATCAACAAACTATATAAAATATATTCACAATATCATTGTGGAGTGGATGGGTAGGCCGGGGAAGGTTGGAAACAGGGCGGATAGGTATGAGCATATGATTAGGATGATAAAAGATCTGGAGCAGAATTCTTCCAAATACGGTGTAGTAAACTCGACAGGTATGGTTGGGGCAATTTTTTTACATGACTTCGTAGAAACCAAGGCGTTCCAAGATAAATTACGGTCCACTTTAGCAACTATGGATGAGAGTAATCCAGAAATGGCAGAATTATTAAGATATTCTATTGGAATTGCTTATTCATCAAAAGCGATTGAAGATAAGTCCGAGATACCTGTCCATAATATCAATTCAGTATACGGATTGAACATTGGTCCTGACCTTTCAGAGGAGAAGAAGGAGGAATTGAAAGATTTTAAACAACATTTGCACTCAATTCTGGGCAAACCTAGTAAGAGTCATGATAACAGTCGGAAACGAAGCTTCGAGTTCTTCAGAGCTAATAAAGATAAATTTTTTAGACTAAGACCTTCTATGGGAAATATCCCATTAAAGGCATTTAGGGAATCTCAGGCATTTGATATTGAGGGTCCTTTGCTAAGGTCATTAGAATTCTTAGATAATATTGATCATCTTGAAGGAATCGAAGAAATTGACCCTACCTACCTTTGGAGGCAATTGCAGGAATGTACATATCTTCTGATTCCCTTGATTGAATCGTTTGGACTTAAGGGAATGGCAAAGGTACTAAATAATAAAGTTGAAGAAAAATTTCAGAGGGAACTATTATCTGAAGAAGGGTTTAATGAAATTCAATCTAAAGTAGATCAGTATATGTCACAATCCGAATTTGGAGTGAATAAAATGGAGAAGGTAATTAAGCGGGTAGCCTCATCTACGGGTGTAATTGAATTTGATAGAAAAAGTTTTATGGGTATTTTTAATAAATTCCTCTCGGAAGGAAGAACTCGAGTTACAGATATATTTCGATGTAGGATTGTTCTTAAAGAGAGTCAGGATGATGGATCATTTATGTTAAGTGCTTTTGAAACCATTGAAAATATTTTGTCGGAATTCGAAGAATCACAGAAAAATGATAATTTCGCAAATCTGTCACTTTCTATTGGAAGGCCATATGAAAGAGTTGATGGGGAAAAACCGAAATTAGCTATAAGAATATCACTTCCTGATAATGAAGACTTTAAATTAGTGGCAAAAGACTTTGAGAAAAAGACAAGGCAAAGACTTGGAATTGATGAGATGATTGACCTAGTTCAATTTGTAGATCGAAAAACAGGATATAAGGATATAAAAGTGGTGTTTATGTTAGGTGATAAAGATAATCCTGATGCAGACCCTGTTTTTTATGAAATGATAATCACCGATCCAGATAAACATCAGAACAACACTTTCGGTACAGCAGCAAGGGTTTATAAGTCGATTTCTCGGAGGTTTAAGGAAAAAGATATTAAACCTGAGGAAAACGAATTGGATATTTTGCAAGAATTTTATAGGAGGTCGGGGATTTACGCAATAATGTCAACGAAAGGATTTTATATCTCTAGAAAATCTAGACAATGGTTAGTGGATAAAAAACTAGCTAAGGATGAACAATTAAAGGGCAAAAATATTGTTGACAGATTTAAAGGAATTATTACAAAAAACTCTAGTTACATATTTCCTTAAACTAACTTTACTTGCTTGCTGTGGTTTTGGGTCACTTTACTCAGTAAAACTATCATATCCTTTTTCATCTAATAGAGTTTGTTATTACAACTGTAGTTAGGAAATTATTGCAAACCCGAGCTAAGATACTTATGCTCAGAGGCAAGAAATAGCCCTATGTAATCTTTCTTTTGATAATATTTCTAAAAGAAAATAATTCAGGTTTTATTAGTAATCAACGTTTCCCGAATGTTTAAAATAGGGGGATATGGTTAAATCAATCTCAATAAAACAAGAAAAAGTGTCACTTTAGTTAGTTGCTTTCGTTTTGTGAACTAGATACAATATTATTACCCCATTTATTTTTTAAATAAATTTTATGCCTCGCAAAAAGTATATTTCAGTTCTGACAGTTTTTTTTATCCTACTACAGTATTTTTCGCCTCTGGTGGGGTTGATTCCGGTACAAGCTACTGGAAATTCATTTAAGATGCCGAAACCAACTCCTATTGAGAATTTAAGTGTTTGTCCAGAAGGTAATGGTTGGACCGATCACATAGGGAAAGGTGCGGATGGTAATGTAAATTATACAGCCCCAACTGGTTATGTCGTTGATTCCGTATGTATAAAGGGTGGGAATGAACTTAATAGCCCTAATGGTTATTTGGAGATCTTCACATCCAATAGTTGGTATAAAACTGGGACTACGAATTGTGTTGGAGCTGCAGGAATAGGAAATCAAATGGCAAGTGCGTTACGAAATCCGAATGCAGAAGGAAATAAATGTGCAGATATTTCACATGCTTCATTCAAATTAGCTAGAGTACAAGGTGCAGAGCTTGTATGTACCCCTGGTGTGAACCTATTAAAGAATGCAGATTTTGAAACACCAGTAGTTACTACCGCAACAAACTGGGACATAGTCCCTAGTGGTACAACTGGTTTAGAATGGAAAGTAGAATGGCAAAGTATAGATACATTATTCGAAGGACAGAATAGACCTGAAATTGCAAATCTCGAATTACATAAAGGTGTTAATGGGTGGCTTCCTCAAACAGGTTCACAATATGCTGAACTTGATTCTGATTGGTTTGGACCTACAAATCCATTAACCAATGAACCTACTTCAGTTAAAATAAGTCAAGAAATTGCAACAATCCCTAATTACGAATACAAGGTTGAATATCATTTCTCACCTCGACCTGGAACACCAGATGCAGATAATAAACTTGTTTCAGCTTGGGCAGGAAATACTTTGGAAACACATATTGCTACAGGAGGTGCAAACACATCATGGACAAAGCATACAGAAACAATAGAAGCCACATCAGAGAAAGCGATTTTATCTTTCATGGATGATGGTAATCCAAACTCGCTAGGCACTTTCCTAGACAACGTAAGTGTAGAGTGTATCGGACCAGCAGTAGAGCCGACTACAACACCAACGAATACACCAACACCATCATTAACACCTACTCCAGAAGTATGTAGCGAAGGTCCAACATGGGTAAGTGGCATTTTAGAAGGAACAGATCAGGGTACAGAAAAAGATGGTTCTGCAGTACTCGCAGAAAGATCCAATCCAAACAATACATTAGGTGAAGCTGATGGAAAATTCTTTAGTCTAGGACTTGGCGGAGTACTAATGGTTGAATTCGAATATCCTGTGTTAAATGTTGAAGATAAAATGGATATTTCGGTTCATGAAGTTACAAATGGCCGTACGTCTTATCCTGAAGAAAAGGCAAAAGTAGAAGTTAGTTTAGATGGAGATACATATTTTGAATTGGGTACAGCAAGTAACAAATCAAATACAACTGGAGATGCAAGTGGACAAGGAGGAAATGGAGTTTCGCTTTTTGATCTTGAAACAGTAGGACTAGAAGCAGCTAAGTATCTAAGAATTACCGATACCACAAACTATGCTCTACACATCGCCAGTGCTGATGGATATGATCTTGATGCAATCGATGCAACATATGGTTTGTGTGAAGAGCAGGAACTTCCTGACTTTGCAGATGTCACAGTCTGTAAACAAGATAATCAACAAAATTATCTTCCAGGATGGAATGTTCAGTTGTTAGGAGAATTTCTAGAAACAGTTGAAGTTGAACCTGATGACAAAATAGGAGATCCTTATACTCCAAGTTACTCATCAGAACTACCAGAAGGAGATTATGTTCTAATGGCAAGGGGAACTTATAAATACCGAGGAGGAACAGAATTATTAACTGATCCTGCCTATTCACAGAGGTTAGAATCTGATGGATTTGTAGGTCCATATATCCCATGGATAAATGTGATGGATTTGACCACAACAGGTGCTCTTGGAGTTACAGTTAATGATGCTCCAGCAGATTGGGGTTACTTCTCACCAGCGAATACATATGCAAGAGGTTTTGAGAATTATACAGGTGAATTTAAATTTACATCTTTCGATAACAACATAACTGATAATGAAGGCTCAATGTATGTGGATATTTACGAAGGTTATGCAGGATTTACTGAAGAAGATGGTTGTATAACTTTTGAAAATGTTCCTTATGGAGACTACATGACAAACGAAATCTTAATGAAAGATTGGGAAAATGTCAGTGGTCAAGCTACTGAAGTGGTAGTTGAAAATGAAACTGAAACATTTACATTAGTAAATAGACCAGTTAGCGAGCCAGCAAAACTACTTGCAACCAAAGTTGTATGTAGTGAAGAGCAATACTTACCAAATAATCAACAAGGTCCAATTGACGCAGATACAGCTGCTGAGTGGGTTGCTCAAAGTGGAGGACAGTGTAAGATTGAAGAAGACTGGGATTTCCAATGGGGACCAGCAGGAAGTGGAAGTTTCGGAGACTTTCAGGAAAATACAACTGAGATGGGAGATCCATGGACAACATTTAGTTCAGGTGTTGAAGTCGAGTTACCAGAACTAGGAAGTGTCGGTGGAAGAGTAGAACTAAGAGAAGTCTTCCCAGATGATAGTTTTGTTCCTTTCTCAAATGATGGGAATGTCAGTGCAGAATTCTACTGTACTGGTGATACCGCTAATTACGACAACTGGGAATGGTTGAGCGGCTATGAAAAAGACAATACATATTACTGTGTTGCATTTAACGCAGAGAAAATAGGAGCAATTGAAGGTATGAAATTCGAAGATGCAAATGCAAACGGAGAGAGAGATGATGAAGAAATGGGAATTCCAAATTGGCAAATTGTCCTCAAACCTGAAACCCTTGAACCAATTTATGATCTTGATTTACCTGCAAATAGTCCAACTGGTGTAAATACTGGAGTTTTATCAAGCTCGAAATACTACCTGGTAGAGGTAGAGGGAACATACAGTTACTCAGGGGTAACAAAACTCGCTGATGCTGAATATTATTCAACCGACAACTGGTCAAATTCTGCAGACTTTGCAGATAATCTTGGCAGAGATGTGAGGACACTTGATGTTGTTATTGATGATCAAAACATTGAATGGGGTTCATCAAACTCTGCACATTTATACAAAACTGTTATTAAAGGAAATGATGCAGTTGCGAACCTAAGAATATTTGATGAAGATAATGATCCAAACCCACCTTCATGGTACAACGACAATGCTGGGACTTTAGAAGTCCGAGTATATGATGTATCCAATTATAGAGTTGAGACTGACGAAGATGGTGAATATTCACAAGAAGTGGAAAATGGAGAATATCAAGTAGTAGAAATTAATCAACCTGGATGGATTCAGACAGCTCCTAGCCCAAGTTATTGTCATCTGACAGTAGAAAATGGTAGCACGGAAACTTGTGAGTTTGGAAATACAAGAATGGGTTCTATTGATGGTTATAAACTTGAGGATACAAATGGAGATGGAACTTTGACCAGACAAGACGCCAGGTTAGAAGGTTGGGAAATCAATCTATGGACCGGTGACGAAGAAGACCCAATTTCAAAAATACAAACAAAAACTACTGATGAAAACGGTTATTACAAATTTGATAATCTACTACCAGGTATTTATTGGTTAAATGAGAATCAAAAAGATGGCTGGACCCAGACCGCTGGAGATGAAGTTCAGGGACCATTAGTTATTCAAGTTGGTACAGAATTACATGGAAATAACTTTGGTAACTTTGAACTAGGAAGAGTACAAGGATATAAGTGGGATGATATGAATGCTAACGGAATGATGGATGAAGATAGAGCCTCTTTGCTCTCTGGTTGGAAAGTAACCTTAGAGATGTTAGAAGAAGATGAAGAAAACGGTTATAAAATAATGAATTCATTACCTTACAAAATGACAGATGAAAAAGGAGCTTTTGAATTTGATGGGTTGCTTCCAGGAGAATATAAACTTTGTGAGGAAATGCAAGATGGTTGGATGCAAACTTATCCATTAAAACAAAACGAGATAAGTGTAGCGTTCTCAGATGATTATGATACAGAATGTCACTACATTGAGATTGATACTTCAGGTCAAGTATTGGCAAATTTAAACTTCGGAAATTTCGAATTTGGACAGGTGAGTGGATACAAATGGGATGATGATAATGGTGATGGATTAAAGACTTACGGTGAGCCTAAAATGGAAGGATGGACTATCGAATTGAGGATGGACACATATGACGGTACAGTTATCGATACAGAGGAGACTGATACAGAAGGCGAGTATTCTTTCAAGAATCTAATGCCTGGTACATATTTCCTAACTGAGGTAAATCAAGCTGTTACAAACGGTTCATGGGAGCAAACATATCCTGTTGACCCAGGTTACCACACATTTGTAATAGACAGCTCTGGTGATGTCTTCGAAGATATGAACTTCGGTAACAATGTTATTGGAGATATATTAGCGGAGAAAACCACTACAAACGAAACATTTACACCAGGCCAACTCGTTACCTATAACATCAGAGTTGTAAACAAAGGAACTGAAACAGCTCATGGTGTGGAAATCTGGGATAATCTACCAGCAGGAATGCAATATTATGATTCCTCTCCAAATGGACAATATACCCCTGCAAACAATCGTGTTACATGGACAAAAGAAAGCCTTGATGTTAATGAAGAGTGGACTGCACAGATTCGATTATTAGTACCAGCAGATTCCACTGCAACTTCGATAATAAATGAGGTTCGTGCCTTAAGATCTTGTCAGTTAGTAAACGAATTTACTACGACTCTTGTACCTTCAATTGTTGAGGTTCCAGAACCAGTAATTGAGTTCTGTGAAGATGACCCAACACCTGAGGATAATATTGATTCTGTTAGTTTGAATCGAGCACAAGTTGCTGGTGCAAATATAACTGATGATGAAGAATCTACAGGAAATATCAGAGGCATGGCTACGAGTGCACTCGGAAAAGTACTAGGTGCAAGTAATAGTCTTTCTGATACGGGGAGAAATATGTCAACAGCACTTATTCTAGGTACATCACTGATTTCAGCAATATTTATTCTGAACAAAAATAAATTTCGCAGAAATATCTACTAGTAGGCAATTATAAGAACTAGACCTCCGGTATTTTATACCGGAGGTTTTCTTTTTAGCTAAAATAATTAAATTTTCTGTGCTTTGCTTTACAAAAGCCTTTGAAAGTAATATAATCGGGCCAATTTAACCCATTTATTTATTTTCAATGATAAACTTCAATAAGCTAAAGAGTAACTTAATATTTAGTTCACTCTTTTTAACTGCCACATTTAGTATGTTGTCCGGATTATCCATCTTTTCAAGTAACGCAGCAGTTCATGCACATCATATTTATGATGGTTATAATAACGGTTACAACAACGGTTATAACAATGGCTATAACAACGGCTACAACAATGGTTATAATAACGATTATAATAATGGCTATAATAACGGTTACAACAATGGTTATGTTGCTCCAGTCTGTGATGAAGATCCAACACCTACACCAACTACAACACCTACACCTACTGACCTTCCAGAACCAACACCTACTGAAGTTGTTCCTACATCTACTCCTGTAGAGCCTACAGTAGAACCTACTGCTAGAGTATTATCTGCAACAGCCCCTGTTGTAGAACAGAGAGTCTTAGCAGATACAGGTATAAACATGTACAGTACACTTGGTTTGGGTTCAGTTTTACTTAGTTCTGTGTTTGTTTTAAACAAGGACTTAGGGTTTATGAAGAGAAAATAAAAATTCAAATAACTTTGATAAAAGGAGCCTATAAGGCTCCTTTTTTCTTTGGATACATACTTGTACACCTTGTCGATTATAGACTAATATATTTAAATGATTCTCACCAGAAATAACAAAATTATCCTAATTGTCGTATTCATATTCATAATTTTACGAATACCCAGTCTATTCGAAGGATATTGGTATCCAGATGAAGGGTTTTATGCCGCACAGGCAGAAGCAATTCTTCAGGGAAAAGAGTTGTATGTGGGAGCATGGGATCACAAACCTCCGATGATGGTTTGGATATACACATTAGCGGGTGTTTTCGATTGGGATGTGGGCTATGTACTCGTAAAATTGATGAATATCTCTGCAGGCGTTTTCTCAATCTTGATTTTACACAAGTTGATGCTTAGGTTGGGCATAAAGTCAAAGTTAAAAAGCTTTATTTTGGTAATTTTCGCCATCATCCTTGGTACTCCCTTGTTAGAGGGAAATTTAGCTAACAGTGAGGTATTTTATATTCCTGCAACACTTTCCATCTTGTATCTGTCTCTCTTTAGCCATAGACCTTTTCTGGTTGGAATACTTTTGTCGTATGCCTTTTTAATTAAACCACAAGCCTTTATCGAGTCCGTGGCGATAATTGCACTCGTTGCGATATTCGACCTATGGAAGAAAAGGAAAAAATTTAACTATCAATATTACATAAAAGTACTTTCAACTTATTTTTTCGTAATCGGACTATACTTTGCATATTTGGTTCTAAATAAGACTTTTGATGACTTTATCGATGCAACTTTTCTGACAAACTTTAGGTATATTGAATTGGAAGAAGATGCCAATTATTGGAACTATATAAAAATCGCAGGGTCTGCTCTGATATTTTATTATGCTTTAGTTAAGTTATACAAAAACCAGGTAAGTCGAAATGTTTTTGTAATATTTCTAACTTTGGTAGTTGATATCACGTTGGTAACTCTCTCAGGAAGACCTTACATGCATTATCTGATTCAATTATTACCAATATCACTTCTGTCTCTTGCAATTTACCTACAAACTAAACCCACATCTAAACTACACTTGTTTGAATTAATACTAGGTTTTCTAGTATTGGTAACTTTTCTCTTTAGCAAAGGCTTTAACTTTCCTGTAATTGATAAAGAACGCTTTGATGGACATATCAGATATTACTCAGATTTTCCACAATATTTGTTCTTTGGTAAGCGTGATGGTCATAGCTGGTTTTGGAAAGAACATGACTCTTTCCAAACAAGAAAAGATTTGATTGAACACTTTGAAAACAATTATGAAGGCGTTGATTATTATTACTATGGTGACGATCCGTGGATTTTTACGCAATTAAATGGTAATTTCACCAATAAATATTTGGTGTGGTACCATCTCGTATACTCAGATGATAAAATGCAAGAAGCAGTTGAGTTACGTGATGAAGCTCTCGTTCTGATTATCGATGAAGAATCCGATCAAACTTTGATTAAATTCTTCGAGAGTGCAGATAATTTTTCTTTCTCAGAAAAAGTACACAATTACAGCATCTATATAAATAATGAAAAAGGATAAAATCTTTTTATCAATAATAATTCCTCAATATAACGAACTTTCAAATCTGAAGAAAGGTCTACTACACAAAGCTTTTAAGTATCTCTCAAAGCAGGATTTTAAATATGAAGTTGTTATAGTTGATGATGGTTCAACAGACGGGAGTTTGAAATATTTGAAAAAAAATTACGCTGATAAAAAATTCCTTAAAATTGTTGAGGCAGAGCATGGAGGAAAGCCAGTAGCTATAAATCGTGGGATTCAAGAATCCTCTGGTGAATATATTTTGTTTACTGATATGGATCAATCGACTCCATTGAGTGAGTTGGATAGACTCATGCCATATATTGCCGAAAATCAAGCTGTAATAGGTTCTAGGGGCAGTAAACGCAACTCTGCAACAGTTATCCGTAAAGTCGCTGGTTTTATGTTTAGCAGCTTCAGAAAGCTTTTCCTTTTGAGACAAATTGATGACACGCAATGCGGGTTCAAACTCTTTAGAGCAGATTTATTGAGTGAGACATTCCCTAAATTAAATGCATTGAAGGTGAAAAACGTAAAGGGTTGGTCAGTTTCTGCATTTGATGTCGAATTATTGTATTTAATACAGAAAAAAGGGGGAAAAATAAAGGAAGTTCGAGTGAAATGGAACGACGA
The DNA here is from genome assembly GCA_021463645.1 of bacterium. Classification (GTDB taxonomy): domain Bacteria; phylum Patescibacteriota; class Dojkabacteria; order B142; family OLB20; genus JAJTYI01. Next base: position 29,954 of record JAJTYI010000004.1, read on the forward strand.
GGATGTATCTGGTACAAAAGATCGTAAATTCTTCCGCGAATCTGGTGATATGCTGAAGCAGATTTTGTTGGTGGTTTGGCGAGAAATGCGAGGGGAATATTCTGCATTATGAAATTCACTTAAAAATGTTCTTATTGGTTGGATTCCTGCCTCCGCATGAATGACAGAAGTGGTGCAGGAATGACACCTAGTGTATTGTCACTCCTGCGAAGGCAGGAGTCTATGTTCAGGAGAAATTCCCATTTCCATGGGAAATGCTAAGGTTATAATCTCGTCACTAAATATATCGCTCCTGCTTCGTCATCCGTGATAAACAACTCTCCTTGTTCGTTGAACTTCACTCCCACGGGTCTTCCCCAAATGTCCCCATTCTCATCCAGCCATCCAGTGATGAAGTTTACAGTTTCTGAACTCTCACTTGTTGTATCGATTCTGACTACCTTATAGCCTGTAGGAACAGTTCTATTCCATGAACCATGGAATGCAACTATCAGGTTGTCTGCTAGGTCGCTATTGTCTGGAGCGAAAGTTAATCCTAGTGGAGCAGAGTGTGCTTGCATTTCGTAGGTTGGGAATGCAGTTTCATCTCTGCAGTAGTCAGCTCTGTCTGGATATTCTGGATTCGCTATGCCCATCCCATAGCAGAAAGGCCAGCCGTAATGTTTCCCTTGCTCGACAATATTCACCTCTTCCGGTGGGAGGTCATCACCGATTCTATCCCTTCCATTGTCCACCGACCACAAATCAAAATTATTAAATTCAATCCCTACTGAGTTACGAAGTCCTTCTGCGTATAACTCCTCACCAGTTCCATCAAGATTGTAACTCACTATTGCAGCTCTCCGTTCGTCTTCTTCTTCACACAGGTTACAGCTAGATCCGACTGATACATAAATTTTCTCATCAGGTCCAATTAATACAGTCCTTGTTGTGTGGCCACCGTCGGCAGGAAGGTCATCTACCAAAATGACGAACTCGTCGAATGTCCCATCAGATTTTATGCCTTTCAATCGAGTGATTTGATGTTCTTCTGCAACGTACAAGTCCCCATTGTAAAAGTCCACGCTATGAACCGAGCGTAAATCTGATAAAACTGTAATCTTGGTTTCGGCTACATTGTCACCATCTTCGTCTTTTAGTAACAAAACCTCACCGGAACTTTTATCAGCGACAAAAATGTTTCCATCAGCATCAAAATCAAAAAATCTAGGTGCTCTCATTCCTCCCGCGTACACGCTTATTTCGTATCCTTCAGGTAGGTTTAAAGTTCTAGGTTCACTAAATGCTCCACTTTGATATAACTCGGGTACTATCAACTGTTTAGAGATTAAATTGACCAAATCAACTTCTTCAACCACCGGTGATGTAGGATTGAAATTGTTTTGTGAAATTTCTTGTTCTGAAATGTTGAAATTTAGGAAAGAGGTGTTATTTATGAGAAATACGACCCCAATGATTATGAGAATTAAGATTAATAGAAGGAAAAATATTAAATATTTTTTCATTGTTAAATTGGGGTATATATAATTTTAACACATAACGTCCTATGCTCGAGAACACTTGTCTGTATGATATAATTCGTTCTTTAAGTTACATTAATGCTAGAAGGAATATTAGATTCAAAAGATCATCCGTATCTCGTTGGAGCTTTTTCCGAATTGGTGGAAGATATTGTTAATCTTCCGATAGATGAGAAGCAATTAAGTTCTAGATTTAAAACTCTATATAGTTTGAAAAGTCGTGGAGGAATTGAAATCCACCACCCAGAAGAGGGTCTAATTAATTCTACCATGTCTACAGGTACTTCTATTTTGAAAGGTCTAGGATATACAACTTATGAAGATCCAACAGCATTTTTACCAGATATGACGAAAACCGAGGGTTTTTCGAAAATAATCAGAACACTTTTTGGGAAGGGTTTTCTATTTTCAACTAGTCAAGGAGATTCAGAAATCAATAGGATTCAAATGTTGGGATTGGTTGTTCCTGCAGTAAGTACGGATTATGTACTTCCCGAATCGATATCATCCGAGACAGCATCTCCATTAAAGGGTATTATAGGAGAAGATTGCGTGAATTCATTATTCGTTATAACTGAAAGTAACTTTGCTGCCTATAAACGTGGGGTAGGGCGAGAACTGTTTTATAGAATCCAGGAATTACCCAGGGCATTTACCACTAATTACTACGATAATATAGTAATGATAGAAATGGACTTTGCTGAAAATGCTTTCCTAGTTACTGAAGCATTTCGATTCTAATTTTTAAAACGTCCCTACCTCTGTAGATGGATCTACGCAGTAAACATTGGTATTAGTGTCCACTTTTAAACCAACTGGAATTTGTCCTTCTATCATGTTACTAATACGTTCAGAATCTAAAACCCTTCCTTTGAAAGCATGCCGAGTAGTAAATCCTATTGGAGGTACCTCTTCTATATAACCCTCTTCTCTGTCACCAACAAAATGCCCTACTAAGGTAACATATGTGTCTTTGTAAATTCTCGCTCTTTGCCCAGTCATAAATTCACCTATTGTTTTATCAAGCTCCCCACTCATCTTTTTGATTATAATTAGTTGGATTATGCTGAATGAAACACTATATATACAACCTATTGATCTGTGAAATTTGCTATAATCTCATAGTTTAAATAAGTTTTATGGATAGCAGAATAAAAACAGTCGTATCAGGAATCACTCCCAGTGGAAATATGCTCCACATCGGGAACTATTTTGGCGCGATAAAACCTCATCTAGAACTTCAAAATGAAGTTGAGTATGCTTACTATTTCATCGCTGACTTGCATGCACTCACAACTGTCAAAGATAAAGCTGTATTGGAAAATAACATTAAAAATGTCATTTTAGATTACCTAGCACTTGGTTTGGACCCTGAGAAAGTAGTATTTTTCAGACAATCTCAAGTAGAGAGTCATAGTGAACTTGCAGTCATATTAGCTAACTACATCTCCTATGGGCAGATGCAAAGAATGCACGCTTTCAAAGACAAACTTCAGGATGGTGAAGTGGTGGAGAATATCAATATGGGATTGTTTAATTATCCAATTTTGATGGCAGCTGATATATTACTATATAAGCCATATGGAGTTCCTGTTGGAGAAGATCAGAGACAACATATCGAACTAGCTAGAGATATTGCCGAGAATTTCAATAGAATCTATAATACAGAATTCTTCCCACTTCCTATACCAATGATAGACAAGAAGAAAGAAATATCGAAAGTGGTGGGAACTGATGGAGTTAGAAAGATGAGTAAAAGTTTGGGAAATGTAATTGGAATATTTGATGATGAAGAAGTCATTCGAAAGCAAATTATGAGTTGTTTTACAGATCCAACCCGAATCAAGGCAACTGACCCAGGTAAGGTTGAGGGCAATCCTGTATTTATATTCCACGATTTATTGAATGACAATCTTGAGGAAGTCCAGGATTTGAAAGATCGATATACGAAAGGTGAAGTTGGAGATGTTGAGGTAAAAGAGAAGTTGTCTAATGCGCATTTACGATTTTTTAAAGATGCAAGGGCGAAAAGGATAATTTTAGAGAGAGACATGGAATTGGTTATGAGTATTCTGATGAATGGAAAAGAAAAAGCAACGAATAAGAGTAAAGAGACAATTGATAATATTAAAGAAATAATTGGTTTATCCACGAGTATATAATTCTGAAAATGTCGACCGAGAAAAAATTGGAGGGTGCAAATATACCACCATATCCCGAAACAACTAACTTCGCCATAGACCCAAATCTAGAGGATGCGCTACTCATTCTCAGTCAAATAAATAACGACCCGGAAGGGATTGTCACTGACGTTGTAGCTAATAATGACAATGACTCATATGATTCAGTCTCAGGTCATTTAGAAAGTCTGAGGATAAAACTGGGTGAAAAAAAGACTTTTGATGAAGCTGATATTGATATTTTAGTCAGTACCATTGACCAATTAGAGAAATTAAATACCTTACCAGAGGATGTGAGATTAAAGGTTTATGAATCTATTAAACCTATTCTCAGGGTTACTAAGGATTTACCTGAGAATGTTAGAGATAAGATGATTAGATCAATGATGACAAGATCGGCTGTAGTGTATAGGCATTTCGGCGAGCTTTACAGACAAGACGAGGACTTTGCGGAAAATAGGAGTAGTGCTGGTGATCATCATAAAGATGTTTTTGGTCTTGATAGAGAACTGGAGTTTCAAATCAGAGAAATCAACCATACTCAAGTGGTGGAACATATTAACAAACAAATAATGCCAAAAGGTAAAATTGATATAGATGACATAGACACATTACATATGAAAAGTATGAGGTTCGTACTTCCGGATTATACTCTAGGTTTGAGACATAAAATGGAAGAGAGATATGGTGAGATTGGAAGGCGTTCTAGTAATGTTAAAGTAGGTGATAAAGCTGCTCCACTTGCAAATGTATTAGAGCCCAGGGTCAGAAATTTTACTAATGAAACTGATAATCTATTAATAATTGAGGATAATGAGGAATTTGAAATGCAACTTGCTGAAATGTGTGGTAATTTTTTAGCAATTCATCCCTTCGCAGATGCTAATGCTAGAACTGTCTTACTACTCGCCGATGTAATGAAACATCTGAGAAGCAGGACTCCGATGGACAATGTATTTATTCGATCGTTTGAAGATAGGATGGCAAGCATATTCTCTTCTTCAGCTGCTAGAGAACGTTTCTGGGAAGCAACTGATGAGTATGTAGAAGAGTCTACAGATTTAAATTATGATACTTTTTATAATCAAATTAATCATGAATATAGAAGGTAGAAACCCAGTACTTGAGAGTCTTAGAGCCAATCCAGAAAATGTGATGGAGCTTTTCATCCGTGATAGGGTGAACAAAGACGACAAAATGTACGAAATCGTGAAATTGGCAAAGAAACATAAAATCAAAATGCGTTTCGTGAAGTTGGATTTTCTCGAAAGAGTTTCTGATACTGGAAAACATCAGGGTGTAATAGCTGTTAGATCAGCACTTCCGGTTTTATCGTTTAGAAAAATTGTGGAAGAAGGTGATGACAACATGATGTTGATTTATATCCGCGAATCTTTCAATGAGTTCAATATTGGTTCCATTATTCGAACTGCAGAATGCACTGGTGCAAGTGCAGTTGTTCTATCCCCAAAGACGAAAATCACCCCTCAGGTCATAAGAGCTTCGATGGGAGCAAGCGAAAACGTCTCAATCGTTCATGAGGGCTTGTTTACAGCAATCAAAGAATGCAAAGATGCAGGTGTGAAAGTTGTGGGAATCGAAGTAGCTGGCGATAAGTTCTATCATGAGGCAGATTTGACTGGTCGAGTGATGTTCATAATCGGTGGTGAGGATCGTTCATTAAGCGACGAAATCATGAACAAGTGCGATGAGGTAGTAAAAATACCCCTCGAAGGTAAGATTAACTCTCTAAATATGGGAGTAGCAACGGGCGTGGTGATGTATGAGAAGCTGCGACAAGAAGTAAAAATGTAAGAATTCAGAAATTTAGAGATTAAGAAATTAAGAAATGGAGGGTTGTGAATACATTCCCACTTGTGTCTAAGCAGCTAAGGTACACAATAATTTATAATATCCCTTATGAAACACATATCAAAGACCAATCTAAAACTCCTCGGTAAAATTGCTCTCGTAGTAATTGCCATTTTTATTGCTCAAAAATACCTTTTTATCCCACTAATTAATTCGGATACTGTAATCAAATTCACCGAAGAATCAGGCAGATGGGGATATCTGATTATTATTTCATACACCATTTTTTCTCATGTACTAGCTCCAGTTGCTGGTTCTCCAGGGGTAATAATGGGCGTTTCATTGTATGGTATGAAAATTGGATTGGCTTTATTGTACATTGCCAGTTTGATAAGTTGTACAATCAATTTCCATATAGCTAGAAAATATGGCAGAACTCTTGTTCTAAGGCTTATTGGCAAGAAAGCCATGAAAGAAGTTGATGAATTTACAACAGTAGAAGGAGTTAAATTTTTTACAATATCAAGATTGTTTGGCTTCGCTTTTTTTGATTTAATCTCATACGCAGGCGGGTTAACTAACATAACATTCCGCTATTTTTTCGCTATAACAGCTGTATGTGGATTATTGGTAAACTCATTGAGTTATATAATCTTTCAAGACATAGATTTAAGAAGTGAACAGGGTTCAACAATCTGGCTTTCATCGATTTTTGTTGCTGCGATGTTGTTTGGGGTGATTTTGAAGAGGTACTTAAAGAAGGGTAGGGATTTAGAGAAGATGTAGAAATTTAGAGATTTAGGAATTAAGAAATGGGGGGGAAAATGTAGAAATTTAGAGATTTAGGAATGGGGAATTTCTAGATTGAGAACCTATTTATCATGGATATTACATACAAAATTGATAAAGAATTATTTCAGCTTAACGAATCAATATATCCCGGAAGGTCATCTATCTTTAGCTCAGCAACAGGATAATAGTCTAGTTGTTGTAGGGTTTCGTTATAAATAGCACTGTAACTTTGAAACCCATATAAATTGATTAAAGAGTTGTATAACTCTGAATGATTAAACTTATCGATAAAGTCGAAGTCTTCCAGTTTTAACATAGGTTTCCACATCACATAGTTTCCTTCTACAGGGATGCCCATATTATCAATAGGCATTATTCCGAGTTGTGATAGGAGATGGTTGGGTGGGTCAAATAATCTAGTTATTATGCCCTCTCTTAAGGAAGTATCATCACAAGAGGCCAACACAGAATTTAAATGGGTTTCTGTAAGAAACTGGTAGTTTCCGGCTTGCCATTCATCGATCCCTTTTGTGTAAAGTTCTACAACAGCAGCATCAATTATTGTTTCACGGCCATAGAGTTCTTGGAGTAGTTTGCGCACAATTATTATTGTACCTCCGCTAACCAGATTATCGTCTAAAGCCAATATTCTTCTTGGACTATGTTCTGGTTGATTTCCAGGTTGAGGAAGTAGTGTTGAAAGTCCTGTATTTTGTACCCTATAGGAAGACATATATAACTCTTGAACTGAACCTATAATTGATCTTCCTGTTACTATACGGGATATGTTGTCAATTGCATTAGCTAGTCCAATGGATCCGTAGGGGAAATCGATTGCTAGGTCGTAGAAATTACCCGAGTCAATAATCTGCATAGCACTTGCGACTATTTCTAAAGGATGGTCTAATTCTCGTGGTTTTTGAGGGAGTAGTGCAGGATTTTCTCTAATAAATTCAGGTATAGATTGTGAATTAAAAGAATTAGTTAATTCTCTCAAGACAGAAGGTGTGATCGATCCATGGAGTAAGAATTCGTAATATGCTTGTGCAGAGGCGTCTGCAAAATTTGCCATATTTTCTGAAGTGACTGGATCAACATATAACCCCGATAATTCAGCAGAACCTAGAGTGTATCTTGTTTTTAGGCCGAGATTCCGAGTATAATCCAAGATGGATAAGATGATTAGATATTCGTTATCGCCGATTTCTGCAGCTTCTTCTAAGTCATAGTGGGTATCCACTAATTTGAAAACTTCTTGATTTGCCTGAAATTCATTCTGAAAACCCTCTTGATTATTTCGATAATAAAGAGATGACCTTAAGTGTGTAGTTTCACTCTCTGGAAACAAACTATGGGCTTTTTTACAATACTCTAAAAAATCTTGTCCAGAATCACCTAGTCTAATTGCCATACGGTCTAAAGCCTCAGCGTATACTTTTGAATTGATAATAACACTTCCAAAAGGACTTACTTTTACACCAGTTTTAATTCTAATACCGTAATTTTCTAATTTATTACTCACAAATTGATATAAATCCAATCCCAAGTCAGAAAGATCGGGATGGATACGCGCTTTGGTATCAGCAAGTTGGTTAACAAAATCCTTTTTTATAGTTTTATCTTCTTCTATCAATATTAAATTCTTTAAAATTTAGAATGGATTGAACTTTATACCTAGCTCTGGATAGGGAATAGGGAACCTGTTTGGATCTAGAAATAACGTATCTAGTCCGCCTCTTTGGTAAAAATGTCCGGAAGCAGGAAACTTTGTATCCCAGTTGTAGTTAATTGCATTTGGAAATCGTTCGGAAAAAACCAAACCATATAATATATATTCATAAGATTTCATTAAAGCATCGTAGAAACCTGCTTTTATTGGGGAAGTAGTGACATCATCTGTTTCTATTTGGGTTCTACGACTTCTAAAGGTATTTCTTAACAACATTAGAAAGTTTATTATGTATGGCTTTGAAAATTCATTTGAAATACCTGCTGTATTTAATTCCTCGAAAACTTCTGGGATTCTTGACTCAATTTCTCCCCAACAACGCGGGTTGGTAAATTCTTCCAGTTGTTCAGGGTATCTTTGCCAAAACGAACCAATTGCTGTCATCATCACTTTGTTCTCGTATGTTACGAGTTCGGGTAATCCATTCTGCAATATATGATACATGTATTCGACTTTGTCAGATGGATCTAAAGGCATCCCAATCGGAAATAGAGACTCGATGTCAGTTCCTCTGAAGCGTCCTATAGAAATATTATGAGAAGGGTATGTCTCAGCTACGTAATCCCTTGCGGATGCTACGAATTCATCCATTCGTGCATTTATATCATCATCGGAGGGTAAAGATTCATATATTCCACTAATTCCACGAAAAGCCCAATCACCGATTATTAATTCAGAGTTTACAGAAACACCAAGGTTTCTGATCGTCTCTGCTAGATATGCGAGACTGAAAGTTATAACTTCGTAATTAAATCTAAAATTATAATTCAATGGATCTTCAGTGAAGCTACTAGCTAAACCATAACTTTCTGTTGCCGTGGGACTTTGGTAAGCATAGGGTGGACATACTAATGTTATTAAATTAATGGGAGTATTTGTCCTTCGTGATTCCTCTATTTTGTATTTGAAATTAGATCTAACCTGGGACGAATTTAAAACTAAACCGTCCTTTTTCATACCAAGTACTTCAATAATAGTCCTTGGATCTGTGGGGTGAGTATAGCTATGATCCGAATCTTTCAAATTTCTTTGATTTAGAGGTTCATTAGAACGATAAAACAATGAATTTGATGTATAGGGTATTACTCCATCAGCTTTTAATACATGGGTCGGCAACTTCCAATCTTTTATTTCTCCTTCAAACATGACAATAATATCCCGTAGGAACGAATAATCATTAAATAAAGGGTATATATTTATTATATCATCGATTAGGCATTTATATGCGTATTTTTTCTAATCTATGAATTTTACATCTTCTTTTTTCACCCTGGAATTTGAATTCTGTATTCGAAAGAGTATCAGAAATAGATTATGAATAAATAGAAAAGCATACTTTTGCTTATGACTAGCTGGGGTCAAAGATATTAAACAGGTTATAATTGTATAACCATCAATAAAAACAAATCGAAGATAATAAGCAAAGCTCGGGATTTTGCTTTAAAAAAGCACAAGGGGCAGAAAGACGATAGCGGAAAAGATTACTTTCAAGCCCATATTGAGGTGGTCGCAGAGATTTTATCAAATGTGACACGAGACCCGCATATAATATCCGCTGCATATTTACACGATGTTCTTGAGGATACAAATACGACCGTTGAGGAGTTGAAGGGAGAGTTTGGTGAAAAAATTACTAACCTAGTACTCGAAGTCACACAAGAAGGTCAAAAGGATAGTCATGGATACTATTTTCCTAGACTGAAATCAAAAGATGGCATAATGATAAAGTTCGCTGATCGATTGAGTAACATATCAAGGATTGACTCCTGGCCAGAGAAAAGGAGGAATCAATATCTCCGAAAGTCGAGGTTTTGGAGGAAAAAGTAGGAGAAATTCGGATTTCAGAATTCAGTATTGTTGGTTCCTACATCTTTTCATTTCTAAATATCTACATTTCTACATCTTTCTCCTGAACTCTGAGTGTCCTCATTTCTTAATTTCTAAATTTCTCAATCTCTACATCTTCCTCCGTATTTCTTAATTCCTTCATTTTTACATAGAATTCTTCCACGCTCCTCACATCTTTCTCAAGATATGCCTCATACAAATCCACACTTGAAAATTTCACATGATAGTCAGGGTCCTTAGAAAGTTCGGATTTTATTGAAATTAGAGTTTCTCTATCTACATCTTTGAGCCTCTCCTTCCATTTCTTTGAATTCTGCATCTCATTTTCGAAGTTTTCAAAGTTCATCATCCAAATATCGATTTTCCAGCCCTCAATATAAACACCCAGCCAAACACCTTGAGGTCGGTTTGTTTCGATTCTGTTGAGATTGTTTAGCATACGGAGTTTATCTGGGTTTAATTTAACTCCAATTTCCTCCACCAATTTGTAAACATTTTCGGTAGTGTAATCATTTAATTCTATAACTAAATCGTAATCCCTCCACGCCACGAGATCATAGCTATAACTTCCAGTGACAAGGACTTTTCCATATGATTCGAGTAGCTCGACTAAAGAGTATTAGGTGAGAATAATTTCAATTTCTGATTTGAGTTGATTGTTGAGATTAATGAACTTTGCCATATGAATTAATAAAATATCATTAACATACAAAAAAAGCACCCCCGAAGAGATGCTTTGATTTTTTCATAAAATTATAGTTCTGGTGCCACAGGTTCTTCTGGACCGGGTACTAACTCTCCTGGTGGAGTAGTACTGAGCGTGGCCGCATCTATTCCATCTTCAACAATGGCTCCTGCTGCTGGAGCTGGATTTGATTCTGCTGCCTTGGCACCAGCCTGTCCAAAATCCTCATCTCTTACTGGAGGCAATATATCATCTATTGGTTTTGTACCTGTTAGATAACCTCTATCTCCTTCTTTAGCATGTAATAGACCTGGTTCAATTGGTCCACCGTTATTCATAGTTAAATTGTAATAATTAATATCTATATTATATACAAAGGATTATATATATATATCAATATAGGATGATGAATCTCTAGATGATGATGTTCGCTGGGAATTATTTAGAAACTTGTATCGAAAGAGATCCCCTCCCGTCAAGTTTTCAGAAGGAAACAAAAAGAAACCTCGGTTTTCCCTGACTCGATCAGGGATCTCTAAGTTATGATTTATATAAGCAAACGTTTGCGAGAGATCCCCGCATTCGCGGGGAAAATAAAACGTTCTGAACTCTGAATACAGAAATTTAAATACAGAAAGAAATAGTTTCCTGCCTTCGCAGGAAAGACAAGGGGTAATATAGTATAATTACCCTATTAAATATATAATTCAGTTATGCGAGTTGGTATAGATATCACATTCCTTTTTGATCAATACTCCCACAGAGGAATTGGGACCTATGCACGTGAAGTCGTCAGAAGGATGTTACAAAACGATGAACACGAGTGGGTTCTGTTTGGATTCAAAGACCAGAAATCAAATCTCAAAGAGTTAGAAATCAAAAGCCCAAAAAATATCTCATTTATTAGTCTTGGAAAACCAAGACAATCTAGTGTCACAAATCCACTTTTCTTTAATACAGTATTTAAAAGAAAAATTATCAAATCAAATTTAGATATTTTCTTTGCTCCTCATTTAGAGAGAGGTTTGCCTGTTGGAAAAGTAAAAACTGCAGTAATGGTTCACGATATTATTCCATTAATTACAAACTCTTATTCGCAGAAAAATGCTTTGGTGAATCTTGTTAAGGGCATTTTTTACAGGAAGAATCTGTGGAAAGCTAGAAAAGCTGATCTAGTTCTCACAAATTCAAATTTCACAAAAAAGGAACTAGTAAAGAAAGCAAAATTTCCAGAAGAGAATATATTTGTCACACCTTTAGCTGTAGACTCTGCTTTTCGTAATGAAAACATACACGCAGATACAAGAGAGTTGAGAAGGGTATTAGTGATGTACAAAATCACTCAACCATATGTTCTCTACTACGGTGGTCTCGAAGAAAACAAAAATATCGATATGTTACTGCAGTCATTTAACAAAGTCACAAGTAAACATCCTGATTTGAAATTAGTTATAGCTGGAAAAGAATTCAAACTAGGCTGGGATGGTAAACCGAAACCAGTCACACCTTCGGCAAATCGATTACTAGAGTCATTATCGGACTATAAGCTTCAGCACAAAGTTATCTTTACCGGAGAAATTAAACAGAATCACTTACCAACCATTTTGAACAATGCGGAGTGTTTTGTGAGCCTATCGAACTACGAAGGATTTGGCTTATCGGTGCTTGAAGCAATCACTGCAGGAGTTCCTGTAGTTGCCTCGGATCGCACCAGTTATCCTGAAGTGCTAGAAAAGGGTGCACTCTTGGTGGATCCTAAAAATCCGGAAGAAGTGGGGGAGAAGATTAAACAGGTCCTCCAAGATGGTAGTTTGAAACAAAAAATCGTAAAAGCTGGTCTAGTCCAAGCGTTAAAATTTAACTGGGACAAAACCGCCAGGCTAACAATAGATGCGCTGAACGATACCGTCACGAAAAATCCAACATTGAAAATTGACTATGTAATTACGAAATTCTACCCAGAACATGGAGGAGCCGAGACAAATTGCTATGAACTTGCCAGGAGAATGGTTCAATTGGGTCACAAAGTTACAGTGCATACTGCAAATAATCCCGAGAATTCACTACCAAAAGAGGAAGAGTTTGAAGGAATGAAAATTCATAGATATCGAAGATTCAATAATCAGTATTATTTGGGATTCTATCCAGGGATGTTATTCGGACTTTTGAGGAGTAAAGCAAACTTGATTCATGTTCATGGATTTGGTTTCTATTGGCAGGATGTGTTTTTGATTCTAAAGAAAATCGTCCATCGAAAAACCAAAATGATAAATACTCCACATGGACCATTTATGGCACATGGGAACTATTCATTAATTAAGATTATACTCAAAAAGTTATACATTTTTAATCAAAGATTATTCTTAAACCGAATATACAGATTGGTTATTCGGGTTAATCCCGATCAATACAGATGGATAAAAGCTTACGGAATCGATGAGGAGAAAATTAAATATTTACCAAATGGTATTAATGAGGACACCCTGAAGACCATCAAAACAAGTAGAGCGTTAACTGATCATGGGTTAAATAGAAGGTTTATAATCTCATTCACTGGCAGGTTTGAAGAGTACAAAGGCATCCAACAGGTCATCAAAGCATTGCCAAAGCTTTCCAAAACCAAGCCTACTATCAGGTTTGTCGCGATGGGCCGTGAGGGAGGATATTTGGCACATTTGAAAACACTTGCAAGAAATCTCGAAGTTGAGAAATATGTAGTATTCCTAGAAAATCCTAGTGATGTAACCAGAGATGAAATTTTAACAGCAAGTAAAATTTTCATAATGCCTAGTCGATGGGAGGCTTTTGGAATAAGTATTCTAGAGGCAATGGCGAAAAAGTGCGCAATTATATCAACTAAAACCGAGGGTGGAAAATTTTTGATAAAAGATAAAGAGAATGGATTGCTCTATGATTTCGAAGATGTAAAAACACTTACAAAGCATTTGGAAGTTCTCTCAAAAGATGCCAAAATGATAAATAAGTTCTCGAAAAATAATTACGAACTTGCACATAATTACCTTTGGGACAAGATTGTAATCGATTATCAGGACGCTATTTTTAATATTTTCTAATGTCTCGAATAGTCACAAGACGCGAAAAACTCATTGAAAAAATTCCTTCTTTAGTAGTTTTACTAGTAATAATTAGCCCAGTCTTAGGGGCTTTGACTGCCCCTGTTTTCACGGCGTATGCAGTGATTATTTTCAATGTCTACTTTTTGTATAAATCTATAAGTTATTTCATTTTGGTAGTACTCGCAGTTATAAAGATTCGTACAACAGAAGGAATTGATTGGATGAAAAAAATTATGGATTTGCATAATCCAGAAGCTGGAATAGAGAGATTGAAGCAAGAATTAGCCGATGTACAAAACATTACATTTGAATCCCAAAAAGAAAAGCTTCACAAAAATAAAAGAATTCCGAAGTTCCTGGATAGGTACGCATTCATAATTGAAAAGCGAAAAACCGAAAGATTTATTAATAAAGAGATTGAAAATCTAGAGATTTTAAGAGAGCAGGGAATTCATAACGATACTCGAGATTTGCACCATATTATCATGGTTCCTCATTGGAAAGAACCTTACGAAGTTCTAGCTGACACAGTTCGTGCAATTAGTGGGTCAACCTTCCCAACCAAGCAAATCACCGTATTGATGGCAGCAGAAGCGAGAGATGAGGAGGGAATTCAGAAGTCATATCGTTTGAAGGAAGAATTTGGTGACAAATTTGAAAATTTCTGGGTGAGTAGCCACGTGATGCAGGATGATGAGATTATCGGAAAATCCTCAAATATGGCATGGGCTGGGAAGTATGCGGTTCAACAAATAAAGGAACTTGGTTGGGATATGAAGAAAACAACAATGACAAGCTGTGACGCAGATTCTTTAATCCACAAACAGCATTTTGCAAAATTATCTTATGAATATTCACTACGAGAAGACGCCCATTACAAATTCTACACAGGTGCTATTATTTTTTATTCTAATATTTGGAGACTGAAGTTCTACGCTAGAGTGAAAAACTCTATCTCAAGTCTATATAACATGACAGGTCAGTTGAGACCAGATAAATTAGTGCCATTTTCTACTTACACGGCGTCATTCTGGTTAATTGACCAGATTGGATACTGGACACCTTGGATTACGCCAGAAGACTTTCATATCTTCTTTAAAAGTTTATTCAAATTTCCCAACAAAGTCTCCACTGTACCTCTGTTTTTGAAGACAATGTCAGATGCTGCCGAAGGTTCTACACACACCGAAACAATCAAGAATAACTATTTTCAACAAAGACGTTGGATATGGGGAGTAACAATTGACGGTTGGATGTTGAGTCAGGTAATTAAACTCACATTAAAAGGTAAAATCACACTTAGAGCTGCATATGTAGCACTTCATGTCTTCTTCGATCATATTGTTGGAGTTGTTGTTACGTTTATATTGGTACTAGGTGGAAACTTACCATATCTCATCAATCCCCAATTTGCGGGAACTGTTCTTGGAAGTCGATTACCAACTGTCTCGGGATTCATAATACAAATTACAGTTTGGTTTTTGATTGGATTGATACTCACAGATTACTATTTTGTGAAACCGAAGAGTGATCGAAAAGGTTTCTTGAAAACGATTTTGACTTTACTTGAATGGGTTTTCCTCCCATACATTACATTCTTTATCGTGTTCTTACCTGGTATCGAAGCTCATACAAGATTACTTTTCGGGAAGAGGTTAGAGTACTATTTGACGAAGAAGAAGTAAGGAATTTCCCTGAGAATATGTAGTACATGATATAATTAGTATATACCAATTATATATCATGCCCGAGACAGAGAGATGTAGTAAACTTAAAATAATATACGAGGAAAATAGTTGTCGTTTTATTCAACTTAGCCCTGAATTTCCAGAAGTCTTAGAGGGTATCGCTCCAGGTGTCAAGTCACTCAAATTCGACTATCTGCCATCTTCATGCAACCGAGGACTCAATTCCCGCGCAAGAAGCATGATTCGAATAAATACAATGCCTTTTATGCAGCAAGCTATGTCGTTAGGAAATGGCTTCTTATTAGGGCTTGAAGATTCACAAAAGGAAGTTATTGCGAGAGAAATAGCTTTTGTTATTGGACATGAAGCAGATCATCACAATCATCGATTTTCAGAGGCAGGAATACAACTAATTGCATTATCAGGCATTATGGCAGCTTCGCACCTTATTGAAAGACCAGAAGTTACTGCTGCTTTGGTAGGAGTTTTTACCCCAATACAACTGTATTTGCATAATAGGTTTTCTGAGAATCATGCGGATAAAAAAGGACATGAATACGAAGAGATATTATTACCACACATTAGTATAGACTTTAGGAGAATGTATGATCGTTGACCTCCCAACTATTTTTAGTCTTGATAATTTGATAAAATAGAGCATTCCGAAGCACTAAATGCTGCGGTGGCCCTTCTTCCCCCTGATCAAGTCAGGGGTACGAAGGGTAAACGAAATGGCAGTTTTAACAAGTTACTGCTGGGGTGGTGAAATTGGTAGACACGCTACCTTGAGGTGGTAGTCCTCGCAAGAGGTTGCAGGTTCAAGTCCTGTTCCCAGCAGCAACTTAGTTAATCTCTTCAGAGGTGGTGGTGGCTTGTCCCGCTAACGAAGTTTAGCGGGAGAGAAATCCCTATGAGGCTTGTCCCGTAAAACGAACGAAGTGAAGTTTGTACGGGATTCTCCCGGACTAGATCCGGGGCTCTCCGCAGCATGTATCATTCAACTAGCAAAGGATACTTTGAGGTTCTCCCTGACAAAGTTAAATGGAATCTGATATATGCAGGGATAACTAGTAGTAGATTCACTACGTTCATCAACTACTAGTAAAACTCCTCTCCGCGGCATTAATTTTTCGACAATAAGAAATAATTTCTTAGGTTCTCTCAAAGAATTACTTCATCTCTAAATTTCTCAATCTCTTAATATTTTCCCCCAAATTCTGCTATAATCTATCCGTTCTATACAAGTAGTCAATAGTCACAAAGCGGGATTGTCCTCCTTCGTAAAACTACGGAGGATAAATAGCTCTCGTTTATTTGGGTATTAGACTTTATTGTTCTTAAAAACTTAATAGACAAGAAAGCGGGATTGTAGCTCAACTGGTTAGAGCACACGCCTGTCACGCGTGAGGTTGCGGGTTCGAGTCCCGTCGGTCCCGCTTTTTTGTCTATGGTTGTTCGTTTTCTCATTTTTCCTGTAAACATTATTTATCTGTCACCCCGTACAGAATAAATTCTTACGGGGCAAGCGCGTGAGGTTGCCATTCACCTTGATGAGGGGGAGGGATGTTCAGTAATGCTAATTCCCTTAGATTGCAATAATATCTTTGAAATATTCTAAAAATCCTTATTAGGACTAGGTCCTTTTAATGTAATTATTGAAAGTGTCTGTACTTAGTTCTTCGAAGTTCTCAATATGACAAAATATATCCAAATTACACTTTTAATTATTAATAATCCTCTCAATATTTTCTTTAGACTCGCATTTCCTTGTAGCAGTTTGATCAGAATCATAAAAAGTATAAACAGGGGAACATGTCCTACCTAAATCATTGTAAACAAGATTTAAATATATCCATACCTCTCTACCATTACTATTAGTTGTAGTTACATCTGGATTACCAAACTTCTCTGTTAAATCAATCTTATACCTACTATCTGCATCACCCCAAGCATCCCACTCACTATAGCTGATCTCTCCTGTAGAGGTATTCTCTTCAACTACATCGTTATCACCTTCTTCCTTTGATACATCATCAGCTTCTTCTCTCTCTGCAGTATCCTCTTGTACAACCACCTCCTTTGAACCACTCCCTTCAGATATGTTTGTAATATACTCCTTTACTTCTTCTTGAGTCATTGGTTCATAATCTTTGTTAATGCTTTTTATCCAATCTTCTACCTCGGCTTTCTCTAATTCTGCAATTGTAAGTTCTCCTGGATATTTAGTATTCTTAATAACTTGAAACGGAGGATGGTATTCAAAATTTTTAAGGTCTATCCCTATAACTTTGCCCTCCTGGGCACTTGCCCTAAATTCTTCAAGCCCTAAATTGACTGCCTCAAATTTTCCAATAGCTTTCTCTAGATTACCAGGGATATTGGCAATTGTTAAAACGGTAGCAATAGGTTCGGTTGCTGTTCTTACATCTTTTACAAAAGAAGATACTTTATTTTTATCTCCAAGGGCGATTTGAGCTCCATCCTCAGTAACCTCTAATGCTAAATCTACGCCCGTAACAACTACCGTCACCTGTGCCAGAGTACCAGCAGTAGCAAATCCTGCAGCACCTCCAGTCGCCACAACCCCACCAACATAAACAGCAACTTTACATGAATCTTTAATCACTATTGCTTGATTTTCTAATTTCTCAAATGCGTCTCCCGCTTCTCCCCATGCTTCCCTAGTTGCCATGTCCTGTGATTGATTAAGTATTAATTGAGCTTTTTTAACATCTACTCCAAAATGTTGAGCTAACGTTCGTATCGTTCTGCCTGCTGGAGCACTCTCGATTACTGCTTGTACTTCCCGAGTATCATACGCATATGCTTTTGAGGATAAGTAAAATGAAGTTCTTTCTTTAGATATCTCACTAGCATTCTCTTCTAATTCTAATACCTTGCCTTCTAATACTCCCCACTGTTGAATAAGGGAATTCACCTCTTCGTTCCAATTATCATAACTTTCATATTCCTTTGCATTAACCAAAACATTATCAGTATTATATCTTAATGCTAGATACTCTTTTGATATACTTAATGTATTCTCATAAACTATCTGTTCTGTTTTATCATTATCTCTTATTAGGAAATATCCTAGTAAAAAGAGAACAATAATCCCTAACAAGAAAAGCCCTAGATTTCTTTTAGACATAGTATTATGAAAAATAATTAGATATCCGTATTTTAATATAAAAAGTGTAATATTTATATATTATTAATCAAAATATAATTAATATATATAAAAGAGCAATTGGTTTAATGTATCGTTGATCTACCCCTATAAAAAATTTATTATTTTAGGTTTCAGATGTGTATGTTCCATCTTGTGACTTAGTGAAAACATTTTACCCCTTTCTCTCCCATGCTATACTTTCCCACTAATTAAACTAATCTATATGCCAAAACACTTTATTAGCGCAATTGTTCCTGCCTATAATGAGGAAAAGACAATTGCTACAGTATTAGCGGTAATATTGAAATCTCCCAAAGTTGATGAGGTGATTTGTATTAACGATGGCTCTACTGATAACACTCTAGAAGAAATTAATAATTTCAAAAATAAGATTCAAATTATCGAAATCCATCAGAATCAAGGCAAAGGGAATGCGATGGCAGAAGGAATAAAAAAAGCCACAGGGGATATTATTCTATTCCTGGATGCGGATTTTACAAATCTAACGACCGAACATATTGAAACTTTATTGAACCCAATATTAAACAGTAACTACAGAGTGGTGATGGGGATCTTGGAAGTTAAACCAATACATAAGATATTCTCAAATCTTACTGGGCAAAGAGCTTATTATAAGGAAGATTTATTACCACATTTGAAATACATCTCAAAATCAAAATATGGCGCAGAGACATATTTAAATGTAGTTTTTAATAAAGATGAGACAAAGAAAGTTGTGATTAAAGGATTGCTAAGCCTTCCGAAGTACCAAAAATTAGACCAAAACACTGCCTTAAATACGTATATAAAAGAAGGAGTAGATATAGCGCGAGTTCTGACTGACAAATCAATTTTATCTAAGCAAGGTGCTAAGATTCTAAAGGAGCTTGAAGATGTGAGTGAAGTTAAGACTCTAAAGAAGAAAATAAAAGAGATTCCTGATATTGAGGTTAGACAGATTCTGGAGAAATATGTTCTGAGGCATATTAGAGATCTGTAATTATATTGTTGAAAGTCTTTTAATTACTTATACTTCCGCGGATATTTAAATAGATTCTTCCGTGGTCTCTAGAGAAGCTTGCCTTCACTTGGTAACCATCTTCTATCCAACTCATTAGTCCTGACTCTGAGTTGTATTGATAATCTTCTTTGTTTTCGTAAACACCTTTGTATTTCTCTATCAGGATGCCGAATTCGTCAATATCGTCAATGCCGTCTTTGTTTTCATCCCCACTATCTAATACAGTAAAGTACTTGGTATATTCAGTTTGCCCCCCAACCTGATTAAGAAGACCGTATGAGTTTTCTTCCTCTACAAACATCGTATCCTCAATAAATAAACTGGGGAATGTGTCAAAATACTTATTTTCTTTTGTAAATTCGTCGTTTGGGAAATACACTTGAACATAAGCAGTTTCGTCAGAGTCATAATGTGCTGCAGTTACCCTGTATTTTCCAATTAGTCCTTTTACCATATCAGGTATAGGGAATTCTTCAACAATTTCTTGGTCAAAGATGCTTTTATAATAATCCAAAAATTCTGATTGAGAAGCTTCGGTATAAAAGACTACATTGTGGTAGCTGAAGTCTTTATCGTCAAATGTAGAAATATTCCTGGAATCCCAATTATTATAGAGCTTGCTAGAGCTCACTTCTGTGACTTTATACAGTGGGACATCATTAACCGGATAGTCGTCTAATAGATATTCAAATTCTGAAACTTCCGCACTTGTGGCACTGGAACTTGATGATTCGCTATTTTCGTCTGTGCTATCTTCTTTCGGAAGATTAGTCATGAGAAAAATAAAAATTATAAGCACAATTACTAAGACTAGGGATAAAAAAAGTTTCGAAATGTTTTTCATATTGACTGTCAGATAGGTTAATTAGATATTTTAACGAGATTATATCACTTTCCATATATTTTCTCTCTAAGTTAATTATTATTTCGGTTTCAAATAAGTTAAAATCCTTAATAGTTGTTTATAGTTTGTTGCCAATGATGAAAAAAGTTCTAATATTCGACTTCGATGGAGTTCTTGCAAATACTATGCAGCTTCACCTTAAGTTGTCACGGAAATTTTTCCCAGATGTTACAGAACAGGATCATATTAATCATGGGAAATCTAATCCAATCATAAAACCAGCTATTAGATATGAGAAGGAACATTATCCAATATATTTTGATATGTATAACAAAAGGGTAGTAGAGACTGAGGTTTACCCTTTATATGATTTCCTGAAAAAATACAATGACAGAACAATTGTGATTTGTAGTAGTTCTCCGAGAGGGGGTATTGAAAACTTTCTTTCTACGAAAAAAATTAGCAAGTTGATAGATGATATTTATGATGTGCACTTGAATCCAAGTAAAGTGGAAAAACTACAGTTGATAATGGATAAATATGAGGTAAAGCCCGTAGATTGTATATTTGTGACTGACACAGTTGGAGACATAAATGAAGCTAGGAAACTCAATATCGATGCAATAGGGGTTACTTGGGGACTACATTCGAGAGAAATATTAGAAGAAGCTAATCCACTAGCCATTATCGATAAAATCGAAGAATTGGATGATTTACTAAAATAATGCCCAGATTACAAAGGTACTTATCAAAACCGTGACTAGTTCGATGTAAATATGTTTCGATTTATGGAATTGATTAATCTTTGATTTCACGGACTTATTTTCTGGTTGTGGATGTATTTGAGTAAATGAAAACTCTTTTGAATGAAAAGGAGCTAGCCAATGAACACCAATTGTCATCCCGAATGTATCTAATATCAAGTGAAGTAAACCAGATATTAGGATTGACTGAGAATAAATGTGAGGAGAGGGCTCTAAATACCAGACAATTGTTGCTAATACCACCCAGAGAAATGGGTAATGTGTAATATCATTATGGTGGTCGGAAATCTTCCTCCAGATTAAATTAATATCCGGAAGCAATGAGAGTCCAATATTCAATGGAACTGTTAAATTTGAATCTACTCCAGTGATATTTGATAACGCAACTCCGATTGAAGCCCCAACGAGTGCATGTGATAGGAAGGTCATTTGTAATTAAGACGTGGTGATTTAATTCGAGTTATTATTATACCAAATATAAAAATAATGGCTCCAACTATTAATGAGATGAGATAACCATTGCCAGTTGGCACCAAAGTTATGTTAATCCCTAATGTAATTTGAGGATAAGTTATGACCTGTTCATCAGTAGTTGTTGCTACTATTGTCACTGTATGCAAACCATTCTCAATATATGAGAATGTACATTCGAAGTTCCCTTCTGCGTCTGCAGTGGTTTTGCAAATCTTAGGTTCAGAATTAACTGTAATCTTCACAAATGCCAATGGGTGTGTTATCCCTTTAAATTTAATATTGTTGTTGTAAGGGTAATAATATGTAAAGACATTAGTTAATATGTAGATAGCGTTAATATTTGTAATCCTCATATCTATTGCTGGAGTTAGTGTCACTGTAGGTTGGGGCGTGTTTGTTGGAACTAATGTAGGGGTAGGGGTATTTGTAGGGTAAACAATTGCAGGACCAGCACAGCGATAGCCAATATCTTCGTTGCTTCCTACATCAGCCACACTTAGACTCATTGTGAAAATACCACCATCGATTAAGCTTGTCCATGAACCTCCACGTAATGCAATTCTCAAACCAGCGGATACTTCATCATCACCAAATGTTCAGATCCGTCCAACCCCATGAGTTGAATTATATGATGAATCCAAGGGTCTTATGATGTCGTAAGAAAGCATGCCATAACCGTCGATGTCTGTGAATTCTCCCCAACCTCCAGATGTTCCATCATCAGCAGTAGTGCTTAAAGTCGGCATATTTACACGAGGTATCACACTATCAGCATCGTCTATGCGAAGATGTTCCCACACATTCCCAGACAAATCCCATATTTCAGTTCCATTCGATAATATAATTTTAGATTTTTCATCTCGAGATGTTCCGTATTCAGGATTTTCACCATCATAACTAACTCCATCTATAACGCCAACATTACCTCTTTTTAATCCTCCTAATCCTGCAATTGTAGAACCCATAACACCGTCAATCCAGTTTGCAGATTGAAGTTCTGCGTTTCGAGTAATTGTCATCCATTCATCATTTTTTATCAAATATGTTCCTGCAGGACAAGCATTCTCTGCTTGATTGTGACTGATGTGTACAATTGGAGCACCTTCTGCAGTTGAAACAACTTTGTTAGGATCAAAGGAAATGATGTCCCGATAATCCAAACCGAAACCAGAATTCGCAACAGCACCGCAAGCTTCTGCTGTATCACCAAGGCCATCTCCAGTACAGTCTTATTTAGCTTCAAATTGCATCACTGAGAACTCTTCAGTATTGTATAGAGCATTCCCTGGTACGTTTTGCCACCCAGTTCCTGGGGCAACACTTGTGTTAATATCTTCAGTCGATTGAGCTTTTGTATTTATCAATTCTCTCGAATACACTAGGAATATTAATGGTAATACAACAATGATGATAACTATTTTCTGCATTTATAATCTCTGGAATTTTAAGTTCATCTAAACTATAACAAATATCAAATATCTAATAAAACTAGATTTACATGTCAATTTGAATAGAAATTCTATACTCAAAGTGATATATAATGTGCCTATATATTAATTTATTTTTCTTTGATATGATCCATACAGAATTCAAACTGAACAATGGAAATACTATGCCATCGTTTGGTCTAGGTACTTGGAGATCGGAAAAAGGAGTTGTAGCAGAAGCTGTTAAATACGCGTTACTCGAAGCCGATTACAAACATATTGATTGTGCGGCTGTTTATGGCAATGAAAAAGAAATTGGTGAAGCGTTTGGGGAGGTTTTCAAATCTGGCAAAGTGAAAAGGGAAGATATTTTTATTACCAGCAAGTTATGGAATACTAACCACAAAAAAGAAAATGTCGAAAAAGCCTGCAAGCAAACACTAAAAGACCTGAAGCTGGACTATTTAGATTTATATTTGATCCACTGGGGGATAGCTTTCGAACCTGGAGATAATAATGAACCGTTAGATAGTGAAGGTTACATCAGAACTGAAAATGTCTCACTTAGAGAAACTTGGGAAGCGATGGAGAATCTAGTTGAAAAAGGGTTGGTGAAATCTATTGGGGTTTCAAATTTTTCAACACAGTTAATCCTTGAGTTGCTGTCATTCGCAAAAATACGACCTGCAGTTAATCAAATTGAAGTGCATCCTTATAATACCCAGGATCTATTTCTGAAGTATATGAAGCACGAGGATATTCTAGTAACAGCATATTCTCCAATGGGTTCACCAGGTGGACGAGATGAAGGTGAGGATTCTTTGTTGGAAGATGATGTTATCTTGGAACTTGCAAAGAAATATAAAAAATCACCTGCCCAAATTGCATTAAATTGGGGTATCAGTCGGGGTGTTGTAATCATTCCAAAAAGTACCACAAAAGCTAGAATCAAAGAAAACAAACAAGCCCTTGATTTCGAGATGACTCCAGAGGATCATGATAAAATCTCGAAATTAAATCGAGACTACAGATTCGTCGACCCAATTAAATGGTGGAGAGTGCCTTATTTTAAGTAATCCTTATTTTAGAGTAAATACATCTCGTCTAGTTTGAGTAGGGTCTTTGTCTCTTTTGTGACTATGTTGTATATTCTAATATCAGTTTTGTAATCATCGAAAACCCAGTCTGCCACAGGACATGATAATTCTTCTGGTTGTTCAAGTCCCTTAGTTGGATCACATTCGGTTAAACCATATCCAAGTAAATTTTCATTATCCATTAGATGCGAATTTGCAGGGATGTCTGAATACTTCACTAGAGTTGTGGTATCACCAGACAAATCTGCTATGTAAGCCAAATGCTTTTCCTCTTTATAAACGTTTAGTAGGGCAGTTTTATTACTTATGTCAATATTATAGATTTCTCCAAAAGTTGATTTATCATTAATACGATACAAATCTACGAAACTGAACTTACCATCTGGTGTGATTGTGTACTTCCTTATAGTCACTTGTGTGTTATTCTCATTCTTTACCAATGAGACAAGTGAACTATCGTCAATCCAACGAGTCCTAAATGCTCCCTCAGCTTCAATTAATTTACTACCAGTTGATGTAAAAACAACCATACCTCCATTGTAGCTTGGAGGCACTAGTTTCGGTTCAGTAAAGAAATCATTTGTAGTTGTATCTTGATAAATAATATAACTTTCCGAATTGTTCGGAGCGAAGTAACCGTCGTCTTCTGCCATTGGTCCGCGTCCTCCCATTGTTAGTTCAAATTCAAATATTTTGGTTACTTTTGGATTGATCAATGTTCCTTTGTACAAAACGGATGAAGTTTCTTCAAAAGATTTAGTGTATAGATTATTACTTGTCGGATGGTAGTATCCAAATGATAAATTCTCAGGTAAATCATTAAGGGTCCCATCAGATACTTTTAGTAGTTTGCGTGAATTACCCCAAACAGCAATATATTGCTGGGTATCGTCAATTATGAGATTATTATAATCGCATAATTCTTCTTTCTCATATAACACGGATATTTCTCCGTCAGGACTAATATTATGCATCTTACAATCAGCCAATACCTTTAATTCTCTTGGCTCGATTGTGGGTGTCACTACTAAAAGTGTGGGTCGGGTTATAGTTTCCCCAGTGGCTTGATCGGTTGTATCTGACTCCTGTGGAATGGAAATTGTCTGATTCTTTGAGATTAAATAATAAGCAACAAGTCCTCCCAAGATAGCGAGAATGACTATTAGTAAGCCAATCTCTAGTAAGTTTTTCTTTGATTTAGGTATTGAAGTTGTAGCAGATATGGGAGTTGTTATTGGTGGATTTATAGTAGTTGTAGATTCTAATTGCTCATTCGAGATAGGCGTTGTGTCGGAACTATTTTCAAAATTATCCATTAATGGGAAAAATAATATTTATGAATACAGATTAGCACAAAAAAACACGCATGTTTAATGCGTGTTTTAATTTATTGAGGAAGTGAATATTATCTTTTCAATTCTTCGACTTTTTTCTCAACTTCTTTTTTCATTTCTTCTGTTTTCTCTTTCATATCTGTTTTGACTTCTGTACCTTTCTTTTCGATACTGTCCTTTGTCTCGTCGATTTTGTTTTTGATATCTTTTCTGGTTTCTTTACCTGATTTAGGGGCAAGCATAAGACCGGCTAGAACTCCTGCTCCGATTGCTGAAGCAACCACACTTGCTTGCTTTACAATTTTATTCACGCTGTTTGGCATTTTATTGACTGTTAAAGTTAATTAATTTATGTCTAATGATATGCTAATTTAACTATTACTGCAAGTTTACAGGTAGCTGTGGTAGGCTTTCTCGAGTAAATGTGTTCTCACCAATATATTGAAAAATAGCTCGATCTTGGAATTCCTTGAGATTAGTAGCACCACTGTAACTGAAAGCCGAACGAAGCCCTGCCGCAAAGTTTTCAATAACATATTTGACATCACCCTTATATGGTACGTTCATACTGATACCTTCAATACTTCTGTGAGCTTTTTTTATACCATGATCTTTCATGTATTCTGCAGAAGCCTGACCCCTGTAAGTTTTAACACCATTGATCACTCTCCCAGGTGTTTCTGTTGTGCCAGCAAAAATTGAACCACTCATTACTAAATCTGCCCCAGCTGCTAAGGCAAGTGCTACATCTCCAGGGTATTTGATGCCTGCATCTGCAATGATAGTGACGTCTTTGGCAAGGGTCGCATCAAGTATTGCTGATAATTGAGGCGTGCCAGTACTTGCTTGTTGTCTTGTATCACATGCACTTCCATTTCCGACACCTAGTTTGATTATGTCTATACCCGCATCTATATACATTCTGGTAACATCGTATGTGCAAATACTACCTGCTATCACATAGATTTCAGGGAACTTCTTTTTAATTTTTATTGCTTGCTCAACGATTTTCTTCATACCACCCTGTGCTACATCAATCAAAACAACTTTGGCACCGTTTGAAACATATTTATTTGCTTCTTCAGTTGCATTAGCTAGCCCAACTGAATAAACACAAGAAATGTTTTCCTCAGAGAGGGATTTACAGATTGCAAGATTATCTTTAAATTCTATTTCTGTATGTGCACGTGGTAATGTTCCTAATGCGCCGAGATCATGTAATGTGCGGATCATGAGTTCTCCGCTGACACTGTCCATCGCAGCCGTCATAATTGGCACCTTAAGCTTAAAAGGACCGAAATTAACTGATGTGTCTACCTGATTTCGAGAGCTGACTTCTGAAACTTGCTGTAAAAGCAACACATTTCTGTAATTTAAACCCATAACGGGCGCGAAAGTCTGGGTGGGAAGGTTTGGCCAATCAGCCGTTTTTCCTCCACCTATATAAAATTTGTGTGACATATTGGGGATTATTTAAAAGATATTCTTACATAAAATCTGAAAAAAGGTAAGAGGTCTAATATTAATATCTCATTTTTGATATGATTTATTATAATTTCTTATTAATTAATAATGAACCAGGCTGAAATGAATCAACCTATACAAAAATCGGGGAGTAATAAGACAATTTTTATTGTACTTGCTGTTGCGATATTTTTATTCCTTTGTTTTTGTTGTTCGGTTTTTATGGCAATAGCTCTATTTGGAACAAATACAAAGACTTATGATGAAGTTGAAGATTTTCCAGTTTTTGAATCTGAGGAATTCGAAGAAGACTCAGATAGTGACTATGTCGGTGTTGAATACTTGAATATGGATGAAAAATCAAATATAGACGGAATAGAATTAAGCATTACTGAGCTTGACCAGGCATATCAACCTGATCAAGATTATTTGTTTTTAGACCCATCCAAGAAATATTATGCAGTCGAAGTATATTTAGTTAATAATTCCGGAGAATCTCATTATTACTCTGATTATGATTTTAAATTAAAAGATTCAGATAGTTACACATACCCTAATATATTTTCAGGTTCAAAAGTACCCAGTTTAGCATCAGGGACATTACCAGCAGGTGGTGAAGTAAGAGGATGGGTGACATTCGAGGTTCCTCAAACAAATGAAGATTTTACTCTGGTCTATTCTGATTTATCGTCCAATCGTTCAGTTGAGTTTTCACTAAGATAATATGGATTACAGTAAAGTTGAACTTGATGCACTTCGCAAACTCTCTTATGAGTTAAAAATAGATGTGATAAAGATGCTCGATAAAGCTGATTCTGGTCATATAGGAGGTGCTTTTAGTATTGCAGACATTGTAACTTGTCTATATTTCAAAGTAGCTAATCTTGATCCGCAAAATCCTGATTGGGATGAAAGAGATTACATAATGCTTTCAAACGGACATGTTTGTCCGATTCTATATGCTGCTCTTGCAAGAAAAGGTTTCTTCCCCAAAGAAGAACTGAATAACCTTCGTAAAATCGACTCACTTCTACAGGGACATCCTAAATTAGGAATTCCGGGAGTTGAGAATACAAGCGGATTACTAGGTCAGGGACTTTCACAGGGTGTAGGGATTGCCTTAGGTTTAACGATGGACTCAAAACCCAACAAAGTATATGTAATCACTTCAGATGGTGAACACCAAGAAGGTCAGACATGGGAGGCAATCATGTCCGCTAATAAGTGGAGTCTAAACAACCTTGTGGTCATTGTAGATAGGAATCACGTTCAAATTGATGGCAATACTGAGGACATCATGCCTTTAGGAAATTTAAAAGAAAAATATGAGAGTTTCGGTTGGATAGCACTTGATATTAATGGTCATGATTACAACGAAATATTACAAACATTCGATTTTGTTAAGAAAATTGATCAACCTGTCGCCATCATCGCACACACAATAGCAGGTGAAGATATTAGTTTTATGGAACGACTTTATAAATATCATGATTGGAAAGATGATCCTGTAGAAGTTGAAAAAGCACTAAAGGAACTTCAAGCTGAATTGGATAAATTTAACTAGTTTAAACACAAGATGGATTATTTGTTAGAAAAATATAAAAACGAGTCTGAACTTGAGAAAATGGCAACTCGAGAAGCTTTTGGTGTGGCGATTGTATCTGTGGCAAATGAAAACGACGATGTTGTGGTATTGAATGCAGATCTTCCAGGTTCGTTAAAATTAAACGACTTTATGGAGGTATTCCCAGAGAGGTATTTACAAATTGGAGTTGCAGAGCAGAATATGGCGAGTATAGCAATTGGTTTGAGCCATTATGGCAAAATTCCTTTTATTACCTCATTTGCGGCATTTAGTCCTGGATTGAATATTGCACAAATTAGAATCGGTTCGATTAAAAACCAAAATTTCAAAGTTGTTTCATCTCATTACGGTTTTCATGTCGGTCCAGATGGAGCATCCGCACAGATGGAGAGTGACATCGCTATGATGAAAGCTATCCCTAACATGGTAATTGTCAATCCTGCTGACTACAATCAAACAAAAACCATGACACATTTGATTTCAAGAGCTAAGGGACCGATATATATGAAACTCACAAGAGAAAAATTTCCAGTTTTCCTGAAAGAAGACGCACATACTGAGATTGGAAAAGTTCAGAAACTTTTATCAGGGGATAAATTAACCGTAATCGCAACTGGATCTATGGTCTATGAAACTCTTCAAGCTGTACTAGAAGTGGATAAAGATGGTGGAAAAGTCGAATTATTAAATCTCCATACTATCAAACCACTAGACAAAGAAGGTATTTTAGAGTCGGTTCGTAAAACTGGAAAACTGTTGATTGTAGAAGAGCATAATATTTGGGGTGGTGCCGGAGAGAGCATTTCCAGAATTGTTGCGGAAAATCATCCCGTATTTACAAAAATAGTTGGCATTTACGATACTTTCGGTGAGTCTGGAAGTCATCGAAAATTGTGGGAGAAGTATGAAATTGATAGAGTGGCAATCGCTAGTCAGATTAGGGAAATTATTTAGACTTCTTTGCTTTCATAAATCCAGTTCCATTCTCAAACTTCGGTGCAATTATTTCCACTTCAAAATCTGCTGATTCAAAATGCTTAACCAAATCCTTGTATGAATATTCGGGATGCGTATGATACTCCAAGATGATATTGTCGAACTTCTCTTTCAAGAATGTGGTATCTGAATTAAGTAAAATATCATATTCTGAACCTTCACAATCCATTTTCAAGATATGACATTTTTTAATCTTTTCTTCTTTCATAAAGTTTTTGAGAGACATACTTGGAGATTTTTCATCCATGGATTCTTCATTTTGTGCAATAAAGCTCTGGCTAAGACTGATGTTTTTTGTTTTCAGATATTGTTCTGTTTCTGAACTGTGAAGTGCTAACCGATAGGGCTTAATATTGCTTAATGAACTGTTTTTGATATTTTCTAAAACTAAATCATAATTTTCTTTAACAGGCTCAATCGCATAAACTTTCGAATTCAAGTATTTTTTTGCAGCCCAGATTGAGTAATCTCCGATATACGCACCAATATCAATAATTGTTGGATTTTGAGCGACCAGTTCCTCATCAATCTGATAATCTTCATCAATATACGTTTCTTTTACAACCCATAAATCGAATTTGTTTCTTAACTTGAACGAAGCACCGTCGTCGAGTTTTAGAACCGTTTCCTTGTTAAAAGTCATATTCCAAAGAACTTTGAGGGGAACTTTGAGGAGTAGGGTTTTAATAGAAATCAGGTAATATTTTATTCTTTTGATTAAATTTATAGTCATATTCATAATTCGTTTATATTTACACATCTAGATTCACTCCATACTGAACCCTTCTCACGGCCAAGTACACAAGAGAACTCATTCATAGGCAATTGTCTTTCTTTTTTGTATATTCTAACTGTTGGATGATCATATACCCAGAAAGCTTCTTCTGCTTTACTATCATTGATTTCAATTCCAAAAATTTCTGGATAAGATGAGACCTCTTTTATTAATTTATACCCTAGAGAACCATCATCCAGAGCGGAATAATACGATGTCATAATAGGGTGTCTATCAGGAAGCTCACCGATTGTCATTCGTGCTCGGTCACTACTTAAAAATATATAATCCGTCTTACTAAGTATTTCGAAAAGATAAGGAATCTTCGTATGATCGTCTGGATTGTAAACAGCGAGTTCAGTTGCATTGTATAGATGAGGAGGAGGTACCAACGTTTTAAATGGTATACCGTCGTCCCAGTGTTCAACAACTGCAGTGCTATTTGCTGGGACATTCTCATAAATCCAGTCTGATGCTTCAATCCTAGTTGTGGTTGTTCTATATATGTTCGTAAACGCGTAAGCCCAAAGCAGTGTAGGTAAAAACACCAATGCCAAAACAATATAATAAATTCGTTTATTGACTTTCTTTAGTTGGTAAATTGCTAAAGCTGCAAAAATAGTGAGGAATGGGAGTATCGCCAGTAAATATCTAAACGACTTTACAAAATTTCCGCCTCTGTATATGAAATCACCAATTATCCAGATAAATGCTATTAATAATGGGGATGTAAGTGGTGTAAGAAGTTGCTTTAATTTGTAATGGTGCTTCAGATATAGAATCTGTTCATAAACAAAATATCCAAGTCCAAAGATCGCACTTATTCCTATCGGAATACCAAGTCCCCATACTATTATATTTTTCAAAGGAAATAGGTATGGGGTAGTTTCGAACCATTGCATCGAAGGCGGGAATATAACTTCACCTGTAATCGCAGATCTTTGGAAATTAAGAGACTCGAGGAAGCTTTTATTCAAGGTGATATCCAACCAACTAGCATCATTAAATATATATGGGGAGGCTAACCGGAAGACGACATAAATTGTGATAAGGATTAGAAGAGCAAAATCAACAACATAAAACATATTTCTTGGAAGTGAAAATCTTTTTAACTGTTGTAGGAATTTCATAGCTAAAGCAACACCAATCATCAATCCAAATACTGCAGCTGAGATTTTACTTGCAAGGGCAAGTCCCATTGAGATTCCTATTAAAATGCTAAGAGAAATATTAATCATAGGTGATCTAACCTTTAGAAAAATTATTAATAGAAGGAATGTAATTAAGACAAAAAATGTTTCGTACGTATCGGTTGTGAAAAAATGACTTTGTTGAATTGGCATAACTGCTACTGCATAGAATAACGCCGCAATTAATCCAAGACGTTTTCGATAGATATTGTTACCAATTAAAAATATTAATAGGAGGTTTCCAATATCTAGAATTCCGCTTAAAGTTCTGCCGACCAGGTGGAGATTGTTATAATCTCCTAATTCCAAACTATCGGCAACATATTTCACGAAAAATAGAGGAAGTGTCCCGTAAATGTAAGAACCAAAGTTATTGTTGTAAGGGGAAAGTGGAGATGTCTGCGGATCAAGATACTCTTCAAAGTCTTCAGGCCACTGCACGGCAATGGCTACCATTGTCATATATCTCTCATCGGGGTGAAGGTGTGCAAAATTATCCCAATTTGTTCCGGTAAACCTAAAATAAGAAGCTAAAAGAACAATTAATACAAGTAATACAATCTCGTAAAAATTTAGTTTTGTTAAATATTTCTTCATTTAATTATTGATACAAATAAAGAGTATCATTTATTCCTTCTATGGTTAATGATTTTTGGTCAAGTTGATTATAATCAACTTCATTCTCACATTCTACATTAGGAATAGCTTTATCTGTGAGAATCGCGGAATTCTTAGAATCGACAATACATAGATCTTTGGTAAAAATTACTTCAATATCTTTCATAAAATATCCGCTACCATTGAGTATCGGGAGAAATGGTTCTTTATCTAGTTCAAAAAGATAAAGCTTTTCCTTTGGGGGTTCGATTTCTCTGTTTAGAGTAGTATATAGTTCGTAAAGTATTACGGATTTGTTATCGGCTTTAGTTTTATAATAGTCGTATTGAAAGAGCAATCCACTTATCAATAGAATCAAAACCACTATTAATGAATATTTTTTATTGAAAAAACTAACTCTATTATAAAGTAGTAAGAATAGCATTGGTGGGATTAACACACTCGCTCGGTATAATGAGAAAACCATGTCAGGACCTGCGTAACCATGTGTTGAAACGGATGAGTGGAATACTGCAATTACCCAAACCAGAAATACAACCCCAAGCAATCTAAACTTAAATAGAAGTGCAGATACCAAGGTGAGAATCCAAATTAGTGTGAAAACTGGGGAAACGAAATTTAAACCATCACTGAACCCGAAGATTGTTCGAACAATTAGCTCCGTTTTTTCTTTGTCCAGAACTTCCTTATTATTTTCAAACCGCAAGTCCCCTCTGTATGCGAGTGATACTACTAATGACACGGCCAGTGTAATTAGTGATGACAAAATTATTGTTTTATGCTTTTTACTAGATTTCTGTATTATTAGGAAATACAATCCGAATAAAAATATTAGTGGAATATATGCAAGTGCAGTTGTGTATGAAGAGATTATAAGTAATCCCGAAATTAGGAAAATCAAAATATTGCGGACGTTAATCTGTAACTTCATATTCAACAAAGTTGAAAACAAAATTAACCCGAGTCCGATTGGATAAAATGCTTGTTCGAAGGTTAGATTTAAGTAGTTAAAAAAATGAAAATGAAAAGGAATGATTAATAACATCGAAACCAAGTTCTCTCGGATTTTTTTAGTTGAGGAGATCCATTTTGCCGAGACCGATAAAAATAAGACTTGTCCAATTAGAAAGTATATATAGTTACCTAGATGTAGGGCGAAGACACTATTACCAACTAAGCTAGGAATTAAAGGCATTAAGAATTGTCTTGCAGGGTAACCTAGAAAGCAATTTTGAAAATATCCCCAGTCTTCCGAAACTGAGAAATTATTAATTGCACAGCTTACTTGTTGGGTCGCTTCCAAGCTTATGTTTTCAGGCCTGGACATATAGAAGATTCCAACAACATTTAATATTAGAAAAATAACAATCGGTACTATGAAATGACCTTTAGATACTTTTTTCAGTAAACCAAAAAATTCAAGAATTGTGTGCGTGATAAGTAGGACTCCCAACATGTACCATAATACAATCCCTACTTTTCCTAATGAGGAATCAAAATAATATGAAAGTTCTAGGGTGATAATATAAATACAGAAGATGATGAAGGTTAGGAATGGTAAATATCTCTTCAAAATTGATTTATTCATCTCTTTTCAACAAGTCTTTATATAAATTCAGGTTTGTCTCAATCACACTTTTTTTATTGAATTTATGGAGAGCGTCCATAGAGTAGGATTTATCTTTGTTTAAAACACTGATAATTTTCTTCGCTAAATCTTCACTATCAGCAATCTTTGCGATTTCACCCATACCAGTTGTTTGAATAGGTACTCTGACACCCGGCAAATCGGTAGCCACAACAGGTGTCCCCTCCAGCATAGCTTCAACTTGTACCATGCCAAAAGCCTCGGTAGAGTTTGTACTGGCCACAACTAAAACATCAATGTTTTTGAAATAATAGGGCATTGCGTTCGGATCGATTTGCCCTAATAAATGTATTTTATCTTCGTATTTATTGAACAATGGTTTTAGTTTTTCTAAATATTTTTCTTCTCCCACCGCGTTAATGGTACCTACAATGAAAAGTTCCGCGGTCGAAAATATTTTCCAAATTGTTGGTAATGCATTTACCATATAGTCGATACCTTTATCAGCAGCGATTCTGGTTGCCATGCCAATTCGAGGATGGGGAGAATTCTCTAACTCGTTTATTTTAATTATATGTTTCTTATTCAGTTCTACTATGGGTAATACCTCTACGGTATTTTTATAATATCCTTTCAGAACTCTAGAATGCTTGGCAAAATCTAGTGTAAATGAAGCTACGGTGTCTGATAATCTTAAAACCAGATGATGGTTAATATCTATAATTTTGTCTAGTAATTTACTTCCGAAAAATTTGGGTAGTGTGATATCGCAAACATAAGTTGTGACTATTGGCTTACGAAACAACTTTGCCAGTATTACCACTGGAAGCGCTTCTATGGATGGGAGATTATTATGCAATACATCAGCCTCCTTCAATGGTTTCCAAGCATCAATAATGATTTTATGCAAAATCATGCCTTTATTAATTTTGAATAGATAAGGAGTTCTTATGACTTTTACTCCTTTGATAATTTCTTTGTTCTTTAGATTTTTATCATGTTGTGCACACAAAATTGTGACATTATGTCCAAGTTCTACATATTCTTCAGCTAAACGCTGGAAATAAAGTGTGAGTCCACTGACATGAGGGTGATAATAAGTAGTTAACATTACAATATTCATGTGTTTTTCTTAAAAATTGTTACAGTAGGTTGATCAAAAACTCTAAATGTTTCATCGTAGTTCAAAGGCATAAATATTCCTCCACTATAAAAACTAATATCAAATAAGTCTTCTAGATATGTGGTTCTGGTGAATTCAGCAACTTTGACGAACCCCAATTCTCCCTCAAAAAGTTGTTCATAGTGTCGATATCCGTTTGGGAATTCGTCTTTTAGTCGAACTCTTGTAGGATATATTCTCTCGGCGGGCACAATGACATACTCTGACTCATCCATCAACTTGTTAAGTGATTCCAATTCAGCTTGATCGTTTATTCCATCGTCAAGATTGTAGTAGTCATACTCGGTAATTCTGTGATTGCCGACAGCTCCATTGAACGCAGTCATTCCAATATCGTAGACTTCTCCTGCAAAAGTATCGCTGTTATTGGAATATTCTTTTAACCACTTTGCAGCTTCAAGTCGAGGGTCGGGTTTAAGATAGATTGTAAAGAAATTCAACCCTTGAATAATTGCAAATATTGAAACCACAAGTAATGTGGACTTTGAAATCAATCTAATCATTTTATGACGTTTATACGAAAGATTTACCAGAACTATGACGAAGGCAATTATTAGAAAAGGAATTGAAGGAACCATATATCGACTCCATTTAACAAACATTGTTAAGTGGAAGGCGGTGTAACCTAGCCCGATAAGTGTGAATACAATAATAGGAAGTTTGGACTTGGATTCGTTTTTGAAAATGTACCTTAGACCATACCTAAGACAATAAATAATCAAATAAAACAGTGCAAATAACGAGAAAATCGTAAGTGGCCAACTTATCAGACTTGGGAAAACGTACAAAACTTGATATACGAATGGAATGGTTTCTAAGAATTGTTGTGTGTAGAAAACAGGCAGTGTGCCTCTTGCAACAGAGCTTTCATAATTAAGTGAATTTCTGAAGTTTTGGTAATCTAGAAAAATAAATGGATTTGTGAGAACGAAAATAAGGATTGATAACAGGACTGCTGAAAAGAATTTGTTATTAAGAAATTTGAAAGGGAATTTGATAATAAATTTCAACTTATTTGTATCATCAGTTCTTCCTTTGAGAATAACGAAGAAATGGATCATTAGAAATACCGCTACCAAAAAGAGACTGACTATTTTTGTTCCTACAGAAAGTCCCATTATGACTGCTATGAATACATAGTTGAGGAATGAAGGCTTATTTAATAATTTGAGTGCCAGAAATGTAAACAACAAGTACTCAAATGTAAGAAATGATTCAAATGTTGTGAAGTGTGCAAATTGGATTAAACCCGGAGAGAAAGCTGCCAATGCAACAGCAAGTATTGAATATGTTTCAATTTTGTTAGTTTTTTTAATTGATTCACCATCCTTGAGCAATATTGAAAAAAGTAGGTTTTTAGTGATGAAGTAGATTAGATACAAACTAATAGTAGAAAAGATAGCGCTTAATAACCTTCCGAATAATAGTGAAGTGTCGAAATCCCCCTTCGAAACGATATAAATCATATAAATGGGAAAGCTTCCGTAAGCAAAAAAGTCAGGATTATAGTCACCTCTAATAAAATTAATATTTGAAGTGGCTATTGCTATGTTCCTTTCATCTGGATGAAAGAAATTTTGATTTCCCCAGTCGAGATTGTAGAAACGTAAGAATGCACCGAGAAGGATTATTAAAAGTAGTAATATTTTATATTTGGAAAACCTCTTCACGTCAGAAATAAATCATGAGGCAATTATAACTTGCTTCTTAAAAAACTCCAATCATCGTTTACATCCCGATAGTTATGTCGGGTCTTTTTGTCTTGGCATGATCTGACAAACTATAGTCCTTTTTTGCTATCTTTCTCTTGCGATATAAATATGTAGTAATGCTACTTCCAATCGCGGTGACCAAAGTGATGAGGAGGATTTGACCAGTATTATCCATAATATTATTAAATATAACTAATAATACAATTAATATTGATAAAATTCATCTTTTGAATTTCCAGATACCTAATATTTCTGATATATTACTCCTTGTTTTTATCGATTTTATGAACCTATCTGACTTAAATACAAATATAATAATCGATTTTGATAGTACCTTTGTAAAACTTGAAGGACTGGAGGAACTCGCAAAAATTACTTTAAATGGAAATACTCGTAAACAAGAAATAATAAACAAAATTGAAGAGATAACAAATCAAGGTATGACTGGAAAAATCAGCTTCCAAGATTCTTTGGATTCCAGACTGAAAATGTTCCAGTCATCTAGAAGTGATATAGCTAGTTTAGTAGCTTTGTTAAAAGAAAATATTACAGAATCTATTATTAGAAATAAGGAGTTTTTTCAAGATAACTCCTCGCGTATTTATATAATTTCTGGTGGTTTTGAAGAATGGATTGTTCCAATCGTGAAAGGATTCGGAATTAACGAAAAGAATGTTTTGTCCAACAAGTTTATTTATAATTTAGAGGATAAAATCTCAGGAATTGATAGAGATATTGCATTATGTAAGACTGGTGGAAAAATTGAATGTGTAAAAAATCTGAAACTATCTGGTAATAAAGTTATGATAGGAGATGGTTATACTGATTACGAAGTAAAAAAAAGTGGAGAAGTAGATAAGTTTGTACTTTTCACAGAAAATGTTCACAGAAAAGAACTTGATGATTATGCTGACTACACATCCAAGAGTTGGGAAGACGTACTCGCTTTTTTGGAAAGTCTTCACTCATAAATCCCGTAATGTAAATTCCTCTAAAATTATTTAACATCGCTTTGCGCTTGTGTTAGATTATTAATAATATCTATTTTTTGATACCGTAACTCTATGAATACTTCATACGATAAAAGAACCAAAACGCTTATTATAGCTGCTGTTGCAAGTCTTTTTGTGTTTCTTATGTTGATACTTGGTGTGTACCTTTTCCAAAAAAGAGAAGTCGCACCTGATGACAGTGATGCTGCAGTTGAACCAGTTGTTACAGAGTGGAGAGTGGGCGATATTTGGAAACAAAAACCAGCCCAAAAGGAAACATTCCAAATACCAACTAATTTCAAAGAAGGTACAGTTAAAATCGAAACACAATGGGGTTGGAGTGCGGGAAATACTAGTTGTATAGTTCAAATGAACGAAACTCACGAATTAAAAATTCCTGGATTAAATAAAACGATTGTAATGGAAGATCTAGGTAATGGTACCGATCAGGCTGATTGTACTGCGGAGATTAATGCATTGAAAGCTTTGGGTTACACCAATGCTCAAATCGGACCATTTAATTTACCACACGCTGACGAAACAAAAGATAACACATGGTTTCCTGCCACTCCAAAGGTAGTGACCGGGAATTGGGATAGCTCGAAAGGAGCTTTGGTCGTAGATATAAATTTTACCGGATTGGATGGACCACCAGAAGAGTGGTGTAATAGAACAACCGGAACAGATAAGGATGATCCAATTTGTAATGGTTCCCATGAGTATAGGGTAAGAGTAATTTGGAATGCTGTTGAGGATACACCAACACCAACTCCTACACGTACACCTACACCAACACCAACTCGAACACCTACACCAACAGTGACACCATCACTAACTCCTACTCCAGAGCCTTTAAAAGCTAATCTTGGAGACTTCGTATGGCGAGATAACAACAAAAATGGTATTCAAGATGATGGAGAACCAGGAATTGAGGGGGTTACAGTTAACTTGTATACAGAGACAGGTACTACAGCGATTGCAACGCTCCAGACAGATGAATTAGGTAATTATACATTTAGAAATATTGACGCTGGGAAATATATTGTTGAATTTGAAGACATTCCTAGTTACACCCGAACAGGTGCAAACTTAGGGTCGAATAATGATAAAGATAGCGATGCAAACGTAGTTTCAGGAAAAACTGAGGTCATCACTTTAACTGCTGGACAGACAGACAATTCGTGGGATGCAGGTTACTATCTGCAAGTTGGAAAGATTGGAGACTGTGTTTGGGAAGATATAAACAAAGATGGTATACAAGACACCTCTGAAACGACTGGTGTACCTGGTGTAACGGTTGGTCTTTATAGTAGTGCAACTTCAACTACAGCACTACAGACAGACACCACGGATAATACAGGATGTTATCTGTTTGATAACGTAGAAGCAGGAACATACGTGGTCAAATTCACACTTCCTGCTGGCTATGCGTATAGTCCTGAAGGCGCTGGTACAGATTCTTGTAAAGACAGTGACGCAAACATATCAACTGGTTATACAGGAAACATAACACTAGATGCAGGAGAAACCGATCTTTGCTGGGATGCTGGTCTATTTAGATTAAATCCGCAAATTCAAATTATCAAATCAGAAATTGCTGATCATAATAATGCTACTGATTTCCAAATCATAGCCTCAGGAGGTAACGCAACGTTCCATATTACGGTTACAAATACAGGCGAAATTGATTTGAAAGATGTAGTTGTAACAGATGCGATGGCACCAGGGTGTGCTAGGAACATCTCAACAGAAGACTTAGCCGACAGTACACCTGTAGGTGTTCTCAAGGTTGATCAAAGCGTTACTTACTCATGTCAAGATACGAATGTTACTGAATCCTATACTAATGTTGCCGAAGTGATAGGAACACCTATCGATGGAAGGTCCCCTGTTGAGGATGAAGATGATAGTGAAGTTGTATTAGCTGGAACTCCGGCAATTAGAGTACAGAAATCTGAAGTAGAAAATCACTCAGTGGCTCAAGATACTCAAACTGTTGAAAAAGGTGGTACAGCAACTTTCTACATTACTGTAACTAATATCGGTGCAGTTGCATTGGAAAATGTGAATGTTACTGATCCATTGGCATTATCATGTGCAAGATATCTTACGGAAGATGATGGTACAGCCGATACTCTTCAAGTATCACTTGCCATTGGAGAATCGAAATCATTTACATGTACCCAAGCAAATGTGAACTCAGGTTTTGTAAATGTTGTTACAGTAACTGCCAAATCAGTAGATACTGAAGAGGTCGTCACAGATGACGATCCTACGACAGTAGTAGTACCAGGGAATGTTACAGTAACCAAAACCTCTGCACCAACATGTCAAGCAGATACATCTGCGACAGTTGTCTACACAGTGACTGTAACAAATCCAACCTCTGAAAGTAGAGTATTGGAAATTACAGACATATTAGATGAGAAAGTTACTGGAGATATGCTTAGTGTGAGTTCCATCTCCGCAGGTGGTGTGTATAATGCCGACCTGAATGAAATTGTATGGGCAGATACAAATATGGCTGCAAACGAAACTAAGACCTTTACCTATTCAGTTACAGTTCAAAACGCTGATTTCGGGACCTATGTTAATACCGTGATAGTGAAACAGGATGGAATAGAAGTCGGTAGAGCAGTACACACTGTAAATGTAATGTGTCTTCCAGCCACAGGAATACTAGGTGATAATACAAACAGGATTATCATACCAGTAATAGCAATAATTTCGGGAATTGCATTCTTCGCACTAGGTGGTCACATATATGTTGGAAATCTAATCGGTAAAAGAAAAACCAATGGTGGGATTTTAACAGATTAGGATTTACTGATACAATCTAGGGTGTCGCAGTAGCGGCACCCTATTTTTTATAAAATTAAAATTATGAACTGGAATAAAAAGAATGTATTAATTACTGGTGGTGCAGGTTTCATTGGGTCTAATTTAGCCAAATATCTGCTTCAGAACAAAGCAAACGTAACCATCTTTGATAATTTCTCCAGAAACAATGTAGAGAAAAATCTTCCATGGCTTGAATCCTTCGGTGGAGGCATACAAGTCATTAGAGGTGATGTCAGGGATGAATTGTCGGTTACCAAGGCAGTCCAGGGCAAAGATTTTGTCTTCCATGAAGCAGCTCAAGCAGCAGTAACTGATTCTGTAGTAAATCCAATTGAAGATTTTGAAATCAATGCAAGAGGGACACTGAATGTTCTGGATGCGACGAGACAACACAGTCCTGACGCAGTCTTTGTTTTCGCCTCTACAAATAAAGTTTATGGAGGATTAGAAGAATTTAATGTTGAGGAGAAAAACGGTAGATATGCGTTTTCAGATGATGCTCTATTAGAGGGTGTTTCAGAAGATGTTAATCTCGATTTCCATTCTCCATATGGTTGTTCGAAAGGAAGCGCGGACCAATATGTTCGTGATTTTTCTAGAATTTACGGATTAAAAACTCTAGTATTTAGACAGTCATGTATATATGGACAAAGACAATGGGGAACCGAAGATCAGGGTTGGGTTTTTCATTTCTTAAGAACTGCTTATCAGAAAGAAACTATAAAAATATTTGGTGATGGGAAACAGGTTAGAGACTTACTCTATATTGATGATCTTCTTCGCGCTTACGAAATGGCAATCGACAACTTGGAAACCACATCGGGTAAAATTTACAATGTTGGTGGTGGACTTGTGAATTCTGTCTCTTTAATTGAAGCATTAGATGTCATCGAATCAATCCTTCAATCCAAGGTCAAAACTGAATATTTCCCATGGCGACCTGGAGATCAAAAAGTGTTTATCAGCAATAACAACAAGGCATTAAATGATTTTGGATGGGCACCTCAAACAAGTGTCCATGAAGGAATTGGTAAATTGTATAACTGGGTTCAGGAATTATCTAAAGCGTAACTGTTTTGTCTACCAGTTTGGCTGACTCTAAGTTGTTAACCGAGGAAATCCACAACTCTCCATTACTTACGTAGTTGAAAATTTCCTTAGTTAACCACCGATAATCGATAGATTCTGCGTCAGTCTGAACTAATATTTTCATAACCTTTGAAAAAGGATCCACAAGAACAAGCTCTTTCTTGCCTTCGATGTTTCTGATATAAGTTATGTTGTTAGTCTCCGGTTGGAAATGAAATGTAGATTTCTCAATATTGTCATTTGTAATTCTTTCGATTTGTTCGCCAGAATAACTATGAATAAATAACTCACCGTCGAGAGTTAATGCTAAGATATTTCCATCATCATTTACTGCTTTTGGTTGAGATACTCGTTCTTCATCACCTGTATTAAATTTTATAAGGTTCGTCGTACGATTGAAGCGGATATTGTTAGTGTAAATTCCTTCTTCGGTTATATTTGACTGTTCTTTACTTACAAAGCTAAATATAAATTGATTACCATCTTGGGAAAGTAATGAATCTTGTAATTCTCTATTCGATAGGTCGTATAAAATACTTTCTTGATTATCGTCCAAATTGGTTTTTATAATCTTACTTTCACTATCGGTTTCTCTTATAAAAATTCTAATATCTTTTCTATAATTAACTAAGTCTAATTTCCTCGCTGGCTGATCAGTCTTTGTCGATATTAACTTTGTCTCTTCTCCTAGGAAATCAACCCAATGAACAATGCTTGCTTTATCAACTTGGTTTTTTAGAAAGTATACCTTTTCATTTCTTTCATCTATCCATGGATTTGTGTTCATACCATCTACTGTGAGTTGTTTAGCATCGCTCCCATCGTAATTACTCAGGAATATTTGTTTTCCAAGTGCAGTTTCTTTCACGAATGTAATCTTTCCATCGGGAACAAGTTTGACAGTTAAATCAGGATTTATCCCTGGATGTAGATTTACAAGAGTGTATATTTGTTTCAAGAAACCTTCTTTTTCGAACAAAATTTCTTTCTCATAAATTGAAAGTTCGTCAATCGCTAACATACCTTTATCGTCTGTACTAAGCTCAGTGTCATTACCTATGGTGACTTG
This sequence comes from bacterium, assembly GCA_021463645.1. GTDB lineage: Bacteria > Patescibacteriota > Dojkabacteria > B142 > OLB20 > JAJTYI01. The sequence goes on from JAJTYI010000004.1 coordinate 72,520, forward strand.
AGTATTTGCGAGTGACGTGGAATCTAACCAATTCTGGATATAGATTTTGAAAGTTGAAGAAGGTTCTAACTTGATATCATATTTATTTTCAATATTTGGTTCTACTATCAAATCGATGACTTCGTCTACATAATAACTGGATGCAACTTTAAGCTTGTAAAGTCCTGTTTTCTTGTTTTCTAATTTCAGTTCAATAGACTTTTCATCAATTTTACTTGTTTTTTCAGTTAATTCTTTATCATCTAATAAAAATTTAAGCTCGTTAAGTTGAAGTTCACTCACATCACTCATGGTTACAGTTAAATTTGCAAGTGTTGCATCTGTCAATTCGACACTAAGGGTATTAACGCCATTATCAATAGTAATTGATTCTACGAGATTTAAGTGTTTGTCAGAGGTAACAATAATTTCATTGTTTCCTAACTTGAGTTCTTGTATTTTGTAGAATCCATTATTTCCAGTTATAGCACAGTTGTCTTTGATACATACATTTGCCCCAATAATTGGGTTTTTATTCTTATCAAAAATGTAACCCTCTAGAGAACTATCAAAAAGTCTTTTATCGAGTCCTAGTCCAAAAATTAATACACACAATGTTAATAGTATGACAGTTCCTAATGGTAGGAGTATCAAGGATTTGTATCTCTTGAAAACTGATGTTTTTGACAGATGTACTTTCTTGGGCATGTTTATTATTGATTGACAGGGATACTGTATTCATTCTATCTTTAATTTACCTACTCTTCAATTTTTACTTAAATCTTATGAAAATTGTTATTAAAAAGCCAAAAATAAATCTGTCGAAAGTCAAACTAAATAAAACAAACCATAGTATTGCTAATATATTTAGATACTTTTATGACTTTGATGAATTTGTCAAAATGTATTTACCTTTGAATGAGATTAAATTACTTGTGTTTCTATTAATTGCCAGCGTTATTACATTTTCTACATACTTTTTAACCTCATATATTCGCGCGGATGATTTAACAATAAATGAAATCGCAAAACAAGTGGCATTTCTTAATTATGCAATGTGGGGTGCTTACATAATGTTTGTTTTGGGAATAAATCTTCTGATTGTTTTGTTATTTAGGGTTCTTAAGATTAAACAAGATGATAAAAAATTCTTATTAAATCAAATCACAATAGCAATTGCAGGGTACTTATTTATGAGAATCGTGGCGATGGTTATAATTTTGTTAGATGAGAAACTTCCTTTTGAAATTAATTTCGAATACAGCTTTTTTAACTTTAATCTACTGACAATACTTTTTATCGCTCAGATTTCCTTAGCGCTTGTAATTTATAATCTTTTAATTAGGAATCTTCCTGAAAAGATGAAAAGTAGAAAACTTTTAACAATGATTCTGGCAGTGATTTATGTAGCTAGTTTGTGGACTCTGACCGCCCCTTAAACCTTCGGTATAAGTAATTTGTACTGATCGATGTTGTCTATAGTGGAATACTCCTGAACAAAATGCCAAAAAGTTGAAGAATTATTTGTCTTTTCGTTGGTGGTTTCTATTAAGCCTGACGAGATGTAGTAATTATCAACAACATCTGCATTAGGATAGTAAACATACCACACTGGTAGGTCTGAATTAATGAAATTATCTAATACTGGAATGATATTTTTATATTCAAAATCTATTTCATAATTATTATTATTCAAATTTCTGTAATCTACATTTCCGATATTTGAGTTTTCTCCTACAAGTTCGTAGTTTAAGGCTATAACAGGGATATCAAATTCTGAATTATCCATCATATTGGTGAATGTGAATGTAGGAATAATTAACTTTTCTTCTGGAAGATATGCCCAAAGAGCTGATACTCGTATTGATTTCAGATTTAGTGTCCCATCTGATTCGGTTTCTCTTACTATTAGTTCCTTTCCAACATCTGTGACGATTTCAATTAAAATTTGCTTTGAAGCGCATTGCTCGCATGTTGATTCTTCGCTATCCTTCAGTTGGTTGTTGTTGTTATCGTAGTAGAGGTTGATTTTTTGATTATCAATCAAGAGTGAATCTGCTAGATCATAATCCTGCGCTGAGATATCACTGCCTTCGTTGCTCATCACGAAGAAGAATAGTGTCAGTACTAGAAAACTAACTATCGATAATGACAAAACCATAAGTTGTATACGTTTACGTAACTTCATATTTGAATTTCTTATTTAAGCGAATTTAGATTCTAACATATAAATATGAAAAACTTATTAATTATTGAAGATGATCTTCAACTTGCATTTACTCTAAGAGAGTCTCTAAAACAACATGGATTTAATACTACCATAGTAGACAACGGTAGAAAAGGTTACAAATACGCGATATCGAAACATTTTGATTGTCTTCTCGTTGACTTTAAGCTCCCTGAAATGAATGGTGATGAGATTATCAATAATCTCAGAGTTAGAGATATTGAAACTCCAGTACTTATGTTGACAGGTCAGGCATCCTCAGAACATCTTGCTAAAAGCTTTCGAATCGGTGTAGATGATTACCTGTCAAAACCTTTCTCCCATATCGAATTGACTGCACGTATTGAAAGGTTAATCAGCAAACCCCCTATGCAGAGATACTCAACTCATAAAATTGGCGAAATTGAAATCGATTTTCAAGGAATGTGTATTCGCAAAGATGCATTTTGTGAATCCTTAACAAAGAGGGAGCACAAACTACTAGAGTTTCTGATACTAAACAAAAATTGCATGGTATCTAGGGATAGGCTTGTTTCAAATGTTTGGCTTGATAAGCCAGATATTACCCATAACACTGTTGATTGTTATATCTCGAACCTGCGAAAAAAACTAAAAAGAATAAAAGCAAAGGATTTCATCGAGACCTCGCACGGTTATGGTTATCTTTGTAGGATTTAAATTGGAAGTATAATTTTTACTAAGGTCCCTATACCGCTTAGGGATTGAAACTTCAGCACTCCCCCAAACCTGTTTTCAATGATATCTTTAGTTACTGGGAGACCAATACCAAAATGGGAGTCTTTTTCTGAATATCCATAATTAAAAATTTCTTTAATTAAATTATTGTCAACTCCAATTCCATTGTCCAAGATTGTAATCACCAGTTTGTTTTGTAATTTGTTTATTGAAATTTTTATTTTCTTCGGTTTATGAGGGTTTTTCTCTAAAAGGGCATCAATTGAGTTCGAGATGATATTAGTTATTACTCTGTCCAATAAGAGTTTGTCATAATTAATCGCAAACTCCTCTTGTACGTCATACAAAAGCAATATTTTGTTTTGTTCGATTATGAAGCCGAATTTATTTGTAACAATTTTACGTACAAACTCTTCTACTGAATACTTGGTGTTTTTATTATCAAAAAAATAGGAATTATGGATTCTAGATATTGAGTGCAAGAATTCAAGTGAGTCAAGTGTTGCCACTATTGTCTTCTCGAGTTTGCGAGGATTCGTATAAATATGAGATTTCATATTCTCTAGACTGATACCAATATTCGTAAGTGGGCTTGCAATGTCATGGATAAATACTTCAAGTTCGGTTGGTGCTCTGTTCATATGCTCTCAATAAAATATATAAAGTGTAGAGCATTGATGTGATTATATTGTTTGTTCACTCTGACAACTTTGGATTCAAACGCAAAATATTAGAATCCGTGAAAAAAGATGAAAAAAATAGGGAAAAACATTATAATAGAGAGCATTCAGCGGTATAATGCTGATGTTTCGAAAATATAAGCAATAAATGCGCTGATAGCTCAATGGATAGAGCAACTGCCTTCTCCCGATGATTTGGACGAAGCGGAGCGAGTCTATAAATCATCGAGGATCCCGTAGATATGATTTGTGAAGGATCGGGATCCACGTCATTGTAATGCTCACTAAGTTCGCATACAATGAGCGGGATAAGCAGTAGGTAACACAAAAGCAATAAATGCGCTGATAGCTCAATGGATAGAGCAACTGCCTTCTAAGCAGTAGGTTGCAAGTTCGAATCTTGCTCAGCGCATTTATTGCTTTTTTATATAGTTGGAATATTTTCCTTAAATAGGTTTTGCAGGAGCTAATGGATCTGATTCCTTTACCCAGTGATTATTTGGTTGCCCATTTACTGAAGGGCCTTCATAATTGTATGTTCCTGGTTCAGCGTACGGATCATCAACTTTGGTTCTAATATAATTGCCAGGGGGTATAGGTACACCAAGAACGTCTACCTCGTAACCCAATTCAGGCACTTCTACCACATTCCCAAGTGGTACTTCCATTTTGTAAGTATAATATATATTAACTACTTCTATATTCTTCCATATACTATCTCATTCATAAAATAAATTAAAGTAATCGTCATCTATACGTGGATAATGAAGGTGTTGATTCCTCTCTACTTTGAGTCTACTATAAATTATTAGTTTATTAATGACACATCATGAAAATTGAAAAGAGAGTTCTTAACTGGAAATATTTTATCGGTTGGAAATTGTTTATGTATATATCTTTTCTATTGGTATATTTCAATTGTTTTTATTTCGTTCGGCAATACACGAGATTGAATATGGAAGTAGACATGCTGAAACAAGAGGTATACGCAGTTAATCAATTAGTTGAAACTATGAAAAGTGAACCCGAAGATTCACATATATATGCAATTCTTACCGAGATTGGCAGTGATTATATCGAATACGATTACGTGAGTTACTATGATGGATTTGATGCTACACATATTGCACAGGAAAATGGTGCCTGTGAAGATGTCTCTGTAATAGATTGTGATTTTCCAATTTCCGGACCTATTCTTGAAAATAATGCTGAGAAATTAAATAAGATGCCCATCAATGAAATAACCATCTTTAGGGTTAAAACTGGTCAGTTCACGGATGAATCGGTTTCTCGAAATGAATTTAGTAATTACTACGCAACGCTATTAGAGGAGGGAAAGTTAGAAGTTAGAATAACATACGAGTACGATAAGGAATTAAGAGAGAATGTTGTAACTTCTGTTATGCTTGCTTATTAATTTGAGCGGTTCTGTGAATTCTCGTGACTAAAGGGTGACGATACGTGACGATAGGGACTTATCAGTAGGTTTATTGAGAATATGTTCAAGATAACCTATGTCATCGTTTGACATCCATTCGTTTTCAGATTCTTCGTCTAATATCACTGGCATCCTTTCATGTACATCTCCAACATCTTTATTAGCTTCCCTAGTTATGATTGAACAAGTTGTCAGAATTTCACCTTGAGGATCTTTCCACTCAGAATAAATCCCAGCCATTGCAAAGTATTTTTTCCCTTTAAGTTGGAAAAGATTCGCATTTTTCTTCTCGTCCCACTCGTAAAAGCCTGTGGCTGGTATCAGACATCTGGTTTTTCGAATAGCTGATTTAAACGAAGGTTTCTCGAAAATTGTCTCCGATCTTGAATTTATCATTTTATATCCAATTTTTGGATCTTTAGCCCAAGCAGGAATAAAACCCCATTTCATTCCGTATAATTTATTCCTTTTTTGGTCGCGAATAATCGTAGGTATAAACTGACCAGGTTTAACGTTTGTGTTGATGGATAAAGGGAAATCGTCATCCTTGTGTTTTATACCAAAGCGAGGATAAAAATCTTCATCTGGAGCTAGGTGGAATCTGCCACACATATTAATATAAAACTAATAATATTAATATTAATTACATCGGCAATAAATGTAAACCATTCTAGAATGCCGTTGTATGGTTTAAGATATAGTTTCCTGTTATAATGTACCAAGTAAGGAAGAATATATAGGCAATACACGTCAAATTACACTAGAATTTTCCCTGAAAATTTTATTTTTTTATAAACAACAATGGCAAACGGTACAGTAAAAACTGTCACTGACAAAGGCTTCGGGTTTATAAGTAGAGAAGATGCCGACAAAGACGTTTTCTATCATGAAAGCGTTCTAGAAGGTGATTTAGCTACTAGAAAACTTAGAGTTGGAGACAAAGTTGAGTTTGATATTGAAGAAACTCAAAAAGGTCTAAGTGCATCAAATATCAAATTGGTTGAGTAAACCATATTGATTTCAAATTAAGAGCAGACAGGTGTCTGCTCTTTTTTATTGGATTGAACTGAGATCTGTATTAATCCCAAAAAGTCTATCTCCCGCATCGCCTAACCCGGGTATGATATAGGCATGTTCGTTTAGTTTTTCGTCTAATCCTGCGCATATTATTTCCACTTCCGGGAATTTTTTATAGATAGCTTCTGCTCCAGGTAGAGCAGTAATTAAACTCAAAACTTGGATTTTTCCTTTAAAGCCGTGTTTCTCTTTTACTGATTTGAGTGCCGAAATCATTGAACCACCAGTGGCTAACATTGGGTCCATAACTAAGACTCTATCAGTTTTTGGACTCATTTCTTCAAGTCGGTCCAAATAGAAATTGGGTTCGATATTATTGGGATCTTCTTCGTTTCGCTTCATTCCAAGACAGTGGAATTCGCCATCAGGGTAGAATTCCATTGCTGAAGAAAGCATCCCTAGACTTGCTCGTAGAATTGAGATGAATGCGATTTTTTCTCCAATTGTTTCACCCTCAAAATCAATTCCAGTTTGAGTCGGAACTATATTAGCTTTCATTTCTACATCACTTAATGCTTCGTAGATTAAAAGTTTTGAGATGTCGTACAAATAGATTCTGAATAGTTGAGAATTTGTGTTGATGTTTCTCAATTTTGTAATCAAATCGCTGACCATTGGGGTATTGATTACCCTCACATTATGCTTTTTCATTAATAATAAATAATAATTAGGACTTAAGCTAATTAACGACCAATTCGTCAAAACCTGTATTAGGATCTAATTTCGTTATGAATTCCAAATCGTTCATCACTAGAAACATTAGTTCCACTGTGGTATGTACTATGCAACCATCTACGAGGTGACCACCTACAACAACACCATCTTTCTGTCCTCCTGCGATATGAATGTGTAGGTGGTCACCGTTTTTACCAATAGTTCCAATTAGTGAAACAATTTCTACTTTGCCGTATTCTTTGATTACTGGTTTTCCATCCTGAACATCAGTTCTAATAACTAATTTACTTAAACTTCCGACTGCGTTAACAATGCAGGCTGCAGAAAAATGATTCTCCTTTGCAATTCGCTTAATCTCGAGCTTAAGATCTGAACCTTTATGTAATCTTTCGACAAATGTTTTCATTGTTTAATATTTAATTAGTTAATTTCACTATAATCACTAAAATCGACTTCTTTTACAGCTTCTTCCCAGATATCGTTCGTGTAAATATCCTCTATATTGAAGTCTTCTCCTTCTTTCACTTCCTTTACAAACTCTCTAGCGATTTCTACCGTATTCTCAAGTTTATCTTCATCAATAAAGAACAAACCTTCAGATGTACCTTTGTCAGCAATGAATAATTTCGCCATCTGCTCCATACTTTTTAGCTGATGAGGTCTTGCGGTTACGTCATTTTCTGTAAAGTCCATGCCAATCATATCGATTGCTTCCTCTTGATTCATAATTGCATAGTCCCAACCTTTCATACTCGCTCTGAGAAATCTGACTAAGACATCTTCATTTTCATCAAGAAATTCTTTTCTCACAAAAAGACCATCTTGAAGCATACCTGCACCTGAGTCTTCTAAATCAAAGATTGTTAAATCTTCTTCTTTTAGTCCAGATTCAAAAACTAGCTCTAATTCGTTATATTTCATAGCCGATGCTAGGTGTATTTCGTCATTTAGAAGTTGGTTCATATCGAATGCTTGCGAAATTATTTCTACATCTTTGTCTCTATCAAGTCCTTGTTTTGCAATGAATGCGAAAGGTTCAGTTTCATTTCCTCCTGGCCATACACCAATCTTTTTCCCTGCGATGTCAGCTGGGTTTACAATTCCAGAAGATTTTTTTGCTACCAAAACCATACCTGTACTTTGAAGTCCTTGGCCGATATTTACCAACTCTTCACCTTTTGCAATTGCAGGTAAAACATTACCGGTCCATGCGACTGCAATGTCAGCATCATCTGCAATTAAAACATCTACTGGGTTAATTCCTACACCACCTGATTTGATCTCTACTTCGATATTTTCATCTTCGTAATAACCTTTCTCTAGTGCAGTGAAATATCCTGCAAATTGAGCTTGTGGAACCCATTTTAATTGTAAGACTATCTTGTCCTTTTCTCCGTCGTCGTTTTCTGTGTCAGCTGATTTATTGTTGTACATATATATGCTTCCAACAGCAATAAACGCCAGAATTAGAACGAAAACCCATTTGCCTGGGGAGCTTTTGCTTTCCGTCATCTTAAAAAAATAAAAAATAAAAATATATTAATTCCACTTTATAAATAATCTCTTCGCGATTTCTATCGTGAAGTAGAACAAACTTCCACTAATTACTATGAAAAATATTCCTGCCCAAACCATCGGAAGATCATAGAAACCTTTTCTAGCTAGTATGAACTGACCTATTCCTCCGTGTGCTCCGAAAAATTCGCTAACAATTGCAGTAGTTATGGCATTTACGACATTTAGTTTCAGGACTGTGAAAATTGCTGGCAAACTCGCAGGGAAAATTAGTTTGATAAAGGTTATTGGCTTACTTGAATTATAGCTGTCAAAAAGTCTTTTGTAGTCTCCGTTTACTCGTTTGAAAGCAGTGGTTGCCACAATTAACATTGGAAAGAAACATAATATAGCAACAATGATAGTTTTTGCGTTTTGATCTGTACCGATAAATCCGCCTAGAATCGCAGCGAGTGCAATCAAAGGCACTGCATTCACAATAACCCCTAAACTTATTACTGAATCGGAGATTTTTTTATAGGAAAATATCACAATTGAGGTCAATAAAGCGAGGAGATTTCCCCAAAACCATCCATAGAGAACTTCTTCGGAGGTGTATTTCAGTTCTTTCAGTAATGTATCATAGTTATTCGTGATAACTGGAAGAATTTCAGAAGGAGCTACTAATACGATGGCACTTATATCAGAATATTTAACAAACAGTTCCCAAAAGATGAAAAACACACCCAGGGAAAGTGCCATCACAATTAAATTTTTAAGATTTTTAAACGATTTCTTCTTCATTTTCCAATAATGAGCGAATTTGATTGATATACTTGTAAAACTTCATACTTCCCAATTCCTTCTTTCTAGGATATGGCAAATCTACATTGATGATTTTTTTAATTCTTCCTGGCTGTTTGGTGAGTACTATGATTCTCTCTGAAAGATAAATTGCTTCTTCAATACTGTGGGTAACAAAGACGATGGTTTTCCCCGTCTCTTTCCATACACTAAGTAATTCGTCATTCATTTTTCTGCGATTTATTTCATCCAATGCTCCGAAAGGCTCATCCATTAATAGGATCTCTGGGTCATATGCAAGTGCTCGAGCGATTGAAACTTTCTGCTGCATTCCGCCTGATAGTTGATCCGGATGATAACTTGCGTACTTTTCAAGTTCGACCATTTTCAACAACTTCTTGACGCGCTTTTTAATCTCAGCTTTGTTTAACCCGATAATTTCCAATGGCAAGCTTACATTTTTCTCGAGATTCCTCCATTGCAAAAGTGTTGGTTTCTGGAAAACGAAGCCGATTTTCCTTTGTTCTCTGGCTTTTTTGGGTGAGCTACCCAGTACCTTCACGTCACCTCTTGTCTCGGAATACGAGAGATCTAGAGTGTCGCTTATGACTTTCAGTATGGTCGATTTTCCACAACCCGAAGGTCCTACGATGGAAATAAATTCTCCATTTTTCACATCGAACGATACTTTTGATACGGCTTCAAGACCGATTTTTAGATCATTGTATAGAATTGACAATTCCTTTAATTCGATACTGTTATTCTTTTGCATAGCGATATTTGTTAATGATGGTTTTTTCAATCTCGAGCATCGATTTGAAAAATAATATTGAAACTGTGCATAGCATAAATAGACTTGCCCATACACGAGTAGTTATTTGATTATTAAATGAGTTGTAAATGTCTTTTCCAATCCCACCACTTACAGTCAAAGGGAGTTCTGCGATTATTGATGTCACTATGGATGCAGTTGTTAAGATTTTCATTGTTGTAATCAAATCAGGCAGTATCGAAGGCAAAAATAGTTTCTTTATAACTTCTATTTTTTTTGCATTGTATGATGAGAACAAAGCAAAATAGTTGGCGGATAAACTGGAAATTGTGCTTTCAACTGTGACGATTACAGGAAAAATTGTGAATAATACGATTATAATGATTTTTGTTTCGAAACCATAACCAAGCAAGGCTGCAACTACTGGTGCGAAGGCTGGTACTGGTAACAATTGAGAAATTAAAATGAATGGAGAGAAGATTGTTTTAAGAATTTTAAATTGATGAAAAATTATCCCTAGTAATGTGCCTAAAATTACAGAAATGGAAAATCCGATTAATGCATCGCGGAAACTAAGAAGTGTTTTTATGAGTAATGTGTATTTTCCCGAGGTAAAGTCACTTGTTAAATAATCGAATATTTGACTCGGTTTTGGAAGTATTCTTTTGGGTATCTCGAAGTTAATTACAATTTGTTCCCAAATAAATAATATTAGTAGAATCAGTGAAATTTTTATTAAATAAGAAAGTATTTTTTTATTTTTCTTTTTCATCATGCCTGTTTTAGGCCAAAAAAAAAGGAGCCTTTGGCTCCTAATAAACTAGTATGTATTGATTAGTAATTTCTTGCGTTGAAAATTAGTCATTAATAAATCATATTTTTATAATTATAGTTTAGAAAAAGCCAAAGTCAATAGAAAAAAATTAGTAAATGAAATTACTTTTGGAAAAGTCTATTAATGTTGATATCCCATTTATACAAAAACTTTGAACTAGTATAATTAATAAATATTCAATCTATCATGAGCACTGGAAAATTATTCTTATTTTGTGGACTTCCTGGAACAGGGAAAACCACACTTGCGAAAAAATTAGAGAAAGAAAAGCCAATAGTGAGACTTTGCCCAGACGATTGGGTTTACGACTTAATGGAAGATAAAACCAATATCCCTGAAATGGACAGGATTAGAGAAATTGTAGAATCAAGACAATGGATTCAAGCCAAGAAATTACTACAATTAGGGAACACAGTTCTACTTGAAAATGGCTTTTGGTCAATTGAAGAAAGAGAGAGGTATAGAACAGAGGCAAAAAATATCGGAGCAGAAGTCACTATTTACTTATTCAAAGCTGATCTAGAACTTCTGAAACATCGCTTAGCTAAAAGAAACGCCGAAGCACCTAAAGGAGTATTTAATATTTCGATGGAGAACATTGAAAAGTGGTATTCTGAGTTTGAAGTGCCTTCCTTGGAAGAATTGAAACGTTACGACAGTTATAAGATTATTGAGAATAAAAATGAGTGAACAGAAAAGCAAAATATACGATGTTGTGATAGTTGGAGCAGGTCCGTCTGGTGGACAATGTGCCAGGTTATTGACACAGAAAGGACATAAAGTCCTCATTGTTGATCGAGTTAGAGATTTAAGCTTAAACAATTTCTCAAGTGCTGGTGCACCACTAAGCATTTTGGAGGAGTTCGAACTCCCTAAAAGCGTTGTTGCAACTTACTGGAACAAATTAACTCTAGTATCAACTAACTTTGAGAAGAAATGGATTTCCCCAGAAGACAAAGGAGTTGTGATGGACTTTACAAAACTACGGGAGTTCTTACTTGATGAGGTACAGAAGCATCATGGCGAGGTGAAGTTGGGTTGGGAATACAAAAGACACAAAACACTTGGTGACGGAAGTTTAGAGATTAGTTTATATAATTCTATTAATAAAAAAATCGAGAATGTGGTGACCGATGTTTTAGTCGATGGAACAGGAAGTGCTAGATCGATTACTGGAAAGAGAGACAATCCGAAGAATTATGTTCAAGGAATAGGACTTGAATTCATTGTGAAAACTAAAAAAGAGATAGATTCTAAAGATTTTCAATTTTTCCTGGGGTACAAATATATCTCAAATGGCTATGGCTGGATTTTCCCAATGAGCAATAAGGAATATAAAATTGGCGTTGCCTGGTACCCTCAATATCTCAAAAAACCAATCCAACCTGCAGAATATATTGAGAAGATAATCGAGGACTATCTCGGACTGGATAAAAAAGAATATACAATCACAGAAAAACACGGAGGTACGCTTTTCTACAACTCGAAAAGAAAAGATACATATCAAAATGGCAGGGTAGTAGGCATAGGTGATGTCGTATCCTCTGTTAATTGGTTAGGAGGAGAAGGGATTAGATACGGGATGAGAAATGCCACACTAGCGACAAAATACATAGATGAAGCAATTCGGAAGAATGAATTCGTTTTCAGTCAATACGAGAAGGAAGCCAAAGGTTATCTCAGAAAGGAATATTGGATTGCAGAAAAACTTTCAAAACTTGTGTATGGCAAATTAAGTGATAGAAATATAACTAGAGGGGTTAAAGTTGTTTCATTGTTCCATTTCGATGAAATATTAAGTGTTTTATTTGAAAACCAATACTCGAGATTGTTCGTAGTTATAAATAGATATCTGAGGAAAAAATTCTTTAAGAGATGAACATACAATTACTGACATCAATATGTCCTAACCCATACACATATATTTGCTCCTGGAATCACCGAAAAACACTCAAAATGTGTTAAAATGACAGTGTTTAACTTCCCCCTTGAAGCATGAACTTATAAATCCTATTATTTGAGGATTTTCATGTATTCGAGGAAATTAAGATTATAAAATTAGATTAAGAGAATGCCAGAATTTTCTAGACCAAAATACGAACATGAAGGCGCATCTCGGATAGATACACTGCCTGATGGTCCGGTACGGATTTTTAGGGAATATAAGGATTATGGTCAGGAATTTAAGCCGTACTGGTATTTTGGACAGTTAGATTCATTGGGTGGATTACAAAAGGTAGGGAAGTTCATTAAGCCGATTGAAGGTGTGTTTACAATTTTAGACGCAGAAATTGCACCATATTTATCTGGATATGTGACTGTTCAACAAGGAATCAATATATACGGTGTTCATTCTAGTACGAATGCTTATCATATACGAGAATGATTGATTAGAAATAATACTAATATTAATGCTAAATAAAATAATACTATAAGTTATGGACCAGAACAAAATTAGAAACATAGCAATAATTGCCCACGTAGATCATGGGAAGACAACTCTTGTTGATGCGTTTTTGAAGCAGACTCATGTTTTTCGTGAAAACCAAGATGAGATGAATCAGAGCATGATCCTTGATACTGGAGATTTGGAGAGAGAAAAGGGGATTACAATCAAAGCGAAAAATGTTTCTGTTGAATACAACGGCTATCACATAAATATTATCGATACTCCTGGACATGCCGATTTTGGAGGGGAAGTAGAAAGAACTTTGAACATGGCAGAGGGTTGTTTAATAATCGTTGATGCACAAGAAGGTCCTATGCCTCAAACAAGATTTGTTTTGAAAAAAGCATTAGAATTCAAGTTGAAACCTATTGTTGTAATTAATAAGATTGATAAAACCGCTGCTAATCTACATAAAACACTGTCAAGAATTCAAGATTTGTTTCTAACATTGGCTACAGAGGATGATCAACTCGAATTCCCAGTATTCTATGCAATTGCAAGAGATGGGAAAGTTTGGGATGAAATTCCAGATGATACAAATTCCGATGCGAATATTAAAGGTTTGCTAGATAAGATTGTTGAATATATCCCTGCGCCAGAGGGTGATGCACAAGCACCCTTTAAATTTCAGATAACTTCAGTTGATTATGATTCACACGTCGGAAATTATCTAATCGGTAAGGTTTTGAGTGGAACTATAAAGTTAGAAGATGGCGTTGTTGTATCTCTCCCCGGACCCGAAAAACCTGAAATTCAAACGCGAGGGAAAGTTAAGCAAATTCTAGTGAAACAAGGTTTGGGATTTACACCAGTTGAGAAAGCATCTACAGGAGAGATTGTTGCCTTGGTAGGAATCGACTCAAGAGCAATCGGTGCTACCGTCAGTACTCCTGATAATATCGAACCATTACCTGTTATAGAAATTTCCGAACCATCAGTAAGAATTAAGATTGAAGCGAATACTTCTCCATTTGTAGGAAAAGACGGAGAATTTGTAACCGCAAAGCAATTACAGCAAAGACTTGAGAAAGAAGCAGTTCAAAATATTTCATTAAATATTGAGAAAACAGATCAAGGTTCGTTTTACGTCGCCGGAAGAGGTGATTTACAACTATCAATCTTACTAGAAGAGTTGCGTAGAGAGGGTTTCGAACTTCAGGTCAGACGACCAGAGGTCATCACTAAAGTGATAGATGGCAAGAAATACGAGCCACTTGAGGAACTATTCATTGAAGTACCTGAAGAATATGGAGGAACAGTATTAAATACTGTAAGTGGTAGAAAAGGCGAGATGATTTCTATGGATACCGACGCAGGTAGAACTTATTTCTCATATAAAATTTTGACATCAAATCTACTTGGTTTACGAAATATTCTTATCACCGAAACCAAGGGGAACTTGATAATGCATAACTCTATGTTAGAGTTTGTCGAGCAAGGTCCAAAGGTTGAGTTTTTCAGAAGGGGAGCAATAGTTTCTTCTGACACAGGAGTAACAGCAGCATATTCACTTAATACTATTCAGGAAAGAGGAGAATTATTCGTAGTTCCAGCTACTGAAGTCTATGAAGGTATGATCATTGGAATCAATAAATACGAAGAAGATCTAGAGGTTAATCCTACAAAAGAAAGAGCTAAATCAGGAGTTAGGAGAAATCAGGCTGAAATTACGCAAATACAGCTCAAGGCTCCAAAGCAACTCACGCTTGAGTTTGCACTATTTTTCTTAGCGAAAGATGAAATTCTTGAGGTAACCCCCAAGAATCTACGCTTAAGAAAACAATATTTGACTAAAACTGAGAGAATCTGGTCAAAACGTAAGAATTTGTCGGAGATTGCTAAACAAAACCTAGCAGTTTAAGACATCATTCACGGATATTTCCACCTTTATACATACATACCTGGGAAACCAAGATTCCTTTCTTGCTCGGCTATTACTCATGATATATAATAAGATAATTAATACATCACTGATTAAGTGAAATTTTTCCTCGAGCAATTAAATAAATTCCAAAACAATGATCTTGCCAAACTCTTAGTAATTGCAATATTGCTTCGACTGGTTTTATTCTTAGTGATGCTTAGTACTAGGATACAGGCTGATTATTATCAAAACTCGGGAGAAGCTCTAAACTCAATGTTAAATATCTGGGTAATGTGGGATTCTGGTTGGTATCTTGACATTATTAATAGTGGTTATCATTTATCAACAATTACTATAGGGCCTGAGGCCGGACAAGCAAATTATGCATTCTTTCCTCTTTATCCCTTGCTGACAAAATTCTTAGGAATGATTTTTCTAGGAAATTATGTACTTGCGGGAGTAATTATCTCCAATATCTCTTGGATTGCAGGAATTGTTTATCTATACAAATTGACAAAGGAGTTATTTAATAGTACGGCTGGTCTGCAGGCCGTAAAGTTTATGATCGTTTTCCCCACAGCATTTTTGTTTAGTGCAATGTTTACAGAAAGTCTGTTCTTTGCTCTACTTTGTGCGACTTTGTATTACTCATTGCAAACAAATTGGAAATTATCGTTAATCTTGGCAATCCTTTTAGCTCTCACAAGGAACATGGGTATTTGGGTTGTTATTCCCATGTTCTTTTTCTATCTTGAGAAGAATATTAAAGATGAGAAATATGATTTGAGAAATATTGTGAAAGCAATCTGGTCTCCAAATATATTGACTTTGTTCTGTATACCCTTATCAGTCTTCTGCTTTATGTATTACATCTCAACAATTACTGGTGACATTTTTTCGGTAATTGAGATTCAAGGAGCATGGGGAAGGGAGCTTTCTAATCCGATGATGAATATATTACGAGGTTTGCAAGGAGGTTTTGAAGGGATGTTCGTGAGTATTTTTACAATCATCTGTCTCGTTTTTTTTGTCTTGGGTTATTCAAGGATACCGAAAAGTTTGTTTATATTAGGATTATTAATGTTTATATTTCCTCTATTAAATAGTCCTCAAGTATTTCATCTACTTTCTTTACCAAGGTATATATTGGTAATTTTGCCTCTTTACATAGTATTCGCAACCTTAATTAAAAAGGATACTCAACTTGAGAAAATAATACTAGCGTCATGTCTGATACTTCAGACATTCTTGGCTATACAATGGACAACGTATAATGTACTTTTAGTTTGATTAACATAATCAACTAAACTTGATTAACCTCTTCTATATTTATTGCTACTTTTACTGCACAAACGTCAAAGATTTCCCTTTCTCCGCCATTCCACTCCATTAAAACCGACTATCTCTGCATCATAATAGACTATATAACAGATTTCCTTGTTTCGGTTAAACCTATAACCATAATACAGAAAAATTTAACAGATAGAATTATCTTTGCGGGGATTGTCTAATTAGCCTTCCATATGGTATTATTCAACACATATTTATTAGTTATATATCATCATGGGAATTATTGGAGGTTGTCCGGGCTCAGTCTTGGGACTTCATAACTTTGGTCGATGGACTGTATCAAGTATTGATTCATCAAGTGGTGGAGAAGGTGAAAATAATGGAAGAGGAACAGGAGTATTTCAGAAAACTTTGGTTACAATGGTTAGATATTGCATAAATCCAGGTTGTAATGCCGTAGATACAAAGGTTGTGAGAAAATAATCTGAAATAAATTTCTGATTACGGGGAAGTAGAATCACTCAAATACTTTTGACCTTAAACTCAATTGCGAATAAGATTTACTCCCCACTAATGTTACATAATGACCTGTTCTTGGCTAGCCTTATTGAACAAACGTCAACGCTTTCCCCATCTTATTCCCTCTGCCAGTTCTACCGATTCTATGAACATAGTCGGTGTAGTTGTCAGGAGCTTCGAAGTTTATCACATGTGATACGTTTGGGATGTCGAGGCCACGAGCCGCAACATCAGTGGCAACTAGAATATTCACTCTGTTCTCTTTGAAATTTTTAAGTGATCTTTGTCTCTGATACTGTGTTTTGTCTCCGTGTATTGACTCTGCTTTGAAGCCTCGTCTTTGTAAATCCTCTGATAATCGGTGTACACCCATTTTGGTTCTTCCGAATATCAACACTTTTTCGAATTCTTCTTTGATTAACATATCGTGAAGAACTTCCATTTTGTTCTGACCATAGGCGACTTTGACAACATCTTGATCAACATGATCAGCTGTTTCTCTAGTTTTCACTGAGACCATTACTGGATCTTTTGAATGACTTCTGATCAACCCCTCGATTTTGTTATCGAGTGTGGCTGAGAAGAAAAGAGATTGTCGACTTTGTGGTAATTGGCTTAAAATGAATTTAATATCATCTACAAAGCCCATATCAAACATACGATCAACTTCGTCTAGAACAATATTTGTGAATCTACTGAAGTTTAAAGCACGTCTTTTTTCTAAGTCTAAAAGTCTACCTGGTGTACCAATTACGAATTGATTATTCATTCTCAACTTATATATTTGTTGATTGATACTGGTTCCTCCGATACATACAACTTTGTTTACACCAATTCTGTAGGTAAGTGCATGCAGATCCTCTTCGATCTGAACAGCAAGCTCTCTAGTTGGTGCGATAATAAGTACCTTTTCGTTTTCTAAATTCATAACCTTCTCTAACATCGGCACTAAGAATGCTAATGTTTTTCCAGTTCCAGTATTTGCAATACCGATAAGATCTTTACCTTGAAGTAAATGCGGAATCGCTTGATCTTGAATAGGCATTGGTTTATGAAAACCTTTGTATTTCAGATTTGATTTAAGTTCGGGACTAATATTGAAGTCCTCGAAAGTAAATTTCGGTTCGTAGACATTTTCTTCGACAGAAGATGTAATTTTATTAATAAATAAGCTTGGGTTTACACCTTTGCTTACTTTGCGATTACTGCGTCGATTAAATCTATTCCTTCGACCATGGCTCGCTTGCCCAAAACGTTGCGTATACATTTATGTATATATAAAGAATTTAACTAAATTCCAGTTTAATGATGAAATAACCTGCTTGTGGCAGTCAGGTTCGAAGGAGATATGCTTATGCAGAGTAACTTGTACTTTTTTGTCCTAAAAACCTTTATGATTCAAATCAAAATGGCTAGATAGATTATATCACTATTCTTTCGTTTATGGTAATCGACAATAAAAACTATTATTCAGAGAATGAAGAAAAAATCCTTAAATTTAATATTATAATGTATAATCGCAATATATTTATTAATTTAATATTATGAGTATTTCGGGTTCACCAGAAGGTGGAGGTCAAAACATCGTAGAATTAGTTGTTCAAATGCAATTCGATTCCTTTTACTCTCGCTTGGATCCGGAGATTAGAATAGATAACAGTCTATATCTTTTGTCTAATCAGGACTGGTATGTTTTGCGAGGTTGTTTCCGAGCTGGTTGTATAACCTATCAAGAAGGCAAGAAACTTAAAACAGATACAAATCCTTACAATTTTCTTGCTAAAGAAGCTGGGTGGCAAGCAATGAATGATATTTCATTATCCCCAGGAATATGATAAAAATCTAAGTTCATAGTTTGCTAAGTAAAATTTGTGTGTGAAGGTTCCTTTTAAAAATGTAATTTGGTTCTTACCTTTCATTTTGTTAACACTTTTGAAGCATAGGAAGTCGAGAAAACATATTATAAAACAGAATTTAAGTTGAGTTTAGTTGAGGGGAGGATGAAGTTTTATTGATACCTAAAGTGCAAGTTTAGGCAGTAAAAATAGAGGCAAGTTTATCGTTTATCGAGAACATGGTTACTCAATTTATTAATATAAATTAGTGGCACCTTTCATTTTGTATCTTTCTTCAAGTTCTTCCCATGAAAGTGCTGAAACTGGTTTTGTCCAAGCTAGTGTAACTTCGTTTAACGATGTAGCTTTTATATTGTCTACGGTAGTGGTGTAGAATCTTGGCTGGTAAACACCGTCTAATACTTTTGTCTCAAAATGTGTACTTTGTCTATTTCTCATTGTGGGTAGTTAATAATTAAAAATATATTAATTTGTGTAATTCTTAAAGCATTTCAACAATCATGTAATCTGTTGGAAGTTCTGATAACCAATCTTTTGTAGCCTTGTAAGTTGCACCGTTACTTTTTGGAGTATTTTTCTTTTCAATAACTGTTCGAAAAGCAAGCTTTGGTCCTGACATTTTTATAAATTTTGACTTGATGCTATCAAGTTCTTGTTCTTGTGAGATTGTTTTATTTACTTTGTACATAATGGTTAATTAAAAATTATGTACATAGTGTAGTTAAACTCTATGAAAGAAACATTTTAGAATTGTAATGATTGTGTTAAGAATTTTGCTTGAGGGGAAGTGTATAACTGAAAGTTGCACCTTTTCCGAATTCACTCTCTACATTAATTTGTCCATGATGAGCTTTCACAATTTCTTTCGATATAAATAGTCCGAGTCCGAGGCCTTCAATATTTCCTTTTGCCTTGTCGATTTGAAAGAATTTCGTAAATATTTTATCTAATTTTTCTGGGTGTATACCTTTACCAAAATCTTGTACAGATATTTTTACTTCATCGTTTTCATCCTCAATTCTAACAATTATTTTACCTTTACTTGGAGAGTGTTTAATAGCATTCGTAAGTAAATTCATTGTGACTTGATTGATTCGATTTGGGTCCGCTTCAATCAATTTATCTGAAATCGTGCTTTCAAACTTTACTGTTCGACCCTTTAATATGGGATTTACAGCTAATATTGATTTCTTGACGTGGTCGACAATATCGAATTCTTTTATATTAAGTTTGAATTTATTGGTTTCGATTCTGCTGATGTCTAGCATAACATTAAGTAAATCGGTGAGCTTATTCACTTCGCGAGTTAGCACTGACATATATTTAGGGAAATCCTTATAATTATTAACCGTGGATTTTTGATTGAGTAGTTGTAGGTATCCTTTGATTATTGTCAATGGGGTTTTTATTTCGTGACTAGCGATACTAATAAATTCGTCCTTTTTTCTTTCTAATTTCTTTTGCTCGGTAAGGTCTACAAATAAGAATAGGAAAGACTTTTCATCGGGATCAACTATAATTCCGCTAAGTAATACCGGGACAAGTGAACCATCTTTGTGTGCGATTTCGATTTCGATCGGACCCCCATAGCCGTATTTGAGGATCTTCTTGATTGTGTCAGATTTTTGTTGGTGGTATGTGACAGGTACTACAGATATCAAGTCTAAATTTTTCTCTTTGACTTCACTCATCTTATAACCCAACATTTTTAGGAATTTACGATTTGCATTCGTAATATGTCTTTCCGAATCAGTGAAAATTAAACCAACGATGTTAGAGTGAATGAAATTTGAGAATAAGACTTGTTCTTTTTTTGCGCTCTTTTCGGATTTCTTCTTATCGGAGATATCTGTAGCAGAGATTATTAGAAATGGGTTTGAGTCGTCTGTATTTATCAGCGTAACAATTACATTAACGTATATCTTGGTTTTTTCAGACAGGTGGAGTATATCTTCATAATTAGAAGTTTTGAGATCTGTAATATTCTCAATAGTTTTTATTAAATGTTCTTTTGAACCTGTAGAGTTGTTCCAAGGTGAACACTCGTAAATCTTCTTCCCTAGTAATTCATTTTCACCACCGGGAACTAATATTGAAAATGCTTTGTTTACTTCTAGCACTGTTCCATCTGTACTTGTTACTGCGAAGATTGTAGTGTTTTCTTCTGTAACATATTTAAATTTTTGTCTGGCATATTCTAGGTTTCTAGACGTCTTTCGTAGTTCTTTAAGATTATTAATAAATTTGGAGGTAACATATGCGATTATCAGTGACTGTATGAAAAACTCAATAGTAGGGACGAGGTAGGCAAAATCTGTTAATTTGAATGTTCCTGATGGTTGCATAAGGAAATAATGTGAACCGAGAGTGGTGATAATAACAGCAGAAAGACCAGCGTAAAACTTCCCACTCATTGAATGTAAGATAACTACTAGTGTAAGAAGCTGAAAAGGGGCAGGGTACAGCCCTATTTCCAAATGAGTTCTGGAGAATATGATTATTGATGTAGTGACAATAGGTGAAAGTAAATATATATAAAACTTCAATATATTTAGAAAAGCGGATTTAAACATTAATTTCTCTTTTTTTTCTTTAATTGCTTTCTGGAACTCCATTAATTTTTATATATATTCGTAAGATGTAGTAGAATTAATTATGAAAAATAAAAATGATTTAAAAGCAAAAATACATAAAACCAAAAGCTCTATCACTGTAATTTCTGGTTATCTGCAGATGCTTAATGCAAATTTAATGAAATCTGAAGAACTTGAATTTATTGAAAAAAATCAAAAGTTAATTCAAAAAGCTAGTGATTCTTGTACCTCTTTGCTTGAACAAATCCAAAGTATCGAAAAAGACCTGAGTTAGGTCTCAATCATCCTGTAGCCAAAACCTCTCAAAGATTGTATGTAGCTAGTGTTTTTGTCCTCTAACTTCTTTCTCAATTTAGCAATATGAACGTCAACTATTCTGGTATCAATATCTGCAGAGTATCCCCAAACAGAAAAGAGAATCTTGTCTCTAGTGCAAACTTTGTGACTATTTAGCATCAAGTACTGAAGTAATTGGAATTCTTTCCCGGTCAATGTAATCGGTTTACCAGCTTTTGTTACTTCGAGTGTTTCTGGATTTAGTACAAGGTCTTGGATTTTTAATATTTGTTTTTCATCCTCAATACCAGTATTGCGAAGCTTACTTTTAACTCTAGCTATAAGCTCATCATTGTTGAATGGTTTGGTGATATAGTCGTCTGCACCCATATTTAGACAACGAATCAACATGTCTTTTGAATCATCCCCGGTAAGAATAACAATAGGTAATGTCTCGTGTATTTTACGAATTTCCCCACAAAGGGAAGAACCATGTATGTCTTCTAATCCTAAATCAAGGAGGATGAGTTTCGGGGTTTCATTCTTGAGGTATTTGAGTCCAGCAAGACCAGAGGTAAAGCCTTTTACGTTCATTTCTTCTGTTGTTTTGAATAACTCCTGCAAATATTCAAGGAGTTGTTTGTCGTCGTCAATTACTACTATTGTTGGTACCATCTGATAGTTCTTTAATTTTAGATTGAAACTCAATTATATCAAATGGTTTCTTTAAATAGTCGTTTACTTCAAGTTTTTTCACTACTTCGTCAAGATTTGTATCTGCAGAAACCACTAAAATCGGGACTTTGGGGTATTTCTTTTTCGTTTCTATGATAACATCGTCGGCTTTTCCGTCACTAAGCCAGTAATCCATGATTACTATGTCTACTTTTTCCGTAGACATGAGCTCTTTGACACTTTCTTGGTTATCGCATTTCATAACTTCGAAGTCCATATCCTCTAACATGATCTCCATAAGATCTTGTATTCCTGGATCGTCTTCGCAAACTAGTACATTCATTTCATCATCATACATTTGAATTAACTCGCATAAATTATAAACTATTATAGGTGATGGATTGTGAAGCTTCTGTTAATTTTGTGTAAATTCGGCTTCTATTTTGATTTTCCATCACTTTTTTCATCGCTAGAATTACTTCTAGCAGGTGTTGACTTGAATATTTCAACATCAATCATCTTTTGAATCAAAGTCGCGCTTCCTCTGGCATAAATATATTCGCTAGGACATAATTCTTCGTACTAACAAGTTCGTCAATTTGCATCAAGTAAATATGTCCAAAATTATAAGCTCTCCCGACAAATGATTTTTCAATTCTAATGTGGTCAAAGTCATTCATTGTTAAAAGTAACTTGTTTCTATAAAAGAATCCTTCTTTAACTAATATCTTTCCTGGTATTTGGTCGATTGTATTCAAAGTAGTCTTTTGAATTGAGCCAGGTATTAATGTGTAACTTACAGATTGATAATTAAGGTAGCTCAGAACGAAATATACAAGATAAAAACCGACAAATAAACTTATTACAATCATATTTACAGGTATTGCAATCGAGTCGAGGTAATCTGAAAGAAACATCATTAATAATATGAATACAAATAGTAATACAGCTAGTAATACAAATACCGAGAATAGGTTCGTGTAGAGAGGGATTACACTCCTTTTAATTAGTAATTCCTCTGATGGTTCTCTAACTACTTCTTCCTTAACTTCGGGATCGTTATTCACTTATTATTGTCAATTAATTATTATTTTCTATTAAGTATATGGGGGAAAGTTTGAGAGAAAGTATTTGTACTGTAAAGATTTTGTAAATCACTCATATTATGCGTATATGAATGAATAAAACTGTTTCGGTGTTATAATGAATGTTATGAATGAAGTTCGCAATGATCCGGATATGGATAGGATTACATACGCTTTAGTTGGCGCTGTTTTGGGTATGATAGTAGGATTATTTGTAACTGAAATACATGACAAAATTCCTGGTTATCTTCCCTTAGTAACGGCAGGTATTAGTTCGGTTATTGGTTGGCGACGTGGTGGGAGCGCAACTCAAAAAACACATTCTGTATAAAATATAATTGTAAGTAATAATTCTCACAATTATTGGAATTTAGTTTATTAATATGAAAAAAGTTACAAAAGCATTGCTGGTTCCATTAAATCAATATGGCGAAATTCTAATACAGGATCGTGAGGGTTTTAAACCACCTAGATGGGGATTTTTCGGAGGGAGTGTCGAAAAGGGAGAGTCAATTAAGGAAGCACTGATTCGAGAAACAATTGAGGAACTAGGAATCGATATTTCCAGCGAAGAGCTCTTAGAAGTGGGAAATTTCACGGATGAAATAGATGGGAAATTCGTCACGAGATATGTCCATCTGTTAAATGTCGATAAAGATAATTGGATTTTCGAGGTCAAAGAAGGGAAAAGTGGGAAGTGGGTGGATGTTGACGAGATGTTAAGGTTGATTCAGGGCGCTTCTGGTGAGGCAGGGTTGAATATTGCACTGGGCATTAAAAAATTCCTTACCGACAAATTTCCTAATTAAAACTTCTTCTTTCATTACCCAAATATTAATTTCTCCGAAGAATGTTTTTAACTATAAATTACGAAAGAGTGATATAATAGGTATATATTATTTTGGTAAAAATGGCAAATCCAAACTTTGATAGATCAGGCTTAAGACAACAAGTCCCAGATAAGGACCCCATAGTCGACATGCTTGAGAATCGTGAAGGGTGTGGAAAACGAGCTTTTAAAGGAGCTGTAGGTGCAATTGCTGGGTTGATACTGGGAGGTCTTATTGTAACGATATTACCAGACAATAGTGGTTTAGAACTTATGGTTCCCACGATAACAACAGCTGTCGGAGCAGGAGTAGGACTAAAATAAATTCGATTATAAATATAATTAAAGAAGGCAGTCATCGACTGCCTTTTTTTATATTTTGAAATAATTCTTATAGAAAGATCGTCTCCTCTCTCTTCGGTCCCATCGCTATAACCAAAATGGGTAATCCTACATAGTCACTAACATATTTTAAGAAAATTTGTGCATTTTTTGGAATCTCTGACTCTTTTCGAGCTTCCATCATAGCTTTCTGATCCCATGTTTTGAACTCTTTATAAACTGGTTTTACTTTCAATAAATATTCTTGATCTGGTCTATAATCAACAGGTTTTCCATTGATTTCATACCCTATACAAACCATGACAGGAGTATCTTTGTAGACTATATCCATGTGAGTTAGGCCCAAGTGTGTTGTGTACCCAGCTTTTTGATAATATTTGATCGCTGGTAAATCCAGGTAAGCTATTCCTCTTGGACGTTTTGTGGTTGCCCCGTATTCATTTGCATCCTCACGCACTCTATTTGCAAATTCACCTTCAACTAAAGTTGGGATTTTCCTAATTCCGACACTAGACATATATGTTGCTTTGATAACCGCTACTCGTTTTTCAATCTGGAATGAGTCGATTGTTCCTTCTGTGGAGTAGGTAACACCACCAAGTGTACAGTCAGAAGCGGTAACGTCAGGATAGACTCCGTATCTCATATCTAATCCAATTGCCTGTGATTTTTCGAAAACATAAGCGTAATCTTTTGTATTTGCCCATGTTTCTTTGATAAATCCCGAAACATCTTCAATGTATTTCTTTAATTTCGAAGCGTGAGTCTTCAATTCGTTAATGAATTCTTTCTCTGAGCCCACGAAAGTTGTAGTGCCATCTAATCTCTTCGCTTCCATTTTCGCCAAATCAAAACCTAATCCTTTAATCAGGTTTTTATAAAGTTTATAGTGATCTTTGATTTTCTTTTTATCCCATTTCTTCAAATCCCTCATTCTTAGTGGATGTCTGAGTATCACATCCATATATGCAGGACTGATTCCTCGTCCAGTTGACCCTTTTCCACCTGATTGGTAATTACTTAATGCGGTTTCAAAAGCTCTGTGAGTATCTAGGGAAAGTGCTGCCATTTCATCAATCTTTATTTCGGCAATAATCTTGCCTCCGCTAGCTTTTTTCACTTCTTCAATCTCCATAAGTAAATCGTTTGGATTTAAGACCATGCCTTTTCCAAGTACACAGACAACATTTTTTACGAATACACCTGAGGGTAACTGATGGAGTGCAAGTTTTACATCATCGAATGCCACCGTGTGACCAGCGTTTGATCCTCCATTGTCACGATAAAGTACAACCTTACCCTTTTTTGCAAATTTATGTACATATTCATCAACAAATCTTCCTTTACCTTCGTCTCCATAAGCACCTCCGCAAAATCCGATGCTGTTTTTTCTTGGTTTATTCATTAGAAAAATTAAAGAATTAAAATAATTAGAATTTGATTAATTTAATAGCGTCGTCAACAACACTTTCGCAATAACCTGTATATGTTCTTGGATTCAGCATCAAAATCTCATTCTTAACATTTTTCGGAATATCCATTTCTTTTATCATCTTAATCCATGCCTTCTCGGATAACTTTTTGCCCATCATCTGTTCTTTTACCAAATTAAATGAATTCTCGATATTATTTTTCCTAAGTAATATCTGTAAAGGGTCTGCAAGGATAGACCAATTAGACATGAGATGATGTTCGATTTCCTCAAAATTAGGATGGATTTTTGAGAAACCTCTTGAGGCACTTTTGATGACAATCAAAGAATGTCCTAAAGCGGGACCGATATTTCTCACAATCGTGCTATTTGATAGATCACGTTGAAGTCGTGAAATTGGTAAAGTGCGATTTAGTGCTTCAATAATTCCGTTGGCAATTTGTGCATTGCCTTCGCTATTTTCAAAGTTAATGGGGTTTACCTTTTGTGCCATTGTTGAAGATCCAACTGATTTGCTATCAGGTTTTTGCTTTATCCAATCGTCACTAATGTAGCGCCACATATCTTGATTGAAATCAATCATAATTGAGTTCATCTGGTGTATTAATGAAAGCAGCTCGACAACATCGTCGTATGGATTTATCTGTGTAGTGAATTCGTTGAACTCGAGGTCCACAGATTCGACGAATTCTTTAGAAAATTTCATCCAATTAATTTGAGGCTCGGAGTATAGGTGTGCATTCCATCCACCAATTGCTCCGCCAAGTTTTCCCGTAAGATTATTCCTCTCTATCTTCTTATATATTTTGAACAATCGTGTTGCATAGACTGCGATTTCTTTGCCTAAAGTGGTTGGGACTGCATCTTGACCATGGGTTCGAGCCATCATCACGGTAGATTTCGTTTCTTTTGAAAATTGAACTAATTCGGAAATGAGACTTTGGAGTTCTTTCATCAAAACCTCGGAAACTGAATATTTGAGCATCAATCTGTAAGCGATGTTGTTTACGTCTTCCGAGGTGAGGCAAAAATGAATCTTTTCGATTAATTCTTCAAGATTAATTTCTTTGAGTTTCTCACGGAGTAATAATTCAATCGCTTTTACATCATGATGAACTACCTCTTCAAATTCCTTCGCTTTTTGAATATCTTGGTCATCAAGATTCGTGATTATTTTTATCAGGTTCGATATTTCAATTTTATTGAGTTTTCTAATTACTCCGACCTCTGACAATTTGAGTAAATAACGAATTTCTATTTCAACACGGTATTTGATCAATGCTGATTCAGAGAGGTAATTTGAGAGGGGTGCAACAAGTTGTCCGTATCGGTCGGCTAGGGGAGACAATCCTTTGTGGAGTCTTAAACTCAAAAAATTTCCCTAATAATTATTCGCCACAAGTGAATTATACTTCTAAACTAGTTGTCTAGCAAAGTCAAAAGTTATAGTTATTATTAAATCCCTGCATAATCATTTCCATCAGTAACTTAGGCGTTTTCAAATAATTTACAATGGGATTAATTAAAATTTACAATCGGAGGATATAATAATTAATACCTTGGTAACTATTCTAAATATTTTAATTTTTAAATTAAAACCATGAGTACCGATCGTATTGTAAATGATGATATTATTGAAGGTGAAGATATAACCGGGGAGAGTGGTGAACCATTCCCAGATATAGATTAAACAAACCAACACAAAATTTTAGGTTGAAAATAACAAGAATACTGGGAACTATCTAAAATTTAAGTCCTCTCTGGAAGATAGGTACATAAATTTGAATAAAATCTGGCCACACGTTAAGCGTTTAGATTGTATGGTCTTTCCTGTATTCTAATATGTCCCCTGGTTGGCAATCGAGTGCTTTGCAAATACTCTCTAAGGTTGAGAAGCGAACTGCTTTTGCTTTTCCGTTCTTTAAAATTGAGAGATTTGCCATGGTTATGCCTACTTTCTGAGCTAGTTCGGTGACGCTCATCTTCCTTTTTGCTAGCATTACATCGATATTGATTATTATTGCCATATCGTTAATTAGTGGTTTTATTGTTATGGTTGATATGCGATTGCCTTGGATTCTGAACATCTTCCCTTATGCTCTTTCGTTGGTATTCATGTTACTAATCAAAATCTCTCCAAATAAACATAAGGTTAGGGCTGAGAATATGTTAATCCAGTCCCGACTAGCAGTTAATTATGTAATAAAAAATAAGCCAGTATTAATTATCGTTTTGTTGGCTGGAATTTTAGGTGGTTATGCAATCAGTATTAAAACACTTGCTGGATCTTTTGTTGATGTTTTTGACTCGTCTCCGCAGATTATTGCTTGGTTAGTATCGCTGGTTTTTCTTTCACGAGCGATAGGTAAGAAATTTGCAGTAAATGTCGAGAAAGTAGGCTATAAGGTTTTGTTCGTGTTGTTATTGGTATCCCTTGTAATATTGGCATATGCACCAAATGTTATTGTCGCAGGAATTGCACTAATTGCAGGGAATTTTATCCTAGGAGTATTGTTGATCTTACTTAATAGTGTTCTTGTCGAGGAGACGATTGATGGAATTGAAGCGAGTGTACTTTCACTACGAAATTTATTAGTTAGAACTTTCTCAAGTGGCTATTTATTCCTTTTTGGTCTCCTACTGGCGAGAATTGAATTCGGAAATGTAATCTTATTAACTATCCTGATGTTTCTAGTACTCGGACTAATCTACTATCGCTATTCGGTCAAGTAAACAAAAGTTGTCTAGGTTGAAATGCTCCTTTAAAACCGATTCCACAAAACCTGGTTTGTAATTTCGTGATGGTATAAAACCTCTCCATTTTTAATAGTTTTGCCAAGGTCTTTTGGGCTTCTATTTGCAACGATTTGCTTTTGTTCTACGTACTTTGATTTTGCATATTCTCCTAGAACGTTACCAACAAATTCCGATGCTTTGAATTGTTTAATGGCATCTTGGATAGAGTCCGGAAGTACCCTTGTGCGCTGTCTTTTGTCTTCGTCTGTCTCTAAATCTTCACCTTCGAGGCCTGTTTTTAAAAGAACAAGCGCAACAGCATAAGGGTTTGTGTCTGGGCTCACAGAGCGTATTTCGATGCGAGTGGATTTCTGTGTTGCGAGAGGAATCCTAATCATAGAACTTCTATCAGTATATGAGTATTTTATTTGATTTGGTGCTTCAAAATGTGGATCAAGTCTACGGTAGGCATTTACACTAGCATTTAGAATTAAACAGATGTCGTTGGCATGGTTTAGAATTCTTGATATAAATTCCCATGCTGTTTTTGATAATTTCGACTCATTATTCTCGTCATAAAACAAGTTTTTACCAGATTTATGTAATGATAAATTTATATGCATTCCATTTCCGTTAATCCCCACGACTGGTTTGGGTAGGAACGATGCAGTCATTTCCATATTATGTGCGATTTGACGACAAACAAGCTTATAAAGTTGTATTTGGTCGCATGCTAGTAATGCATCGGTATAGGAGAAGTTCAATTCAAACTGAGAAGGTGCGACTTCGGGATGATCTTTCTCATTTTCAAAACCAAGTGCTCGCTGAGCTTCTGCCGCTCTGTCTATGAATAATTTCAATGTATCAGTTGGTAGTGTATGATAATATCCACCTTCTGATGCTTCCTGGAAACCTTCTTTCTCGTCGAATGATTGTTCTGCATATTGTCCACTAAGCAAAAAGCCTTCCAGTTCTGGTGCGACAAAATATTCTAGTTTATTTTTCTTATACATCTCTTGTAGTGTGAGATGTAGCGAATATCGAAAATCACAAGAATATGGTGAACCATCTTGTTCGCAGACATATCCAAACATAATCACTTTTCCTGGTCCAAATACATCACTAGGTAGCCATCTAAAAGAGTACCAATCAGGTTTTAATCGAAGGTCGGATTGGTCAATAGTTGAAAACCCTCGAATGGATGAGCCATCAAAAGTAAGTCCATCTAAATTTTTTATAAAATAATCTTTGTCATAATCGAGCATATGAAAACGTCCTTCGATATCTGAGAAGCAAAGGGTGACGGCTTTGAGACGGGGTTCGCTTATTAAGTATTCAATATAATGCTTTCGTACACTCGTCTCGGTTTCTCTATTTGTAAAGCGTCTTTTCGCTTCGAGGTTTAGATTTTGTAATTCGTCATAAGGAATTTCTAGGAAATTTCGTAATTGAGCTGAGTCCACAGATTTAAAATAAAAAGTAATAAAATAAGAATAAAACTAATCCGAATAAATGTAAAATGAAAATTAATTACATTAAAAATAAACTCGGTACAGAAAATATGGAGTGTAGTGGTGGGGTATTTATATCTTCAGGATTTGGATGATAGTCAAAAACCTTTTGGTATGTTAACATCCAAATGTCATGAATAAACAAATTTTTGTCAAAATCTTCAATTATTACTACTCCCACTAAGGGAGGAGTAATTTGACATAAACAAACCAAATACTTACCTCCCAAACGGGAGGTTTTTTTATCTCCTGTGAGGGAGATTTTTTATTTATTAATATATTTCGATGGATATTCAAACAGAAATTTTAAATATTAGGTCTGAAAATGATTTGACGAGGACAGCACAAGAGAGGCGAAGTGGTGAATTGTTCGCAACAGCAGTTGAGAGAGTATTACCGCAATGTGATCATTTCTCGGATCCTGAGGCCGGTTTGGTGGGGGTAGAAGTGGAGACAATATTAACAGATAAGAATGGTCATCTAATTGATGAGGTTACTAGAGATAGTTTTCTTCAAAGAGTCAATGCCATCTGTACAGAGGATCAAGTACCAATTTCGTTCCAATCGGAACTTGGCGCGGCACAAATTGAGACAAATCAAGGTTCAAATGCTTTATTTTCTCTGGAGAGGATTGAAATCGATACGGTCTCGAATCTCTTTGTCCAGATTGATAAAGCAATCCAAGAGGCAAATGATGGTCTTGGTATTACGTCGCTGAACCTTGGTTTTCATCCTACGGCTGAAGTAGTCAATGTCCCCCGTACAAATAAACCCAAATACGAAATTGTTCCACAATTTCACGATTCAAATAGAGTTCCTAGTTCGATGAGGTTGAGTGGGGATTTAGGTCTTGCTACAGAACCAGATGCCACCGTGGCAGCATTAACAAATTCAATACAGTTTAATCTATCAATGCCAAATGTCCCAGCTGCTATAAAAGCAATGAATTTGATGTTTCAGATGACTCCAATGATGTTAGCCATAGGAGGTAATGCTGGAATAGCTCAAGCTAGAGATACCAGTTGGTCAGACTTCAGAAATCATGTTTGGGAAATGACTCATAGAACAAAATCAGGTAGAAGA
Source organism: bacterium (assembly GCA_021463645.1). Classification (GTDB taxonomy): domain Bacteria; phylum Patescibacteriota; class Dojkabacteria; order B142; family OLB20; genus JAJTYI01. The sequence goes on from JAJTYI010000004.1 coordinate 103,738, forward strand.
GTCTTTCTCCCGGAAGATTACATACTATCTCCTCAAGATTTGTTTCGACGAATGGCAAGATTTCCTTTAATTCTTGACCCAGAGGAACCGAAGTCGGCATTGGAAATTGCAACAGGGACGAATTGGCTAGCTGCGAAACTAAAATTCCTCTGTGATTCTGATATTAACTTGAATAAATTGTTATTAGAATTTCGACCATTATCGTTACAGCAAACTCCAGAGGAAAATGCTGCAATGTTTTTACTTTCGCTAGGGAGATTGAAACTAGGAATGGAAACCTATGAACCTTTATTTGATGATTTTGATATAGTTAGGGTGAATGGTGAATTGGCATCGAGACGTGGTATGGGAGCAAGTTTAGTAACTCATAAATGGAAAGGAACAGGTTGGGAAAGAACGCTAGTGGAAGGAGCAGAAATACGTGAGCTTGAAATTCATCATGCAGCTATGGGGTTATGCATGACAGGTGATGGGAAGGTCTCAGTGAATCGATACCAGAAATTTAGAAATTTCTTTGAAGGAATTATAAGTGCCCAGAACCCAACGGAGAGATTGAAAACAAATTTAGGGACTACATGGGAATTTGGAAACGAGATGGAGAGGAGAGAACACCTTCGAGATACATTAATTAATTCCAATGTCTTGCGATGAGATATCTGTAGATTTTTCAAAACCTTTACATTCGCTTAAGACCAGGTTAATGCTTAGAGCATATAATATTTATTCTCCAATTGTAATCTGCAGATAGGAGACTATATAAATTGTTAAATTATTCTCATGAATAATCAAAACAACAATAGTAACAATAAAGATAGGAGTAATAAGAATAATAATGGTAGGGGAAGTCAATATAGTGATGATTCCTCTAACATCGATATAAATGAAAGGAACAAGCAGAGAAACAATGAATTCTCTAATACTGATCAAAGAGAATACATAGAACAGCAGAATTATAACCAATCAGGAAATAACAATAACGACGGAAGATCAGACAGAGCATAATTGCTAGTTTGATTTTGTACTAACAACTGGGGGAGAAATCCCCCGGTTTTGATTACTAATAAAAAATTCTTGAATCAATAACATCTTTGGGAAGACTAGTTTTTATTGACCAACTGGATTTGTCTTCTTTGCGTTATTAATAATTTCTAGTTTGCGCATCTTTATCCTTCTAAATTGCATAGCACTATAGGCAATAGTTAATGCTATAGGTAGTACAAAAAGCGATGGGAAGAAATAATACATTAATAAAAGTTGCCTGAAAATCACAAAGATAGTTCCAGGTATTGAATCGCAATATGGGATAAACCCGACACTATGACAACCCGATAATGACAAAGGGGCGATGATATTGTAGATCAGCCCTGGTAAGAAGAGGATTAGTAAATCGTTGATAATTATTTTTATTTTCTCTTCAAGTGATAGTTTTGTCTTTTGAATGATTGTAATTTCTTCAGGGGTTTTAATAATTTGCGATTTACGAATAGAGTTTTTGTACAAGATTGAAAAAACAACCGATGCCAATGTTGGTAATGCGAGCGGGAATGGTAGTAAATAATAATAAAAAGAAATTATAAAAAGAATGCTTAAGAAGTTCCCGGTAGAGTCACATTCTGGTAAAAAACTTGTAGATTCACAATGATCTCCGGAAAATATTACACTTAATATACCCAAAAATGCTGGTAATAGAATTATTAGAATTAATATTTTCCTGTGTTTGCTTCGTTGCTCAGGTGTCATTTGAATTTGGGGTTTGACGTCTTTCCCTTGAGTTGAATTTGTTGGAGGCTGATCTGGGGGTATTATTTCTCGCCCAGAGTCCGATAATTTATCCTTTACGTTAGTATTAAAATCATTCTTTTGAGTATTAGATAACTGGATTTTTGTGGTATCCACTATTGAAATATGAAAGATTGATTAATAAGGTTCCAACTCCCTGAAGTGACCTCTGGATTTCTTTTTTCTGTTTTTATAATACCAATATGTACCAACAATAAGACTTATGGGTAAACCGAAAGGTACTGGTAGTAAAAAGTAATAATCCATGTTGTTTACGAAATCTGGTACACCTTCACATTGAAACATACTACAATTGCCTGTCTTGTAATGCTCGACTAAATAATCAATAAGTTGCCAAGGCAAAACGAAGTAAATTAAATATAAAGCAATAATAAATATATATTGTCGGGATACCACGTCTATGGATTTTCTACTTATAATAAGAGCGGAAACTAATGATAATATTGTTGGTACGAGAAGAAAATATGGCCTAAAATAATATAAAAATAAATAACCACCAACCCCTTCTAGGGGTGAATCAATTTGAATTTGGAAATAACTTAATAAAAGATATATTAATCCTGGAAATAAGAAGATTATAAGCGTCGTTATAATCACTTTTCTATTTAAAGGAGGAAGTTCAATTAAATTTTTTTTAACCTCTGTATTTTTCATAAACAAAGAGTATATATATTAAATGTTAGTATTATAATACATATTAACTAGAAGACTTCAATTATTAATATTACTCAAGAGGTCTCCCGTTCTCTATTTTGATATTAGCTATAAAGATACTCTGAAAAATAATCTACAAGATTTAATTCACTAAATTTAAAATTCGACACTATCGCTAACTTTGTCTTCTCTATTACCTCCGATTTGATTTGGTAATTGAATTTTTCAAACAGGTATATCATGTGACAAAGAAAAAGTCTTTCGTTCCTAATATAAATTAGTCATTTTAAATGCTCCATAAAAACACAAATCTGACCCTCTACATAGTCCGCCATGGTGAAAGTGAAATTAATCTCGAGAGAAATTTAGTTGTAGGACAATCCCATGAATCACCTCTCACTCCAAAGGGCGAAAAACAAGCTGCTAAATTAGGACTTACTTTAAAACGTAAGCGCATAAAATTTGATTTTGTCTATTCATCCTCCTCTATGAGGGCCTACCAGACAGCGCAGATTACCACAGAGAAAATTGGATTCGATCCTGATGAAATAAAGAAGGATGACAGGATTGTGGAATATAGTGTCGGAGATTGGGCAGGTGGAAAACGTGATGAAATCTATACCTCTGAAGTAACTAAATCTATGAATTTAATGGGTCCATATTTCACTCCTCCTAAAGGTGAGTCGTTGGTAATGGTGCAACGGAGAGTGATGCAATGGCTTTTTGATGAGATAATTTACAACGAAAACTATATCGGGAAGACTCTGGATATTGGCGTTTTTACTCACTCCATGATTATTAGAGTCCTTTTGCACTATATCATGGGGTTCAATGATCGCCTGATTTATAGAATTAAAATCAACAATACTGGCTTATCAATAGTGCGTTTTACTGAAGCGGGGTGGTATGTGGATGGGGTGAACTTATAACTTTGTGTTGATTTCCCCTGATTTTCTTTATTAAGTTTCCTACCCTATATATAATTGATTTTGTATAAATTAAATAAATAGAAAATTTCTTATTAATCGATGCATTGGAAAGAGAATTCTTAATTGACTTATTGTTTTCACTCATTTGTGGGCTTGTCATAGGTTTCGAACGTGAGAGAAGAAACAAACCAGCAGGAATTAGTACCCACACTTTAGTTATCGGAGCAGCTATGCTTTTTACATTTCTCTCAAGGACAGTAAACGCAGGTGATCCCACCAGAATCGCAGCACAAATTGTATCTGGGGTAGGTTTTCTGGGAGCAGGGATAATATTAAAATCAGAAACAACAGGAAAAGTTACCAATCTAACTACAGCAGCAAGTGTATGGTATTCGGCAGCAATTGGAATGGCTCTGGGCTTTAACTATCATTTTATTGGATTGGTGGCGACCTTATACGTTGTGATTATTAACAGGATTCCAAACTTTAGGAGGGATAAGGATAAATAATAATTTATTAACTCTATTGCATGGAATTAAAACGAGTTCCGTTTTTCAATTCGAACGACTTCAATAAATCGTTTAGTTTACGTGTTGCAATGTTAGTGCAGGTTTCTGATAAATATCTCATGATTGTTAATGAAAATGATACTCGATTTAAACATCCAGGAGGGCATGTGAACTCCGAAGAATCGCTAATTGAAGCCATAATCAGAGAGGTTATGGAGGAGACTGGTATCGACTTGAAAAATGATGATTTAATTCCTTTCAAATATGATCTGGTTAATATTGACGGAAATCTTATGATAACTGGTTACTCTAAAATTGAAATAGAACAGAAGGTAGCGGAGAGTGTTTTGGCTAACTCTCCTTTGAAATCGAGATTATTTAAAACAGAAGAGTTAAACGAGGATAATACGTATAACTCTGAGATCGAGGTTATCCAATTCTTTATCAGTAATTAGTAAAATTGTTTTTCTTAAACTAGACTTTCAGTAAATTATTGATTCTGACTATCACGAAAATGATAATTACCTTTGGACATTCTCGAAGATAAACACAATTAAATCCTAATTCTTTTCCATCTATCATCGACTTTTTTGTACTTGCTCTTTACTGCACTCCAAGCAACTTTTGCAGCGACCTCTTCCTTAGACTCATTTGGATTTTTCCTTTTCGACTTCTCTTTATAAAATTCTTCCGCACTATTATACGTATCTTGGTAAATCTCTTGTGCATCAAGCGGTAAATTATTTCTAACACCTTTTGGTAGTTCTCTTTTGCTTTTGTAAGGCATGATTAAATTTATAATATAATTAATAATAACCCCATTATGTTTAATATAATTTAAATTAAAGTAACAATTTTGTAATAAACATGATTGAGAAACATATACTCGGGAATTTCATTCCTAAGGATATAAAACACATAATATTGGGAAGCTTTTACTCAAAGGGTTTGGGGTTTAATCCCGGATACGATTGGTATTATGGGAGTAAGTACAATCAGTTGTGGAAGATTCTTGAGAAAGTCTATGAAGTTCCACTAAAAGATAAAGATTCAAAAATTAAACTATTTAATGATTTGAAGATTGGTTGTGGGGATATCATCGAAAGTTGCGAGAGAAAGCATAATAATAGTTCTGATTTAAACCTAATAAACATAACTTACAATTACTCTATTGTTGAGATTTTAAACAAAAATAATTTATCAAAAGTGTTTTTCACGAGCGCATTTGTTGAACAAAGATTTAATAAATTCTTTTTACCAAAACTTAAGCCTAGTTTAAGTACTGAGTTTGTGAAGTTACCCTCGCCCTCTCCTCGTTATGCAAGAATTTCTCTAGAAGAAAAAGTGAGGATTTATAAGCAGTTATTGCCTAAGATAGTCGTAAATTAATTGCCAAGAATTTAACGAAATAACCTTTAATCCAGTTTCTTTGTTATAACGATTGAGCCAAATCAATTTCCCCTTGTATGTTTCAACATTGGTTCCGAAAGATGGAAGATGGTTATCAATGAAAATCCCATTTTCATCATATGAGTTGTTTAGATGTCTTAGCTTCCAAGCATCTTCAGAATTGCTTGGTTCAGGAAAAACTATTTTTTGGATGGGGAATTGATTCTTTTTTAACCATTCCTCTGTAATATCTTTAAGTTTTGGCATTCTTGAGGTCATGTAGAGCTTGACTGGAAAGTCCTGAGAAAGTTTCTCAATAACTTCTAGGGAATCCGGAACTCTTGGTAAATTAAGCAAAAATTCTTCGCTTTGCATTGTCTTTAACAAAAATTCTTGTGCTTCAATTGATTGCCACTCTGGAACGTTTCCCGGTTGTTCATATTTGGTTAGTAATTCCCACACCGGGTCTGGATGTTTAAATTTCTCACGCATTATGGACATAGCAGCAGAAGCTGTCTCTGCTAATGTATCGTCAATGTCTAGAATTAATTCGTTTGAATTTGCCATTAAGAGCCAATAATTTTACCTGCTAAATCTAAATAATCTTTAGTCATTTTTGTGTGTGAGAAATATTTCTCCACATGACTTCTACATGCTTCAGGATCAATTTTATCTACATCGTCCATTCGTGCTTGCATTTCTTCAAGTGTGTCTACTAAGTAACCAGTCTTTCCGTCCACTACTAATTCTGGCATAGATCCACGTCTATTTACAATAACTGGAGTGCCACATGCCATCGCCTCCACAACAGCCAGACCGAAAGGTTCTTCCCAATTCAACCAGAGCAGCAGTCCTTTCGCATTTTTTAGTAGTTTGTTTTTGCCTTTGTGATCGACTTCCCCGATGAATTTAATTTGCTTGCCATCAATCAAAGGAGCAATCTCTTCATCATAATATTTTTTATCAACAGTATCTACTTTCGCAGCGATTACGAGCTTATGTTTTGTCTTTTTAATCGTTTCGCAAATCTCTTTTATGCCTTTTTCGGGGGATACTCTTCCTAAAAAAGCGAAATACTTCCTGTCTTCCTTTTCCCCAACTTCGAACTTACTCACATCGATACCGTTGTAAATCGTTTTGACCCAGTTTAAATCCGGCATGGCTTTCCTTTGATTGTCCGAAATAGAAATATAATTATGTTCTGGGTGGTCCGCATACGTGTACCTTTCGTGAATTGAGGTTATGGGTCCGTGTATTGTTGTATACATTGGACAATCGATAAACCTTTCAAACTGTATAAATCTCCACGCAAAATGATTATGCACGATATCGGGTTGGATTTTATTAATCATCTCAATTGCCTTCGGAATCTGGTAAACCTTCATAAAATTTCTCCATTCATCTATCTCTGACTGGTTATACATAGCTCTTAGTGATTTCGGTACAAGTGGTATAAGGTTCCCACTGACTTTCGAATCTCCTGAAGCCATTAAATGTACTTCATGCCCAAGTCCATTCATCTCTTCCACAAGATTGTATACAACCAATTCCACTCCTCCGTATTTCCTTGGCGGTACTGGTTCCTCAAATGGCGCAATATGTACAATTCTCATTAACTTATATTAATAAATAAATTATTTATGATGTTGAACTGAAATATAATCGTGAATGATTCTTCTGCAACCAACGGATGACCATAGCTGAATCAAGCTCATCTGTCCTTCATAATTAGTTTGGTCCGTATAAAGTCGTGCTCGATTATTTGTTTCGTCATAGTAGTAGAGTTCGGGTACAGCTCCTAATTCTTTCCAACCTCTGAAACATGCTTCGCTGGTTTTAATTACAGCATCTCGAATTGTATGCAATACAGGTTCTTGCCAACTTTCTCTCAGCCCTCGGAAATACTGTTTGGTTAAACCCGCTACTGTGTACGCTGCCTGTTTAGGCCAAATGACTCTTCCATGATAGTTCTCACTCGAAAAATCATCATCATCGGTTGCCACTAATGTAGGTCCTACAGGCGTGTAGAAATATTCTAGATCTACCACTTTGATGGCAAAACTAATTACTTCTTCTAAACTCGGATTACCGTAGAACAGATCGTATGATTCGTCCAAATGTAAATTTGTTAATGGAATATTTTTCTTCCCATGCAATGCCAGTGAATAACCCAAGATTTCTTCGGTGTGGTATAAGCGGAATTTGATTTTCTGGTTATCCCATTTGGTGATAAGTTTATCTAGCTCTTCTAAATCGTCAATCTCGAAATAATCACTATATTCACGAATTAGTCTTAAACTTTGAGGATAGAAGACACAATTAACATCATAAGGTGCTAATGGTTGCTTGTGTTTCGGATAAGCGAGACTACTATCACGCCAATTTCCTAAAATCAAGTATTCGGACTCATCTTCTTGTGATTTTTTGAAGGTGATAAGTTGTTTGCTTCTTGCATTTTCCAATATAAATTTTGAGACCTGAAGCAACTTTTGATGATGTGTTTCGGAAGTTAAAAACTTTTTTGAAACTCTTTTGAGACCCAAAATATATCTAGGTTCGATATCAATCATCCTCCTATCAATGTCTTCGAAAGGTTTTTCAGTTTTGTACTTGAATTCCCCGACTGCATTTTCGTGCCAGCCTTCACCATCCTCTGAAATAAATTGCATTGACTGGTCGTACATGTAATCGATTGTATCTGTTGTGAAGTCTTTCAAACCAAGGTCAGCAGATTCAATCCAGTCTCGTGGGAATATTGTTCCGTATTCAAAACTACTTGTTTTCTTTGATTTAATGAGATGTTTAATTTGAGCTTTTGAATTTTTGTGTAACTCAAGAATTTCGCTATCGAGGAGATTTCTAGGGATGGGTAATCTCTGACGATATACACTCTTTAGACTTTTGGTATTTATTCCTAAATTTGTAAGTGTACGAATAGTAATTTTTAATGGTTCTTCACCAATGATTCGTAGTCGATTATTTTCTATATCAATCTTTACTGGTTTTTTTACGATTATCTCTGAGCCGTAATACTTCTTTCCATCTTCCTCGACGAAGTATTCATTCACGAATTGAATCTTATTGTAAAGTTTTGTGGATTTGGAGGAAATTTCTCTTGGTATAACCTTCTCAATCTTTCTGTCCACAAGCTGTTCGTAGGATGGTTTTGGATTAGTTCCTTCTACAAAGGATCTTAGAGTTCGTATATCACATACCAACGGAACTGCAATATTAATTTCTTTCTTTTCTAATTGTAATTCAATTTGTAATTGTCCTTTATTCAATTTATAGGATGAAATTTCAATGCCAGAAGTGGGATGGAAAGTGGCACCAAATAATAAGTGGTTTTCAGGACCAGTAATCCTTAATTGATTGTACGAATCAATATCAAAATAGAAGTTTCCTTTTATAAAATACTGCATATTAAGTTAAATTCTTTTTTAAAAAATAATTACGGCTTACTTTACCTTTATGACTTTCGGTTATCTTCCTTTTTACAACCGCTCCTTTGTAAGCGTTTATATAATCATTTACCCTCACGTCCCAATCAAAATTGTTTAGAATAAAGTTGTAGGCATTATCAATAATCTTATTCCTGTAGTAATCGTCGAGTAACAAGGCAAAAATATAGTTAGCATATCGATCCAAATGATCAATATTAACTAAACATCCAGTCTGATTGTGAACAATGAGGTTTTTGGGTCCCTCTCCGAAGTTCGATACTACGGGCACTTGCATGGCCATAGCCTCGAGAACAGTTATCCCAAAAGGTTCGTTTTCGGAGGTTATCAACAAAACGTCCGCACAACTATAAACCTCATTGACTTTGTCATGCGTGACAGAAGGTCTGAAAATCACAAAATCAGAGACTTTCATGCGTTTGGCAAGGCTTTTCAATCTAGCTAAGTATTTTGTTTCTTCTTTTGTTCGATCTTCAGGCGTGGCTGAGCCTCCCCAAATCACGAGGTAGACTGGTTTCTTATATTTCTTTTTTAGGATTTTTAATGCTTTTATTGCATGATGGTAACCCTTTGCTTCGGTGATTCTGCCGAGACATAATAAGATTTTTGCATCTATGGGTAAATCGTATTTCTTGCGTACTATTTCAGTCGGAAGCCGTCTAAACATTTCGATTTGGATTCCTGGGGGAACAACATCAATCTTATCCGGATTAACCATGTACATCTTTGTTAATGTATTTTTTTCAGATTCTGTTGAGACGATTAGTTTGTGAGCCATCATTCCTACATAATTCTCCCATAATAACCTTGGAAGAAAATTATATTTCAATTCATTTATCAAACCTTGGAAGCTTTTCCTCTTCAAGTATCCGAGTGAATGAGGAGTCCAGATATAAGTGGCTTTAGGTATGAATTCTCTCATTTGTAACATCGATTTCGCACCGTCCCAGTAATGACCGTGAAAGATTATTTCTTCTTTGGAACCTTTAAGTGTCATAGCAATTTTAGCTGTGAATTCAGCGATATGTGGTTCGATTTTCTCCTTTGGTATGAATTCATCAGGTCCGCATTTTATCCTTTCAACTATATAGTTTGGATTGATTCTTTCTGAACTTGGATGATCGAGCTTTTGTCTGCAATATGTGGTAACTCTGATGCCAGGAATCTTTGAAAGTGCATTTGCTAATTGATGCTCATAGATACACTGGCCGCCAGAATCAGGCTCGCCGGGTCTAGCTAGAGGATCAGAATGAGGTGATAAAAAAACAATATGCATTGAAACACGAATGTGAATATGTTGATATTACTTTACATCACGTGTATTAGAGGAATGTTAAGGGTTTGTAAAAATTTATGTTTATGATTGAATTGTAAACACTTTTCTAAATAAATGAGGATTAAGTTGTATTCACAGATTGAATATCTCTAGCTTTTGAGGGTTCTTTATGGTTTGGGTTAGATGTATTAATTTTAAAATAATTCATCTCTTTCGCAAATTGAGTTAATTGTTTTCAATTATTATTTCTATGTCGTTAGAAATATAATACTTCTCGTGGTCACATACTGATGCGTAAGTGCTCAAATATCCGCTTTTCTTTGCATAAAATTTGATTTTATCGCCAATTTCATAAGTAGAGTTATATTCCGGGTTGGGACACTGTCCCCAGCCAATATCAGTTGTTATTGTCCAGGTTTTGCTTTGATCTTTAACATCAATGCTACATACGCTATCAGCATAACAACCATTATTGATGGAAACTATTTCTCCTTGTCTCTTTATCTCCCTATTAAAAAGTAAAAATAGTACGAGTGTAACTACTAATATGCTGAAAATTAAAAGTTTTATATATCGTGAATTTTTTCTTCGCATAATATGTTTGAATAATTATGATTAACTTTAGAAGACTTCGTTATATTTTTAAAGTTTCTACTTATTATTTAAAAAATCATGCAAAAAATCACACCCTGTCTATGGTTCGATATGAACTGTGAAGAAGCAGTTAATTACTATATCGATACTTTTAATAAATCCCCAAACATGAAATCGCACTCAAAAATAATTAGTATTCAAAGATATGAAGAAGGAATGCAAACTCCTGGAATTGAGAGTATGGTGGGAAAAGTTTTGACTGCAATATTTGAACTGAACGGTCAGAGTTTTATGGCACTTGATGGAGGTCCTACATTCACACTAAGTGAGGCCGTATCCTTCCAGATAGAGTGTGAAGATCAAACTGAAGTAGATTACTTTTGGGATCGATTATCAGCTGTCCCAGAATCGGAGCAGTGTGGTTGGGCAAAAGATCGGTTTGGTTTATCTTGGCAGATTGTTCCTAAAAGACTAGGTGAACTACTAAGTGATCCAGATAAAGAAAAAGCAAATCGAGTGCTTAACGCGATGTTGGAAATGAAGAAGATTGACGTGGAGGAGTTGGAGAGAGCGGGAAAGGGAAATTAAATCAAATTGATAATCTCTATCGGATACAACTTTTCTAAAGATTTTGCTAATTTAAAATCGAACCAGCCTAAAATACTTTCGTCCTGAGTATCTTCTGGGTTTGACTCGTTCATAAAATCTGGAAATTCATCAAGTTTTATTAAGTAATATTCTTCGTGCCCGAAACCTTTTTGGTTTCCTTTATACAATAATTCCCTTTTATAACCCAAAATATCAATTCCCGTTTCTTCAAAAATCTCACGATTTAAACCATCTATGACTGATTCGTTGGTTTTTAGATGTCCGCCAGGATAAACATAATATTCATCGGACTTCTTGATTCTATGAATCAGTAGTACTTGATTCTTACACAAAATTACCGCGCCTAATCTGATGGTTGTATCAAAATTGTAGTTGTCTTTTTCAATGAGTTTTCCATTATCCTGAATTGTAAAATCTAAGACCTCGTATAGTTCATTGCCATGGTTTTTAAAATGTTTATTTCCATCTGTAAAAATTTTGTTTTCACTCATTCCAAGTAATCTTGGACCAACTTTCTTGGTATTGTTGATTGTGAATTCGTGATTTTCGTGAGTGAAGGTGAAAGGTGTGTTCATAAGACTTCTATTATATATTCAAGTAGGGGTTACTAATTGTAATAGCTTACCAGAGAATACAATCTTAGCATAAAAAATAATTTTTCACTATTTTTTACCTTTAAATATTGAGCTTTTTAAAATAAAAATGTATCTGATATAATCCCTATATATGATTTGATTATATGTCAGCGATATTTTTTACCGGAGCTCCTGCTACTGGGAAAACTACCATTATTAGTCAACTTGTCCAACAAGGAGCAGTGTTATTGCCCCGGCATACCACTCGTTCTCCTAGACCTAATGATTTAGAAGGTGAATATGAATATTTAGATTCTCCGACCCTTTTAGGAAAATTTCTTATTGGAGATTATCTAGAAAAAAAGATCAATACATTGTTTTTTGGCGGATGTCTTTATGCGACTCCGATTGATTGGGTTTCAGATACATTGATTAACAGTGAAGGACTAAGAGTAGCATCCTCTCCAAGTCTAGAGGTTGCCAGATGCCTCATGCAGTTATTACCTCGACATGCACGTTGGATTCATTTATTTTCTCCTGTCGATGAGAGAGAACGAAGATTAATAACTCGAGGGATTTCATCAAGAGAACTAAATTATAGACTCACTGTGGGAGAGAACGGGATTCATGGTCAGCTTAAAGAGGCTACAGATAATATAGATACATCTAAATATTCTGTCCAAGGAGTCACTTACCTTATTTTGCAATTGGCGGGTAAGCAACTGGAAAAAGGAGGTTTATAATGTTATCGCTTTCCTCAGTACCTTCTTAAAATCTGCTTCAATATACTTTAATATTTCTTTATCGATTTCCTCTTGAGTGTGATTCCCAATTGGTTGTAACTCAGATTCAAATGATAAAACATGCTTAAGTGGATTTTTCCCTTCTTCTCTTTTTATTCCTTCATCATTACCTAGATATATTAAGGGAAGTCTCGATTCATAGTAATGATACTTTTCGGTTGAGGTGTTATATATGGCATAAGATCTAACTTCTTCAATAATTTCTCCTTTATCTAGAATTTTGCCTGAGAGAATATCGTCTACCAACTCCTTTGAGTTGGCAGTAAGTAGGTCTGATGAGGGTACATAAAACCCGTCATCAATTCCTACAATCAGTTTAATTTCATCATTAATGTCATTTACTTTAAGTGTTTTAAGAGTAAACTCCACTTTTCCTTGGGCTCTTTCACGCAAACTTCCTATTTCTTCATTCTCCCCGATTATTTTATAATCCAATAAATTCTTGTATGTGAATTTATTTAGACCAAGTTTAGTAAATATACCAACTGTGGTATTGAATTTATCTACATTTTTTGTGGCGACTAATATAATCATAGCTTAATCAATTCTTAAATTATAACCGTCGTCATTATAACACTCTCCAGGGACTCTAACAGATAAGTTTGTAGGTAAGATACTCATATTTGGATGCAATAATGGTCTAGTTATTGCATAAACAAGTCTTTTAGTCGACTCAGAATCCTTATAAGCACTGTGATAAGTTAATATCAAGTTTGAAAAACCCCTCTTTAAATATTTAATATAAGGAGTATTTATCCAGTTGTTAGTTTCGTCAAGCGCTGTATCAATAATCGCTGTCAGACCAGGGTTTTCTTGTAGTACACCCACCAAATCGCCCTCATTTACAACGCCTCCACCTGATACGCTTACAAAGAGAGAATCCTTTCCCATCCGTCCTAATTCTTCTTCTCCTATACGATGCTCTGTTTCGGGGAAATGGGGCAAAGATGCTACTACAACGTCTGAATCTTCAAAAATTCGAAACCAACTTTTTGGAAATATGTTCAATTCTGCTAGTCCTGGTTTCACCCCTCTTTCATTAGAATATGAAATGTTAGCATTTGGAAACAGACCTCTAGAATTTCTAGCGAACCTACCGCCTATGCTACCGGTCCCAATCATGCCGATACTCAAATCGGAATTATTCTCTCTTAATTTTATATCCTTTCTTGTCTCAATATTAGCAAAAGTATGAAGGTCTCTAGCAAGAAAACTACCAACAGCTTTCAATAAGTAGTTCACCACTGCTCGATTCCAGGGGGTATCATTTTCAAAATAAGCAGTACGAATTCCCTCGTTTGATAGTACTTCCAAATCATGATGATTTTGAGGATGTCTACCGGGATATAACAACAAACCCGCAATTCTAAGTAATAATGCATCAGGTAGAGCAACAGACGGAGTTTCTAAAACGCTCACACTTCTACCTTCAAATTTCTCCAGAGAGTCTGTATCTCCTGGTTGTAAATAGGCAACATTGTACCTATCTCTAATATCTTCAGGTATATGCTTAGGACCGAAATAACTTATGAGTTCATTCATGGTAGTAGCCCAAATCAGTTAAGTGTTTCAATATATTCCTGGGTTGGTGGAATTTCCTGAACTCGCCGTTTAGTAAAACGTCGTCCATATCCATAATAACTAGATCTCCAGGCACCAAGTTTGTCAGTCTTTCAGAATATCCATCTAAAGGGCCTTCAACGTGTATCATCTGTACATTCATTACGCCATGCTTATTGCAAATTTCATTAAACTTTCTGAGATTCTCCAAATCATTATCAATTACGTAAATTGTCCCGTGTTGGCTCCACTCCTCGATTCTTTTTTCGACAACGCCCAGCTTGTCAGGATGTGCTATAAATTCTATGCCTGTATGTTCGGCAAAGATTTGATTTGCCAGTCTTTCTAGACCAGATAATTCGTAACGAAGACGTTGTTCTTCGGTCATTGCGTAATTACCTATCCTTGGGTAGTCCTCAACTACAGAATCACCAGCAGTCCAAATTATTGATGAAACATCACCAGCATTAGTGATTTGACTAAGTAGGTTTCCAACACCAGCATTCAGCCATGCTTGAGGCTTTTTCTCCTGAAAAGCATCACTTTCTTCAACTCTGCTTAACTTCTCGCGCACGATTCCTGGTATAGCAGGGTATGTAGAAGCGGCGATTCTAAATTGATTGATGAATGCAGTCTTATTCGATAATGCAATGTCGGTTAGTAAACCCTCCTGGGAAGCATAGATCCAAAATCCTTCTGCTGCTGCATCAAGATTGAAATAACCAGTTTCGTTTTTAGCAAATTCCCAAGCTTGATTTAAAACCGTTTTGAATTGGGTGTCTTGAATTGTGATTTCCATATATTCAATTAATTCAACTTCATCAACAAATCGTGATATTTTCTCAGGATCTTTACGTCTTTTTACTATACTTCCATCCGATTTAACTTTTATCATGGTTTCGTCAAATTCAACAGACGACTCTAAGTCCAATCCCTCAACTTGGATTCCGTTATTCCTCAGTATTTCTAACGTTTGATTTATATTTGAACTAGAAAGCCCTCCAGCCAAATATTTTCTCTTTGAGATTCCTCCTAGAACTCTTACTAGTTGTTCGATATCCCCTTGCTCCCCAGTTCCACCTTTTTTCTTTGAATCAACTAGAACCGCATCCACATTTGTATCAGAATTCAATTCAAAAATTTTTCGATCTAAATCATCTTCATCCAGGGCAACCATCTGTACGATTGAAATTTCATTTTCAAATCCAGCTTTTAATTCTTCCCTGATGGAATTGACCAATTCGGCATCATAATCACCTTGTAACTGGAGGGTTACTTTTTGCTGACTTCCACTTGGAATAACTCTTCTTAATATTCTTATAGCTTCGTCTGAACTTTTAGGTCTCATCAGTAGGAATAGGTTAGTTTCTATTCCACTTTCGTCAAGATAATCTATCATGTCTCTTATAGGATTTAATTCGAGCCATGGTAAGGGTAAATCCCGGTCACTGTAAAAATCGTGTACTTTATTCATCTTTATAGCTACTCTCGGATCATCGATTCCTAGTGCTTTTCTCTTGTACTCTTCTGGGGTGTAAGTTAAATGTATTCCGAAATTTCTAACCCCAGAGAGCAAACATGCTTGGGCATCATAGATGTTGTGAACTCCACATACTTTTATTTCTGCTTCCGTTCTACTTTCCTGAGTTTTCGAATCCACCTCATCTCGCTCTATTGGAGAATCTTCCGCATTTGCGGTTCTATTATAATTTCTGCGTAGGACACCCTGTCTTTCAATTTTAAGCATTTGACGATCTGGAGATAGTAGACCCGCACCTCTCGTTATAGGTACGAATCCAACTGAACATTCATTCACCATCGGATTAGGCACAAGTTGAACGTTACCTGGGCTTGACTTTAATTGAATTCTTATCGGATCTGCCTCTACTACTCTACAAATAACATTTTCTGCACCTGAATTACTAATTATATTTTCTGCAAGTGCCAAAGTACGTCCAGTATTGCTGTTGTCATCGACAAATAATACTTTCTTTCCTTTGAATTCAATCCCATTTGATTTTATGTAATCTTCAATGTCGTCTTTGGTAGTTTCCTCGTCATCCCTTTTAACTGATGCAGAGTGAGTAGAAATTGGAAGTAACTCCAATTGTCTTTCTCTATTGGGATTTTTAATTTTATATAGGAGATCTGTAACTATTGCGGTTTCGCTTCCTCCCGATGGAGCACCAACAACCACATCAATTTCAGGATGCTTGTCTGTAACCAAGTCTGCAAATGCTAGTACTTTCAGAGAGTTTTCAATTTCTGGCATCTTGAAAACCACATCATCCCGTCCCAATAAATCGTTTGTAATATCATCAACAATAGAAAGTATTTCTGCTGAATTAATTTCAACTCCTGACTTATGGCCAAGCAAAGTTAAATAGTACTCCTGGGTAATATTAACCATAGAGTTAAAAATCCTCTCTCTCCTTTCTATGTACTCTGCATTTTCAGTTAATTCATACCTATCTTTATATGTGTATGAATGATATAGAGTGCTTATATGGTTACGTAAATGGTCAATCATTCCGAGATATTGTAGATAATTTACATCGTCATATCCCTCAGAAAGTTGCGCTATTGCATCATTAACATCTTCTTTTATGACTTCTAACTTCCACTGTGTGGGAACACTTGAGTCTACAGAAATATAATATCTCGCTCCTTTATGGGTGGGTTTTTGACCAGGAAAAGCGTCTAACCTTCCATCTTTCTGATAGTATGGTAACAATCCAGTATCAGATTCATCAGAGTCTAAGTTCTTACCTAATTTATAACTCCCTCGTAATCCTACTTGATTATTAGATAAATCAAAATCTCGAAGAGAAGATTTATTCCCCCAAATCGAACCTAGACCTAATTTTTCCCTTTGGTTACTGCTATTATTTTCAACAACATTGACTACTCCAGTTACATAGGAGTGTAGGTCGGCATATTTTAAGTCTAATTGCACTGAATTACTTGGTGCAAAAAAGGGAGGGGAGTATTCCCCTCCATAGTTTGTAATGAGTCTCACTGTTATATATCAAGTATATCTATCTGGATTACATAGTAACATATATATTGATTATATGTAAAAACAAATATACAATTTTGGTATTGGGTGGATATGGATCTATTTCTATAATTTCTAAATCAATGAAAGTCTTTCCAAACTACTACCCATAACATATGCTTGATTGGGTATAGAACCATGAATTGTCAATCTCGTAGTTATTAAATATCCACAAGGTATATAGTTATGATATACTGTTGTTTGGCATTTTTTAATAAATTTAATAATGTGTGAACAACGTGACGTAAACTTTAATAAATTAGGTGTGCCTGAAGAGTTTCGTAATTTCTGTTTGGGAACTGAAAAATTATTTATTATTTGGCAAAAAGTATTGGATCAAGGAGGTTATCATGAAGGGGACAAAGTATTAATCCCTTTCGGAGGTCCAGGGTCCATGCCTATTTTTTTGATTCATTAGGGATCTTAACTTTTTCTGGAGATATAAGGCATGCTACAGATTACCCTAATCCAATTGAAGGGTTAGAAAGATTAAGAGCAAAACATGGTTATGCAGGAGCAGATCAGAGGTTTTTTGCATGGGATGCTACAAAACTACCCCTTGCAGCATCTTCCTTTAAGTTGGCGATTGTTAATCCTCCCTATGGAATTAATTGTCCTTCAGAAGGCGATTTAATGGATTTAACTATAGGGTCTTTGTTAGAACTGAAAAGAGTATTAGCCGTAGATGGAAGAGCCTACTTTGTTTTTCCAGTAAATTGGGCTTCAGAATTTCAAAATAGGGTTAGTCAGGAAGCTCAACGCATGGAGATAAACCTTTTAAGTATGAATATCACTTCAGACCCAAAATCTGAAAATCCTCTTTGTTTGATACAAGCAATAAAACACTAGATTGTGTAATACAATAGAACTAGCATCTCGAGGTTATGAACTTTTTAATAGGTACTTAAGCTGAATCGCGTGATATAATATGTATATACGAATAGATGAAATGGAAGCTGTTCAACCTGACAATATTTCTAAAAATAGGCCATTCGGATCGCGATTAGTAGGATCCCTTGTCCAAAGATATAAAGCACAACCATCCCCTTTGCCTGGAACTCTCCCCGGTTCAGAAGCTTTTGTAGCGGATTGGGAGGAGGGTGGATCAAAGCATGCATTTCACGGATTAGGAGAAAGCTTTAATGAAATGTTTCCAGACAATCCACAGGTCCTTCGCCGAACTTTGTCCACCTTAGCAGGTAGTGTTTTATGGGGTCTAGGTGTAACTGCTGTTTTGCCTCTTTTGGCTTATTCTTGGGATAACAGGGTTAGTGAAGGATATACCGGAACTGATCCAAATAAATGGCCTGATCAACAAAGACAACAGATAACATGGACCAATAAAGAAGCCAAAGCTGCTAATGACGCATCTACAGGAAGAGGAGTCAAAGGTTGCTCGGCGGACAAATATGCAAGCAGAGTTCAATCTGAAGGACTATTGGGGAAAAAGGCAGCAGAGAAAATGAATAAAAAGTATGATGAACATTCTCGTCGAAAATAATAGTCGAATTTGAAATAAAGGATGGAAAGCTAAGCTACGAATGGGTTAAACCTTTTGATAGTGTCTTTGTTTCCGCTAAGGGTCACACTTGGGGTGGCCATGCCTTCGCTGAAGCTACGGCAGACCTTACCCAGTGTATTTCTTCGCAAGCTCAGAAACACTGGGGTCAATGGCTGGATGCGTTTTGGAACTCTTTAATTTAGATTTTGAATTGCAACTATTCACTAAATTCTAACTTAGTATCATCCGGCATTTTTTCACTTATTGCTAGTCTCAGTTTCTTAAGAGCATCATTTTTGTCTTTTCCCCATACTTCTCTAAATGGAAAAGGTAATTCTGAAGGTGAAATTTTACCTTCATGATTTTCTTTTTTCACAAATTCTACAATACCAGCAAAATGAAACTTTCCAGCTATTGCTGGAATAATCTTTTTAGTACCAATACCAATTATGTATTTTTCCATTTTTTTAAATTAGATAATTCAGTTTAAACAACCAACTTAAATACTGAATTCATGATTCCAGATGATGATTCAACAATTAATATTATTCATATATTAGGTCCCATCTGTCAATGTATTCATCATACCACTTAGGTCCGAGTTGTGGACCTCTAGAACCCTTGTTGTTTAAATTCCTTTTATATAGCTGATCTTCTGAATCTATAAATAATATAGATCTTTTATCCTTTACTAGATTTTCTGGAATTATCCAACATTTTTCAATAGAAATTTCTTGCTTCTTTAGACCTATAAAAATATAAAAATCACATTTACGTCTTCTTCTTCCACTAACAAATAGATTGGATTTTCTGTCAAACATTTGGGAGTGATTGGTGAATTGCCAACCCTTGAATTCATAACCTTTCATTTGCCAATCCTTAGATTGTGGTTTTGAAGTTTTAACTTCTATTAAGGTATTTGATCTTGTAATTATGTCGCAATCTGCCATAGAATTTGCTAGCTTCATACCAGGAATGCCCCTTCTTGCTAACTCTGCAAGTGCATAGTATTCACCATATAACCCAACAGAAGCCCTGTTCTTAAAATCTTCTGTGTAAATTTTTTGGTCCATAATAACTAATAAATTACAAGATTTTATCATGGTTGATAATGAATTTAGAAACCATAACTATATTTCCAATTTTAACATTAGTTACATTTATGTATTATGGGTTTTACTATTTTATAGTCTTCATATTAATCAATGATTAGCTTATACTTAGGCATAGAATGAGCAAATATTCTAAAAAACAAAAACAAAAGAAACTTATAATAATGCTATTCAGCGGATTCATTATATTGTTGATGTTCTTCACTCTGCTTAATGGGAGTTTCATTGCACAAAATACATTGATATTCATTCTGTTGGGTTTTTTGGGACTATACATATTGATGGACAGGATAATCAATACGTTTTTTTCAAGTTGGGATAGCTATGACAACTATGGAAAAGGTGAAAAAGGAGAAGCGGTAGTAGCAAATATATTGTCAGGAATTGAGAATTGTTATAGTTACCAAAATGTAATGCTTCCTAATGGTAAGATGGATATCGACCATATAGTGATATCCAGGAAAGGAATTTTTGTGATAGAAACAAAGAATTATACTGGTAGAATGGAAGTATATAATGATAAATGGTATAGAACTGAGAAACGGAAATTTGGTATAAGTGGTAAGCGTAAACAATTACTAAGATCTCCAAATACACAGGCATTATCCAATGCAATGAGATTAAGAAAGTTTTTGCTGGATAAATTACCCGAAGATACGCATGACAAACTTTTCGTTAAACCATTAGTTGTTATGGTCAATGATTTCAATCCTGATGATATACATACTAAAGATATCATACTTGACTTGAGCTCATTACATAACGAAATTTACTCAAAGGATTTTAAAGTTGATAAACAATTATTAGTACAAGTGAAAAAAGAATTGGATAAATTCTCAATAAATAATTCCTAAGATGGGGGGTCACTTGTAGGACTCGTATAGGATGTACTACAAGACGACCTCCTATTAATCACACTTTACTTAAATGGTATAATGGATAACACATTTATTTTAACTGCCCACATTACTTATTAATATAATATATTAAGGTATGGGTAGTGAATTCTCCACAGACGTTAAAAATCACATCTTTGACCAAGAACTATTTCCAAACAGTTCAGCGTCCCATACTGCAGTATTAAATTATCCCCCTCAAGAAGTGGTATCACATCCAGTAATGTTTTTTGAAGCCGTAAACGACATGTATGCTAGAGAGAAGGAAAAAGTTAAGCCTAATACTCAACTTCAAGCTGGAATTGATTTGTCCAAGCCAAACCATTTGAGAAGGATGGATAGGCATACAAAAGTTCATGTTGTCACAGGAATCGCAGAATGGGGTGGGTCAAATACCGAAAATATTCCTTATTGGGATAGGCAATCATTGTTTGCCGGCTTTGATTATCTATTTCCACAATTTTCAGAACTATTAAAATTGCAATTTGATGTAGAAAACATTAACGGATTAAGAGCAGTAATTGGAATGATTGTACCGCGATTGAGTGAATCAAATTGGTATGTAAATATCCTCGAAGGCAAACTAAATACAGGTACTGTCACAAGATCAATGATTGATGACCATCTTTCGAGCAAACTTGAAGCATGGCGAGTAATAAGGGATGACTACCAATATGTACTGAAAGCAAAACTTAAACATATTTTATATCTCACAGATAAATTACCCTTAAGAAATACTAGAGAATTTTTATTAGATGAAATTGAAGGTGTGATTCAGAGATCAAGAATTGAGACTGATGATCTTATGATTAATATGGGGATAGATGGTGGTTTAAGTGAAGATACTTATAGACCACCATATTATATTGTTGGGGTGAGGCAATTAGCTCACTTAGGTAGAGATACTGTACAAATACCACATAATGTTTGTCCAGATTGGTCGTATGAACAAATTGTTAGCAGTATACAAAGAGATGATTTTTCTGAAACTCAGCTTTTTGAACCTCCCGAATTCTTTTTACCTAGAGTATTTTGACGGAATCAAATCTTGTACTTGAAAAATATCTAAATTATAAACCAGTGAATGTTGCTGAATTGTCGGGTGGCTTAGTACATCAGGTCTATAGAATCTTTGGTGAAGATGGAACGTATATAGTAAAAATCAGAGGTAAAAGTGCCTCACAATTGGAAAATGTAACTACACAACCTCATGAGATTGAATATGAAGCAGAAGGGATAAAAATATTTTCAGGAATTGCCCCTAAAAATTTCCCTCTCTTATTAGGTGAAGATATTGAAAATGGGATAATTGTTCTATCGGATTTATTACCATCAGGTGGAGATACACTACAAAATATGATTTTCTCGTCTGGAATCACACCTGGCTTCGCGTTTAAGTTTGGTGAGCTAATTGCTTGTGTGCAATCTAAATTGCCAGTTGTTGATGAGTTTAGGGAAGACGATAAATCATTTTTTGAACAAATATTAAATTTTAGATTTTCAAGAATCCCCGGATTTAATCATCTACAACTTTTAAATAAAGGTAATAAAGGGTTAATAATGGGGAGCCTATCCCCAAAAAATATATTGATAGATACGGAAGGAGAAATTAAGATTTGTGATTTAGAAACAGTTTGCGTAGGTATAAAAGAATTCGATATTGGTTATGCATTAGGTCATTTACTTCTAAACTCTGATGCTCGTAGAGAGATTTTCGATGCATTCTTTTCTGGTTTTGAAACTAGCTTTGGGTTAACATTTAATAAGAATTTAATAAACCAATATATTGCAGCCACGATCTTGTATCGGACTTATAGAACAAATGTCCCATACAAGATAAACAGTAGCCCAGATAAAATAGCTAGGCTGTCCGCCAGAGCAATGGAGTATTTGCTTAATGAAGATGAATCAATTGATATATTATTAACTTAAAATGAAAAAAGTAGAAGAATTAGAATTAAAAGTATTAGCAGTAAACAAGGAACATTTAATAAATGAACTTGAAAAGAATCATGCTGAAAAAATTTTAGATGCTCTTACTGAAATTTGGACTTTCGATATAAGTAAGAGTCTTGAAATTGAATATACAAAGCTACCGGCAAAACTAGTAGATACTATTAAAATTGCTGAAGAATTAACTTGGCATGGTAAATCATTGCGTGATCAAAATTATCATTTACGAGCACGAAAACAAGGTGAGCATTATGAGTTTACACTTAAATTTTCAAAGTCTCACAATATAGACGTAAAAAAAGAAGTCGAGCTAAATACAAATTTAACAAAGAATGAATGGGGAAAAATTGGCCAAACTATTACCGATGCTGGTTTAATTGTTACTGCACATCAACAGAAAAAAAGAATTTCATACCAAATTGTTCACGAATCACTTTCTGCTCATTTTGATATTGATACGTGGCCAGGAATCCCTACTTATTTGGAGATTGAAGCAAGTAATTCTGAAATCATTCATAATTGGATTAAAAAACTTGGTCTAGGGGGAAATCAAGTATCAATTCTTTCGGGACAGAGTTTTTTTGATCTATATAATATTAATTTTTATTCCGAGCTTTTGTTTAAATAATGAAACATGAATCTCAAGTTCTCTGGTGAAAATAGAACTGCCCCAAATGTTAACCAAATTTCGATCACTCAATATCTAGATTTTTTTGAAAGATCTTTTTCTTCTGAACCCGAAGAAATGCCTCCTTTCTATCAACAAAGAAATGAACATCTCACTTTTCTTGCTGGGCAGGCTATGAAAGAATTAGCACACATTCTACCCCAACAACTTTTGTATTTGACTCAAGAGACTGGGTTAACTCCAAAAGACTCAAATGCAGCACAAGGATACATAGAAAAAGCAATGATTGTATCTGCACATTGCGATTTCCCGGAAGTCCTTCCAATATTAAATAGTCAAGACTATGGCACATTTCGGTATCTTGGCGGTATCAACTTGGAGCGGTTGTTTGCAGAAAAAATACCTCAGGTAAATGCACTGGTAGCAAATGGTGTCTCAGCAATCTTAATAAGGCCAGAAATTAAACATATTTCCTCACTTATTACTCAATATTTAGAACAAAACACATTAAATATTCTGTTTAGAAAACAACTTCAATTGAGCTTTAATCAATACTGGGGTTTGTATGAGCATGCATTTGGCCATCCTGTTAAAGAAGGTCATGTTAGGAGGCGTATTTTTGGTTACGTTGGAAGAGAAACAGAATTACTTTTATTCAACGATCCCTTAAGACGGTATGGTGATTCAGGTATTGATTTGGCGGAAGGAGTCAAACGAGAACATAAAGGAACTGCCGGGAAGTATGATGGTAAAACGTTGAGAGGAGGGGTAATATTTGTCGAAATGAGTATGGCTATGATTCCGGGAAATATTTTATCTCAATTAGCACTCGATCCAATAATGCAATATAGATATGCAAATCCTGACGTATATAGTGATGGTGTTACTGATCATGTCCTTGCTAATTTACCTGGAGTTCATATGCCGGAGGGACATGAATTACTAAAAGATCTTGCAATCATGCTAGACGAGTCTGATTTAACAACTATCTTAAACTAGATATGTTTTTTTGAGAGTTTGATTGGATTTAAGTTAATTGATGAAATAGGGTGGTCATGCCTACGCTAAAGCTACGGCAGACCTTACCCAGTGTATTTCTTCGCAAGCTCAGAAACACTGGGGTGATAGATGTAACACCTTCTGAACTATATTTTAACTTTTTACGATACTCCGCACAAGCTAAGGAGTTTTTTGTTAAAGGTAAGAAGTTGGCATTCGATTCCATGCATTTAAGCGGAGCAATAATGGACTACAAGGTTTAGTTCATATTTATTTTCATTATTAACTATGTTTAAGGTATAATCCATAGTTTACCTCTTAGGTTAATTTTGTTATCATAAAATGAAGGTTGAGTACGCTACCAAAAGAGTAGAAAAGAAGTTTACAAAGTATTTACAGGGTACTGAATTTTCCGACAAAATTAAACAGAGGATAATGGAATTAAAAGCAGCACCGAATTTATTGGTAATAGACAAAATGAAGTTTCCAGAATTGCATAAATTAAGGGGAGAAAAAAAAGGACTGATGTCCATCAAAGTAAAAAAGAATTGGAAAATTATATTTAGGGCAAGAGATTCGTTTGACAACTATGCTGAAGTGAAGGCTCTTGAATTAATTGATTTTGAAGATTACCATTAATATGGCTATTGAAATAGATACAACACAATTTAATATACCTCCGGGAAAAACTTTAAAGGAACAAATAAAGTATTTGGGTATGTCACAGAAGGAATTGTCTGAAAGGATGGGGATTACCGAGAAAGCTGTTAGCCATATTATTACTGGTAAAGTAGCAGTTAGTTTAGATACTGCACTTAAATTAGAGACAATACTTGGGATAGATGCTGATTTTTGGCTTAACTTAGAAGCTAATTACCAGATTAATAAGGCTAAAAACACAGAAACAATAATAGATAATACTGAATTAGAATTAGCAAAACTTTATACATGCTATAAATTTTTAGTTAGAAGAAACCTTGTACAAAGTAGTAGGAATTATGTTGTTAGAGTTCGAGAATTAAGAAGTTTTTTTGGAGTTTCCAATCTAGCATATATATCCAAATTAGATTATGGCGCGGCTTTCAGAAAGTCGGATTACAAAGAACTAGATAGATATGCATTGAGTATACTACTCCGAATTGGAGAGATTGAAGCCAATGAGATGTTGGTAGGTAGTTATGACGCGATACTTCTTAAACAGTCTTTAAAAGAAATAAAGAAATTAACGAGATTAGATTTAAGTGTAGCCTTAAAAGAACTTAAGAATCTATTTGATCGTGCAGGATTAAAAATTGTCTATACTCCATTCATTCCGAATACTATGGTGAACGGGGTTGTTAAATGGATGGGAAGTACTCCTGTTATACAAATGACTGATTTTAGGAAATCAGCTGATATATTTTGGTTTACCTTATTTCATGAATTAGGGCATGTATTATTGCATGCTAATAAAAAGACACGATATGTGGATTCGTATGACATTAAAGTGGATTCTCAGGAGGAACAAGAGGCTGACAATTTTGCACAAAATGAACTAATACCAAAAGAACAGTATGCACTGTTTCTTAAAGAAGGAAATTTCTTTGAAGCAGCAATTAATAGATTTGCAAAGAAAATTGGTATTTCACCAGATATTGTTGCTGGAAGACTTGCGTATGATAGGCAAGTTGATAGTTTTGGGTTTGAATTCGCGCATAAATACAGGAGAGCTCTTGACTTCGAAGTTATGTTATAAATGAATTATAATCATTGACTGAAAGCGTTTATAATAAACGCTACAAGATATTGCTTGCTTCGTTTTAATTAATAATTTTGTTGCCGAGCTATTGCAATGAGTTGATTGGTATAAAAAATGATAAGAATATTCCGCCGTAAGTGAAGATACGGAAAGACAATTAAATAGTTGGAAAGTTAATATTTAAAAAAAACTAAGATGAAGAGAAATCAAGATATTCCTTCAATGAACCTTAATGACCTTGCTAGAGTAATTGGCAATGAAAGAGAATTCAGTAAATATGGGAAAGAAAAGAAGACTGAAGATAAGCGTGCATTTAAAGATGAGAAAGGTATTTTTAGAGAGATGTCGGATAAGTTAGGAAAAGGTAAAATTATTGTGTCTGATTAATTATGGAATTAGGATTAAAACTTCTGAACTTATGCATAAAGCCGCTAAGACAAAACTTGACGATTTCCTAGAAGTAGTAAAAGTATACGAAGGTATTAGTGCCTTCTGGTTTTTTCACAAGTCTACAGAAAATTGTTTAAAACCCTTATACGAAGTATTGAAGAGTATTAACCCCTCAATTCAAGACTTTATACAAGAAGAGGATATAGGCTTTATTATTTGTGATGAAATTACTAAACACCTAAGAACGAAGACTGAAGTAAGTGGAAAAATTTCTACCATCGAACGCTGGCAAAAGTACTTCAATAGTGATGAAATAGAACCTATGAAATCCAAAATAATGAGGATGTTGGATAGTATACCATTAGAATACAAATTAATACTTACGCTTGGAGAATCTTCATGTGAAGGTTTTAAAAACCTATCACTTGAAATGGGGCAGGGCTTGAATTTAGTTGGAGTTGATCCCAAAGCTTTGCCAATTGTAGGAGAATTAGGTATCTACCCAAGACTATCGGCAGAATACTATGAGGAGAGAGTTTTAAGAAGTGGAAGCCATCTAGCAATAATAAAACACTTTAAAGGATATACACAAAATGCTAAAGAGACATATAGTGTTAACAAGGCTCTAGAAAGTATTGATATGTTTATTTCACTTGGAATCATCTTTGGTCTTTTCGCAATTAGAAAACAGTTTATTGTAGATCTGGTGTCACAAAAGTATATTACTATTGTAAATAAAAATAATAAATTTGTCGGTCTCTTTAACTTACCTTACGATAAATCAAAAACTTTGCACAACCTGATTATTATTGACAGGAATAATTTTGCATCAGAAGTTATTCATAAAACTAAACATATAAATAGTTATCTAGATCTATTGACTAACAAAATGAATGAAGATGCTAAAGAATTTACTAATAAAATCAATAATATTCTTTACTGGTTCCTAACGGGTACTACATCGACTAATCAAACCCTTGGATTCATAAGTTTAATGACATGTTTTGAAAGTTGCTATTCAGGACCAGATGAATCAAGGGAAAAAGATCAAACCTTAACAAAAAAGGCAAGTTATTTTATTGCCTTTCATTATGGTGAAAGGAGACAGATATATTTAGATCTAGAAAAGATAAGGATTCTTAGGAATAAAGTGATCCATGAGGGGTTTAAACTAGAGTCGGATGAAGATCTCTTATTGAAATCAATCCTAATAGAATACCTAAAGACAACGATAGCTAAAGAATTGATAATGTACCTGGATAATAAAGCCTCTTCAAACGAAGTAATCTAGTTTCTTTTTATAAACCACAGCCAGTACTTGCAGTTCCGCTACATCCAGTCTCCTCTCTGCACTCTCTATTTTGGAAATAAACGATTGTGGTTTACCTAATTTCTTTGCCACTTGTGCTTGTGTTAGATTTGCTTCTATACGAGCTTGTTTTAATCTTACAGCGACCTTCTTATAGGCTTTGGAGTGAAGCGGATTGGGCATGAGTATTATTGATTATTAATCAATCTCATGTTAGTATCCTGATATCGGATATCCCAAAATAGGATATTAATTTATTTATTATTTTAAAAATCATGAGGAAGAAAACAGCAGTATTAATTTTTACATTAGTAATCTTCTCTTTACTACTTATGGGTTGTAGTGGGTCTTCGGGAGTGGATGTCAATAACCAAGGAGAGAAAGTAGATAATCAGGGGGTTTCTCCAACACAAATACAACCGGTACAAACTAAGTTCAAACAGAATGAAAGAATAAAACTAGGAGATTATGTAGTTATAGCTCAGTCATATACTGCTAGTCACACAGGAACAAATGAATTTGATCAACCTAAGGCTGGAAATAAATATGTAGCTGTGGAGGTCTTATACGAGAATTATACTAGTGATAAAACTATCTCTTATAATCCATATGACTGGAAGTTAATAGATTCGGAAGGGTACAATTACGAATATAGCTTTTTAGGAGCGAAAGAACCAGGGCTAAGTAGTGGAGATATAAATCCATCAAGCAAGGTCAGAGGTTGGCTAACTTTTGAAGTTCCTACAAATTCACAGGAGCATGTTTTAAAGTTTACTCCTAGTTTTTGGAGTAATGAGAACATTGAAATAGAACTCTTTTAAATACCTGAGATGGTCTAAAGTCTTATTAGATGGTATAATTGGCTAAGAATTCCAATGTATAATGAGTTTCAATGTCAAACCAATAAAATTAAATAAGTGGCATATAATTATTGTTCTATTACTTATTGTCTTACCTCAGGTTGTTCTCCCCGCACTTCTTATTTGGTGGTTCTATAAAAAAGCTCCTATTGCAAAAAAATATAAAATAGTTACTACTCTTGTCGTAGGTGGTTTGTTCACACTTATAACTGCTTCCACAGTTATAGCCTATACAATGGATGCTGAACCCGATTTAAACATAATTGAGCCCAATAATAATATAAGTATTGAGGCAGAGGGAATTTTAATTAAAGGTGAATATACACCCGAAGATAGGAAAGTCTGGATAAACAATGAAGAAATAGAAACAGATAATGGTCACTTTGAGTATTATTATAAGCTTTCTAGTGGTCTGAATGAGATTGAAATCGAAGCAGGTGATTGGAAGAGAGCAACAAAAAATTTAACGGTCACAAGGATACAAAAAGAGAGCATCAAAACAACTACAACTGAGATGCCGCAGATATTGTTTTTGGTTACAGAAGTTGTAGATGGTGATACCGTTAAGGTAAGTAGCGATGAAGGAGTAAGTACAGTTAGATTAATAGGAATCGATACTCCAGAAACAAAAGATCCCAGAACCACCGTACAATGTTTTGGTAATGAGGCCACAGCCTATCTAAAAAGCTTAATCGAAGGGAAATCAATATACTTACACACAGACGATTCGCAAGACGATACTGATCAATACGGTCGGTTGTTAAGATACATTGTTCTAGAAGATGGTACAGAGATTAATAAAAAAATGGTCTCGGAGGGTTATGCGTATGAATACACTTACCAAGTAGCATATCAGTATCAAAATGAGTTTAAAGCTGCTCAGGAACAAGCCAGGGAGCAGGAAAAAGGCTTGTGGGCAGAAAATACATGCTCAGGACAAAGAGAACTTCCAACCCCTGTTCCTAGTTTAATACCAACAACAAGTGCTCCTCTACCATTAATAGGTAATCAGAGTAAACCAACCACAAAGCCAGCTACGCCAACAAAAGCTCCTACAAATAACTCTGGCTTTACTTGTAATTGTGCAAAGACTTGCACGCAAATCACTTCCTGTTCAGAGGCATATTTTCAATTAAATGAGTGTGGTTGTAAGGTAAGAGATTCAGATGATGATGGAATTCCTTGTGAAACCTTATGCCAATAATTGAAATTTTGGCGAGATTATAGGAGTTTAAAAGCATGTATAGGCAAAATAGGATCGAATCGCACACCTCTCGAATTTTGTAAATTGCACAAAATGCAGACCTTAAAAGAGGGGAATTAGTTTTTAGAATCAAATAATGATTGTCTTGGAAGATACTTACATGCAAAAACTGATGAAATATGGGGAACTAAAAGCTGAAGATTATTTACGGAGTAAGAAGAAAATATTTAGTGATGAACAACCTATCTATATAGTTTATGTTAGAAAATCTACTAAAGGAGAGGAGAAACAAGAAAGAAGCATTCCCGATCAACTGAAGCTTTGCAAAAAAATAAGTACAGAGAAAAAGCTTAAGGTATATGATTTCTATGAGGAGAAAGGTAGTGCATTCATTTCCGATAATCGTCCAGTATTCCGTCAGATACTGAACCACATTTCAAAATCTGGTGGTAGAAAATATAACTCTATCCTTGCATTTTCTCCAGATAGGTTATCCAGAAATATGAAAGAGGCAGGTGAGATTATTGACCTGCTTCACAGAGGTCAGATGATAGATTTACAGTTTTCCTCTTTCCCGTTTATGAATAATTCAGATGGTTTGATGAGTTTAGGGATTCATTTTGTATTAGCAAAGCAGTATTCAGACAATGTTTCTATGCATACAAATAAAGGTATTGATGGAACTGTAGAAGAAGGGAAAGGTTTAGCTCATCCAAAATGGGGATATAAATTTGCTTCAGAAGACTTACGACTTTTTCGACCGGATGGAAGAAATTTCCATCTTATACAAAAAGCTTTTATTCATGCTTTGGAAGTTAAATCCTTAGAAGAAATTGCGGTCTTTCTTAATACTGAAGGATTTGAATTTAAAGGAAAGAAGATAATAGTTACTAAGAATAGACTGTCATCGATGTTTGCTAATCCATTTTATGCAGGTGTTTATGTATCGGGAAGTAAGGTTATAGAGATGGGAAAAGCTGATCCATTATTTGAGCCTGTGATGTCACCTAAGGACTTCTTTCGTATAAGAGAGCTATATAAGGATAGGAACCATAATTTGAAGCCCAATATTAACAATTTCCTCTTAAGAGGTATGGTATTTTGCAATTATTGCCAAAAAGAAATGAAGCCAGGGAAGCCTAAAGGAAATGGCGGAAGGTATCTAAGATTTGCATGCACTAATAAAAGATGCCCTAGGCATACTGAACTTGTAAAAGGGACTGCAAAGAAGTTTAAACGAGAGATTCGGGCAAAGATAATCTTTGAGTTTGTCGATAAGATACTAAAAGATGGCATCAAGGTAGACCAAAAACTGTATAGTAAATTCCTTAAAGCCGGGCAAGAAGATGCAGTTTATCAACTCAATAAGTTAGAACAAGACTTAAAAATCACTAGGAAAAAGATTACTGAAACTAACAATAAAATTAACTCTAAATTAGAGATGTTTGAAAGAGCAGAAAAGAAGGATGTCGGGAAGAGAATTGAAAAGCAAATACAGGAACTTGAAGAGGAGTTAACTAAGCTTTTAGATATGGAAATCAAGCTTGAAACAGATCTCCAGAAAGCTAAGGAGGCATTAAAGCAGAGTCCTATCTTATATGAAGATTTTGTGAACTTGTTCGAATACTCAAATGGGGTAATACAAAACAGTGATAATCAGTACTTGGTTGACTGGATGCTTAGACAGGTATTTATGAACTTCTATGTTGATAGTACCAATGTTGTTACATATCAACTAAATCCAATGTTTGAGAACTATCTTAAAGTAGATATGTTTTTTTGAGAGTTTGATTGGATTTAAGTTAATTGATGAAATGGGGTGGTCATGCCTACGCTAAAGCTACGGCAGACCTTACCCAGTGTATTTCTTCGCAAGCTCAGAAACACTGGGGTGGCAAATGGGACTCGAACCCACGACCTCCTCTTCCACAGAGAGGCGCTCTAACCAACTGAGCTATGATCACCAAATTCATCACCAATTATAACAAATTCCCCACAAGCTCACAAAATAGGCTTATCCCACCCAATGTGTTAGAATGAAGCAGGATTTAAGTATAAATGAGTTGCTTTTTTTGTCGAGACGTATTTTGTCATAGGAAGTTGTAATTATTAACCTCCTCTAAAGTCTCCACTTTACGAATTTTAATCATTAGGTTGATATATATGGACAATGCAACAAAATTATTGATTTTACCTTCAGTTAAAGGAGTTGATGAAATAGTCAGAGGGATTTCTACCCCTGTAGAATTTACAAAAGGAGATTTTAATAAAGTTAAATTCAGATTTAGAGACAACGGTGTAGAAATTCTTCATGCGGGTGTAGATCTTAAAGAATTTTCGTTTGTCTGGCTGTCTTCTTTTTGGGAATCAAGAGATCTGGCTTATGCAATCAAACTCTATCTTGATTTTCACAAAGTCCGGCATACATATGTTGAGAAAAGCACTTCTAAAATTACTGACCAAGTCGAATTTTCTCTAAATAGTATTTCATCTCCAAACACAGTTTTTATAGATTCGGCAAAGTTGGAAGATTATGTTGAAAAAATAGAAGAAACTTGCGGTTATCCGCTTATTGTCAAAGATACCAAAGGCTCGCAAGGCAAGTTTTCCGCATTTGTGGAGAACCGAGAACAGCTTATGAATCAGCACAAAAACTTGCCTGCGCATAGAAAATACTTCTTCCAGCAATTTATCGCCAATGAATATGATTGGGGAGTTTTGATTGCAAATGGTGAGATTGTTTCAGCCGAAAAAAGTTTTCCGACAAGAGACGAATTTAGAAACAACGCCTGCAACGGAGCCAAAGAAGTTTTTGTTGACGTCAGCGAAATCCCTCAGAGAGTGAAAGATATTGCTTTGGAAGCCGCGAGAGCACTCAAACTTTCATGGTCGAGAGTGGATATCATCGTAGATAAAGTTACTGATATTCCCTATATCATGGAGATCAACAGAAGCCCGGGAGTGACTTCCGGAACAACCGAGATTGCCGGAGCACAGTCGTTTATAAATGCGCAGTTGGGTTTACTTTGAAATAAAAAATATCTTCGTGATCAGTGATTTTACTAAAGTTTAGAGCTTAATTCACTGCCGATTGAACAAGTTGGTCGGAATGAATTTGGACATCAAGAGAACCTTTTTTATATGGGTCTTCGCCATCTTCATCACCAGGGTTTTCTCTAGACATACCGATAAAATCGAGCAGATTTCTTCCGGTTTTCTGATGAAATGCCATCATAATTTCATTAAAAGTTCCCTTGTTGACCATATTGCGGATATCGTCCACAGTTATTTGTCGATCAAGTATATTGTTATTATTAAGAAGTGCTGCTAAGGCATTTCCTGCTTCTAAAGCTGTAGAATAGGTACTTCCATTGATTGAAAAAGTATAAACTTCGGGATAACCATCCGCATTTAATCCATGCTCTTGAAGCCATAATACTTGGAATAATTCGATAGTTCTTGCTTCGCCGCTGTTAAAACTCTTTGCCCAAGACTCGGCTGTATAGCCCAAAGTTTGCCAGGTAGGCCAATTATCCGTGACTGTTTTATATATTTGAAATCTTTGGAAAATTTCTTCTGCTGGCAAAAGTGGAGAAATTTCAGTAGCTCGATCAATTTGAAAAGCAAGATGTGTAGGAACCGGGACTCCATTTATGACCTGTACAGGAGTAGAACCTAGGCTATCACCACGGCCAAATAACAGATGTCGATTTACGCTTGGTCCCGAAGCCACAGGAATATTACCTACAAATGCAGCAATGTCTTTAGGTGTATTACTTTGTCTTAAAGCTTCTGCGGCTGGTTGATAGTTTGTAAATATATTTTGCAAAACTGACATGGATTCGGGTGAGGATGCTTTCTCCGAAATCTCCGGAACTTGCCTTAGATCTTGGACGGTTGTGTTCTCAGCTCCAATAGATGCAAAATTAGGCTGAGCATCGGTGTTGGAGGCAATCAAGTCAGAACTTGGAGGAAGGGATGGTTTTTCTTCCAGGACCAAGCTAGCTACGACTCGATCCTTAAATCCTTTTGTCCTTCCCAAACCGTCATACATCGGATTGATACAAGTAACCATATGTACTATTCCTTTTAATGATGCCCTAAGATCTCACTCGACGATGTTGATGATGGTACTTCTGGGTTCTTGTCAATTAAGAAGTTATACATTACAGCCTGAGAACGAAATATTGGAGGATAATCCGCTGAACCAATATTCCACTTCTCTTTAAAGACTCCATCAGATACTTCTTCTTTAGTAATGACCAAAGGCATTATATTAGTTTGAAAGTATCTCTTGGCTTCATCCCAGTTTCCGCTTGGAACATCACGACGCATATGCCGGCTATCTAACGCTAAATAAACGAATTGGGTGAAAAAATAATAAGGGTCTTCGTTCGCAGGTTGGGTTATTAATCCTTTATCCATCATTATTCGATTCAACGCATTTATTTTCTGCTCGTCGTGTAGTAGACCCGCGAAATCATAAAATAAACGGTTTACTAACTTAGTATTGAAGTGTTCTAATATTTTATTCCATTTTTCTTGGTCTTCTGGTGTCGGTTGTTCACCAAACCATACACCTCCATCTCGCCAAAACATTTTTTCCATAGTGCTATATAATGCGCTTATGTCCCTATCCGGGGTCGTTTCAAGTATCCTAGCTTCTTGTAGCATTCCTACAAATGTGTTTAGCGAGTCTACCGTAGCTTCGGGAGCGTATGGTGGATCAATTGTTATATCGGAAGCGAAAGGTTGATTGTCTACCAAAAGAGTTATAGGCGCTATCTCTCTAACTGCGCAAGTTTTAAAGATATGCCATCCTAGACTATTTCTGTCGTTTGGGTCAAAATCACCCGCTTTGTCAGAAAGTTCTTTTGTAACTAAAACACTTGTTGCTTGCTGGAATCTACTGTCATATTCATAGCTTCCTTCTGCTTTTAGAATATTAAGATGGGCGACTCTTAAATCCCTTGCTTTATGCTCATATTTTCCTACAAGGTCTTGAATATTTAATACCGCTGAACCTTCTTCGTGGTTATTGCTTGTGATTGAATGACGCATCAAGTAATTTACAAACTTTGGATTTCTAATCTGCTGCGAAAATAACCTTCTATAGAAAGCTTGAGGGTCTTTCTTTGCTTCTTGTTGCATATATTCAACTGTTCGCTGATAAGCAAACTCAGGGTTGGTTGGAATTTCAGAGACTTTGTACCAAACATCTGTATAGTTTGTTAATTGCCATAAATCCATCGTAGGAGAAATTCCGATTGCCTTGAGTGCATTTTCATTTCCTTCCGCAAATGGTCTAAGAGCTTCACCATATTTTTCTATAAAACTATCTGCTGCGGACTCCATTTCCCCTCTAATTGCCGTGACTTCTGCACGCCTTTCATTCGCCTTTTCATATGCTTCGCAGACTTGAGGATACTCTCTTTGCAGCATTTCGCTTAAAGGATTGTTCTGATACGTTCCGAAAGCTTCTGCGCGGCTTCCTGGTTCAAAGTCCATTAAACCTGTGGTCGGTTGTGATTCAAACCTAATTAAGTCATAGTGCCTTATTCCTTCTTCGGGTATGGCACTTTCCAACGGTGTTTTAATGCCTCGTTCTTTTAGTCTATTTCTGATTTGGGATGCAAGTCCAGCTGGCCCCAATGACTCCATCACAAGGTCTTTCACCCCTAATGCCCGCGCCGCGGTTATCCCCACTTTTTGAACACGTGATACAGCAACATCAATATTAGAAGCCTCTTTGGGTTCTTCGTAACCAGCTATATTTTCCGCGCTAATTTGTAAACTTGTTACTAGGGTAATGAAGTCAAGCTCAGCAGTATCTGACATCTCATGAAGATTGTCTACAAAACGCATATAATACGCGTCAAAGTCTTCTCCGTCTCTTTTCTCCGCGTTGTAGCAATTTTGTGCAAGTATCGCAAGATGTGTTCCTGTGCCCCTAAGTGCTTCCCCTTGGGGAGTTTCTTCTGTCCTTACCCAAACCTTTTCAGGCAGTAAGTGTTCTTTTCCGCCAAAGTGCTTTCTATAGACTTGAAGTAGAATCGACTCAGATGCTTCGTGTCGCTCGCCATCGTTTGGTATCTCTGGTCTGGTTAACGCGGCGCCAACACCTGCTTGAAATTCCTCGGTTAAACCAACTTTGATGATTGGTGGTATGACTATTGCGGCTGTCGCCGCGGCGCCTGCGCCCCCTATAAGCCGTAAGAATTCTCTGCGGTTTATTCCTTCTCTAGTTTTTGGTGGAATTTCCTCTCCTGGAACAATATTAGAAGTTGCGGATTTAGAAAACCAATTCTTAAATCTGGCTTTGAGTGCGCTTCCCGTGCCCCTCATTTTCCCAAGTAATGTGTAGGTATCATCGTCAAGTTTTTTTATCTCTACTGCTAATACCTCATCAAAATCCGTCTCATCTCCTTTTAGATATGCATCAACTGGTATCCCTTCTGAATCAAGTTGTGTTCTTATTTCTTTCGCCTTTTTATATAAACTAGCAGCTGAAACTCCACCTTCCGCTGCTGTCTGCCCACTAAATTTTGTATAGAGCTCGTTCGCTTCTTGCCAAGTATTTACCCCTTGTATGCTTTGTACTGTTCTTAATAATGCCCATCCATGGTCATCAAGTTTTCCTGTCTCCTGATCTTGTTGAAGTTCGGTCTTAACAGTTTGATAAGCAACGTCTACTGCCAGTCTTAAAAGGTGATGATTCCCGCCTGTTTGTGCAAAAAAATCTTCAAAGATCCCATGAGCGTTTTCTCTTCCATCAGAAGTCAATCTAAGATGCCGCGTGTTTTCGTCTCTATAAACAGAGTCGCTATTAACTCTTCTCAAGTCGTCTTGGTATCTTGAGGAGAGCCTTAACACCTCTCCATTTAACTCCTCTTGTTCTGAAAATTTTAATAATTCCATAGTTGGTATTTTTAGTTCAGTTTATTACCACTTAATACTTGTGTTTTTATTTTGCGCAACCTTTTCTCCAATTCTTTCTCATAGTTCTCCTCAAAATTTGCGATATTCTCTTTTACAAACTGCCAAACTTTATCATCATTGTTTTCGCGCTCAAGCAAATCTATAAACTGTTGTCTATTTGTCTCATCGAGACTTGAGATGATGTGGTTAAAAGTAAAAGAGTTAATAAAATTCACCAACGGGCTGTTCTGGTCTTCCAACTCTTCAAACATAAGGATGTTTAGATTCAGACTGCGAACAAAATTAAGTAGTTGTATTTGTTGCGTATTCATATACGTTCTTCTTGGTAATTATAGATTGTTGACAACTCACGACGCACTGCTGACGCAGTGTTTAATAATAACCTTAAATTTATTATACACTTTTTTAATGAATTTGAGAAAACTATTTGATATGGCTCTAGACCATCAATGGTTTAAATTAAATAGATGGGCAGTTGTTGGACTCGTTCATCAACCTAGAAATAGATTTTAGATTCAATTTATTCTTCCTCTGTATTTCGGTATAATTCACTTACAAAGTTTAGTGACACCCAAACTCAGTGCTTCGGTATTGGACATGGTCAAACTATCCTATTATTTAGAAGCTGTTCGCACCGGAAAGCAATATAGAGTTAGTCAGAAACAATTAGATAAATTTTTGAAATCAGTTGAAAATAATTTAAAACGTCCCCTGTGAAATCCATATTATAAGATACTTTTCTTTTAAGCTAATTAGCTTAGGTTTGTTATTTTCGTTAAAATAGTAGTAAAAATACTGTCCCATTCTTTGACGATATTACTGTTAATTAGGTAGATGATATTAATATTATAAATATTTATTAAAAACCGATATGCCTGAAACTGAGTATAGAATTCCAGAAGATTACATCGCTCGCATGGCGGAAGAATTGGCAGGTTCGCAATCACTAAATTTAGTTGAAGGGGATGTACTTTTAATAAATTGTGATGAATGGGGTATTCCGCTTTATCAGAAATTAGCTAAAATCTGCGCAGATAGGGGAGTTGAATTGAGATTGGCGTACAATGGGACGCAGAATATACCGGAAGAATTGTTAAATCTTCAAAACAGAATCGCTGAGGGAGCTTTTGATGAGGGCTCCTCAGAACTAGCTGCGGAAGTAGAAAATATAGCAGGTGTTCATCTAAATGATGGAGCTAACAAGGTAATTGCATTAAGAGGGTTCCCTCCTCTCGATCTAAAAGACAGCGAGATAAGCGAGAGCTTGGGTGAGTTGTATGAAAACGCATCAAAGAAGAATCGAGAACTAAGAGGGCCAAAAGATTGGATAGTTATCTTGATACCTACCCCGGAAGAGGCAAGAATAATAGGGTTAAGTTATGAAGAATATCTGGAGATGTTCTTTAAGGCAATTGATCGAGACTATGAAACGGTTTACACAGAACAAAGTCGCGCGATAGAGAAATTGAGAAAAGGGAAAAAGTTAGAAATTACACAACACAATCCTGACGCTCCCGAAGGTTGGCAGGATACTTATCTGGAAATAGACATAGAAGACCATTTCCGGGACGGGATAGTTAACTGGGCGAATTCAACCATAAGAAGAAATATGCCAGGAAGCGAAATTTTTACCGCTCCAAATAATGTAAACGGTGTATTTACAGTATTTGGTCCGATCTCCTTTGCTAGAGAAGTGCTAAAAGGTATGAAATGGGTAATAAAAGATAATGAAATCGACTTAGACCAATTAGAGATACTTATAGAGGGAGGAGACCAAGACTCTGCGGAATACGCAAGAATCTTAAAGGAAGTAAAGGCTGAACTTACTAAAGATGAAGGTGCGCGATTTATCGGAGAACTAGGAATCGGAACAAATCCTGTTATACAGGGCTCTCAAATTAATGCAGTTCTAGCCGAGAAGAAATTAGGATTTCATTTGGCAGCAGGGGATTCGTATGAAATTTATAACGAAAAACCCTATGCCGATGGTGTATGGGTACATGTTGATAACGGTATTCGAAGTGCCCATCATTACGATCTACCATCTGCAAATTATGAAGGACTAACCATAAAGCTTGATGGAGAACAATTTATGGTAAATGGAGTATTTGTTAACCCAGACGGTACTCCTGATCCTCAGTTAGCGTATATTTCTGCATCTACCGCAATTTGAATGAGCTTTTTCAATTCGGCTTCATCAATCTTATCTCCTTCTTTTAAGTCGATACCACGATGATTCTTAGAATCAAATCCAGAATTAAGTAACTTACTTTTATCTTTATCTGCGAATTTCGCCCCGTTCAGAAAGTTTAACTTTACATGAGTTTTAAATCCACATGCCGCTGCGATCATCTTGTTCCCACTCCAGACTGGGGTATTCCATTTCCATTCTTCTTTTAAATCCGGTTTAACTTCCAGTAGAAGTTTTCTAAACATGGAGATCAAATCCGCCTGCCATTTCGGCAGTTCAGAAATGTATTTGTCGATTTGTTCTGGATTGGTCATATATATACCTACTAAGATTACCAATATGATAATTTTACATGTTTTATATTTCTAACACGATTATATAGATCTGTTATATAATAAAGGATGCTTTTGTTATATAACAAAAAATAGTACTATAGATATTTTTTATAATAGAAATATGGAGGGTGATACTTGTCCTCAAAGAGGTGACATTGTTTACTGCGAGCCAAAGGATGGTGGGATGGAGATCTCTTTTCCATGGGGGTTATCGGCGTATAGGCTGAATGAGAATGGGTACTTGATTCCTGTTGTAATAGGCCCTGGGGCGGGCATACTTACTGGGGGCGGTCAACTTTTTTTTGGAGGAGAATTACTACAAATGTATATGAAGAATTACGAGCCAAATGGAACAAACAGAAAAAGAAACACGAGGATAAACTTGAAAGGATTAGCCAAGCAGACGAAGAGTATTATATTACCTCTGCAATGCTACTTGAGCTTGCGTCGAGAAGTTACGAACTATTTATGGGTTCTGAACCTGAACAAAAAAGGCGACTTATTACCCTTACACTTCAAAACCTAACCATAAAAGATGGAAAACTGCAGTATGACTGGATAAAACCTTTCGATTCTATCTTCAATTCTGCTAAGAGTCACGAATGGGGTGGCAAATGGGACTCGAACCCACGACCTCCTCTTCCACAGAGAGGCGCTCTAACCAACTGAGCTATTGCCACCATCTTTGATAAATTCTTTTATCAATTCCCTCCATTGACCAGTTTTTAATTCTTTTTCTCTATCGATTGCCTCTTCCTTGGTTCTGAACATTTCTTTATAAACTAACTCAAAAGGTATTCTGGTCTTTGTTGATTTCACTTTACCAAGATTGTGTTCACTCACCCTCTTATCAATGTCTTTGGTGTAACCAGTATACAACTTTTGATCCTTTTTGCTTTGAATTATGTATATATAAAACATTTTATCAAATAAATCGGCGCTCCCTGCCTGCCGGCAGGCAGGTAACCAACTGAACTACAACCACCAAATTTGTCACGTAAGAGATTATATCAAATTGTAAACTAGAAACTGAGGGATTAAAGAAGAAAATTGTCCGGGATTAAATCACTGAACAAGGAACGAAGAAACAAAATGAGGTGTAACAACCCCGGATTTAATCCGGGGGAGTGTCCCGTAAAAGAGCGAACTTGTGAGCGAATTTGTACGGGACCCAACTACAAATCACGAAATAGATTATATCAAAAAGCGTTCTAGAAACTGAGGTTTTTAGTAGGAAACTTTATTAGAGATAAAATTAAGGAACTAGGAATGGAGTTTGACAATGACATGCAATCCTCCCTTGTTTGATAAATATCATTATATACTTGTCAAAGTCCCTAGCGATTTTACAATTAGGTTTTGTAGCTGTATAATCCCGATATATTTTTTATCCAATAACTATGCCAGATTTAAATCTCGGTCGACACTTAGATGATATGAGTATTGATAATATCTTAATCGGTGAAGCAGCCCAAGTTGAGTTCGAAACAAGATATCTCAATGAACCCTCCTTAATAGATATAGGAAGTCAGAGGTTTAGATTTGAAGAAGTAAGACGAGAACAGCTACGAGAGAGTTTTGCATTTGGTTTAAATCATGGTTTAAGGAACGAGTCTCTTGATACAACAAACCAACCAGAAAATCCTTATGAGCAAAGATTTGTAGGGTATGGTTATAGTTATGGATCAAGCATAGTGAATTGAAAATGTAAGTTATAAGTACTTTGCGGAGAGGTACTTAAACTAGAATCAGTCCTTCCTAGATTTACTGCATTAGTTAGTTATTCTCTAAATTGGAGTATTAACTTTTTATAACTTGATACAAATATCTCTACCCAATATACTTAAGTATTCATTATCTCTATAACTATGAAAAAGCCACTTCTTCTTTCCAGTGCGATTCTAATTCTAATGTCTTTAGTACATATTATCTGGGGGAGGGAGAATTTTCTAAATGAATTTGCGAGTGATCAATCTGAACTTAAATTGATAGCAACTATTTCCTGGTATCAAGGTGCTGGTGTTATTTTCTTATTGGGAATGTTTCTTGGATTCCAAGCAGTCAGAGGGGTAATGAATAAAATGTTTATATTATTCTCGCTTTTATCACTTACTGCTAATATTCTCATTTTTGCCATACTCGCTTTAATGAATGACGAGTCAAAATTACTACTTTCATCATTTCCACAGTTGGTAACGTTTTCGGTGGTGATAGGGTTACTGATTTATAGCACTAAAAAGAGTAGCGAAATTTCAGAGGAACTAGATTCCTAATACGTGAAATATTCATTCCCGAGTTCTGTGTTTTAGATATTCTTTCCAAACTAGATATTCTAATGATATAATGATTAAATATCATGGTTATATATTAATAATGCTTGGAGAGACTCCAACTGACAATTTGATATTATTTTTTTTAGAAAAATATCCCGGGGAAATGAAGAAATTGGGAAATGATTCAGGTCGTTTTGGCTATGTTCCTTTAATTTCCCTAGAATCTGGATGCGAGTGTCTATGTCCAGACATTAGTGGGATAAGTGTTGAGGATTTTTCACTTCTTGGCAAAGGGGATCCTTTTCAAAGAGCTTTTTTTGGCCGTAATGTTTCAGGTATTGCGCAGGTATTGGGTATGTCGGAGTACGGAGACTTTATCAAAGTTAGTTGCAAGGGAGAAATCTTCTTTATGTCCCCAAAGGCTCATGTAATCGTAGCTCGAGAAGCTTAAATTTAACCATATCAAAAATACATAGTGCAAGGGAAATTAAGATTTTGGGAGCAATACCATGAACTAGTTTCTAATCCTTCCTATTAATCTCCCATCTATCCGCGCTAATTTTTCCTTTGTCTAGTCTCTCAAATACATCATCATTATTGTAATTACTAACGAATCTTTACGTTAACGGTGTGTTATCACGTATTTCTAATTTTTATAGTTTAATTAAATGGATCTAGCATCTCCAGATGCCCTAAGTGTAGCCGATAGAGTTGCTGCGGAAACCCCGGAGGAAACCGCAAGTTTTCTGAATCAACCATTACGTACCATAATTAATGGTCTTTTAGGAGGAAATGAGAGACCTCATGTTGTGCATCTAGTCGGAAAACATGGCGTCTATGACGTAAATGCACATCCAGAATTGGATGAAAATGGGGTTAAACATAATATTTATGAACCACTTTAATTTTAATTAGGTATATAAAAACAGGTTGATTGACGAGAAGTTTTATTTTTGGTATTTGTGAGGACAAAAATCATCCATTGTTTTCACGAAAAAATAAGCTTGATTATGAATATACAAGACATTTTTCTATTCATGAATTAATTTCGCCCTATTGTCCGACTGTCCAATTTGATGGATTTAAGTAAATAATTTTGCCGAAATTAGTCAAATAAATGTATATTCTGCGTTGGTTTATTTTCATTAATGATTGGAGAAGAAATTAAATCTTATCCAATTCTCTCCAAACAAATTTTGCATATCATCCAAAATATTTCCAAAAAACCAATTTATTTCGTATAATTCTTAACTATTATTGAAATAAATGTCAGTAAATTTTCCGGAACCACTACCAGATAATCTCAATGAACTACAAGTAGGAAAATCGTATTTTATACCTCAGGGAAGAAGGGCATTATTACAGAGATGCGGTGATTGTATTGGTGGAAGCGTTCAGGAAGGAATTTTTACTGAAGCACCGGATTTTGCTCCAGCTAATTATACTACAAGAGAGTTTACTGTCAGGGAAGGTCAGGTTATTAGGGTTGCTGAGAAACCCGCGGGATGTACACAATGTTGTGGCAGTCCATGTGTACATCTGGGTCAGTTCGATACAGATAATCTATACCGTTTGATGGACAATAGCTTATAATCAATTAGATATATAATTCCAAAATGTAATCTCTCCAATGATAATTGATGTTGAAAAAAAACTCACTTCGATTTCAAACCTTCCTGACGGTTCTTTAATTAATGTTCTTCCGGGCGCAGTCGGTCAAGTAATAGAGAGTTCTGGCTTGATAAAAGATATAAGTCCAGTTTTAATAAGGGAAAAGGCATACTTTACTCTTAAACAAGGTCTAGGATATTGTTTAATTGGAATGTTTGGAGATAAGATAATTCACCCAGTAGACTATTCTGTTGAAGGTAACTTTCAAGTCGTATTGAAATGTCCACCAATTAATAATTAGAGTAAGAATCTCCCATAATATATAATTATCTTGTTCGGAAAATGGCTTTTGATTTTGAAAAGTAAGTGCAAGTCTTTGTGTATTGCTAATTAGGGCGTATAATTAGTATATACATATTAGATGAAAGAAATGTCTACTGAAGGTAAGCTCTTTCCTCTTCGGAAGGTCTTCGATAATAGTACAGTAAAACTTTTGCCATATACATATGGTAATAGAATTAGTGATAAAAGATTTGAAGCTGAAGGTGAATTACTTGATACGGAAATTGAATATACAACTCAAGGATTAAATGTCTTCGGTAGACTACTAACTAGTGCTGCGGGCGAATTCGTTGTCCAAAATAGTATTGAAGTGTTTTGGATAACAAGTCCAAATCAAGAGTAATACTGAAAGTTTATCGAAATTCTGAATTCTCAATATTCCTCTCAAACCCCATTGCCCATTCCATGCCCTTTGTGCTACTATGCTCCTTAAGCTATTTTTAACCGTGGAAGTACATATCAGTTTTCAACCAGAGGTTTTATTCAATCTTTTTTCCCAAGGAATCACGAACTCACTCTACACAGCGTTGTTTGTGTTGATTCCTACTATCTTCTTGATAGTTATATTCAGCAAGAATTTTAACGCGTTAAAGCCTTCTAAGATTGAACTTTTCTTAGAGATGTTTATAGGTGGACTATTCGGATTGGTCGAAAGCATCATGGGAGAGAAAAATGCATTGAAATATTTTTCGTTTTTACTCACATTTTTTGTCTTCATCTTAGTTTCAAATTGGTTTCCGCTATTGCCTGGAATATCCTCAATCGGTCTTGTTGGTGAAGAGAAACATATCGAAGAAGAAGGTGTCGAGTACACTGCAATATCAAATCCAGAGATTATTGAAGATGCAGACGGAGGTGCAGTACTATCAGAAACAGCTACAGTTGAAGAAGAAGTTGAGCCAACTTTTGGGTGTCTATTAAAAGGCAAATGCTATTTGACTACATCAGGAATCACAACCGGTAGCTTCACACATATGTTTAGAGCTCCAACAGCAGATCTATCCGCAGGTATTGCTCTAGCACTTATATCTGTATTGGTTACAAACTTTATCGGATTCAAAACAAATAAACTTGCTTACTTGAGCAAATACATAAACTTCAATGGTCCTATAAACTTCGTTGTAGGTATTTTGGAATTAATTTCAGAAGTGGGTAAAATTGTTTCATTC
This sequence comes from bacterium, assembly GCA_021463645.1. Classification (GTDB taxonomy): domain Bacteria; phylum Patescibacteriota; class Dojkabacteria; order B142; family OLB20; genus JAJTYI01. The sequence continues at coordinate 148,405 of JAJTYI010000004.1, forward strand.
TCATTCAGGTTGTTTGGAAACATCTTCGCAGGAGAGGTTCTGCTAGTGGTTATTACTGCAATTTCATTCGGTGTCGCAACATTGCCTTTCCTCGGACTCGAATTATTCGTTGGGGTTATTCAGGCGTTAGTATTTTTCATGTTAACGGCTGTGTTTATAAATTTGGCAATCGAACATCATCATTCATAATTAATATTTTTTAACTAATTTTTTATTTACATTTTATGGATACTCAGGGTTTACAATATTTAGCAATGGCTATAGCTATGGGTCTTGGAGCATTAGGTCCAGGCTTAGGCATTGGAATCCTAGCTGGGAAAGCATTAGAAGCAATTGGTCGAAATCCAGAAGCAACTTCTAAAATTCAGACAGTTATGATTCTTGCAATTGTGTTTGCAGAAGCTATCGCTATCTACTCACTAGTTATTGCTTTAATTATCCGTTTCGTCTAATTATTAAACAAAAATTATCATGCAAGCACTAGGATTCAATTTACTAAGTTTCATCATATATCTAGTACTGTTCGCAGTGCTCTTTGTAGTGTTGAATAAATTTCTTGTTCCACCACTTTTAAAAAACATCAATACACGAAAGAAGCTTCTAGAAGACAATCTTAAATTACAAGCTGAGATTGAACTACATAAAGAAAAATTAGAAAAGGAAGCAAAGGAGAAAGAGGCAAAATTGATAGAAAAAGCGGAGCTACAAGCAGAGGAAATTATTAGCCAAGCTAATACAGAAGCAAAATCAATTGTAGAAACAGCAAAAGAAAAGTCAAAGACTATGTTGGATGAGGTAAAAGAGCTTATAGCCAAAAAACAAAAATCAGCATAATAATTATTAGCATACAAAAAAATGGCAAATGTAACGACTGGAAAAGTAATCTCGATTGATGAAGGTATTGTTACTGTATCTGGATTGTCGTCTGTGGGTGCTGGTGAGTTAATTAGAGTCAAAATTGATGATAACAAGTATGCTAGAGCTCTAGCATTGAACCTCGAAGAAGAAGTTGTAAAAGGGGTTATGATTGATCACCTTGACGAAGTAATGCAAGGCCAAAGCGCCGAAACAACTGGGGAATTACCTTCGATTAGAGTCGATGACAATGTTCTCGGAAGAGTAATCAATGTTTTAGGAGAAGTTCAAGACAGTAGTGTCGAGATTCAATATGGCTCAGAAGCGAAAATGATGCCTATGGAGAAGAAAGCTCCTGGGGTTATAGAGAGAAAAGATGTTGAAAGACCTATAGAAACTGGAATTTTGGTTATTGATGCATTGATTCCGATTGGTAGAGGTCAAAGACAATTAATTATCGGAGACAGACAGACTGGTAAAACCGCTATCGCAGTGGATGCAATTATCAACCAAAAGGGCAAAAACTGCCTATGTGTTTATGTAGCAGTCGGTCAGAAAGCCTCAAATGTTGCAAATATTGTCAGAAAATTGAAAGAAAAAGATGCGATGGAATACACAACAGTAGTTGTAGCATCAGCAAATGATCCCGCAACACAACAATACCTCGCACCTTATGCAGGTACTGCAATTGCAGAGTATTTCGCAGAAAAAGGTCAGGATATACTTGTTGTTATAGATGACCTTACCAAACACGCAAATGCATACAGACAAATGTCACTATTGTTGAAAAGACCTTCAGGTAGAGAAGCATACCCTGGAGATGTTTTCTATCTTCACTCAAGATTACTCGAGAGGGCGTTACAATATTCTGATGCACTAGGTGGAGGTTCGATTACAACATTGCCAATTATCGAAACTCAAGCAAACGACTTATCAGCATACATTCCTACAAATGTTATCTCTATTACAGACGGTCAGATTTATCTAGATCAGGATTTATTCAATGCTGGTCAAAAACCTGCACTAAACGTCGGTCTTTCAGTGTCTCGTGTCGGAGGTGCTGCTCAAACAAAAACAATGAAAAGTGTTGCTGGTAAAGTTAAACTTGATCTTGCACAATTTAGAGAATTAGCAGTATTTGCTCAACTAGGTTCAGAACTTGATGAAGCTACAAAGGCTCAATTGATTCGAGGAGAACATATCACCGAAGCAGTCAAACAAGCTCAATACAATCCACTACCAGCTCCTGAGCAGATAGTGATAATGTACGCGGCAAGTCAGGGCTTCCTAGATGAAATGCCATTGAATGAAATCGGACCTTGGAAAAAGCAAATTATACTTACATTAAAGACTAAATATCCAAAAGTGTGGGAAAGATTGAACACTGGAAAAGAAAAAGTCGAGGGTGAATTAGCCGAAGAAATAAATACAATTATTAACTCATATATAGATTAAGTGGCTTTAAGGGAAATCAAAACAAAAATCGCAAGTTTGCAGAATACTGGTAAAATCACCAAGGCGATGGAAGTCGTTAGTTCAGTAAAATTAAAAAAAGTTGAGAAAGCGACATTAAATGCAAATGTATACTTAGACACGATGAAACAATTCCTATACGAAGCTGTTCAAACTGATGTAGATCTCGATATGCCACTTTTTGATTCAGGTAAAACAGAAACAAAAGATGCTTTGGTAATCGTGATTGGTAGTGGAAAAGGTCTAGTTGGCCCATTGTTACATCAATTGAAGTCTGAAACATATGATTTGATCAAAAAACTAGAAGCAGAAGGTATCACACCACACTTGATTTCAGTTAAATCAAAGACTTTGGATGTTTTTAGAGAATTAAATCTAAAATCAGAGTTTCATTTTTCTGGTTCATTTGAGGAAGCTTCTGCAACTGAGATTACTCCTTTGAAGAAAGTCATACTTGATTACTACCCTGCAAAAGTTCAAAGAGTATATGTAGTGTTTATGAAATTTAAAAATGCTTTTATTCAGGAAGCCGTTTCAGAGAAATTTATTCCATTAAGTAAGGAAGATTTTCCTCAAGTATCAACTAGCAACAGCACATTTGAACCAAGCTCAAAAGTATTACTAGAGCATTTATTAGAGGATTATCTAGAAGCATTTTTGATTTATGTGCTTCTCAACTCATCATGTAGTGAATATGCATCTAGGGTTGTAACAATGAAATCAGCTACAAAGAACGCATCTGAGCTTAGACGCGAGTATCAATTACAATATAACAAACAAAGACAGACTCAAATTACGAGTCAAATTCAGGAAACATATTTAAGTAGTTACATTCAATAACCATGTCAAATAATTTAGGAAAAGTTTCAGCAGTAAAAGGTGTTGTAGTAGATGTGGTCTTCGAACAAACAGAAGATATTCCTGCTATTAAGGCTGCTTTGGTTGTGAAAGATCAAGGATTAACACTAGAGGTTCAACAACATCTTGGGAATAATGCAGTACGTGCTATCGCTCTTGGCGCGACAGAAGGTTTAGCTAGAGGATCCGAGGTTGAAGTAAAAAATGAAGGTATTACAGTTCCAGTTGGAGAAGAGACATTGGGAAGGATTTTCAATGTGCTTGGAGAAGAGATTGATGGAAAAGAAGCAGTCAAAACAGAAGAAAGATGGAAGATTCACAGAGAACCACCAGAGTTGCTAGAACAAGCAGTCGAAACTGAAGTTTTCGAGACTGGAGTAAAAATTATCGATTTGATTTGCCCTTTCATCAAGGGAGGTAAAATCGGAGCATTCGGAGGAGCTGGAGTAGGTAAAACCGTTGTTATCCAAGAATTGATTTATAACTTGGCTACAAGTCATGGTGGATATTCAGTATTCGCCGGAGTTGGAGAGCGTACTAGAGAAGGAACTGCACTGTATAAAGAAATGCAGGATTCTGGAGTGATTGATAAAACTGCACTAGTATTTGGACAAATGAACGAAACCCCTGGAGTTCGTATGAGAGTGGCATTGAGTGCTCTTACTATGGCTGAGTATTTCAGAGACGAAAAAGGAAAAGACTTGCTATTGTTTATTGATAATATATTCCGCTTCACTCAAGCAGGTTCTGAGGTTTCAAGTTTGTTAGGACATGTTCCATCAGCAGTAGGATATCAGCCTACATTGGCACAAGAATTGGGTTATCTACAGGAGAGAATCACTTCAACTAAGTTCGGTTCTATCACTTCTTTCCAAGCTATCTATGTTCCTGCAGATGATTATACTGACCCTGCACCTGCAACCACTTTCTCGCATTTGGATTCTACGATCGTACTTGAGAGAAGTTTGGCAGAGCAAGGACTTTACCCAGCAGTTGATCCACTGAACAGTACATCATCAGCTTTGACTGAGGATATTGTCGGGAAAAGGCATTATCAAGCAGCTCGTTCTGTACAGTCAATATTGCAAAGATACAAAGAACTACAAGATATTATTGCAATTTTGGGTATCGATGAATTATCACCAGAAGACAAACTTGTAGTCGCTAGAGCGAGAAAGGTACAAAGATTCTTGACACAGCCTTTCCATGTTGCTGAAGTGTTTACAGGAAGAGAAGGTCGATATGTTAAAATTGAAAATACAATCAAAGGCTTTGAGAAAATCATCGCAGGTGAACTCGACGAAATTCCTGAAACATTCTTCTTTATGAAAGGAGAAATTGAAGAAGTAATTTCCGATTACGAAAATAGCAAAAAATGAGTGCGCTAAATATTCAGATAAATTCAGCAAGAAAAGCCACACAATACGAAAGTGTGAAAAGTATTGTATTGCCTTCTATAAAAGGTGAGATTGAAGTTCTACCCGAACACATGCCTCTTATCACAGAACTTGACCAAGGTGATGTGATAATTGAACTCAGTAATGGTCAGAAACTAGATTTTCTCATCAGTCGCGGATACGCCAGAATCGCAAATAATGAGGTAACATTATTACTTGATGAAGTTGATCTCGCTGACGAACTCGTGAAAGAGGAAATCGAACAAGCTATCGCTAACGCAGAGCAAATGATTGGCACTTCTGATCTTCCACCTTCAGAGTTAATCCAACTCGAAAAACGCTTAAGATACGAAAGATTTAAGTTGAATAAGTCAAAATTATAAAATTATCCCTTAATCTCTCAATTTCATAATCTTTACATCTTCACACTCAATCCTAAATCTCTTAATTCCTAAATTCCTCAATCTTCCTCCGGTTTTTCCACCTGCTCTAATCCATCAGCATGCTCTGCAGGAGAGTAGATTGTATATAATCTCAAATCTTCTGTTTCTGAAACATTTGTGACATTGTGCTCCACGCCTGATGGCACAATAAAAGCGTCATCTGCCATCGCCTTTAAAGTTTCATCTCCTATTAAAATTTCTGCTTCTCCAGTCTCGATTCTGAAAAATTGATCGTGACCCTCATGGACTTCTTTTCCGATTTCTTCGCCTGGTTTAATCGACATCAATACCAATTGTGAGTATTCACCAGTAAAAAGCACTTTCCTGTAACTGGCATTTCCCTCTGTCTCTCTCTCGATGTTGTCGAGATATCCGTTTTTGGATTTGTTCATGAATAAAAAATTAAAAATTAAGAACTAAGTATTGAGAATTCGGATTTAATAAAAAACTATTGAATTAATAATTCTGAATAATTCATTCTACTCTGATTCAATATTAGTGTCATATTTAAGCATACATTGGTAATACAATTTCGGATATGCTATTGACCCAGTCATCATAATTCCTCAAATTAGGATTAGCTATAAATCCAGGATCTTCTATCGAAAGGGGAACTTTCAGATAAACCCCTACGGTAGTATCTCCTGAAGTTGCAGAGATAAGGTAGTCAGTCATTGACAAATCAATATTAAGAAAGATTGACGGTATGGTCTTGTGTGCCTTACCAGAGAAACGAATCTGTTGACCTCCATTACCTACAAAGAAATCTCCAATTCTAGAATCAACAGGTAGTTGATTCAATTGAGTTCTAAGTTTAGATTCATTAAAGTCATATACAAGCCTGGGATAAGGTAGAGCCCCTGGCGAATCATGGGGATTTTGAGTGTTTGTATAATTCAGATTCAAACCAAACCGATAAGGTCTGAAATAATAGGGGTTTTCATCACTTCTCTTGAATCTGGTTTTGTTTCGTAAGAATCCTGGAATAGAAATATCTAATAATCTCAACCATGGTTTACCCTCGAAAGTATCCCACTGAAATGCAGCTGTAACAAGACCACCTTTCATTACCGCGAATTCAGGAACCATACCAGCCTGTTTTTGGGCAAAGTTGATTCTATAATATTTCTCAGGCGGAATAAGCTCAAAGCCACTGTTTGTTTCAGCTTGTATAACCTTCCATTCTCCTCCACCTCTTCTGATTAAACCTGAGTTATCTTTAAAAGATGCATCAAATTCCATACGAGGGATAAGTCTTTTAGCTTGTTCTAGAAGTTGAATTTGTAAGTCAGGATTTCCTAATACACTTTCTGGGAGACTTATGCCATATACATCATAGAGTATATTTTCTAGTGATTCTACCACTTATTTTATTTCAAAAGTATTCTGCTAATCTCCTCCACCAAAACCTCATTTCCCCCAATAAACCTCGGTTGTTCGATTCCAGGGATTTTTAAGTCAATTGTTTTACCCCCTGCGTATTTGATTAAAGCTTTCCCAGCCATAATATCAAATGGTTTTGAACCATGTCCCCAAAGACTTACAAATGCATCAAGCCCACCACTAGCGGTCCATGCACAAGATAGTGCACCATTTCCAAGTAATCTTACTTTCCCAAAATTATTTATTAATTCGGTTAATTTTTGATTCATCCAGTCTCTTTCGCTTTCCCAGTTTTCCTTGTGGGAAGCTAAGTCGACAGAAATCATAGCGGATTGAGGATTGGTTTCATCACTAATCTTTACATTTTTACCGTTTAAAGTTGTGGGAATGCCCTCGGCCCCAGAATATAGTTGGTTTGAAATGGGGTTGTAAATTACTCCGAGCATAGGTTTATCACCTTTCATAACTCCCACCGAAATTGCAAAGACTGGGACTTTTTTCGCAAAATACTTCGAGCCATCAATCGGATCAATAAAGCATGTATATTCCTTTTTGTCCGAATTTAAATCTTGATGTTCTTCTAAATGAAAACCTAACTCCGGAAACTCTTTGGAAATTTTGTTGTATATTTCCAACTCTATCTTTTCATCTAACTCAGTGTTTAAATCGCGGTCTGTCCAGCCTTTTTCAAGGTTTGTTTTGAGATGCGATTCAAGTGCGTCTTCAGAGGAAAGTGCTTTTTGAAGTAATTCACCTTCTTTGACAACCAGTTTATTAATTTCAGTCAGAAGTTTTACGTAGTTCATAGGAAATTATACAATAAACCAACGATTTGATATTACTTATTATCAATATTTAATTATGGGCACATATTTAATGGTTTTTATCATTGCCCTTAAATTCCTCCTCCCTGTTCTCTTAATTTGGTTTCCCTTTTTAGCTGGTTGGGTGAATTTCGTATTGGATACTATTGATGGAGATATCTTAATCCCCCTTGGCCTTGAGGATTACAATTATCAGACAATTGATAAACTAGCTGACTATGTGACATACATATTTATGCTTATTGTTGGTTGGAAATGGGAAATTCATAGAGAAATTAAAATCACTTTTGCACTGAGAACTGTAGGACAATTATTATTTTTCTTAACTAGAGATGAGTTAATGTTTTTCTTCTTTCCGAACTTCCTAGAACCTCTGTTTTTGATTTACGCAACATTATTAATCTTCAAGAAGAAAAGGGCATATGCAATTTATAAAAAACATTTTAAATTGATATGGGGATTCATCTTGCTATACAAATTCCAAGATGAATATATTACACATGTTGGAAATGTAGACCGCTCGACTTTAATTAAAAATTTATTCAGTCTATAATATTGAGAATTACAATTTTGTAATATTTTTATTTCTTAAATTTATGTAATGGGATTATTTGATTTCCTCAAGAAGAAAGAACCAGTTCAGCCAGTAGACCAACAGCCATCTGGTGCACCTGTAAATCCAGTTTCTACTTACCCAGTGAATTTTAGCGATCAGCAACCAGCTGCATCCGCTCCAACAGAGCCTGCTGCAGATGCAACACAAGCTCCTGCTTATACTCCTGCAGTTCCAACACAGGCACCAGTTGACAATTTCCAGGCTCCTGCACCAGCACCTATGGATAACACAGTAGCACCTGCATCTGCTCCTGGTCCAGTTGATAATTTTGCGGTCCCTACAACAGCGCCAACTGACAATACAGTACCTCCAGTCGCAGGAAATATGGGTACGCCACCAATGGATACTACGACAACTACGAATCAACAGTTCAGCGATGGACCAGTTCCTACACCTACAGACAATATGGCTCCAACTTACAATCCAGTCCCTACAGATATGTCAGCAACTCCAACTCCAACGCAAGCACCAAGTTATCCAAATATAACTGCACCTATGAATGATGTGTCAACTACAAATACAGATAGCTCGCTTCCAACAATGCCTAGTCAATACACACCTGTGACACCAGAGCCATCAACATCAATGCCTGACCTTTCTACATCTACTACCATGTCAGCTCCAACTCAACAGATGAATGACTCTATGGTTCAGGGCTCTGTTTCGAATATGGTTGATATGAATACACCAGTAACACCAATGACCCAACCAACTCCAACTATGGACACAGTAAGTGCACCTATGTCGGAACCTGCTCCATCTATGGATGCGCCTAGTATGGATCAGTTCTCAGGTAACACAACTCCTGTAGAGACATCAGGTATGATGGACAATATGAACGTATCAACTCCTGCTTCTATTGACCCATCAATGCCTGAGCCTGTAAGCGCACCTGTCGAACCTACTAGTCAGATGATGACTCCACCTATGCCAACTCCAACGCCTACCGATTCAACATCTGTACCGTCAAACGGAGCGTATTGATTGGATTATTAGGTAATTACAATTTTTCTATTAACTCCACTTTAGAGTAGTATGTTAATTCTGTTGGTGCTAAAATACACCAGATTACTTATTATTTTTCAAAAATGGGATTCAAAGATTTATTAGTCAAACTAGGCATACTAAAAGTAGGTGGTAAAGCAGGAACATATACTAATGCGGAGGATAGAATAGATGTTATGGGAGTTGATGAAGAAATCGTAGTTGAAGACGATGACCACAATGATGACGATAATGATTCTGATAACGATTCAGACTCAGATTCTGGATCTGACGACTAAATATCAATATTTGTTAAATATTTTATAATGCATAAAGCAAAAGCATGTGTGATTGGTTGCATTGATTTTAGATTTAGAGGTGCAACTGACAATTTCCTTAAATCTGAATCTTGGGCAGACAGTTATGACCTGATAAGTATTGCAGGTAGTAGCAGGGATTTCATAAAGCCTATGAAAGAAACACATGGGGATTATGCTTGGTTACAGTTAGGATTATCAATAAAACTGCATGAACCTGATTTGGTAGTGTTTGTAGATCATCAAGATTGCGGTGGATATGCACAGGATGGAACAATTCCAGGAGGTTTAGAGCGAGATGAAGACAGAGAGAAACATTCTGAAATGTTAGAACAATTAAAGGGAAAACTACTAGAAAAATATCCTAATCTTTTATTTCGCTTTTACCATATCGATTTTGATGGTGGGGTGAAAGAGTTGTTGGTTTGAAATATTAATTACTGTTTATAAATAATTTTAATCATGTTACAAGAAAACCTTGATTCAAATCAATTAGATAGTAGGGGGTGGCAATCTTTCAACGAACGAAGCGCGGAAATCCTTGTAAACGAACAAGTGAGAGCGGATTTTTTAGCTAATACTAGAAGTATTAAAGAGATAAAAGATTCTCCCCCTGAAGAGAGACCGGATATTGATATCACGTGCTAATCGTGTTACGGTTGATTTTGGTACTAATGAAGGAGGAATTGAGACTATCCAAATTAACACTCCAGGAGGAGGAACAGAATTCTTGGAAGATGAAGACATTGAGCAAATTATTATGAAAAGTAATGGAACCATAAGAATTAGTTCTCATATGTTCTGCGGCTGGGGAGAGTATGTATTTAATGGAATATTAAATAATGGAGGGGAAACTGAAGGTAGCGATGAAGAGAAAATAAAAAATAAAGCACTAGGTATAGGCAGAATTATCTCATCAATTACACTTGCAGTAGAGGATCCTAACGAAGTATTCTGGGGAAAATATGGAGAGGAGTTAGAAAAATTTGATATCTATAATCCTTCTGAATTTATTAATATTGCTAGTGACTATCTTGTGGCTAGGTCTATGAATCGAGATGTCGAAAATCCTAGTTATCTTCCTCTTATTCATCAAGCTTTTGTACATGGGAAAACCATAAAATTGGCAACCCGTTTTCGAAATATTCATCAAATCATGAAAGCAACTTATGATTTGACCCCACAAAGTGACAGAAAAATTTCCGACACACCTCCACGACTTAGGAATGTTTTAAATATTTCAACCCATATAGACACTTTAGAAGAAGCACCTCATGTGCATATTGCAGATGCGGCAGTAATAAATATGACAAGTGATCGAGTTATCACCTCACGTTTTCAGATTGAAAATAAAGACACATTTTTTGCTCGCGTCAAATTTAATAAAGCAAAATCTCTGATTGATTTAATTTTCAAGATAATGGAGGGTGATCATTCCGATACACGTGAGAAAATGCATACAACATATGTGTTTTGTGATGTGAAAGACAAGGAAGAGATACAAAAATTATTAGATGAAATTACAGGGGAAAATCCGAAACGCAGTTTTGAAGTTATGGCAATGAGTGAGAACGAAATCGGAGCACAAAACGATCCTCTTCCCCCAACTCCAAGTGCACAAGAATAATTTGTTTCCTATACTGGTTTGTTCTAAAATTGAGACAACATGTCACAAACTTTCCGAGAAATTAAACTAAATCGCAATAAAGCTAGATTAAAGAAAAAAAGACTAATATTAGTAACTCTTTTTCTTATAATTCTCATTTTTCCCGTTCTCTATCTTGTAAATAAACAATATACAATTTTTTCGGGGATAAATGATCTTGAATTATACATTGTCAGGCCTCAACCGACAGAAATTCCTATAAAAACCGTCAAGCATTTCTTTGCACCTGTTGTAAAATTCACAGACTCTCGCTCAAATATCGATTTGGATGATTTAAAATCTTCTCAATTAGTAACAATTTCTGAAAATGTAGATATTTTCTTAGATGGTTACCAAGCGGATGTAGTAGGAGTTGAGACACTTCCGGCAGAATTGGATTCAGGAAAGATTGCTATACTCCAAATTGATCAAATCACCCCAAATTTCAAGTCACTATCAGTTGATGGTTATAATCTTTGGGATAAAAATATTGATATAGATAAATATCCACTGACTTTCACCGAAAAAATACCTGGTGAAACTGGTTCTGAGATAAATTTCTCTAAAGAAAACATATCTACGATATTCGCTGGTGGGGAGATTATCCCAGCTAGGGCAGTAGATCGTCTAGGATTGAATATTCACAATGACTATACATATTTGTACGACTTTGTCCGACAAGAAATCGAAAATGCAGACCTTGCTATCGCTCAACTGGAAAATCCACTTATGGGAGATCCCACTCCATGCACTGGATGCACTGTTTTCGTTGGAGATGAGAAAAATGCTCAGGGTTTTGCTAAAGTTGGTTTTGATATTCTCGCTTTTAGTGGAAATCATGCAGGCGATGGTGGTCAAATAGCATATGAACCCACAATAAAAGCATTAACTGATGCAGGTATTAAATATACAGGTGTTGGTAAAGGAGTGGACGAGCAGATGAAACCGGCTCTCTTCGATATATATGGCAAGGTAATTGGTATGATTAGCGCTGACGACGTTTCATATTTTTATTGGTCTAGTGATAAATCTGTATATGGTGTAAATACATTTTCTACAGCATCAAATGGGGTTTTAAACATCAATATGGAGAAAGTCGAGATGATAAAAACGATAAAAGAAGAAAATAACATCGATTACTTAATAATTTATGAAAGTTGGGGTATCGAATACACCAACAATGCAAATTCACACCAAGTCGATCTGGCACATGCTCTTATCGACAACGGAGCCGATTTAGTTGTTGCAAGCCATCCTCATTGGGTGCAAAATATTGAGTTTTACAAGGGTAAGCCTATATTCTATGCATTGGGTAATTTTGTCTTTGATCAAACACATACGTTACCAACCAGGCAGTCTGTAGTAGCTAATCTTAATTACTACAATGGACAGCTTGGAAATATTGAAATAATCCCTCTTCAAACATGTGGTTATCATCAGACGAAAAATGATTTAACAAAAGAATATTTGGATGGAAATATATCTCTTGAGCAGCTTCAAAACAAACCAGAAAGCGAAGGATGTGTCTGGTGGCAACCTAGAAAAGTTCCAGAAGACACAGAAGAGTATACACAAATTTTGGATAGGCTATTTGAATTCTCCACTTTCTGAAAGTAATATTTTCCCACTTTGAGTTTTTATATAGTTGTGATATTATCCGGGTATAGATATGTATCAGATGATAGTAGAATCATTAAATTCACCGGAGCCTTTGCAAATCAATTCTGGGCTTGCTCATTTAAGGGATGCTCTATTAGGGGTATTTTCATTAAGAATGCAAGGAGGAACTATTGAATATATTCACCAAGATCCATCCAAAAGAACCTTTGGGAAATTTCGACAAGAAATAGGGCTTAGAGTTATTAGGACCTTATCGGATGTTCAATCAACGCGAAATAATTTACGTGGAAATGGACTTGGTCTTACAGTAAATACTTGTGTTACTGGTGCAGTAATATTACCCGGAGTGCATGGTTTGTTAGAGTCTTTAAATACTTCTATACCAGCAATTATTGAGCAAGAAGGTGATCCATGCCAGTATGCTATTCAAAATCATATGGCTAATGTCTGTCACAATGGAGCAGAAGCAACTTTACCTGAAGCGTGTGGTTACCATGTAACAGTTGGACCTACTAAGATAGAAGGAAGACCAGCTGTGGCAGTAGTTACAAATGGCGTTCCAGTTTCTACTGAATGTAGTCAAGTACAACCACCAGTTCTCAATACTCCTACACAAGCTTCTGAATCTGGAACTCAGCCAAATCCCGATGCCAATACGGGTGATTGGAATAATTATTGTACTACGGAAGGACCATATCGACTTGCAGAGAAACCTTACTTCGTTAAAGTAGATGTGCCTTCCTTGACCGAGCAAGGACCTGGATTTCAAATACCTGAAGGATTTTACCCTGTAAGAAATGGAGAAGGAATTGATCCAAACTTTGAAACAGAAGAGCAAATATTAGAAAGAGAAAGAATCATGTTAGAAGATTTAAACACAGCTCTGGTTAGAAGTATGAATGCTCCAATTTTTCAAATTACCAAAGATGGATTGAGGAGGCTCACTGGAACTGATTTTCCACTAAATTTCCGAGCTGGTCATACTTTATTAGTTAACACAGAAGTATTATCAGATATTGTTACTTTTCTGGAGTGTGAGAACTCGGATATAGTATATCTTATTAGAAATGAATCATATCTTCCTAAAGCTCCTGAGACTCCACGTCCTTCGCTTAGGTCTACTGGTAGGAATATTTGGGAGGGGATCACCTCGTTCTTTGAATTCTTAAGGAATATACCTTGGGGTCAAACAGTTGATGAAGTAGAAGAAGTTGAATTAGGTGAACCATCACAAGACAGTCTTTATGTCTTTTTCCAAGAGCGCATTAATAGTGCACCAAATCATAAAGCTAAGGATGTCTGGGAAAAACGTGCTAAAAAATATGGTGTAAATATCTAACTCCCCATAAGTCAATATTATGTCTTTGGATTTCCCTACTACTCAAAACAATATGATATAATGGGTATATAATGAATTCTGAATTACTGAAACAAACCGTTAACAGATTTGTATTTCTAACTACCTTGTTAGCCTTTTTGGCTGGCTGTATGCCGACGCAATCAAAAGTAGGAGAGAATGGAGTAGTAGGTCATTACAATGAAACCGGAGGTGATTTTGAAACTTCACCAAGCTCACCTAAGATTCATTATAGAAATATGGATGGAGTACAATTCGATGTGAATACATTGGGTGCATTTATAGATTCATATTCTACAATCAATGGATGTGAAACGATAACTGTAGAGAATCCAGTTTACCTAGCAGGTGATTTTGATGGTGGTAGAACACAATACTCCGATACACTTGCTTATGTAGCTGGTGATGGGAAGGTTATTTATTTAGCAAAAGGTAAGCCGATGAATTTAAGAGATGTAGTTCACGAATTTCATCATGCATATTGTCAAACACTTTCCCTTGACCAAATGATGAGCGATTGGGTGCCGGGTCAGAAGAATTTCAAGATAACAGATCAGAATGTAGCCTCGATAGATACCGATGTGAAAGTAATAGATCAACGAGGATTTTATCTTCACATTCAGGTGGGTTCTGATGAACAGGTGCTTACTGCAATGGAAGAAATGGCAGCGTCTATGTTTATGCTTGAAGAACTTAATATTGCTGAAACAGGTTGGGGGGTTTATCCAGGTAAATATCAGGATTTATTTCAATTAACACACGACTATCTGGTTTACTATGGTGCATCATCTGTCACTAAAGAAGAGATGTACGAAACATTAAGGGTAGGATTTAATGAAGGAAGAGGGAAGAGTGAAGGATATACTATAGTTTTTAACCATTTAGAAAATTTGGTCAGATCTAAAGGTGTAGAAGTAAGAGAAGATTTTAAATCGGGAATAATTCAATACTACTACAGTTGGGAAAAAATGTCTGATCAGTACTCTCAAAGTGATGGGGGAAACGAAATTATTGCTTCAACGTTGAAAAATAAATGGACAAGAGATTTATTATTTGATTTGGTAGATGAAGCTTTAGAGGGAAATAAGATAGCTTGGACTGATTTAAATAAGCTTACTTCAACAACTACTAAAGCATCGCGAAATAAAGCCGCACGCGAAATATTACGAAAACGCTACAGTGCTAAAAGTCCACAAATAATAGAGGAACAAGTTGAAGAAAATCCCGCATATTGGTCAACACTTTGACAATATATTAGAACTAAAAATATTATTATAACTCTTAAAGATACCAATTTTTTGTAATTTTAAAAATGAATCCAGATTTTATAAATTATATTTCTCGGGGTAATATTAATCTTTTAAATCAGGATTCTAGAATTAGACCAGATATTATTGAGAATCTTTCGATATTGACTGCTATTAGAAGTCGTACTTATCGGATGCCATTCGATTTACTTGAGTTTTATGTTGCAGGAGCAGGAAGGCAAAACTACATAGAAATTCAAAAATTAGATAAAAATTTTTCATTAAGTATTGACCAAGCAGGTTATGAAGCTATTCCAGCAGGGGATTGTGTCAAACAAGTATTTAATTTTTGGCATCATTTGGAGTTTAATGAACCTTCTACGGTAGAAGAGCTCAGAGGACTTGGTTATAAGTTTGTAATCGATAAAAATGCATCATGTAAGTATTTTTTTCATAACGGAAATCATTGTGTTTTATTTCTTTCTAATGAAGATACAAATGAAGAAATTGTAATAGATCCATCATTAGGTGTAATTACAAGATTAGACAATATGCCTAAACCGTTATATATCAAATCTAGTGAAAGGCTAGAAATAAATCTTGATTTTAGTATTCCTAAATTTCCGAATACCTATACCATGCCTATTGTTCAATATTTTAGGAAAGGTTACGAACTTCAGGATGCATTAGTATTAGGTCTATCGCAAGAATTACCCATATATTATTCTTTCCAAATTGCAAGTTTAGATGGGAGGAAATTTAAAAGTGTATTAGTTGCAATAAAAAGTGGTGGTCAGAAAGCATCAATCGGTTTTTATGAAAAAGGAGAAAAATTTATAAATGATTATGGCTTGATAGAAAATATGAGTGATGGGGAAAGAGCATTGTTTTTCCAAGATATAGCTCGATTTGGATTAATATTGGGAAATAAACGCATTAAAATCAGAGAATCATGAGTTAATTATTTCATTTTGACAAAATGCGACAGAGTTGCAATAATTGTGTGGTAATTTAATAATTTCTATGAAAAAGCTGATTCCAGTAATATTACTATTAATGATTGTCTTAACTGCAGTTGTTCTTTTTACTGAAAGTGATAAAAATAATGATGAATTAACTATTGTTACGACTTTCTATCCACCTGCAGAATTTGCTTCCCAGATTACCAAAGAGAAATTTAATGTTATTAATATCACTTCGGGTGGTGTTGAACCACATGACTTCGAACCTAGTCCTCAAGATATTGTCAAAATCCGAAATGCTGATTTGTTCATCATAAACGGAAATGATTTAGATCATTGGGCAGAAGAACTTGTTGAGGAGAATAAAGAGATAAATTCAATCAATTTGAGTGAATACATTACGTCTGAACGTGGTAACGATCCACATTTCTGGCTCGATCCAGTTCATGCAATTGATCTGGTAAAAGCTATTTCTGAGAGAATCATTGAAATTGATAAAGAAAACGAAAAATTATATATAGAAAACACTGATAAATATATTGATGTGTTAAATAAGCTTAATCAGGAATTCCGAGTTGGACTTGCAAATTGTTCACAACGAAAGATTGTAGTATCACACGATGCTTTTGAGTATTTAGGTGATAGATACGACATTGAAATTATAAATATTTCAGGAGTTACTCCTGAGGAAGAACCGTCAGCAATGAAGTTGGCAGAAATTAGTGATAAAGTTAAGGAATATAATATTAAATACATCTTTTACGAGACCTTGGTAAGTCCTAATCTGGCAAATACAATTGCTCAGGAGGCTGGAGCAGAGACACTTGTTTTAGACCCAATCGAAGGTCTGTCAAATGAGGATGTAAAAGCAGGTGAAAATTATTTATCAATAATGAGGAATAATTTGAATAATTTGAAATTAGCCATGAATTGCGAATGAAGAACGATGTGATTATCAGTATCAAGAACTTATCATTTTCATATAACTCAAATAAAGTTCTAGACGACATAAATATTGATATTGAACGAGGAGCATACCTCGGCTTAATAGGTCCAAACGGAGGCGGTAAATCCACATTGTTGAAAATTATTCTTGGTTTGTTGAAGCCGGATTCTGGCCGAGTTGAATTTGCTGGTGGAGTAAATCCAAGATGTTCTGATGATTGTCGGATTGGTTACGTACCACAAAGGATAAGCCAAGATTATCAAGATTTACCAGCAACTGTCTTTGATATAGTGGAGAGTGGCTTGGTGGCAAAGGAAGAAATTTTCAAATTACAAAAAAATCGAAACGAAGTCATAAATGATGCCATAAAATTAGCAGGGCTGAAGGGTTTGGAAAACAAACTGATTGGGGAATTATCAGGCGGGCAGAGACAAAAAGCATTTGTTGCGAGAGCGTTGGCATCACATCCACAAATATTAATCTTAGATGAACCTTTTGTTGGTGTTGATTTATCCTCACAGGATGAGTTTTATAAGTTTTTGCGAAAATTGAACATCGAAAAAGGATTAACCATCATCTTCGTGTCTCATGACATTGATATTATTTCTGCACAAGCGAAGCAAATCATCGCATTGAACAGAAAAATCGTTTATACCGGTAAAGCAGAAAAAATGAACGAAAAAGAACTAGTTGATAATATTTACGGTCAAAAATTTACACATATCCATCATGATCGCTGATATCTTCGAAATCCTACAATACGATTTCATGGTAAGAGCTTTTTTAGCAGGCGTTATTGTCAGTTTAATCGCTCCATTGATGGGATTCTTTTTGGTGATAAGGAAATTCTCTTTGATGGTTGATACACTTGCTCATATATCACTTGTTGGTGTGGCTGGTAGTTTATTATTCCAATTCAATCCTTTGTTCGGAGCCATGTTAGTGTCGGTCGGAGCTGGGATTGCGATGGATAGATTACGAAGTCTGAAAAATATTTTCTCGGATACTGTTATGGCGATTTTTATGTCTGGTGGACTTGCGTTAACTTTGATACTTTTCAGTCTGGGTAATGGAATTGGAGTGAATATGCTCAATTATTTGTTCGGGAGCATTACGACAATCACACAAAGTGAAATCCTTTTGTTTGTGATACTTGGAATTATAGTTTTAATCACAGTATTTCTTCTTCGTAAAAAACTTTTCTTGATTTCTTATGATGAAGATTTAGCAGTAATTAACGGAATGAACACAAAATTGTATAACGCCCTATTTATGTTACTAGTCGGAGTGACGATTTCGCTCGCAATAAAAGCAATTGGTGCTTTGTTGATGGGGGCTCTTATGATAATTCCAGTTGCAAGCGCAATGCAATTAGGCTACGGGATGAATAAAACGCTTCTATATTCGATTATTTTCTCTCTAACAAGTGTGATAGCGGGAATCACTTTCTCTTTCTATCTGGATCTTCCAAGTAGTGCGGTGATAGTAATCTTACTATTAATTACATTTCTTGCCTCGGCATTTATACATAGAAATCATGGTTGAGACTGGCGAAAACATTTTATCTGATAAATTCGAAAGATTCGAATTGGGTATAGGAGTTTACACTGTAGATTTTTGTAATATGACGGCGAGTATGCGATATGCCTTTGGACCTATGAAGAGCTATTCCAAACAGGTCGGATTCATAGGACTACTACCTGATAATATCCTCATCGGTTCGAATTTGGCACTTAGACCTTTCAGGTCAAGTGATAGTTTGTATGCGTTTGAATTAAATAGAGGGTTGGCTGTGAATCGTCTATTGTCGTCACCCACAAAGAGATTTGTTGATATAATGCATATTATTATGAGGAATGAGAGTCCCATATTTAAATGTGGCGACTTGGATGAATTAGGAACGTTTATGGTTAATTTATTAATGCAAAAAGCTTAAATGCCTGAAAACCCCGTACTTTTTTGCCAGATAAGTATATACCACTAAGTATCTTTATTGGATACAGGTCGTCAGTGTTCCTGAAATATATAGAAGATAAAGAGTTTGGCTTCGGAAGTTTAAAAAGACTTCGAACAGATGTAGGTTATATTGCACTTTCTCCCCAAACTCTATTAATCGGTTCAATTATGGCTATGTCAGACTTGAAGGCTAGGAATGGAAATCTGTATGTATTTGAATTAGAAAGATTGCACATTGTACGAAGACTCTCGAAGGCTCCAACTACTGTGTTTTCAAATGTTTTACATGATTATTTAAATCCTACAAACCGTATTTATGAATGCACTAACTTACCCGATTTACGGAATGTTATGCTCGGAATAGTAAGTACTTGGAAATAATCTTAACTAAAAAGTGTTAATTAGTAATAAGTATATTGACAGTTTAATTATCTTGACTTAAAATACCTCGTATAGCGATATAGTCAAAAATGAAATTATCCAAAGAAATTATAAAAGGTTCACTTCCATTAGTAATTCTTGAGATTCTCTCTGATGGTGACGAATATGGATACAATCTATCTCAAGAAATAAGAAAACGATCGAATGAGTTACTGAAAGCAGGTGATGGGACTCTTTATCCTGCTATGTACAAATTAGAAAGTAAGAAATTGATTAAATCGTATTGGAACGAAGATTATTCTCCTAAAAGAAAATACTATCTCATCACGAAAGAAGGAAAATCATATCTGAAAGAACATAAAGAGGAGTGGAGAGAGTTTATTAAAATGTTACAAGAGAATTTTAAATTTAGTGTGGCGCTATGAACAAAGAAGAATGGCTTGATTCACTAAATGAGAAGCTATGTCTACCTGATGAATACGGTAAAGAAATTGTGGCAGAGTTCGAGTCCCATCTTTATCAATCACAATATGACTCGAAGTTCGAATTAAAACAATTAGGTAATATTAATTTATTAATTAACCAAATTATGAAATCCAAAAAAATAAAGACTACCGATTATTTGAAATTGATCAGTACCTGGAAGTTGGTAGTCGTTTTAATTTCTGCTGTTGTAATACCGATATATATTACGATTTTTTATGTGATTGTGTATGCATTGTCATATTTCTTTTATGCATATGAAGCGAACATGGTTAATCAAATTAAAGGAACTGACATTATCATGCTTACTTTCTTTTCAATAATATTAATTATAATAAGTATCTTTGCACTGAAATTCTCAACTAAATTTATTAGTAAGTATAAGGACTATAAGCAAGTTGAATTGGCGTTTAGTATGACTTTCTTGCTTATACTCTTGTATTTTATTAATAACTCTGGCTTAAGTTTTTTCAACTTGATTTTCGCGGGAGATTTTCAATCATTAGCAAACCGCTTAATACTCAATCTAGTAGGAATTACTTTCTGGCTTGTAGTCAGTTACTTGATAATTGTGATGAGTAGGGGAATAAAACTTAATCTGAATTTGTTTGGAATCCTCATTAGAACTCTTTTCATTGTTTCTAGCGTAGTGATATTTTCCTATATGAAGGATCTTGGAACGAATAAAATTGGAAATAATTTAGCATCTCCATATATGGATTCTGTGGAATATATTTATGAGAATTTTAATAAATATCTTGCATATGAAGAAGGCTTTGATTATAAAAATGATCCCTATTTGGCGAAATTTGATATCGTTGCATTATATTCTAATCAAGAATGTTGGGATATTGACGAAAGTACAGGGGGCTGTGAATATGCTACCGAGAAGGTATATATAATCGATGAGAGTTGTCAGGAATGGCATATTTCAAATGATTGTAATGTATTAAGTTTGTATGACGACTCTGATGGACTACGATATGATTTGAACTTAGAAAATGGTCTCTTCTGCTACGGTTCTAATTCAGAGAATCAAAAAGGGTGTGGGTTGATTAATCTTTAAAGATTAACTCCATCAGAACCAAATCATAAAATTGTCCATCAATAAAAAGCTCTTTGTGTAATTCGCCGACTTTTTCGAAGCCGACACTTTCGTAGAGATTTATAGCTTTGTAGTTTTTGCTTACAACATCCAGCTTTATTTTCTTAAATTGAGAAAATGCCTTCAACTCTTCAATAGCTTTTAATACTAATTCCTTACCAATTCCTTGTCTTTGGTAGTCCGGATTCACAAACATCCCTACCAAATTAGCAACGTGTTTAGTCTTGATTCGGTTGCTCCATATTACTGTAACGGATCCCACTATCCTATTTTCAATAAATGCACACAGCATAATTGACTCTTTGTTCTCTAGGGAGGATTTAATATAACTCATCCATTTCTCGTCAACATCATTCAGACTTTCCTCGTAGCTTGTTGCGAAGGCAAGAGGGAAAATTTTTAGACTTTCGAGTCTGAGGGCTTTATATTGCTCCCATTCTTCAATTTTTGGTTTGCGGATTTCTAATGCCATTTTATAGTTCTATTAAAATTATTCCTGTTGCAACAACAATTATACCTAAAACTTTTTGGAATACATCAACTTTGCTGAATTTCTCTTCACTTACTTTGGGAAGAAATTTCGCTATGAATACAGCAATAAGAAAGACAAAAATAGCGTTTATGCTATTTGTTACCTGAACCAGGGCCAAAGGTGCCAACATTGTCGCATATCGGAACAGAATCGTTGCTGACATCTGCATATGTTCATTTGGTAGATTATAAGAGAATACTTTCTTGGGATCTTTTTTTATGGCATTGATAAATTGTTTTCTATATTTCGGAACAGTAAGGATTAATACTATACCGGTAAGCATTGCACCGAAAATTTCAAAGAATACTGCCGACCAGAAGTCAAAATTTATTGCAAACAATTTAAAAATTAAAGAGGATGCTGAGAAAAGTATGACGGCACCAAACATCAAGGTAAGAACCTTCTTTTTGACTCTGAATTTTCCATTCTCAATATGCATCATAGTTAATAAGCCACCGGAAAGTACAATTATTGCTCCTAAAGTTTGTTGAAAGTTTAGGATTTCTCCAAGAAAAATGACTCCCAAAAAATATGTTGTTGGTGCAGAGAGTTGCCATAAAACACTAATTTTTGTGGTTTCTTCAATACGTAATGCATACAAATATAGCAATGCTCCAATAACATAAAATGCCCCAATACTAGTCACTAATAGGGCTTGATTGAGTGGTGTTGATAAAATTTGTGGATTGAAGAGTAGAATAATTGGTAAAAATATTGCATTTACCATCGATGTGAAAATCATCATTGCTCCGACACCACCTTTGAAAAATTTACCAAGTAGATATTTATCAAGATGATTGACTACTGCGTAAAGGAATTGAGAAGATAGTGCGAAAAACAACCAGTTCATATTAGAAAACCTTATTAAAAATTTCAGTGGAAAGCATTATTACTCCTGTAACGGTTCCAATTAATGCTAGACCGGATGCAGTTTTTAGATATACGCTTTTTTGTTTAACTGTAGATGTAGTTCTATTAAAAATTAGCTTTAAATTGTTTAAAACAATCGCATATGATATTCCAAATAAAAGTGACATCACCAAGAATAGTATCATTTCGATTGCTCCAGAGACGGATAATGCTCCAATAAGTAAAGTTATAAGTGCGTAGAGTAGAATTATCAAATAAGACGAAGCCAGATAGATTAAAGTTAAAATTCCATCTTCTTGCGATTGGTTGTTTTGTTGAACAAGAACAACAATCACAAATAATAAAATTGGAAGGAGGTAAACCGAAAAAAAGATAGCGGCAAATCTAGGTATCGGTCGAAAAAGGGAAAGCAATTTATTTGTGTAGATTACTGGAGTTGAAGGTGCATGTGACATCTATTGTTGTCTAAGATATTATCCAGCTGTATTTTCTCATATTAATCTTGTAATTCATACTTACTTCTATGCCTTCACTCTCGAGTTTCTCTTTTTGTACCACTTTGTCAATTCCGCCAATATTTTGATTAATTGAAATTCGACCTGATTTACTTATAACCCGCCACCAGGGTATTTCATTTTCTTCAATCGTAAGTGAGCGAAGAATTCCCCCAACGACTCTAGCGGCATTTGGGCTCCCAGCTAGTGTCGCAACAGTTCCATAATTAGTTACTGTTCCTTTTGGGATTGATGAAACAATATTTAGGACGTTTTTGCGAAATTCTGAATTGGTTTTCATTTTGTTGGATAAGAATAGACTCCTGCCTTCGCAGGAGTGAAAATGCAAGGATAGTTAATATTAGGTCGGCAACTAATCCATTGATTAGCTGTCACTCCTGCGAAGGCAGGAGTCCATTCACTTGACCTCTTTATTGAATTAAATCTTACTAATCATATCTTCATCCATATTCGCCTGTTTCAATCTCTTGATTGTATTTTTAATCCCCATCAAATGGTCATCGTGGATTGTTTTATACACATCCAATTTCTCGATATTTTCAACTAGGAGTGATGCAAAACGATCAACTGCCTCTTCGAAATATCTTTTTGATGGCTCATCTAAGTCAGCGACTCGATCGTGGGTGAAAATGAATGTATAGTGTGGATTGTCCTCTCCAAAAACTAATGTGTTCTTTGGTGTTGGTTCTGGTCTATCAGGGAAATGTACTTTTGACATTGGTGTTTGTGTTAAAAAATAGAATTAATTTAAAAATAAAAATGTGACTATGAAATATACAATAAAAGGAACAGAAGCCCCGAGAATTACTTGTAAAAGTGTGTGTTTTTTAAGAACTAGCCGTGTCCAAGCGATTAGTGGTACTAGTAAAAACAGCGGCCAGTAAATCCAACCTGCTATGTGATTTAGAAGTATCATCAAAGATGTATTTAGTGCTGTATGAAAACTTATTCGATAAAACACATTAATTATAGTAAGTGTGATTGTGATACTTAATGATAATACCAATAGTTCAATAATGAACCAGCTTATGTTTAGGCGGATGAAAATTAACGAAATTAATAACCAACCAGACAATATTGCTAGTAAAAATATTGTCCGATTTGTTCGATCTTTTTTATCTAGGTCTAGTTTTTTCTTAAGATAAAATGCTGAACCAAATGTTT
The DNA here is from genome assembly GCA_021463645.1 of bacterium. GTDB lineage: Bacteria > Patescibacteriota > Dojkabacteria > B142 > OLB20 > JAJTYI01. The sequence continues at coordinate 172,338 of JAJTYI010000004.1, forward strand.
GTATGAAAAGTGTACCTGTGTATAAGATGTCTACGTCTTGAATTGAATATCTTCTAATTACAGTTATAAAGATAACGAGCAATAGAGTAATTAACCATGGATAGGATACAGCATAGTTTGTCAGTTTTTCGATTTTTTTGATATGTCTATTCATTCTATAGTTCCAATCATTTTGACTTTAGGAGAAGTCGTTAATATTGAGATTCCGTGAGGAGATTCATCCATTGCTTGAGTTAAATCTCTCCCACAACTTGCTTGTCCTTCTGATTCCGTGTGAATTCCGTCAACCCACTTATCTGACTCTCTAATTTCATGTACACGACCAGATACTGCTACGTAACAATCGTTGCCTGATTTGCCATCATATTCAGAAAGTTCTGTAGTAGTGAATGTTATTTGTTTATCGGTTTGGGTTTTTTCATTAGATGTGGATTCGTCTTCTACGGAGGAACATCCCACCGCAAATAAAGTAATAGTAAAAAGAATTATTAATTTTTTCATATTCTTAAATAATAAAGACATATATTAGCAGAGAATGAATTTCACAGTAAAATTAACAAAAACTATTGACATTATGTTTCAACTATATTTATATTCATATCTATAATAAATTACTGCCTATTTCTTATAGAACAAAAATGAGTGACGATTATTATCAAGATGATTATGATGGAGATGAAGAAGTAACCCTATTTCCAGATGAGGATGAGGTGGATTTTGAGAATGAATTCGCCGAATTTACACTACCAGACGATAACGATAGTTCTATTGACCTCTAAACCAAAATTCCTGTCTTTTTGGGGTTTAATTTCAATTATTGGATGAATATAATATATAATCTCTGTTGTAGAGAGTATTATTATCCTGATTTTTTATGACCAAAATTGATAACGAGACTACAAAATCCGTCGCTGATTTAATTAAAATTCACATTGACGAGGAGCAAATTCCCCTTTATAGCGAAAATCTTAACACAGCGATTGATGCGGTGAATACATTCTCTGATTTAGATACAAAAGATGTCCCAATTACATCCCAAACTGTAGGCACTGAAAATATTATGAGGGATGATATTGTTGAGGAAGGATTTAGTCAGGAAGAAGCATTAACCAATGCACATCAGACCAAAAATGGATATTTTCTAGTAAGAAAAGTCTTTAATGATTAAAAATAAAAAACTCACAATAAAACAAGTGCGGAAAGACTTTGCAAACAAGAAGTATACTCCTGAAGAATTGTTGGCAGATACCATCAAAACAATAGAAACACACGATTCGAAATACCATGCCTTTGTAAGTACAACATTTGATGAAGCTCGAGATGCTCTCCAATCCGATGAAAAAAAATCACTTTGGGGAATTCCTTCTGCTCTGAAAGACAATTTTAATTGGATAGGCACCAAAACAACCGCTTCATCGAACATATTGAAAAATTATATTTCTCCTTACAACGCAACTGTTACACAGCGATTATTAGATAACTCTGCATGCATCCTTGGAAAAACAAATATGGATGCATTTGCACATGGTTCAAGTACCGAGTCTTCTGACTTTTTTACAACATTAAATCCATTTGATGACACAAGAGTAGCAGGAGGTTCTAGCGGAGGTTCTGCGACCGCTGTAGGCTTAAATATGAGTGTGTATTCTATAGGCTCAGAGACTGCTGGTTCAGTTAGAGGTCCGGCGTCCTGGTGTGGCTTGGTTGGTTTTGCTCCAACTTTTGGGAGAATTAGTAGATATGGGGTCATTGCTATGGGTTCGTCCCTTGATCGACCAGGAGTTATGACAAATTCGGTAGAAGATGTTGCAATTCTACACAAAATATTATCAGGCCAGGATAAATATGATGCCACTTCTATTCAAGAACCTCCTCAGGATTTGACGAATGAACTTGAAAATCATAAAAGGAATCTAAAAATTGGATTACCAAAACAATATTTCGACGACCGAATTGATCCCGATGTGCTTGAAAATGTTTTGGAAAGTATTAAATTACTTGAGAAGCAAGGAGCTGAGCTTGTAGATATCGACTTACTGGATCCGAAATATTCAATAGCAGTTTATACAGTTGTTCAGAGAAGTGAAGTCTCCTCGAATTTAGCGCGGATTGATGGCATAAGATATGGTCATTTTTCAGAGAAAAATGCCGAAACTCTTTTGGACCAAATTGCTCTTAATCGAGGTGAAGGATTTGGTCACGAAGCAATTCAGAGAAGTATGACTGGAGCATATACTCTCTCGTCAGGGTATTACGATGCATACTACAAAAAAGCTCAGCAAGTAAGGACTTTGATAATTCGAGATTTTGATAAAGCATTTGAGAATGTGGATGTGATTATGGCGCCGACTATGCCAACAACTGCACCTAAACTTGGCGTGACAAAGAACAATCCAATTTTTGGTGAACTTGCAGATGTTCTCACCGAACCAAGTGCTTTGGCAGGTCTTCCATGTATTAGTATTCCAACAGGCTATGACAAAAATGGTTTACCAATAGGTACACAGATTATTGGAAAGCAATTTGATGAAAAATCAGTTCTTACAACAGCGCATTTATTTGAAAAACTATTAAATAATTAAAATGTATCAACTTGTAATTGGTTTGGAGGTTCATATCCAACCATCTACAAAATCAAAGATGTTCTGCGGATGTAACGCCAAGTATTTTGGTAGTGCTCCAAATACTTATACTTGTCCTGTTTGCTTAGGACTACCTGGAGCATTGCCAGTTCCAAATAAAGTGGCAATTGAAAAATGTTTGAAACTAGGATTAGCTCTAAACTGTAAAATCAATAAACAATCAAAATTCGACAGAAAACATTATTTCTATCCTGACTTACCGAAGGGATATCAGATCTCACAGTATGATATGCCATTCTGCTACGAAGGTTTTCTCGAAATCGACACTGACAAAGATGCTAAGAGAATTAGAATAACGAGAATTCATATGGAAGAAGATACGGCAAAGTCCATTCATAACGAAAATGAAACTCTCATCGATATTAACAAATCTGGTGTACCCCTCGTCGAACTTGTCACGGAACCTGATTTTCAAGATATTAAAGAAGTCCTCGCTTTTGCGAAAAGACTTCGACAGATTGTGAGGTATTTAGATATAAGTACTGCTGATATGGAAAAAGGTCAGATGCGTTTCGAGCTCAATATGTCTTTGAAAAAGGCTGGCGACAAAGGTTTACCAAAATATAAAGTTGAAGTGAAAAATATCGGATCAATTTCCGTTCTTGAGAAAGTAATAAACTATGAATACGAAAGACAGAGTAAAATTCTAGATGACGGTAAAAATCCAGATCAGGAAACGAGAGGCTTGAGAGATTTGTCTGGTAAAACTCATAGCCAGAGAAAAAAAGAAGTAGCTGAGGATTATCGATATTTCCCAGAGCCAGATATTCCACCAATAAACGTTGACGATAAATGGCTCGAAGAAATTAAAATCCAGATAGGAGAGCTTCCGCAAGACAAAAAATACAGATTCATCGAGAACTTTAAGCTCGAACCATCTACTGCAGAGACTATTATCTCAAATAAAAATCGTGCGCAGTGGTTTGAGGATGCTATTGAAAACGAAAAAAATCACGAGACAATCGCACTTTTTGGAAAATGGTTTATTCGAGATGTCTTGGGAATGGCAAAGGTAGACAAGATTAAACTCAAAGACTTGAAGTTCGGTGGTAAAGATTTATTGGAGTTGGTTCAAATGATTAGGAATGGAGAGCTTTCTGGTACATTGGCCAAGCAAGTACTTGATGAAATGTACAAGACAGGTGCCAAACCTCAGGAAATTGTTGAAAAACGTGGTCTCAAATTGGTTAGTGACGAAGGTGAACTTAATGAAATCGTAGACCGGGTATTGCGAGATAATTCAAAAGTTTTGGATGATATTAATAAAAATCCAAATATTATAAAATTCCTACTTGGTCAGGTGATGAAGATGACAAAAGGTAAAGCAGATCCTCAGAAAGCAATGAAATTAATAGAATCAAAACTTTCGAAAAACTAATTACCGTTTTAACTATTCAGCTAGCCTGATTCGTTTTAATTGACGAAGTAACCTAGCAAATACTATGAAAGTAATTATCTGTAAACCCACAAATTTTGAAGTTGATTTTCAAGTCAATCCTAAATTAGATAAAAGACTTAAAATCGATAAAACAAAAGTTTTTGGTGAATATGTGGGATTAAGAACTGTATTAAAAGACCTCGGATTCGAAGTGATTGAAATTAATCAAGAACCAAACATGCCAAATATGGTTTATGTCGGTGATTGGGGGTTTTTACATGAAGACACTTTTTTTGTGGCTAAATTCAAGAAGACACCTCGGAGAAAAGAAAGCAAATACGCAAAGAACTTGATAGAAAGAATGGGATTTAAAACAACTACAACGCCAAATCGAGATTATTTTTCAGGGGCTGACCTAACTAAGTCAAAAGATAAATATTACTTTGGATGGGGGAAGAGGACAGCTGTAAAATCACAGGATCATCTTGAGAAATTCTTGAACACAACTTTGATTGATTTTAAAATCACGGATCATATCTATAATCATCTTAATAAGTGTCTTGGACCAATTGATGACAATAATGTAGTCTATTACCCTGATGCATTTAACATGATTGAGCATGCTAAGGTTTGTTATCACTTTCCAAATCCAATAGCTGTTACTGATGAAGATGCAAAATTATATGCAACAAGTTTTATTAAGATTGAGGACAAAATACTTGTTCCAAAAGGAATTTCCGAAGAATTGCACACAAGTCTGTTAGGATTGGGATTAGATATTATCGAACTCAAAGTTGATGAATATGTGAAAGGTGGGCAAGGTTTGAAGTCACTATGTTTATTTTTATAAAATTTCCCAACATGCATTCAAATAATACAGACACAATTGTACAGTTAATTCACGATTTCGTTTCATTCAAAACCGTTTCTAGTGGAAGTGACATCATAAAAGAAGAACTGATAAATTTTATTGAATTATTTGTGCAGAAAGTTGGGTTACAAACTTATAAGTTCTATAGAAATGGAAAACCTTCAATGTTGATTTATCATCCACAAAAAGAGAATTGGAATTTCTCATTATTACTTCATGGTCATATAGATGTCGTTCATGCTCATGAAGAGCAATATCATACCTTCATCAACGAAGGTCGAATACATGGAAGAGGGACATTAGACATGAAAGGATCTGTTGCCGTATTTGTATTATTATTGAAGAATTTGTATTTATCAAATCAGCTCTCTCCAAATGTAGGAATTATGTTAACTTCTGACGAAGAACAAGGTGGTGTTGATGGCGTGAAATATCTTCTCGACGAAGAAAGTATAACATCGGATTTTTTCATCACAGGCGAGCCTACCGATTTGTATATTGTTAATAGACACAAAGGCGTATGGAGAAGTAAGTTAACCATTCAAGGCACCAGTGCACATAGTTCAACACCTTGGCTAGGTGAGAATTCTTTACACAAAACCTCGAAGTACATTTCAGACTTTGTAGCTAAGAATCCACAACCCTTATCTTCAGAGTGGAAAAGCACTTATAGTTTTAATAAAATAGAAAGTGGTGACTCAATAAATAAAATTCCTGATGTTTCATCAGTATGGATTGATATACGCTTTACCACAAATGAAGAATTGAATAATTTAATAAGCAGTATAAATGAAATTTTTAAGGATGTTGAAATCGAAACCCTTTTTACATCACCTCCGTTAGAAACCAGCGAAGATAATGAGAAAATTAAAAAACTCAATAATATAATTCAAGTTAAATTACGAAATAAATCAGAGTTGCATAGTAAAGAATATGCAACTGACGCAAGATACGCGAGTTTGCATAATATTCCTGCAATTGTATTTGGTCCGAGTGGTAATGGAATTCATGAGGTAGATGAATATGTGGAGATTTCGAGTTTAGAAAAATACTACGAGATACTAGAAGATTTTTGTATGAATTTTAAATAGTCTTATTGGATTTTCCTCTATGAACTTTGAGTGAAATAAGAGAGAGTGATGTAATTGCCAAAGTTGTTAATAGGGACATCACCGGGATTGTGATAAATCCTAGATATTCAAACTCTTTAACATCGCAAGGACGACCAACCCCGCAAGGTACAACTCCTAATCCAGTTTCTTGAATGTAGACGTGGTAAGCTGCTACGAGGATAGTTAAGATTGAAAAGGGAAGTATATAATAAGCTATTCGTTTTTCCTTCAACCATAGTCCTATTGTCGAGATAATTGCAATTGGATAAATCCCCATTCTTTGGTACCAACACAAATCGCAAGGTGGAATCGAGTTATCAGGATTGAACAGATCCATAGATTTAAGATTTGCTACAGGATCTCCATAGAATCCAATGTAGAGTGAACCAATTACAGCAATCCATACAAATAGGAAAATTAATTTTTCTGGGGTGATTGTGATTTTTTTCATTAAGAATAATTAGTTTGAGATTTAATTACGATTCGAACAGGCTTCTCGTCCCGCATTTGTAACATCATTAGAAATTAATCATATGAGTCGGGCGGGACTTCCCGTATAATCTCACTTCGTTCGATTTACGGGATAAACTTCTCGTCCCGCCTCTGTAACAATATCAGAGATAAATCATATGAGTCGGGCGGGACTCGAACCCGCAACCACTGGCTTAAAAGGCCATTGCTCTACCATTGAGCTACCAACCCATCTAAAAAGTCTAGGCTTTCACTTCGTTAAAGCCAGACTTTTTGATGCCCCGTACGAACGAAGTGAGTCACGGGACCTCTATATTACTAAATTTAAAAGAACAATTTCTCTTCAAATACCCCCCGTACAACTTCGCTGTGCTTGTTTACGGGGCTAGTTCGGGTAAGCTCATAAATTCGCTAACCCCTCACTAGATTGAGCTACCAACCCATCTAAAAAGTCTAGGCTTTCACTTCGTTAAAGCCAGACTTTTTGATGCCCCGTTCGAACAGAGTGAGAAACGGGGCCTTTTCTAATAAAAATGTAAAAGGTCAACTAATTTGAATTCAGATTTTCTGTTGCCCCGTACGAACGAAGAGAGTTACGGGGCCTCTATATATCAAGAACTCTCGAAATTGCGAAGCAATTATCGAGGACCTAATTTAAAAGAACTAAAAAATAGCACCTTTAATATGCTTTACCGCTATGATTTTATCATATCTTCCAAATATAACGCCAACAAAATCAATCCTCCAATCACAATTTTCTAAATTTTTTCTACTCAACCACACACGACATGTTTTTATAAGACTTTTAGTTTTCTTCTTGGTGATGGTTTGCTCGAGCATAATCTCGGATTTCGATGATAAGCTCTTTACTTCTATAAAAACAATTTCATTCCCATCCATGCAAACGAGATCGATTTCACCACCTTGTATAACAAAATTTCTATCTAGGATTTCAAAACCTTTTTTCTGTAGAAACTTTGAAACGAATTCTTCGCCAGCATACCCAACATGTTTATTATGAGATTTTCCTTTTATTGTTTGCGATATCACCGATAGGCTTAAAACTCAATCTATGCAATGGAGTTATACCATATTTTTTTATCGCATCGATATGTGTCGCGGTACCATATCCTACATTTTTTACAAAGTTATAATCAGGATATTTAGAGTCGAAATCATGCATTAACCTATCTCTGTATACTTTGGCAACAATCGAAGCACAGCTGATAGAGTAGTGGAGTGAGTCTCCCTTGAGTACTTGTAGTGAGTTCTTTTGTTTTAGAGTTGGGAAGTGTCCATCAATTAGAAAGTAAGTATCTTTGTTGGAATATTCTTCTAGTATGGTATGGATTAATGATTCCACAGTTTTCCCAATACCTGCTTTGTTAATCTGGTCAACTTCGCCAATTTTGATAATACTATCACTGCTATGAATTAATCCTGATATTAATTCTCGGTTTTTTTTGGTGACTTTTTTTGAGTCTGTAACTCCGGGGATAATTTTAGAATTTTGGGTATAGATGTAAGCTCCTACTACAACTGGTCCAGCAAAAGCACCACGACCAACTTCATCGATACCGATGATATTTTTAAATCCTTTGGAAAGTAATTCTAGTTCGAGATGGTTACTTGCTGTCCTTATCGGCAGTTTCTTCATCTTTTGGTTCTGGTGTTTTTTCCTCTTTTACTTCTTCTACTGAGACTTCTTCCTCTTTTACTTCATCTTCAATCACTTCTTCTGGAGCGGAATCCTCTTCGGCAACAGCATAAAAATCCTCCAGTTGTAAACCTTCTGAAGTTCTAACTTTAAGGGCTTTTTTACCGATTCTGTCTCGTAAGTAGTAAAGTTTTGATCTTTTAGTATTTCCTTTTTTAGTAATAACAATCTTTTTAATGTTTGGGCTGTGTAATGGCCAGATTTTTTCTACGCCAATTCCTGAGCTGATTTTTCTGACTGTAAACATCTTTCTCAATCCTGAACCTTTGATAGCAATTATAAGGCCTTTGAATACCTGGATTCTTTGTCTGTTTTTCTCTCGAACTAATGTATGTACTTCGACCTGATCTCCAACTGCGATCTCAGGAACTCTTCTAACAAAGTTCTTTTCAACTTTTGTAAGCAAATCTGTATTCATGATCAAATTTATAAATAATTACAACTGCATAAAGCGATTAATGATTTTACCATCTAGTAGGTGCTTTTGTAAAAGTATTAATCTAAATTATTTTTCTGGGATAGGACTTTGATTTCTCGAAGCTCCTGCCGTATATCTCTTAGTGCAATTTCTACTGCTGTTAAGCGAGATGCAATTTTATAGTCTTTGGTATCGTTCTCAAGAAAAAAAGTTATTGGTTTTTTCAGTAAATCACTGATTTGCTGTAGTTTGTCAATTGGTGGACAAATACGATTTGATTCATAACCAGAAATGGTTTTATCTGAGACACTCAAGGCTACTGCTACTTGAAGTTGGGACATTTTTGCATCTTCTCTAGCGGTTTTAATTTTTGCACCAATATTGTTCATATACTTGACAGAATAATAATTAACTATTTAATTACTTTTCCAGTGCTTTTTGAATGAGTTCCCAGCGAAATCCTTTTCTGAGGAGAAATTGCACTATTTTTTCATTCAATTGCTCTGTTGTAAGGTTCTTGTGTATTAGCAATCTTCTTTTCTTCTCAGCAAGTTGTTTTATTGAAGAAATCTCATTCTCTGATAGGTCCGCTTTCCCAAATGCGTTTTCAATTATATCATTACTTATGCCTTTACCAAGCAATTCACTTCTTATTTCGTTAATACTTCGATTTTTGAAAGTGACTCTTTGGTCAATCCACCATTCCGTAAACTTTGTATCATCAATATGTCCCTCTTTTTTCAATGTTTCTATTATCTCATCTTGATTCTTATTTTCTTGCTTTGAGAGATATTGTCGAACTTCTTTTTCAGATCTGGGTCTTCGAGAAATAAGATTGATTAATTTTACTTTTAATTCGAGAGTTTCAGTTAATAATTTAATCCTATCCAGATCCTCTTCTGTGATTTCCTTATCGATATATAAGTTTTCGTCAACAAGTATACTTTCTAATACACTAAAAGTATACTTTGAGTCAACATAAATGGCAATCTTTTGTGCATTTCGCACACCTCTTTTGAGTCTGGTGATCTTCATCTATCAGATTTTCATCAGATATTGAACAGTTAATCCGGGCTTTTTGGACTCTATCGCAGATAATTCGGGAAAAAGTATATTTTTTAGAGACATGCTGTATAGCGAAAATGGATTATCTTCGTTTTCGTACCTAATAAAGTTTGGATTATTAAGACTTGCTAGACTTGCTATTAAGTCATACGCTTCTTTATCTTCTCCTAATTCATCGATAAGTCCGTTTTCTATAGCTTGTGTCCCTGTATAGACTCTTCCATCAGCTAACTCAATAACTTCTTCTTTGGTCATGCCTCTTCCGTCAGCAACTATCTCGATGAACTCGTCGTAAATATCATCTAAGATTCCTTGATAAAGGATGTAAGCTTCACTTTCTTTGTCTTTTAGGTCTTCTCCCGCTTTATTTTTACCTTCAGTATTAACTATATTTACTTGTTCTAGTCCTACTTTGTCAAATAGTTCCTCATAATCAACGTATGATGCTATAACTCCGATACTGCCCGTAACTGTTACTTCTGATGCTACTATTTGATCTGCAGGTGCTGAAACCATATAACCTCCTGATGCCGCGGTATCTTGCATGAATGCTACAACAGGTTTCCCAGTTTCTTTAAATTCCACTACTTTATTGTAAATTAGTTTTGAGGCATAGACATCTCCACCAGGAGAATCCACTTCAAGTAGAAGCGCTTTTACTAAGTCATCGTTTTGTGCTTGGTCAATCTTTTTAATTATTTCACTAGTCATGTCTGGAGTTTCGTTTCCCCACATATCGGTAGTTTTTTGTCTCGATATTACGTCTTTAACTTCAACGATAGCAACTGTTTGGGTTTCGTCCCCGCTTTGAACAACTTGAGATGAATATTGGTTTTCATCCACAGGAACAGAAGATAATGCAAACATAAAAACGCAACAGCATATTAGTAATGCGAAAAATGAGAAGATTATTAGTATAAGGATGGCTTTGTTACTTTTCATATTTGTAGATAATAAATTACTTAATAAATTAAGATTAACATATAATTCTACAAAAAACATGGGGATATAATATGCGAAAATGCTACATATATTGAAAATTTTATGCTGGAAATATTGAGACTTTTAGGGGTTATTCAATTGTAAGTTTATTCTCTTTCGCTGCTTTTTTCCCGAGTACGTGTTCAACTTCGCTACGAACAAAGTTAATTGCGATTTTCAGATTGTAATCGTCTGAAAAACTTAATGCTTTGTTGTTTTCGCTTTTGGTTCTTTCGCTAGCTTTAATCATATTGATTAATTTGATTGCATCTTCGATAGTTCCGGTATTAAGGTGTTCTTTTGCAATAACATCCATATTAATTGCATCGTCTTTATCAAGTTTGGCTTTTTTCCAGAGGTTTTTGAGTGCAGTCTTTAAATCTTCTTTCTTCATGGGTTTGCGGACACAGAGGTTATCGGTTTGTGAGGTTGGAATCGAAATACTTATATTTGTATCAGGAAACTCAAGTTCGAAATATTCAATAAGATTTCCACCAACTTCTTCTTGATGGATATCTTTGATTTTTCCGCAACCATAAATAGGGTAGACGATGGTATCGTTAATTTTGTACATCTCGTTTATGTGAAATATTCGGATATAATGTTCTATGCATTATAACAGAAAAACGACGATATTATAACCGGAATAACCGAGCAAGAATTTTGCCAAGTAAATCTTGTTTCTTTTCGGTTGTAGCTGTGAGCCTATCTGTGAAAAGAAAATCTGCGACAAGAGCACCTAAACTTGCCACAGCCATCGCTAGAAGCTTTAAGCGAGGGAAAAATAGGAAAACAAATACCACAAAGGTTATGTAAGTAATAAATTTTACAATGTCATCTATGTTTTTATATAAACTCTGTTTTATAGATAACTTTAGTATTGATTCATCATCTTTCATTTTCGATTTCTCCATAACTTCGGCATATTTCTTTGCGATAAGATAAAATCCTAGTGCGTTTCTGGCGATTTCAATAATTAGAATGAATAGAATTATATTAATTGTGGTATTGAAATTATCGTAAAAATTGATTCCTCTCACCATTAAATCGTAATCACCAATTCGTGCTACCAGTTCTGTGTTGAGATTTTCAGGTAAGAAAAACAGTCTCTCAGAGTCAATAGTGAGAAAGAAAACAAATAGTGTAATTTCAAAAAAATCAGTAAAATTTGCAACAAAGCTGTCTTTAAATGAATCAAAATCTTTGCGATTCCCAGGTCTTGTTAAAAACGCGGTAGTAATGACAAGGACAAAGGTGAGAACAACAGTAAAAATTGTAACATCGTAAACTGACCCGACATATTTAAAAAGAAATATTAAAAGAAAGTATAGATACACATTAATAACAAATGCATACAGTGGCGCTAAATTTTTTAGTAAATTCTTAAGTTTTCTTAAAGCATTTCGTGAAAATCTCTTAATTGCCTCGTAAATATCTATGGACGTCAAAGAGCCATCAATAACTCTTTTAATAATTTCTACAGCTTGGTCACGGAGACCAACAAACACCAAGATACTTAAGAATATAAATAGAGTTGTTAAACCAATCAGAGTAATACGTAAAATCTGGTATACAATCATAAATAGAGGATTGATGAAGAAGTAGCTAATTAATGCTAAAAACAGGAAAATCCCTAAATAAAACAGGAATAAAGATTTCTTAGATTTGAAAATTTTATTCTTCATCGTTTATACAATCTTTGCATAATCCGTAGAATTCAAAAACATGATCTGTGATTGTGAAATCATTAATTTCGTTTTTTGTTGATTCGAGTGCACTCTCTAGAGATTTTGATTTGATACAAGATATCTTTTTACAATGTTTACAGATCAAATGATGATGATGCTCTAGTATAGTTAATTCATATTTTGGTGCCTCGCTTTGAAGTTGGATTTGGTCGAGGATTTTATTTTCAACGAAAAAATTAAGATTTCTATAAACGGTAGCTCTATCCATTTTTGATTTTAATAACTCAACAAGCTCTGGAGCGCTATAGGATGTGTGATTACCTAGGAACAACTCTAGGATTTGCATCCTGGAGTTGTTTAGTTTTAGTCCTTTCGATTTTAAGTCTTTTATAAAGTTTGTGGTTTCCATGACTTAATCATAAAATTGAAAGAGTAATAATACAAGATTCGGACACATATTGTCTCATATTTCCAAATTATTGATGAATCTGTTTTTTCAGACTCAATTGGTCGAAAGTGACTTTTCGGGTATAATCAAATGAGGTGTAGACGAACACGAGCTTAAGCGATGTGTGAGTCTAACCGAATTTGTCCCGTAAACGAGCATCGCGAGTTGTACGGGACCTAACTCTTTGTTCTATATAATTGCAAAGGCGTTGACGAACACGAGCGTAAGCGATGTGTGAGACTAGCCGAATTTGTCCCGTAAACGAGCATCGCGAGTTGTACGGGGGGATACCAATCTAAGTGTAGTAAACTATTTGTGAGTTATAAAGACAGAAGTAATGGCCAGTAGCACAATGGTAGTGCAATCCGCTGTTAACGGATAGGTTCTAGGTTCGAGTCCTAGCTGGCCAGTTTTGAAAATTTAGGTTCTCCCACTTCGCTAATGCTTCGTGGGACTAACCATCAGTAAGGTTCACAAGTTCACTAACTGAGGGTTTAGGAATCCCTGTCTGCCGACAGGCAGGCTGCTCGACTAGCCAAAGGTTCCCCTGCTCCATTTCATTTCGCAGGACTACCCCTCACTTTCGTCAGGGCAAGCCAGCTCTAAGCCTCTACTTCGACAAGCTCGGTATCGGCAAGACCTGGTTGAGGAGTCCCTGTCTGCCGACAGGCAGGCTAGCTGGCCAGTTTTGAAAGTTTAGGTTCTCCCACTTCGCTAACGCTTCGTGGGACTAATCAGCAGTAAAGTTCGCAAACTCACTAACTGCTGATTGAGGAATCCCTGTCTGCCGACAGGCAGGCTGCTCGACCAGCCATAGGTTCCCCTGCTCCATTTTATTACGTGGGACTAATAATTGCCTTAAATCTGATTGTACAATTTCAATTATCCATTAAGAGGATTCGTGTACTTTTATTAATGCTCTTCCCAAACCATCGATTACTCCTACAACCAGCGCATTCCCCATAAAAAATGCTCTTTTTGTATCGCTATGTCCTTTTGTATGATTATCGGGAAACATACATAATCGTTCCAATTCTATTGGAGTGAGTCTTCGGAGCCCTTTCGGTGTTTGTATTACATGTTTAAATCTTGAAGGTGAAGAACCTCCTTCGCTCGTAATAATTGTACGTGAAGGTTTATCAAGTGGGTCGGGAAATGCAACAGCGCCTTCTTTGTATATGAATTCGTAACCGTTCGCACCCTTACGAGGCTCATTCTTTGCTCCTTTGAGATAGGCCCATCTATCTAAATCTGTTTTTGAAATAAAAAATTCGTCAGAAATTTCATTCAAATCTTTTATTATAATATCATTTAAAGTTATAGTTTTACCTATGTATATTGGTTTAACTATGGCCGTATATGCAGTGCCGTTAATCATTATTCCTGAATTTGCAAAAGGGGATTTTTTAGGTTTTGTTAGATTAAATGTGTTTGATACAACAACAGGGTCCGGATTAATTTCTATCATGTTGATTTGGCTTAAAACTTTTGCGGGGAAAGATTGCTGAACAACGCCTTCCTCTTCTAACCATTTAAGTGGATTGATTTTTCTGTTTAATTTATTGAAGATGTTAGAGCCCTGCCGATAACCTATAATAAATATTCTTCTTCTGCGTTGAGGCATTCCGTAATCAGCAGCATTAATTACTCTCCATTCAACGGAATAACCTAGTTCACTTAGTGAGGATAAAATGATTGCAAAATCACGTCCTCGTCGAGAGGCAGGTGAGGACAGAAGTCTATCAACATTTTCTAGTAGTAGATACTTAGGTGCTTTTTTCCCTTGTTTCTTTAATATTTTATAAATTGACCACCACAGAACACCTTTTTTTCCTTCAAGACCAGCGGATGCTGATAAATTACGTGCAACAGAATAATCTTGGCAAGGAAATCCCCCAACTAGTAAATCATGTACAGGAACTTTATCTATTACATTTGCCACATCAATATTTGTGAATTCTGAATTCACTACATCATTTCCAAAGCGATTAACATAAACCTGGTGAGCGTGTTGTGTCTTTGTAGCAGGTTCCCACTGATTAAACCATATTGTATTATAGTTCTCGTGGTATGATTTGCGTTGTTCAGGGGTTCCCTCAAGGCCGAGTCTAAAACCTCCAACACCAGCAAATAGCTCCACTACTTTTATTTTTTCCATGAATCAAAACAATATTTTATATGAATACTTTATGATATCATTAATTCTAATATGGATCAAGATATGGATTAAGCATATTAAGTTTACTAATTATAATATTTAAGAATCTATTAAAATGAATTCCAGGTTTGATGAAATTTTGAAAATAGAGGGTAATCCACCTAGTCAAAGTGTAGTTTATGAGAAAAGATTAAATAGAATAAAGGAGGCGATTAGCTGGCCAACTGGCACATTTGAGAATAAAGAGTATACCACAATTTGGAGTGGTGAACAGGGATATGAAATAAAATTAGGTAAACCTGGGAAAGAGTCTCAAACAAATTATGCAGGACAGTTAAATATACATGATATGAGACCCGATATCTTTCACCATGGAGAAAATCTTAATTTAGCGGCAACATTCGGAAATGTCATTTATGACTTAGAAGAAGTCGCACGAACAGATAGATACTGCGTTGAATTATTAGCTGTGTTATTTTTTAGATCCGCTTTTTTGTTAGACCACAAAGAACAACGTGATGAGACTGATAAAGTTTTCTTCCGATATGAACCAAACTTAGAGGTAGTCAAATATATCTCTGAGAGAATTCCAGAATTACATGGGATGCCTCCTATTGTTTTTTTGCAATATATAGATGCAATAGCGTTAAATGAGGATGTAAAGTACTACTCTAAAGGTAAAAACTTAAAGCATCAAAATACAGGAGGAAAAAATAATTACCTGACATATGTAATGATAACAGCTGTAATGACTGGAGATTTACCTATTAGTGCAATAGCAAGCAAGTTGTTGCGTTCAAATGTGTCAGCGATAAGTAATAAAGATGCATTAAATGTTTTACCACATCTAAGAGGAGGGAATTTACTACCATAAATAGAATTGTAGCAATTAGTTCAAAACAATAATAAATTCAAAGAGCTCCCCAAAATTGGGAAGCTCTTTTTTTAATTTCTGTGAAGCTTTTGTGAGTCTTCTTTAGACAGAAACTGATTTTACATCTTCTGCGTGATTCTCAGTAAAGATACTCTCAACTAAATCTTCTTCACTACTGTGTGCTGATACAGCAACGAGAATTCCACCTTCTTTAATTCTTTCTTCATAGACTCTTGCGTCTTCTTCAGGTAATCCTAGACCTGTTAATGCTCCAATCAAACCACCGGCTAAGGCTCCGGTTGCAACTCCAGAAGTAACTGTAGCTGCATCTCCAGTCAATCCTAACGCAGCTGCTATTGGACCACCGACGAATAAAGCTCCGATACCTGGTAATACAAAACTTGCAAGTAAACCAGCTAATCCTCCTAATATTGCACCCGATGTAGCACCTGCTACTGCTCCTTCTGCAACGTCTGAACCAGTCTCTTCTGCAATTCTTTTTCCTTCTGATCTATCCTTAACTACGATAGAAATATCTTTAGGATCGTATCCTTGAGATTTTAGTGAATTAATTGCCTCCTCTGCAGATTCACGTTCTGCAAAAATACCGAAAATAGTATTTGCCATGGTATTTGCCTCCTTATAAAAAATAAAATAAAAAATATAAATCTATCTTTCAACAAATAGTTTCGTAAACACAATGAACTCAATTATTAATAAGCATAGAATAAGTTTGTTACTTTAATAATCAAGTCCCAGTTAAAGTTTAGAAACTATATCTATAATAACTTTAGTGAGTTAAGGAAAAATTTAAGTTTTGTAAAAATTTGATGAAGGGAACTACGAGTTAAGAGGGAGGAAGAGTTCTAGTCTACATTTGTGATTGTTATGGTTTTTTCATTAAAGTTTATTTTTTCTCCTTGTTTTTTTCCTAACACTGCTTTGCCTAATGGAGAATCAACGGATAATAAGTTCTTACTGATATCTGCTTCAATGGACTCAACTAATCGGAAACTTTTTGAATCTGTATCAATATCGATGTCAAACCATTTCCCTAGCAAAATTTCATCTCCATCAACGTAGTCAGGTAACGCCTCGGCATCATTTAATATATCTTCAAGCTCTTTTAGCTTCTGATTATGTGCCTGCAAGTTTGTAGAAACTGCAGCGGCTTCCTTGAAGGAATCCATCGGACCTCCACGTTTTACACCTTCTTCTAATTCGTTCTTAAGAAAGTCTCTTTTTGCTTTTAATTCTTTTTGTAGCTCGAGTAATTTTTGATTAGAAATTTTCATAAATTTTCAATTATTGACTAATTATATGGTATAAAAGGTTTTTAGGGAACATGTTTCCATATGTTTAAGTTCTGAGTTAAATTATGTTTCTAAGAGAAAATACCCAAGAATCTAGGTTTACTCCACCCAGTTTTGATGAATTAGTCAATGAGCATAAAGCCAAATCCTTTTTAAGCCCAAAGGGGGTGATTCTAAACTTGCCAGTGGATCGAGACTTAGATTGTTATAATCCATCTGGGCCCTTTGTATTAATCCCGGGTGGAAATACCTCGATGTTTGCCAGAGTTGAACCTAGAGCGATAGAAGGTTCTTTGTCCGTTCCTTACAAACGTAAAGATGGTTTATGGAGACCCGTTCGTGATATTGCTGGGTTAAATCTTGAAGATCCATCAGTTGTGAATATCAAAGGTGAAAATATTTTAATTGGAGTGAGAGTGTGGCCAGAACCTACAGCGGATAATCCTTTTGCTACAAATTACAGAAATGAATTCTACAGAATAAATGGGGATTTTGAAGAGTATGAAATGATAGGCTATGGGCCAGACCGTCAAAAGGATACACAACTTATTGATCTTGGTGACGATGGAATTGGTGTTATGACACGCCCTCATTTAGATGCTTTGAGAAGGGGTGTACTCGCATTCACGATAATAGAATCATTAAATGATTTAGTCCCAGAAAACCTAATAAATGCAAACATAATTTTCAATCAAGTACCACCTGGGAATTGGGTGGGGGTGAATCAACTATTTTTGTTGAATGATGGAACTATTGGAGTATTAGGTCATGTGGCAAAAGAAGATGAAAAAGGTAAAAGCTATGCAGCAATGGTATTTAGATATAACTGGAAGGCTCACTTAGTTACCCCCATAGAAGTTATAGCAACACCCGATGATTTCCCAAAATTTGAGAGTAAAACTCCTAAACATAGGAATGTAATTTTTCCTTCGTCTTTGGTAATCAATCCTGGAAATTCTTCAAGAGCAATTCTATATGCAGGCTTGGGTGATGCAAGTACAGGGTATTTAAATACATACAATCCATTCTTTGGGTTATATCCTTAATTTAAAAATATACAAGATACTGATTTATTTTTTTAAAAATTATGGTATAAAAATAATAATTAATAATATTTATAAAAGATGAAAACAATTATCATTACAGGAGTTAGCAATGGTCTAGGTTATCAACTTGCTAAAAAAGCATTGGATGCAGGACATAGAGTTGTTGGTATCTCTAGGTCAATCCCTGATTTAAAGATCGAACATATAAAAGCTGATCTTACAGAAGAGGACGGATTGAATGCAATCGTAAAAACAATCAAAGAAAAGTATTCGAAATTTGATGTGTTAATCAATTGTGCTGGTATGCTTTCAGTGAAGCCATTAGGGAAAGTTGATTACACAGAAACATTGAATTTGTTTAGACTAAATGTAATTGCTCCACTTTTCTTGGTCTCCGAGCTTGTTGAAATAATAAAATCAAACGAAGCAGATATCGTTAATATTGGTTCGACAGTTGGATCCAAGGCTTATGAGAAGCAAGCCGCTTATGGTGCTTCAAAATGGGCGGTTCGTGGACTGAACCAAAATCTACAATTAGAATTTAAAAATACCAAATGTAGAGTTATCGGTTTTAATCCTGGCGGTTTTAAATCAAATTTCTTTGAAAAAGCTACTGGGACTGAAAATAACGATTGGAGTGGTTGGATGAATCCATCAGAAATTGCTGAATTCATACTACAGATATTAGCATTGCCAAAGAATATGGAGGTTTCAGATATCAATTTAAACAGGAAATAACGAATTCTATTTTAAAAATTGCTATACTTAGTTACTTAGGATATTTATATGTATAGAACTAGGAAATCATTTAAAAATATTGCCATCCATATGATGATTATGGCAATGGTCCTTTTTACACAAATTTTCTATGACACTGTATATGCTCAGACCGAAGAGCAAGAATACAATCAAGAAGTGAAAATTGTTACAAACCCTGCACTAAAGTTACAACTAGACCTACCCACAGATCAGGAATATCCCTCCAAAAGTTTCGATATAGTTCTTACAGTAGACTCTCTCATCGATTCGAATCGAGTGGGGGTCAAATGGTTTTATAATGAAAGGTTATTAAACATAGCTGAACCTGAAAGAGATATCATTTCAGTTGTAAAAGGACAGAAAACGACACTGCGAAAAACATTTACCCCTGAGGTAATACTTCCACCTTCAACTGTTAATAGACGTGTTGAAATCGCGGTTGAGGTCAATGGTTTTGTAGCTGGAGAAAATTATATAAGCTCTAACAAAACTGAGCTGGTATTCACTCCTGATATGGTGATAACTCCAACATTGGATAGTTATACTCGAGCAAAAACTATAAGTACCATAAGAGTTTGGAGTCTCTGGACAGGTGCGATAATTCTATTGGGTTTGGCAATTTTCTTCGTAATTAGACAATTTAGGGAATACCTAAACCATGACGAGGTAGTATAAACACGGCATTTTCACATTAACCTCAGAAACTACTGTTATACTTTTGTATGAATTGGAAAGTTAAACCAAAAATCCCGGCTAACATCAGAAAAAAATTAAGTGGTTTTGATGATTTGACTGCACAGCTTGCGTATAACCGAAATATCGAAACATCCGATGACCTCGAAACTTTCCTGAATCCAGAACTCGATTCTCTAAATAATACAGGGAAACTAAATGATATTGAAAAAGCAGTTCAAATAATTCTCGAAAAGGTCAAATCAAAAGAGAAAATTTATATCTACGGTGATTACGATGTTGATGGTATATGTTCAACATCGATTCTTTTTGATTTTCTTTTTAGGTCACTGGGAGCGAATGTCATGCCATATATTCCCAGTAGATTTGATGAAGGATATGGTATCAACCCAACAGCAATCAAAAAACTCCAAGACGAAGGAGCAGGGTTGATAATATCTGTAGATTGCGGTATTCGTGATGGAAAGATATTAAATGAAGTGCTCTCTTTGAAAACTGACTTGATAATTACCGACCACCATCAAACTCCCGAAAACGAAGAAGATTTAGAAATACTGAAAAAAACTGCCAAAGCGGTTGTTCATCCTCTTCTAAACGATTACATATTCAAAGATATTTGTGCAACAACTGTTGTTTGGCATCTAATTAGAGAGCTAGCAATTGAGGCAAAAAAACAGAAATTATTAATAGAAGATTTTGATGCTCTAAAATATTTAGACCTTGTGGCACTCGCAACAGTTTGTGATGTGATGCCATTGATAAACCAAAACAGGGTTATAGTTGCAGAAGGTTTGAAGCAGATGAAGGATACGCAGAATACTGGACTAAGAGAATTGCTTATGGTTTCGGGAATTTCTTCTGAAGATTTAGCTGCATATCATCTTGGATATGTCCTTGGACCTAGGTTGAATGCTTCGGGTAGACTAGAAACGGCACTTGATGGTGTAAGATTGCTCACTTCTAACAATTCCGAAAAAGTTACAGAACTTGCCAAGAAACTTAGTGATTTGAACACAAAGAGACAGGAAATGACAAAAGAACTTATGTTTGAGTCAGAAAAACTACTCGAATCCTGGGGTTCAGATAAAAAGTTGATTTTAATTACTGGGCAGGAGTGGCCTGAGGGTCTTGTAGGGTTAGTAGCTGGTAGGTTATGTGAAAAATATCACAGACCAGTGATTGTCTTATCTCTGAAAGATGGTGTGGCGGTGGGATCATGTAGAAGTACTTCTTCGTTTCATATTACAAAAGCGATTTCTCTAGAGGCTGATAAATTGGAAAGATACGGAGGACATGCACAAGCAGCAGGATTGACTATAAAAGAAGAAAATATTAGGAATTTTGCAGACAATATGCTCAAGTATGCTACAGAGGAAATTTCGGATGAAGATTTAGAGAAGATACTTTCGATTGAGATGGAGCTATCAGAGGATATTATTAATAAGGACACCCTTGAAGATATAAATCAATTTGGACCATTTGGTTTCGGGAATAAAGAACCTATCATCTCGATAAACTCCGTAAAAGTTATTAATGTTAAAAGAGTAGGAAATGGAGGGGATCATCTCAAACTCACTTTCAGAAAAGATGTCGCGACCATTGATGCTATTGGATTCAAAATTGGAGAGAAATTCGCTAGAATTAAACCAGGAGATATCTTAAACATTGCTGGATATCTCGATTTGAATAAATTCAATGGAGTAGAGAGTGTTCAGTTCAAAATTGTTGATATACAAAATGGATAGGATCTTTAATTGGATTAATACAAATATACTCTATGTTTTCTTAGTATTTCTAATACTTCTCAACCTCTTACCTATAGTTGCACCAATATTACTCCATTACGAGCAATATGACTTATCCAGAGCTATTTACAACTTGTATTCTTTTTTTTGTCATCAGCAACACTGGAAGAGTCTACACTTGCACGATCACCAGATTGCCTGGTGTGCTAGAGATATGTTCATTTGGGGTAGTAT
Organism: bacterium; assembly: GCA_021463645.1. GTDB lineage: Bacteria > Patescibacteriota > Dojkabacteria > B142 > OLB20 > JAJTYI01. The sequence continues at coordinate 193,951 of JAJTYI010000004.1, forward strand.
GCTATTTGTGCTGGTTATGGTTCTGATTAGAAAAGTAAAACCGCTAAGTCTTTGGTGGTTAATAATATATTCTTTCCCAATGCTAATTGATGGTGGTTTACAGACATTCGCTGTTTTAGTTGGTTATAGTGATTCATCTGCATTTTATGTAAGTAATAATTTTTCTAGAATGTTGACCGGTACAATTTTTGGTAGTGGATTTGGATTGTATATGTTTCCGAGGATGAAAGAATTGGTTCGACAAGAGAAGACAGAAACTTCTTCTGGAAATGGCTTTAAATTATTTAAAGGAGGTACAAATCATTTAAGAATTGTACTTTTAATAATTCCAGTTATGTTTTTGCTATATATTGTTTTCATTCAAGTTTGGCAAATCACCTCAACCGAATATCTGCCATCGAATTTCCTCGATACAGAGACTAAATTACCAGAAGATAATAGGGATTGGTTTCTCCGAAGACAAAGAGGAATTTGATATTGTAATATCTCGAATTTACAATTTGCAAAAAATACTTCACCGAGTATTTTCATGATGCTATAATCCCATTTCTGTTTATTTGAAAATATTAATTTCAGCTAATTATGAGTACTGATAAACCAATAAACGCGGACTTGAATTCGATTTTACAAATCGAGAAAAAATTTAAGATACAAAAGAGAAAATTGCTAGAAGAGATGTCATCAAATACTGAGAAAAGTAAAAAAGAGTCAATAACTAAAATTAATGACTTGAAAAAACAGCTATCAATGATAACTAGCGTTGATAATAACTCCGAGACTGAAACTATACCAGTAGATGCTGAAGCGAAATCTGAAGTTACCAAAGAACTAAGTCAAAAAATGCAAAAGAATTCTGCAAAAGCAGAAGAACTTCTAGATAAATATTTATTTTCATAACTTTTAAATATAAACATGAGTGTCATTGCCTGTGATATATACAAACTTGTATTCAAAAGAGAACAGATAATTCCTGTTCTTAAAAACATTGCCCTGTCACAGAATGTCGAGCTGGTCGAACCAGTTGTTGTGCTTCAGGGTTTATCTGAAATATCTGAAACCAGAATTTCAAGATTAAAAGAAGAGGTTGCTAAAATTGAGAAAATTATTAACTACCTCAAATTAAACGAAGAAGAAAACAAGAAGGCTATTAGTGACAAATTTGTTACAAATACCTTGAAAGATTACACAAATTTAAGTCATGAAGTTGATGATTTTGCAGAACAACTTGATTTAGTAAACCAGCCAAATGCTAAGGGAGAAGTTCAATCTTCGACCAATATTGTCGGGGATATTAGACAAGATGCTCAAGCTTCCAAATTGCCGTCCGAGTTGCTCACAAGTGAACTAGTATATCAAAAACTTTTAACCGTGGAGAATGAAAAAGTTAGTGAGTTACTTGAGGAGCTGGAAACAATAAGTCCGATAAATGTATCTGTCTTTTCTAAGGATAAACATGATACAGAACTATTGCTGATTTCTGTAAAAGATGATGCTGAGTTTGTCGATAGTTTTATTGATCATAATTCTAGTTTTATCAAATCGATAGACTCCGGCGAGTCAGTACCTGTTACGTTAGCGTTTGAAAATAATAACGAAAAAGTAAGTGAAGTGAGTAACGAGACGTTTGAATTGCCAAAATTAAAGACAAAACTTAAGTTAACTCAGTTAGAAGTTCTCTTCGATGTATTAATGCTCGAAATCACTGCATACGAAAATACCAAGTTTATCGGTGAATATTCTGGAGATGATTATGAAACAAAATCGAAAACTTATGTAGAACTTCATGCATGGGTTGATAAAGAAGGCTATGCAGTATTATCAAAATTGGTGGATTCTATCGATCAAGGTGCATATTTACAGAAACTCTCCACCGCCCACCGAAGCGACGTTCGAACAAAAATGTCTAATAACTCTTTGATAAAACCTTTCGAAATTGTAACGGAGTTCATGGGAATCCCCGGTTCCAAAGAATTGGATCCATCACCATTCTTGGCGTTTTTCTTTGTTGTGTTTTTCGGCTTCGCTCTTGGAGACGCAGGTTATGGTTTCCTAATCCTCACCGGTTTGCTTTATTATCTATTTGCCAAAAAGCCACAGGGAACCATTAGAGAGGGTATCAAATTGATGATTTACTGTAGTATTTCCACAATATTCTTTGGAGCAATTACTGGAGGTTGGTTTGGAGTTGATGTCAACGTAGTAGGAGGAACTCTTGGTGAAACTTTGAGGAGTATGAAACAAATTGACCTTCAGTCTTCGATCATCTTGGTACTTGTACTTTCTCTAGTTGCAGGTTTTATTCAACAATTGTTTGGAGTATTCCTAGAATTGGTCACTTACTTCAAAAATGGAGACAAAATTGGTGGTTTGTCAGGACCTGGAACCTGGATTTTGCTTTTATTGACGATGGTCTTGGTGGCAGTTTCTGGAATGTCTCCAGCACTTGCTTTTGTGAAGGATATCCAAGCTCCACTTTTAATTATTGTGTTAGTACTATTTGCTTTCGGACAAGGTAGAAAACAAAAGAATATATTCCTAAGACCATTAATTGGTATCGGAAGTATCTTCAATATTACAAGCTATCTTTCAAACACTCTTTCATATGCCCGTTTATTGGCACTAGGCTTGGCTACCGGAGTTATTGCTAGTGTGATTAACTTAATTGCTTCGATTTTGGGTGGAACTGATTCAATATTTGGAATAATAGTCACAGTTTTGATTTTGATTATTGGGCATCTTTTCAATATTGCGTTAAACGTATTAGGTACATTCGTAAATATTATCCGCCTTCAATTGGTTGAATTTTTCCCAAGATTCTATCAAGCACAAGGTGTTGCAATTGAACCAAAAGGTTACAAACCTATGTATATCAAAGTTCCTGAAAATTCAACTAAATTTGGACCTATTCATATTAATATCTCTAATTTATTTATTAATTCACAAAAATGACAATTGGAGTTGTTCTAGCCGTAACAGCTGCTGTGGTAAGTATTTTACTTGCCGGTACGGGGAGTATCTTGGGTACTCTTTCAGCAGCAAAAAGTGGTGCAGGAGTTGTTTCCGAAAAGCCAAAAGCATTCGGAGGAGCTTTACTAACATCTGCCTTGCCAAGTTCACAAGGTATTTATGGATTTCTTGCAGCAGTTATCGTACTGCAAAAAATTGGTTTAATTTCTGGAGAACTAGCAATGATTGACACAAATGTCGGTTTAGCTTTGTTGTTCGGAGCTATGCCTGTAGCATTCTTGGGTCTAATCTCGGGTATTGCACAGGGTAAAGTAGTTCAAGCAGGAACAAGAATCCTTGCAAATAATCCAGCAGATGTTGGAAAAGCAGTAATTCTAGCTGTTCTTGTAGAAAGTATGGCTGTTTTCGGACTACTACTTTCGATTTTAGTAATCAACAGTATTCAAGTTTAACCAAATAATATGGACGATTTTTTACAAAAAATTCAAAACATAAAAGATCAGAAGCTTGATGAGCTTAAACAGTCACTTACAGAAATACAAAACCGAGAATTAGACCCTATAAGGCGTGAGGAGTTATCTCTGAAAAATCTCGTAAGTCAGAAGACTGAACAGAAAAAGGTTCTAAAAGAATCCAGAGAAGAGTTCTTGGAAAAGAATTCAAAGATGGGAACTCAGAGTGCTGTGAAAAAGGAATTACTTGAAAAATTTATTAAAGAGTATATGCAGAAATTATATAAAGACTCTTCTCGATACAAAGATTTACTGGTGAGAAATCTTGAGAAAATCAAGGATGAAAAAGGAACCTTAAATATCGACGAAAATTCATACTCTCTAGTTAAAAGTGTGGTAAAAGATAGTTGGGACATAAAGATTGATAATGAGTTGAATGGTTTTATTTTTGATTCTCAAACTGTTTCAGTCCAATTGACTGAAGATATTGTGAGACGAGAGATTTTTGAGAACAACAAAACTGCGTTAAATCAGATTTTGTTCGCATAATATGAGTAATGTCAATGTAGGTACAATTTTTGCTTTAGAGTCACAGATACCAACATTCTCTGATTTATCATCGTTGCTTGGAGTTGAAAAGACTTCTCTAGGAAATGTTATGCAATCTTGGGGTTTATTCGGGAATACTCGTGATAATTCTGATATGTTGAGTATGGTGCATGAAAAGGAAAGAGAGATGCTTTTTGAATTATTAAAGATCTCGGAAGGTGACCAGTTTTTTGAAACAATGGTTTGGTTAAAATACGAAATGGTGCAAATTCGCAAAATATTTCGTGAGATGGCCAGTCTACTAAGTTCAGAACGTGAAAAGTACAAGGAAAAGTTAAGAATGATTAATTATCCGAATAAAAAGATTGAAGACAAAATCGGCAAGTTCTACGATGAAGTGCCCTTAAAAATTGAGATATTTGAACTTGAGTTATTGCTCGATGAACTCTACATTCAAATACAAGAGCTATTTGTCAGGAGGAATAAAGTTAAAAAAGAATACATAAATACTTTGAGAAATTTGTACGAAGAGTCGTCAAAGATTAGAAGAGAATATTTAGAAAATGATAACAAAGATAGTCAGGATGCCTTGGAAGAAATGAACAAAGAAATTGCCTTGAAAGAGACAAGTTATATTTCTGAGGCCTTGATACAGATGGATTCTACACTTGTAGCTTTATCTTATCTAATCAAATTGAAATATTTCTTTTACGATTTAAATCTTTTGATTTCTGGGGTAAGTAACAAAGAAAATAATTTATTAATTGATTACAGCTTTAGATAAATGACATCGGGAAGTTTATACATAATTGGTGATAAATATATAGTTGATACCTACCGAATCCTTGGCTGTAAAGGCTTGGTATACGAAGAAGCAAAGTTAAATTCTATTATCGAATATATTGAAGCTAATTTTGAAAGGATAGGAGGAATTTTATTGACAGATGAAGTCTATGATGAAGATTCTAAGTTAATCAGAAAAATAGATAATTTAGAAATACCATGGATAGTTTTACCATCACTTGAGGAGAATGGAAACAAAGGATATCAAGAGTTGGAAAGATTAGCAGAGAAAGCTATCGGAATGAAAATAAAAATTTGATAAATAATTTAAATTAACGAAAAAGATAATGACAGGAAAAATTGTAAAAATATCAGGACCTCTAGTCGTTGCAGAGAATATCCCTTCTGCAAGACTTTACGATGTTGTTAAAGTTGGTAATGAAAAACTGACAGGTGAGATTATTGAAATTAGAGATAATCGTGCATGGATTCAGGTTTACGAAGAGACTAGTGGTGTTAGTGTCGGAGAAGAAGTGGAGACAACTGGCGAACCTCTAAGTGTTGAGCTTGGACCTGGTTTATTGAAGAGTATTTATGATGGGATTCAGCGACCACTTGAGGAAATCTCCAAAAAAGGTGGAATCTTCATTACAAGAGGAATAAATGTACCTGCACTAAATCGTGATAAAAAATGGGATTTCGTTCCAACAGTTAAGAAGGGGGACAAAGTCCAACAAGGAGATATTTTGGGAGAAGTACAAGAGACAAATCTTATTAGCCACAAGATTATGGTTCCCCCAAATGTATCAGGGGAAATTTTAGAAGTTAAATCCGGAAAATATACTGTTGATGAGATTGTTGCAATTATCGACTACGATGGAAAAAAGATCGAAGTTAAAATGTATCAAAAATGGCCAATCAGAAAACCAAGAGCGTATAAACAAAAGTTTGTCCCTACGAAACCACTTATCACAGGACAACGTGTTTTCGATACTTTCTTTCCATTAACCAAAGGGGGAGTTGCCGCAATTCCTGGTCCATTCGGATCTGGTAAGAGCGTATCACAACAGCAAATCGCAAAATGGTGCGATGCACAAATTATTGTCTATATAGGTTGTGGTGAAAGAGGAAACGAAATGACTGATGTTCTGAAAGAATTTCCAGAATTGAAAGATCCAAACAGTGGAGATCCTTTGATGGAAAGAACTATTTTGATAGCTAATACTTCAAATATGCCAATCGCTGCTAGAGAAGCCTCAATTTATACAGGTATTACAATTGCAGAGTATTTCAGAGATATGGGTCTAGATGTTGCACTTATGGCTGATTCTACATCAAGATGGGCAGAAGCATTACGTGAAATATCTGGAAGATTGGAAGAAATGCCTGGAGAAGAAGGTTACCCTGCATATCTGACATCTAGAATTGCAGAATTTTACGAACGAGCTGGCCGAGTAAGCCCACTCGGAAACAAATCCAATGAAGGTAGCGTAACTGTAATTGGAGCTGTTTCTCCACCAGGAGGAGACTTATCAGAACCAGTCTCTCAAGGTACGCTTCAAGTTACTAAGGTTTTTTGGGCACTAGATTCTTCACTTGCATATGCTCGACATTATCCTGCCATCAATTGGTTAAATAGCTATTCCAGATATGATGATGTGGTTGAGAAGTTCTACGACTTAGAAGTTAATCCAGAATTCTCTCAATTACGTCGACAAAGCTTGGAATTACTACAAAAAGAAGCTGAGTTATTGGAGATTATCAGAATTGTTGGAATGGACTCACTATCAGTTAAGGATAGATTGATTCTTGATGTCGCAAAATCTTTGCGAGAAGACTATTTACAACAATTCGCATTTGACCCAATCGATACTTACACTTCACTAAACAAGCAATATTATATGTTAAAAGCAATTATCACTTTCTATGAAATTGCCGTTCAAATCGCTGAAACTAGTGATGAATTTGATATTGAGGAATTACTGGATTTGCCTGTTAAAGAAGAAATAGTTGGAATGAAATTGGTTCCTGAGAGTGAGATATCAAAAATTGAATCTCTTTCTAAGAAAATTACAAAAGAATTGATGAAATTCAAACCTGAAAAAGACGTAACAGAGGCAGATCAACCTGATTACTACCGTGTGATTCGAGACCTCGATGATGAAATCTAAACTGATTATATTAAATTAATATTTTGAAAAATGAAAAAGTGGTATAAAACAATAAAAGAGCTCTACGGTCCTTTGTTGATTGTGGAAGGTGTCGAAAATGCGAAGTTTGAAGATCTTGTCGAAGTTGAGACTCAAGATGGTGAGATAAGAAAAGGTCGTGTGTTAGAAGCTAGAGATGATCGTGCTGTTGTGCAAATGTTTGACACAACATCTGGAATCGATATTAAAAACTCGAAAGCTTCATTCTTAGGAAAAACTTTGAAATTAGGAGTCAGCGAATTGATGTTGGGAAGAGTATTTAATGGTTTCGGTGATGTAATGGATGGTGGAGAAGAAATCATTCCTGAGAAAGAGCTTGATATCAATGGTTTCCCATTGAATCCATATATGAGGGAATTCCCAGAGGATTTCATCCAAACTGGAGTATCGACAATCGATGTTATGAACACATTGGTACAAGGGCAAAAACTTCCAATTTTCTCTGTTGCTGGATTACCACACTCAAAGTTAGCTGCTCAAATTGTTCGTCAATCAAAAGTTATCAAGGAAGGTAAAGTCGATTCCAACTTTGCCATAGTTTTTGGTGCAATTGGTATCACATTTGAAGAATCACAATTCTTCATCAATGAATTCAAGAAAACTGGTGCATTGTTCAAAACTGTAATGTTTATTAACCTCGCTAACGATCCTGTTATTGAAAGAATAACCTTGCCAAGGTTGGCTTTAACAACTGCAGAATACCTAGCTTACGAGAAAAATATGAATGTGCTAGTCGTTTTGACTGATATTACGAACTACTGTAATTCACTAAGAGAAGTCTCGGCAGCCAGAAAAGAAGTGCCAGGTAGAAGGAGTTATCCAGGATACATGTATACCGACCTAGCTTCATTATATGAAAGAGCAGGTAAAGTTGATGGCTCTACAGGTTCGATTACACAGTTGCCAATTTTAACAATGCCTGAAGGAGATAAAACACACCCAATTCCTGATTTGACTGGTTATATTACAGAAGGACAAATCGTTCTTGCTCCAGAGTTGGAGAAAAAGGGAATCAATCCTCCAGTTGCAGTATTGGCATCACTCTCTAGATTGATGAATAAGGGTATTGGAGAAGGTAAAACTCGAGAAGATCACTCAGGAGTCGCAAATCAATTGTTTGCTGGATATGCAAAAGGACGAGAACTCAGAGAACTAGCACAAATCCTAGGAGAATCATCTCTTAGTGAAGACGATAGAAAATTTGTTCAATTTGTAGATGCTTTTGAGAAAGAATTCGTAAACCAAGGTTATGAAAATGATAGATCGATTGAAGAAAGTTTGAATTTAGGATGGAAATTGCTTGCAATGTTGCCCGAAAAAGAACTCAAAAGAGTGAAGAAAGAGCACATCGAAAAATATATGAATAAATAATGGCAAAAGAGAACGTAATTCCAACAAGACAAGAGTTAATGCGTTTGAAAAACAAGCGCAAGAGTGTCAAGCGTGGCCATAAGCTTTTGAAGGATAAGCGTGATAATCTCGTACAAATATTCATGTCCAATTACAGAATTGCACTAAAGATGCGTGGCGAATTGGAAGAAAAGTATGGAGAAATTATGAAAAGATATAATTTCGCAATGTTGAATATTGATGAAGAATATCTCGAGTTACTTGCAAAAAATCCCGACACAAAAATCCGCATTTTCAGTGAAACAAAAAACGTTCTAGGAGTAAAAATTCCAGAAATGGATGTGAAAGTTTCTGGTAACTTTCTAAATTACTCTCTAGCTCAAACCAATCATCATCTTGATGTTTCGCTTAAAAATTTAAGAGAACTTTTACCAGATTTGGTAAAACTTGTAGAACTAGAGTTCAAGGTCAGAAGATTGGCAACTGAAATAGAAAAAACCAGACGACGTGTAAATGCCCTCGAGTATGTAATTCTCCCAGAAATTGACCAAAATGTTCACTACATTCAGGCAAAACTAGCCGAAGACGCCCTCCAGACGACTGTCAGGTTGATGAAGATGAAAGTTAAAATTGCCGATTAAAGTTATTTAACTCTGAACTATCGAGATTCAAATTCCCAAAGGGTATCTTTTACATAAAATGCTCACTTCCTTTGCAACTCTCTTTACATCCTTGTGATTTGCCACTTTAGTATTAAATTCCGTAAAATCCATATCCTGCCAATCTTTTACTACTTCCATAACTTCATTCATCCATTTTGCGATTTGTTTCATTTCTGGTTCCCTCATACCACGAGTGGTAATCCAAGGTGTACCTACTCTCAATGCGGATGGATCTGCAGGTGGACGTTTTTCTTGAGGCATGGTGTTCATATTGGCAATTATTCCAGCATAATCTAATGCTCTCGCATACTTCTTACCAAAAAGTCCTTTGTTACTTAGGTCAATAAGCACTAGATGTTTGTCAGTCCCCCCTGTAATTATTTCAAAACCATACTGTTCAAGTTCTTTTGCCAAAACTTGTGCATTTTTCACAACTTGTTTTGCATATTTTTTGAATTCAGGAGTTAATGCTTCTTTAAGTCCCACCGCAATTCCAGCAATACTATGGTTGTGTGGTCCACCTTGAAGTCCAGGGAAAATTGCTCTGTTGATTTTCTTCATCAGATCGGCTTTACCTAAAATTATTGCTCCTCTGTTGCATCGAAGAGTTTTGTGAGTAGTCATGGTAACTACGTCAGCGTAACCTACAGGTGTGTTCATAACTCCTGCGCCTATTAAACCAGCTTCGTGAGCAATATCAGCAAGATAATAAGCTCCTACGGAGTGGGCAATTTCGGACATTCTTTTATAGTCAATATCTCTAGGATACGCAGTTCCACCTGTGATGATCATTTTTGGTTTTTCTTTTTTAGCAATTTTCTCAATTTCTTTGTAATCTAAGAGTTTTGTCTTTGGGTCGGTTTTGTACTGTACTGCTTCATAGAATTTCGAAGTAACGTTCACCTTGCGTTTCCCACCTGCATAAAACATAACATTTGGGACAAATTCTGCTGAATCGCTCTTTGGATTATATGACCATCCATGCGATAAATGACCCCCATCTGGAAGATACATTCCCATAATCTTGTCACCAGGTTTTAAAAGTCCAATATAAACTGATAGATTTGCAGGGCTTCCGGATAATGCTTGAACATTAACTTCCCAGTCTTTGGGCAATTTAAAGAACTTCTTTGCACGCTCAATTGCTAACAGCTCTAATTTATCAATGTGATAGTTACCTTCGTAATATCTTGCATTTGGATAACCCTCCGAATATTTATTCATAAAAACTGATCCAACTGCTTCACGAACTGCTTTTGAAGTGAAATTCTCGGATGGAATCATTGATAATTTCTCTTGTTGTTTTTTTTCTTCTGCCTTCAATATTTCATATACATCTTTATCTGCGGATTTGAGGTTTTTCTGTGACATGGTGAGACTAATAAAAAATTATTTAAAAATCTGTGGGGCAATAAAGCTAGTATTAAATACTATACAACAAGATATTTTGAGTTGAGAGTTTTAACATTTCATTTCTTTAAACATGAATTTATTATAGTGAATCATAAGTTTAAATAATAGTACGATGTGGTAAAATCCATATTATTATTTAAATATACATCAAAATGCCTGATACCAGACCCGAACAATTTAAACATGACGATGATCCATATTATGCATGGCTTACACTTAACTTAGGTGCAAATGTCCTTAATAATCCTGTAGACACACTCGATAAAATAAAAGACACATTTGATAATCTTTCGACTGGTCAACAAGAGGCGATTCTAGCTCAGCAAGTCGCATATGATAAAGGTTATGAAAACGGGAGCAAAGGAATAGTAATTCCAAGTTTAGAGAGTATAAAATTGGGTCAGAACCAATATCAAGCCTATATGAACGGTTATGAAGATGGTGTAAATCGTTCAGACCCATTTGAAGATGTCAATTAGGTCTATTTTTCCGTGCACTGAGAATTCTGTAGTTTAGGAAATCCTAACAATTACTTTATTTTAAAACTTGTAATATATGGAATCGAATACTGAAAAGCCTGATGTTGAGTCGACATATGATATTCTTCTGGCTGAACTCATATTAGGTGTCTTGGGTAATTCTAAAGTATCTTTTTATACTAATAATAGATTGGTGGGATGGGTAGCACCTCAAGCTGAGGGGAGCAATGGAGTTAAAAAAACAAATTCAGGAGAATCCGATGGATCACCGAACGTTTCAACATATTTTCCTAAAGTTTGAATTAATTTAAAAAATATATAATTAAATGAGTCTTGAATCAGGATATAGCTTTAATCCAGAATATATAATTTCAAATTATTGGGAAACTGCATTGAGAAACTTCCCTAGTCAATTACTTTATTCAGATGATAGGCCAATAACATTAGCAGAAACATTAAAAGAATATAATTTAAAATCCATATACTATGCAGGCTGTGAAGGATATTATCTTAATATTTCAGGTTATGCATATGGTGATCACGACAATCCATATTTAAGCTTAGCCTATAAGCAAGGATGGCAGGATGCGGATATGGCTGAGCGAGCAAAACGGCATGGGAAAATTTGAAAATCTTTTATAGTTATTCTTAAAGATACTGACTCTACCCAACCCTCATTAATTCTGCTAGAATCCATAGATATTAGGTTTTAATTCTTTTGAAAAAAGTCGCAATCATAGGTGGAGGTATTCTTGGACTGACACTCGCCTATGAACTCTCACATAAAGGTTTCAAAGTAACGATTATTGAGAAGAACTCAGATTGGGGAGGATTGGCTTCTGGTTTCAAGATAGGTGATACTTACATTGAAAAATATTATCATCACTGGTTCAGAAGCGATCACGATATCCAGGAATTAATCAAAGAACTCGGACTTGAGCACAAAATGTATTTCCCTGCTAGCTCTATGGGTATATATATCGATGGGGAATTACATAGCTTTTCTGGAAGTATTGATTTGCTCAAATTCAAACCACTAAATATTTTCAACAGAATTAGAGCTGGAGTTGTATCACTCTATCTTTCAAAATCAAAATACAAAAGAAGTTACGAAAAAATCAAAGCAATCGATTGGGCGAGGAAGTATTTTGGCAAACAAGCAACTGAGATTATCTGGGAACCACTCCTGGTAGGGAAGTTCGGCAAAAAGTATAAAGATATCTCTATGAGTTGGCTTTGGGCTAGAATTCATGATAGAGCGAGTTCAAGGCCGAATCCAATAGGTAAGGAGTATCTTGGATACATGGATGGGGGTTTTCAGCTACTAATTGATACATTGGTACACAAACTTCAAGAATTCGAAGTAAAATTAGTTAATAATACCACGATTGAGTCATATAGAAAGGTTGAGAACAAACACGAGATTAACTTTGATGGGAAAACCGAGAAATTTGATATTGTAGTAAGTACAATCCCGGGACCTATTTTTAATAAATTATTCCCTGTTAACAACGAATTCAAGAGAAGTGTAGATAATATTAAATATATTGGCGCTACCTGTATGATTTTGGAGTTGTCGGAAAGCATTACGCCTTACTACTGGTTAAACATAAATGACAAAAAAGCTCCATTCTTAGCACTTGTAGAACATACAAATTTTGTTGAAAAACAGAAATACGATGATAAAATCATAGTGTACATTGCAAAGTATGTTGACCCAGAGGATGCGTTGTTCAAGAAATCCGAAGAAGAGTTATTTGATTTATATTGTGAATATTTGCCCAAGATAAACGATAAATTTGATAAGAGTTGGGTGACTGATAGGCATTTCTTCAAGTCGCCTTACGCACAACATGTTGTAACGACAGATTACAAAATGCCAGAATACGATACAAATATTGAAGGTTTGTATTATGCGAACTTTACACAAATTTTTCCGCATGATCGTGGTACGAACTATGCGGTTGAACAAGCCAAATTATTATCTAAGTTAATTGATTCAAAACATGGAGATTAAAATTTTTCTCATTTGGTATTTATTGATGTTCGCTTTTGGCATTATTGGGTTACCAATTACTTCATACATATTTAAAAACTGGAAAGACAAAGGTTATGCTTTTAGTAAATTCATCGGATTGTTCTCTTTTGGTATTGTTTGGTGGTTTCTTTCTGCAATCAAAATCCTACCATATACACAATATGTAGGCTGGGCACTTTTTGTTTTAGCAATTGCAGGGTCACTTTATTGGATTTACAGGACCAAATTCAAAATTACGAAATACATGATAATTGAAGAGTTCCTTTTTCTTGGAACTATATTAATTTGGACATATATCAGATCTTTTAATCCACGAGCAGAAGGTACAGAAAAGATGATGAATCTTGCTTTTATGAACTCTATCAATCGTACGGAGAATTTTCCTCCGTTAGACCCTTGGTTAGCACAAGGTGGAAATATTAATTATTACTATATCGGTCACTATCTATTTGCAATTATTGGCAAACTCGGGAATATATCAATGAGTTATGTTTACAATTACGCATTGGTCACGATTATTGCACAGACTTTTACTGGTCTTTTCGGAGTGTTTATGGAATTATTCAAAAAAGGGAGAGAATGGATCAAGATTACTTTTGCATTACTAGGCGCTACTTGGATATCTTATGCAGGAAACCTTCATATGGCTTACAACTGGTTTGCATCTTATTTCAAAGGGGAGGCCTTCACTTATTTTTTCCCTGATTCTACTAGAATCATCGAGTTTACAATCAACGAATACCCGGCATATAGCATAGTGTTAGGTGATGTTCATGGGCATTATTTGGCACTACCTTTTCTAGTTATTGTTATTGCACTTGCAATGGTTGCTTTAACCAAGAAGATCGGTACGAAGTCCAAAATCAAATTCAATCTAATAATTTCACCCTTGATCATCGGGCTCTATGGAATCAATAGTTGGGATATGATAACTGCATTGTTTATATTTACGCTCATACATTTATATCAGACAGTGGGTTTGAAGGAAGTACTAGAAATTAAAATTAAATATTTTTTAATAGCCGAAGCCACGCTTCTCTTTCCTGGGTTGATTCTTATGCTACCCTACATAATTAATTACAGTCCAGCCGTTGGTCCAGAAGGTGGTTTTCCTGTTGGTATAGTACCGTTTAGAACGAAGAGTGCACCATTGCCATGGATGCAATTCTGGTTCCAGTTCTTGATTGCCCCGTTCTTGTTCATGATTGCCTTGTGGTTGAAAATTATCAAAGAGAGCGCACTGAAGTTGTTTCCTGTTTTACTGACAATCACTGCGATTTCATTAATAATCGGTGTTGAGTTTTTCTACATAAAAGACATCTTCGATGCTTCCAATAAACCATATTTCAGAACTAATACTGTTTTCAAATTTTATTACCATGCATGGGTAATTTTCGGAGTTGCAGCAGTGAGTTACATTTTTGCGATACTAAACGCAGAAGCAGTGAAAACAAAATCCAAACTAAAGAAATTCCAAACTCCATACAAATATTTTGTATTCTCAATATCTTCACTAATTTTCATAATGACTTTTGTCTATATCTTCGTGGCAGTTGACGATTTCTACCCCACAGACAACAAAGAAATTCAGCAAACAATGGACGGAATTGACTACATCCGAAAAGAAAAACCCTCAGACTACAAGGCTATCACTTGGTTAAGGCAAAACATTGAAGGACAGCCAGTGATACTTGAAGAAGTTGGTGATGCTTATACTTATTCGGCAAGAATTTCATCCACAACTGGATTACCTACGGTAATGGGGTGGCCCACACATGAGTGGCAATGGAGAGGTACATCTGAGGAGGCGTTTAAAAGGAAAGCTGAGGTTGAGAGTTTTTATAATGGGACGGTAACCGACGAAGCTTACAAAGAATTTTTGTCGAGATATAAAGTTGAATTAATTTTCGTAGGGAACAAAGAAAGAGAAAGCTATTCACAGATTGACGAAGAAAGGATAAAAAGCTACGGTGAAGTAATTTATGATGAAACAGATACTTTCATAGTCAGGGTTGATGATTCGTATCTTGAAAGCTAAGAAATGCATCATATGTGTTTTGCATTAACATTGCCACACCCAGAGGTCCGATCCCTCCAGGTACTGGTGTAAGCCATGAAGCTTTTTCTTGGACTGCTTCTACCTCAACATCTCCAGTAACTATACCATTAACAATAGAATAGCCAGAGTCAATTATTATGACATCTTGTTTCAGGTTACTACTATTTTGAAGAGTGATAATTTTATTCCCTGTAGCTGTGACTATGATATCGGCATTTTGTAAATATTTCTCCAAATTTTTTGTTTTTGAGTGCGCAAGGGTGACGGTTGCATCAAGGTTGAGTAGTCTACCAGCTAAAGGTCTACCAATAAGTATATTATGGTTGATAACTAGCACGTTTTTACCAGTCAGGAATTCTGAGAGAGATTCACCGTAACTTTTTGAAATATGCTCGATTGCATACATAATTGCTTTCGGAGTTGCTCCTAGGAATTCTTGTGATTCGTTGTGCCAGATTTTCCCCAGACTGTTACTTGTCAAGCCATCAACATCTTTCTGCGGATCGATTAACTCGAGAAGTGGTTTTACTTCACTACCTGGTGTTGGTAGTTGAAGAATTATCCCATGCACAGTTTTGTCGTCGTTTAGTTCTTCAATCTTTGAGCTAACAAAAGCGAAGTCACCTGTC
This sequence comes from bacterium, assembly GCA_021463645.1. Lineage (GTDB taxonomy): Bacteria > Patescibacteriota > Dojkabacteria > B142 > OLB20 > JAJTYI01. Next base: position 209,542 of record JAJTYI010000004.1, read on the forward strand.
TGGTATTTGTAAACGTCAATATCAATACCTATTTCTTTCCCAACCTTTTCTTTGATTGATACATATACATTGCTTGGCTTTTCATCACCAATTTGAATTATTGCTAATCGTGGTTTTTCTGAAAGCTCAGATAATTTCACTTTTATGTCTTCGAGTAAATTATTTGATAATTGTTTTCCTTGTAATAGTTGCATCGGATTTGAAATTTATAGGCAATTATAACTTATTCTACAAACTAATTAAAAAACTGTTTACTTCTTACAAAGTTTTAGATAAATTGTTTATAGTATTTCACATTTATAAATGGATAAAAATAAAAAAGCAATTATAGGTACAATATTTGCTATTACTTCTTTGTTAGCAGGATTATCCATTTATGTTAGTTGGGAGTTACGAAGAGATCTCGCACCAGAAGATACTTCTGCAGATGTAGGAACACCTGTCCCATCAGTAATAGAACCTACTAAAGATATTGATAAAAAGAAAGAACCTACAAAAGTCCCTCCTACTAAAGTTCCACCTACCAAAGTCCCTCCTACAACCGTTCCAGTAACCTCAGCACCTGGTGTTACCAGACCAGCTGGTGGAGGTGGAGGGGTTATCGCTACACCTGTTCCATCTGGTCCGTTACCATCAACTGCTCTTGTGAATGATAGGGTTGATACATTGATTTTTGGATCATTGTTAATGATGGCAGGGATGATACTCTATCGAAAATACTTCTCCTTCGGTAATAAACACCAAACGTAAAATATCAACAATTATCTGCTATACTTGTCATTGTTTTATATGATTAACAATGGATTTTAGTCTAATAATTCCATCATTTATCGCCGGTTTGGCAAGTTTCATAATGCCATGTACTTTTCCACTGGTACCTAGTTTCATTGCATTTGTAAGTGGAGGAAAAAAGTTAGGTGAGGATAGTTTATCCTCGAGAGACCAAAAAGTACGTACTCTAATTAATTCCCTGACATTTATTTTGGGGTTTAGTTTAGTCTTTATATTTTTTGGAATAATTGCCGGTTTGATAGGTAATCATCTTGGTCAGTATAGGATTGTACTCGGTAAAGTTGGTGGAATCATTATTATCGTTTTTGGATTGCTACTTATGGATGTAATCAAAATCAAATCTTTACAGCAATCTTTTAAGATTTCACTTCCAAAGGTTTTAATGCCTGGTACACCAGGAAGTTCTTTCTTAGTTGGTTCTTCAATAGGCTTGGGTTGGTCTCCATGTATAGGACCAATATTAGGTTCGGTGCTTTTGTTAGCTTCAACATCATCTACAGTATGGCAAGGGGCAATTCTACTAATCTTCTTCTCGATTGGTTTAGGGATTCCGTTTTTTCTTACTGCGTTATTTGGTGTTTCAATTTTGGGCAAATTTAACCGTAGAAAAAATTTATTGAAATACGTAAATATAATCGGAGGAATACTCTTAGTATTACTCGGGTTAATGCAATTAACTGATAAACTCAGCTTATTTATTGGAAAACTTTATCAGATAAACTCATCCTCATTGTTAGAATTTCTATAAAAAGTGTGATTTTCTTGCACAAATCACGTTTAAATGACTAGACTCAAAAAAAACTGAGTTTTTTTATTGTAAAAGAGTAAATGAGTAAAATTATAAAAATCGGCTTAATACTTCCATTCTTAACCTTAATAGCACTAATCTCAATTAGTTATACTTTCTATGGAGAGCTGTTTTTGAGTTTTTTGCCTTATGCCGTAGGAATATATTTGGTGTATATGATTACATTCACTATCTTATTAGTTGCAAGTGGAGCCGATATCAAACGTGCAAATACTTACTGGGTTAATTGGTTTTTTGTTTTTATGATATTCCTTGGAATATTTTCTTTTTATTTTGATCTGGGTGTTAGTGCTGCTGATGAGAATTCCAAATCTCTGAAAGTTGTCAGTGCTAATATTTGGTACAAAAACAACGAAATCGATGAAATGAAAAATTTCTTGGAAAATGAAGACGCAGACATCGTAATGTTGACGGAATTTACAAATACACATTATGAGGCGCTACGAGATTATTTCGATATTAATTACAAATACCAAAGCCTCAGAATAGATGATTTAAGCTTTCCCTACACAGGGAAAGTTGTTTTTAGTAGATACCCACTAACAAATTATTCTGAGGGGAAAAATAAGTTTGATGAACTATTTCTAAGGAGTAGCGTGGAAGTTGATGGGAAGAATCTTAATTTAGTAATGGTACATACAACTGCACCTGTAAATGTGAGTTATTACAACAGCCGAAATGCTCAGTTAGAATATCTTAAAACGGATGTGATTACAGAAACCAGTCAAAACACTTTGTTAACGGGTGATTTTAATGTTTCTCCTTGGTCTCCAAGATTTCTCGAAGTCAATAGGTATCTAAATAATCTCTCTATGGACAGAGTGCGTACAAATGAATTCGACTACACCTGGGAATATCAAGGTAACGATTTCTTCAAATCCCACATAGACCACACCTACACTTCGGAAGGGCTAACCACAACTTCCTACGAATACAAAGACTTCCCCGGTTCAGACCACAAAGCTCAAGTTTTCACTCTTGCTTTCGAATAACCACTCAAGGAAATATTATCTTTCCAAAATTCAATAATAAGATAAGGTAGTAAAGCAAAAGATCCAACAAACAAAATTGCAAAAGCAAATATTATTCTATATTTCTCTTTTCCTGTGAGAATCACCCAAAAGGCAACTAAAGTGGCAAGAATTCCAATATCTAGAAACATGGCTCTGGAAAAACCACTATTCTGAAGGGATCTCAATACTCCAATATCTGGCCCGAAGAAACCAGTCTCTTCAAGTATTGCGTAGATGATTAGAAATATATAAGCTAAGCCTAGTATAATTGCTATCTGTCTATTTTTATTAAGTTTAATTTTCATTGGTTATTAATTATTACAAATTTTGTCATGATACAAAAAGAAAAAGAAGTAATTAAATTAGAAAATGGAAAAACAATTTCATATTCTGTTTATGGAAACGAAAATGGATTACCTATTCTGATGTGTCATGGTGTGAACGGGACTCGTATGCAGGCTATGAAATTCGCTGATACTGCAAACGAGCTCAATTTAAAATTAATCACACCAGACAGGCCTGGTTATGGCGAATCAACCGCTGTAGAGAAACGAGATTATCTAGAATGGGCTGATGAGATTTCTGAATTTCTCGACATTTTGGGAATTGAGAAACTTGGTATTTTGGGGATCTCTGCAGGTGCTAACTATGCACTGGCATGCGTTTATAAGTACCCCAACCGATTTAGAAAGGCGGTGATGGTGAGCGCTACATCAGGAGCTTTTCTTTATCGAAAAGGTTCAGAAAAAAAACTGGCAGAGATGGTGCTTTCACATCCCAAACTTTTACATCTGTACATGGGATTTGTTGCTAAAGCGAATGGTAAAACAAAGGAATTAAAATTTAATCTTCAAAAATTTGGATTATCTGATTCCGATGTGGAATTATTTGAAAACCTAGATATTCCTGAACTCATAGATATGAGTGAAAGAGAAGCGTACATAAATGGACCCGAAGCACCAGCCTCAGATGTCCTTAGGATGCTCAAAGATATCGATTTCGACTCAAGATCAATAAAAAAGCAAATAACTTTCTGGTACGGTGCACAAGACAAAATTGTGCCGTTAGAAACAATGGCTTTCATTGAGAAAATCGTTCCAAAATATAAGTTAGTTATCAAATCAGAAGCAGGTCATCTACTGATTTTTCAGCATTTGAGGGAAATATTGTCGGAATTTGTTTAATCTCGTGTATAGCGTGGTTACTTTTTTAGTTTTATCTTCTTAAGCTCTTGGAGTAGCTCATCTAAATCAAGTGGTTCGGTATACATGGTGGTGTTACCTTGATTATCTTTTGGCCAGGCAGACTTCGGTCTATCCCAGTATAGTTCTACCCCAATGTTATCAGGATCTCGAAGATAAATAGCTTCTGAAACTCCGTGGTCAGAGGCTCCTTCGAGCGGATATTTATTTTCATTCAATTTCTTTACAACTTTAGCGAGTTCGTATCTTTCAGGATACAGGATTGCAAAATGATATAGACCCGCATATCCCATTGGCTGAGGTGGAATACCTTCCCCTTGCCAAGTATTTAATCCTATATGATGATGATAACCGCCTGCTGAGAGAAATACTGCAGAATCTCCAAAACGAGTGGTAATTTCAAATCCCAGAAGTTTGTTATAAAAATCAAGTGATTTATCTATATTTGAAACAGTCAGATGAATATGTCCGATTTTAACTTTGGGGTGAATTGCCATGAACATATACTAACACAATTGAGACTGTTTTTTAATTTCTGATAAGAGGTCAATCGTTTTTCTTATTGAACAAACTCCAACCAGTCAATATTAATATTGCTAAGTACATCACAAATCCATATACACAAGCTGGTAAATCCGCGATTGTGAATCCTTTATCCCCACAATTTACGATTGCATCAGTACAACCTGCTGGTGAGAAAAGTTCATAGTATGAAAGATAGCCAGAGAATAAAACCCCGGCAATTGCAAGCACAAGGATGACTTGTAGAGTTTTTTTGTAAGGCATATAGAAAAATGTAACAATTAAAATAGTAGTTTATTCGTTATCACCACTGAACCTCCCCTTGTCACTCCTGCGAAAGCGGGAGTCTAATGAGGATGTATAGTTTCCTGCCTCCGCAGGAAAGACAAGTGGTGTTAATACCATTCAATTGGATTATAGAACTTGTTATGAAGGATGTAAACATCAGTATCTTTCAGATTCGAGTGATAATTTACCGTTATCAATATGCAAATAGAACGAAAGGCCAAAATTTATAAAACCAACGTTAATGTATTTCTTCTCAGGCATAAATGCTGGTGAATGAGTATGGGCTGCAACTAATATTGTTTCATCAGGTAGGTTTTTTGCATAGTTTATATGAGGATTGTTGAGTTTTTTGAATAATTGAGCGTATTTACTTTCTCCCATAAGGAAAAGTAAAGATTTCTGAAGAAAAATGTAAAATCTGTAAGACTGATTTAATTTGTTGAAGTTATTAACCAAACGATTAAATTTGATATAAGTTTCGTTTGTAATTGAGTCGTTTGCAATCAAATGTCCGTGAGTGATTAGTAAATCTGCACCTTCCTCTTTGTAGTGATATTCGTTATGAGCCTCGTCACAGAATTGAAAAATTCTGTCATCACACCATTCTTTCCTGTCATGATTTCCATAGATAAATATACATTTCTTTGATTTCATCAAAGGAAACAACCCAGTCCACTTAGATTTGAATACATCATCAAGCGACAAGCTGTAATAACTCCATAAATCCCCATTAATAATCAACTTATCACATCTGGAAATGAGATTTTCTAGGTAAGCATAACGTTTTTTGTGAAATACACCGGTTATGTGAGTGTCTGAAATTACAATGGTTTTAAGTTTTTTATCGTTCATATTAATTCTTTAAGTAAGGGTTCTATCAAATTTGGAATTTCATCAGGTTCATTGTATTTGATTACATGGGGAGACATCGTATTAAAATATGCAGGAGGATTATAGGTTTGATTATGAATGAAAATTATAGGTATATTGTATGCATCTGCCCAACCGATTTCAATTCCTGCGCCAGTTGAGGGGTAACTGATTTCGGCAATAAAAACTTTACTGTCATGTATCTCTTTTTTTGAATCTGGATGATAATCTCTATTGTCGGGAGGGAGGATAAATCCGTACATATCCCATAATTTGGAATTTTTTATGGGTAGGTAGAGATCGTTAACGAAATCATAACCAGACGAATGTGCTACATAGATTTTGGGTTTCATAGTATAATCCAAACATTTTAATAACCTATTGTATTATGTCTTTTTATGAAATTCCAACAAATAGTAGAATGTGGCAAGTAATTGTCAACTCTGCTAAAAATGATGCTTTGACTGCATTATATATGAGGGGAAAGATAAAAGAAGTAGAGTTATATAGAAAGCTCTGGGTTTCAGAGATGCCAGTTTGCGATGCCATTGTGGGTGGGATGTATAGTTATGGATTAGTACCTGATGGGTATCAAGTTGTAGAAACCAGAGTAAAAACAGGATTTTCATCAACATATCATGCTTTTCTATTTAATGATTCAAGTGGTGAAATTATTGATCCAACTGCTGCACAATTCTTCAATCCAAATTTTAATTCTCCTGGTTCTGCCGTATATAGGATGCAAAGCAAGAACCCAAATGGAGTAATTGTGCGAGCTGATTTGGGTTTAGGTATACTCGTCACCTGCATTAACGATGTGAGAGGGGTGAGGTATCTCATTTAGTAGTAACTTCACAGGTTTGTTGCGGTTTGCGATATTCCTTTTGGTGTTAGACATACTGATCTGCGTATACTTGTCTCTGTGGAATCAGATTTTTGTTTCTCACCAAGTCGGAAAAGAATTATTTTCATAACTTTTTATCGTAGTGAAAAAATTTTATTCCTGCATTTTCAGCTGCGACTTTGTCCGACCTTAATGAATCTCCTACCATTAAAATTTTTCCTTTATCAGGATTATCAAATTTCTCATTGATAATCTCGAAACCAGATACATCTGGCTTTGGATATTCAACATTATCAAGAGTGGCAATTATTTCGAATTTTTCTTTTACCCCAGATTCTTTAAGCAGATAATCTATTGTTTGATAGTTATTATTTGACCATATAGCATGTTTAAGCTCTGTATTTGATGATTTAATCAAATTAATAACTTCGTTGTTTGGCTTGGCATATTCTAATGCGCTTAATTCACGTTCTTTGAATAATTCAATTACTTTTTGAATTGAGGATTTACCGTATTTTCTGGAGTATAAATCAATTTCGGTATAGGGAAATAATTGATATATAAACTCATCCTTGTCTAGGATTAACTCTGGATCAACGTCGTTGAAAACTGAGTACAGTCTTCCTAAAAATTCATATGAAGTTTCTCCTTTCGTCCAGTCTAGTTTATATATGACTAAATCGAAATCCCAGATAATGAATTCTATGTTGTTTTTCTCGATATACTTTTCAAGTTTTTGTTCAGTATTTGTCATATTATTTTTTAGTTACTAACTCCTGAGAAAAATATTTGTCCAATCTTCTGGCCGATCATTAACTTAATTGGGAACTTGCTTGCATTATAAATCTCGCAGGTAATCACTGAGTCGGTCAATGGGTCGACAAGTACAGAAGAGATATTAGTGAATAAACCGATTTGGGCAAGTGAAGGTTTTCCGTCAAAGATTGCCATTGTTTCTGAATTACAGTAAATCTTTTCTTCTGTTTTTCCAATTATAAACTCACCAGGAGATAAAGTATAAGATTTATTTTTAACTTTAATAGGAGTTAACTCTTTTTCTTTTGGTTTTCCTCCGTTGAAGTATTTTCCTTTCGGTTTAACCTGGAATAATAAAGATCCCAAATGCATTTCGTATGAAACTGACCCGAGAAATTCTCCTTTAAATGGGGTTATTCCTATTATTTCGTCTTTGATATATTTGATTATTTTTTTATCTGAGAAGAACATAATAATATGTTGTGGATTATGGTAAAAACTAAATCGGAGCGATCCCGCCTATAAATAGGCGGGACGACCTCTCGCTCCCAAAGCGAGTGTTCTAGCCCCAGCCTCAACCAAAGGCTGATGTGCCTATGGCTCAATAGGCTGGTCCGCCTCTGGCGGAAACTGAACTACGCTTGAATTTTATCGAGCAATTTACGACCTTGACCAGACTTTAGGAACTTCTCTTTATTTGTTCCACATTCTTTGCAATATTTCTGTTCGAAATAAAGCAACTCATATGGAATATTATTTTTGGTGTATCGATTTGAGCCTTCATTGTGTTCTTTTAGTCTGTTCGTGATTGGTTTACTAGTATAACCTATGTAACGGTTTCCGTTTTTCTTACTCTTCAAAACATAAACAGAGTAACTCATAGACTATCATTGTAAAAATTATATCGGAGCGACTAGACTCGAACTAGCGACCTCTCGCTCCCAAAGCGAGCGTTCTAGCCAACTGAACTACGCTCCGATATAATTTTCAAACAACAATCTAATTATCCTATTAATTATCAAGAATAATGAACTGCTTGCCCACGTAGCCTTAAGCGAAGGTGGGAACCTTGTCCCTGACTTGATCAGGGATACGCTCCGATTTAATTTTCAAAAAAGTGTGAGATTCGTAATCTACACATTATTTTTTCAGAGTAATTCTACCACATCCACATACATAATTCTTAAATATTACAAAAATTCCTAAATATTGTAGTGGTAATACTTTTGTGCTAATTTATAGATGAAAATTAAATACATATTTCGCGTTTATGAAGCTCACTCTTAACAGGCTTAGATTTTTGGTATCACTAGGTTGGATATTCCTTATTGGAATTTTTTCTGTTGTAGGAACTGATCGTGTTGGGAGTGTACTTTCTGCTACCTCTCCATGGACACAAACAGAATGGTCTGGAGGACAAACAGATGACCTGGCGATTGGAACGGTTACCACATATAAGCAGATGGAGAATTTAGTAACTACATCGGGGAATTTGACACTGGCGTTAAAGTCTCCTTGGATGAATGAGGATTGGGGTTACCGAAAAAAGCTTGTAATTGACAACACAACCGCAAATTTAGGCATTGCTTCTGAACAGCATCTGGATTTTCCAGTATTAGTAACTTTAAACACCGATAATTTCGATTATTCTAAAGCGAATGAAGATGGGAGCGACATAAGGTTTACTGATAGCGATGCATTAACCCTTCTTGATTATCAAATTGAGACTTGGGATATCTCTGGAGATTCTTTTATTTGGGTTAAGATTCCTCAAATTGATTTAGACTCAGATACTGACAATTTCTATTTATATTATGGAAATGCCTCAGCTATAGATGCGCAGAATCCTAGCGGAGTTTGGAGCAATTCATTTGAAGGTGTTTGGTTGTTAAATGACCCAAATGATACAACTTTGGTTTTAGATAGTGCTGGTAATCCGACTTCAGAGAATGGTACAGCGCTTGCTGGAATAACTAATGCCTCGAAGATTAAATCCGGAATAGGTGGTGCGTTACAATTTGGATCTATAACCACAGATTATATAACTCTGGGTATGCCAGCAAATCTTGATTTCACCCCAAATGCACAAGAATTTACAATTGATGCATGGGTCAAGTTTCCAGTCAATGCATCAGGGACTTTTTTTAGCAAAGGATCGAACACAGCGGCTAATATACAGTACGAGATGTATATTGGAACCAATAGACTTTATAGTCGAGTTGGAGGTGTAGCAAGAGATTCCACAAAGATAATTGGAGATGGAGAATGGCATCATATAGTTCTTCGTAATTACAATTCATCTGGATTGAAAATTTTTCAATATGTAGATGGATTGCAGGGAGGTACGCCTATTGCATCTGGGGCAGGAGTAATAACTGATAGAGATGTGATAATAGGAGGAAGAAGAAGTTCTACTAATGCAAACATTACATCAAGTTTATCAGCAGGAGTAGAAATGGCAATGGTTAGGGCATCTAGTGTTGCACGTACTCCAGCATGGATTGCTGCCACCTTCAAATCTGAAAGTAACAGTTTTTTTGAATTTGAGTCAGAAGAAATGAAATACGAGACAAACGGATCTGTTTTATCAAATATCTTAGATGCAGAAGTGTTGCAAGATTGGGGAGTACTAAATTATACAAACACTGGATCATCAAGCTTAGAAGTGAAGGTGAGAAGTGGAAATGAACCAGATTTATCTGACTCGGAACAGAGTTGGAGTGAGTGTTCTACAATTTCGTCTGGATCTACATTGGGAAGTGGAGGATGTGTTACAAATAAAACAAGATATATTCAATACAAAGTTGAATTCGTTGCAACTGATGCACAGACGCCTATTTTGGAAGATATTTCTTTAGCTTTTACACTAGCTGATATTGTTCGGCCTCCTACAAATGCAACTAACATTGAGATAGCTAATTTTTCTAGTGGAGATTGGATTAATTCGTCTCCCACAATAACTTGGGATCCAGGAGTCGACAATGATGGAGGGAGCGGAATTTTAGGTTATTGTGTTTCGGTTGATGAGTCAGAACCAGATTCAACTCATTCACTTGATCCAGAAGCAAATGCAGGAATTCTTCAGGGTTTGGATGATGGAGTTGTATCTTCAGCTTGCCCATATATTGTTGAAGGTGAGGAATTCAACTTGTCATCAATAAATGGATTAAATTTAACTTCTGGAAAGCAATATTATTTCTCGATAAAAGCTATCGATCAAAGTGATAACATTAACAATACTGGTGCTTTCCAAGACTTACTATCATTCAAGTTCGACAATACACCACCAACACCACCCAGCTATGTTTCAATGCCTACAAACTTTCTATCATCAAAGAGTGTTACTGTGAGTTGGCCTTCAACTGGACCTGGTAGCGCAGAAGATGTTCATTCAGGGATTGCAGGTTTACAGTATAAAATCGGAACAGATGGAACATGGTATGGGGATTTGCATACTGGCGTAGAAGACATAAACGACATACTAGTTAATGACGGATCATATACAACAAGCCCCGATTATGATTATTCTCAATTAATTGAAGGTACTAATTTCTTCTACATCAGAGCTGTTGACAATTTAGGAAATGTAACTTCAGATCAAGATGTAACGACTGGTTTAATCAAGATTAACACTTCTGCACCATCAAAAGTTCTAAATCTATCAGTAAATAATTCAAATAATACTGAAAATAGTTATTCTTTTGATTGGGATCAGCCCGCCACCTTCACGGGTCAAGCTAGTGGTATTAGCTATTGTTACACAATTAATACTATCCCAGATGAGAACTCCTGTACTTTTACAGAACCAGGTGTTACAGAACTTCCTTCAGATGCGTATGCAACACAACCTGGGGTGAATACACTTTATGTTGTAGCAAAAGATGAAGCGGGAAATATTAACTATGCAACTTATAGTGAAACAGGCGCAAGTATAACTTTTACATATTCAGGTAGTGCACCTGGTATACCTACAAATACTGACATATCTGATATTTCAATAAAGTCTACGGAGAATTGGAGACTTGTAATTTCTTGGAATAGCCCAACTAATATAGGTGCTGGTGTCTCCTATTACAATATTTATCGTAAGGTGGGTGAAGCGTCTTGTCTATCCAATTTTAGTTCTTTCAGTAAAGTAGGCTCAAGTAACAGTACTTCGTATATTGATCCCGATCTTCAACCAGTTCTTTACAGTTACTGTATAAAAGCATGTGATAGTGCCAATAATTGTTCTGCAAGTTCAGGAACTGCAAGTCGTGTTCCTACTGGTAAATTCACGGAAGCTGCATTATTATCTAGTGAAGTCGAGGTGTTGTCCGTAACAACTAGAAAAGCACTAATTAGCTGGGTGACAGATAGGGTTAGTGATTCGAAAATTGAATATGGACTAGAGTCCGGAAAATATTTTGAAGAGGAAGTGAGTAATAGTGCCCAAGTGATAAGCCACAATATTACTCTTAACAATTTGACACCAGGAACAACATATTTTTATAAAGTTAAATGGACTGATGTAGATGGGAATACTGGTGTAAGTGATGAAAAGTCTTTTGCCACTTTACCTCCTCCAGTAGTGTCAAATGTTTCGGCAAGTGCTATTACTACGAATTCAGCATTAATAAACTTCAGAGTGAGAAATGCAACAAGAGTGTCCCTCGTATACGGGACAACAGAAACTTACGGAGGGAGTGAAGAAATTGCTACTTCGACTGAAGAATCTGAATATTCGATTCGATTGGGTAATTTACAAGATGGAGTTACCTATAATTATAAATTCTTCCTGCAGGATATTGACGGAAATAATAATGACTCTGTTGTAAATTTCCAATTTGCGACTTTGCCACTACCACAAATTAATAATCTAAGATTCGAAGAAGTGAAGAATACATCTCAACCAACAGTTAATGTATTTTGGGAAACCAATGTATTAACACTTGGATTTGTAGAATATGTAAATCAGGACAACCCAAGTGAGGATAGAACCCAAGCCGAAAGTGAATATTCCAATGAGCACGAATTAACCCTAACCGGATTAACTGCGAATACAAATTACACTTTAATAGTTAGTGCCAGAGATTCTCTTGGGAATGTAGTTCAATCGGGGGAGTTTACATTCACTACTGCAAGTGACTCTAGGCCACCTGCAATATCAAATGTAAAAATTGAAACACGTCTTTCCGATGCCTCAGTAGAATTCGGTGCAGATGTATCGGCACAATTGATACTTACCTGGGACACAGATGAACTTGCTACAAGTCAAGTTCAGTTCGCACAAGGAACATCTGGAGACTATACTCAAAAAACTGCACTTGATGAAAATTTGACCTTTAATCACTTAGTGGTTATAAATAACTTAAGCCCGAGTAGCGTTTATAAATTACAAGTTTTGTCAAAAGATGATGTAGGTAATGAGGCAAGGGGTAAGAATATTGTCACGATTACTGCACAATCAAAAGAAAATCCTTTGGAAGTCATTTTTGGAAGGTTGTCGGAGGTATTTGGTTTCTTAAGATAGTTCGATGCATGCAAAGAAAATTCTTGCGATAAAAACTCTTAGTTTCTCAGTGTTATTCGTAGCTGTAATTTTTCTTGGAACACGAATCAAAGGTAATTTAAATGAGTTCGGTAATGTACTTTCAGCCAACTCCCCTTGGATTCAGACAGATTGGAGTGGGGGTGTATATAACCAAATTGTAACGGGTAATGTAAATACTTATATATCCGAAACCGCTATTGATGCTGCTCTGAATGGTGAAATTAAATTACTTGAAAAAGAGGAGTGGGCTGTTGATTATAATGGATGGCAATATCGTAAGAAAATAAATTTTAATAACACTGATGCATTTCTAAATGTCGAAAGTCAAGACTTGATTGATTTTCCGGTTCTTATTGTTCTTCAGCAAGGTGTAAATTTTGATTATACTAAATCTAAAGATAATGGTCAGGACATACGATTTGCTGATTCAAATGGAAATGTATTAAATTATGAAATAGAAAGATGGGAAGAAAATGGATCCTCCTATATTTGGGTAAAAGTCCCTCAGATTGATCAAAATTCAAATTCAAGTTATATATATGTCTACTACGGAAATTCTAGTGCATCAGATAGTCAAAACATTACTGGAGTTTGGAAGGATGATTATAAAGGAGTATGGCATTTTAAGGAAGTTGTACATAATTCATGCACTGGTAATGTAAATGATACTTGTGATTCTACAATCAACTCAATTAACGGTTCATGGACTGGCACTTTCCTTTCTGCAAATGGAAAAATTGGAAAAGCAGGTCAGTTTACTAATAATGCTACTAATTTCCTGGATTTCGGAGATAATGCAGTCTTTGATTTTGGGAATAGCGACTTTACTATAGAGACTTGGTCGAATAGAAATATTGTCAATAGTGATTGGAATTCATCTGTGATTACAAAATGGAATACTGGAGCATCACCATCAACAAATGAATGGTCAATTTCTTGGGGTTCTGGAGGTTCAAGATCTACTGTCCCTGGTTTTACGATGGTATCTGGATCTACTAATTATAATGCTAATTCAACCGAAAGTTTACTTACACAAACATGGAATCATATCGTAGCAGTCAGAGAAAACACGAATATACTTTTATATGTTAACGGAGTATTGCATGCAACAACTCCTGTTGGGTCTGTTTCTGTAAATAATGTACCCGGAAGAACACTTAAAGTTGCTAAAATTGATGCAGGGAGTTATGGATTTGATGGTTTGATAGATGAAATAAAGATTTCTAGAACTGCAAAGTCCCGATCGTGGATAGCGGCAACTTATAAGTCGGAAAATAATCAATTTGCCTCCTTTTCTCAAGAAGATCTCAAATATAATGATAGTGGTTATCTAGTTTCAAACATTCTTGATTCAGGTGTGTCAATGGACTGGGGATTACTAAACTACACAAGTTCAGGAACAGGTACGGTAACAGTTAAGGTACGAACAGACAACTCGTCTGATATGAGTGGAGCAACAGGCTGGGGAACGTGTGGTGCAGTTACAAGCGGAACTGACACTTCTGCAAACAACTGTGTAGACGATGGAGATAGATATATCCAATATCAAGTAACTCTTCAACCAAGTGGAGCATCAACTCCAGTATTTGAAGATATTAGCATAGCTTTTGTTCCATCAGATCAACTAGCACCAGAAGTAAACGCAACAGATGTTGAAATCTCAGGACTTGCAAACAGCGGAGATTGGTATGCAACAGAACCAACAATCACATGGACAGCAGGAGCAGATGACTTAGGGGGTAATGGGATTTTAGGATATTGTATAGCAATAGATGAAGCAGAACCAAATGCCAGTAACGGACTAAATCCAGCGATGACCTCAGGAATACTAACAGGTAAGAATGACGGAGTAGCACAAGAGTATTGCCCCTACATAGTAGTGGGAGAAGAATTAGAGGTAAGTGCAGTAATAGGACTGGATTTGATTGCAGGTAAACAATACTACATATCAATAAAAGCAGTAGATATCGCAGGAAATATCTACACAGGAACAGATGAAACATGGAAAGATCTACTATCATTCAAGTATGACAACGAAGAACCAACAGCACCATTCTACATATCATTACCCGCAAACTTTCTATCATCAAAAGACGTAGTAGTAACATGGCCGGTAGGAGTAGGAGGAGCAGATGACTTACACTCAGGACTAGCAGGACTACAGTACAGGATAGGAGACACAGGAACATGGTATGGAGACCTACATACAGGAACAGAAGATATCAATGACCTACTAATAAACGACGGTTCGTATGTAACAGACGAGACATACGATTACCCAGAACTAGTAGAAGGAAACAACCTAATCTACTTCAGGGCAGTAGATAATCTAGGGAATGTAACAGCACCAGAGAACTATGTAAAAGGAATATTGAAGCTAAATACAGTGGCACCATCTCCAGTAAGAAATCTCTCCGTAAACCCAATAAACGGAACAGAAAACAATTACACATTTACATGGGATGTCCCAGGAACATATACAGGATCAAGTTCAGGGATAAGATACTGTTACACAGTAAACGCAATACCGTCAGTATCAAATTGCATATACACAGATCCGGGAGTAACAACCATAGGACCAGATGCATATGCAACACAACCAGGAGAGAATACAATGTACGTAGTAGCAAAAGATGAAGCAGGAAACATCAACTATGCAACATACTCGGAACCAGGATCAAGTGTAACGTATACATACTCAGGAACAGCACCAGGAATGGCACAGAACTTGGATGTAGCAGATATCTCGGTAAAAGCAACACTGAATTGGAGACTGGTACTATCGTGGGATCAACCAACAAACATAGGAGCAGGGATATCCTACTACAATATTTATCGTAGTGAGACAGCAACTTCATGTGTATCTTCACAGAGTGCATTCACAAAAGTAGGGTCAAGTACAAGTACATCATACATAGATCCAAACCTACAACAAAAAACATACAATTATTGTATAAAGGCATGTGATAGTGCAAACAACTGTTCAGCGAGTTCAGGGACGGTAGGGAGATTACCAACAGGGAAGTTCACGGAACCAGCAGAGTTGCTATCTCCACCGGAGGTAGTGAGTTTTACAACAAGGAAGGCAGTGATTAATTGGATAACAGACAGAGTATCAGACTCTAGTATTCAGTATGGTCTTGAAAGTGGTGTCTACTTCGAAGCAGAAGTAGCAAACAGTAATCAACTAGCTGTACATACAATTCCTCTCAATAATCTCGAACCAGGAACTACATACTATTACAGAGCAAAATGGACTGATGTAGATGGAAACACAGGTGTAAGTGAGGAAAAAACTTTCTCTACTCTTCCGGCCCCAACAATCTCAAACACAATAACAACTAACGTCACTACAAATTCGGCGGTTGTCACATTTTTAGTAAGAAATTCAGTAGAAGCAACTATTTTATACGGATTATCCGATAATTATGGTGGCTCACAAACGATACCAACCTCTACAATAGAGTCGACTTATTCATTGCAACTTACAAATCTTCAAGAAGGTACATTGTACAACTACAAACTGAATCTATTGGATGTCGATGGGAATAACTATACTTATTTTGAGAATCATCAATTTACAACATTACCATATCCGCGAGTACAAGATATCCAAGTACAAGAAGTAAAAAACAGCGCTCAACCAACAGTCGATGTAAATTGGATATCAAATGTACCAATAAGTACCCAAGTTAATTACTATCCTCTAGATGACACTAATCAGAAAAGGGATAAGCTCGATGTAGAATTAAAAACAGAACACAAAATATCGATTTCAGAATTACAACCAAACAGAAGATACGGTATGATAATAACTGGAAGAGATGCAATAGGAAATCAAGCTGTATCTGATGAATATCAATTCACAACAGCAGCAGACTCAAGACCACCAGAAATAAGAAACATAAAGGTAGAGACAAGAGTAAGTAATACAAATACAGGAGAACAAGCACAAACACAGTTGATAGTGACATGGGATACGGATGAAGAAGCAACAAGTCAGATAGAATATGGAGAAGGTTCAGGAGGGACATATACACAGAGGAGTTTGGTAGATGACAATCTAACGTTCAATCATTTAGTAATAGTAAACAATCTACGACCAAGTAGTGTGTATCACTTCAGAGTGGTATCGGCAGATAGTGCAGGGAATGAATCAAGTGGAAAGAATGTAGTAACGATAACAGCACAAGTAAGTGAAAACCCATTGGACATAATTATCTCTAGATTAACTGAAGTGTTTGGTTTTATCCGCTAGGGTGTTAAAACTTGCCAATGTAAAACAAAACAATTAATATAAAGTATTGAAAAATCTTATGGAATCGAAACCAATTATACAACTCAAGAATGTAACTAAAGATTTTCAGGTCAAAATTCAGGAAATTAAAGTTTTAAGAGGTATTACTTTAGATATAATGCCAGGGGAGTTTGTTGTCATATTGGGTCCATCTGGGTCAGGTAAATCAACCATCTTAAATCTAATTCTTGGGTTAGAACCTCCTACAAGTGGGGAAGTAATATTCAAAGGTATTCCAATACATAATCAAACACCTGATTTTATTGCGGAAATTAGAAAAAATGAAGTCGGAATGGTACATCAGCAAGCAAATTGGATTAGATCACTTTCTGTAATTGAAAATGTTGGTTTCCCATTGGCACTTAGGAACATTCCTAAACACAAATTAATGAACAAAGCTAGAGAGAAGCTCGATATTTTCGGTATGGGTGGTTGGGCAAATTTCATGCCTAGCGAACTTTCTTCTGGACAGCAACAAAAAGTGGGTTTGGCAAGAGCACTAGTGACAGATCCAGATATCATAGTTGCAGATGAGCCTACAGGAAACTTGGACTTTAAAAGTGGAAGAAGATTAGTAGAGTTGTTATCCGGTCTGACGAAAGATGGGAAAACCGTAATTATGGTTACCCATGACTTGGAGTATATTGAGTTTGCAGACAGAATCATCAGAATTCTAGATGGAAAAGTCTTTGAAGAGATTAATAACAAACATGGGAAACACAATATAGATGAACTTAAGCAAAAAATAGTTACTCAAAATGTTGAAGCAGAAAAGTTTTACGAATCCGCAGAGGACAGTGCTCCTAGCGTATATAGGGCAAAATCAAAGATGCAGAAATTCAAACAAAGTATCAAAGCGTTCAATATGAAATCTGCAATAAAAAAAGAATTGCAGTCTTATAAAATAATCATAGAATTATTTTTCGTTGTTATTACACTTTTATTAGTAATCATATCAATAGGGTATAGATTTATTGATAAGTTCCTTGGTTTTAAATATTGGCCTAATTTTATGAGGACAATTCAGTATAGATTTTCGGATATTTACTATAAATTCTTAGACAAAATAGTTCAGTATCGAGGTGAAAGCGTGAATTTCGCAGATATGATTGATCTTTCAGTAAAGAATCTTATGTCTAAAAAAACTAGAACTTACGTAACTGTTGGTGGTGTTGCAATGGGAATTGCTTTTACAGTATTCCTAGTTTCTATAGGCTTTGGATTAGAACGGCTGGTTCTACAGAATTTTTCAAAGTTAGATCAACTTCGTTCAATTGATGCATATTCTTCAGTTAGTCAAAATGTCCAAATTAACGATAAAACTGTCTCGGATTTGAAGAATGTAACCGGAGTTGAACAAGTACTTCCAATTATCGCGATTGCTGGTAAAGTTAATCTTCAAGGATCTGAGACAGATATTGTAGCTTATGGGGTTGAAAGAGAGTACTTGAGGAGATCAGACCTAAACTTACTACATGGGGAATTTTTTCCAGATTTACAAATTGCACAAAACACAGACAATGTAAAAGGTGAAGAAGATGCTGTATCTGATGAAACACTAGAAGAAGATGGTAATCAAGTTAAAAAAGTTCGTATTCCTCAAAATTCACAACAACAAACAGTTGTAAATACAGCTTTTTTGGATTTATTCGGTTTAGAGTATGAATCTGCTATTGGTAGCGAGTTTGATGTTTCGTTGATCGCTACTCAAGAATTAGCGGAAGGAGAAGAAGTGGATTTGGAAAGTTACCCTACAACTTATAAAATCACATCTGTTGTTTCTAATTTTTCTATTCCAGTGATTTACGTTCCGCTAAAAGATGTACAAGCCCTAGGGGTACAAACATATTCACAAGCCAGAATTATTACTGCATCCCAAGACAACGTACCAGAAGTAAGACAAAAAATAGATGTCATGGGATATAGAACGGAATCAATTTTAGACACTATCACACAAATAGAGTCCACTTTCAGAAATATTAGGTTGGTATTAACTAGTGTTGGTATGGTTGCCCTAGCTGTTGCATCATTTGGTATGTTTAATACATTGACTGTGTCTCTACTTGAAAGGATTCGAGAGGTGGGTCTTCTAAAAGTGATGGGGATGAAGAGTGTTGAGATCAAGGATTTGTTCCTCACGGAGTCAATCTTGTTAGGACTCGGAGGTGGAGTTCTTGGAATTGTAATCGGATTGGTTAGCGGAACAGTTGTTTCTACAATTATTTCATCTATTGCTATTTCTCGTGGTTACGAATCTATTCAGGTTGCGAGTATACCATTCGCATCTCTGATGGCAATTCTTCTTGTAGCTACAGTAACTGGAATGCTCACAGGTCTATATCCATCTAGACGTGCCACAAACATTTCTGCACTTAACGCATTAAGATACGAATAAAATTTATGGGTGATTTCGATATTAGCCAAATAAATAATGCTAGTGAACAAGAATCGCCAAAAAACAAGCGTAACTTTTCCTCAATTGTTAAAAAAGGTCTAATTATTTTCTCACTAATTTTTGTTGTTATCTCTGCAATTTTTATCTATTCATATAAGTATAGAAATAGGTCAGATGATATAACCATAGGATATTCATCTGAGGAAGATATAGCCCTAGTGAGTATAGCTGAGAATTTAAAATATTTTGCAGATAAAGAAGTGGAGATTGATTATCGAAACTATGATGACGAATTAGAATTAATTCAAGCGCTTTCAGAGTCAAAGGTTGACGTGGTCTTTGTGGAGGACCTATCTATAGTAATGGCAAATCCCGCAGAAAATAAAAATAAAATCATAACTTCGGTTTTAAATGCAGAAAAATATTTTTTTGTTGTCGACGTAAAGAAAGGTGTTTTTGATGTTTCGAGTTTGAGTGGCCAAGAATTAGGTGTACCAGATTCATATAAAACAGATTATTGGCTCGCAAAAGGATTGATTAATGCAGGAATAGATAAAAGGGACGTGATTATTGAAACCTACAAGCCTGAGAAACTGGCAGAAGAGTTGGCTAATGCAGAGGTAACCGGAATTTTTGCATGGCAGCCATATGTATATGAATCTGAGACATTTGAAGGTTCTGAAGTTCAACAAATTGTTTTACCAATTCAAAGAGAAGAGCAATCTTATAATTATCTATTAACTTCGGAAAGTTATCTTGAAAATAATGCAGAGGATTTGAAAAAATTGGTTTTATCTTTAATATCCGCTGAACAATACATCGTAGAAAATAACGACATCTCTGTAGAATATCTAGCGGGTGAGTGGTCTAGTGAAAAAAGATATGTAACAGAAATTTTGAATTCATACAATTACGAAGTAAATATTTCTCGAGAATCCAAACTATCGTTATCTGAAAAATACGAATGGTCAAAGACAAAATCCCGCAGTCAAGACGAGGAATTTCAAATCGAAAGTATCTACTACTACAATCTTTTGAGAGAAATCGACCCGAAAAGAGCTGAGTTTTGATAGAATGTTTAGTTAATTAATATCGTCGAAAAAATGTTTCAGATTAAAACATCAACCAAACCTGCTTTTAATTCTGCAAAGAGAAATATAGAACTACTTAGTTCCCAATTGTCACATAAAAATAATGTAACATGGCTTTTGGCAGGAGGTTCTGCAATAAATATCTACAGAGAAATGCTTGATTTAATAAAATTAGACTTGGATTTCTCCAGATTAAGTATTTCTTTGGGAGATGAAAGATATTCTAAAAATCCCGCTCACAAGGATGCAACTTGGCCAATATTTGAAAAGTTGGAACTATTTGTCGAATTAAAGAAACTTGGAGCGAATATATTTCAAATATTGTCTGGAAAATCTATAGAAAAAGATGCAGACAGATTTAATAACTTCCTTAAAGATCGACTCAGAGATAGTGATTTTATATTATGTAATCTTGGAGTTGGTACCGATTCACACACAGCAGGAATTCTTCCGATGAATGACATGAAACTTTTTGAAGAAACTTACCCTGAGAATCGACTGGCAGTAGGACACAAACATGGTGGAGTACATCCCAAAAGAATTACTGT
Organism: bacterium; assembly: GCA_021463645.1. Taxonomy (GTDB): domain Bacteria; phylum Patescibacteriota; class Dojkabacteria; order B142; family OLB20; genus JAJTYI01. Next base: position 230,501 of record JAJTYI010000004.1, read on the forward strand.
TACTCCCGGTTTTCTCAAGAAAGCAAACAAAATTACCGTTTTTATGATAGGTTCTGATAAAAAGCCCGTTCTAAAAGAGCTTCATAAATATAAAGAACTCGAAAAAACACAGAATATGATTTACAAACATCCAGCCCTTGTTACATCTCTAATGTCCGCCGAGGTATTCACGGATCAAAAGTTATCTTAGTTTTTAGCCTTTTATACGTCATGAAAAAAGAAATTGGATTTATTGGTTTAGGTAGTATGGGTTTAAATATGGTTTACAAACTATTAGATGAAGACTATATAGTTCATGCTTGGAACAGAAGCGAGGGGGCAAGACTAGAAGCCGAGAAAGCTGGTGCAAAAGTTTACGAATCCATTGGAGAAATGGCAAAAGCATTAAAAGAAGATGAAAGACTCTTCTGGAGTATGGTAAGTGCAGGTCCAGCAGTTGATGAGGTGCTAACTGAATTGAAAAAATATGTTAGGAAAGGAGATTTAGTTGTTGAAGGTGCTAATTCATTTTACGAGGATAGCGTAAAACGTCATGATGAATTTGCTAGTCTTGGTGTTTATTATTTTGATGCCGGGGTTAGTGGCGGTTTGGGAGGTGCGAGGAATGGTGCCTGTATTATGATTGGTGGTGACAAGAAAATTTTCGATGAGCATCTTGAGCAAATAGTTAAGGATTTAGCGATTGAAGATGGTTATGGCTACTTCGGAGAAACGGGAGCTGGGCATTATGTCAAAATGGTACATAATGCTATTGAATATGCAATGATGCAGGCTATGGGCGAAGGAATGAATCTAATTTCAAAATCGCAATACAAAGATGTTGATTTCGAGAAATTAACAGATGTCTGGAATCACGGGAGTATTATAGAAGGACGTTTGATGGGCTTTTTGAAAGATGCATTATCAAAGGATAATAATCTTGAGAAAACAGAAAGTGAAGTAGGTTCACTAGGAACTGGTGAATGGTCTGTCAGAGAAGCTTTGAAGAACGAAGTCCCATTTTCTGCAATCGCAGGAAGTGTTTTCGCGAGGTATAATTCTAGAGGAAATGACGACTTCTCTGCAAAAGTTGTCCAGGCATTACGAGTTGAGTTTGGAGGTCACAATTCACAAGAACGACCACAGAAATAAATATTTTTAACTAAAAACATAATGATTTTAACAATTTTTGGTGCTACAGGAGATCTTGCAAGAAGGATGTTATTTCCGTCACTCTATCATCTTCATAAACAAGGCCGACTTCCTAATGACCTGGAAATAGTCGGATTTGCTAGGCGTGAACTATCCAATGAACAATTTTGTGAGTATCTATCAGATGAATTCAAAAACTTATATGGAAATGTTTTCAATTTAGAAAGTTGGCAAAAATTTTGTGAAAAAATCACCTATTTTCAAGGCGACTTAGCGAGTGAAGCTGACTTCCAAAGACTTGGGAAAAAATTAGCAGAAGCGGATACAGATCTTCAGTCATGTACCGATAAGATCTTCTATTTAGCAATCAGTCCGGATTTATATCCGCAAACATTTTCAGGAATCAGAAAATCACAACTTGAAAGCATCTGTGAACACACAAAACACGTTCGAGTTGTAGTTGAAAAACCATTTGGAAAAAACTTAAAATCTTATTATGAATTGAATAATAACTTAATAGATATTTTCGATGAGGAACAGATCTATCGTATTGATCATTATTTAGGAAAAGAAACCGTAAAGAACATTTTGAATTTTAGAGCTGCAAATCCATTATTTTTTAACGACTGGAACAAAAACACGATAGATCGAATAGATGTGAAAGTGATGGAATCCCTAGGAGTTGGAACTCGAGCAGAATATTATGACGAGTATGGACAAATGAGGGATTTGGTTCAAAGTCATGGCTTGCAGTTATTATCTCTTGTGATGTCAGAATTACCTGACGAACTCACAGCAGACAAAATACGTAACTCGAAAACTGAGATCCTGCAGAGTTTGTATGTGGAGAGTATGGAAAACGATGTTGTTCGGGGACAGTATGGCAGTGGAATTATAGATGGCTACCCAGTTAAATCTTACAAGGAAGAGCATGAGAAGTTGGTAGAGTCAAATACCGAGACTTATGTACATATAAAAGCACATTCAAGGCTTGAAACCTGGGAGGGTGTTGAGATTAATTTGATTAGTGGCAAAAGAATGCAAAGTAAAGAGACTTCTATTACATTACATTTTAAGAGCCAAGAGCGAGTAAAAGGCATCCCTTCGAAAAATAAACTAATATTCCAACTTCAACCAAGTGAGGGTATTACACTTGACTTACAGGTGAAAAAACCGGGTTTAAATGAGCTCGAGGTTGTCCCAATGGTTTTCAAATATCAAGACAATTTTAGAGTACTACTTCCAGATGCTTATGAATCTCTGCTTTTAGATATATTTAAAGGCAATAAATCGAGTTTTATTAGTAATGAAGAATTAGAAGCATCATGGAAATTTATTGATCCAATATTAGAGCTATGGAATACTGAAAATTCTCGACCGGTGATTTATCCTGCGGGAAGTAAGTATTTGCAGATTAATTAAATTGGAATTCTTTAAAATAGGATTCCAACATATTCTCGAGATCAGGGAAATCTTTGTACCACATAAACTGAAATCTATCATAGTCAATCCCTCGTAGCATTCTAGATACAATTTGACCTTCTAACGCTATCGCAAGTACTGGTTTCCCGACGTGTACTGCATGCATAACTTCCATACCTACTCCATGAGAAGGATAACTAACTTCCGCAATAACTATATCTGCTGATTCGACTGCTTTGATATCCATATTGTAAAGAGTTCGCATATCATCGACTGGGCCTGTACCGAACCACGGAATGATTTCTGCATATTTCGGTAGAACCTCTTTATTAATTTTAATTAAGTGGGGATTCTCACTCTCCATAATTAAATTTACGGCGTAATAGACTTTAGGTTTCTTCATTTTTAATTAATTGATAAAAAAATTCAAAATCCCCATTTTTACATGTGGGGAGTGCTCGATTGAAGTATTTCTCTGAATCTTCAAGCAGATAGATATTATTGATTCCTGCTTTTAACATTTTTTCTGAACATGGTTTGCAACACCACCACTCTCCAAATAAATAGGCATCTGCTCCTTTGATATCTATTCCCTTTTCTGTGGCGAGATTAATTGCTTTTGGTTCTGCATGGTTTTCATAATCACAACCTGGACACAAATGATAGTCTTGCCCAGATGGAGTGCCTAATTTCACTCTTTCACAGCCATTTTTTATATGATAGTCTGATCCATCTGCAGCTTTTACTAGTACTTTTCCATTTCTGACAAAAACAACTCCTACTGGTGACTTAGGTTCATAGCCAGTGTCATATGCATCTGTCTTAGCGATATCCATCGCAACTTGCATAAACTTGTTAGTAATTGGAACATACTGATATGGTTTGCCTGGTATTTCGTAGGGATAATTGATTTTTTTCATATTAGTTTTCTGATGGGGTAGTATCTAGTGGCTCCTTATGGTAACCGCCTGTAACAGCAGTTCCATCAGTTCCTACGCGACCATCCATTGTTTCCAATCTATTATCATCACCATCGTTTGGTGTTAAACCAAATTTTTCTGCTGCATGTCTTCTATCCCCTTCATTATGGTTGTAATTCCTTACGAAAAAAGTTTTAACTAACATAATTAATTTCTTAATATCTAAATTCCTAAACATCTTAATTTTTTGAGTGTCTTATTGGTTCTTCATCTATATCTCCAGACTGAAAAACCCCATCGTGTCCAGCATACTTTCCTTCATCATGAGGACCAATTTCATATTCGTAGTTTTCTTTTTCATTGGGTGGTTCGCCGAAGTGTTTTCCTGCGTCTGGGGGTTCTGTTCCATCAGCAGACCACCAATCCTGTCTGCCCTCAATATCATTGTAAAATCTAAATTGTGCTCTTATCAAAATTGTTTAATATCTAAATTTCTAAATATCTAAATTCCCTAATGAGCTCGTATCCCCTTAATCGCTTTCAATGGTTTGTATTGTGATTTCAAATCTTCCACAATTTCGTCAATGAGTGTAACATCTCCAGATTCTGCTCTTTTCAGGGAATTCTTTGGCAAATGAAGTTGAATTTCGGAATGATCTGATGTTCTTTTAATTAATTCTTCGGCGGCTTCGTATTGGTCGGAGTAGAAATGTGCATTGCTAATGCTATGTGAATACATCCCAACTCGAACTTTTAGTTCTTGTGCAATTATATGTTGAAGTAATGCAAATCCTGCAACGTCATGGGGAAGTCCTAGAAACACATCATTTGAGCGGATGATATTATGCATGCATAGTTTTCCACCGATAATGTTGAGAGTGAAAGCAAATAAACAAGGAACATTTTTTCGTGGTTTACCAGTCAGTCCATCAGAGGTCGGATCCCATGCTATTACTACACCATGTCTGGAAGTAGGTTTCTCTTTTAGATGTTTAATTAACTCGGAAAGCTGATCTCTCCCAAAATGTTTCCTCCATCTATAGCCATACGAAGTCACTTTTCCATCTTCCTCTATGAAATCATCCCAGATTTTGGTGTATGGTCGTAACCATTCTGGGTCATTTTCGCCAAGCAAAAACCATAACTGCTCAGCCACGAATATTTTTAAGGGTAGTTTGCGAAGAGTGAGTAGGGGAAAACCTTTAGATAAATCAATGTTGAAGTGAGCTCCTGGAATAGCTTTACAAACGTATCCTGAACGAGAATTCTTGTCTTCGATACCTTCCTCTAGGATTTGTTTTACAAGTTTTTGGTAGGTCTTGTCGAAATTGGTCATATGAAACTTGGGCTAAATCTATGTTAATTTAACAGATTGAGTATATTAAAGGCAATATTTCAGATAGTAGGCTCCTCAAAAGAGTTGTTTGGCAATACATCTTAAACAGATTACATTCTTAATTATTTATACTTGAGTAGAATTTAGGATCATTTAATAAAGCCTCCTTTTTATTAATGTATAATCAAATTTACCTAAGCATTTATTGGGAAAAGATAAATAATTATTATGACTAAACGAATAGAAATAAACCCACAATTCAAGAAAGCATTTAATACCCTAGAAAAGACAAATACAAACCTGCTTATTACTGGGAAAGCAGGGACGGGAAAATCAACTTTTTTGGACTATTTCGTCAACCATACCAAAAAAGCCTGTGTGGTATTAGCACCAACTGGTGTTGCAGCCTTGAATGTAAATGGAGAGACAATTCATTCATTTTTTCATTTTCATCCGCATATTACAAAAACGGAGGTAATTGCTAGGGCTAAGAGGGTTAAGAAAGACTCGATTTATAATAAGATTGAATTAATGATAATTGATGAGATTTCGATGGTGCGTGCTGATTTGTTCGACTACATAGATGTTTTCCTCAGAACTGCTCGTAAGAACAAGTTGCCATTTGGTGGAGTGCAGCTTTGCCTTGTAGGTGACTTATTCCAACTCCCGCCGATTGTAATGGAGAACGAAAAGTCGTTCTTTAAAGACAATTACAACAGTCATTATTTCTTCGGAACAGAAGTATTCCGAGATATGTTCTTTAATCTTCGTTGTCTTGAACTTGATACTGTTTATCGTCAGTCGGACACGCAATTCATAAATGTTCTTAATGCTATCAGAGAAAATAAATTATCCGAAGAACATTATGAATTTTTGAATGATCGAGTAAACGATGTAGAAAATGATGAGGATTATGTGACAATAGTAGCTACTAATAGGTCGGCTGATAAAATTAATTCAGATAACTTGAACAAACTGGACACGAAATCTAAGAAATATGTCGGAAACGTGAAAGGTAGATTGTCTGAAGGTGTTTATCCAACTGAATTAGAGCTAACTCTGAAAGTTGGCGCAAAAGTGATGTTTTTAAATAACGATAGTAATGGACGATGGGTCAATGGAACTGTAGGTGAAATTACAGAATTACTCGATGATAAAATAGTCGTGGGAACAGATTCAGGACAATCTTATGAAGTGGAACCTCACGAGTGGGAAGTGAATAAATACGTGTATGATGAAGACAGCAAATCTCTAGAACAGGAACTTGTCGGATCATTCAAGCAATTTCCCCTTCGTTTATCATGGGCAATTACTGTTCACAAAAGCCAGGGAAAGACTTTTGACAATGTAATTATTGATATGGGTTGGGGTACTTTTGTTTCAGGACAATTATACGTGGCACTAAGCAGATGCAGGACTAGCGAAGGGCTTGTAATAAAAAGAAGGTCGAGGCTTAATGTTATCGAAACAGATATCGTAGTAACTCAGTTCCTCGAAGGTATCGAACGTATATAGTTAAAATTGAAAAATTCCAATTATATGATTTCGGGTTGATTCAAAAGAGAAATTTGGGTAGACTGATTAGTTTTTTAGGGTCAGTTAGTTCTGCTAGTAGGAGAACTCTTTCCAATTGAAATGTTTTACAATGAAGTTTTAGATCCTCAAGAGTCCTTTGACTCGCCGCATACATTCCTAGGTTTGGCAACCTAGTTAAGAATCAATAGTATAAATGCCTGTGAGATTTCAGTTCTTAGTGTATAATTGTGCTAATTTTTAAAGGCCAAATTAATGAGCGATTTAGAAAATGGAGAAAATTCCATGTGTCCGAGTGCAGAGAGTGGTATACATCAGCCATGGGAACGAGTAACTGTAGACAAGGATTTTGAGTTGAGGGTCCTTGAGGACAAGAGAACTGCAAGACATGTGAGGTGGATAACAAAGGAAATTATTTGTGAACATTGTGGTCTACTACTAAGTACCGGTCATTATACAGAGGTTACTACCTTCAGATTGAAAAATTATGGTATAAGGAAGCAAATAAAGTACGAATTGTCTGCTGGTAACTTTGATTTATCGCAATAATTCTATATTTAAAATTTTTGACTAAAATAAGCGAAGTTAATAACGTAGCACCCTTCAAATAAATATTTATTGCAAGGCACCATCAGACATAGATATCTTAGGCTTTTCACTCATGTGTACTTTTTATATTTAACTATTCTTTTAAATATATTTTTCTATTAATACAGATAACATTGTTTTAGGGTTGATTCAAAAGAGAAATTTGGGTAGACTGATTAGTTTTTTAGGGTCAATTCGTTTTGTTAGTAGGAGAACTCTTTCCAACCGAAATGTTTTATGATGAGGGTTTAGTCACTCAAGAGTCGTTTGACTCACCGCATACATTCCTGGGTTTGGTAGGGCAGTTGTTAAATCAGCATCCTTGGGAGCACAGTTTTAGTGGTGGTGGACAAGGGAACGGTAAGAAACCCCCTACAAAGATTAGAGGTACACAAGACCGTGCTAGAAGGGAAAAACATATTGTTCCACAAAAACCAGTTCCAACTACCGTCCCAACTCCGAAAAAAGGAAAATAGAAACTTGCAAATCTTATCCAGCGCGCCCGGTAAAGAGTTGGTTAATGCCTCCTCTATTTATCTCTTCATCATATTGTGTGGATGTTATTAGGTGGTCTGTGCCTATTGCAGCAGCAGCTTCCGCAGGAGAAAATCCTTCTCTAATCATATCTTGGTATGCCTCTATTAACAGATCTTGGTATGATTGTTCACCATCTCCATCACCTCTGGTGTGAAATACTTCTGACATGTTGAGTTTAATTAATATGAAATTTCTGAACCTTGAATTCAATAATTTCTTAACACCTACTTTTCTTCGTTCCTCAGTTTTTCAAGTTCTCCCCAATCCGTCAAATCCCACTTTATCGGCGTGATTGCAACAATATTGTCAAGCAACACTTTTACATCAGAGTCTTCTGGTTGCGAGTCAGGATCGCAATTATCTATATATCCGAAATGGTTATTTTGAATGTCCATTCTATTAGGGAAATAGTTGTTTGAGAAATTTGGACAGAATTTGAATTCATCTGTTTTCTCTATCGGAAAATTCACATTCCAAACACCCATCCAAGTTTTTGAACGTTCTAAAAACATTTTTATAATTTTTTCAAGCAATACACCAGGATATTCCATCAGTTCTTCCCTAAATCCACCACTATGTTCATCTAGCCATGATTGATCTTTGACAGGGACTTCCAATGAGATTGCCATAGATGGAGTGTTACGACAATAAGTGGCTCTCAACGCAGCTGAGAAAGTTCCTGAAGCTAAGGTAGAGTTGTCAACATTTTCCCCAATATTCATCCCAGAGATTACTATGTCAGGTTTTCTATCAAGATAGTCATATGCAAAATTGACAGCGTCTCCAGGAGAACCGTCTACCCAAACAGCTTCATGCCCATCAACAATTTCGGTTCCCCATTCACCACCCCGGAAGTTTAACTTTCCACTCACAGCGGATTGCTGATCTTTAGTTGCAATCAGTTGATAGTCAGCGAATTTCTCAACTACTCTTTTGACTAGAATAATACCTTCTCCTCGAACTGAGTCGTCACCTGTGATTAAAATGAATGGTTTCTGCATAAGAAATTGATATAATAACCTGTCATTATATCCGATGATGAAAATAATCGATATCTATAAAAAATATTCCATCCCACCACAATTACAGCTTCATCAGTTGAGTGTCTCTTCTGTGGCAAAGGTTATCTGTGATAATTTACAAATTCCTGTCGATACTAATGAAGTAGTGAGTTCAGATTTGTTACATGATATGGGTAACATTATTAAATTCGATCTTACACTTTTTCCTGAGTATCTCGAGCCTGAAGGGTTGGATTATTGGCAGAGTGTGAAAAATACTTTTATAGAGAATTATGGTCCTGATGAACATGTCGCAACTGAAAAAATTGCAGAAGAAATTAGTGAGAATAAAAGAATTCATGATATTTTAAAGCATATTGGAGCTTCCAGGTTAGACGCTGTAAATTCCAGTGATGATGTTGCTTACAAAATAGCTAATTACGCAGATGATCGTGTATCCGTCAATGGCATAGTACCCTTTGAAAAGCTGATTAAAGAAAGGAAAAGCAGAAATCCAAAATTAACAGATGAGTTTTTCATGCAATTGATTGATATGATAGGAATAAATGAGAAAAATATACAGAAAGTATGCAAAATTGATTTGAAAGATATTACCGATGAGACGATTAGTGATATCATTGATGAATTAAGAGACCTCAAAATTAATTAATCATCAAATACAATATGAAAATTACTTTAATAATGGTTACTTCTCTAGATGGTGTAATAGCTAAGGACTCGGATCATAATGCATTCGAGTGGACGTCACCAGAAGATAAAAAGCATTTCCAATCTTTGTCGAAGGAAATTGGTGTTGTAGTAATGGGGGGAAATACGTTCAAAGCATCTGGTAGGAAGAATTATCCAGGTAGAATCGCTTACGTTCTAACCCACAATCCTGAAAATTATGATATGGGAGAAGATGTCTTTGCGCTTACTGGAACTCCACAGTCGATTGCATCTGAACTAAGAGGTAAAGGTCATGAACAAGTTGCTTTGATTGGTGGTGCTCAGGTCAATAGAGATTTTCTACTTGCCGGTTTAGTGGATGAGATTTATTTAACTATTGAGCCAATTATTTTCGGCAAAGGGTTACACTTGTTTGATGAAGAAGATTTAAATATCAAGTTAGAATTGTTGGAGAGTAAGAATCTAAATGATAGCGGAACAATTTTATTACATTATAAAGTTCTAAATGGTACTAACTAAAAAAGATATTCTCAAAGAGATTAAAAAGGAAGGTTTAGTATTTGCTCCGATGATCGATGGTTTTCAGTTGCAACCACATGCAGTTGATTTACGTTTGGGAAATGAATTCTTTATTCCAAGAAGTTGGAAAATTACAAATAAAGGTAGAGAGGCAATTAACATTGATCCTTTCATCACACAAGACCCAGAGAGCTTCGACACAATCACTCTAAATTATGGTCAATATTTCGAATTACTTCCTGGGGAGTTTGTAATTGCAAAAACAATGGAGGAAATCTCGTTGAATGCCAATGATTTGATGGCAGTTCTATTTCCACGTTCATCTATCAATCGCAGAGGCTTAGCTGTTGACCTTAGTGGGATAATCGACACTGGATATAATGGAAAATTGATGATCCCGATTATGAACAATACTTCTAAGCAGGTAATCAGAGTATATCCTGGAGAGAGGATCTGTCAGGTAGTATTTCAGAAACTTACCGGGAACTTGAGTCCCGAAGAGATTAAGATGCATGGACTGCAGACAGCAAAGTATACAAACAATGACAAGAATTTCGCTGGAGGGAAGGTAGACAAAAAGGACGAAATTGAGCTCATCAAGCTAGGTAAAATAGACGAGCTCAAAAAGAAGTACCACATAGAGAAGTAAAAAATTAAGAAAAAATGTAACCCTACTCTACCACTAGCGTTACTATATTTAGAATTTACCCATTATCTTTTGTTTTATGCAGAGCTTCGACTCTCAAAAAAATCTAGGTTTACACCTAGGAGTTTTGCGTGCTACGTCTCATAAGACTGAGCCAAAGCATAACTCATGTCCAGATTGTGGGAATAAATTGTTTTTCTTAGAGGCCGCATTCCTTTGCCCTGTTTGTGGCTATTCTATCGAAACTGTTTATTCTTAATTGCCACTTAGCTTTTGCACTTCCCTTTTGTCCTATATTAATTGACCCTACTTCCTAGTGAATGCTTGTTGCATTTTAGTCCCTCGCAGACTATCCTATATTATGTGATTAATTTTCTTATGGTAGATTATCCAGTAAATCCAGTAACTCAAAACGAGGTTTTAAAAAATAATAGCGTTGATAGATTGAAAATATTTAAGATGATTCTATCTGGTGTAATTTTGATTACACTAATTGTATTAGTTTTAGTTTATAGGAATAAAAAGGAAGACGATATTGAAAGTGCCCAAGCTGACATAATCGCTCAAGCAGTTGAACTTAATAATATTGAAGAATTCTCACTGTACAAAGAACAATCAGGAGGGCTTTACCAAGGTGGGTCAAATCAACCACAATTAGCTCAGAGAGTCAAAATCCAAAAACAACTTGAACAAATACAACCACTCAATGGAGATGGTGTTGCTGACAGTTCGGGTAAAATTGGAATTGTTTTTGTGGGAGATCCATATACAAAGGGTGAAATTGAAGTATTAAATGATTACGTTCAGCAGGATTCAAATGTCGACCCATCATTAGTTTTTATTGATGGATCGGAGGATAAGTTTGATACGTCATACTGGGAGAAAAGTCTATTTGCATGGGAAAATCTAGCTCAGAACGTTATCAATGAAAATCTCACAACAAAACAAGTTCAAATAATCTGGATCAACTTAAGTCTCGCAGACTACGAAGTGAATCTGGAAGACAACATAGCAAATTATTCACAGAGTCTTGAAAAGATTATTAAAAATGCACTTGTGAATTTCCCTAATAGCAGAGTGGTATACCTGTCTAGTCCTAGAAGTGCATCCAATTCCAAGGATTTGGAATATATTGAACCTAATTCATACGAAAGTGCATTTGGTGTTCGAGAAGTCATCAAAAGGCAGGAAGAAGGTAGTCTGAAATTTAAAGAAAATAATCAAATGTTAGACAGTGAACCAGTTTTAGTGTGGGGACCCTATATTTGGACGAAAAGTTATGATGGTGTGAAAGATTTCTCGTACACATCTGACAATTATGAAGATGATGGACTTACATTCTCGACTTCTGGTAAACAGCGCTTTGCAGTGGATCTTTATGAATTTTGGTCTAAATATGAGTATGGGAAGAGCTGGTTCTTAGCTAACTAGATTTCTTAATAATCTTCCAAATATCTTTGTGTACAGACTCGATTGATTGATTTGCTTTGACTGGTTTCCAAGAATATCTTTCGGCTAGTTTTTGGTATACTTTTCTGTTTAAATTCCAAACTGAATTTCCTCTGTCTTCGTTACGATGTTTCTTTTCAATACCCGATAAAAATCTTTCACCATCTAACAAAATGGCAACGTCTGGTTTTAGTAAACCTTTGTTTAATTTTTCAAATTTATTAATTAACTTCATCATATCTTTTTCGTCTTCCCCATCATTTTTGATGCTGTTCGTAACTCCCCATGCAATACCAGTGCCAAGATAATCTTCTGCAAGTACGGTAAAACCAGAAGAGAGTAACAATTTGAGTGTAGATTGGAAATCAAATCTATTTTGAGTGTAGAGCTTCTGGAAATCGAATTCTTTTATATTTCTGTCCTTCTCGGACGGATCTCTAAGGATTTTGTTAATTTTCGGTCCTGTTGGTTTTAGAGTGTAAATAGGATACTTAACCAGAAGTATGTTTTCACCTTTGTCAATCAGCTTTTTTGTTAATAATCTCGTCTGAATAGTCTTCCCAAGATTATTTGCCCCATAAATAACAATGAATTTTCCAGACACCTTTAGAGTTGATGAATTACAAATAAATTGATTATTAATGTAAAATCAAACCACGTTCTAGTAATTATTGTCAAATTCTAATGAATTTTTGGAGAAAATTAGAAAAACCTATTATCGGATTGTCCCCCATGGATGGGGTAAGTGATGCATCATTTCGGTTTATCACTGCAAAGTATGGGGAACCTGATGTTATTACAACCGAATTTATAAGTGTCGATGGCATTGCCTATGGTGCAAGGAATATTTTCAATGATTTTATTTATCATGAGATTGAAAGACCTATTGTGGCCCAGCTATTTGGGATTGAGCCCGAATATTTCTATCAAGGTGCTCAGATTGTATGCGAATTGGGTTTTGATGGAGTTGATATTAATATGGGATGTCCCGCGAAAACTGTAGCACGCAGGGGAGCGGGGGCGGGTTTGATTCAAAATCCGGAACTTGCAAGAGAAATCATTAGAGCAACTAAACGAGGAGTGGTGGATTGGTTTGAGTTTGGTTTATCAAAAAGCATAAATAGAAAGACACTTAGGGAACTAAGTTCTATTAAGAATACTCTGGCTGAATTAGGAACGAAATTCGATAAGGAGAAAAGAATAATTCCTGTATCCGTTAAAACTAGAATTGGATATGACCAAGAAAGCGTTGAGGTTTGGATTCCAGAGATTCTAAAAGAGTCACCTGTAAACATCACTGTTCATGGACGTACATTGAAACAGATGTATCAAGGAGAAGCAGACTGGTCAGCACTTACTAAAGTTGGCCATATTATAAATGATTACAATGAAGAACTTGACGAAGAAACGAGAATAACTTATATAGCGAACGGAGACATTACCTCCGCTGAAGTCGCACTCGAAAAATTACAACAGTCTGGTGCGGATGGTTTGTATATCGGACGAGCAACTTATGGAAACCCATGGATATTCGAAAACATTAGAGAAAAATTGAAGAATAATGATTACGTTTTTGTAGAAAAAACATTAGATGAAAGAATTTCTGTTGCTTTAGAACATTGCGATTTGCACCACAAGCTCAATGAACCACAAGGATTTGTTCAAATGAGAAAACATCTTGCCTGGTATCTGCGAGGATTTCCTGGTGCAGTTAAATTGAGGGTAGACTTGATGAAAACAAATTCCCCAGATGAAGTAAGACATGTTCTTTCTCTTCATAAGGTTGCTTATTAAGTACAATTCAAATAGCTTGACGTTCGTTATTAATACCTCTAAGCTTTAAATAGTTTCCTATAATAATGAAGAAATATTTAAAGTCTTATAGTCCGTACAAAATATTAGCCATCTCATTGAGTCTCATTTTACTCAGTTTCTCTGCCATTATATTTTTTTCACAACTAAATGATAAAAGTGATTTAGAAAGTGCGAAAGTGACTGAATTATTGGAACTGGAGGATAATCAAGGGTTAATCTATCAAAATTTCCTTGTAAGATTAAATTCCCAGAATCTCACGATTAATATCAAAATCCCAGTAAACTTACCTGAGGTTAGGTCCCTTGAGAAAGGCGACACAATCTACCTTCAAAAAGTCGGTGATGTTGAAGGTGGGACTGAATATCTCTACACATCTACTGACCGAACCTTGGAATTTGGTGCTATTTTGGTTGGATTTCTAGCCGTAATATTGTTTGTGGTTGGTTTCAAATATACTCAAGATCTGTTTCCCTCTGTAACATTCTTGCTCATGCTTGTTTCGGGAGTGTTTAGTTTAAGCACAGAAGTAAGGTTTGTTTTTCTTAGTATTTTAGGATTTATGGTTATCTTTACCTTTATTTCCATGATTTGGTACTTTGAGGATCTGTTTATAGGTGTTTTATCTGGACTAATGATTGGCCTTTCTCTCTTATTCAGTGTCCTACTATATTCAATCTTAATTAATTTTACTAAATCAACTGAACCAGTTCACTTTTCAGATTTGTTTAGTTCAAACTCTGTTATAAATGAATTCAACCAAGCTAAAATGTTGGTTATTATGATTTTTACATATAGCTTATTAGTCTACGTTTTCAAGATTTTGATAAGTAAGTCGATAGATTATAGAGGAAACTTAAAGAAGGTAACTAAGGAGAAATTAATAAAATTTACAGTTGATACTGTCCAAGCGAAAGTAGGCCAGTTATTAAATCTAATTTTCTTTCTTGCACTAGGCTTAAATTTTTTGGGTCTAATTAGTGAGGATTATTCCATTTATAAATACATATGGAATAACAGTTTCTTTTTGAGTGTGGTGATAGATGGTGTTGTTGCAGGCATTACTTTGATAGTTGGAGGATATATAATGGCATTGATTACGGGAATTTATCTATCTTCTAATACCCCAGTTTCCAAAGAGTCAAAATAATACATATTCAAACATCTAAATTGCTTTACTACTCTTAACTCAAGTATAATACCTTTTCTTAGCTTTTATTAGTTTTGTTAATTATGGCCAATTATAAATTTCTAGAAAAAACCCAAGATGAAGATTACACAGTTATAAAACTGAAAATTGAAAGTGATGTTTTTGTAAAAAGAAAAGACAAAATATTCAATAAGTTGACTAAAGATATGAAAATTACAGGTTTTAGACCTGGAAAGGCACCCAAACCGATGCTCGAAGCTAGACTTGGGGCTGATTTATACGAAAATACTTTAAATGACTTGTTGCCCGAAGTTACATATGAATATCTTAGCGAAGAGAAAATTGATTTCCTTGGAAGATTAAACTATGAAGTGATAAAAGTCAGTGACGCAGAAGGTGTTGAATACAAAATTAAATTTATAAAATATCCAGAAATAAAATTACCTAAGTTCTCAAAGATAAAGGTTCAGGATGAGAAAATCGAACTCACTGAAGAAGAAATTGATGAAGAATTAGCAAAGATCTTTAAATACAAAGAAGGCAAGGATGATTCGAAGAATTCAGAAAAAACAAAAAAAACAATCACGGATGAAGAAGTAAAATCCCTTGGCGTGGGCTTGAATACGGTGGCAGAGATTAAGGATTTAATTAGGAAGCAACTTGAAATCCAGAAACAAAACCTTGCTAAGAACAAACAAGCGCAAGAGGTAATTGACCAGGCTATTGAGATGTCTAATATTAAAGCTCCTAAAAGTCTTCTTGATGGTGAAGTCGCAAAAAAAGAACATGACTATTCACATAGAATCGAAGACTTAGGTTTGAAATTAGAAGATTTCTTGAAATCACAAAAAACAACGATTGAAGATTTACGAAAAGGATGGCAGGACGAAGCAGAGAAGCAAATCAAAACAGATCTATTGTTGTTTGAAATCGCAAAAGTAAACGAATTAAAGGTGCAAAACGAAGAAGTAAATGCAGAAATAAATTCAATCACAGATGAAAAACTCAAGAAACAATACGACTCATATGATGGACGAAATTATATAAGTGGGATAATCTTGCAACAGAAAGCAATAAATTGGTTAATGCAGGAAACGGGTATTAATCCAAAACCAGCAGAAGAGAAAACTGAAGATAAAAAATCTTAACTTCATCAATTGCAGTTAAAAAAGTTAAAATTTACTAATTTCCGTAACCTTGACCTCAAATACGAACCAGGCCAGAGATTCAATGTAATTTTGGGCAAAAATGGTCGTGGTAAAAGCAATTTCCTCGATGGGATACAACTCCTTAGTAATGGAAAATCATTTAAAGGATTTAACAACGCTGATAATTTGAACTTTAATTCTGATTTGAATTACGCAAGGATTGAAGCGCTATTAGAGTCAGATGAAGCTACAAATTTAGCTACAATATTTATAAAAAATTCCGAAAGAAGTTTTTCACATAAATATACAATCAATGATAAACCGACTTTAAGCAGTAGGTTTTTATATAGGCTAAAAACGATTCTATTTACCCCTGAAAGCTTAGAGTTACTCATTGGAAGTCCAGATGCTCGAAGATCAGAGTTAGATGAGTTAATTTCGGTGTTTGATAAAGATTTCGCACAAGCTGTGAGACAGTATAGTTTTGTGATGCGTTCCAGGAATAGATTACTGATTAAAATAAAAGCTGGGTATGCAAGTAGGGATCAATTAACATATTGGAACGAGCGGTTGATTAATATCGGATCTGAAATTATTTTGAAAAGAAATGCTTATCTAAAAGAAATCATTCCTAGTCTCACAAAAACATCCGAAAATCTATTTGTAAACTTTGGTAAAGGTGAATTTAATATCAAGTATATAAGTCCGTTAACAACAAGTAAAAATAAGATTGAAGTGCGATTTAGTGAAAAACTTGAAGGAGATTTCTCTAGAGAAGTCGCCATTGGAAGAACCATGTTTGGTCCCCACAGAGACGATTTAGAGTTTTCTTTAAGTGGTAGAAATCTCCATGTTTTCGGTTCAAGAGGTGAGCAGAGATTGGCGACGATGATATTCAAAATTGCGAGTTATGAGTATATGACGGAGCTTTATGGAACAAAAATAATCTTGCTTTTGGATGACATTTTATCGGAATTAGATAAACCAAATAAATCAAGATTGATTGAGTATGTTGAAAAAACAGAAGCACAGATATTTTTCACTTTGGCTAATAAAGCAGATTTGCCCAAATCAATTATGAATGAAAGTAAGTTGCTGGAATTATAACTCTGAGAGGATTTTGTTCAAGTCGTTTTCGGTTAAGTTCCCTGGAAGAGTGTTGTATACATCGATAGCTTCGTTTTTGTC
>JAJTYI010000005.1 GCA_021463645.1 bacterium
TATGAATTTGGGGGAATATATTATGAATTTGCATAACTCACTGTTATTTCAAATTCTGTAGTATGACATTTTATATTGCGGGGGTACGATTCGAACGCACGACCTTCAGGTTATGAGCCTGACGAGCTACCACTGCTCCACCCCGCGACATTTTATTGTAAACGCACATCTGAAGGATAACTATACAATATTTAACGACCCAAAATCAATAATTTCCACTGTTTAGACTTACTCACGGATTCAGGATTAAATAGTAAATCCTCGTCTACTGTAACTTCTTCGTTTTCGTCTCGAATAACTAAATAAAGTGTCTCTCCTTCTTTCGACAAGTTTAAACTATCTCTAGCGTAGGCTTTCCTAAATTCTATCGAGTTATAATAGCTCTCTTGTTCACTAAGTTTTGAATTTTCTTCTTGTAGTTTCAATAGTTTTTCTTCTTCAATCTTTAATCTTCCTAAATTTCGAATACCATCATTGTAGGCACGATAGATATTGAATGTTAGTGTTACGATAATTATTAATAAAGCTAAATCAAATACTAAAAATTTTACACTAATATTTTTACCCTTGAATTTCGAGCGTAATGACTTTGCTTTTTCTTTGATATTTTCTGGTTTTTGCATGACTATAATATCCTGTAGTATTGACCGTTAATTTTTGCTTGTGATAAGATGTGTCTACTCCCAAAGATAAGTAAATACCAGTATATCAAATTATGGATTTTACAAGTACACTATCCCGCTTCGAGAAAAACCTAGAACAGAAAGGTCGCTCAAAGTTTACTATTACTGCCTATCGTAAGGACCTAGATCAACTTATCAATTTTCTAAAAAAGAACAAAATTAATAAGTGGTCAGAAACGAGTAGTAAAATTCTAGAAAAATATTTTCAGCAATTACAACAAGAATCAGAATTAACCCCAAAAAGTATATCCAGGAAAATTAACAGTACGAAGACATTTTTTAAATTTTTAATATCAATCAAGGAAATTGATTCAGACCACTCAAAAGAAATTAAACACCCAAAAATCCAACGTCAAGTTCCGAGGGTGCTAAATCCCCTAGAATATAAAGCCTTGAGAGATACTGCCAAAAGTAATATTCGACTTTACACAATGATAGAGATGTTACTTCAAACAGGTATTAGGATTGGGGAGCTGTCACGTTTGGAGAAGAAAGACATAAATGATAAATTTACACAAATTCACATAAAAGCCTATTCTTCATATCCTGAGAGAACTATACCAATCAATCTATCACTAAGTGAAGCGCTTGATAAATATTTTAAAAGCAAGATATTCTTGACCACAAATAGCAAATATGTATTTTTCACGAGGACCGGAAACAAAATTTTAATCCGCAATATAAGATCCACAATTAACAATGCATTTCGGGCTACCGGAATAAAGGACGCGACAGTCAACGATTTACGTAACACATTTATAATCCATCAATTAGAAAACGGATTAAAGATCGATCTTCTTGCCGAGATCGTTGGACACAAAAGACAAACTACCACCGAACACTATCTGGAATTTATCCAAACAAGAAGCCACAAAACAACTTCACGTATCTCTCCGCTTTGATATTTTGTTATACAAAGTTTTTACGATTTTCCAAACTAATGTTAAAATGACACCAACCCTTACTCCTTGTTTTGAGGAGGATGGACGGAAATTCCCTTATTAATCAAGATGATTAATGAGGGCCAGTAGCTCAGGTGGTTAGAGCACCGTTCTTATAAAGCGGGGGTCGATGGTTCGAGTCCATCCTGGCCCATTTGGCTTTGGCATTCCACGCAGTGGGATGGCAGAGCCATTTTAGTATCGTTGGGACGAGAAGCCTGCCCCGTAAAATTTCTGTTAAGAAATTTATTCGGGGAGTCCATCCTGGCCCATATGGCTTTGGCATTCCACGTAGTGGGATGACAGAGCCATTTTAGTTTCGATGGGACGAGAACCATGTAATGGTTCGACTTGTCTGCAGTTGCTGAATGAAGTGAAGCATTACTGCAGCATGATACTGCTGCTTATATTCTGTTTTACAGAATTTTGGCAGTAGTGAGTCTATCCTGGCCTTTCCGCTCATGCCTCGGCAAAGGGCGGGATGAGTTTTGGCATTCCACACAGTGGGATGGTAGAGCCATTTTAGTATCGATGGAACGATAAGCCTGTTCAATGAGTTAATCCTTATTTCAAAGTAAACCCAGCATCAACATAAATCACCTGCCCTGTCATTGCATCATTCTTTGTTAAGAAAATAAATGCATCAGCGATTTCATCCTCAGTAACCCAGCGTTTAAGTTGAGTTTGATTAATGAAAATTTCACATTGTTCTTTGGTCATATTGTCGTAGTTTCTGGTCTTTACAAAACCTGGAGCTACTGCATTAACCTGTATATTTAGAGGTGCAGCCATTTTGGCGAATGTTCGAGTAAAACTATTTATCCCTGCTTTTGAAGCAGCATAAACCACTGATCTTCCACCATGTTCCCAACCTCTAATTGAGGAAGTATTTAAAATCTTACCTCCGCCATTCTTTTTCATAATTTCCACAGCTTTTTTCGAACATAGCATTGGTCCAATTAAGTCAGTATTTACCATTTCATATATTAAATCATCGGATGTTTCTAGAAACGGAACTTTATCGTTTGGAATTGCAGCATTGTTTATTAAGATATCTAGTTTCTTAAATTTCTTTTCTATTTCGTCAAACAATCTATTTATTTCATCTCCTTTTGATACATCGGCCTGCATGACAAGACATTCTCCACCTAGTTTTTCAATTGCCGCCTTCGTTTCTTCTGCACCTTCCTTATTTACTCTGTAATTGATGACTACTTTCGCTCCTTCTTGAGCGAATCTAATTGCGGTTTGTCTCCCAATACCACTTGAAGATCCTGTAATAAGAACTACTTTGTTTTTTATTTCCATGGGTGAATTATTTAGAAAAATATTCTAATTATACTTTATTTGTTAGGTCTTTGGCTTGAGTGGTGTATTCATAGCTCCGCCTCCTAACCCAGGCATACCCATTCCACCAATTCCAGTCTTTGGAGCAGGAGCCTCATCATCCATTCTTGCTCTTTCGCGCATTTCAGCTTCTACTAATGCTCTATCGCGACCGTAGCGATATCTAGATAGATTTTTCACAATATCACCAGTACGTTTATCACCGTCTTTTGGAATATCAAAAGTTGCGTATTTATAATTTGTGTTAATCGAAAATGCAGGTGGGGATTCTCCTTGGTAGATAATCTTCACGTAAGCATTAACATTCTCAAGGTTAACCAAATCATTAGCGTCAAAAACTGGCATGAATACGCTTTCCAAAAATTGAGCATCTTGATTACCAACTTTGAAACTGATGACACTACCAACATTACCAAAAACAGCATCACGAATCTTCTCATCAATCTGTGTGATGTACTGATTAGCGACAATTAAGTTTAATCTATACTTTCGAGCCTCGGATAGAATCTGAGCAAAGTCTTCAGTGGAGAAGTTTTGGAACTCGTCTACATATAGATAAAAGTCTTTTCGATCATCTTGACGCATGTCGGCTCTGCTCATAGCTGCCGATAAAATTCTAGGCACTAAAAGTAAACCTAAGAATTGAGCATTTTCTTCTCCTATCAGACCTTTTGATAAGTTGACAATCAACACTTTTTGATTATCCATCACCCAACGCATGTTAAAGCCCGACTTTGCTTGACCGAAAATATTTCGAGCTAATTTATTTGTTACAAACCTATCAAACTTAGAAACGATATAGCCCAAGACCTCTGACTTATGGAATTCTTGAGTATTAGCAATTTCATCAGTCCAGTATCTCTTTACTAATTCGTCTTTAATATTTGGAATCTTCTTATTCGCATAATTTTGGTCACTCAAGATTCTCAATACTTCAACTAAAGTAGTTCCCTCCTCTTCCATCACGGTAAGCATTGCGTTTCGAACTGCTCTTTCGAATCTAGGTCCTGTAATACCTTGATTGTGAGGGTCGAACATTTTCTGCATCATTCCCAAGATAGCATTCACAACTCTATGTTTATCCTGTTCATCGTAATATTCGATAATATTGAAACCGAGAGGTCTTTCGGTATCACTTGGATCCCAATAAATCACATCCTCTATCCTGTGAGGAGGAATTCTCTCAAGTAACCACTCAGCACTATCTCCGTGAGGATCTAGGAACGCTATTCCCTCACCATTGATAATGTCCTGAAGTGCCATTTGTTGCAACATATAGGATTTTCCAGAGCCAGTTTTACCGACCATATACATATGTCTACGTCTATCCTCCCTCATCATGAATATTGGTTTATTCACATCTCTGTAGAAGTTGTTCCCCAGCCACAAATCTCCCGTTGATGGGATACCAGCGGTAGCAGGGGCTCTCTTGGATAAAAGCCAATTAATATGTGGAGTATTTATCATCTTGTTTGGGAAATGCATAATTGTAGCCAATTCTGCTGTATTCAATATGGATGTTTCCCTTGGGATTCTATAGATAAAGTCTTCTATAAATTTGTTCTTCATATTCTTCTTCACCGACACTTTTACAAATTCGTTACTACCCTCTTTTTTAAATTGAGAAAATGAACTTGTCATAGTATTCAATGTTTGAGAGGCTTCTCCCATAGTTCGGGCTACACTTACCAATCTCAAATCTACGTAAAATCCTCCTTTTTCGCATTTTTTCTCAATAGATGCGAGCATATCTTCTGGTGCATCAATTTTCTTCTTTTCTGGATCTGAGTTATTATGACGAACTTTTGCGACAAACTTTTTACCTGCTTCTCTCCATCCACTCCCTGCACTTGTTATTACTACTTGGAAAGCAGCGGCTTCACCTAATCTCAACTTGCTCATTGTAGTCAAAATTGATGATAAGGAATCAGTACTGAGCTCTTCGTATGTACGAATAGGTTTATAACTATCCTTATTGAGTTTTAAGACTGCAAAGTCTACCTTCGAACCATCATTAAAAATATTATATTCATCTACCTTGATTACTTCGGCCGTAGGATAGGCACCGTTAATAGCTTTCTCAACAGTATTAGACACACTTTTGCTTGTTACTACATAAAATCGAATAGTTTCAGGCAATCCTACAACTTCAAAGCTAACAAAGTTATTTGCTCCCACGAATTTTTGCTTGCCCTTTAACTTTTCTCCAATATTTAACAACCCTGAGAACATTTGATCCGCAGCCTGTATCTCCACTTCATTTGTTTTCGGAAGTCTAACTTCGAAGATTTCGGCATCTAGGGATTTTTTCTCAATAGAGGCTTCCTTGATACGACTCAAGAATTTAAGGACGAGATGTCTTCCTAAGAAAATCGCTCCAATTAATGCAACAATAGACAATATGAGAATAATCCAAAATGTAGGCTCTGCAATGAAGCCAAACATACTACCTCCAGAAGGACTTGGAGCGTTTATTACGGGTCTCGACTGAATTAAAATCATATCTGATAAATATTCTTTACTTATTATAGTACAGTATTTAAATCAGGAGAAACAGAAGTTTAGTCTTGATAGGTTTGCCTTTTTAGCAATTTATCAAGCAGTACATAAATCCAAGTTCTAGCATCATCTGGATTTCCAGTACCCTTTCTTTCACGAATCGCAGTTATATTTGTAGTTATTGCTTGAGGTATATGGTAGCCAAAAATCTTAGGCCCTTGTGGTTTTGCCGAAGGTATTTGGGCAACTGGCATCTTTGCCTTCTCAGCTTGTTGATCGTCATTTTGAGGATTCCTTGTTTCTTTGTTTTCAATTTGTTGTAAGTTTTCACTCGCTCTTTCAAGTTGTTTAAGTTTTTCATATCCATACTCTACGCTTTGGTTTGATTGTTCCGGAGCAACTGGGATAGGAGCAGATTCTGGAGATCCTGTACTGACCGAAACTGGTTGTTGAGCAGGAACAGTATTCGAGTCAATTCCTTGTTGGTCATCAGCTGGACTCGTAGGTTGTTGCTGATTTGGATACTGATTACCTTGTGTATTTACATACGGCATCTGATTGCCGTCGTTTGGATAATTAACAGGCTGAGAACCTGGGTTATCTTGATAATTTTGATTGTACTGTTGTTGCTGATTAGGGTTCGCCTGATAATTCTGATTGTATTGTTGCTGAGGATTAGGGTTAGCTTGATAATTCTGATAGTTTCCCGGCTGCTGCGGTGCATAAGGCATGAATTGTGGATTTTGCATAGCCGGATTGTATTGGGGTTGATTACCACCATTTGGATCGTTTACAGGTTGTTGTGTTGGTTGTTGATAGTCTTGCATATCTAATTATAACCCAGATGTTTAAGATCGCGGTCAATTTGTCTAATTTGATCCTTTTCCTTCAATCTTGCCCTTTTGTCATACTTCTTCTTGCCTCTTGCAAGTGCAATTTCAAGCTTTATTTTGTTTTTATCTAAATATAATTGGAGTGGAACAATTGTTTGACCTTTAATTTTCGTCCCAGAAATTAAGTTATTAATTTCTTGTTGATGTAATAATAATACTCGATCTCGGTCAAAGTCGGGGTCGGTATCTTTGTGCATTCCAGGCCATTCCGAGATGTGCATCTTTTCGATTATTGGTACTCCATCCATGATTTTCACATAGCTTTCCTTCAAACTCACTCTTCCAGTTTTAATTGATTTAACTTCCCATCCTTTCAATACTAAACCAGCCTGAAATTTCTTCAAAACCTCATAGTTGAATACTGCCTTTTTGTTATTTGCGAGAATTTTCATTATTTACAAGAAATGCATATCTCTATAACTTATTCAAGCCAGTGAGGTCAAGTTCATAAAGAACGGACTTATCTATTGTATAGATTTTCCCTTGAGCGACTACTGATACAACATCTAATAATTCTCCGAACATCTCTCCGTCTCTCGATTTGTATTGACCTTTAAATTTTGCTGTCTGAACACCTTTATCGAACACTGCAACTCTTTTGTTTTCAGGGTCTGTGAAGTAAATATTGGTTCCATCTACAAACATTCCTGTACTTTTGTTCATATCCTCACCCTCAGGTAAACCAATCAACTCTGGTGAATCATCTTGACCATTTAAGAACCTGTATAAACCCTGATTAATTTCAGCTAAAACGTATATCTTGTTATCGATTATGTAGATGTCCTTTCCTGTTGCAAGTCCTGCAAGCTCGAAACGAGAGGCAGGCAATCCGTAGTTGTCGCCTGACTTCTCAAGATACATGACTTTTTTATCTGTTTTATTAACTAGATATACTCTCCCTCCTGAAATCTCCGCAAATTCAATCGAACCAACTTCACCTATACGCGATGTAGATGTCCCTGCAAGTCTTTTTGTGGTCTTTGTTGTCGGATCGAAAATACCAATTCTGTTTTCAGATGAATCATCCAGGAAAAACACTTTGCCCTGTGTATCAACTGTAAGTGATGTTGGATTTGTTAAATCTGAAACGATTTCCTGTAAGTCTGTACCATCAAAATTTACAGAGTAAATTTTTCCCAATCCGCTATCTGATAAGAAGATCTTCGTGCTCGAAAATGCAACATCACTTAAAGAAGCATCTGGGAAAAAACTTGCTACATCGACAAGCTTATTGTCTTCACTAACTGGAACGATTCTATTGAAATAATCTTCGGCTACTTGAACTCTTGCTGAGAATGCCTCCACTTCCGTTTTCACTTGCTCAAAATCTTTCACTTTATCGATTTCCGCTCTAGCTAAAGCGACTTCATTAATTCCTTGTTGTCTTTTCTCGGTACTATCATTTAACTTTATTTCCGCAACTAGGTTTTCCAATGTTTCGACTTTTTGAGTCAAAACTTCTAGCGAGACTTGTGCTTCTTCTGTTTGAACCTTTTCGGTATTGTTTTTGATTGCTTGTCTAACACCAATATATAGAGCTCCACTTAAAAGGAACAAAACCAATACAATAATTATCACTTTTTGTTTTGGTTTGTTACCAGATGGGACCAACTCCGGTTGTGATTTGTTCATTGAAGATTTAACTCTCTTGGGGAGTAGCTTTAATTTGTTGGTAAGCTTGGTTAACAATACTTTGTAGGTTTTTTCTTCCTTGATTGTGAGCGGTTTTCTATCATCCTCTTTCACAACATCTTCGGGAGATTTTTCGATATCTTCAGTATTTTCTTGTATTTCCATTTCCTCAGTTTTTATTTCATCTGTCTCCACTAGTGGTTCATCCAGATTAGGATTATCAGCATCTTCCATGGCTGAAGGCACATCTGAGGTAACAACAGGTTCGTCCAAAAACTCACTTTCGACAAGAACTTCTTCATTCTCGGAAGCGATTAATTCACCTAAAGTCTTGTCATCTTCCTCAGGATCTACTGTGTTCAAAAGTTTTTCTTCCATTTTCTCACCCAATTTATATCCAACTATCATCAATGCATGTTCATAGCTGTTTTTTTCTTTTTTTGGAAAATCGTCGACTTCAAACTCGTTTAATAATTTCTCAGTCTCATCTTTCTTCAATAACTTAGAAACTGCCTCTGTACTGATTAAAATCCGATCGTCAGGCATTAGTTCCATACTTGCAACCTCGACCATACCCTCTCCACTCGGGTCTTTAAGCGCAGATTTGATATCAACCAATTCTCCTTCACGCAACACTTTTACTGCAGAAGAACCAGCATTAACAAAATATGCGACATTATCAACGATTGACATCGCAATCAAATCCATCTCGATCCCAGTCTTACCGACTTTGTTGTCATTATCGATTAATTTGGCTAGATGTTTACTAGACGAAATAACAGTTTTTTCTAATGCCAGTAATGTACTGGATTCTTGTATTTCGAAATATGTTTCATGGAAATAATCTAATAAAATCCCCCCAGCGGTAATCAAGTCAAAATCGGGGTCTGATTTTAAACGAAGGACAGCAAAAACTTCTCCTTTTCGAGCGAGGATGTTTTCGTTTCGGGGTTTGTAATTATAGACAGTAGCAAGAAATCCTTTTTGGATGTCTTTGCTAAAGTAGAATTTTCGTGAGACAGATTCGTTCATATTTCGGGCAGTAATATGATTAGTAATAATATTGCGACCAATAGTATAACATGCACATACGCAAATAATAATACTTTGCGATTGCCATCGATTACTACTACTCTGCTTGCAAGAACCGACTGTCTAATCAGAACTATTATCGCAAGTATGTGAATTAACATGAACACTACTATTGTAATTTTACCTACTACAAAAGCTATATCACCAAGTGAAAAATTAAAAATCATGGCTCACCTCCTTCTTCCTCTTCCATAATTGTAGGTGCTTCATAGACAGTATCAGCATGATTACCATAACCTCTTTCTCTTTTGCCTTTTGCCAAATTAGATAAATCAGTTATAACATCCCTGAACCAGCTTGGACTTGGCAAGGAAAGCAAGTTGAATTTAGCTTTCTCAGCAGCCGTTTGAACAAGCACATCACCATAATCAAAAAACGATGGTAAAAATCCGATTATGTGAGTTGAAACATCTTCGATATTGACTAGTGCAGCTTCGGCAACAAATTTCCCTGTAAACACTCTGAAATCCACATGTAGAATTCTGAGATTAGTTACTAGATATACATCAAAATACCAGTCGAGGAAATTAGCTAATGCATATGAAACAGCTAATGAATAATAAAATAACACTATCATTAACCAATTAGAGACAGGCAACAAGTCACTAATCTCGATTGGGGGGATTCCTCTGGATGTTAAGACTGAATTGAAGAACATCACTAAAATCGTAAGAACAATTGGGGCTAATAAACCTACGAAAAATCGAATAACCCATCCCACATTAACTGCAATGTGACTTCTCATCAAGATATAGATACTTTCACCTGGATCTTGCGAATTGAAAGAAACATGTTCTGGATATACCTGAAGTGCTCCAAGAGATTTGCGTTCTCTTTTTGGTAATATAGTGGACAGACTGTCCGGAATTCTTGGAGGCATATAGAATAGTGATTAAACAGTAAATTCTAACAACGTGGGGAATAAAAGTCTATCAAATTTCAATCTTTAGGATTACTCTTTCTTTTGGAAATTCCAAGTAAGGCTGTTGATGTAGTCGTACTGTCCTGAAGGGCTTTTTTCAGAGATCCAGGTGTTCCAAATAGCTTTAAAATACCAGCCTGCCATGTTGATGCTACCCTTGTCACCCTGTAGTGTTACGAACTTCACTCGCCCAGATGGGTCTTTCGCGAAACTTAAGCTCGAAATATTACCGACAGTGTTTACAGTTCTAATTGAGTGTGTATTTGCAGGATTTGAAGCTGCGTGTTTAACCATGTCGTTAATTTGCCCCATGCTATATCCGTTTGTTCTCCATTGCCAATTTGTCCAATGCGTTTTTTCTGCATGTTGATTATCATTCACACTCCTTAAGTATGCATATACAGTGCCTTGTCCATAAACGTTTGACCAAACGGTATCGTTGTTGGCGGTACCCATTCCTTGATTATTATCTGAAGAATATACAGCTGTTATCAAATTCCCATTGTGTTTAATTACTTTATTCTTTGTCTGCAATGTCACATCGAGGTCACCATCATGGAAGAAGTCATTATCGTTCCCACCATCTTTTAGGTAATTTACTTGACAACTTTGAGTTAAACATATTGGTCTATCTTCACTTCCATTATTAGTATAGTTTACAGCATATGTTCTAGCACCAATCAGTTGCGCTTTCCTAGCTTCAAGAGGCCAACTTTCAGGCATTTCACCAAGCCCTCCTAGGTAATCATCAAAACCCACTCTTTTCTTTACGGAGTTCGGACAAGGTGGAGTCTTCGTAGTGGCTTCTCCAGGACAATAAATAATCCAAATATGAGTATTGATTGGATAATCAACCACTTCAACGCCAGTATAATATAGTTTTAAGATTTGTTCGGCACTCCAACCTGCATTTGCATATCCTTTAGCTCCATATTGGGACATTCCAACACCGTGACCTTGCCCCATCTTCCACTCCTCGTCCTTATAACACTTTTCTCTGTCACATCCTTGTCCACTAAAATAAAACTGTCCACTGGTAATATCTAGTGTTCCGGCAGGACCGTCTCCTTTAGTTGCTTGTTTCTCTAAATTTTGCAGAGCTTGTTGTTCAGCAGATATTAAACTAATTTTTTGTTTAATATTTCCGACACTTGATTTAGCCGAAGCGATGTTTGAATCAATTTGTGAAATCTGCTTTTCAAGAGAGGCTTTTCGCGCGGTGAGCTCAGTATTGTCGGTTGCCAGTTTGTCGATTTGCACTTTATATTCTTCGTTTGATTTAGTTAGTGTTTCGAGTTCAGATGTAAGTCCTTTGATGGAATTCTTTGATACCTCAGTAACGTAATCATAGTAAATCGCATTCTTTAATACATCGTTACCACCTAAAACTAAAGTAGTATCGTCTTGAGTCTTCCATGAGATATACGATGTAGCTATTTGAATATCTTGAAGTCTCTCGGTTTCTTCTTTCTCAAGTGATTTAAGACCAATTTCCTTTTCAAGTTGTGCTTGAGTAAGTTTATTCACCTCTAACTGCGACTCGATTTCAGCTAATTCCGCCTTAATACGATCGATTTCATTCAGTGAGGATGATTTCTTGTAAATATTAGACTTTAAGGTTTGCTCTGCTTTTTTCAAGTCCGCATTTAAAGCATCAAGTTCTTTTTGTTTTTCGGTTTTTTCTTGTGTAATCTCATCCGCAGTCCTAGCATACAGAACCACAGGATGCATGATTGCCAATAATGTGAAAATTATTACAAAAGAAGTTAGTAACTTTTGAGCAGGTTTAATTATCGCGTACATAATATATTGTACTATATTCACAAGCTAGATTGAATATGTTTGGAATTAACCCCTAACAGGCAAAACTATAGTATTCCCCCAATCCGAATAATCGAAGTCGTTCGTGAAAAGAATTACTTGATGTTGTTTTGCAATTTCAGTTACAACTTCACGAAGTGATTCTTTTCTATTCGCGTCAGCAGTAACAAATGGATCATCAAGAATAATCGGGATATTTCTATTTTCAGTTATAAGCTTCAGAAAACCGAGCCTCACTAAGAAATATATTTGATCAATTGTCCCCCGAGACAGTTCTTTAATTGGATCAACCCAATCATTTTTTTCGCTCGAGTATACTTGGATAGTCAAGTCTGGTTTAACCTGAATTTTTGTATAATGGTTCAAAGTGATTTTTCCAAGCTTTTCACTAATCGTTTTTTCTAAGATTTTGTTTGCCAATTTCGAAACTTCAATTACAGCTTCCTGCATCGTAGAGATAGTTAATTGTAAAACTTTCTGTTTTTGAATTAGATCAGACATATTTTTCTTAGAATTTTCTAACTCTTCTTCTAGGGATACGATTTCAGAATACTCGACATTACTATCAGAGACTCGTGTCATAGAAGCTACTAGCTCTTCTTTAAGATTACTTTGCTGAATTTCGAGTTTGTCCAATTCACGACTTTTTTCAAGATATTTCTCAGGACTTAATTGCGAATTCAAGACTTTTTCTGTAAGTACATTTGTTTCTAATTCTTTTTTGGAATACAACAGTTCAAGTTGTTGTTTTTTTACTTTTTCAATCCCCTCTCCACCCAAGACAACTTTACGTTGAGAAAGTAAGTCGGAATACTTTGTTTTTATCGAAACGTAATTAGCTTTTAATGAATAAAATTGATTTGCGTCATCTACGTCATACTTTGCTAATACGGTATATAGTTCATCTTGACCAGTTTTGATTCTCGTTTTTAGTTGATTTTCCAATTTAGTCATAGAATCCTCATATGACTTATTCGGAAAAATATCATTACTTTTGGAACTTAATTTCCCCCAAAGGAAAATTGCTATATTAACAAAAATGCCAAGGATGAAAATTATCAACGGAATAAATACACCTTCCTGAGTTAAGAATGCAAAAATTGTTAATACTAGAAATACTAGAAATACAATTAGATGACCCGCAAGAACAACAGGGAATTTCCTTTCATTAGTCGTTTTTATTGGCTCAAGATTCTGCTGATTGATTCCACTCTCCTCTCCGACATTCTGCAACTCTTTTTCAGCTATTTTAATGGACTGTTCTAAACCAATTATTGTTTTCAGGTCATTTTCAAGTTGTGGATTTTCGAATTTCGAATACTTCTCGCTTTCCTCTTTTAATTGTTCAATCTCCTGAGTTAATCTATCTACTTTCTGTAATCTGTCTTCAATAGATTTTATTTCATCGACAATCTTTGCCAAGTTTGCTTTTCCTTCCTTTGCAACTTTGTAATTCTCCAATAGCTCTTCAATTTCTTTTATTTTGGTAGTAACCTTATCCAGTTCACTTCCCGATTCATCTTGTGAATTAGATGCTGATTGCCTTTTCTCCCATTGTGACTTCTTATCCTTTAAGTAATCAGAGATCTTTTGAATCCTGTCCTGCTGTAATTTTATAGGACCTGGATTGTTGGCTGGTCTCTCCAAACCTCTGGTTAGTGAAGCAAGTTCAGATTGTAAATTTTTAATAATTTTCTGCACTCCACTTTGACCTCCGGAAGATGGTGACATATCAGTTATCTCGTGCAACAAATCATCGCTAGAATCTACTAGCGCAACATCACCCTGATTTATAAATGCTGTTTTTCTATATATTTGTTCGGACGACACCCCAATTATTTTCTTCAGGTTCTCCAAGCTTTCTTTGTAGGTATCGACTTGTTTTTTGGTGTCCAGATTCTTTAATACTATGGTTTTCTTTTGGAAATCTTTGCTTAATGTAAACACGGATTGCAATGCATGAAAAGTCATCTCAAGTTCTGGCATATGACTAGTTCCCCATGATTTTCTTGTATTGACGAAACTTACTGCTTTTGTTGCCGGATCTACATAGAGCAAATCCATAATCGCCTGAGCAAGTGTTGATTTTCCAGCTTCGTTATCACCTACAATGACATTCACACCAGGATCAAACTCTAGTGAGAGATCTTTGAATTTTTTATATTTTTCAATTTTTATGTTTTTTATTTTCATTATTTGTTTTGCAAGTGGCGTACACCGAGCTGTATCGCTTCGTCAATTATTTTATTCTGAGAATAATCCTCACCTTTTTTCAACTCAAGTAATCGAATATATTTCCCAATTAAAAATTCCTCAGGATAATCATCAAGTTCATCTTGGGACAATTCTAATTTTGATGTATCTTTTAGTTTGAGATAGTAAATCTTGTCTTTAAGAATTTCAAAGATTTCCTCTGTGCGAAAAGATGACTTCAGATTTCGAAGACCAGTTAAAGTTAATTCGACAAATTTCTTATCAATATCTTTAAGTGCTAATTCTCGAATTTTTTGATTTATTTCGTTAAGGGTTTTCAATCCAGTGACATCAAGGTTAACTTTTAATACATCAATGCTTCCGACCTTGGTCTCTTTGACATTTACTGCACCATCTATTACAACTTCTAGAACATTACCACAACCAGCTTGATCAATATTTATCAATTCTGGAGATCCTGAATACCAAACTGCAGGTTTATCTAATATCTTTTTTGTACTATGCCAGTCACCCAATGCTACATAATCAAATCCTACAGATTTTAGTTTAGAAAGTTCTAATGGATTATTTGTGTTGTCATTACCCATCTCAACAGAACCATGTAAAAGCGCGACGTTATATTTCGTTCTGTTGGATTTTGAAATTTTATCTAATGGTGATGAGTTGTCTTTTTGTTTAGTTAAAGAGACTCCATGAACAGTCAGATCAAGTGCAGGAATTTCCCATGTAGTTTTATTAGGTTGATTGAATATCTGAATATATTCAGGATTCAACTTTTGATAACTATTATCTAAATAAACCGAGGCTTGTTCAAGCCTATCATGATTTCCAGCAATTATTGCAACATATATTTTATTGTCGACTAATTTATTGAGTTATTCGAAAACAGCTATTTTTACTTTTTCACTCGGAAATGGTGTGTCAAAAAGGTCTCCTGCAATTAAAAAAATGTCAAATTTTTCAGAAATAATTTTCTCAATAATTTTGCTAAAAGTTTGTAATTGCAACTTCCGATGAGCATCAGCCTTCTCACCAAGAAACGCTAATCCCGCTTCCAGGTGGACATCTGAGGTGTGAAGTAGTTTTATGGGCATGGGTTAGTAACTATAATAAAGTTTGCATTAAATTATAGCTTACCATAAATCATTCTACACCTTGAAATCATAGGAAATTTTATATTTTTATCTTTTGCTGTTTATCAAAAGCAGGACACATTGACTTATGAATCTAATTTCGCACACAATACAAAAGCTTGTCCTGCATATGCACTATCTGTAGAGAATGTATTAAAACCAAGTGCAGTTAAATCTTCTATCCATTCATCAGAAGTTCTTTTTAGCGCACCTTCAGATAGTGATTTTTGTTGAATTAAGAATTCTCGATTTCTTATTAAATCACCTACTAATGTTAGTAAATCGGTTAATCTTCCTCCTCTCAAATTCCATTCTTCTTTAATGATTTTATTGTTATTAGCGTTTGGTATTGGATTTGTAATAATTATCTGCCCACCTGGCTTTAAAACTCTTCTTATTTGAGGCAGAATATCTCTTTTTAATTGTTCTTGTGTAAAATTATATAAGAAATTCGTTGCCAAGACTATAGATACCGAGGATGACGCTATAGGCAACCCCCCATCAAGGACATTAACTTGTAACAAATTATTGTTTCCTTCTCTACTTGCAGCTTCATTAAGCATTCCCTTGCTTAAATCCATCCCGATATAATTATATCCCATTCCTTCTATTGGTAGTTTAATTGTAGAGAGTCCAGATCCCAAATCTAATACAAACATATTACCTTCATTAGGTAATGGAACGAAACTTAGGACTTTCTCATATAACCTAATTTTTCCTAATAATCCGTCCTCCATTTCTCTGTAGGAAGATACAAACTTTGGGTCTCCCCATACATCTAACATTCTCGTTATGTAATATATATATATAAGATTATATCATGGATTCCTATTACATAATGGTATATATATGTTATAATTAATCGGTAAAATGAATAGTATGGACTCAGTTTTTGGAGAAACACCAACGCTTCAAGATGTTATCGTTAGACACAAGAAGGAACAAGTCCTGATATGTCCTTACGACCCCAAATTGCAAATCACTACAAACATTTCGTTGTCCGATTTGATAGATGCAGGATATAGTAGATTCCAAGCAACACGAGATGTTCTACCCCCAACATTAAATGGTGAAGGAGAAGGGTTAGATCATTATGTATTCATATATAAGTCCCCTGATGAAGGTGTTCTCGGTACACTTTCATTAATGTATTCAAAAGGAGTGAAGACAGGGATAGATCGTTTCTTTGAACCCATGGATCCCAATTCAAATGTTCAGGATTTGGTGAAACAAACGACAAACTTACTTCCTCCTTTCGTAACAATTGGTCGCCTGACAATTGCTAAAAATTTAACCGGCAATCCTGCAAATTTAAAAGTAAAACAAGATGGATCAGCATTTATGCATTTGTCAAATGCGGCAGCACACCATGTCGAAAGTTCCTTAGGTCACCCAAGTAGTGGGGTTATGATTGCAAGACCCGGACTAATTAAAATCCTAAATCAACAAAATTTAAGATTTTTACCAGTTCAAGGACTCAAAGGGGTTAATGATCCTGAATTGAATGTCTACAAGGAATTTTACTCTAGATATTGGTTGTTAAGAGGAGGACCATCAGTTTATGCAACATCATCATCAGATATAATTAATGCTACTGAAGAGTACGTCAACGGCGGGAACATGACAAGGAAAAGAATAATGGCAAAAACAATGTTTCGTATGATATTTTCCTGATACTGCAATCTTCACAATCAAAGTATTTAGAATCGTTTCCTTTGTATCGAATTTTCTGAAATAATAAAAACTATAATGTATTTCAATTATGGATTTCTTTTCGTACACATTTTATTTTGCTGTTATCTTTATTGTTCTACTGAATCTATTACTATTAAACGTCCTTACCAAAAATAAACAAGCAAGGATTTTTTTATTAATGTCTATATTCTTAATACTTTGGTTAACTTCGATCAAAGTTTTGTACTTCCCTCATGAAATCAATTTAACAACAGAATCAATCCTATTAGTAGGCAGAATCGGCTTTTTATCCCCTCTCACTTACTTAGTCTTCTTCAGCTTATTTACTTTTAGCCTAAATGAAAAACCATTACGATTACAAAAACTTTTATTATTCTTAAGTATCATAATTTCATCGGTTACAGTGCCTCTCCTATTTTCCAAAGGTTTCATTAGTAATATTGTTTATTTAAATAATCAACCTACCCAGGTTAGGGGTGTATATGCTAACTTTGTTCTAATTTCTTTCCTACTGGTAGTAATTATTTCACTGGTAAATCTTGCGATCTCATACATCTTTGTGGGAGGTCAAATACGTAAGCAAATTAAATACATTTCAATTGGATTCCTAATAATTACGATCATTACCTTAATTACTAATTTAATTATCCCCTTTTTTACGAATATTAACTCGAGCTCGACATTATTACCAATTTCAACATCAATACTAATGTTGAGTGTATTTATCTCTATGCTCAAATACCAACTCTTTGATGTCAGACTATTATTGGGAAAGTTTATATATTATTTCGTAGTATCACTTCCTCCCTATATAGTTTATTTTCTGTTAGCTTTTATATACGAA
Organism: bacterium; assembly: GCA_021463645.1. GTDB lineage: Bacteria > Patescibacteriota > Dojkabacteria > B142 > OLB20 > JAJTYI01. Next base: position 17,717 of record JAJTYI010000005.1, read on the forward strand.
GGTATATATGGAACCTCATTCAATAATTACGCATACATCATTGGTATACCAGTTGCATTTATTTTTACATACTTCATCAATACATTTAATAAATATATCTCTGAATATACTGATTCCCATCTTATTAACCCAGGATACAACCCTCTTGTAGTTTTAGAACAACTTAGACAAAGGCTCACCACTAGCTTAGATATTGAGAAAATAAGTCAAGAATCATTGTTTATGATCTCTAGAACACTACGCCCTGATTCTTCTGGCGTAATTATTATGACGAATAATCAGACAAATGAGCTCCTTTCATTCAATTACAAGAAAGATCCTTATCCTTCATCTCAGGATTTTAATATATTTTTACAGTTTTTTATATCCAAAAACATAAGAACCATAACCTCAAATGATTTAAAGGACCCCCAACAATACACTTCATTAGACCGTATGTTAAAAAGCCACATACTAAGTCAAATGGAAAAATACGAGTTAGAAGTTATGATAGCTTTAAAGGAAGAACAAAAAGTACGGGGATTATTATTAGTGGGGTACAAAGAAGCAAAAGCTCCTTATAATTCACAAGAACTGAAATTACTAATAAGCATCGCCGAAACTATGAGTCTCGGAATCGGTAGAGCTCTACTTTACAAAGAGATACAACAATTTAATGAAACTCTTCAAAAGAAGGTCAAAGATGCTACAGCCCAGTTGCAACAAAAGAATAAAGCCCTAGAAGAAGCTCTATTAAAGTTAGAAGAAGTCCGCAGACAAGAAAAAGATATGCTTGATGTAATGGGACACGAACTAAGAACTCCAATATCAATTGCTAGAAATTCCGTAGTAACCTTGCAAAAACATATTAGTAAAAATGATACTAATCCCGAAAAACTCGCAAAATATACTAAAATGGCAGTTGAGTCAATTCGTAGAGAGATAGCATTAATTGAAACTTTTCTTTCAACTACGAAACTAGAAGGTGGAAGAATGCAGGTAAACAGTGAGAAAGTTTCCCTAAAAGATGTAATCCACGAAAGTCTTGAGGGTCATAATGACCTTTCGAAAAGAAATAATACCAAAGTAATTTATACAGAACCCGAAAATGATATTTATGTTATTGCTGACAAGATCAGGATACAAGAGGTGATGGATAATTTTCTTAATAATGCGATAAAATATACTGGTGAAGGGAATGTAGAAATCAAAATGTATGAACAGGAAAGTCTTGGTTGGATAGATGTAAAAGATGATGGAATTGGGATATCCGCTGAGAATCTTCAAAAATTAGGTAGGAAGTTCTTCAGAGCACAGACTCTTTATAACCAATCAAATAATGTAGTAAATCCAAGTGGTACAGGGTTAGGATTATTTGTAAGTTTTCAACTGATTGATTTAATGCATGGTAAGAGAAAAGTTACTAGTCAGGAAGGTCAGGGGTCTACCTTTTCCTTCGGCCTACCCTTGTTTTCAGAATGATTTATACTATCTCTAATTGATTCAAAGACTTTGAGAGTTCTAGAGTCCTTAGGGTAGTATTTAACTATTATAAATCGATTATCACTACTAAATCTGTTCAGCAGAATGTCGATGTTTAGTATATTATTGCCATATTTCAGATGAAACTCATTTTTAATCGGGAAATATTTCAATTCACTTTCTGTTTTCCATGCATTCTTGAAAGATACATCCTTTAGCAATTCTCTAATCTCGGAATTTGTAAATGACTCGTTCCTATATTTATTAGACACATATTTATATGTATCTACTTGTTGTTTAATAATCTTTCCTAATTTTTCTTTTGGAATTTTGTTACGAATATTAAATTCTGAAAAAAATAACAATCTCATACATGTATAACCTCTATATTTTTCAGCCGAATTATCATCTGCACCAATCAATTTCAATATCATTTTGTTCCAATCCCACACGCGTAATTTTGTATCAATTAAATAAGCTGGAATTCTTTCGTTTTTAATTTCTTCCGAAACCAACCCCACCACCCTTTCAATCTCATCAACATCCGGGCTGGATTTTTGCAAGCTAATCAAATAGTTGAATTCGTCATCGTGCAAGTCCAACACTTGAGCGATTTTGATGATAGTTTCTTTTGTGGGATTGATATTTCCGTTTTCGATTCTGGATAGTGTACCAAATGAAAGCCCGGCTTCGACTTCAAGTTTTGTTTGACTGAGAGAGCGATCTTCTCTCAGAACATAGATTTTCCTGCCTAATGGTAGTTCATCCATGGTAAATATTTCTTTCGGGGTAATTATACTACATTTATAGAGGATTTCTTTGCGTTAGAACGCAATAAAACTTATACTCAATTATCAAAATTTTCCAACAGCTTATTTAATTCTGAATCATTTCTAACAAACTCTTTCAGATACTTACGTTCTTTATCCGAAAATTTTCTAGCTTCTTTTTCTAAATATTTTTGAAAGTCTTTACCGGCTGGGTCAATTTTATATTGAAGTTTTAGAGATGTGATAATTTCAACAAAATTATCTATAATTACATCTCTGCCGTCCAACTCAATTTTCAATAACATTGGAAGGATTTTGTGGAAATACTGAACGTATCCGTTCATTGTGTGGAGTGCAGTCTTGTAAACTATCTGTTTACCATTCAAAATGCAATATACATTGGATGCCCAAGCGTATGCATCAGCCATATTCCTATCTAACCGAGCTTTGTCACCAAGAAATAACAAACATGAGAATTTATCTAATTTCTGACTTTGTTTCCATTCATCTGAAAGTGCATATTTAAATTTTGTTACGAAGTTGGCTTCAGATTTTAATCCCTCTAAAATCTTCAATGCTAATTCATAACTCCTTTGATGATGATCTTCCTGCCCATCTTTTCCTTCTGCTGGTCTGTAAACATCATGAAGTAGACCTGCAATGAATAATTCTTCAGGTTTTTCATATTTATTTAATAGAGCTAGTTCATAGCTTTCCACTGCCACCTCTAATACATGACCAAATCCATGACCTATAGAAGGAGGGCTAGTATCAATCCATAATCTGAGGAGTGATTGGACATAGGGCTCCAAATCATGGCTATGTATGATTTCTTTCGCTTTTAATAAATAATCAGTATTATTCTTATTCAAGATAGATATGATAGTTTAAAGTTTTCTTTCAATCATATAATCCGCAATCCCTTCCAGGTAATTCACTCCTTCTTCAGTCCAGCCAGCCTCGTCTTTGTATTTCAGAAGAGCATTTTTTGCCTCTATAACTAAATCCAAAGCTTTTTTCTTCGAAATTTCAAGTGAACCAGTTTCTATCATAATTTCTCTAACCTTATCGACATCACTCTTTGTTGCCGTAGGGTTTCCGATTACCTCGTCTAAAACTTTTTTCTGGTTTTTTGTAGCTTTATTATATGCATGATAAGTTAAAAGTGTTTGTTTTCCTTCTACAATATCCCCATCAGCTGATTTACCAGTACTTTCTTCATCTCCAAATGTTCCTAGAATATCATCTTGTATCTGAAAAGCTACACCACCAGGAATAGCATATTTAGCAAGCATATCTAATTTTTCATCAGACGCACCAGCTAATATTGCTCCTACCTGAATCGGATTGTTGTAAGTGTAGATTCCAGTTTTCCAATACAGAACATTAATAATATCTTCTTCCGTTAGCTCTGAACGCACTTCATTCAACATATCATGTATTTGCCCATGACCAGTGATGATGATTTGATTGTTCAGTTGATTAACTGCTCTCTTAATTAATTCGAGATCGAAACTTGAGTTATTAATGACATTCAAAGCAATGTGATCACATATCAAACCTACATTCACAGCTATTGTATTACCAAAATGTGTACTATCTTTCTTGTAGATATTTTTTGCATGCCAAACTCTGTAAGTTTCATTAATTGTAGGATATCCTCGTCTTTTCGAAGCGATATCCATAAAATCGTCTTCAACTAGTAAGAAAACATGCACCAATTCTATTGCAGCTGCGATTTTAATGATTTCTTCTTCATTTCTACCTCCACTTAGTTTGTAAGTGTAGTATACGAATGAAGGTCTTAGACGCTTCCCGCTGACTAAACTGATGTTTTTTAGTTCAGTCATATAGTCAACTGCAAGTTTTGTGTAATTTTCAGCTTCCTTGATTTCTTTGTCCAATATTTCACCCAAGACATTGTCGACCTTTTCTTTGAAAATCCCTAAAGATTGTTTGGCAAGTTGTGCTTTCGAATTCATTGAAATAAAAGGAAATTAAAGCCAATTATAAGGCTTTTAACAGAACTTGGCAAAGCATAAATTGTTACAATCTTGTGCCATGGCACGAAGTAAAATCTGAATAATTTAACTAGAATCTTCTCATAACTATTTATTAAAGATTTAATACATGAGAAGCCTAATATTGATACCCTTTTTATTGCTGATTCTTGGAATAACTCCAATCTTGTTCATCCAAAAAATATCGACACAAGCTCAAACTGTTTCACCTCCAAATTATAAGCTGGAAGTTACTTCAGAGAATAGTAGTCAAATCCCACCAGAAGTCGTCAACTCAATCTTAGATACAATTACTAACCGTTGGCAGGGTGATACTCCCTTAAACAATATATTTTTTGTCCCGAGCATTCGTTGGGAAAATGATTGGGCTATTGCGGACATTCATTACAAGAAAAGTAGTGTCGACTATACTAATCCAGAGAACTCTCCAATCAATAATTCCGTTTCGATGATTCTGGCAATAAACTCAAGAGGTGCTTGGCAATCTGCATTTACCGACGAACCACAGGCAGCTGACATTGCAAGGTTAATTCCTGATGAAGAGTTGTCCTACGAGGCCAAAACCACTCTTCTTACCCATTTCCCCAGTCAGTACAAAACGATGGCTTTAAATATTGATTATAAATTACCGTGGTCGAAATCTGGAACAAAGTTTTTCTTCTCGGGAGTCAGAACTACAAACACTCAACCATGTCCAAATAACTCAGGCTGGCATGGAGCACTGCCATATTTAGGTGGCGAGCCTTGTCATGCACTTGATTTCGCCCCAAGGCTCAGTTCTACAGTGACGAATGCAGACATTCTTTCTCCCGTTACAGGTTATGTTTATCAAATCTGCAAAAACCCAGGCTCACAAAAACAATCAGCCCTTGCAATCAAAGCTACAAATAGTAACCAAATTATAGGAATCTGGCATCTTGATAAAGATACAATTCCCTCACGAATCAAACAGGGTGAACTAATTAAACAAGGAGAATTTCTCGGTCAGATGGTCGAAGGATCTGTGAACGAATCAAAATCAACATGTCCCCTAGTCTCCCAGGGAACTCATATTCATATTGTATCCCCATATAGACCCTTTACTATTGATTCTTATACTTTTACCCTTGAAGACAAAGTAATATTTAACGAGTCTGAACATACTATGAGTGCCTTCCAAAACACAAATATGGTAAGTACTAATGAAAATGATTCAAATAACCCTACAACTTGCAGACCACCTATATCTGGAGACTGGGTGATTTTAGAGAATTGTGATTTGTCATCCTCTGCCTCCGTTCCCAATAATCTAATAATTAACGAGGGAAAATCGCTAACAATAAATAGCAATGTTACACTTGATATGGATTTAGGATATTATAAAATTCTTATAAAACCCAACGCTAAATTACTAGTTAACTCCAATGCTAAAATCATTTAACAAAAAACCTATGAAAAGATTCATCATAATAATTTTTGCGACAATCCTCCTTGTATATGCTGGAATGAATGCTCAAGAATTAATTCAAAAAGAAAAAACCACTTCACAAGAGGATGTTGTTACGATTACCCCATCACCAACTATTAAAATTCCCACAATCTCAAACACATTCGTTCTTTCAGAAAACACAGATTCATCGCAGACCACTCTAACACTAGAAAGTATTGGAAAATATAATGATGAAATTATTAAATCGGAAAAGACATCTTCTCAGTGGAAGTTATCTCAAAATGACACATTGCTTCAAATTTCAATAAATCCTAGTGACACATCACCCTTTGGGGCTGACTTAGAACCTGACATAACATTATTAAATTCCCGACTCACGGCTAATCAAATCTATAGAGTCAAAGTCGATGAGAACTTCTACTTTTACACAAATAGATACTACAACGACTCATGTGGACAGCGATATTGTTCTAATGGTCTTTTGAGCACCGATAGTGGCGAAGACCTGTCAATATATTGTGTGCTTGGGGAAAGTAGTCCGGACGAACTCAGCTTCTGTGACAATATCGTAGTAAATCTAAACGATAAAAGTATTTAACCTGTGCATACATCTGGGAAGAAGAACGTAAACCCAGGGGTTCCGTCAAATTGTAGATAACAATTACTAGTACCAGAGATCATGGTCGCCATTACTGACGAGATTATCATTCTGGATAAGTAGAACAATACTATTCCAATCAACCACCTACCAAAGCGACTTTTCGCGTCTTCGATTTTATTTGTGTCACTCGTAAAGAACGAATAAGCGATAAGAATGAAATACGCCAACCATAAAAAACCACCCAATGCCCAAGCAATATATATGAATCTCACCAATACAAATTCAAATGTTTGAAGTGTAGGTGGTCTGCAATCAGGATCTATACTATCTACGGGGCAATCATTTAAAAAATCAGTCTGGCCACCTTGTGCTTGAACAGTTACGACCTGGGTGGATACAATCATAAATGTAATTGAGATAGTAATCAAAATTGATATTATTTTATTTTTCATGACTCACAAACTTAATATATTCTATAGTAGCGCAGAACAAATATTTAATCTAGTTAAGGGATACGAATAAATAATTCTTGTTATTGTTTAAGTCTATATGAGGCTATAACCTTTATAGGCACTAATTGAACACCTAATCATGTACTACTCTATTTAACACATAAAAAAGGCTACTTTTGTAGCCTTTTCATTGTCAATCATGCTTTTGCTATTAATCAAGGTGCTGGTGGTACTACACCTCCATCTGGAGTTCCTAATGGAGTTCCTCCATTCAATGGATCTTTACAATCTCCAGGGATAGCAGTTTCTGGTTGTGTTCCTGCAGCATAAGCAGCATACCAAGCGTTACAAGCAGTACATTGCGAATTTTCTACATCTGCCTTACAAATTTCACAACCATTACTATTTGGGGCACTCAAACATACCTGAGTAAGTGTTGGGTCTACTCTTCCTGCTCCAAAGAAAACGAATACTAGAACTACACCTACTATTCCTATCAACATTGCTGCTATTCCCATAAATATCGCCTTGATTGCTTTCTGTGCTTCTTCAATTTTACCAGGGTCACCTTGTGATTGGATATATTTAAATGCTGCAATCAACGCATAAACTACTGCTACAAGAATTATTAATCCAAGTGCTATGTACAATCCTGTACGAACTCGACCTGAGATGAATGATGCTGTTCCTGAGCCATCCTCTCCGAAAAGGTTAAAAATTTCATTAATTTGTTCTGGAAGTAAATTCGAAGTTTGTGCAGAAACTGCTGTTGGTAGGATTAACACAATCCCCAACATTATAAATATACTAATGACGAACCTTAATGACAATTTATACATACATGTAAAGTAATAATTATAAAAATTTGTAAGTTGTTAAATACTGATTAAAACTTTAAATATCTGCAATCAACTAATTTCATATCAAGACCTTTATTCAATTATTTTAAGGTATATCTGTTGGTATAACCGGGTTCGGGGTAGTTCCCAACGGAGCACCTTCATTAAGCGGATCCTTACAATAATTTAGAGTATCGTCAATTACGTTTGCACTATCTCTAGCATAATCAGCGTATGCATCTTCACATGATAAACAAATAGCACTGCTTGTGTCTTCCTTACAAGCTTCACAACCCACACTGTTTGGAGCACTTAAACACACTTGGGTAAGATTTGGATCAACTCTTCCTGCACCAAAAAATACGAATACCAATACAACCCCTACTATTCCTATTAACATCGCTGCTATTCCCATAAAAATCGCCTTGATTGCTTTCTGTGCTTCTTCAATTTTACCGGGGTCTCCTTGTGATTGAATATATTTAAATGCAGCTATCAAAGCATAGACTACTGCAACAAGTATTATTAATCCTAGTGCTATATAAAGGCCAGTTCGTACTCTACCTGAGATAAAAGAGGCTGCACCAGAACCATCTCGACCAAACAAATCAAATATCGCTTGAATCTGTTCTGGTATGAGACTTGAATTTTGTGCACTCACACCACTAGGCAATAGTAATAATACTGTCAACACTCCCATAAAACTAATTGTTAAATGGCTAAATTGATTTTTCATAATTAATTATTAAATAAATAATTTAGGTTATTAATTTTTACTATTAGTAAGTTATAGGTAGGCAATACAAAGTTTATTATTTTCAAATACTTTTTTATTAATCTATTAATCAGGATCTGGAACATTTGCAGGTACTGTGCCTAACGGATCTCCTCCATCTAGAGGATCTTTGCAGAACTTATAGTTAGTATCCAAATCAGCAATTTGTGCGGCAGCATTTGCAGCAGCTGCAGCAGCCACGTCAGCATAGATATCTTCACATGATAAACAAATAGCACTGCTTGTGTCTTCCTTACAAGCTTCACAACCCACACTGTTTGGAGCACTTAAACATACCTGAGTAAGATTTGGGTCAACTCTTCCTGCACCAAAAAATACGAATACCAGGACTACGCCGACTATTCCTATTAACATCGCTGCTATTCCCATAAAAATCGCTTTGATTGCTTTTTGTGCTTCTTCAATTTTACCGGGGTCTCCTTGTGATTGTATATATTTAAATGCGGCAATTAATGCGTAAATGACAGCTACCAGTATTATCATACCAAGAGCGATGTACAAACCAGTACGAACTCGACCAGAGATAAATGATGCAGTTCCTGTTCCGTCTCTACCGAATAAGTCAAATATTGATTTAATCTGATCTGGTAGTAGTCCAGAATTTTGTGCTTCAACACTTAGAGGTGTTATGAACATTAATAACAAGAATGAGAAGACAACACCCAAACCGATAGTTAGTAAATTACGCATTTCTGATATTAATTAATAAATAAATATTTTATTGACATAAATTGTTAAATTGAATTTGCTCTCCAGGATCAAGTGTTCCACCTCTTGCGACTTCTGCAAATAGACCTTCACAAGTTCTGCAATCTCCACCATTGATACCCTCTGCTCTACAGCTATCACAACCGACACTATTTGGTGCACTTAAACAAGTTTGATAAAGATTTGGTTCAACTGGACTAGTTCCAAAAAATACGAACACAAGAATAACTCCTACAATGGCGATCATCATAGCTGCGATACCCATAAATATTGCCTTGATGGCTTTTTGGGCTTCTTCGATTTTTCCTGGGTCACCTTGTGATTGGATATATTTGAAAGATGCTAGTAAAGCATAAATTACCGCAACTACAATAATCACACCCAAAGCTATGAACAACCCTACCCTCACTCTACTGACAATAAAAGAAGCAGTACCAGACCCATCTGGTCCTAAGAGATTGAACAGACTTAAAATTTGATCTGGTAAAAAGGAGGGATTAGTCTGAGCACTTACTCCGACCGAGAGTAGTACTAATATAATTGGAGTCAGTAAAAGACTTGATAATACTTGTTTTTTCATAATTTATTTATTAAAGATAACAAATTTTAAACTAATTTTATTTAAATAGCAAAACAATTACAGCAACATTATTCACATCGAAAACTGTTGGGATTGTTATTAACACTACCAGTACAAGTTAGTCCTGCACAGCATGACCCAACTGGATTCCCATTAATATTACATAACTGACCACTCGATAAGCATACATTTGAGACGTTACTGTTCCCGTGTGTGCTGTTCAGTGCACATTCACTTGGTATAGCACTTTGAAATTCAATGATATCGATATACTCCGTATCGCCATCTTCACAACAGACTACATAATATTGAGGTCTGGTTGATCCTGCAGACTCAAGGTAATCGTCTAGAAGTTCTATATAAGATTTTCTAATCACTTTCGTAGGATCATTGGGATCGGGTTCAAACTTGCCTTGGAAATAAAACCTTCCAGAGGCAGGACCACCTTGATTACATTGCCTTAAGTTCTCAGCCCAATTCCAAGGTGCACCAACTCCCATAAATACAGCAGCAAAAGTAATCACTAGGAAAAACAACAGGAAATACGATATTCCGATCCATACACTTTTAATAGTTTTCCAGCCTTTTTCAATCTTCTGTGGATCTCCAAAACTTGATGTAATGCTAAATGCTCCATATATAGCAAATCCTAGCCATGCGACTACAAGAATTGCTAGGAAAAGGAACATTAGGAAACCGATAGCAGAAAAGATACCATTCGAGAAAAAACCTCCATAGGACGGTAGGTCAAAGACAAATTCAGTACCTGGAATGTAGAATTGATTTGATATTAAGCTAAAATTCATTTGGTTAAACTTATTATTAATTATATTACAAGCTTTTTCACATACATTTCTTGAAACCGGCCACAGGATCAAGTACGCAGGAATCTTGTGGGTCAGCACAAACCGTATATCCTCCACAATTTCCACCTCTTGGAACAACCCTAGGCTGAGGTACAATACTTATATCAAATAAACTTCCCGTCAGTCCTAAAAGTAATGAGACAAGTTGGATAATACCTATGAATGAGAGACTCAATATCACACCTACAACTGCATTTCTAAAAATTTTAACAGCCTTTTCGATTTTTTCTGGATTATCCGCGGCTGTTGATCTTTCCCAGACACCCCATAGTCCCATAATTACGGTGGCAAATATGATCAAACTTATCATTGCGTAGAATCCCAGCCGCACCAAAATAACTGTACAATACGGATCGTCAGCTGGTCTATCAATCGTCTCCGGATCTGGACAAAGCTCTAATCCAAAAATATTAAATGCCTCTCTATATCTCCCAGGAATATCGTCATACATAATTTCAAAGGATAGATTATGACAGTTAACTTGATCTGACTCGAGACAGTTTAAACCCTGGTCTACACAAGCTTTATTACATAGCGAACTACACACAATCGGATCATTTGGAGATCTTGTTGCGAGATATTTTGAACATTCCGGATCAATTACCAGTTCTACATTAGCCCCTTGCGCATTAACACTAAAGCCCTGAATAAAAGTAACGATTAAGATTCCAAATATTAAAAATAGTAGTTTCTTCATGAAGGATTGGTGATTAATAAATCAATGCCAAAAATTGCCCCGATAGTCGCAATTATCAATGGTGCAAGCATAATTAATGCAAAACCAGTCGTGGAATAACCTATTATTAAAATAGCTTTTTTCGCTTTTTCCGGATCAGCACCAGCAGTCAGCCTCATATATCCAGCATACAAAAGCATAGCCAAATAAAGCAATACAGCTATAGGCCGTATCCAACGGGAAATTGTACTAATTGAGGTTTCCAAATCTTTAAAAGCTTCACTTACAGGATTTATAATCCCCACTGCGTGACTTTCACTAGGGAAAAGGATAAATAAGACCACTATTGAAATTAATACTAAATATGCTTTTTTCATTTTGATATTAGCCTAAGAAATTAATTGGTAGTAATTGTAAAAGATTGATACCCAAGAATCTCAATAATGGGATGGTAACAGCTAATGTAATCAACGCCCAGATAGATGAAGTTATCATGTCTTTTCCTTCTTGGATTTTAGCTGGATCGGTACTCTGTCTCAGAATCGATCCCCACATAATCCTCAATACACCAAATCCACCTAACATTCCGAAACCTATTTGGAACAGTCTAGTGATGAATTCATTTTGCCTTGTATCTACACACCCAATAGAGCTATAAACGAATGCTTTAGGTGCGTTTGGATTATTTGGGTCGATGTTCTTCATGAAGCACTCCAGACAATTTTGTCGCTCTGCTAAATCATCTATCTCTTGACATGAACTTATATCTGGGTTGATACTGACAAGAGTTAATACTACGGGATCCACTGCTTGTTGGTATGAACAGAATAGGTCCTTCAAATCTTCACCATCTGGACCATAGACTCCAACCATGCTTGCCCCCTGAGGTAGACAAATATAGTCAAGTGTTTGAGATTGTGTCAATGGATAACTATTTGTATTATTGTCCTCTAATAAGGTCTTCCTCTGAAAAGTAGGATTGTCAACCAAACATGCATCAGATGGGCATGTAAATAGAGGTGCTCCGAGTTTATATGGAAAACTTGAGGCTGTTGCAGTAACATCAGTAAAAGGTGTAGACATTACAGGGTTAACACTACTATTATTATCTAAAATACATTTCCCTCCCTCATCAGATACAGTATTTCCAGGACAGCAAGTTGTCCTATTTTGATATCCTAACAAACCGATTTCTCCTATTGCACAACAACCACCCCCAGAATATTCTCCTTCAAACTTCAAATAAGGAATTGCCTTACCACCTGGACAGTATCGAACATATCGTTCATTTGCCCAACCAACTGGATCATCTATTTTTTGTATATGTAATGATCTGTCTGTCGTACATATCTTGAAGCTTTCTGCCTCTATCATCGAAGCAGTCACACTCCCACTATCCGAGTTTTTTATCATATCCCTAGTGATTTTATACTCGCCAGTCGCATTATTACAATAGTCAGACTCAACCCACGCTTGCTGTGCTCTTACTCCCTGAGGAAATACCGCAATTAACAGAAACACCCCTATGATTAATCCTAAGATTTTCATAATTTATTTAATTGTATATTTATTTAAACTTTCTATGAATATTGTGCTCCCGCTTTGAATTTTCCTCTCTATAATTAATTGAGCAACTAGGTCTTCAATCGTGTCTGTCACTACCCTTCTTAATTCTCTCGCTGCGTATAAATTATTGTATCCTAAATTTGCCAACTCTTGTAGCAAGTTCCTACTATATTCAAGTTTGATACCTTTATCAAATAACCTATCTGCAACCGACTTCATCATTAAATTGGCTATTTCTTCTACCTCCATTCTAAGCAAAGGCTTGAACATAATCAACTTATCAAATCTATTGAGGAACTCAATCCTCAAGAAATTTCTTAAAGTTGGCATAATTGCTTCCAGAACTTCACTGTAACGACGACCTTGTGAAATTAAATCTGCAATTTCTTTCGATGCGACATTGGAAGTTGCAATAATTATCGTATTGGTGAAAATTACCTCTCTTCCCATCCCATCGGTGATTTTTCCCTCGTCCAAAATTTGCAAGAACAAGTCAAGAACACGCGGATTTGCTTTTTCAATTTCATCAAGCAGAATTAATGCGTATGGTTTTGCTTTTACAGCTTCCGTCAAATATCCTCCAACAAATTCCTCACCTTCTTGCATTCCAATCAATCTTCCTAGATTTCTATCCTCTTGATATTCTGACATATCGAGCCTTATCATTTTATCTTCATCACCAAAGTATAGCTCAGCGACTGTTTTTGCCAACTCGGTTTTACCAACTCCAGTTGGTCCGAAAAATAGAAAACTCGCCACAGGTCTATTTTTATTGGTAAGACCAGCTCTGGATCTTCGAAGTGCGGCTGCCACAGCGTCTACTGCTTGATGTTGACCGATAACTCTTTTATGAAGTTCAATTTCAAGTTTATTGAGAAAATCTGATTCTTTCATACTGATACTTCCGATTTCTACACCAACTTTTCCTGCTACTAATTTATCCACAACCTCTCTGTCAACGATAGTTTTACCTCCTGCAAGTGCACGAGAAATTGCTTCTTCTAATAAATTAATTGCTTTGTCAGGTAACACCCTCTCAAAAGCGAATTTATGTGATAACTCGACAGAACGATCTGCAGCTTCAAAAGCAATTTTGACTTTGTATGTTTTTTCAAGTTCAGGAATGAAGTCAAATAGTATTTGAAGTGCAATTTCATCAGTAGGCACCTCCATTTTCATTTTATTAAACAACGCGTCAAGAGCTTTGTATGGTTTTATGTGTCTCGTATACCCTTCAACAGAACTAGTGGCTATGATTCTGAGTTTATGGACATCCATTGCATCAGTCAAAAGATTTATAATCTCTGCACTCAACTCTTTCTTCACATTGACCAACTCATCTAAATCATCAATCACAAGAATAATATTTTTAGCTTTTGCCACTTCTTGGACTATATTTTCGACCGTGGCTTTAAATTGTTGTTCGTTCTCAGCCAATGCGTATGCCCTATTGAAATCAAAACCAACTAAGCGCATATCTTGAATTATTTTGGGGACGTCCTCTACCACCATTTTGATCGCGAAGTTTTTGATAAATGTGGTTTTACCAACACCCGGTTGCCCCAGAACTAAAGATGCACTTGATTCTCCTGAAGTTACCATTGCGATTAAGTTCTTTAGTTCATTTTCTCTTGCGTAAGATAATTCGAAATTACCCTGGACAATTTCCGCGGTGAAATCACGTGAAAATTTAACCAAACTTGGGGAGAACACTGAAGTGTATGCACGATTAACCGTTGAAGTTGGTTTAAGCATACTTTTTGTTCTGATGATTTGGAGATACCTGGCTCTCTTACTGAGGTTCTGCGCCCATAGTCTCATTGCATCAACTTCATTCTCTCCTACTTCAAGTTTCAGTAGTTCGTTTTTAAGGTCGGTTTTGCAAAGATGGATAAATAGAGACAACTCGTCTGCCTTCTTGAATCCATTCTCTATTGCAATAATAAAACTCTCTCGCAAAACCAATGCTAATTTCTCTTCATCAAAATTGACATTATTAACCGTATGAATCAGATTATTTAACGTCTCAACACTCAACCCTAATCGAGTACTAGCTGTTTTGACAAGTTCGAGATAACTTAGCTCCTCTAGAATTTTCTCTAATATGTTACTTCCATCTTTCCTTGCAAGGACTTCATCAATTAAATTTATTAAATCTTTATCAAAATAGTCAGTTATATCAATCTCTGATGGATTCTCGGCCTTATCAAACTTAATGCGTAATCCATCTAAATCTCTTTGACCAAACTTGTCTAGAAAGATATTTCTATCTCTAACTAAATAAGCACCATACGAAATCAGACCGAGTCCAAAATATAGAACTAATTTCGCAAAGGTGTCTACATAAATAATTTCGGACAAAATAAATCTAGAATTGAAATAAGCTTCGTACAAAGCGAAAAGACAAATTATCACAACTGTGAATGAAATTAATGCCCATCCAACTATGAACTCAATCTTTTGGAGTTCTTTTCTTAATCCAAACTCTTTCGATAGATAACCAAAGTTAATTTTTAATTTTGTTTTTCTATACTCACCAAGTGAGTTGATACTTTTAAGCATTCAATAAAAAAGATGCGAATCCGTAAATCGGAATCACAGGTAAAATCAGATAAATTATGAAAATTATCAAAATGATCGGAAGAAGAAGTAATTCAATAAATAACCCTATCAAAACCCATGTCAAACGTATAGGAAAAGCAATAATACGACCCATCCTGGTGTAGTCCTGATAAAGTGGCTGAAATAGATTTTTAAGCATCGGTGGGACATTCAACAAATTCATCAAGAACATCCATCCACCAAAAACTTTACCCAAGACAATCTTGGATTGAACAAGGTACCACCAAATAAAATAATTTAGAAAATATCGATTTATTAAATTGAGCATTTTTAGAGTTATTTCTCTAATTGTAGTTGAATTTGGTTACTCTATCAATGAAAAATCTAAACTACTATTTACACCAAAAAAGATCCCGCACTAAATGCGGGATCTAACATTCTTAGTTCGTTGGATATAATTACATCATATCCATTCCTCCGCCTGGATTCCCCATCATAGGTTCTTCTTTCTTGGGTTCTTCCACTACAACTGCCTCAGTTGTGAGAAGCATACTTGCTACGGATGCAGCATTTTCTAATGCCAACCTAGTGACTTTAACTGGATCTAAGATCCCTGCCTGAATCATGTTTACATATTCTTCTTTTCTTGCGTCATAACCAATACCTTTACCAATTTTGCTGACTATAACTGAACCTTCTTTCCCAGCATTTTCTGCAATCAATCTTGCAGGCTCTTCTAGGGCTCTCATCAAAATATCAAGACCGATTTTCTCATCACCTGTAACTTTAGTTTTTTCCATCGCTTTTCGTGCATCGATTAGAGCAACGCCTCCTCCAGGAACGACACCTTCCTCGATAGCAGCTCTTGTAGCTTGCAATGCATCATCTAGTCTGTCTTTTCTTTCTTTCATTTCAACTTCTGTTGTAGCACCAACTTCGATAACTGCAACTCCACCTGATAATTTCGCTAATCTCTCTTGTAGCTTTTCCTTATCGTAATCGGACTCGGTTTTAGCAATTTCATTTTTTATTTGGTCAATTCTTGATTTAATTTCTTTGTCATTGCCATCACCATTGACTATGATAGTGTCTTCTTTGCCGACTATGACTTTTTCCGCTTTACCGAGATCTTCAAGTTCTGCCGTGTCTAGTTTCTTACCTAGTTCTTCTGAAATTACTGAGCCACCTGTCAAAACTGCAATGTCTTTCAACATTTCTTTTCTTCGGTCACCAAATGCTGGTGCTTTGACAGCAACAATATTTAGAATACCTTTCAACTTGTTCACTACCAATGTAGCCAGAGCTTCACCTTCGACATCTTCAGCAATTATCACGATATCTTTCTTGCCAGTTTGAGCAATTTTCTCAATCAGAGGAAGCATGTCTTTGACTGCAGAAATCTTTGAATCTGTAATCAAAATGTACGGATTTCTGATTTCAGCTGAAAGATCCTCACCATTTGTAACGAAATATGGAGATATGTACCCTTTGTCGAATTGCATTCCTTCTACATATTTCTCTACTAATCCAAATGTCTGTCCTTCTTCGACAGTTACAACACCTTCTTTTCCAACTTTATCCATAACACTTGCCAAAATATCTCCGATTTCCTCATCGCCATTTGCACTGACCACTGCAACTTTTCTTATCTCTTCTTTTCCTTTCACTGGTTTCGCCATAGTTTTTAATTCTTCTACGACACTTCTAACTCCTTTTTCAATTCCAGTTCTAATTTCCATCGGATTAGCACCTGCTGCAATATTCTTGAACCCTTGAGCGATAATTGCTTGAGTTAGAACTACTGCTGTTGTGGTTCCATCACCAGCATTGTCTACTGTCTTTGTAGCGGCTTCTTTAACGATTTGTGCTCCCGCATCTTGTAATTTATCACTTAATTCTATTTCTTTCGCTATTGTTACACCGTCTTTTGTTATTTGAGGTGAACCAAAGGATTTACCCAATAATACATTTCTACCCTTAGGTCCCAATGTGACCTTTACAGCATTTGCGAGTTTATCAACTCCCTCTTTTAGCTCTTTTCGAGCATCTTCATCAAAAATTATTTGTTTTGCCATTTTTATTTCAATTAATAAATTAATATAGTTATGAAAGGATTGCTAAGATTGCATCCTCGTCCATAATTAAATAGTCTTCACCATTAACCTCAACCTCATCTGGAGAGTATTTTTTGAATAAAACAATATCGCCAACTTTTACATTGAATGCAATTTTCTTTCCGTCTTTTGCAACTTTCCCTGTTCCCAATGCAATAACCTCACCTTTTTGAGGTTTTTCTTTGTCAATTGTGTCTGGTAATACTATTCCTGAAACTGATTTCTCAACGATTGCTTTCACCAACAAATTTCCTCCTAGAGGTTTTAAATTTACTTTTGCCATATGATTATTGGATTAATAAATAATTTAAATAGTTGAGAGAAATTAGCACTCTCGGACTTTGTGTGATAAGTGTGAAATTTTATGATAAATTTGTCACCTGTGTCAAGGTGACCAATCGAACTACTTATCCTGCAAGGGATTATATCATTTGAAAATGATATTTTCTCTTTTAGAAGGAATTTTTCTCATATTCTCGGGGATGTAGTCAGGTTTGTATGTGATATTGACTTTCTCAATCTGTTCTAGTTCCTCTAAATATTTCTTAGCTTCATCAATAGTTTTTCCTGAGATTTGATCTTTCTGTTCTTCCAATTGTAGATTTTCATTGACCTCGCCTTTTGCCACTAACTCGAAAGTGATTTTTGTTCCCTCTACTTTTACATTCTTTACTTCAAAATCGTCTACTTTGATTTCGGCTTGATCGGTAGCTTTTTCACTTTTCTTGATGATTTCTTCTGCCATAGATTTAATATCCTCTTCCTGCAACTTCACAGCAGTAACTTTCATCTTCAGGTCCACCGAGAAGTTCTCTGCTTCTTCATCATTCTGAACAGTTTGTTCAAGACTGACTTGCTCATACTTCTGTGAACCTTCTAGTAAAATCTCACCTTTAGATAACTGGGATTTTAGATTTGTTTGAAGATTGCCTTTAATTGCAGTTTCGAGACCCTGTTTAACTTTTGCAACGTCATCTGCTGTTACTACAGTAATTTCTTCAGTTTTGCCTCCAGTAATATCTCTAAAGCCAAATCCTATTAGTTGATCTGTAGTAAAACCCTGGATACGGAATGTTGCAGGTTCAGTGATATTGTAGTTGTCTCCAAAGCTTTTAGCCTGTACAGGAATATCTTTCTCGTATGAATCAATTGCAATTGTAGTGTTCTCTATCAACTCATACTCTAGATTTGTTGAAATATCTATTACTACCTGGCCTTTCGCTAGATTAACTGCCGATTCTTCGCTTTTGTTCCTCATCTCAATAATACCCTTAGCGTACTCTCCTGTTTCTTTTTTACCTGTCGCTACACCATCTCCAGAGGACGATTCTTCAAGTCCAAGTTCAGTTCCAGGAATAATCAAGTTTTCACTATCAATCTCTGTGGCGAGAGTGGAAACAGTAATAATTTCATTTATATTACCTTCGGATTGGTTGAACTCTACTTCAATCTCAACCTTGGCCATATTTTTGTAACTATATGCAAATGCACCACCAAAGAGCAATAGTAGTAATAATAAGGCTAAACCGACAATTATAAGTAGTTTTTTAATATTTCTTTTTTTCTTGGGACCGCTTTCTTTTAACCTTCGTGTTGCAACATTTGCAGATTGTTTCTCTTCTGTAGATTTTTCGGGCTCAGCAATAATTTCAGGTTTTTCAGCTTCTGATTCTTTCTCGTCTTTTTTAATCTCAGCTCCTGTAACTGGTGCACTTAAGTCTTTTAATTCATTAATATCACCACCTGAAGCAATCGCGATACCTCCCAGAGTAACAATTTTCGGACTTAGTCGAGGCTTTTCCCCGAATATCTCTTTTTCCGTATGTTCGATTGGTTTAGTTATCTCTGGTTCTTTCTGTTCTTCGATTTTTTCGGCAACCTCAGGTTTCTCTTCTTCTACCACTTCTGGGATGACTTCCTCTTCGATTACCTCTTCGGGCATTCTAGAAGTAAGTAATTCTTTCTTAATTCCCTCCTTATGTTCTCTGAGCTCATTCTTAATTGCCAGAGCTTCATCCCAAGCAGATTTATCCACTAGACTAATTTTGTCGCGAACCACTAAATTGGCTTTACCTGCTAATTTGATGCCTGTAGGATTGTCCGTTACCAGGATTAATAATTTATTAGAGTCAATCAATTGTTTCGATAGAAGTTTCAAGCTGGTAACACTGCTTACCACACCGCTTGTTGCCGGAATTACAAGTATCACACGCGATGTTGCTGCACGCAAAATCTTCTCAACGACGAATATGATTTCGTCATCCTGATCAACAAATATTTTCTCTATCGTCTGCATTATTTTTTATCTAATTCAAAATACATTCTAGCAAGTGCAAGAGGCGCTATGTCCTCAGGACCAGTTATACTTCGAGATACATCATTAATATCTTCAAGTTGCTTAGGATACAAATACTCAATCTTTGGATGTTTAGCAAAAGGTAGTGTTTGTAACCATGCATATTCTTGAAGGGATTCTTTGATTTCAGGTAAACCCGAGCCTCCTCCGCAAAGATAAAATACGGTAGGATAATTATCGATATCTTCGATTTCTGAAAGTGATAACTCAACACCTTGTGCCCAAACTAAGCAATCCTTAGTTAACATTTCTCGTATTGCTCTTGCTTGTGTTTCATTTACTGCACCGTTACTATAATCAATTTTGATTTTTTCAGCGTCTTCGATTTGAACTTTTAATTTGTTTGAAATTCTCTTTGTGAAAACCTTCCCTCCGTAAGCAAACATTTTGGTAGCGATGACACTCCCTCGGTCAACCACAGCAATATCGGTTGTACCTCCACCAATATCTATAATTACAGCTGAGAATTTCTCGTTTTTTGCGTCTTTGACTGCTCTAGCTACAGCATATGGCTCAACTTCGATTGATAAGATTTCCAATCCAAGTTGAGATGCAATTTCCTTGAGGGAATTTAAGTGCAAAGAAGGAGCAAAAGTTGAGAATACTCGATAACTGATGTTCTCGCCTGTCATACCTAGTGGACGATCAACTTGAACACCATCTATGTATGTAGCATTAATTTTTGTGTTAATTTCTTGAAGTCTTTTGGTCTCAATTCCAGTTTCCTCAGAGATATCATTGATCGCTTGATTAAATGAGTATTCCTTTATACTGGTAATTACTTCGTCAATTTCTTTTTGTTCAATTTTTACGTCAGGCTCTTCTCTCGAATAATCAGCGATAATAGTCACACCTTTTACAAGTTCTCCAGCAATACCTAAAAGGGCTTTTTCAGGTGCGGGAGTAACGTACTCAACACCTAATTCCTTGCTCATGATTTCATCGGCATGATTTAGTGCCTCTCCGATGGCTTTGTCACAAGCGTTTACAACGTGTTCGATATTAATGACCATAGCGCCTTTCATGGCAGATCCATGCTGTCTACTACGGCCATAGCCAAGAACTTTTATAGAGGTATCACCTTCTTCAACTGTGAAGATAACAGCTTTTACGAATTCAGTACCGACGTCAAGCGCCAAAAGCACTTCGTTATCTGTTTTATTTGTTTTGTTGAGAAATGGCAGCTTCATTTTCATAGGTTATAGTTTAGCAGGAAATTATAATTTGTTTAAGTTTATAATGGGATTATTGGAGATACATATTTCATTGTAATATATGTAGCGATATCTTTAGTGCAATTATAATGATATAATCTTTTGAATTTTATTACTAAACTCTATGAGTAGCATATCTTTAGAACGAGAAGAACTTTCATTTAACGACGAAATTGGAAAAGAATACATAAGATTACGAAGAGTGAGCCTAAAAACTGGAACGAGTAAAAGTATAGCTATCTCATACGCTATAAAATACCTTTCAGAAACTAAAATTAAGCGTCCACTGCACATAGCGGATTTTGGTTGTTTTGATGGTGAATTTCTCTCACAATTCAAAGACATGAGCGGTATTGATAAAGAGAGTAGATTATATGGATTTGACTATAACGAAAGTTTGCTCGACCTAGGGAGAAAAAACATCCCTGGTATAGAGTATTATAAGAAAGACCTCTTCACAGATAGTTTTAACGAATATAAAGACCTATTTGACATAGGTTTCTGTGTAAATACTCTTCATGAGATATATAGTTTCCATAGCAAAAACGGAGTCTTTAACCATAAAAAAGGAATAAATTCGGTTATGAAGTCAATTGAGAACATGACAAGCACAATAAAAGATGGAGGTATATTAATTATCTTCGATGGAGTTGCAAGCATCCATAGGGATAAAATGGTTACAATTGGGATTAAATCAGAGAAGGATTTAAAACTTTTTAATAAATTTTTTAATGAATATCAATTTAATAAGATTGATTATAAACAGGTAGATAAATTCACCTTTAGTATGAAATACTCCACGTTTACAAAATTTATAACTAAGTACAGGTTCTTGGACAACATAGTCTGGCAAATAGAATCAGAAGAATGTTATCAATACTTTACTCCTTATGAATTTAATGACGCACTCAAGAAAGTAGGATTACAGACATACGAGATGTCTTTGTTGTCACCAAATACTGGAAAATGGTCGAAAATAGTGGATATTATAGGTGAAAAGTTCAATTTTCCCGATGAACATATATTAATTATTGGGAAAAAGTGATATTATTGATATATATTATATCGTATTATATAAACTATGAAAGTATATTTCTCCGCAACCATAACTGACGATGAACAATACAAATCTTCCTACAAAAAAATTCTCAATATATTAAAACAAGGGAAACATGACATTTATGAGTACGGTTCTGATCAACTTGACACAAGCAAAATCCTCTCACAAAGTGATGACGAAATACTAAAAATTTACAGGGAACTCGATAAATTTCTGAAACAAGCCGATGTGTATATTGCTGACATTTCCTTACCGAGTGTTGCAATAGGTTATGAAATATCACAAGCAATCGTATTGAGAAAACCAGTACTTGCCTTAATAAACGAAAAGTCGTCTTTCCAGCCATTGGCTACAATTAAGGGCAACAAGTCTCGTTATCTAGAGTTGGAAAAGTACAACGTAAATACCCTACCGAAAATACTAAAGGATTTCATGAAGAAATCGAAAAAGAAACTTGACTCAAAGTTTATATTAATTGTATCTCCAGAGATTGATAGCTACCTTACTTGGTCTTCACAGGAAAACCGCATGCACAAAGCTCAAATTGTTCGAGATGCAATCGAAAAAGTGATGAGTAAAGATACAGAATACAAAAAATTCTTGGAGACTGCTTAACAGAGGGAATTAAGAATAAACACCAAAATCCTCAGGAAGATACTGTCTGAAATTCTCGGGAGTAATTTCAAATCGACTACCCTGCCCTTCTACCATTTTTTTAGCAATTTTCCGCACCAGAGTAGTGATATTTCTCTCTAATTGTCTAATTCCCGCATCGAAACCTAGAGGGCGAATCAATAATGGCCAGACACTTTCACTGAAGACGATAACATTCGGGTCAATTCCTGTGGCTTCTATCACTTTTGGAAGAAGATAGTCCTTGGCGATGTGCATTTTCTCTTCATCGGTGTAACTAGACATACGGACAATCTCCAAACGATCAAGAAGTGCAGCACTAATTCCTCCAAGGTTATTCGCAGTACACACGAACATGACCTTCGATAAATCAACGGGGTAGTCAATGTAGTGGTCTCGGAATGTCGCGTTCTGCTCAGGATCTAGAATTTCGAGTAATGTAGCCATGACGTCAGCTCGCACACCACCAAAATCACTAACCTTGTCAATTTCGTCCATCAATATAAGCGGATTCATCACATCAGTTCGAATGAGAGATTTGACTACTTGTCCGGGTTCAGAATCAATTTCACTTCGAGATCTACCCCTCAACTCCGAAACATGGGCTATACCTCCAAGTGAAATCCTAACAAACTGACGTCCCATTGCAAGAGCGATAGACTTGGCAATCGAAGTTTTACCGATACCTTGTACTCCAACCAAACAAATAATTGGTGCATGAGCTGAACTTCCCTCTAGTTTCACCATTTTCTCAATTTGCGTAGGTACTTGCTGGACTTGTTGATTGACAGGCATCGGGGGGGATGTTTGTGGAATTTGTTGATTAACAGGCATCATGGCAGTCGTTTGTTGTGCCTGTTGTTGAACTGGATTCATTTGGACCTGAGGATTAATTGGATTCGATGGAACACCTCCACTCTGTTGGAGTCTTTGTAGATGCAAGATTGCAATATACTCTAAAATTCTCTCTTTTACTTGTTGCAAACCGAAATGAGTTTTATCAAGCTGATTTTTTGCGTTATTAAGGTCAAGATTATCCACTGAATACTTTTCCCATGGTATCTGGCAAATCCAAGATACATATTTAGCGATTGGTTCGTATTCTCTGGAAAAATATCCATACTTAGCAACTCTACGGAGTCTAGAGACCATAGTTTTGGTTTTTTCTAGTAAATCCTCAGGTAATTGTGCCTCAGAGAGTTCTTTCTCGAGCTGTAGAATCTCCCCCACTTCCTCTGAAGCTAGATTGGCAGTATTGTTAGTGATTTGTTTTTCGTCCATAGAAATAGTAACTTCAGTATAAAGCTATTCCAAATGGAACTCAACTTAAGGATGTAAGACGACCGAGAATATGAATTATTCCTCTTCTTTGGTCTCTTCACTAACACCTTCTTTGGTTTCTTCACCTTCAGTTTCTTCGCCTTCTTCTGCGACCTCTTCTGGTGTTTCTTCCTCGATTGTTTTCTGAGGAGCTGCTATGTAAGCTACTGGAGAGTCTGGTGCTACATCATTAGCGATTTCAACACCCTCTGGTAATTTAATATCAGCTACAGTAATGGAATCACCGATCTCGTTAAAACCATCAATACTGACCTCCAAAGATGCTGGTAAATCGCTAGGTAGACAAGTTACCGACACAGACTGTAATGGATGTACCAAAAGTCCGATATTGTTTTTAACTGCGAATGATTCCCCAACAAATGTAAGTGGGATTTCTGCTGTAATCTCTTTTTTCATATTCACCTGATACAAGTCAATGTGTGTAAACTCGTCTGTCAAAGTGTTTGCTTGCAAATCTTTAACCAAAACTTTCACTTTATCTCCTTCTAAATCCAAATCGAACAACTTTGAGTATCCAACATCCTTGAAAAGCTTTTTGAATTCAAGAGGATCAATAGTAATATTTGTAGATTCTCTGTTTGGTCCATAAAGAACTGCAGGTAATTTTTTTGCACGCCTGAGTTGACTAACTTTTTTGCCTGTAATTTCGCGCTTTGTAGCTTTGAGTAACATAGTATTTATTTAATAGATTATTTAGATTTTGGGGATATTACTACCCTTCTGTTTTCACCCTCTCCAGCACTAGAAGTGACAATCCCTTTTGTTTCCTTGAGTGCCATATGCACGATTCTTCGTTCGGATGGTTTCATTGGAGATAATTCCATAGGTTGTCCTGAATTCAATACTTCATCAACAGCTCTTAAAGCATACGATACGAGGTAATCAGCTCTTTGTTTACGGTAGTCATTAATATCTAATATTATTCTATATTTCTCAGTAACATCTTCTTTTGAAAGAGTTTTTGTGAGAATCAATCCAAGAATTGTTTGAATGGAATCTAACATATTACCTCTAAATCCAATCAATTCTCCAAGGTTTTCCCCTGTCAAAGTTACATTTAGGTAACTGAAATCCCCACTCTCTGTAGTGTTAACAGGTTCTCCAATAGTAATCTCTGCATCAAGACCCAATTGAGTCAGGAAATCTTGAATTAGCGATTCTGTTATTTTTTTAAGGTCATTTTCTTTTTTTGCCATTTGATGTGTTGTCTTTTGTTTTATTAATTTTATCTAGAAATTTAGTTTTATACTCAAGAAAACTTTGTTTTGTCTTTTCTTTATTAGTTATTAACTCTTGGATTATAACAAAGCTATTCTGTCCAGTCCAGAAAAGGCTTACTCCCGTGGGGAAAAACGCTCCAAAAAATCCCAGAGACCACACAATAGTAATCAATGGGAAAATATAGGTCATCTGCTTAGAGGATTGGGCTAGAATTTCCCCAAAATCCATATCATCTTCTTTTTTGTCTTTGTTCTTGGATGACTTTGATTTAGAATCTTTTTTCTCTGTTTTTTCTTTCTTCGCTTCAGCCATCATTGGGTTCATCCCCATTTGTACTTTTGATGCAAAGATTTGAGTGATACCAACTGAAATTGCAATTAATACATAAGGAGTGACCGTAGAAATATCAGAGAAACCGAAATCGGTAGCAACCTTAGACAAGTCTGCCCCTAGAAATGAGAAATTAAGTGGCTCACCTTTTGATATTTCTAGTGAATCGACTTCAATTTTTCGACCATTTAAAGCAACTTCACTTTTTTCGTAATTGATTTTGGTATTAGATGGTGGACGTATGTAGGCACTAATTTTATCTAAGTCTTCTAATATAATAGGATTATCATTTTTGAATTCATAAAATTCTTCGACATAGAGCGAGATACTTGAAGTTCTCTCCTCTGAATCGTTCTCAGCTTTTTCTTCTTCACTTATTTCTCCTCTTTTCTCGTCTAATTGTTTTGTTAATTCATCTCTATTTTCATCATCAACTAGTGCGAAGTGATACGTCTTGTTTAACTCGTAACCATTCGAAACAACTTTGTAGTCAAGTGTGTACACACCAGATTCAAGTTCTGCAGTGTCATATTTTATTGAATCTTCTGGAAGTTTCTGGCTTTCGCTATAAGCAACAGTATTAAATGCGTGTACTCCTTGATCGACAAGATTGATAATGACGTTTCTAACTTGAATTAAAAGAATCAGTGCCAAAATCATATTCAAACAGCCACCCAGTTGACCTGGTAGATATTTTGCTTGTACTTTTGCTAATTCCTGTGCTTGTTTTTCTTGGTTTTTCTTGTATTTCTTTTTGATTGCTTCAACTTCTTTCTGGAAGACCTTATTCTTCTCAGCGTTTTTCATTTGTCTACGTGTCAGTGGCAATGTTATCAATCTAGAAACGACAGCCAAAAGGAGTATAGCAACACCCAAGTTTCCTACGATGTCATAGAAAAACATCAATAGATTAAATGTAGGCTCGTAGAATATAGTTCGTATTATTTCCATAGTGAGAATGTTTAAGTAAGTTGCGATTCTTTGGCGATGGCGTCTTTTGCAAGTCTAAGCACTTCGTCAAAATTCTTTTGTTGAAGATGATTGTCAATTTTTGAATTGATTTCTTCTCTAAACTTTTTTTCATAATCGACCATTACAGGAACGATTACTTGTCCGAGTTCTTCGAAATGATCGTCTAGTTTGGGAAGTATTTGAATCAATTCTTCAAAAGTATAACTACCGGAGAGCTTATCCAAAATCATTTTAGCGATTTCCTTTGCTCTATCAGGCGACATCTGTCCTGTTTCTAATTTTTTTGTGATTAATTCAACGATTTTTGCTTGAACTTCAGATTTGAGTTCGTCTGGGTTTGTATTGTCTATCATTATTATTATGCTAACTCAAGATTATAACAGATATACAAGTTTTTCTCAGCTTTTCAGCGCATCTTGGATATAACCTACCAACCTAGCCTTATCTAGTTCACCCTTAATATTAAATCCACACGCCCCTTTGTGACCACCCGCAGTATCGGGACTCATTTTCTTGGCAATTTCTAATAGATTTATATCGTTTTTTCCAGGGTAAAAATTATTTCTATATAATCGAATTTTACTCCAACCTTCACGTTCGTGAGGTTTCTCGACGACAATTACCTTTGAATCTGTAAACTCAGCAGTGTAAACGTAGCTAGTCATCTTTTCCTCTAATTTATAATTATTCAAACTCACGAAAACGGTATCTTTTACTTTTTCACTGTTTTGCCTAACGAATTCAGACATTTTCCCTCTCAGTGCCAAATATCTATCAATTCTTTCTTTTATGAAAGGATGCTCACAGACTTTTCCCAAACTCATTCGAGATAATAATTCGATGAGTAATAAATTAAAATACTTTTGATCGCGACTGATTACTAATGCTAATTTGTAAGTATCGTTTGGATTTAGAAAATCCTCGAGAGAGATATTTCCAGAATCAAATTTATTAATATCGTCAATTAGTGGCTCAAAGTCTGAAAAATCAGCGACGTCTCGAAAATACGAATACACCACTTGTGCAGCACTATCCACTGGCATCCATCCCCCTATAAATGAAGATGTGGGGCGATTACTCTCATGATGGTCAAAAAAGTAGCCACATAATGGTGAATATCGCAAATCTGCCATCAATGTCTTATCAGTTATTAAATGGTCAATTTTCCCCTCTTGAATTTCGGAAGCTTTACTTTGGATGATTTCTACTTTTGGAAAGACTTTTCTCAATAATGCACCACAAATAACACCATCAAAATCACTATCAACTATTATTCTTTCAACAATGTAATTCTCAACAAAGAATTTACCTTGGGATTTTGTTTGTTTCATCTATGTTTCTAACAGATTTTGTATTATATTCTCATCCGTAACAACTGTAAAGAAGAAACCTGTACAGTTAATTATTCCTCTTCCTCACCAGGGAGAGCTTGTCTGAATTTTATTGACTCAATCACATTCATTACATCCTCTTCCATTGAATCTGCAGTTTGACCACCCCATAGGATAATGTATTCTCCTCTGAAACCGGTATAAAAAACCTGTTTGGTCATTCCTAGTTTTGCCTTATAAATTTCAGTAATTACTGCTGGTCTATAATCAACTTGATAATCTTCTCTACTATAAAGAAAGTCTCTTATTGGTGAATATCGATTCGCTTCTTTATCAATTCTTTCTAGATAATCTTCATAGGTTGTAGGTTTTTCTGGGGCAAAAGGAGAATCGTTGAGAAAAGGTAAGATTGCAATTAGTGTGCCGGTATAATCCGTCAAATTCCAAAATCCTTCCATTTCTTCAGTACTTAGAATTCCACATGTACCCAAATACCCCTTTGTCGATGAAATCCATTGAGAACCTGCTAGGAGCTCAATCTCGCAATCAGGAAAAATATATTTCTGCGAACTTATTACTGAACTAGTGGGGCTGGGAGTATTATTTCCTTCACTAATTGTTGGTGAGACTTCAAGCTTTATCGTGGATGTTGGAATAACAGTTGGTCGAACAACCGCTTGATTGTCATCCTCCATCAAAGATAATGCATAGTAAACCAAAGCTATGACTATCAATAATAATAAAAATAAAATTGCTAAATATTTTTTAATTGGGCTTTTCTTGCCCACAACGATTATTTTTTTATCATTTGGATTATCTTGCATTATATTTAAGTATCAAAACTAAAGAAGAGCTATATTGATTTGAAACATAGCGTTTTTTACTCTAAACTATAGTAACATTTTAAATCATTCACTGCCCAAATTGAACAACGATCAAATCATCACTGAATCCCTTTTGGTTGCAATCTCAAAATATATGCGACTTGTAAACTACATTGGAGCAGCTCAACTTTATCTCAAAGACAACTTCCTATTTGACCGTCCACTAGAAAAATCTGACATAAAAGAAAGAGTGTTGGGTCATTGGGGTACAGTTCCTGGAATCAACTTTATCTATGCAAATCTTAATATTCTTGCGAAAAGACACAGTCAAGAATTTATGTTAATCGCAGGACCAGGACATGGCTACCCTGCTCTTCTAGCGAATCTTTATGTAGAGGGTACTCTTGGGAAATTTTATCCCAAATACAACTACTCGAAAGAAGGTTTTTCTAGCCTAATTAAGAACTTCAGTTGGCCAGGAGGTTTTCCAAGTCATGCAAATCCCGAAACACCAGGTGTCATCCTAGAAGGTGGTGAACTTGGATATTCACTTTCAAGTGCTTTTGGAGCATGTTTTGATAACCCAAATTTGATGGTCGCATGTATAGTGGGTGATGGCGAAGCTGAATCAGGTCCACTTAGCGCAGCTTGGCAAAGTGCAAAGTTCTTAAATCCCGCTGAAGACGGTGCAGTTTTACCAATCGTCCATGTCAACAAATACAAAATTTCTGGTCCCACAATTTTTGGAACCATGTCCAATGAGGAACTTTATGATTACTTCAAAGGTCAGGGTTATCTTCCATTGATTGTTTCTGGAGATTATCTGTATGAAGGAATGCTAAATGCAATGGAAGAGGCATATCAACAAATTAAAAATATTCAAAAGAATCCAGATCAATCTAAACCCAAATGGCCAGTAGTTGTCTTAGTTAGCAAAAAAGGTTGGACAGGTCCCGAAATCGTGAAAGGAAAAATGAACGAGGATTCTTTTAGATCTCATGGTGTTCCGTTGGAGCACATCCATGAAGATAATAGTGAATTCTTGGAATTGTCAGAGTGGTTGGAAAGCTACAATGTTTCAGAATTATTAGATGAAAATTATCGACCAATCCCCGAGATTATGGATTTAATTCCTGATGACAAATATAAAATTGGTATGAATAAGAATTCAAACGGAGGAGAAGTTAGCAAAAAGTTAATTCTCCCGAATCTTGGATCCTTAAAGATTCAGGAAGATTCACTTCTATCCTCTACACGAATTAGCAATATGATGGTACTTTCGGACTACTTGAGGGATGTTATCGTAAAAAATCCTAACAATTTCAGGGTGATGTCACCTGATGAAACAGAATCAAATAAATTGGGATCACTTTTCGAAGTCACAACTCGAAGGTACAATTGGCCAGTTCCGAAAGGCTCAGAAAATCTTTCGCCCAACGGACGAGTCATGGAGATACTTAGTGAACACACACTTCAAGGATGGCTCGAAGGATACACCCTAACTGGGAGGCACGGAATTTTCATCACATACGAAGCATTTGGAATGATTGTGGCAAGTATGATTGACCAATACACAAAATTCCTTAAGCAATCAAAAGCCGTAGAATGGAGGAAACCTGTTCCTTCATTGAATATAGTTTTAACAAGCAGTAGTTGGAGACAGGACCATAATGGTTATTCCCACCAAAACCCTGGTTTGATTACCTCGGTATTAAATGATTATTCAAACTTTGTCCGAGTTCATTTCCCAGTCGATGCAAACATGCTCCTTGCAACTGCAGAGGAAGCATTCTCAACAACAAATGTTGTCAATCTAATTATTGCAGCGAAGCGAGAACTTCCTCAATATCTATCTATCGAAGATGCAAAACAACAAATGACTACAGGAATGCACGCATGGGACTTCATAGGGAACAATAATGACAATCCAGATGTAGTTTTCACTGCGACTGGAGATTATCCAACAAAAGAAGTGATTGCAACCATCCAAATATTAAAAGAGGATTTGCCAGAATTAAATACAAGGTTTGTAAGTGTTTCTGAGATTACTTGTTTTGGTATTGGTGATCACCCTGTGATTAGCAAGATGAATGAAGAACAATTTGATGAAGTATTTACAACTCACGCCCCTATTATCTATGCGTATCATGGCTATCCAGAAGACATTAAACAACTAATTTTTAATCATCCTTCAAGTAGACGATTTTTCATTAGAGGTTATAGCGAAAAAGGCACAACAACTACTCCATTTGATATGCTTGTTCAGAATAATTGTAGTCGGTTCCAAATGGCAATTGACGCAATAGAGAAAGCTATGGAGAACAAAACAGAGCTGAAAGAGAAAGGAACCGAAATAATTAACAAATACAAACAATTGCTAGACAAACACCAAGCTTATACAAAAGAACATGGAGAAGATATTCCCGAAGTTACAAATTTCGTTTTTAAATTCCGATAATGGAACATTTACTCTCTGTAAATGCAGGTAGTACCTCAGTTAAATATAAATTGTTTGACGCTAAATTACACGAGGTTCTTTTCGGACATATTGAGAATATTAAAGGAAAATTTGTCTCGAAACTTGTAAAAAATGAGGAGAAATATGTTTGGGAAATCACTGAGAGTGAATTTAAAAAACCACATCTTCTAGTCGCAAAAGAGATTTCTGGCTATGAGCTTTCAAAAATTGGTTTTAGAATTGTACATGGGGGTGAGAAATTCACAGAACCTACAAAACTCACAAATAAGGTGATTGATGATCTCGAACTGCTAAATGATATGGCACCTCTACATAATCCACCCGCTATCAGGATTATTCGACTGTTCAAGAAGATTTTCCCAGAAATAAAAATGTATGGAGTGTTCGATACGGCTTTCCATTCGACCATAAATCCAGAACAATTTCTGTACTCTCTTCCTTATGATTTATACCAAAAGCATAAAATCAGAAAATACGGTTTTCATGGAATTTCCCATCAATACATCTACGAACAAATCTCCACACTTGAGAAAAAGAACAAGAAAGTAATTTCATGTCATCTAGGAGGTGGCGCAAGCATCACGGCTATCAAAGATGGAAAAAGCTACGACACCTCAATGGGTTTTACTCCTCTAGAAGGATTAACAATGGCAACAAGATCTGGAGATATCGATTCGGGAATTATATTTTACCTAGTTGAGCGGAAACTCTACCCCCTTAAGGAACTCAAAAATCTGATGAATCATTTCAGCGGACTGATGGGAATCTCAGGAATCACATCAGATATGAGGAAATTACTCGAACTGGAGAAAAAAGGCAACAAACGAGCGCACTTAGCTATTGAAATATATATTTATGACATTGTGAGATACATCGGTGCATATATCGTAGCTCTTGGTGGGCTAGATGTTTTAGCATTTAGTGGCGGAGTTGGTTCAGGCTCCGATGTCCTCAGAGAACGTATTTGTGAAGCACTCACTGCTTATAACATACGTATATCTAGCAAAAACAAAGGAAAAATTAATGTTGAAGAGAATCTGAAAATTAGTTCTAGAGGTTCGCTACCTGTTTGGATAATTCCAACGGACGAAGAAAAAATGATCGCTAAAAGCATTATTTAGTCTTCATATCCCACCACTATCTTCCTGTTTTTCCGCGTCCCTTAGTAGATTGCCTGCCCTGCCTCAAAGTAGGGGTCATGGAGCTTCCTCTTGTAATCCTTGAAGCTATCTCAGATTTATTCGTTATTAATTTCTCAGGCTTTGGTTTTCTGGAGAGAGAGATTTGCATCACAAGTCTTAGTAATAAAATTATTACAATGTATACAGCTATTAAAGAACTCATTTGAGGTAATGTATTTGCACCCTCATTGAACCAATTAATCCAAATTTCGAAGTTTTTTACTGTAAAATGAACCAATGCAAAAAGCAAAGCGATATACCCTACTCTCAGCAATTTTCGCCATCTGACACCACCAATTTTCTTGGTAGAATAATTATTTGAAATTAGTGCCATAAGGGTGAAAATTATCAACGATAAAGCACCGAGTACAAAAGGTATTCGATTATTAATTGTGAAGTTTAACACTAACCAATCTTTATGGAGTACAAACTTTTCTAAACCTGTATTTGCTAGGAAATAAAAATATAGTGAGTTTAAACCATGCCAAAGAACAAAAAAATAACCCACCAAACCTAGATATTTTCTATAAGGGACTTTTCTGTCGAGGAAATCCCAGTAATAACCTAAACCACTCAAAGCAAAGGACAACCCCATCAGGATGATTGCTGTTGATGCAGTAGCTTTGTTAATCATCTCAAGGGAAAAATTATCACCTTGGAAGAAATAGTAATAGCAGACGAAGAGAAAAACCAAACCGCCAAAGCTGAGAGTGTTTAACCAATACTTCAGAATTGGTTTTGATTCTATTTTGGAGTCTTTCATTAACCTAGATTAACAAAAAAGAGCTAACAACCATACCTGCAGTTTCTGTCCGCAATACCGGTAAGTTCAGTTTTACCAATTTGAATCCACTTTTTAACGCAGAGTTGACTTCTTTTTCGGAGAAGCCACCTTCTGGACCGATTAATATTAATATTTCGTCATCCACTCTAATTTTTTCTTTAATTTGCCTAAGATCAACTTTTGTACTATCTTCTGAGTCAGTATGAAGTATTAGTTTGTAATCTGCCTTTAGATTCAACAACTCATTGAAACTTACTGCTGGTGCAACCTCAGGAATGAAATTGTTTACACTTTGTCTGGAGGCTTCTTGAACCACTTTCCCAAGTCTTTGCATCTTTTTCTCATCATAATGTTTGGCTTTTACGACACTATAATCACTCTCGAATAAGACAAATTTTCGAACGCCGACTTCGGTGTTCATTCGTAGTATCGTGTCAATTTTTCCAGCTTTTGGGAGTCCCTGAGCCAAGATAATGTGCGGTCTCTCCGGGATTTCTTCAACATTCTTCTCTAACACTTTCGCAACCATTACTTCTTTACTTAATAATTCGACTTCGGAAAGATATGAAGTACCTTCTCCATCGAACAATATTACCTTGTCACCTTTCGTAATTCGTAATACCTTTCTGGCATGCTTTAATATCTTCTCTTCATTAAGATAATACTTACCTTTTGCGTATTCATATTCAGAAAGAAAAAATCTAGGTAATGATTTCATATTATTGTTCTTTGACAACTGATGAATTTAAAAGGCTTGTCACCATCCTGGCTTCAAAGTGCTGCATATATACTGTCCCCACAGACAAGGCAACCGGAAACAAGAATAACCCCACACATAGAAGTATGAAGAATGCGGACATATAAATCGCAAACATCACAATTGTTTGTGCAAGAAAGATAAGTCCACCAACTATTAGAATTTCTTTGAAATTCAATTTTATGGCATTTAAGACTGCACTCATATTTATTGTATCTGCAATTCTACCCTCATTATTTACAAATCTGGCTGTTAAAAGTGGAAAGAAAAGAAGTCTTGTTAGGAATTGTAAAAACGTTCCAAGCCATATAACCGCATTTCCTGAAATTAAAAATATCCAGTATTGTGCATTAAGTGGATCTCCGGTAGTTTCCATAAATTGCGATGAGAAACTATTCACGAATGATCCAACAAGAAGGACAAGTGTAGGAATTAGAATATATGCCCACAATGACAAATTTAATTTAAAGCCTTGTGTAATCCTTCTCCCAAAATCTGTTAGATGTCCAACACTCTCAATTTGTCCATTATTCTGCATAACATTAATCAAATCTAGCTTATAACCTGCTAAATAGGACTGTAAAATGAGATGAGTCACTAGCAATATTAGTCCAATAAGGAAAAATAATAGGAATGCGAATAGTACACCACCTAACATGAGAAATATTGTTAATGCAAATAATGCCATACCCAAGACGCTGATTATCAAATACATGCCTCCAATGCCTATACTCCTCTGCTTCCAATCACTAAGTTTAAAAAATTCAGTAAATATTACATTTGTATCTATTTTGACTTTCATTTTGTTTTAAATAAAGTTAACTAAATTACTGCTGGGTGTTTTTTTGAATTTTTATTAAGCTTTTTACTTATAATTTCAGATACATCCATATCAAGATGATCAGCAAGCTCAAGAGAATATATTAATATATCTGCTAACTCCTCTTCGATTCTCTCTCTTAAATGAGATTCAGTTTTTGCCTCCTTTTCTACTGAGCCGTGAGATTTGAACAAAAATAACTGTAATAGTTCACCTGCCTCAACGATAATTGCCTCACTCAGATTTACGGGATTATGATGTCTCTTCCAATCACGTTTTGACACAAAGTCAGAAATCTCTTTTTGGATTGATTGGATGGTTCTCTCGTTGTCATTGTTACTTTTCATGCCCAATTATAACTAATTAATCAAACAATATAAATGTAATTTGTTATTGATAAACAAATCCCATATACTAAAATAAGTAAGTTATTACCAAATATGCAGAATCCAAATTCAATACAAAATCCAGTTCCAACAGTAAATCAGAGTCAACAACAAACTCAACCTGAAACACCCGTTGCTAGTAATCGACCTGGACCGTATGACAATTACGCACTTACATCATTTCTCATGGGGACTCTCTCTATCATCACTAGTTTGGTTATATATCCAGGTCTGGCATTCGGAATAATGTCTATCGTATTTGGTCTTAGGGGCAAACAATCTACTGCCAAGTCCAAATTAGCTAAAATCGGAATTATTTTGGGTGTAATTGGATTGATTTCATCAATATTCTGGGGCATTTTGAATCTGTATCTATCGGTAGTTGGAAATTCTTAAACTTCTGGGGAACATTAGAAAATCAATCTGAGCAACTCAGTCAAAATCATCAAAACGATAAACACAATTATCAGCAGAGTTAGGATTATTAATATCTTCAAAGCAATATCAATTGGTTTATAAGGGACTAATTCAAAGTAATAGATATCATAGACTTTCGCATATAATGCAGGATATTGAACAGTTTTAAAATAAATCCATCTCTCCTTTAAATTCTTATTAAATTTCACATAATTTTCCCTAGTTAAAACACTTTTTCTTGGCCCCCTCACCTTTTTCTTCCTTGTTTCTGGTTTACTTGTTACCTTTTTCACATCATATGAAGGAGTTATAGCCGGGGAATAGTTTTCATCCGGAGCTATATCTTCACCACTAACACCTACAGGCTCGGGTTCGGTGCTTATGTATTTTTTGTTAGAGACGTCTTCTGGTAAATCGAACATTTTTTTAATTAACTTTCTATATTCTATAATTTCCCAGATGCAAGGACAAATTACAAGAGAAATGTTATTATGAGAATCTGTTATTTTTTAGCTTGAAGTAATGACCGATAAAGCTAGTAAAAGACTTCTCAACAATATCACCTTCTTTGGAGACTCAGCTATACCAGAAGAAAGCCCTATTTACAAAGACATTTGGAATGCAGCACAATTTTTAGCACAAAAGGGATACACAATCGTAAATGGAGGTGGTCCAGGTGTTATGAAAGCAGCCACAGACGGAGCAGAATCAGTAGATGGCAAAACAATCGCAATTTATTGGCAACCCAAATTAGCCTCATTTTTTGAAGGACGTAACTTAGCAAATGTTACCGATGAATACGAAACAGCTTCAAACTATATGACTAGAACGTTGGGATTGATTGAGAAAGGTGATGCATATCTAGTGTGTAAAGGTGGAACAGGAACTGTTTCTGAGTTTGGTATGGTCTGGGCATTGGCAAAACTTTATTATGGTTGTCACAAACCAGTTATCTTGTATGGTGATTTTTGGGACCCCATCATAGAAAGTCTTCAAACGAACATGAACATTGACGAGACGGAATTAGCAGTACTCTATCAGGCAAACACACCAGAGCAAATTCTATCTATCCTCGAAAAACACGAGATGAAAATCGGTCACTGCGCAGACAAACAAATAAGTGGGGATGAATCCGCTTTCATTTTGAGTCCTAGACATCTGACTAATATCGTTGCCTATAATCAAGAAGCTAGTTCATATGACGAACAATTTGCTGGTAAACCTGTATCACACATTCAATTAGATGAGTTTATTTCCATGGTGCACCCACCTGCGAAAGTTCTCGATCTCGGAACTGGGTTTGGACAAGACGCAAAATATTTATCAACAAAATATACTGTTACTGGTGTCGAAATCTCTCCTAAGTCTGCAATGATTGCTAAATTCGAGAATCCCGATATGGAATTGATAGTTGATGATATGGTTAAATACGATTTTGGAAAAGAAAGATTCAAAGGAATCTGGGCTCGAAATTCACTACATCATATCGAAGAACAATATCAAGATTTGATTTTCAAAAAAGCATTCGATGCACTAGTAGATGACGGAATCTTCTACTTGGTAGTTCGTGAAGGAGATGGTGAAAAAGTGGAAATCGATGAAAGAGGATATCAAAAAATAGAAAAGTTCTATCACCTATATTCAAAAGATGAAATTATCGAAAGAGCTAGAAAAGCGGGCTTTAAGGTTGAAAAAATCGACACTGTAGTCAGGAGTCATAAATGGCTTAATATAATTTTAAGAAAGAAGAATTAATATGAAAGGGATAAAAAATATTTTTGACGGCATTATTATGGGAATCGCAGAAATAGTTCCTGGGGTAAGTGCCTCAACCGCTACACTCTTACTAGGAATCTACGATGACTTCTTAAATTTACTTGAAGGAGTTACGAATTTCGTCAGAGATTTCTTGCATTTCATTATCAAAAAGATTTCAAAAGATAAATTAATTAAATCATTTAAAAAAATTAATTTTTCTTATGGTATTCAACTATTCATAGGAATGGTTATCGGAATTGTTCTCTTTTCTAATATCGTTGACTATTTCTACGAGAATAATAAAACGGTGGTACAAGCAATATTTTTTGGAATCATCCTTGCTTCAATTATCATCCCAGTTAAAGTTGTAAAAAAACCTAATCTCACTGATTTATTATTTTTAATTATTGGATTTGTGACATTTTTTTCGGTATTGAAGATGGGCCAGGTAAGCGATGCAGATTCTATTCCACTTTGGTTAATTTTCATCGGAGGTACAATCAGTGTCTCGGGTATGGTACTGCCTGGAGTAAACAGCTCCTTCGTTTTGATTCCATTGGGAGTTTATGAATTGATTCTAAAAATTGTAAAAGAATTTAGTAGACTCAACTTCACCTTTGAATTAATCACTCAGGCGTTAGTTTTTGGTTCGGGAGTAGCATTTGGATTAATTAGCTTTGTAAAGGTTCTAAAATACGCTTTTAAAAATCATATCACTAAACTATTCTCTCTAATTGCTGGAATTATGCTTGCATCCTTGATTAGTCTATGGCCTTATCAGAATATTGATTATACGAGCAAAGATTCATTAATAATCTCAGTATTACTAATCATTTCACTCTTGTTGACTTCGGTGTTCATTTTAAAGACAAAACCTGAAGAGGAAGTTACATTAAAACGTTGATTTGTGATTCTCTAGTGTATTCAATATAATAAGTTAATAATTATTCTCATTTAAGATGGAACCTGCCAAATCCTCAAGTAGCTTGTTGTTGAAACTTTCCGTTGCTTTTTTCTTTTTTTCTCTCATTACTACACTACTAGTAGTCGGATTATTAATCTCAAGGAGTACGGGTAAAACCTGTAACTATAACGGAACAATTTATAACGATGGTGAAGGTTTTATGGATGACTGCAATAGTTGTAGTTGTAATGACGGAGATGTCACTTGTACACTTATGGCTTGTGAAGCTGGTGATGATGATATCTTCTACCCAGAATCTGACTACGAAGATGACGAGGATATGGTTGATAATGAATATCCTGAAGTTACAGAAGCATTATCAGAAACCCCTTAATTTCAAATAAACAAATCCAAAATTT
Source organism: bacterium (assembly GCA_021463645.1). Taxonomy (GTDB): domain Bacteria; phylum Patescibacteriota; class Dojkabacteria; order B142; family OLB20; genus JAJTYI01. Next base: position 56,345 of record JAJTYI010000005.1, read on the forward strand.
TCGGAAGAAAGATTAAAATTGCCACATTAACAGAGAATATTGCTGAGATAAGTACTGCCCCAGCAGCTAGGTCTCTTGCATTTTTTGTAGAGTCATAACTCAAACCCAGATCATCTCTTAATTTATTACAGATATCCTCTAAAACTGTATTTACAGTTTCTAGGCTCATTACGAGGCTGAAACAGAGAAACACAGTAATCCATTCCATTAATGAAATATTGAAAAATAGCCCGGCTATAGTGACCACTACCACTGCAATAATGTGGACACGCATATTCCTCTCTTTCGAGACCAACGAAAGACCTCTTATTGCATGTGGAAAGCTTTTGAAGACTTTTTTAATATCCATAGAAAATATTTAGTCTGGAACGGTTATCTGTTCGACATCTTTTGTACTATTCTTTGGGAGCCAACCAGTTTGGCCATTCGATAATTCAATCCTGTACCATTCAGCTGTTTCTTGAATCATTTTAAATTGTTCCCCCTCTTCGGCTAGGTATATAACATTTGCACTCAAGCTATTCGTCTCGTACACACGATATTTTGAATCCTGAGTGGTCAAGCCAACATTTAGCTCATCAAAAGTGGTTTGTGACTCATCAGTTTTCTCAGTCTCGGCTCCTTGCACTGATGATGAAGGCTCTACTAATGGAACACTTGTAGCTTCTGGTTGTTTATCCTCAGAATTCTGAGTAGGTGGAACGAGCTCCATCCAGCATTTCCTCTCCATAACACCAATTACATCTTGTATGAAGACTAGATACATTATGACTAAGAAGAATATGAATACCAGTAGATTAATTAATTTTTTATTCTTTTGCATTTTTTTGTTTTTTTGCATTTCTTTGTATGTGTAGTATGCGGTTAATGCTAATCCTAATAATGATACTCCGATAAATATTGGTAATCTATTATTACTTATTACCTCGGGAGCACCTGAACATACTTCTTCGAAAACCTTCTCAGGAAGGACATTGAATACCACTTTATTTTCATACCGAGATTCTCCACCAACGAAAACCTTTATGTTTCCATAATATTCCCCAGCAACCAATCCATGATTTTTAATTATTGCTTTGACGTCAGAGAATACATACGCTGGTGCTTGTTCAATTATATCCGTCTCTAACACAGCAATTTCTTTCTCGAGTAGATTTTGAACCGTAACTTCAACTTTCGATGGAGCAAGGTTTGTATTTCCGTTATTTTGTATCTTCAAATCAACAGTCATTTCCTCTTTCTCGTAAGTATCTGGGATGCTTGCAGCTCTAATTTCTAGGTCAATTAAACTATCTTCCGTAGTGGCCAATTTAATATCCACCCTAGCTCCTTTTACAATTGAAACTCCTTTTACTTTTTCTTTCGGTGTGGCTAAAATTCTAAACAACCCTGTATAATTTTTGGTAGCAGCGTCGGCTGGAATATTAACAATCACTTTTATTGGCACCCTTGTTTCCCCTACAGGTAATGTAACGTTCATACTCGGTTCGAATGTCACCCAACCATTCAATTCACCTAAGTCAGGTTCTATTATCGCTACAAGCTCTTCATCTGGATCTGACCGGGAGATAATCATGTCTTGAACGTATTGCGTACCTTTCTTAAGCGAACTATTTGTGATACCAGCTGGTGATATTCCGAAGCCCGCATGTACTGTCTCGGGCAAGAATATAAGCAAACTTAAACTTAATACTATTGTAAATAATAATTTTTTCATATTTACCATTGAACTAATTCTCCAAGTACTGATAATACGGTATTTGTTCCATTATATACACCTGGAGGAATACCCGTAGGAATTTCTAGACCCCACCAGATATTTTCTATTTCAGGTGAAGATGAAGATGTGGTTTTTAAAATATTAATTTCGTATTCTGTTGCTGTAGTACTTAATGCAGACCCACTAGCATAAGCAGTACTGGCTGCAAGTGCGTGTTTTTGATATCCTACACCTATTACTCCACTTCCACCATCTGTCATATCAGTTCCAGACAAATCCGTATCAATACCTGTATTTCCAGTGTTTGTAACTGCTGTAATTTTATCCAATGGATCATTTTTCTGGCCTACGTCCAATGAGCCGTAGTTTATACTGCTGGTTACATCTAAACCTGAAACTGTGGCCACCTCTACTCCTGCACCAACTTGTACTGCATGTGTTGCTGCATCATCATCGATTGCATTCACTGTGTTTAACCAATTTTGTGCTGGATACTGTGAATCCGCATCTGTAGGATCAGCATGATATTGGACAACCACCGTACAGGTGTAATCTGCAAATTCATCAGTACTTCCAGTACAAGTCCCACCAACGACTGAACAACTTACTTGAGCATAACAATAGTTATCGTTATCTTCTGCATTCGTATCGCATCCAGAATATGCGATAGCACTTCTATAAAGACTTGTCTCGACAGTAGTCAAATCTTGACAGCTATTTTTATCTTGAACGGTTGCTGTGACAGGAACGTTCAATGTATCACCTTCAGGAACTGAAATATTTGCTGCTCCATTAAGCGTTACAGAACTAACCACAGGTGCGAGATTGTTTATAATATAAGCACCTGTTCGATAGTTCGAAGCAGAAGCCAAACTATGACTATCGAATACGTACGCATAATAATTAACTGTTGTATCAGGAGCAACCGCTGCAATACTTATCTGACAACTCGGATTCGAAGCTGTATTTGATGAGGTACAGATTTGTGTTCCTACACAACCAGATACTGTTGCTCCGGATGTGTCTGCACAAACCACTAATTTCACTGTATCTTGAACAGTATCACTATCCCCATCAGATGCTGTTGCTGTGAAGGTCATCGTTCCTCCTGGATCTGCTCCTGAATCTGCTCCTCCTCCTCCGTTATCTGAAACAGCCGAGAATGAAGGGTCATGGTTGACTTTGAATGGGGAACCTGTAGCACCACTTCCTGTGTTTCCTGTTAGAGAACAACTAGCAGATGATGAGTTATTGTCGCAAACGAATGCATACCAGACATTGCTCTCTGCATCAGTTCCTTGAGTTGTGTATGTACATGAAGCCTGGACACCTGAATCAGTCGCCGTAGAGACACACCAAGTGCTACTTGCAGCACAAGTTGGTGCAGCGCCTCCAACTCCTGCAGTAATTGCATCGGTTTTACAAATTGCAAGATAATAATCTTCTGCATTGGAGTCTGTCGCTGTAGCTTGGAATACTATATTCGAGCCTTCATTTGTGGGAGTAGTCCCATCACTGGCTGTACTCTCTGCAGGACCTGCAGTAATTGTCGGTGCTGAGTTACCAACTGTAACACTCGTGGTTACAGTCTCTGCATGTACTAAAATCTTGAAGCTTAAAAGCAATACAACTAAAAAGACAAAAAGTCCAAGGGAAATATACACAAAATTTCTTATCTTCTCGGTCGTCATTGAAATAAATATGTGTGAACAAAAATGTACCATAATTAATAATGAACTTCAATCATCTAAATACAATAATTACCATTCTGCCAACTCACCTTTAACTGCAGTCACAGTGTTGGTTCCTGTATATACTCCAGGCGGAATTCCCAAAGGAATTTCCAAACCCCACCAAGTATTTTTTGTCTCAGGTGCTACTGAGGATGTGGTTTTGGGAACGTTTAACTCGTACTCTGTCAATACTGTTGTAAGGGATATTCCACTTGCATAGGCAGTTCCAGAAGTCAAAGAGTGTTTTTGATAATTTACTCCTATAACTCCACTGCCCCCATCTGTCATATCTGTACCTGCTAGTTCTTGATCCAATCCGACATTTCCAGTGGCAGTTACAACTGTGATTTTGTCTAATGGGTCATTTTTGTCTCCAATATTTAATGAGCCATAATTAATAACACTCGTGACATCGAGAGCATTCGTTGTCAGTACCTCCACACCTGCCGAGACTTCCAAATCATGACTCTGTGAATTATCATCGATAACTTTTACCGTACTTAACCAGTTCTCTAATGGGAATAAGCTGTCTGTAAAAGTGGGGTCAGCGTGATATTGCATATCTACACTACAATTATAATCAGCAAATTCGTCAGTACTCCCTGTACAAGTACCTCCAGTAACAGTACAAGTCACTTGCGCGTAGCAATAGTTATCATTATCCAGAGCATTAGTATCGCAAGCAGGATATCCAATATCCGACCGATAAACGCTAGTCTCTGCTGTCGTAATATCCTGACAACTATTGTAGTCTCTTACAGTAGCGGTGACCGGAACAGTTGTAGTAACTCCCTCTGCTAATGAAATATTTAACGAATTGTTTAAAAACAGAGAAACAACTGTAGGTGCAACGTTGTTAATTGTGTATGTTCCAGTTACGTAGTTTGACAATGACGCGAAGCCATGGCTATCAAACACATATGCATAATAATTATAATTTCCATCAGGAGCTACATTTGGAATATTAATCTGACAGGTCGGATTTGATGCGGTGTAAACCGAAGTACAGAGTTCAACTCCTGAACAACCAGAAGCTGTTGCTCCCATCGTGTCGGCACATACTACTAGCTTGACAGTATCTTGGAGTGAATCGACATCGTCGTCATTGGATGTGCCTGTGAATGTGATTGTTCCTCCAGGGTTCGAGCCAGAGTCTGCCCCACCTCCTCCATCATCAGTAATCGACGAGAAATTTGGATCATGATTAACTTTAAAAGGTGAACCAGTACTTCCTGTTCCCGTCGCTCCAGGTGAAGAACAACTGGCATAGGTTGCGTTGTTGTCACAAACGAAGGCATACCACTCATTACTTTCTGGATCGCTATTTTGTGTGGTGTAGGTACATGATGCCTGAACACCAGAATCTGTCACCAGAGAAACACACCAGCTTCCACCACTACATGTTGGAGGAGCACCACCTACTCCAGGAACAACTGCATCAGTTTTACAAATTATTAGATAGTAATCCTCAGCGCTAGCATCAGTTGCAATCGTTTGGAACGTTAAATCAGCTCCGACATTTATAGGATTATTTCCATCACTTGGCGTACTTGTTTCTGGTCCAGAAGTTATTACTGGTGAAGCATTCCCAGCAGTCACAATTGTAATAACCGTCTCTGCGAAGACCACAGCTTTAAATCCAGCTAAAAACATACCTAAGATGATTAGATTCGTTAGTAGATTTAATTTGTTAATTCTCAAATTTCTCAATTTTATAATTTCTTAATTTCTAAATTCCTTCATTTTTTCCTCATTTCTAAATATCTACATTTTATTACGGAATATTATCATTCTTGGCTAATACCGTATTCATCCCATCATACACCCCTACATCCTGTCCAGGATCTAACCCCAGTCTCCAATACAAGTTTTTGGTTTGAGAAGATGGTGAAGATGTCGGTTTTGCAAGATTGAATTGAATCCTGAATGCCGAAGATGTTAAGTCTGTTCCACTTCCGTAAGTGAAAGTACTCATAGAATATTCCTGCTGTCCCACTGCGATTGAATCTCCAGCACATGTAGGATAATCAGTACACATACTATCCCCTAATAATTCTAAATCAATGATTATATTCCCTTCGTTCGTAACCAAAGTTGTTTTCTCCAAACTACTGTCTCCTGCCAACATCAAACCATAGTCAATTGAGGTAACAATATCGAGAGCCGAGAGACTCTCGACATCAGGAGCGTTTGTAGCACTGAATTCACTTCCTGTGTCGCTATGACTATCTGTTGCCTCCATCCATCCTCTCCAATATTCAGAAGGCATAGTGCTGTTGGCGTCAGTAGCGTCTGCATGGAAATACATGGATACAGTACAAGTAGCCGTACAGATATTCCCAGAACAACCTGATAAATCACAAACTGCGTCTGCATAGCAGTTATTATTATCAGGAGTACAGCTCTCAGCTCCAGCAACTCCTGATCTATATAATTTCCCTGTCACACCAGCAATTTCTGCATTACCATCCAAATCAGTTATTGTCGCTGTCCAGCTAACATTATGAGTTGACCCTGCAGAAAGGCTTATATTTGAGGCTCCGTTAACAACAACATTTTCTACTGTAGGTACATTGTTAGTTGATCCGGACAACACAGTTTCCCAACCAATATTATATGGTGATAGATCTCCTATTGAGTAAATCGCTCCTACTTTTCCATTTCCTGTGTTATTTGCATTGTAATTTGTATATATCTCTGTTGAATCTGTAACCAAAGTACTACTTGTTCCCCAGGACCAGCTCGGACCTGCAGAATATGTCGCTTTTTTCGTAAAAATATCATCGCTAGTAGAGCCAATATATCCAAGGTAGAGATCACTTGTGGCGGTATCTTTAGAAAGGCCCAAATAAGTGTTATCCGTATTGGTATCGAGCGAAGCGTTTGTGAAATCCCAATCCCCGTCATATCGGTCATAATAAATATTCCCTGAAGAATTAACATAAGCTAAGTGAACATAATCGATAGTGCTGATAGTTTGGCCTACAGTTGAGATATTTTTATGTAGACCTGTCGAGAGTCCTGTCACAATGGAATCCTGGACTCCCGGGACTGAACCAGCACTTAGTAGGAGGCGGTTATAGAATACATCTGTGCCGTCGGAGTAGAGGTAGTCGATTTCGGATTGAGATGTAGTATTTGTGGATTCAACTAGAATTTCAACCATACCGAGTTCTGGAATTAGGTCAAAGCTTCCTAGAGTTATGTCATTATATATTACAGCTTCTAACGAACTAATCTTTTCTTCTGACCACCCACCCGAGGGTGCAGTTAAAGTCAAATAATCTGTCCAACCAGAATTAGCATCTCTCTTAGTAATTCTTCCCAAAAATTGTCCTGAAGAAGTACCACCATCAGTATAAATGTCTACCAAGAGATCCAAAGCTGAGGAAAAATCGTTAGTATAACCCGATTTACCATGGAATCTAAACTTAACACTCATAATACTTCCCAGACCCGACACGTTTGTTCCTTCAATACTAATATGGTTAGTAAGACCATTATCTTCAGACTTTGTTGTACTGGTCGCAACCGTCGAAAAATCGCTATCGTCCGCATTGGTTTCATTTGTCCAAACTCCATTGGGATCTGATGCTGCTACATCAGACCCGTCAAAATAATAAGTATTCGTTTGCACCGGAGCCACTCCTGTCGAGTCGTAATTGTTGATATAACTCCACCTTGGCTTCACATCCTGCAAAGCTCCGTGCATTTCAAGTACTGTTTCTCCACTCCAAGTCTGTGCTACTGAATCATATTTATCATAGACTATATCATCTTGATCGTCTTCGTAAAACACATATACATCTGATCCAATTATTGAGATGGAAGGCTCAATGGCAATGTATGTGGTTTCTATTACCGATTGCCATGTTGTCCAACCATCAGAATCATTATGTTTTACTAGATTTAAATAATCACTTGTACCATCTTCGTCTGTATACGCAATCCAAGTATTACCGTCCACATCAACAGCCATTCCAATATTTTGATAATCATACTTTACGCTTGAGTCAATAGTATAAGAATCCGTAAAGGATGAGGCATCATTTTGATCAGCTCTCTTAATAATTAATTCTCCACTTGTATTAATATACGCAAACTCAACAAGATCTTCATCGTTCATGATCATGTTGAAGTTAAAATAATCACCAGTGTAGATTGTTACAGGTGTTGGATTCCACCCTCCGCCTATAAAATTCGAATATTTAAGATAATTCTGAGTAAGACTATCAACATAATGACCGAATGATATATGTGGTACTTGATTAGAATCTAAGGCAACATTCGCGTTAAAGATCTCGTTTAATGTCGCCCCTGAAGAAAAAACTATTGGTAATGTATTGGATATCTGGTCATTTACTACCTCCACTAAGTATAATCTTTGTTGTAAAACGAAATTCGAAGCAGTGAAATATATTTTGTCAGATGCATCGATTGCGATAGACAGATTAGTGTTCCCATCACAACTTGGTGTATCTGCAGGATCAACTTGTGTCCAAAAACCCCCATTGTCTGCCGATTTCCATATCTGACAATTGCCAGATACATACAAAACTGTATACAGAGTTCCATTAGAAGATCTTACAATGTGTTGACCAGCTTGCATCATCTCACTGAAATTACTAGAATCGTTTATATTAGTTGGTGTCCTCCTCAAATAAAGTGAATCATAATAAACATCTGTCCCATCAGAATATATGTAATCAATTTTATTTGGACCGTAGTTGTTCCATTCGAAAGATGATTTGACTTTGACGTCTTGGAAAGTGCCTTCATGCAACACGGTTTCGCCTGCCCAATTCGTACCATCAAATATATCGTAAGCAATATCATCCTGATCGTTTTCGTAAAAAACATAAATAGTACCTCCAATAGGTACTACTTTTGGTTCAGAAACAACATTTGTATTTGAAGTAATGTATGACCAATTCCCTCCTGTTGACCAACCTGAATAATCAGTTCCTGAAAATTTTGCCAGAGATAACGTATTTCCAGAATCTCTGTATGCGACCCAAGTGTAACCAGTTAGAGTATCAACAGCAGCACTTGGCTCAAACCCCGAGGTGTCAATATTAAAATACGACCACGCGGTTGGATCGGGTGAATTTGCTGCAACACCAATAATTGTATTTACACTTAGATCATAGAATATAATTTCAGGAAGATTAGACTCGTTAATTAATATGTTTGTATACGACATCTGAGTAGTACCACCAGATGTGACAATACTGATATTGGCGGAGGAATTCCAAGTTCCATCTACTTTGTTATCGTATCTCAATGTTGACTCAAATCCATCCTCCAATTCATATACTACATGTGGCTCGCCTACACCGTTAACAGCAATATTAAGCGCATTATGAACAATTCCACCAACATTTGTCGATATGATTGTATCTAGACCAGCAAAGCTATCTGTGGCCGTTGAAAAAGTATCATGTTTTAATCCCTGATTTAATCCATTATCATTCCACAATACATGAATCGTTGTGCTAGCATTAATAGCAATTGCAGTTTCACTATTGATAGAGCATGATTTGGCACTGCCTGCAATTGACCATAATACTCCGTCTGTGCTTTTCCACATTTCACAACTTTCTGAATCATTTATAAATGAATACAGGATACCAGAGTTGGTGCGTACAGTTTGTGCGTTTCCTTCGCCTAATGCACCAAAATCACTCGCATCGTCGATGTTCACAGATTCCGGAGCGTATTGGTAGAGTTTTGCAACTTCTTCAGATGTCAACGCTCTGTTATATATTCGAACATCATCAAGATTGCCTGTAAAATATTCAGTAGAATTTCCTGAACCAAGATACAGATTATTAGCTGATAAGTTAGCAGTTGTAGCCGGAATTGTACCTGTGTATGTCATCGTCTTTTGGACACCATTAATATATAGTTTGGCTCTATCTTCATTCGTTGAACCACTACCATCGAAAACTACAGTAATATTGGCCCATTCTGAGTTTGACACCTCCCCCGATAGCGCAAAATATCCATACGAATTAGAACCATTCCCTACTTCAAAGTATATTCTGGGACCAGATTGATAATAAGGAGCTATGGATATATCGTTATTACCATCAATAGCCTTATGAAATATTCTGTCTGATGAAAGTATGTTAGTAACGTTCACCCACTGCGAAACACTAAAAGCTGAGGCACTATTTAGTTCTGTTATATCTCCTGCATTAATATAATCATTATCCCCGGCGAACGATCCCGAACGTCCGAATCCGCTTCCAGCAGTTGTTGCACCACCCGATGAGGTACCATCATAATTTGACAAAGTGCTATCTACAACTTCGCCAGTCGTGCCATTCCAACTAGCTTCATTCATCTCCCAGTGAGCTACTAATCCATCTTGAAGCGAATTAAAATATTCGGCTTCACCTCCTCCTCCAAGTGTTGGGAGGCAAGACGCCCCAGTGCCGTCCTCCCACATAGTGTCAGAGTCATCCCATCTACACCCTAATAATTCCGTATCTACAACAAATGTGGCGTACATATCTTCGCTTGAAAGTGCAGTTATTGTTCCATAAACATTAGACGAGGTCTGAGTATTCGAAAGTTGGTGTGGTGTTGTAGTCCAAGTCCAAGTAGATGGATCTGTTGAAGCTGCTTCTGCAGATACGACGGTTTTGTACACATAGTCACTTCCATCATAATATGTCGCACCTACCCAAATATGATTTGCCGAATCAAAAGATACGTAAGGTCTAGAATAAGTGCCAGTTTCATCCATAGCGAGAGACACGTCAGTATCCCAAGTTACATCTGTCCCACTCAAAGTACCCTGGCGGAGCTTAATACTCCCACCATCTGCTACGGCAACTACCACATACTCAACTGTACTCATCGATATCCACCATACGGAAAAGTCGTTTGTGTCATATGGAAGTCGACCACTTGCAGTCGTTGCTGGATTTGTCCAAGTTGAACCCTCATCACTAGAATATTTCACCTCTATCTCATCTCCATCATGATTAAAACTCCAATATCTGGAATTTTGATCATCATAGATTACTTTCCTCTGGAAGGATGAGCCAGTTGTATCTTGGTTTGTAGATGTCCCAATACAGCCGTTTGGAGAAATTGTCCAATTTGCACTATTGTTTCCTGAGTTAACTGAGTTGCCTGCAGTAACGGATTTTGTTGTTAAATTAATATCTTGTAGATCGACATGCGATACAGAAGCAGTAGCTGAAGTGTCTATCGCCAAAGTTGCCTGGACTCCAGATGTAGAGGTCCTAAAACGCAGCATATTGGAACAATCCGTTCCGGTAAGCGTAAACGAACCATTAGCGACAATAGATTTTGAACCAGTTGTTCCTAACTTCACCTCTCTATCACCAGTTGCAATTTCCAGAGTGTGGAAAGATATGGTCCCGTTCAAACTTTGAGATGTATCTACAGCACTATCGAGAATTACCTTCCCATTGTTATGTGTGAAGGTTCCATTATTAGTGAAATTTCCAGTGACACTTAATGGAGAAGCTTGATTAGATGCTGCAGAATATGTTCCTCTAGTTTGTATCCACATATCTCCTGTTACATTTATTAAAGGATCGTATGTATCTACATCTAATATTAAGTTAGTGGTACCATTCGGTGTACCCAGAGTGAAGTCATTGAATATATTTAATGTTCCGGTGGGCACGATGAATGTTCTGGCTGTTGTGGTGAAACTATCGGCTATTATAAGATTATAGTAATCTACTAATGTGATATTTGTATTACTTGCTCCGCTATAACTGTATTTAACGTCATTATTACCGCTTGTAAAAGTACCATTAACAACAAAAGGAGTTCCGCTTCCCATTAGTTCAGTAGAATTACCTGGACTATAATTACCGTTTTCGATAAGAAAAATGTTGGAAATTCTTAAAATGTCACTTGTAGTAAATGTTGTCCCAGCTTGGTCAAGCGTCAGATTATAATAAGACGTTGAATAATTCGACTGAATTTCTGTAGTAGAAGTCCCAGAGTAAATTATTGTAGAGTTTCCAATAGTAATTATTCCATCTTTTATTAGTGGCCTACTGCCTCCTGTCCCCGATCCTGTGATTTTAAGTGTATATCCAGACGATTGGAGATCTAGAGTATCACCCACAGTTACATTCATGCTTTCGACTGTAATTGAAGTACCTAAATCAACCTCTTTCGGACCATCAATAGCAATTTTGCCTAGATCTTGTTTGGTAGAATTGTTGTCGGTCAGTGTTACTGGAGTTACGGCACCATTAAACGTCATAGTGGCAGTATCCGATTTCGTCCATGTTGAATTATTATTCAAAGTAAAATTTCCACCAACATTTATCGTTGGGTCCTGTGACGTCCAGTCAATTGTTACTGGATTCGTGCCATCACCAATTGTGAGATTCCGAGTGGATAATGTCCCAGAATTTAATACATATGTTGGTCCACCGGCACTTGATGGTTGCAGATTTAAATGATAATAAGTTTCAGCTGTAACCGTGGTATAAGATGAAGATGTATATTTAAATGTGGAAGTATTCTCGTTTAGTGTACCCCCCGTGGTCAAAAGAGCAGTATTCCCTCCCGTAAGTGTTATAGTATTTCCATCAGCAGTAAAAGTTCCTGTAATGCGAAGTGCTTTTGTTGTAACATTACCTGAGCTTACCGAATCAGGTCTATATGTATTTCCACTTTTTATATATATTTCAGCTGAGCTTTTGCTAGTATCATTAAGAGTCAAATCGTTTGAAGCATCAACATCGTAAAATATATCTTCGTCTGCAGAGATACTGTTATCGTACTGACTTAGGTTAGCATTTGTTATTGTTCTATTGTCAGAATTTCCAATAGAGAGTCTTTGTTCTATCAGCTCTACTCCAGCGACATTCCCACTTCCATCATATGTGGTCACAGCAACCGCTTCGTCAGCCTCTCCAGCTCCATCAATAAATACAGTTATCACATCACCATTATTTGGGCTTGTTAATCCTGAAATTGTCCAAGTTCCCGCAACAGTGTTTTGAACTTGTGCTTGTATAGAACCATTAATAGCTACCTTTATCGTCCCTGTATCTGTACAATTTGTTGTTTGGTCATCTTGTTTACATGTTCCCGAAATATCTATCGCTGGGCTCGCGACATTTACCGTTGGATGTGATGAAATATTTGTCAAGGTCCCCCCAGCATCAAATCTAGTCCTTGTAGTGAATTCATCAATACCACTAGTGCTAGGCACATCTGCACCACCTGTTCCACCTCCGGCACCGTAAGTCACAGTAACCGTATCCCTTGATGCAAGATCTAAAAATCTTGCACGTATATCCACATCAGGGCCATTTGCCACAAACGTGGGACTTCCAGGTCCTACCATCACCTCATCAAGCCAAAATGTATTATTGTCACAACCAGTAGTATCACATATCAGACCGAAAGCTGTGATTCCTGTTCGTGTGCCCGTCATATCAAAAACGAAATAAGTCCAAGTATTTGCAGATACAGTACCTGTATCGAATATCGCTACTGGAGAACCAAATATTGCATTATTATCGTAGCCGAAGTCAATTCCGGCAGCGCTAGTCAGTGCTTTAGTTGATCTCAACCAGAAAGATATCTGAGTATAGCTACTCCAATTTTGTGCTGTTGCATCAAATGAAAAAGTATCAGTATCGTCAGGCAGTGCTGAGCTCGAGTTATCACACTGTATTGCACCAGCACCTTCCTTTTTTGTAGTTGTATCCACAAAAGGACTAGCGGTTGTGTTGCACATATCGGAATCATCCTCTGTTAATGTCCAAACACCCTGGGAAGTACTGTCTCCCGATACAAGTACATCCCCAATAGTCGTATTGCCTGATCCTGAAACAGTAGTGTATCCTGCAGTTCCTGCACTACCTTGTGGTGTCGACCAACCCCTACTTGTGGGAACTTTTATTGCCAACTCGCCAGAATTAAGAATTTCAGATGGATCGTAAGTGAAAGTAAATGTCTGATCTGTTGAACCCATCAAAACACCTGTTGGAACGACAACATTTGTTCCGCTTCCGTCTGCATCACTTGCTATTTGCCACATTCTGACCTCTTGATAATCACCTATTGACAGGGGACCTGTCAGGTAGAGAAACGGACTTATATCTGGGGCATCAAAAAAGTAAGAGTATGTAGTGTTTTCTCCTTTTTTGAGATCCACATCCCAAGTTATTGTTTGCCATGTTTCTTCGCTTGTTGTTTCAAACCCTTTTATTAAAAACCCTTTTGGCACTCTTTCAGTGATTTTACCAATGAAATCCTGATTCGCAATCACTGTGATTTCCATTGGATATGCTACGAATGGATATATTCTACTTGGACCTTTTCTCTCGATTGAGTATGGGACTTCTGCCTGAACCTCATAGAAATCCTCTATCTGATAACCGTTATCTTTGTTTACCAAAGTCATCTTGTGTTTTCCGACCTCATCTGCCTTGTGTGTAGCCAAATAGTCTGGGACATTTGTTACATTATCTCTTTCACAAAAACCACTTTGTTTCACCTCAGGGTTTGACTCTTTTCCTGATGGACTAGTAATTTTTAATTCTAAATCCGCATCACAAATCGTATGGCCATCATATTTCAAAGCACCCATATTTAGTGTGATTTCTTCACCAGGAATAAATGTCGCTTTATTCGTGTTTACGGAAAGAACTCCATAGGTAAAATCTTTCTCCTGCTGGTAATACACTCCATCTTTGTAAACTTCAAGAAGTGCCTCGTATGCTCCAGGAGGGATTTTGTTTTGCGCAATCCTGACCGAGAAGGATTTTTCACCTTCTCGGTCAACTATGAACTCTGGATTGTGCTTTTTGCCGTCGTGATCCGTGAGTACCAATTGAGGTTGATTCTCATCCGAAGCGAAGGCTGGATGGATAATGTATTTCAAAATTTTTGTTTTTGTAGTTAGTTCGTAATCATATTCAAAAACCAAGTCTGTATCAGCAGTGGCATTGATATTTACGGCTTTTTCATCTCCTGGAACTTTTTGGGTGATTTTGATTTTGTCCAGTTGGTCTTCGACTATGACAGCTCCGAATAAGAAAAATACGAGGATTAGGAACTTGTTGAATTTTGGAGAATGAATTGTTTTATCAATTAATTGATAAGCAGTTTTTACGTATTCCGCTAACAAAGAGTGACCTTTTTTGATGTTTTGGTTTAATTCGTTTAACTTCGGAAGAATATTATTTGTATTAAACGTTTTTAAACTATTAAGACTTAATCCTGGATTTATTTTTTCCTTGATTAAATTCAAGTTATTAAGTCCGGATTTAAACTTTATACTTCGTTTTATTAGGAATCCCTTAATTTCTAAACTTCTAAATTTCTTAATTATTTCACTTTCTTTAGACTTTGCTTTAAATTGGATTTTTAATTTCCTTAATCTGCGCTTCAAATTGATGATTTTATCAATATGTTCTTGTTCGAACTTCGCTCGGAAAGTCTTGTAACGACCAAACAAGCTTTTACTGAATACTTTAGTAGTACTGAACAGAAACTTTGTATAAATTGGGAGGTTTTTTGTGAGGAGTTTCTTGCCAACAAGAAAAAGGGTTTGGGCCATTGAAAGCAACCTACGACAGTATATACGAATGTTTCGCTTTATTAAACGAATATGCAATTTTATTAGATGAAAATCAACCTCAATATTAGTCTAGAGAAATTTGAGGGACATGTCTACTGGATATCTTGGGCATGTGTCATTCCTGCGAAGGAATGTCCCCCTAAACAATCAGGGGCTGGAATTTACTCTCCCATGATTGTCTTGGGTATATGTCATTCCTGCGAAGGCAGGAATCCATTCTCATTATTTGTTAACTCCTGGATAGACTCCTGCCTTCGCAGGAGTGACAATGTAGAAGGCAGGAGTGATTGTGAAGTAACGTTTTAAGCACGGAATGACCTCTGGGATTCGTCACTCCGCGGCTTGCCTGCCCTGCCGAAAGGGAGGGACCGCGGAGTCTCGTTTTAATTCCGAATCTCCACCCCACCAAACATTGCAGTACCTGTTAGTACTAATTTGCCTACTGGGGTGCTACTGGTTTCGGTTTTATCCTCTACTCCACCTAGAATTGCAGTAATATTACTAATTACCTCAATATTTTCGGGAACTCGAAGTTCAACCCCTCCAAAAATCACACTAATATTCATCTCAGCACCATTTTTATCGATTTTTGCTTTGCTTAAATCGTATTCAACTCCTCCGAATAGACAATTGATATTTCCACCTTCAAAATTTTCACTAGAGATTTTCTTTTCACTACCCCAGAAGACTGCACTTGCATCAACATTTCTGCCTGATTCTTTGACTTTATTTCCGCCGAAAAGGTTACCTCTAAACAACACCAACAACCCTGCTCCTATTATGAATAATGGCCAAATCATTGCCCACACATTCCAACTAAGCAAAGTCGATAAAAGAAAGATTGCACCTAGAACAGTAAAAACCATCCCACCAGTTCGATTACCTTGTGTGTAAAACGAAACTCCCATCACGATTAAGAATAACGGCCACAAATTATTAAAAAACCAACCAACATTTAAATATCCTCCTAGTCCTGTTTGGTCAAATAGTAAGCCCACTCCTAGTAAAACAATGAACGAACCAATTATTAGTCTTGTTTGATCTCTCATTTGAATTATTTAAAATTTAATAATTAATAATATCTAATTTCGAATTTTCCAACTCCGACATTTACATCAAGTTCGAGTCGGACGTCTGCATCTTCAAAATCATCGGAAATAATTTCTCCTTCTTTTCCTAAACCTGACACAGTATTATCAAAAATCTTTGCCTCTCCTACCCCAACCTCGTATTTGATTTTGTACTCTGTTCCTCTTGGCACATAGATTGTTAACTCGCCAGTTCCTACTTTTACATTAGTTGGAATTTTAGGTAATGAATCTTCCCCGAGTTTAACCTCGAGTTTTCCAGCTCCAACTTCTAAATTCATTTCTTCGAGACCCAATTTGGTCAAATTCACCTCTCCTTCACCCGCACCAAGATTTAAATCGAGTTTTTCTACAGGTTTTAAATCTGGAAGTTGTAGATTATACTCGGGACCTCTACTTTTAAAACCCCATATCTCGAAATCCTCTTTTTGTGAAAGATCTACCTTAAATGTTCGACCATCGATACCAGAACGGTAATCAGGTTCACCCATATTTTCAAAATATTTTGAGTTGAATACTACACTGTTACTAGCAGAGTCATCTCTGAGAACAAACTTTCCAATACCGAGGTTCAAATCTAGATCTATTCCGTCAACTTCTTCAGACACGAGTTCAAAAGAATCTTCAGAAGATTTCAGATCGCCTGGATCTTTAAGCAGTACATTGTTGACCCTTTCTCTCCAAGCAGGTCTGACAACATCGTTGCCTTTTATGGTTAAACCCGTTGAAATTATTGCAAAAATAGCTATTACTGTGTAAATAACAAGGGCGATAACACCAATAGAAATCGCTCCAAATTTTGTTTTACCTAAAATTACCTGAACACCTGCAATGATTATAAAGACAGGCCAGAACCTCAACAAAAGTAACCAAACAGACCAAGAAAGTGCTCCAGTAGTATTTAATAGGAAGATTGTCCCAATTATAATTAAAAAAACCGCTCCAGAATATTTATCCGCATCAGAATTGCGTTTAACTTCTTTAACTTTGGGAGTTTTAACTTTGACCACATTTTCTTCGGTCGCCATTTTTTAAAAATAACAAATTAAATACGTCATTTTAACCACTATAATAGCATTATCGGGTTATTTGGATATTAGCATGAGCGATTTGGAACGTCAATATCCGCAAATATCTTATAGGTTATATTCAATTTTTACCTGCAGAAAGCCCGAGATTTCTATTTGCTTACTAAGATCAACACGTTGCAGACTCACGACAAGATGATTCTAAGCAATTTCGAGAATTTATCGAGGATAAGGGCATTAATTTGATGAAGTTGTACGTTGTTATTAAATTATTATCTTCAGGAGTACCTTCCATGTTCGAAATAGTTTTCTACTTTTAGATAAGGGTTACAAATTCAATTCACTTGTTTCATTTTGTTTTTCATATCTACCTCCCATAACAACCTATGGGAGTCATAGATGTATGCAAATATCCCAACAGCGCATGTAATCACCGCGATCATCAGTAAAAATTGTGCGAAAAACATTCCAGTAGCAAAAAATACAATGTTAATTATTACTAAAAGTAACCTAATCTCTGTAGCAGAAATGCCTTGAGTACTTATATTGAATTGTTTTATTGTTATCGCCCTCATTAATACTGCTTGGAACATGAAAGATATCAAAATGACAATTACCGCTACATACAGATCAAGGGATTTGGGAAAGATAATAAAATAACCAATTCCTAATGAATATAAGAATACATAATCCAGAAAATGATCCATAAAGAATCCCCAAAGCACTAATCCGGTATTCCTTGCTCTGCCTACAGCTCCATCTAGAAGATCCGTTAGGTACTGAAGTATGACTATAGAAGCTATTAGGAAATACACCCATCTAGAATCGCTTAAAACATATGATACAAAGATAGCCAAAAGACTCCAAATTATTGTTAACAAAGTTAAATGATAAGTTTGAAGAAATTTTGGAACAGCAGGCAATAATTTATCTACTAACATTTTGTCTAATGGATACAACAGATGATTAGTTTTCGACTTCTTCAAGTACTCTGTACTGCTCATAAGAGGATTTATAATATTATAAATAAGATATATCAAATTAACTAGTTATTATTAACCAACATCAAATCTTCCGTCATATTATCTGTACCTTCCTAGAATAGGCCTACACAAAGAAGTGATTGAATACTATCGCAATAGAATTCTCACTCTTTATTAATTATTATACAAAATAATTTTAATCCTACTTAATCTTAATGTTATTAATGATTTGAACAGTTCATCATAATTAACAGATGGATTTAATTGATCGGGATCAAATTGAATATCCTAGCTCATTTAAGTTAGTATACTATGATTGATTGTATGCAATTCTGTAAAACACATACAACTTTATCTTAAGACGAACACAAAATATGAAGGCCGTGACAACAAACAGGTCGCTTATTAATACGATTGTAGCGATAATCCTATTAGTTTTCGCTGCTTTTGTCTCTGATTCCAAATTGAATCCAAGTTTAACCAAAGATGTTCTAGGAACAGATACAACTGTATACACAGTGACCTCTATAGTAGACGGAGACACAATAAAAGTCAGTGATTCGGAAGATGTCTATACAGTAAGATTAATAGGCATCGACACTCCTGAAACAAAAGACCCACGAAAAGAAATTGAATGCTTTGGAGTAGAAGCCACACTTTATTTAACTAAATTAATACAAAATCAAAAATTAATACTAAAATCTGACAGCACCCAGGATGATATTGATAGGTATGGGCGATTGTTAAGATACGCTTTCCTCGAAAATGGTACCAATGTGAACAAAATAATGATTGAAGACGGTTATGCATATGAATACACTTACTCTAAGCCTTATTATTATCAAAGTGAATTTATTCAAGCTCAAAATTCCGCACGGAATGGAGAGTTGGGTTTATGGAGTGGGGTTTGCAAATAATTAGTAAGTTTAAGTCAAAATAACCAGATAAGCTGAGGGAGAAGCTTATCCTATAATTCGATCCAATATCTACAAAATTCCACGTCACTTTCCAATATCCCACCATTTTTCTCTGCGACTCGCCTTGATGCGAAATTGTTTTTGTCACAAGTGATCAAAATTTTATCAATTCCAAGTTTTTTTGCCTCCATCAATGCTAGTTCAACCATTTTGGTTGCATATCCTTTTCCTTGATACTTGGGAGAGATTGTATAACCCATATGTCCACTGTGTTTTTCTAAATAGTCATTCAAATAATGTCTGATTTTTACAAACCCAACAGGCTCATTATCTGCATACATCCAAAACAATGTTTGTGGAACTCGATCTTCGCCTATATTTAAATTTTCGGACTCATCATTTCTTACAACTAGCTCTTTCTTGAATTCTTCGTAACTCATTCCGTTGAAGATATTGTTGAAACCATTTTGTTCGGCAGGGATTTCCTGTAGGAAATTATAAATATCTTCACCATCGGATGGAGATAGTTTTTGGAGTTTGAATTTTGGCATGATTATTGTCTTAATTATATGATTATTTTACACAAGATTAATAGGGACAGCCATTTCGAAATAAATAAATTATGTATTATCTTCTCTATGATATAACACTTGTTTTAAAATATTCACAAGAAGCCGACAAATTACTTTTTCAACTTGAGAAAACACTACAATTTAGTCGTACACATTCTTTCACAAAGATTTATGTTGTAGAATGATTAATAGTTGACTTATTAATAATGAATGATCCGACTGTTATTCGAGAAGTTCCAGAGACACCTGATCTGGCTGAACAGAATCCTATTCCAGCAGTAGATGACGAAGCCCTAGCTTTATTTCTCGAGGCTGTAACTGAGGAGCCAGTTTCTGAAGCTACTCCAAAACCTAAACTGAATATTGTAGAAAAATCACTCATCCCAGAAGAATTTCTAATCTCAGAGGATGATTCAACAGGCAGGATGAACAAACTTCGAACTTCCTTAAAGCAAACAGAAGAAAGAAACAAGTTACTGATAAGTGCAGCTATTGACTCTATACAACTTCAAGCTACTCAGGAAGAATTAGCCTTAGAACCGGATGTAGATAGATTGTATACGACATACGAAAGTTACAGACTTGAAGTTCCACAAGATGCTGATACTACAAGAGATCTGAAAGATACAAATATTTTAATTTTACAAGCTACAGTAAAGATAACTGAACTCGAAAGCGAACTTCAAATACTAGATGAGGAACAGCAGGAGTTAGGCGGAGAAGATGAGATAAAAGCATCTATTGATCAACTTAACGGGATTATAGATTTGAAGGGACATGCAACTGAAGAAGAAACCAAGACTTTAAATGAATTGTACGATAAGTGGAATCGGCATTATGAATTGAAATTTGCCAAATTAGCAAAAGCTAGAGAAATTCAAAAATTTAATTATAGAAAAAAGGAACTAGGCTTTATTCGCCAAAAACTTATTGTATCAACCGAAGGTGATGTAACAAGAAATGTAATCAGAAACGGAGACGATAACTTAAAAGAAATAATTTCAGATGGTTTCCTTATCAAGACCATTCGACAGAAATATATTCAAGATCATGTCTTGGGTGAAATCGAAAGCGCATTTAATGATGGGATCATGTCAGAAAACGAAATCCGTGGCATGTTTAACTTAATAAACGATTATGTAAAAAATGTAGACGGTCAGAATGCTGTTGAAAGAACGGCCCAAGAGGTTGAATTAAAGAGGCTATTCAGTAAACATACTAATTTAAAAAAGACTGAACTGTTTTTCCATATTATCAAAGAAGGGTGGGACGGATCGGCCATCAGCATATTGACTAAACAAACTTCCATGAATCAGATCAAGGAATTACAAGGTAGAGTTGATGAGCAGGTCGAAGGTGAAAGACTGAGAGATCTTTTGTCAACGAATAGAGAGGTCAGGAACCTTTTCAAAGAAAGTTGGTCCAACACTCAGCTGTATCATGCTTATCTACCATTCAAAATGCAAGATTTGTATGTCCACGATAATACTCTCGGTGTACCCTTTACATCTATTTGGCAGACAACCAGAGAAACACTACAGGCAAATGACTTGATGGCGACAGAATTGTCACAAATAGACGAAAAACTTCAACATAATATAATCGTAGAAATATTGGATGGAAAAACCCATTCATTACGAGAATTAGAGTATTTTGATTCTCCACAAGTCATCAGGATTTTATTCATTTTAAGTACGAGTAATAAAGATTTTTTTTCAAGTGGAGAATCTTTTAGAATGCTGAGCCAGATATATGAAAGCGATAGATGGAACGAAGTGAGAGATAATGCGATCAGCATGTATCCAAATTTAAAAGGTTGTATAGAATTATTTGAGAGTAAGAATCAAGAATCTAATCCTAATAATGTGATTATAGAAAACCTATTAAGGTCTGAATTGGCCACAGAACTAATTGACATAATACAAAATCCCGATGATAAGAAATATGCTCGTTTAGCCTCACAGTCTCTAGGTCTAGAATCATTACTCAACGTCTTGATAGACAATGGGAAGGTAGACATCAACTCAGTTCCCCATATTAAATTAATAATTGAAGGTCTTAATTCTCAGAATCGGGCTATGCTTGAAGACCAAAGCATAATTGAAGATGATTTATCTAAATTCAAATTTCATCAATCTCTCGTAGAAGCGTTATCAAACCAGGTTCTTGATGAACAAAATGTTGACAATAGCGTTCTTGCAAAATTTGAAGCAATTTCAAAATTTATTAATATAGAACTAAAGGACGTTGAGATAGATAGTAAAACGATTTTCAGCGTCTTTTCAGGTAAAGCTTTGAGGTTTGACAATGAAGTAGAACTTTTAACATTCCTCGATACTATAAGAACACACCCTGTTTTATTATCAAATCAAAGCTTATTCGAAAATTATTGCACTCTTTACAAAACAGAATCATCCTTGCAGTATGTACAATTGTTAGAAGATTGGAAAGATAAACCCGAAGATTTAGGGGCAATATACAAAGCTGTTGAGTATGGGTACATCAGAGCTGAAGAAGCACTAACATTGAATGATAGAATCGGAAAACTCAATCTCGGAACTGTCGCATTAAATTTATCTCTAGAATTTCCGGAATTATTTATCAGAGAAACTGAAGGAGTTGAATTGTTGCAAAAGTTAGTTATAGATGGAATAGATAACATAGGACATGATAATGATGTATTGCTTGGGAAATATTTAATCAGTATCAAACGGGCAGAAAATATAAGGTTCAATAGGTTTATTGATCTTTTAATACAAATAGATATACAACAAATTAATTCTTTACTCGATCAACCTGACAAAGGTCGAAAAGATCTAAATTGGAAGCAAGCATTCCTAGCACAGGGAATCATAGCTACTGGGGTAGTGGACGATAACTTTAAACTGAGCCCCACTGCATTGAAGAAGTTAGAAGGATTAGTATCTGAAGATGGTTTAAATGATAATCATCTTCGGTATCTAAGAGACGAATATTTAGACTTATTAGAAAATGGTGATTTGGCTAACCCAACGGGATCATTAATGCGTTCTACCGAAATATTGCCAATTCTAGCCGAACAAATCAACCTTACACAGATTGCTACTCTGGGGTCATTCGTCAGAGCTATTACAGTTAATTCAGCTATAGAAACCACATCCCCGAGGACAACAAGAGAAATACAACAAGGATTGTTAATTATGGAGGGGAAAATGAAAGAAGCCAAATGGGCAAATCTCGAGAAATCATACTTCTATGATATTTCAAAAAAATATTGGATACATCCCCTAGTCTGTTCTCATCGTATTTGGAATTGATGCACTCAATGTCTAAGAATGAACTGAAAACTTTTGTAAAAGAGGTCTACCCTTTATTTAATACAAAATTAATATTACTTCAATCTGATTCAGAACCTGACCATATAAGAAACCTCGTCATTATCAGAGAAGATGTGAGAAGTTTTCATTCTGCATTGGCTAAAGGAGAAACAGACGGTGAACAGAAGAGACAACAATTAACAGCAGAAATAGTGGGTCTCGTAAGAGAAAGATATGGGATTAAAGATCTCCCAGAAACACTTACCTCTGTACAGTATCGATCTATTAACAATTTCGCAATGTATCTTACCAATATGGAGGGAAGAACTGAACTAAAAGAAAATATATTGGCTCTTTATTTAGCATTAACCTTAAAAGGCGAATGGAAGCAGCTAAGGAGTGGAAATAATATCAATCCACAAGTTCTCCTGAAAGAAGATAAAGCTTTAACACTAGAACCAGTAGTCAGGTCTCAAGAGATTGTAAATTCACGTATTTACGGAATATTAGGAGTAGAGGCTGAAAGCCAGGAGAGATTCCAAGCAATACTTCAAAGCGATGAAATGGTACGCTCCGAAGGCATGTTACAAACAACAGATGTGAAATTAATGAATTTAATCAGTAACCTTCGAATATTTGACGATCCAGATATATTTAGTGACGAGTTGGATTTAGTTAGGTATAACCTACTCGGTAAATACGGGGATAAAACTTTGAATAAGAGTGTAGCTATGATATACAGGAGTTTATTAAATGGTAGTGTCACTCTAGGAGAAGAAGAGCAACAGATCCGAACTGAAATTGAAGCTGCTTTGAAAAAAAGTAACCTAGAATTCACTGTGGGAAATCTGAAACAATATTTCCAGCAAGGTTTAATACCTTTTGTGAATATTTATAAAATAAAACAAACGATAGTAGAGGGTGATGTTGAGAGAAGAATTGAAGATCTCCGCCAATCTCTTTTACCCCCAAGCAAAATCATAGATATCTTTTCAAAATTGGGAGAGGATTTCAGACCTCAGTCAGGTGCTATGGCGTTAACACAAGATGTAAGCTTTTTGGAAAATTTAGTTGTAAAGAAGGAGGATGATTTAACACAAGAAGAACTTGATGAAATTTCAAAATATTTAGCACCTATTAGAGAACAATTAATCGAACTCGAAGAAATTAATGTTATCCTTGCTGGTAAAACCAAACCATATAATGATACAGACGATTCTGTCAGAGGAGATCTGCTAAAGACACAAATTAAAATGATCGACGAAATCGTTAAATCCAAAAACGAGATTGAACCCCTGGTAAGCACTTCAACGAACGACTTAAATACAATTATTGAAAATTTGCGTGCTTGTTTGTCCTGCAAAACCGCCGAAATAAATAATAGTACGAATCTGACTTTCGGAGAATCGTACAAATTTTATCTCTATACTGCTGCAGCTTCCCAAAGCGAAGGTAGTATTGCTGATCAAATCGTGTACTTCGTGCCAGTAAAAAAGTCCGGGGAGGAAGATGAGATGTCGTTCGTTTTTGATCAAGTTTACGGTAGTTCCACACCACTGATATTAAGCAATCATGTCAACACTATCATAGCTAAAATGACCAAGTTGAGGGAAGCATTCCCTGACATGAAACTTTCCATTTTTATCCCAAAAAACACACTGACCTCTGTAGGAACATCTGCTGAAATCTTGAAAGATCAATATTTGACTTCCGATTTGACAGTATCAGATGAGTCATTAACTGTGGATATTCCACAATCAGAATTTGGTGATCATTATGTTGAATTTGGGGGCGAAGCACGTGAGCCCGGACAAAGAGAAGTGCAAGGTGTAATGCTACGAATGCTTTAGAACTTTGAAATAAAATTTACTTCATTATGTGATCCTATTCTTTAACTTCTGAATTAGAATTTTTAGGTCTTCCCTAACGTACCCCAAAACAACCTCATCAATCTCATCTTGACTATGATTCCCCACAGGCAGTGATTCAAATACGAAAGACAAAACATTCTTCAATGGATTGATCCCCTCTTTTCTTATTATCCCCTGTTCATTCCCGAGGAATATTAAAGGGAGCCTGGATTCGTAATAATAATATTTACCTTTTGATTTGTTATAAATTGCGTAGGACCTTACTTCTTCTATAGAATCCCCTACGTTTAGCATTTTCCCTGATAAAATATCATCGACTAATTCTTTTGAATTTGCGGTCAACAAATTCTTCGAAGGGATACAAAAACCATCATCAATTCCTATGATTATAGCAATCTCCGCATATTCTACTTTCTTTTCTAGCATTTTCAATGCAAATTCTACTTTGTCTTTAGCTCTTTCTTTCAAGGTTCCGACTTCTTCATTCTCTTCTAATAATTTATAATCACGGAGATTTTTATATTTATAGTTAATAAGTCCCAATTTCTGGAAAATTCCTTTTGTAATGTTGAATTTGTCTATGTTTTTTGTGGCAACGAGGACGATCATAATTTTTATGTGTATTGTGTTTTTCAGGCTAATTATTAATTGATTATACTTACTTTAGATTAGATTTTGCACTAACGATAAATAACGAGAATTGTGGCTTTCCTTTTATAATTACGTTTAATAAAGGGGGAAAGCGTAGAATAGAGAAAAAGAAATCATTTCTATTCCTGTATCACTTCGTATCTAAATATTTCAGTAATCTCAACACCAAAAGCTTCAGCTATCCGAAAAGCCAGATCCAATGATGGGACATATTTTCCAGCTTCGATAGATATTATTGTTTGTCTGGAAACACCAGCCTTCTCGGCCAGCATTTCCTGAGTCATTCCGTTATTATTAAAACGATATTTTCTAATGTTGTTTTGAACTTTAATTTTCATAAATATTATTCCTTACTGTAAAAGTAAAGTTGAACTGCACCTTCAATAATTGATCCCAACATACAACTGAGGAATAGGATATTTAACATGACAATCGCAGTTTGTCCCATTGCGAGTGCACCAATTGATATGACAATACCAAAACCTGTTAAATAATATCCGACCTGTAATGACTTGCGTTCGATTTGTTTAACTCTTTCGTCTTCGACCATTTCCTGTTTTATTCTTTTTTCGACAAGCTTATCAAATTTCTTATCTTCAAGTGTGGAGTCCTTCACTTTTTCTTCCACAGCAATGGAAACCGATAATAATATGTGGAATATGATTTGAATCACAATATTTACAACAATCGCAACTCCGATAAATAATAGGATTTTAGTAGCAGTCTGTTGTAAATCATCTGAATTTCCACTTTTGTTTACTACGGGAAGAATTGTAAAACAATAGACAAGAAAAAGTACGAGACCACAGGTTATACTGACAAGGGTCTTTTTTTGCTGATAAGACATATTTAACATTTAATAAGTAATAATGATTTATACAATAATTATTCTCTGATGTCAAATACACTTTACATTATGTAATATATACCATACTTATATAGAAGACTTAAATTATTGGGAATTAGAATATGATGAGAACGGCCACAACTCAGGCTGAGTCTGAACTTCTCTACTCTAAATACGAATCTTATTAGTATGGTCAGATAAGACCAGGGTACTTATGACGCCTTGTTTTCAACACATTCACCCAACCAAATAGATAGGACCAACTTGAATTGTTACTGGCAGGGTTAAGTGTAAGTTCAATTGGGAACTCTTATTTTTCAGGTCTTGATCTCCATTTAATTTGTAATCGCAAATCCCACTATATTATTAACCCAATTATAGTTTTCAGGAGATCCGAAAGGTTGTGAACCGCTAATATCTCTAACCCTGCCAATCTCTGGCATTAAGCCATAAACATACTGCTGATCAGGAGAGCCTGCATGAACAGAACTAGAATCCGATAAATTGACAACATTTCCGTTCAGATCTATGGTAGGACTTGTTTGCAATATGTGACCATAGATATGTGGTGCCGTGAGTGACAAAAATGTGTTTGAATAAACAATTTGGGATGATGTCATTCCGGCTGGATCAGTCACGCTTCTAAATGCAGTACCTTGTGCTGGTATTCCCGCCGGGCCTTTCATTAGCATATTGTTTAATTTACCACTCATCATATTTCTAAGAGATGCACCACCCACGATAGGATTGGGATTAAAGTTCCCTTGATCCGTCCAAGACCAGAGCAGATTAGCTACATCAATCGATGGGTTATCTTTTGGTACATTCTCCCAATTTGTAATCCACCACTTTCCTGTTTGTCTATCAACACATAAGAATTCTGCATTCACTGCAATATCTCCATTTCTAAAAGATGTACCTTCGATTCCACCTATCCTATTCGTAGGACGAAAAGGTTCTTTTTCCTCACCTTCCCATAACCAATCAACAACAAAATCAGCGAAAACCTTATCACCTCCACCGGCAGCTTTTACGATTGAACCAGCATCTGTTCCATAATACACACTTGCAAAATCTTGGTTTTCCCCTTGCCATAACCCAGGAGTCAACATTCCTTTTGATTCATCAGGGAAATAAACAACCTTTGCTATAGCATTTTCAGGGAGTTTCTGTCCTAGCAAATTTTGTAGATCACTTCCAAACAGCTGTCTGATGTATTCATTAGAAGATATTTCACTCGGCAATGAGTAATATAGATATGTAATACCAGAATCTGGGTCTTTTTCAATGTTAGTTCCTAAGTACTCTGGTGATAAAGTTGACAGAAATTCCTGAGCATCTTCAAGTGATTCAATCTGTAGTATTTGATTTCTTACTTCTTCAGACAGAGTGATATCTTCGACGGGTCTCTGAATAAAAGTATTTACTGCTTCTTCTTGTACTATATCATTTCCGATCAGATCAACTTCAGCTCCGCTTCTTACCCCACTATCATCTACAAGTGTACTTTCACCCCCGGAAGTCTCTGTAACTCCAACACTTGGTTCAGCTACTGTTACTTCAGTCACATAGTTAGTTTTTATTGCTTCATTTTCCACTACTGGAACTTCAATGTTTTCGTTAAGAACGATATCTTCCCCCACACCCAAATCAATCTCGGACTCCCCAATTTCAGACATAAATATAAACCCGGGAGGTGCCACATCCCTACAACTTAGACCTCCAGGAATCCAACTTTGGAGTATTCTTGGTAATATTGAATAATCCCCAGTATCATCCACATATGCAGCTAGTGCTTCACAATCAGCGTCACCAAATTTTTCATTCGCATTGTAGAAAGTACTTTTTGCAAGTTCTTTTGCATTAGATGCACTTACAACACCGGGTTTGGCTACAATTCCCAACCCCAAACCTATTAATATAGTTGTACTAGCTACTAGCAGTTTTACTCTGGTTCTTATCTTTGGCCATTTTCTTCTTTTCTTTTCCATGCTGTTTTCTGCAGTTATAGTTTGTGCCATACCCGCAGTGACCTCCGCTACTTCATGTTCTTCTACTCCTAAAAGCTCTGCTGTTTCTGCAGTTATCATTTCAGTATCACCAGAAAGTGCATCAATTACTATTGCTGTTTGATCATTTTCTACAACTTCCCTTACAACCTCATCTGCACCTAAATATTCAGATGCTTGAGCATTTTTATAGTTTATTGCACTCGCATATGGAGTATCAAACTGATAATTATTTTTCCAGATTCTATACTCGACCTTCCCTTTAGCACTTTGCAATATCCTAACTAATGAATCGGATGATCCCGACTGTTTTAACATTTTAATTCGTTCATCAAGTGTGTCACTAATAAACTCCAAACTCGAATCTGGGTGTAAATTATAGTTCCTCACCTCCCCCGCAATTTCGTAAAGCAGTTGATCCGCAACTCTTCTTCCTTTTGCATTTATTCGCACCGCCTGTTTACCTCCATTCTCGGAAATGTTTACACAACTTTCTACTTCCCCAATTGTTGTTAATAATTCGTCAATAGATTCTTCAACTTGTGTGTTGCCAGATCCAAACTCAGGTCCCAAGAACCTTGCTAATTCTTCAACTACCGGATAAACCTGGTCGAGTTCTACAGATAACATACTTGCAACACGAGAAGAATTATACTTTTCTCTTTCGTCAAGATACTCATAAATTCCGGTCGTGTCTTGTTCTGAAGCGAGTCTATTTAACTTTGTTAAATCAGCCGCATTTAAACCAAGGTTGTCATGTGTAATTCCGATAGAATTCAAATATTCCTCAGCATGTTCTTTTTGTTCTCTGTATTTAATCTTACCGATAGCTGAATTGATCAATTTCCTTTTTGCTTTTACTTGTTCATCGTCTGCTCCACTTCGATTTAAATCCTGTCTGATTTGTAATAATTCAACCAAGCCGTTTTTACCATCAGTCAAATATATATCAGCGATTTGTTGAGATACTTCTCTACCTTCATTATTAATTCTTAAGGTATTTTTTCCAGACTCAGATATATGCGAAACCATACATTTAGATGTGTCGACGTTATCAAGAATTTGTGTAATCTTTGTGTCTCTATCATAAGAAGCAATTTGATCTTCTGTTATAGACGCAAAAAATTCAATGGGTAGATCGGCCACATCTCGTAGTTGGTCACCATTTCTATCAGGACTTGCAGGACTAGTTGATACATCTGGAGTTTTTAAAACCGGTTCATTCATTATACTTACTCTTTTGATGATTTAAGTAATTGAATAACCCCTTTTATATCTTTCTTCATAATCGCTTCACGCATAGCTTCTTTTTCTTTATCGTTTGCATTACTTACATATTCATTCAAAATATGTGCAGAATAACTATTTAACAGTACAGAATCAGAATTCTCCATATCTTCGAAAAAGAATTGCATAAGATCATCGTTTAAATCCAATGTTTGCATGAAAAAGTTATTAATATACCCAATTCTACTACATTTGAACGAATTCATGTTGTATTTTTTTTAATATAATTATTAACGCAATCCTATGTTGCACAGGAGTATTAAAGATATATAGTTTGTATTCCGAGCTATTGGATCTTAAATATAATTTTTATTAGATTATCAGACAACACTTAGTTTGATGTGAGTGAAATGCGGATAGCGGGAATGGCCACAAGCCACAACTCAGATTAAGTTAAAAGGATGATGGAAAAGCTAATTATTGAGTTGTTTTTTTAGCTTTTCTAATTCTTTTGAAGTCAAACTTTGAAATATGTTTCGTTCAAAGACCTGAGCTTCCTCATAAAGTTCATCGAAAAGTTCTCTCGGCTGTAAGTGAAAATGTAAATGATTTACTTTTATTCCATCTTGTTTTTGAAAGGGCCTATAATGCTGCCTTATATCACAACCAGAAGCGATATTATTTAAAATCTTCTCATGAAACTCAATAATCGTTCTAAATAACTCTTTTTGTTCTGCCTCACTCAGTTCAGATAGTCTCTCCACATGTCTTTTTGGAACAACCAAAAGATGTCCAGGCATTAGACGAGGATTACTAAAGATTACTCTTACAAATTCTTTTTCAATAATAATCTCGTTTTTTGTTTTTTCTGAATCTATTGTACAAAAAGGACATTTCATAAATATTTACTGTGTAAGATTGTGTTGATTATAACCAAGATTTGATGGTGGGGGAAAGGTTGGAACTTAAAAAAGATTATTTATGCATAAATCCCATTCTAAATAATGTTTATCTACAAAATTAAGTAGGCCAAAACCTCACCTGATATTAATAAATTCTCTCTTTATGATACAATCCAGCTTTGATATTTAATGTGGATATTTCCGTATTACAGTTAAATTTTTGTCAGGGGCAATATCTAGAAAACTTCTCCACCCTGATCGGTCAATATGGACCTGATATTATTACTCTGCAGGAAGTAACCGGTGGGGAATATTCCCGTAGTTGCCTTGATAATTATGATTTTCTACGTAGAGAACTGGGTGAAATCTACCACATGTCTCTAATTCCTAGATTTCA
Organism: bacterium; assembly: GCA_021463645.1. Lineage (GTDB taxonomy): Bacteria > Patescibacteriota > Dojkabacteria > B142 > OLB20 > JAJTYI01. The sequence continues at coordinate 87,188 of JAJTYI010000005.1, forward strand.
TAATGAAGGAGATCCTAGTAGCTATTTTGCAAATGTAACTTTGACAAGGAAAGAATTGGGAAGAGCTAATCACAGAGTTGTTAGATTAAATTATCATGAGACCACAGATACTCCTACAGTACCCAAGGAAGGTTACCTCGATCCTATTCGTTATCCCTACTCTGTTTTAGTAACAAGAGTAAATGCACTTACTATCTTCAATGGACACTTCACAATTACTCAGGATAAAGATCCTGGCTATAGTCCTTTAAAGATTTTTAGGAACCAAATACTTTTAGATGAAATTAAAAGTACGGAGGGACCATGGATTCTGGCAGGGGATTTTAATACTCTTGCACACGATGAAAGCGTAACTATGCTTGTTCCTGAGGGTGGTCATAATCTTATACTGGAACATGGAATAAATAATACGATAAATCCAATTTCTCATCCTGAATGGTCAGCTATTCGTATGCGAAACGAGGAAAGAGGTGTGAATTGCGATAATATAATAACAAGCAGAGGAATTGAAACTATTTCATTCCGTGTTCTAAATGGCAATGTTGTATCAGATCATTTACCTTTGTTGATGGAGGGAAGATTAAGTTTTTAGCGAGGATTAGATTGAGTTTGAGCAAAAGTAATCAGGGAAAATATACGTAGAAAATTCATCACTTGGCGGGAATGGCCACAAGCCACAACTCATGTTAAGTTCAAACTTCGGAACTCTGTGAACGAAACTTGGAAGCCATGACTTCATCGGGAAAGACTAGTCCAGGGTCTTCTTCAATTCCCAATAAAAACCGATAGTATTCTAAGCATTTGACACACAGGCTGCAAGAGTTGTAAAATCAATGCAATTGAATAAAACTAGAAGAAAAGTAGCTTAATTGTTGATCACTTAGCAAGTCAAAGTAGCTGAAAGTTTGACAGAAGTCATAATTAAGTAAAAGAGCTTCTTTTTAATTTAACCGAAGAAAGCATTTTGCAAGTAGGTTAATAATAAAAATGATAAATTGATTGATTTATTATTTTATTAATTAAGTATAGAGGTTAACTCTATAGAAGAAAGATGGTACCACGAGAAGGCTCTCGTTCTTTCACTAAATAATTAGTGTAAGAGCGGGAGCTTTTTTTATTATTAAAAATACAATGCAAAAAATTAATTTGAGAAGAAACAGAACTAAACATAGGCGGAAGCTCGTTTGATCTCTGTTATCAATTTAGGCTTCCGAAAGGAAGCCTTTTTTTATTTTATTAATTAATTATGAAAAAAACTAAAACAAGCCACGACAAACTATGGGGGAATGCATTTACAGAGTCTCCTGAAAAATTAATGATGGAATTTACTTCAAGTCATGACGTTTACCCTATCAATCCAGCTGATTCTGTATTGATACCTTATGATATAAAACAAAATATTGCCCAAGTGAAAATGCTCTATAAACAGAAGATATTAAACAAGAAAGAGCATAATAATTTACTAGAAGGATTAAACCAATTATATGGTCTCTGGGAAAAAGGGGAATTTGTATTAGATCCAATGTTAGAAGACGTTCACACAAATATAGAGAATTGGCTAAGTAAAAAATATGGGATCGATGTTGGAGGGAAAATACACACAGGACGTTCACGAAATGACCAAGTAGTCACAGATATGTATTTATATCTTCATGACCAAATCCAATACACAATCAAATCAATCCAACTTCTGAACAAGAGTTTATATAAAAGTGCAAAGAAATATCAGGATACAATTTGTCCGGGTTATACACACCATCAACATGCGGTAGTGACTAGTCTTGGACTTATTCTACATTCATTTAATATTTCTTTTAAGCGCGATATTAAAGGCTTGCAAGATCTTGCACAAAAGTATAACTACTCCCCTCTTGGCTCAGGTGTAGGTTACGGAACTTTAATCAATATTGATCCGACATTTTCAGCGAAAGAACTTGGTTTTGAGAGAAAGTTCAAAAATCCAATTGATGTAATATCTAATCGAGGTGAATTTGAAGCAGCTCTAGCATTCCAAATTTGTCAATTTCTGAATCATGCTTCAAGTCTTGCACAAACATTTATTCTCTTCTCAACTACCGAGTTTGGGTTCTTGAAACTTGCAGACCATTATTCAACGGGTAGTTCAGCCATGCCACAAAAGAAAAATCCTGATGCTTTGGAGTTAATCAAATCTACTGCTTCCGTCGCAAACAGTAACGTTTCAGCATTAATGCAAATTACAAAGGGAAACTTAATTGGATATAACCGCGACACTCAAGAAACTAAACACATTGTGTATCACCTATTATCAAAAGTTGAACTAATTCCAAAAATCCTTAGTGGAATTATCGAGACAATTACAGTATTTCCAAAGGTCCTGGAAAACCAGGCTAACAAAGGATTTATTAATTCTCTTGGATTAATGGAGATGATTATAAACGAGACAGGTTTACCAATGCGAAAAGCCAAAATTTTAATCGAGTTAAGCATAAAAAAATCTGTTGAAAATGGTTTCTCTGACAAAGTGGATTTTATATCTTTCAAAGAAGCGCAACAACTCTCAGGAATTATTTGTGATATTTCGGAAGAAAGTTTTTACGTGTGGCAAGATGCGAATTTTCAATTTAATCAATTAGATTTTAATTATTAATTATTGTTTATGAGAAAAACAAAATTCTATCTGTAACTTAAATCTATTTAATAAATTTTAAAACATAAAAATGAATACAATCACAAAATATCATAAAGTTTCTTCCTATGAAGCCAATATAGGAGAATTCGACAAGGTATTACTTCTCTATTCGGGAGGACTTGATACTTCTATCATGATTAAATGGCTTCGGGACAACTACAAAATTGATGTTTACACATTAACCATGGACATTGGTCAACAAAAAGATGATTTGGAGTCAATAAAACAAAAAGCATTGAAACTTGGTGCTAAAGAAGCAATCATCATTGATGCGAAAGATGATTTTGCAGAATTAGTTATCTCGAAAGGTATCAAAGCGAATGCGAGTTACCAAGGTGACTATCATTTATCAACCCCGATGGGTCGTGTGATAATTTCTATGAAAGTTGTCGAAGTATGCAAAAAGAAAAACATTTTTTGCGTTGCTCATGGTAGTACTGGAAAAGGTAACGATCAGGTACGATTCGAATCGTACATTACAACATTAAATCCAAAAATAAAAATAATTGCGCCCGTTCGTGAATGGATGATGGATCGAAATGAGGAAATTAAATATGCCTTGAAGAACAAAATACCTACTCCGGCGAATTTTGATTTTCCTTACAGTGTGGACGATAACATGTGGGGAATGACATGGGAAGGAGGCGAAATCGAAACACCAGAAGAGATAGCAAGAATCGAGGAATTTTTGACGACTTATACATTAGCCGAAAAGTCTCCCGAAAAACCGGAAATTATCAAAATAGAATTCAAGAATGGTCTTCCTGTAAGACTTAACGGTGAGGAATTAAAATTATCTGATTTAATCATCAAACTTAATGGGATTGCTGGAAAACATGGTGTAGGCGTTGTACATATGTTGGAAGATCGTTTAATTGGTGTAAAGAATCGAGGTGTATATGAGCTTCCAGCAGCACATGTAATTATCAAAGCACACAAATTTTTAGAACAATATGTTTCAACTCGAAACTTGAATGAATATAAGAGTATGCTTGATATTAAATGGGGGTATATGTGTTATGGTGCCCTATGGTTTGACCCTTTAATGGATGCGATTAATGCTTTCAATGATAAAGTGAACGAAATTGTGGAAGGTACCGTGACTATAAAACTTCACAAAGGGAAAGCAGAAACAATTGCAATAAAATCACCATACGGTTTAATAAACACCTCCTTTAACAATGATGAAGGTCATAACTTCAATGTGAATGCAAGTGCAGGTTTCATTGAAATTTATTCGTTACAAATGAATAAAGCTTATAATAATAAGTTTCTGAAATAGAGACTCTTGGAACACAATTGAATAATCGGAAGCATTTTCTCTGAAATGGGAATGGCCACGGCCACAACTCAGGTTAGGTTCAAACTTCGGAATTTTGAGAATGAGAGCCTGGATTATGCATTTGGTCTTACCCGTGGTTTGGGTTCAAAAGCTCACATTTCCTTAGTTAGCAACCGTTTACTTAGAAATGCTTTACCTGAAGACGTTTTTAAATATTTTTCGAAGGATACTGCCCGATCTTTCGCTAAAAAACTTAAATAGAAATTCAACCTCCAAGGTGTGCAACCCTTCGTTGAAATAACTTTACCTCGATTATGATATTGCAGTCTGTTCTTCAGATCTGTAGTTATTCCCACATAATTTCTTTTGGGATCTTTTTTACTCACAATGAAATACACGTAATACATAGTATTGCAATAATACATATTACTTAACACAGTTGCTTTGTACTAGAATACAAGTTGAAGCCCAACTTCGCATAAGCTACGTTGGGCTCTCATTCTTCGTCAACTTTTCACTACATTCAAAACCAATAATACTGGTGGCTTGCCATTCGAAGCTGTTTTGAACGAAGTGAAAAATAGCGAAGAATGGAGATGGCGGGAATCGAACCCGCGTCCAAACGATACAGCGACTTACATACTACAAGCTTAGTTGATTTAATTTGAAACAGTTTGATCGAAATCAACAAAAGCCAAACTGCTTTGATTTATAAGTGCTTCGATTTTAAGCATAAATCAAACTTAAAACCTGCAACTTGACTAAGTTTCTCCCCAACCCTCCCGCCAAGTGAGGAGAGAATGAGAAGGTTGCTTACTTGTCCGCCGAAGCTTACGCGAAGGCGGGATTAATTAGGCAACAGCAAAGTTGAATTGAGGTTCGACATTGAAAAATGCTACTACTCTATCAACGAAGCCTTGAATTTTGGTTTTGACGCTTAAGTCAATTTCCGATTGCTCGGAATATCCTCCCATTTTTAACGAAGTGGCAGGATAAAGCACTTCGGCTTGCTGTAAATCACGGTCATCATCTGTCGAAGCCGATCATCCCCTTCTTGGTATCAAATTTATATTAATAACAAATAGGGTATTAATATTATACCATCTCATACTCAATAAAATACTAATATTATTTGTTCTATTGAGCTTCAGTTTTCCTTATAAATAATTTAAACTATAAGGGAAATACAATTGTTTTCATGCAACACAATATCGTCCTAATTGACGACAATTTTGCTATTAGGCAAATTATCAAAGTTTTCCTTGCACGGCTATCAAGGAAGTACACCTTTGACCTCAAAATTTTCTCTTCCGATAATGGTGTCGAGGGGCTTGGATTCGTGTTCATTACGGACCCAAATATTATTATTGTTGATACTACCCTTCCTAAATATTCAGGTAAAAATATTGTTGAATTCTTTGTACAAAATAGAAAGTTTAGATCAAAAGAAATCACTGTAATTGTATTAGAGGAAAGGACAGACAGAACACTCAATTTACCCAAAAACTTCATCAGAATTAACAAAAATCACCCAAAAGCATTCGACAAACTTACCGATGTATTGGTAGAGAAGCTCAACATATCCGATTTTGGAAGAATGAGTAAGTTCTATGATTACATAGGTGGGAAAGTGATGAATTTCAGTAATAAAGATGATTTATTAGAGAAAAAACTCGAAGGTAAATTCAAGTTATCAAACATACTTTATAGATTTAAGTGGGCAATTCAAGAGATTTTCATAAGCACTTCGTTATCACTAATTATGTTATTCTTCGGAAAAGCCAAAGATGACAATATTACGCAATCGAAACTAGATAATAAAATTTTCCGAACTAAATATTACCCTACACTTGCATTGAGTTTCGTGTCTGCTTTATTCATTTTAATTAATATAACCTTATTCACATTTTCGCAGTTTTCACTTTTCCAAAATTTAAACAAAGAATTACAAGCAGCAATTACTGATCCTCCTACATACTTAGTTAATTTACCAAATACTAACTTTAGTGCTGGAGGTTACTATGCTCAATTCTCCAGACCTAGAGGGATAGCAGTGGATTCAGTAGGAGATATTTATATAGTTGATACAAAATTATACCGAATTCAAAAATTTAATGCGGATGGTACTAAAGAAACTGAGTGGGGATCATACGGGTCTGGTAACGGCCAATTTAATAGCGCCGTAGAAATTGCTGTTGATAGCTCTGACAATGTATACGTTACTGACGGTTTGAATAACAGAGTTCAGAAATTTAGTTCTACAGGTACTTATATAACACAATGGGGAACACTAGGAACAGGAAATGGACAATTTGATCTACCTGATGGAATAGAAATAAACTCAAGCGATGTAATCTATGTCGCTGATAAAGACAATAATCGTATTCAATATTTTAATACTAGCGGAGTATACCTAGGTAAGTGGGGAACATCCGGCACAGGCAACGGTCAGTTAAATGGACCTACGGGTATTTCTATGGATAGCACAGGGAATGTGTATGTAGCAGAAGAGTTTAATGACCGTATACAAAAATTCACATCAACAGGGACTTACATAACCAAATGGGGAAGCTATGGGTCTGGGAATGGTCAGTTTAACGACCCACAAGGCATTGGAATAAATTCATCAGATGTGGTCTATGTCATGGATACTTATAACAACAGAGTTCAGGTTTTTGATACAAATGGAAACTACACTACCCAATGGGGGACATATGGATTTGCTGACGGTCAATTCAATCTACCGTATGGAGTTGATTTCGATAGTCTTGGAAATATATATATTTCTGAAAACATGAACCACCGAATTCAGAAATTCAATTCTAGTGCTGTATATCAGACAAAATGGTGGGGAAGTTCCGGGAACCAAGATGGCCAATACCGAGGACCACGAGGCATAGGCATAAGCAGTACGGGTAATACTTACGTTGCAGATGCTGGTGATCGAAGAATACAAAAATTTGATGTGAGTGGCGTACATTCTATCTCATGGGGAGATTTTGGAACAGGGAATGGAGAATTCTACGAACCATCGGGAGTTGCTGTAGATTCATTAGGGAATGTTTATACTACTGAAACCAATAATAATAGAGTTCAAAAGTTTGATTCTAATGGAAATTACGTCAACCAGTGGGGAACCTATGGATCAGGTAATGGCCAGTTCAACACCCCTTATGGAATTGCGATAGATGCATCAGACAATATTTACGTCGCAGACTCCTATAATCATAGGATTCAGATTTTTAATACATCTGGAACATACATCAACAAATTTGGTTCTGCAGGAACTGGCAACGGTCAATTCTACTATCCATATGCGCTTACAGTTGATTCATTAGGTAATATTTATGTTTCTGATACATCAAATCACAGAATACAAAAATTCAATTCATCATATACCTATGTTAGTCAGTGGGGTACGAATGGTTCTGGTGATGGTCAGTTTGCATACCCTTACGGAATCACTGTTAGCGGGGATGGTCACGTATATGTAGCAGATAATGGTAACAACCGAATTCAAAAATTTGATCAAGATGGACAATTCTTAGTAAGTTTTGGTGGATTTGGAACCGAAAACGGAGAATTTTATGCACCTTTTGGAATTTCTGTTTATCAAGATTCTTTGTATGTTTCAGATAGTAGCAATAGGGTGCAAATTTTTGATATATCTGACGTAGTACCATCTCCCACACTAGCCCCTACTTTTACTCCTAGCCCTACAGTAAATACTACACCACTCCCGACACCTTACGCTCCTAGTAATCTGAATCCTTCAGGAGATATGTATATTTACGATACAAGTCCTACTTTATACTTTGAGCTTCACGCCCCAAATCCAGCGACTTCCCTATCTTACAACTTAATAATTACGCAAGATATGCTTATTATTTCCGACTATACCTCAATGCCTGGTCCTCAAGGTCTACGCAGCTTTAAGATTGGTCAATCGGATGGTCCTGAGAATGGGACATATAATGGCGCAGGATTTTATGGACAGACGTTAGATATGGGGGGTTACAATTGGAGCGTACAAGCAATCGAAAGCCCTGGTATAACTAGTGAAATTATCAGCGCTATTGGAGATAATTTTGCATTTATGGTAGATCTGTCAACTCCAGAACCAACACCAACAGATATTCCATTACCTAGTGAAACTATCACAATTACCGAAACACCAGCACCTTCTGCCACAAATACACCACTACCAACCGCAACGAATACACCTGTTCCGACACCAACAAACACTCCACTTCCGACTGCGACTAATACACCTTTACCAACACCAACTAATACACCATTACCTACCCCTACAGTCACACCACTACCAACACCAACCGATTCTCCTACGCCGACTGCTACCCCAACACCTACTCTAGCTCCACCAAATGCTCCCACCGACCTAGGCCCTGCTATGTTAGAAGGTGGAGGCTACACTAGTGATACTACTCCTACCCTTGAATTTACTACATCCGCAACTGATACAGGTATGCCACTTTCATACAGAATTCAAATTCTTCTAGGCGCTGCTATAGTTGTTGACTACACTTCAGAAGAAACCGTTCAAGGTATTAAATATTTCACTGTGGGTCAGGCTGCAGGATTAGGTACTTACAATAATGGCGACGGAATCGAAGGACAAACTCTAATCGAAGGTGAATATTCGTGGAAAGTTATGGCTACAGGCTCTAGTGGCTCTAGTGCTTGGAGCGATGCCAATAACGGAAATGTTGCTTTCACTGTTGATCTTCAAACACCTAATGGAGGCTCAATCTCCTACACAAATGGTTATCATACCACCGCTTCAGTCCCTCTCGTTGTTGATGATGGTACGGACTCTGGAGGTATCAACACTTCAACTAGATTGATTGAGAGAAGTAGTGCAACACTAACATCTAATGTTTGTTCGTCTTTTGGAACTTTCGAGACAGTAACACCAACTGGAACTTATCCAAATTTAACAGACAATTCTGTTACCCAAGCAAATTGTTATCAATACAGATACACTGTTTCCGATAACGCAGGCAATGAAGCAACTTACACATCAGCAAATATTGCAAAAATTGATATAGACGCTGCATCTGCACCTGGTATTCCTCAAACAGAAACACCTACAACCTCTGTTATTCAACAATGGGTGTGGGATGCAGGAGTGGATACCGTGTCAGGAATTGCACAATATGTATGGAGAGTTGTGGATGAATTTGACAATACTGTTGATAGTGGTGTTTCAACTACCCTAGATACTACAACCAACCTTGGAGTTGGGGTTTATACATTCTTTGTAAGCGCATTGAATAATGCGGGTTTAATTAGTGATGAAAGTTTTTTCAATATTACGGTAGAGCCTACACCTACTAGCACACCTGTTCCTAGTGCAACCCCACTTCCTACGGATACACCATTACCTACTGCGACAGATACTCCTATTCCAACTCCTACAGATACTCCATTACCGACTGCAACAAATGCACCTTTGCCCACTCCAACTAATACTGCTTTGCCAACAGCAACGAACACTCCAATTCCGACTGCAACTAATACACCTTTACCAACGGTAACAAACACACCTATCCCTACTCCAACTTCTACTAGTATGCCTACACCTATTAGCGCACCTGTATTTGTCCCAACATTTACCCCTACTGCAGGAGCCATCCTACCAAGTCCTACTGTCGAAGAAGTATTGGATACGATTGCTCCAACTGATTTGATCATCACACAAGAACCAACTTCAACACCAGTAATTCGACTTGATAGTCCTACTCCGGAGGTAATCGAAACCGATTCAAATGACGGAGGTTTCTTTAGCGACTTCTCTCCTAAAAATACATATGCGATGCCTGAGGAATCAGTAGTAAATCATCCTGTAGTGAAATCCGTTGCGAAGAGTATCACACAAAGACTGGAACAACTTTCTAGCGAGTCATCACCACTTCTTCCAATTGTAGAAACACCATTAATCGTAGCAGAAGCAATTAAACCAATTACCGACAACTTTAATTACTACTTATCCTTGAGATTTATTGGTGAAAATACTGCACTTGCTGGTATATCAACGACCAACGTTCTAGCATATATGGCTCCTGCTATTGTTACTGCAGCGTCTCAGCCAAGAATCCTTTTCCATGCTTTAACATGGTTCTGGAAGAGAAAGTCGAAACAGCCCTGGGGTATCGTGTTCGACAAAAACACAGGTGCACCTGTCGCTTTCGCTAGAATGATTCTTACTCAAGATGGTAAAACCATATCTACTCAAACTACAGATCTTCAAGGGAAATATGGCTTTTCTGCAAACAAAGGAAAGTACCAAGTCTTCATTTCACACTCAGATTATCTCGACTTTGTTTCTGACATAGAGGTGGGCTATGATGGAGAAATCATATCCAAAGATTTTGAAGTCTCAGCTAAAACCCGAGATGATGTTAACTCTAGTCTTCGTTGGACTTTCTACAAGTTGAAAAAACAAATCAGCAACAATCTCTTTGTCTTGAATACCACTATCTTTTCAATTGGATTCGTATACACTCTCTTCGCAATTACGAATCACCTTACTTTATTAAACTATGTAATTCTTTCACTTTATCTTTTCCAATTTGTTCTCATGTTTGTTTTCTACTTATTCAAAGATAAAGAGTCTGGTCAAGTGACAGATATTGCTAGTGGCCTACCTGTTCCTGGAGCAATTGTTAGAATATTTGACGAGGAAAGGCAGATTGATATTGCAATCACAGATAGTCAAGGAAGATATTCGTTCATTTTGGAACCAGGAAGTTACTTCATCAAAGCCTCAGCTAACGGATATGTCTTCCCTTCGGATGATACCCCTAATATTGTTAAAGATAAACTTGGCGGCAAGTTATTGAAGTTTACAATACAAGACAAACAAAGAGTAAACATTAAAATATATATGAGGAAGTTTGCATCACTGAATGCAAATAACCAAGCTATTCTTTCCCCATTTAGCTAACTTAACCTTTCACCATCAATCATTTTAGTCTATGATATTAAGTATGTATGCATAAATTAAATGACTAAAAAAATCGTCCTCATAGACGACAATTTTGCTATTAGGCAAGTAATCAAGATTTTCCTGACTCGCTTATCGCGGAATAATTCACTTGATTTGAATATTTTTTCAACAGATAACGGAGTCGAAGGACTTGGTTATGTGTACATTACTAATCCCAACATAGTTATAGTCGATACTACACTTCCCAAATATTCAGGAAGAGAAGTTTTAGACTATTTCGTACAAAACCCAAAATTTCAAGAAAGTGGAATAAACGTTATAGTACTTCACGAAGAAAACGAGTCCGACCTCAAGCTTCCCAACAATTTTCATGTCATTAGCAAGAATCAAAGAGGTTCGTTTAAATTAATTGTTCAAACAATAGATACTATTCTCGGGACTTCCGAAGCTAGTACTTCTCGTGGTCTAATAGAAAGAATTGGGAACTTTATACTCAGTAACGGAAATAAGGATGACTTGTTATTGAAAAGCATCACAGATGAGGCGTTTCCTAAAACAATTTTAAATAGAATCAAATGGATAGGATTAGAGTTCACAAGTAGTATCGCATTAACTTTATTATTAATTCTTTTTGGCAAACCAACTGATGAAAATATTACTCAGCAGGACTTGGACAAAAAGGCCTTTCGCTCCAAATACTACCCTACTCTTGCGGTTACATTTATATCTTCAATAATAATTCTAATCAACTTTGCTCTATTTGTAGGATCACAGCTACCTTTATTTCGCAACCAACAGCAAGGAACGACTGCATTATCTACGTTTGTTGTTGATAGCGTATCAGACTCGGGAGATTTCCTTGTTGGTGATGGGTATTGTGACACAGACGATTCAATTGGAGATGGACCTTGTACTCTTAGAGCGGCAATAGAAGAGGCAAATTCCATAGCAGGAGTTGATTATATTGATTTTAATATATCAGGAACTGGACCTTTTACCATCAATCTCACTCAAAACCTACCTCAAATAATATCTCCGATAATAATTGATGGAACTTCTCAAAGCGCTTCATCTTGTAGCAATTGGGCTCTTCAAATAGAGATTAGCGGTGGCAATTTATATGAAGGTTTTTCACTTAATTCCGGAGCTGGTGATAGTGTAATACAAGGTCTTGTGATGAACAGAATGCTAAATCATTCAGTTTTCGCAGAAGGAATCAGCAATATAGAGATACTCTGTAATGTCTTTGATTTCGAACCTGACGGCACTACTTCAATTCCATCAGATTCGAGAGCAATTCTTTTACAGAACTCTATTGGAAATATTACGATTGGAGATACACTCACAGGAGGAAACCTCATAGGTTCGAGGTTGGACAAAAGAAGTATTGAAATATTACAAACTACAACTTCATCTTCTCCTGTTGTAGATATTGAAAACAATTATATTGGAGTTGAAAAATCTGGACAAAATGCTCCAGAGAATCTAAGTGGGCTGTCTCATGTTTACATAAGTGGCGATGATGTTAATTCTTCATATCCCGTCGTCAATTTTGGTGGAGCAAATACTTTATTACAAGATGAGTGTTCAGGATCTTGTAACATTGTCGCTTGTAGTACAGGCGAAACACCATCCATATTGCTCTCCAAGACCGGAACAAGTACCATACGAGGGAACAACTTGGGAGTCAAAAAAAATGGAACTTCATCACTTACCTACCTTGGTACTACTTCTTGTATTAATAATGCTCCTGGTTCAAGTGGAGTCGAAATAACACAACCAAAAGGCAATGTCCTTATTGGAGGGATCCTTACTTCTCAACGAAACATTATTGCAGGATTTGGTTATCACGGATTAATATATGACGATCCTGATGCAGCTGTTTCCTTAATTATCAATAATAATATATTTGGAACCGATATAGATGCTACGGAAAGTTTGGGCAATGCAGGAAGTAATATATTTTTTCTCGATGGCGTGTCTACCATTGAAAACAATATTATATCCGGAGCTACTTTACTTGGAGATGTGGATGCGGCTGGTCTTATAATATCTACAGAAAACGCTAATTCTTCTATCGAAGTTTTCGGGAATTACATCGGGACAAATACTTCACTACTAACAAATTTAGGTAATCGAGACGCAGGAATATTAGTTGATAGTGGCAGTGTGGGCAGTATAAATATCGGAAAAATAGACGAAATTCCAAACTATATAAAATATAATCAGTACTTTGGTGTCACAATAGATCAATCTTACTCAGCAGTTAATATTATAAATAATATTATCGAAGAAAATATCGGGCACGGGATATATTTCTACAGAGCCAATGGGACTTCCGATACGAATATCATTAGTAACAATCTCATTAAGAATACCAAAGGCGTGAATAATACAAATTCATTCGGACATGGTTTCGGATCTTTTTCCAGTAACAACATTACTCTTTCGGACAATCTTTTTTGTCATGATAATCCAGATGCACAAAATTTTGATTATCCAAGTGCAGTGTTCATGGAAAATGGTAATACTGGAATTCTTTTTGATGGAAATTCTATCCAAAGTCAGTATACTTCGGGATTTGTTGTTCCCTGGAGTGATACTGGAATTAGTATAATCAACAGTAATTTCCACACATCACCACAACCAGGGGTGGATTTAGGATTGGATCCAACGCTGGGAATTTATCCTGGTACCACAGCAAATGATATAGGAGACACTGACCTTGGACCGAATAATTTCCAAAACTATCCCGAAATTACATCCGTAAATGACGAAACTATCAACTATAGCCTAGATACACATGCAGGTGATTACTTAGTTGAATTCCATATACCAAACGAAGATCCCGTCTGTGGACAAGGTAGCAGTTTAGTTTGCACGACAACAATTACACATGCAGGAAGTGGCTCACAGAATTTCTCACTTAACTGCCCTGCTCTTCCCTCTAGGCCTTACGATTTAGCAGCGATTACAACAAATGTTTTAGGCGTCGATCAATATGGTGATACTTCTGAACTCAGTCCAATCACCACAATAACGAACCCAACACCGACACCCACAGCGACGTCAGTACCTACTCCAACCACGATTATTCCTACCAACACATCTACACCATTAGTTCCGACAAATACACCAAACAATCCCAACCCTACGGTAATTCAAAATACAGTTACACCTTCAACAATATCATCGTCACCAACAGTACTTCCAACGACGAGCACAGAACCTGTTCTTTTCACGGGCACTCCAACATCTATAGTATCACCCACACAAGAAGTATCTCCTACACAAGGATCAACGGGATTCTTTGACGATTTCTCGCCAGGTAGCTCGTATGCTTTGCCAGAAGATTCACTCTTGAATCATCCTGTAGTGAAATCAAAATTTAACGATTTTGTTGACACTGTAAAGGCTAATATCAATGCAGAAACAATTACGGGTACGATACTTGAAGCTGGAGTTTTGGTCACAGATTTCACTAAACCTATAACGGACAATTTAAATTATTTATTATCCTTACAATTTTTCGGTGAACAAACAGCTTTAGCAGGAATATCAGTGATTAATTTCTTAGCATTGGCAACTCCTGTAATTATCACATTCATGGCTGAACCCCATATTTTTTACTTCGCTTTCTTCTGGATTTTGAGGAGAAAGAAAACTCCAGCATGGGGTGTAATAGTAGACAAGGTTACAAAACAACCAGTAGCATTTGCCAGAATTATCCTGACTCAAGAGGGTAAAACTTTAAATACCTTCACTTCGGACCTACAGGGAAGATTTGGACTTGATGCAAAGAAAGGTCGTTATAAGATTTTTGTTATGCACTCAGAATACATCGATGAATCGAAAGAAATCGAGGTTAAAAATGATGGTGATACTATAGTTCTTGATTTTGAAGTTACACCTAGATTGAAAGAAGACTTCCAAAGAAATTTTGGTTGGTGGCTCTATACAGTTAAAAAATTCCTGAGAAATAATCTATTTGTAATTAACACAATTATTTTTTCGACCGGTTTTGTCTATACACTCTTCTCTATCACAAATTCATTCTCGGTAATCAACTATGCAATCTTAATGCTTTATATTATCCAAATATTGGTTATTGCGGGTTTTAGCCCAACAAAAAGTAAAAATCTGGGACAAGTAATAGACATCAATACTAATGAACCAGTAAAAGGTGCTGTAGTAAGACTCTTTGACGACATAAAACAAATCGACGTAACCATTACAGACAACGAAGGAAGATACTCATTTATAGTAGATCCTGGAACCTACTATCTCAAGGTGAATGCCGATGGGTTTAAATTCCCTATTCGGGACGACTCAAATATCGTAGTAAACAGTATCGGTGATAAATTATTGAAATTTACAGCACAAGACTCACAAAAGATTGCCTTGAAGTTATACGTCCAAAGTTATGCGAATATTAGCATCAAAAAGAATGAGATACTTTCACCATTCACTTAATTGACGACTCTCTGACCTTCAGGTGTGTCTTCAATTACAACAGCATACTCTTCTTTCAGTCTATCTCTAAGTTCATCCGACTCTGTCCAATTTCCTAATTTTCTAGCAAGTTGCCTTTTTTCGATTAATTCCTGGGCTTCGGGATTGATTTCGACTTTTGCATTATCTAGAAGGTTAAGTCCTAATACACGATCAAAATCCTTAACTGTCGCCAATTTATCTGCATCTTTTATTTCATATTTAACTAATTCCCACAACAAAGCCAATGCTTCAGGAATGTTAAAATCATTCTCTAATGCCCGGACAAATCTTTCCTTGTAAAGTTGCGCTATTTCGCCCTTCTCCTTAGTATTTTGTAATTGATTTACTTGTTTCTTTAATCTTTTGTAGGATAAATTTGCACCCTGAAGTGCTTCCCAAGTGAAGTTTTGCTTGGATCTGTAATGTGCATTCAGGAAAAAATATCTCAAAATAATGGGGTCAAAGCCTTTTTCAATCACATCATCAAGAATGTAGGCAGTTCCTTCTGATTTACTCATTTTCTTTCCATCAATTAATAAATGTTCGTTGTGCAACCAGTAATTGACGAATTTTACTCCATTTGCTGATTCGCTCTGTGCAATTTCGTTTGTATGATGAATTGAAATATGTTCTACACCGCCCATATGGAAATCAATTGTTTCCCCTAATAACTCTCCTGCCATTGCACTACATTCGGTATGCCATCCAGGGATACCTTCTCCGTTTTCAACTTCACTTGAACTAAACGGAGATGGCCAATATTGAAGAGCATTTTTATGTGCTCCGGTCCTGAAAAACCATAATGCAAAATCATGTGGACTTTTCTTATCGGGATCATTTACATCACCTTTGCCCTCTCCAGCTCTATTTTTCTCAAGTACCTGTCCACTCAATTCTGTATACTTGGGGAATTTTGACACTTCAAAGTAGACTGCTTTATCGGTTTCGTAGGCAAATCCTTCTTTAATGAGTTTTTTAATTAATTCTTGCATTTGCTCAATATATTTACTTGCGACAGGTTTATGGTCGGGTTCAAGAATATTCAGCGCGGAAGTGTGGGCTTCAAACGAATCTATATACTTTTTGGCAATTGTTTGAGGATCAAGATTTTCTCTTTTAGATGCTTTTTCCATTCGATCTTCACCTGAATCAGCATCACCTATGTTGTCCCCTGTGAGATGCCCTACATCCGTATAATTACGCACAAAAGTGACATCATTCCCAAGATAAACCAAACTCCTGCGAATCAAATCAGCTAAAGTCATCCCTCTCAAATTACCAATGTGTTGCACCCAATAAACCGTCGGCCCACAATGATAGAACGATACTTTTTTTTCTGTGAGTGGTTTGAACTCTTCCAGACTCTTTGTCAATGTATTGTAGACCTTTAACATTCAATTGTATTAATAATTAATATTTGTCCGTGAAATATTCGTTAGTAAATAATACCATTAATAACCAAAGTGGTTTTCCTTGACCAAGATTTTGAGATTTGTGTTGTCTGCATGCCTTATATTTTAATGGAATAAATTTTAAAATCGGCAACCTCATACTCGGCAATGCTTGCACAACCTCTTTTTCTTTTGCCATATGGAATGGAAGCTTTATTGATTTTAATACTCTTTTAGTCAATGTTTTATACAAAATTATTATTCCAGGATGTTTTTCTTCAACCAAATCATGAACAATTTTAGTTAGTGCCACATGATCAGGATGTCCATAAAGTCCAGCTCTTTCATAAGTCACAATAATGTCTGGTTGAAACTTATTTAATTCTGCATCAAGTTTCTTTGTAATCTCGTTCTCTTCCAGCTCGACTTTTCCATCATGGAAATCCCAAATCTCGTAATCTTCACAACCTAATACTTTTATAGCTTTCTCATATTCTTTTTCTCTAATTCTCGCGAGTTCTGTTTCAGATACTTTTAATATCTCATCACCTTTCTCGCCTTTGGTTACACAAATATGCTTCAATTCTACATCTTGATTCCTGGAAAAGTTTGCAATAAAACCTCCAGAAAGCATAGTTTCATCATCCGGGTGAGGATCGATTACTAGAATTTTTATTTTTTCCTTCTTTCCAGTTAATTTTTTAATATTAAATTTTGGTAATTTAATTTCGTTAACAAACAACAATGCCACCTGGAGACAGACAAAACCCAGGAATAACACTCCTAGTATAATTTTGACTGCTGTCGTCATTGTATTAACATAAAAAATAAAAAAGACCCTGTGATTGTTATGAAACAATTACAGGGCCTCTTGGAAAGATGCGGTCCCACCTGTGGTTTTACTCAAGGTGATTATTTAATTTTAGCAATTTTGACAGATACTGTCTGTCTCAGTTGCCGGTTCCCAACGATTCCGACTTTCTTAACAGAATTATAACAAATATTCATTTATTAAGAAAATTATGTCAGTCAGAAATTAATTACGGCTAATTAGTCACCTCTAGCAAATACCAAGCCATAAACTTTCTCAACTCCTCCTTTTCTTAATACTTTTGCACATTCTTCTAATGTGCTTCCACTCGTCATTACATCGTCTACAAGTAAGACTGACTTATAGCAAATCTCTTTTTTTAATTGGAAAACATCTTTCAGATTTGCCAGACGCTCCTTCCTGTTTAGATTAACTTGTGATTTTGTATTTTTTGTTCTTTTTAGACAATTATCAACTTTAGAAGTGATTACTTTTGATAGTAGTTCAGCCTGGTTGAAACCCCTGTAATTTTCTTTAAATCTATGAAGTGGAACTGGAACAATAACATCATACTGAATATCAAAATCGAGGAGTTTGTTCTTCATAAGATATCCAATTTCTGCAGAAATAGAAAAATACAAGTTATACTTCATTTCTTCAATTAAAATCTTGGCAAATTTGTTGTAATGAGCAACAACAATTACCCCGTTTAAATCTGAATTTTTCTGACATTCTCTGTGGACTAATTCTTCAGCACAATCTTTATGGCAAACATGACAAAAATGTGTTTTGTAATAATCAAGTTTTGTATTTTTGCATTCATCGCACAATAGAGTTTTCTGCGTATCACAGAAAACACACATTCTAGGAAACAATATATCTATTAGAGAGACCAGCATCGTCGATAAGTCGATTTAATAATAAGAAAGACATGTATTAATAATTTATACAATAGGAATATGGAAAATACCTGAAATTATCCACAATTTATAATGATCTGAATTACGAAAATTATTAACTCACCCTTAGTCAATTTTGAGCTATTTACACATGCGCTAGCAATGGTTATTATGTATTAATCACAGACTAAGTTATGTATATAGCAATCGATGTAGGCGGAACAAAAACCGCATTCGCGAAAATTGACAAATTAGACAAACCTACCATCAGTAGTAAAGAGACTATATCCACACCCCAGTCTTATGATGAAGCACTTGAAAAAATTAGCATACAGATAGAAAAGTCTAGCAAATGGCAAAAGATAGAGGGAATTTCTATCGCACTCCCAGGTACTGTCGGTAATGAAAAAATCGAATTATTAACAAATTTACCAGACTGGAATCACAAACCACTTTTTAACGATATCTCTAAAAAATTCAATACAAAAGTAATCATGCGTAATGATGCCGTAGCCACTGCACGTGCTGAGAGATATTTCGGACTTGCAAAAAACGAAATTAGATATTTATATTGCATCATAGGTACTGGATTTGGAGCCACTTACGTTCACAGAGTAGGAGATAAATTTTTAGAGTTACCCTTAGAGCCTGAATATATGATAGTAAACTCACATGGGACTCACAGAAATCATTTTCACACCCCTGGATTGCTTGGAGCTTATGCGACTGGAGCCGTGATACAAGAAAAAACCGGAATTCACTCATTGGCAAGCTTAGAAGATAGTGATCCAATTTGGAATGAGATGGTACAATACCTAGGAATCGGTTTGAATAACCTTGTTACACTATTCAAACCACCTGTAATTATTTTCTCAGGTGGTATAATTGTGCACAGAAAATTCTTATTAAATTTACTTCGAATGGAATTAGCAAAATATGTTGAGTACTTGCCCCAACCAACTCTCAAAATAACAGAGTTTGGTGATGACGCCAGCCTATATGGCGCGATTTCATTGCTTTACGAATTAAAATAATGCTTCCCAAAGGACCATATCAACCACAAACTACAGAGGAAGAAATTTTAGATTTTTGGCTGAAAAACAAATTCTATTCTCCCGAATATAAATCGCAAAAGGAACTTTCAACCACAAACGACGAGAACCGCGAGACATTTTCTATTGTGTTACCTCCTCCAAATGCAAATGGGAACCTTCACTTAGGACACATGTCCGGTTATGTTTATCAAGATTTGATGGGTAGATATTATCGTATGAAAGGGAAAAAAGTTCTGCTGTTGCCGGGAAAAGACCATGCAGGTATTTTAACTGAAGTCGTTTTTGAAAAAGAACTCGAGAAAGAAGGTTTATCGAAAAAAAGTTTAGGTCGAGAAGAATTCTATAAACGTTGTTATGACTTCTGCATTAAAAACTCTGAGAATGCTCGAAGGCAGGAAAGGAACATTGGTTTATCAGCAGATTTTGATAGAGAATTATTTACACTTGATCCTAAAATTGTTGATGAGGTTTTAAAAGCTTTCGAATTAATGTATGAAGACAAACTTGTATATCGCGATAAAAGAATAATTAATTGGTGTCCTAGATGTCAGTCTGCACTTGCAGATATCGACACTGAATTCAAAGATTCAGTTTCCCCTTTCTTCTACTTTAAATACGGATTTCTAGATCCCGAAATAGATGCAATAAAAATTAAAAATGACTTCTCACAGATGGATGAAGTTAAATGGATTTTTGAAAGATCGTCTAGCCCGGACGGTAAAGAAATTTATCCATTTGCAGTAGGCACAATTGATGGTGGATACCAAATTGAAACAGGGGAAATGATTGTACATTGTATTGGTTATGATAACGAAAAGTTAATTAAAGGAGATGTAATAGTCGGCAAACCGTATGCAATTATGATGAGGCTAAATAAAAAGTTCAGTTTAATACTTTCCAACCCAAAATTTGATGGGGATTTGGACAAAGAATTAACGAAGCTTTGGAAAGTTGCTGAATCAAAGAAAAGAGATGCTGGAATTCATTTTATAAAATTCGAGGACTTTCCAGAGGATAAATATTACACGAATGGTTTCGTTCTCGGTACTGTAAGACCAGAGACCAAATTTGGAGATACTGCGCTTGCAGTTGACCCCGATGATGGAAGATACAAAGACTTCGTTGGAAAAGAATTTGAAGTTAAGACATTGTTGGGGACATCTAAAATAAAAGTTATTGCAGATAATGCAGTAGATGAAAGTTTTGGAACTGGAATGGTCAAAGTCACTCCTGCACATTCACCCGAGGATTGGGACATAGCCAAACGTCACCCCGATGAAGCTTTTCCAGAGAAGCAGGTCATAGACTTCAATGGCAAAATGAATCACTTAGCTGGCAAATATGAAGGATTATCAGTGAAGGAAGCACGCAAAGTGATGTTACAAGATATGAAAACGAATGGAATGCTCGTTTACTTAGATGAAAATTATGAGAATAGGATTCGTATCTGTGAAAGATGTAAACACCCAATAGAACCCCTTATCTCTTACCAATGGTTTGTAGACACAGAGCCATTAAAAAAAGAAGCAAAAAGATTAGTTGAAGTAGGATTAACTGAAATCATGCCTGAAGGCAAAAAGAAAACTTATTTACAATGGATGGAGAGTCAGGAAGATTGGTGCATCACGAGACAATTATGGTGGGGATATCGAGTACCAGTTTGGTACAAAGGTGAACATTCTCAATACATCACCGAAACTGGTGAAGTGAAAGAAAAGATCGGCGATAAAGTTATAAACAATCCCGAAGATTATGAGGGATTAATCTATGTTGGACATGATAATCCGAATGTTCCCCAAATTTATTTGATCCCAGGTAAACATGGTTATATGTCGCGGAAAATTTTTCCCGAGATAGTAGAAAAATATCCAAATGCAGTCACAGCGGAAATTGAAAACATTGATGAACCATCACAAGAAGATTATGCCAATGGTCTCAAAGAATATGATTTAAAGAATTCGGTCATCATTGCACATTCTATGGGTTGTTCTGCAATTATTAATTATATCTCTGAAAAAAATATTCCAATTGAAAAACTGGTATTAATTGCACCAAAATTAATTTTTAAGGAAAAAGATAAAGCCAAGAGATACACTAAAATGCTCGAAGATTTGAGATTTGACAAACTTAAGACTTTGGTAAAGGAATTAGTGATAATTTATTCTGATAATGACGAGCATGTGACTCTAGAGGATATAAATGAATCAATCAAAAAACAATTACCCTATGCAGAGTATGCTTTACAAAAAGATGCAGATCATTTTGCAACTCCAAAACTTGATATCTTTCCGCAATATTTATGGAAATTATTGGAAAATCAAAATAAATATGGGGAAATCTCAGTCCTAAGACATGGAGAGACAGAATACAACAAACTAGGCAAATTCCACGGAATTACCGATATTGAACTCAACCAAATTGGAGAACAACAAGCCCAGAATGCAATTGAAAAACTTGACTCTAACTATGATGTAATTATTACCTCTCCACTAAAACGAGCACATCAGACAGCAAATATTGTAAATGAAAAACTTGGACTAGAAATCATAGAAAATGAATTGTTAAAAGAAAGAAATTTCGGCAACTTAGAAGGACTTACCTGGGAAGAATTTACTGACAAACATCCTGAAGAGGCTTCAAAAAATAATATAGATTTCCAGCCAGCACTTGAAAAAGGCGAATCGATTGAAGCAGTTGAAAAGAGAGTTGAAGAGTTTATCGATTGGTTGAGAAAATCGGGTTATAAGAATCCATTAATTGTGACACATGCAGGCATAATTAGAATATTCGAGAGAAAATTAAACAATTTAACTCCAGAGCAATCTAGAGAAAATGATCCAAAAAATCTTGAACTGCGGAATTATTCTCTAAACAAACCAGAATGGATTCAAGACGAAGACGTACTTGACACATGGTTCTCCTCTGGGCAATGGCCATATTTAACCTTAATGGTCAAGGAAGGTGACTTTGAGGAGTTCTACCCTACCCAGGTCATGGAAACTGGCTGGGATATATTGTTATTCTGGGTTACCAGAATGATGCTATTAAACCCATATAGAGCAAAGAAATTAAACACCGACGCTACAGATGAACAAATCGTCCCTTTCAAAGATGTGTACTTACATGGATTGGTACTAGATAAAAACGGGGTCAAGATGAGTAAGTCAAAAGGCAACGGAATCGATCCTTTCGAAATGATGCAAAAATACGGAACTGATGCGTTGAGATATAGTTTTGTCAAAGGAAATTCAGCTGGTCAAAATTATCGTTTATATGAAGAGAAAGTTTCGTCTAATCGCAATTTCTGCAATAAAATCTGGAATGCATCCAAGTTCGTATTATTTAACATAGAAGATAGTGCTGACAAATTAATAAATTCGGACAGGTCCGAATTAGAATTCACACAAGACGATACTGAAATGTTGGAACATATTGATAATTTAATTGAGGAAACAACCAGGAGATTAGATGAATTCAAATTCGGTATCGCAGCTGACGAACTTTATGAATCATTCTGGCATTATTTTGCGGATATTTACCTAGAGAAAATTAAAACAAGACTTTACACGAAAGACCGTGAAGGAAACCCAATTAACA
The DNA here is from genome assembly GCA_021463645.1 of bacterium. GTDB lineage: Bacteria > Patescibacteriota > Dojkabacteria > B142 > OLB20 > JAJTYI01. The sequence continues at coordinate 110,358 of JAJTYI010000005.1, forward strand.
CATCTGATGAGGAGATAAAATCAAGATTTGCAGCCCAATGGTTGATACTATACTCGCTAGAAACATATCTAAAATTACTACATCCATTTATTCCATTTCTAACTGAGAAAATCTGGCTGTCGTTACCGAAAAGAGAGGAAGAGGCTGAGACAATAATGTATTCGAATTGGCCAGAATCCTGAAATGCACTTTTAGAACACCTTTACCCCAATACAAAATCAATATCTGATTCTGTAACCCTTTGAATTACAAATGAATTACACCGGGTTTTTGTGGATTTACATTGTAATGTTGCATCCATGTATCAACGATTAATTCAGGCGTTTCTCGATCGTATTGGTCAAAAGGAATGAGAGCACCCCGCACTCCGCTAGCCCACCTATATGCTTGAGAAGATTCGGTATCAGGTCTAGGGTAATTTTGAATCACACAATCTCTATATACATGGGCGTTACGAGCATCCACATGGTATTCAGGAGAAGTATAATGAAGATTTAAATATCTTCTACCTGAATTTGGCGAATTGTTGGGAGTCGTCTGAACATGTTCGTAACATGATTGCAATACGGATGTATACTCATGTGGTTTCCTCACCTCCTTCATTGCTACAAGAAAAGGCCATACACTTTCAGGTAATTTTGAAAATGTTATATTATCATGAGAATTAAGTTTTCCCAATAAATTAGTCAGATTTGTCTCTATCTTTGCACGAACATTTGGATCTAACTCACCGTATTTATTTACTACAATCGCTAATGTATCAAAAAACAATTCGTTCGATGCCGGGGTGTCTTTTGTAGCAGTACCAAGAGCATTCATCCGGCCAAGCGCAACATTCATCGCTTCTACATCCCCAAGCCTAGCGGCCATATTTGCAAGATTCAGAGTAGTATCGAAATTTAAATTGTCTATATTTTGCAAAGTTCTTGCTCTCATGTCCATATACAACTCAGTAACTTCTTCAGTAGTTGTAACATAACCTGCATCTATCGGATTTGTTAATCTTTCTTTTTTAACAATTGTTGGTTTGCTGTCCATCTGAGAATTTAACTCTCCCTGTGAATAAGACATATTCACGCTTTTCATCAACAAATGTGCCCTTTGTATTTCCGATATTCTTGTATAATCCATACCTCCTGTATTATGTAGATTCGCATTCAATAAATCAGTTGTCTCTTGTAATCCCTTAGGATCGATAGGTGCTGCCTCCTCTTCGATAATATCTGCCAAATCAGCTAATGCAGCTGTATTAACTAACTCCGCATCAGTTCCAACATCCGACTCAATATGCGGATTTATTCCTTCATCACCATCAATTGGGGGTATTGAGGCATTTAGCGATGCGTCAGTGGACATAAACTTTGATTAATATTTATTATTTAATACATTCTACACTATTTCTTTGTTACTTTATTAGTGTTCTTTCTTCCGAATTACCGATTTCTTAATCAAAGATGTAGTGGAGGAATCGATGAAGTTTAATAAATAATCCGTCTAATGATAGATCGGTACATTGGAATAGCCCAGGAGAAAAGAGATTTGCAGCCCAATGGTTGATTTTATATTCTCTAGAAACATATCTGAAATTGCTACATCCATTTATTCCATTTCTAACAGAGAAAATTTGGCAGTCATTACCGAAAAGAGAGGGAGAAGCGGAGACAATTATGTATAGTAAGTGGCCTGACTAAGGTTTCGTTAGAAACGATAGACAGACCACTTTTCATTTTAAGGGAGAGAAACTGTGTAACTCGCAAGTTTAATATTTTCAGCCAACTGCAATTGCCCATTTGAAAGATAAGCATTACCTGGAATTGTTGAAACTACTATTGGGTTTGTCGTTTGTGCCTTGATTGTGAAACTACCCAACACTTGATTATTTGGAATGTATCCAGACATAGTTGAAACGTCTACACAAACTTCATTTGTAGTGATTGCACTATTAGATGTATTACACGTACCAATTGTTAGTAAATTACCACCGGCTTCTACAAACGAACCCTCAACAATTGATGCGCCTTGGACCTTTAGGCGAATCTGATAACTGGTAACATAGCCTGTGATATTTGTGTTCGGAGGTTGTGCCATAATAGCAACTTTAAACTCACCATTAGGTGACGTTTTAAAAGTTGAGGGGAACAAACTCATAGCTGCTGGATTACTAGCTGGTGTTGGGGTTACTCCCACACTAGAAGGAGCAGGAGTAACAGTTGGAATTACAACAGAAGGCACTGGAGTTGGCATTTCTGTTACTTCCAATTCATCTGTCGGTACTACTCTCGCAGGTAAAATATTGATTTGTGCAGACTCTACTGCTTTAATTGCGTATGTGTCATAGTATACATAACCCACCACTTTGACCGTACAAACACCAGGATTTAGCAATTTAAGTACTAATACGGCATCGACCCCAATCGATGGGCTCCAACCCGCTTCACAATCCCCTGTCGCTGACCAATTCCAGTCTACGCCTTTATACGCAGCATTTACTTTTCCATCCAAAGATATTCCCACAGTATAATCTTCTCCAAGATATGCATCGCCATTTGTAAGAAGTTCGGTATCAACAGTACTTTTTATCTTTAAAACTTTCTGATAGAACACTACCGTTTCGGTTTTTCCATTAACTGTTACGTTTACAGTAATCTTACACGAGCCAACAGTATTAAATCTTCTCGAAGTAGCTACTTCCTGAGTATTCGGATATCTTTTGACAACACCGCAGAAATTTATTTTCCAATCTGGCAAGTCATTCGTATTATTTACACCTGTGTACCTAAAATATAAAGGCATGGCCTCCCTCACTGGAATATACTGCGGTTTAGTATACTTTACATTCCCTTTTTGGACATTATCATAAACAGCTGCTGAAGAGTCCTCAACTTCTGTGAGTCCTGTTGTGATTCCGTCCCCGCTTCCCTTCCCAATCATATATCCAATTGAAGAAAAAGTTATAACACTTAGTACGACGATGAAAGTGATAAGAGCTTTTACTTTATTCGGTTCGATTGTATTTTTCATAAAAAACAAATATTAATAATATGAGTATAATTTACTACCATTCTTCTGCAGTTGCAAAAATTTTTACTTGGAAACTAAAATATCAGCACCTTTAACTTCTTCTACCATATCTTCTAATTCCGCTACTATCTGGTTAAGCTTTGGGGATTGATTCTCCATCCCGATATGCGATTCCAATTCTACTCGAATTTCATGATTCTTGAGATTGAATCTTTTTAAAACGGCAAGCTTGTCTGGAACATTTTTTAATTCATTTTTAATTAGGTCAATTACTTCTTCGAAATGGATTACACCAATCACATCATCTCCCTCAAGTGGCAAAGTGAATCTATCTTGTACAAAAACCCCTGCGAAATTATCAACTATCTTAAGATTAAGATTCTGGCTATTTAGATCTGCTTCTAATCTATCATTATCGAGCTCAGTATATGAGTAATCCTCTAACATGACACCTTCACCATCAAACATGAAATATTTAAAAACTTTTATAGATACTGAGTTTTTTATAGAATCCATACCGAGGAAGTTTTGTTCCCATATATCGGAAACCTCTTCTGACTTTGCAATAAGAATGTATACACTTTCTTCAGGATTTGACGTATCAACCACTATCCACTTTACAACAACACTAGAGTCAAATAGTTCATATCTAAGTCTTACCTGAAGTGTTTCACTTAAAGATTTTACCAAGTCGATATAAGTGACTAACCTGGACCAATTGTGATCTAACTTTAATTTTTGATCAAGAATATTTGTAATTGTGTCAATCCTACCCAAAGATTGAGTTGTAGAAACAATATCTCTATCGAAAAATGCATCAGGAATATCCTCAGAGTAACGATTTACCACCCATCTTTGCTCTTTACAAAGATTGATTATCATCCCTTCTGTATCTATGGCAGATTCGTTTGGAAAAATTTTTAACTGATCTAATTTATGGACTCTTTCTCTTGTTTGTCTTCGTTTGTCTATCAGAGAAGTTTTATCAAAATTACTCAGTTTGTCCATGTGCTAGAAAATCGTAGATTAATTTAATATTTGATGCTTCATTTATTTTAGTCTTTGAACCTCGCGGTTGCAAAAAAGGTGCATCTGTTTCTAGAAAAATATTATTTTTATACAAATCAAGAAGTGCTTCAAACTCGCCAGCAATTTCATGAATACAAAATCTTAATTCTTCGGCTGATTTGTAAGTTGCAATCCCATTAACTCCTATTGCAAAACCACTATCAATAGCATTCTTTGCATCATTAAGATTTCCTGTAAACGAGTGAAAGATCCCAAATAAGTCCAACCCACTCTCAAGAATAAACTTCAAGCAATCATCTAGTGAATCGCGGTGATGCATTGTCAACGGGAGACTGTATTTGCTAGATATCTCAAGTTGTCCGATGAACAATTTCTTCTGAAGAGATTTACTTCGCTCTTTTTCCTCATCAGTAAGGTTTTGCTTTTCTATCCAATAATAATCAAGTCCACACTCACCGATCATTAAAACATCTTCTTTGTTTTCTTCAACTAATTGTGCAAGTTCGCGTAATAGTTGGTCAATCTTTTTCTCATCGATACTATCATCATACAAATCCGACCCAGGAACAACTACTTCCGGATCTATTCCGACAGTTGGGAAAATTATTTCAGGAAATTTCTTGTGTTTTTGCAGGGTTTTGAGAGATGTTTCCAGGTCAACTGCAACATCAACCATATAATTCACTCCATTATCTTTGGCTCTTTTAACTGTGGCGTCAAGCTCATCATCAGAAAGGCTCATCAAATGAGTATGGGTATCGAACAAAGAGTCAACATTACCAAATTTTTCCTCAAAGTATTGGAGTAACTTAGAGTTTTTCATTTATAGTGAGATTAATCAGTAGAATCTTTCTCAGCCAAGACTTTTTCGGGATCGAGTTTGTCAAACAGAAGTTCTACTTCACTGAGTTTTAGATGTGTGATTAGTTGCCTAGTACAATCCTCATCAAATACTGATTTCCACATATCTGAACCCATTTCAGTTTTAATGGTTTCTCGTCCCAACATTCTTAATAATTTGCCAGATGTTTCCGGCATGAATGGATACATTATTATTGAGAGATCATACAGGACATTTACTAAATTTAATAAAATTTCCTGAGCCTGGTCTTTCCCATCTTTGCCTTCTTTCACACGCTCCCAAACTTTCGTTGCATCAAAGTATTGATTTGCTAATCTCGAATAACCCATAACTGTGTCCAATGCATTAACTAGCCATGGTCCATTACTTCCATTTTGAAGTTCAGTAAAACGATTTAAATATTCAAATTGTTCACTTCCTAGCCAATTGTTTATTTCTGGATTATAAACCATATCCTTTTCTCCTGATTCCCTTTCCTTTTCCGTTATACCCTCAAAAAATAAGAAAGCTTTCGTTTTTATCATAAGCTTCAAAGCTGTTTGACTCAGAGTCATATCTGGCTTGAAATTTTCAGATTCTAATTCACCATTAAATTTACTATTAATAAAAGTCAATGTTCTATTCACAAGATTTCCGAGATTAGCTACCAATTCATTGTTTACTGAAGCCACAAAATCCTCCCAAGTGAAATTTCCTTCTTTATTTTCTGGTAAATTTCTAGCAATATAATATCGAACCAAATCAACACCATATTTCTCTGCAATAACCTTGGAGTCTATTGTCCAGTTTCTGCTTTTACTGAATTTTTTGCCTTCGTAATTCAAAAACTTATTAACTACAACAAACTTTGGTAGTTGATATCCATCATCTAAACCCATCAATTGACCTGGCCACATCAAAGCATGAAAGACAAGATTATCTTGACCCATAAAGTTATAGATTACAGAATCGGAACTTTTCCACCAATCTTCCCAATTTCTGCTCTGTCCTTCGTCTCTTTTGAAAATTGTGTCACTAGTTCCTTCTTCCATCTCACACCAAGCTCTCGTAGCTGAGAGATATCCAATCACAGCCTCAAACCAAACATAAATATGTTTGCCTGCAAAATCTTTCAATTGTTTGCTTTCGTCACGCTTTTTGATTTCTTCAATCGGTAAATCAATACTCCAATCCATATCTCGTGTGATTGCCCTCCTCTGTAAACCTTCTTTTAGCCATCCATTTGCTTCGTTCCAAACCCATTTCTTCCAATTTTCTTTATTTGCATCAAGATATTCGCGCAACTGCGATTCTAATTTCTCAAAATTCAAGAAGTAATGTTCTGTATCCTTCAAAGTGACTTTTGAACCAGTTAATTTACTCACTGGGTCAATGAGCTCTCCATCTTTCAACCATCTCCCACAGCTTTCACATTGATCGCTTCTTTGGTTGCCTGCATTACAGTAAGGACAGGTTCCTTCGACATATCTGTCGGGTAGAAATTGATTATCATCAATTGCGTAATATTGTTGCATTACGCCTTTTTCGATATAGCCGTTATCCAACAGTTTCAAGAAAACCTCGTGTACCACTTCTTTGTGTTTTTGAGTGGTTGTCTTTGTGTACAAGTTATAGTCTAGTCCGTACATCTTGAAAAGTTCTAAATCTTTCTTATGATACATATCGACGACCTCCTCTGGTTTTAATCCTTTTTTGTCGGCCTCAACGGTGATTGGTGTTCCATAACAATCTGAACCAGATACCATTAAGACATCATCACCTTTGAGTCGATGAAATCTCGCAACTATATCTGCAGGAAGCAAATACCCTCCCAAATGTCCAACATGTATATCACCATTAACATATGGCCATGCTACTCCGATAAGAACTTTTTTACTCATGATGTTTCAAAATGATAGTCGATTATAGCAAGAAAGATCTTGTATATTAAACCTCCATGCTTTGTGACATCTTTAATTCCTTTTTATAAACCACTAATTCGTTTATGAGTGATTCTATTGACTCTGTTTTATCTACTCCATAAAGGTCTTTTGCTACCTCAGCCATTCTTATGAATTGATTAATTGCTCTTGCGGCTTGTCTCTTATCATCTATTAAATTGACATCTATATCTTTAATACCTTGTAAATTGATCTCACCACCTCCTCCTGGAACTAAAATAAGATCACCCTTGTCGTTAAAATAAGAAAGTCCATAATGTGTATTTAAATTTTTACGATTATTATCCCTATACATAATTAATCTTAAATCGTGAACATTTTCACTAAGTCTTGGATGGTGCTTATAGATCAAATATTTATATATAGAAAAATCGAAACATACACCATCGCCTCGTTGCATGTTTTCTACCCATTCATTTACTCCATAACCCCTTATTCCGGCATAAGTTAATCTTAAGTATCGAGAGAAATCCAATGCCCATTCATCTTGAAAGTGTAAATCTTGTATAGCATTTTTAAATGTTTTAAAGTTTTCCCTAGTTCCCAACATATCATTAACTGTAGCCGAAGACATACCATCGGAGATGCCCATTCCTCTTTCTTTATAGACACAATGTACGGCACCATTGACAACTTCAAAGGAAATTAATTCATCACCCCTTTGACCAAACTCATTACTGGCTACAAACTCAGGATCAATACCATCTAATAGAGCAGCTTTGCCCTCTTTTACTTTTACAAGTTCAACTACTCTTATATTCCTGTATGCGTTGAAAACATAGAAATGATCAGTCTTCGGGAGTTCTTGGCCTCCTAAGGCTTCTGTTACTAACTGATTTATAGGTACTCCTTCACCTATTGGATTTGTTTCTAACTCCATTCATATAAAAATCCAAATTAAAAACTACTTCCACCGTCACCAACAAAACAGCAGTAATCAACACAGTATACCACTCCAAAGCACCCATCAAACGTAACCCCACGAATGCAAAAATCAGAAAATACAACATAATACCCCTTCTGATTGCTGGTTGAATTTTGGGGGATTCAAAAAACTTCCTAAAGAAAAGTTTATCAATGAATAAATGTATCGAAGTAAAGAAGGAAATAACAAACCCTGCCATTATTAAAATCCAGGCTGTCAGGATTCCTACGTCTAAGAATTCCCAGGCAATTCCAAGTTCGATACTTCTTTGAATAACCTCAAGAAGTTCATCTTCTTCGGTGATACCATAACGCTGAATAATATTATCTAAACCATCAACGTTGAAAGGAGAATAATTGAAACTAATAAACAGTAACAATGTCCCAAAAAATATAGCAATCAGTAGGGAGAGCAGACCCCTTCGCATTTTATGAGTAAATGTTAGTTAATTTCAAATAGTTTATCGTGGTAATCGAAATATTTCCCTTGATCACCTGCACAGCGAGCTGCATTTGCTGCAGAACGAGCACTTGGGTGAATATTTTCAAGAGGAAAATCACGATAAATGTATCTTGCTTTACCTGTGTCCACGAATTTTTCTTTTGCTTCTATCAATACATCATTTGCAAAAGTCTGGCAGTAAGGGCATTCATAATCACTAAACTCCATCATCACAATCTCGCCGTCTCCTTGTGTAAGCCCATCACCAGCATTTAGTTTCCTTACTACATAATCAGTATTAACACTTGTTGTCTGTTCATTGATATATCCCTCAACAGCACTTTCAAGTGCATCACCTGTAAGTGATCCTCCTTCGGCGGATGCATAATATTCACGTACCTGGGGTGCATATTCTTGTACACTATTTTTTAAATAATCAGTCCAATATTTGTTTACAGAAGCAACATCTTCTTTTTCAAGTTTTCTTATGAGCGTTTCTAATTCTTGGATTCTTAATCCTCCTACGTAAAACCCATCAAATTCTTCACCATTGCCTTTTCCGAGGTAAAATGAGGGTGTTCCCTGAACTCCAAATTTTTCTCCCGCTGCCAACTCACTATCTATTACATCATAATAATTTTCGCCTTCAACGCATTCCTGGAATTTTGTCAAATCCAATTCCAAGTCCTGTGCGTATTGATCATAACAACCCTCACCAAAACGGTTTTCCCCAGAACAATCACCTGCAACCTCTCCAGTTGCATTCTCTGTGTCTGACGATCCAAAGGAGAAACCATTTCCGGAGAATAATATTGCCATTGATATCAAAACGCCACCAAGTAAAATGCTTCCCGCATTAAGTAATACTTTTGAATCGGTGGGCTTTTTGTGTTTTGGAGGTGTTTCTGTAACTATTTCCTCTGTTTTTTCTTTTGCCATATTATTTTTATAAATGTCTAATCACTATATCATAAATTATTGTAAGTTTGCTTCAAGAGCAACGCATCATACTCCAGTATCGGGCTTTCGCACACTAAATATCCTCCTACTTCTCTATCCTTTAGCACTTGCAGTAATTCCTTCCATTTGAAACCAGCGTCTATTGTTTTTCCTTTTTTTTGTAACTCATTGAAATATTTTTCAATTCCTTCAACCACTACGCCTATTTCTTTGTACTCTTCTGCACCTTGAAGGAAAGTTAAATGATGTTTTTCACCCTTTTCTCCATAATTAATAGCCGAGACATGCATATGCAATTTCTCCAGAAACTCCTTTCCTAAATTCTTTTCAATTAGGCTTAAAATTTCATCAAACTTCTCGTAACCATTATATTCGCCATTTGATCTAGCAAATTTATGTGCAAAATCAATACAAAAACGTAAATTTACGTTCTTAAACTCTTCTGACAACTTTATTAACTCCTCAATATCTCCGAACTGAGTGGGTTTCCCTGTAAGTTCTGGTGACAAAGTTATTTCTCCTTTCTGTACAGGATGATTTTCATATTTAGGCTTTTCAAATTCTTCGTATATCTTACTAAACGCCTTCTTAACTTTTTCATAAACAATTTTCTTATCCTCCCTTTGATAAAAAGCAGGATGGAAAGTTACGCTTTTTGCCCCACACAACCCCCCTATATAAATTGAATCGGTAATATATTTAATACTACCGTAAAATTTCCGATTATCATCTGAAGCCAAATTTATATAGTAAGGACCGTGGATTGTAAGTTCAATTTGGGATGATTCTCTTGTTTTATTCACCAAATCTGCACTCTCTGCTGTCATCTTCACACCATACACAAACTCGATCTCCATTAAATCAAGTTGCAACTCTTTAACTCTTACTATTCCTGAAACGGTATTGTTCTTTTTTGAGGTCAATGGGACTCCACCGACTCCGATATTTAGTGTTGTCATGATTATTTGATAAATTTGGGAATTTATAGTGATATTTTAATCTAAATCACTATCTTGTATCAAAATGTTTCCTTCCAAAACTGGTTTCATTGTTAATTTCTCTATACCAAGTTCAGGGGAAATCGGAGTATCATCAATCTTTTTAACTAAATCAACGTTTTGCCCTGTGATTGATGTATAAAACTGATATGCAATAAAAACCAGAACCTCAAGAAAGCCTATCAATACCATTGTGTACCAAGTTTTCTCACTCTGCAACATCTTCGTAGTAGTAATAATTAATTTTCATAACCAAAAGAGAATCTCCTCTATTCGCTGGTAAGTTTTGACTGCGTACATCTTTATTCCCGTAAATCATGCTTTCCACAACGAACGGCATGGGAAATTCTTCCATTTTCTTCATGAATGCACCCAAACTAGGAATGGTACCTTGCACACTAATTGTCAATGGTACTTGTTTTAGTCTTTTCTTACTTTCAACATCAGATTCTATCGTCGCAACGGAATCCTCTGAAAAGTCAGCATTAAAAAGATAAGCATTGTTTTGTGCGGCAATTTCTCCAATATTAGCAAGAATATATTCATCGTTTCGTTTGGATGGTAACGAAGACTCTAGAAATTGTATTTGCGCCTGTGACTGTTCTTCTTGTATTAATAATTCTTTTATATTTTTCTCCTTCTCTGTAAGTGCATTTAAATATTCTCTTCGGACTTCATTCTGTGCAATCTTATCTGTGATAGATTTAATCGCCGGAACTATTGCAAATACCAGCATGACTGCAACGGTGATTAAAGTCATTATGGCAATAAAGTATGTTTTGCCTTGTTTAGTTTCTAAATATTCTCTGAGTTGTGATGTACTTGTTTTTAACTGCATTAGAATAATACCTCACTTCGCATAGGTAAATTATTTAGCTTAGATTTAATAACGAAACTATCCGTGCTATTTCCTTGTGATTCAATATTAGATAATTCAGTTTGAGTGAACAGACTAGAATTTTTGAAACCACTCTCTATCGTAGCTATTGTCTCAGTACTAGCAAAACCACGAATTGTAATCTCACCATTCACAATTTGGATATTTAGTTCCTCTACAGCTAATGGAATAATCTTTGAAACCTCTAAGTATACATTACTGATATATGGTGTATTCCTCCATAACTGCTCATACAAAGCTATCCGGTCTTGAGTAGATCGAAGTCTTGTTTCGCTCTCTTGTAATACGGACATTATTTCTTCTTTTACGGCGATGTCCTTGTTGAAGTTTTTGAATTGTAGATCTACCACGACTCTGAAACCAAATGCTACAACAATGATTAATTCTACCAAGACCATAATTGCTCTTGCAGTGGTAGTGGTCCACTTGTAGATTTTAGTCCATATAGTTTGTGGTTCTACTTGAGTTTTGAGAAGGTTAAAGCCTTTTTTTTGAACCATGACTGGGCAGTCGAATAATATTTGCTATCAGTATAGCGAATTTCAAGAGAAAAGTAGAACTATTTTATATCCAGCTTAGTTTTTCTTCACCAAGACATCAACAGCTCGCTGACCTTGTTTGTAGTCACCCATTGCAATCAATTTATAATTTTTCTGTCCGCTAAGAAGTTCTAATATTTTTAGATACCCTTCTCTCTCTAACTCAATTTCAACAAGAAGATATTTGAACTTATCGATTACGTCTAATCCACTATTTAATACATTGTATTCTGAGCCCTCAGTATCAATTTTTAATAAATGAAACTCCCCTTTAACTTCATCTGAAACAAATTTACTCAATGTAATTGAAGGGACTTTTATTTTTTGATTTTGTTTCCTGGAATCATCTGGAAATAAAGAGTTCAGTTGTGTACTTATTTCTGAGATATACAATTCAACATCTTCTTTGTTTGTTATCGCATATTGAAAATTTTGGTTATTAGGGAAATTCTTCTTTAGAATTTCAAAAGTAGTCTGAAATGGCTCCACGCTTGCAACTTTTTTTGCATTGATAATTTTTTCAAGAAAAAAGGCAAATTCCCCCGCATGCGCACCAATATCTACAACGCTTATTCTCTCAGGTAGATATTTTTTTAGAAAAATATTATCAACAATTACTCTTTGTAAACCAACATACCCATACTTATTGGGAAAAGTGAATTCTTTACCTAGAAATTTCCCGTGATTTCTTTTGTTTGCTCCCAATAACCTGAGAATAAAATACAGGTATTTTTTTATAATTAGATTGAATCTATCTAATAAGCTAATCTCGCTTATTAACAAGAATTTAAAATCTAGATTGAGAGATTCTTTTATCAAGTTCATTTATTCAAAACTCTCAATGAGTAAATAGTCTTCGCAATCACAACTTAAACCTCTGCATAAGATTTTTTCAGTATCATAGATTGCATTTATTTTCACACTCTGACCGAGTAAATTCCTATTCTGAAATAATGGATATTCGTTTCCATCTCCCGGGGTAATACTACGAAGTAAAAGTGAACTATTACTCGATCTCAAATATGAGCCTTCAATTTTAAGATAATATCCATCTGGACACTGAGGTTTGCCCGCACCCTCTCCCGTTACTATTGTACCCTCTGCTTCAAAACGATCTGTCTTATATTCAAACGTTCCTATTACATTTAGAAATTCGAGGAACATTTCACTTGTCTCAGCAGTTTCGTTTGTTAAGGAATAAGTCGTGAAAATAAAGATGTATTCTTCTTTCATCAGATAATTACGAATCACTACTTTGTCATCTTCGACAATTTTCTCTTTTCGCCTAATCACTTCTGCATCCTGATCGATTTTGTAGATATTCGACCATTCCACAATTACTGCTGGCAATCCCGCATTTGCAGTAGCATTTTCAATATCTAAAGATAATACATAATCGTCTACAGTTTCGTAATTATGCTGAACTGCTCTCACACCTAGGGAGCTTTCATCGTCCGCAATGAATAAAACATCATCTTCTGGTGCGTCATAATCAATTTCCCACGACTGTTGAATATCAAACTTATACAAATACGCACGGTCGATATACTTTGTCCATCTACTTGAAAAGTCGATAATCGTCGGAGTTAAACCGATGATAGGTGTAGTCGTAGGGGCTGTATTTAAATCTTCCTGTCTATTTAGAAAACCACCACCCAATCGTGACATAAGTAAAAATATCCCAATACACAATAATGTCAATAGTATTACCACTACTATTGCAAGTTTGATAAACATTGATTTTGCCTTTTGTGATCCTTCGTCCATAGCTTTTTTAAATTAATTTTGAATATGAAATATTTGTATTTAAATTTAATAGAATTTCTGGAAGCGACTTTATGATATCAGCTAAATCTTTGTCATCTGCAAATTCATAATTAGACAAATCTTCTGGCTTTACCCATTTATATTCAGAATGTTCTGCGCTTAATTCTACTTTTCCTTTGGCACTACATAAATAAATATTTCTATATACAATTAGGTCATTTCCAAGTTTACCTTTGAACTTCGAGCTGGATAATGTACAGATTATTTTATCTAATTTTAGACCAACTTCCTCTTTAATTTCACGATTCAGGGCCTCAAACAAAGTTTCATCATTATCTAGTTTTCCACCTGGCACATCCCATTTATTTACATAAATTAATTCTTTGTCGCGTTTAACAATTAAAATCTCCCCTTCATCGTTAATGATAAAAGCTTTTTGTCCGAATATTACGTTATTGAAAGTGTTCATGATATGAAATATTTTATTAATTATACACTTATCAGTGATTCATTTCTTCGCGATTAAATGTTTATCGTAACCTCGTTTAACTAATTCCTCGTATGCAACCGAGACTTCATCAGGAATTTCTTGATTAACTTGAAAACCCATTTCTGGATACAATTTGATTCTTTGAAGGTCTCCGACCATAATATTAATTATTACATCTCGATCAATTACTTTCCCTACGTAATCCTCATAAGTGATAGGCATTGAAGTTACCATCAATTTAGTATTTTTAATAGGCCAATAGTTCTTAAAAACAGCATATGCCCTTCTTTCCATAGTAGGTTTATGAACTAATATCACTGCTCTAGGAATTAAATTTTTCTCTTTGAGAATTTCATATGATAAAGTAACGTTTTCCCCAGAATTTGTCGATTTGGTTTCGAGCAAAATTGATTCCTTTGGGACACCATTCTCGAGAACTACTTCATAATATTTCTCTGCCTCCGAATCAGTACCCCAATTTGTACGCTGTAAATTTTCCTCGTCTGGAATCCATTTATTGGTAGCATTTCCACCAGAGATTAAAACCAGAGGTGCATAGTTTTTATGAAATAATTTAGCACAGTATTTGGCAACCGATAAATCTAGAGACGTAAAACACATCAATATATCCGCCTTCTTAACTTCATGATTTAAGTGGTGATAATCCCAGAGGGTTTTCGCATATTTATCGACATTATCCATGCTTAGATTGATAATTTATAAGATTATAGCTTATGCAACAAAAAAGGGCTCCCTAAGGAGCCCTTTTAATCTTTTCTTTAGCTATTAGTAAATACTAATATTCTTCACTGCAACACCTTTTACGACTTTATTTGGATACTCAACTCTTAAATTAAGAGTTTTTGTACATGTTCCCTTTGAATCACCGGTCTCACCAATTTTGGTTGTAGGTTGACCCCATTCACTTGTTCCCTTACATACTCCTTTTGAACTCCATTTCCAGTTCAATTTATTATAGTTACTTGCTCCACTATAAGCAGATTCTAGCCAAAATGTCTGACCTACTTTTGCACTAGAAGGTCCTGCTATGTTTACTGTTACTGTTTCTGAAGGTAGAACGTTTACTGTGTCTGTAACAGTTCCTGGAATAATCACTCCATCTGTAGGTTGACCATTCACCATCTTTGCTTCATAAATAGCCTGACCATCGACTGTAACTACACAGTTTCCGACATTTTTAAATGTAAAGTTTTTCTTAGCATACCAAGTAGTGGTAGTTGTTGTAGATTTTGTTCCACAAATATTCCAATTCCATTTGTAGCTGTCTGCATTTTGTGAATTGAAGAATTTTGCTTCAAGTGATAATTTGTCACCTTTACCCACAACTGACTGTCTTTCAAGAGTCATATTGTAACCGACTGCTCTGTTATAACTTGTGTATGCGTTGGCATCTTTAATTCCTAAGAAAGGAATGGTTACTAAAACCAATGCCATTATTACTGCTTGTATTTTTAAAAATTTCATATTAAATAATTAATAAATAAAATAAATTAACTTAACTATATATATATTATATACCACATATACATTTTTGTGTTAAAAAAGTTATTTTTGTATTATTAAGAAATTAATAAATGTATATGTTGATAATTTCACTATTCTGGTTTTGTGTTGCACTTAGTATTGCTCTCTTTGAAATTGAGCTTGAAGGTAGGTATGGATGGGCAGAAAAAAGCGCAACTTGGAGTAGGAAATTTATGCCACCTAAAATATTTCGACTTTTTTCAGGTGCAAGAGTTCTAACCGGGTATCATTTGTTCCTAAATATATTTCTATTTCTTTTTATGCACTCTCCTTTTTTCTTTGGGACAGAGTTCACAATAATTGCCGAATTGAGATTATTGGCAATTTATTTAGTTTGGACAACTTTCTGGGATTTTCTCTGGTTTATTCTAAATCCTTATTACGGTTGGAAGAAATTTGCACCTAAAGCTGTCTGGTGGTTTGGGGAAGAACCATGGTTAATGAATAAATTACCTGTAAAGTACTTTGTTCAAATTGGTATTAGTACGTTTCTAGTAATAATCGCAATCTATATAGGCGCCACTAACAATTTGCTAATGGATCACTTTGTAATGATAATGCCATTTATTTTATTCACTGTATTAACACATCTGCTAATTCGCCCAGTATTTCATAAGTACTACTGGGCTCTGCACCAGAAAACCTAGCGTAATGTTCCGCTCCAAACCTGCCACGCTAGTAATGACTTAGCTACTAGACTAAGAGCAATATAGACGACTTCACCAAAAAGATAATTTTTCCATCTTCCAACTTTTTTGTATTGGAGGATCATATTGATAGCAAACACATTGAAAAACACTAGTAGTGATATAAAAATTCCATATACAAAGTCAGGAACAACTGTGACTTCATTTGTGTTTTGGACTGCCCCATAAAAATACCAGCCCATCACTACCCACGGAACCGCACCTGCGATACAACCATAGATGAATGATGTCCAGTCAGTTTTGGATGTTGTTTGATTATGTAATTCCATAACATATCCAAACAAAATCATCATCATGTTCAAGAAGAACAGCAAAATCAAACTTGGTGCATCGAACATTCCAACCAAGATTCCAATAATCACTATCATCCACGATGAGCTAAAAGCATATTCAATCCATCTGGCATAATTAGCACCTTTTTTTAGATTTTCAACATATTTGGGGAAATATACTGTTGCAATAATAAAATGAGCTAAAGCCGACATAAATAGGAATACCGCAACCGAGTAACCCAAAGGTAATTCAAATAGGACTTCCTTCTCCTGCAATACCTGCATCGCTTGTGTATCAAACTTCAAAAATTCTGTGGTTAATTTTGTAGATGTATCATTACTGACAACAACCATTAAAATACCTTGCAAAAGATGTAGAAAACCCATTACGAGATTGTACAATTTAAGCTTCCGATACGTTTGTGGGGAATCCGTTAGTTTCATTTTGGATAAATAATGAATTATATTGGTATATTATAATATTACTGATGCGAAGACAATGCGCCAATCTCCCTCTTCAAAAAATCCTCCACATCCTCCATTTTTAACAACTCATCCAATGTGAACCACCCTACTTCTAAAGTTTCCTCCAGTGGCTCTGCTTCACCTGACTTCCAATGACATAAGAAAGTTAATCCAACTACTGATGATCCGTCGGAACGTTTGAATGTGTTGTTGTATACCAAATCAATTTCGTCAGTAATCTCAACACCAACTTCTTCCAGGACTTCTCTTTTGAGAGTTTCTTGCAAGATATTCACTGTTTCATCGTCGTCATCAACCTTCCCTCCAGGGATGGACCAAACACCTGGCATATGTACCTCATCCATCCCTCTTCTCGCCAAAAGATATTTATCGCCTTTCTTCACCCAAGCTTTAACTGCGACTATGTGAAATTGAGCGTTATCTTTGGTTTGCATCGTTAAAAGTCCTCACTCTTATTATCACCTTCTTTCCAACCCCATCTCCATTTGCCTTTCGGAGCTTTTCGAACAGTGAAAAGTAACAAGATTGAAGTAGTTGTGATGATGAAAATTAGATATCCAATTGAATACAAAGTATCGCCTGATTCAAGTTTATCGGAGAATAATATGACGCCCATGATAATTATGGCCAAGTAAGCTAAGATCAATAGCCATCCTTCTATACTCGATGGTGTCCAGCCATATCCATATCTTTTTCTTTTGAACCAATATTTGTTTTTGCTTTTCATTTCGAGAAGAATAATTATTAGTTGATTATACTGTAAATTGGATATGTATGAGTAGATGATTTAGAGGGTAAACGGGACTCCGCGGTTAAACCGCGGAGAGACGCGAAGGCGTTCATTTCCTTTTTGGGACGAACTACGAAGTGACGAGGAGAGTTCAAGCCCCTGAGGTCTTCCCGTGCTTTAAGCACGGGATCTCGTAGGACCTATAAGTTCAAGTGAGAAGAAAAATGGGACTCCGCGGTTAAACCACGGAGAGACGCGGAGGCAGTCAATACCCCACACCCCTCTTCCTCTCAGCCTCACGCACTTCATTCTCATCCATCCCAAAGTGGTGTGCGATTTCATGCCAAACAGTGTTTCTAACAATCTCACGCATTCTATTAACATCTCCTCTCGTAGCATTTTGAATAGGTCCTTGGAAAATTGTAATTCTATCAGGCATAGCCATTGCGTAATTTGTACCTCTTTTAGTCAGGGGCACACCTTCGTAAAGTCCAAACAGAGTCCACCCTGCTCTGAGGTTTATTTTTCTTTGTTGATCAGGGCTTGGGTAAGGCGAGACGAAGATGGCAACATTATCTAATTTTTGTCTAAATTCAAGCGGGATTTGCTCAATACCTTCTTGTACTAATTTTTCGAATTCTGTTTGATCCATGTTTATGAATAATTCATTCATTTTAACATGAGTGTATCTATCAACAGGAAAAGGAGAGACAATTATTTTCTATTTCTATCGAAGAAATAAAGTGTCGAGAAAAACCAAACCTGCGGCGACAAAATTATAAGCATGAGGTATATAGAACCCCTCATTATGGCAACTTTTTCAAATTCTGCATCACTAACATCTCCTATGAAGTAATATAGAACAGGTAACGACAAGTAATAAACTAACCAAAACAGAATAACCATAAATACTCCAAGCGCTGACGAATTTAAGAGATTCTTTACTTTTGGAGACATACATAAACTATAATAAATTATGATTGATATTAACAAGTGTCTAGAACTTGTACAATATGTACTCCATATCTAGTAAGATAGTTTCACTTATCTTATTCCAGCATTAGATTTCTCTTCCAAACGATACTCCACAACCTGACTCTTTTCACTACCAAACAAAAACACCCCTTTGAATCGTTTACCTACGAAAAGTAAATCCAACCAGTATTTATTATCTGTAAACATGTTTTCGGTTGGGATTTCTTCGATGTCGAACCATATTGGTTTTATTACATCAGTTTCTTGCGGTTTCCCCACCCATTTATTAATTAGATAAAAATGTCCCTCCATATCCCACTTCGGATTATGTGGATTAATGTATTTCAACTGTCCAAGTTTTTGATACTTGGTAACTTTCACTCCGATTTCTTCATAAATTTCTCTTTCAAGACACTCATCGGTTGATTCATTTTCGTCCACTTTCCCGCCAATCCCTGCATATAGGTCTTTTCCTAAATCGTTTGAGACTTTCTTTCGTTTTCCAAGTAATACTTTTCCGTCTTTCACCATAAACCCAGCAACAGCTTGAACGTAA
>JAJTYI010000006.1 GCA_021463645.1 bacterium
GAGTTCAGATGGAATCATAGGGGAAGAATTTATGATATACTTCTCTCAGAATTTAGAAAAAATCCACTCTAAAGTTGTCTAGACCCAAATTAAAAGTGAATCCCAAATTTAAAGGCCCTGCATAATTATCATCTCCGGATAAATTTGTATTAATTCCTGTGTAGTTGATCTCTCCTTCGATTGCACTAGAATTTTGCAAGAATAGTAGATTGAAGATTAGTAAGGATATTACAAATAACAAACCTTGATAAATCTTCCGAGACATAGAATTATAAAAAGTTATGAGTACAGAGCTATCTATTATTGTAAACATTTAAAATTCCGTTGGGAGTAATATAAAGATAGTTTATCTGATTATTTAGCGTAAATAAATGGATAATTGGAAAATTTTTATAATAATATCATCCCCGTGAATTGACACTATGAGGACAATGCAGACTCATCCCATTCCCCAAGCTTTTTGTTCATAATATAATTCTTCTGACCAAAATATCCTTGTTCCCTAACACCAACTCTTTTGAATCCTAGTTTCAAATAAAATGGTTCAACCTTTGGATATGTGTAAAGTTCTATCAAATGCGCTTTTTTTGTTTTGGCAAAATCTTCATAAACAGAATAAAGAGACAACCCCACTCCTTTTTTTCTAAACTCTTCTTTCACTCCTAACCAACTGATAAATGCAACGCCACCATAGGTGTAGTCACCAACAATGAAACCAATTACTTTTTCACTTTCAATTGCGATGTAAATATTCCTGAAAAATCTTTCCAACCATAGAAAAAAGTTTGTTTTATTGTAATCTTTCGTGAGGAAATGATTGATGAGAGAAGGGGTATAACCTGCATAACCTTCATGCATTATTTCGGTAAACAGCTCATAAAATGCATCTAAATCCGAAGTTGTAGCTTGTTTGATTACCATTCTTTAGACAGTCGTTTATTTTTGGAAATCAATTTAAAATTCTTTCCACCTGTGATTAACCAATCCATCAAGATTGGTTTT
This sequence comes from bacterium, assembly GCA_021463645.1. GTDB lineage: Bacteria > Patescibacteriota > Dojkabacteria > B142 > OLB20 > JAJTYI01. The sequence continues at coordinate 1,003 of JAJTYI010000006.1, forward strand.
AGGAAGATATGAAGTAACATTGAATAGAGTAGAACAAATGCCAATGCAATAATCAATAACAACAAATCAACTCTTATTGCTAGGAAGGCAATCAAAGTCGCTCCAATCACAACATAATATTTAATTTCTCCCATTTTGAGAGAATTTATTGCATCAATCCATTCGTTTGAGAGTTTGGAAGTGACACTTAATTTCAAATTTCTTGAGATTATTATATTTAAGAACAGTGCATAAATGAATATTGTTAGAGCATAGTTTACTGTTTGAGCATTTATATTTAAGCCCAAGAATCCAATAGAATTAACTATTCCTATAGTTGTAAGAACTAACATTGCAAAAAGTAAAACATCACCGACCAACAGCCAAATTAAATTTACTCTAGAAATCCCACTTCCTTTCAACAAATATGCGAGGAATATTAAATAGATTATTGTTAAGGCATACAAACCATATAAAATCCTTCCACCAATCAAAATTAAGGTTGTCGGATTGTAAACTAAAACTTGAAATTCGGAAATATCTCCCAGTTTTTCAGTATAATCATCTTCCAGTTCGGAAAGTTCTTCAAGAGAGACATTTTGATAATAAACCTGATACTTGCCATCAGAGAAGGCATCAATTCGATCGAAGTCACTTAATTCTTTGATTTTAGAACTGACTTCATCAACATTCTTCACTTCTGTTAACTTAAAAGAAACGACATTGCTACTTGCGTAATCTACTCCTAGATATAATCCTCCAAAAAGTAACAATCCCAATAACGCCAATAAAGGTACTAGGCTTGCCAAGACTATTGTTAAGGTTCTATTTTTTTGCACTTTTGATTGGTCTCATAAATAGTTTAAATATCGGAACAAAGAAAACAATTTTGTATATCTGCCAAACCAATACTCCCATAATTATCACCTGGATAAATTGATTCACAGAAGCAGTAAGCAAATTCTCAAAGAATATTATAAGAGGGACCAAAATTAAAATGTTAAAGATTGGTCTCCAACCCCTTAAGGTTTTTGATTCAACATACTCCTCAAGAAGTTTCGACTTTTTATCAAATTTATTCACCCTGAGAACTGTAGTAATCTGCTCCAAGATAAAGAGTGTCACTATCAACTGAGTAGCGAATATTAAAGAAAGACTAAGGTTTAGGTTTAAGATTTTGTGTAAAGCAATATTAACGACAGCGAATATGAAGCTCGCCATAATCACATATAATGATTTCTTACGAAGAATTACGACTGTCAATAAAGTCATAAACCCAATTAAAGCAATGGTTATCAATTTTGCATTTTGTAACGAGTCACTCCCGTATGTGGGATTGACTACCACTGCAGGATTTGCAACTACAATCGTATCCAAACTGGGGCTACTCATCACCGCTCCTAAGACTGCATTGTTTAATTTGCTATCAACAAGAGTTGTGTAGAGGAGAATTCGATCATGGTCTTGGTATGGATCCATATAGTATCCGCTTGCTTGGAGTGCTACGAAGGAGCCATCAAGTGAGAATATAAGTGGAGTTCCAGTAGAGATATTTGACAGAAGAGCAAGCTGTAACTTCTGTTTCGCTTCAGGTTTAAATACAATTTCTAAACCGAAATTGTTTGGAGTCTCGGGATCACCTGAATATATACGCGAATCTGAGATAACACTCATGCCTAGAATATCATCATTTGTAATACCTGATGATCTTCTACCATCCGTGATTGAGGCAGTTTCTGCTTCGGGATCTTGAGGTGCCTCTGGATCATCTACTAAAACATCCAAATTGCCTGGACTTGAAAGTACTTGTACCAATGTTGTTTCAAGTTCTTCAGGAGTGGTCAAATGTAATTGAAATACTTCATCTTCAAGATTATAGAAACTTGTGAATTCGAAATCCCGTAAACCAATCAATCCCATTCTTCTTGCAATAGTTTCCTCTACCTGTTTAAATTTTTGAACTTTATCACCTTCAAAAGTTTTCAAATCAACATCATATACGACCTTTGATCCACCTTGAATGTCTAAAGCAGGTTTATATGAGAAAGAATCTTGAATTAATTGAAGATTTAAATCAGTAGGATTTGGATTTGTGATTTCGTAAGACTTATCTTTATAAGTAAATGAAATTGTAGGTATTGCTACTACTAGAGCGACAAGAGCCAAAACTGCTATTAAAAACAACTGTAGTTTTAATTTCATTTCACTGAGAACAATAAGGGCTAATTCTATCAGTTGGATTGAAGTTTGTATATATTTACCCCATAGATTTTCCGAGTTATAATCACGAAACGAATTAATATTACATGGACAAACGTTTAAAACGAAACCTTATTCTCTTCTATATAACTAGAAGTCTGTTTATACCTTTTTTCTGGCTGGCTATTTTATATATCTATCTGACAGAAAACAAAGGTCTTAGTCCAGCATCCACAATGTTCCTACTTAGTTTGCAAGAATTCTTATTAATTTTTTTGGAAGTTCCAACAGGTGTAATTGCGGATAAAATCTCACGTAGAGTTTCTGTTGCCCTAGGATATATTCTCACTTCGTTACCATTTCTGATTATTCCATTCACCGACAGTTATTTAATATTTATTGCAATTTTTTCAATCAAAGCTATAGGAAAAGCCCTAACTTCTGGAGCTGACAATTCCCTACTATATGATTTACTCGCGGACTATGATTCGACTAGCTTATACAAAAAAATCCTAAACAAATCGAAGTCGTTGATGATGCTTGTAACCGCTATATGCATTTTTATCGGGGGGTTCTTGGCCGAAATAAATATCGAGCTAACTTTAATTCTCCCTTTCCCTTTGATGCTAATTGGAGCCATATCAGTAATTTTAATGGACGAGCCAGAAACATCTAGAAAAGCAAAAGAAATCCAACAACAAAATTATTTTAATCATACATCAGAAGCATTTCGAAATATTCTTGGGAATAGACAACTTTTAACCCTAGCTCTCATTTGGTCAATAGTTATGGGGTTAATTGTTAATCTAAAATGGATTTATACTCCAATTTTCCAAGCTTTGGAATTAAATTTAGTTATCATAGGAGGCCTAACAACAGGATTATACTTATTGAGATCTGTTTTAGCCTTTATCAGCGTCAGATTAATGCAGATTGATAACTTAAAATCTTTGCCGCTATACTCAATAATTTTGTCAATTTCATTTATTTTCCCTATTCTTATCTATAATCCAATTATTGTTATCCTGACCCTAATCAGCATTACTCTCTTTTCGGAGACTTTGATGGCTATCTCGGAAGAGGAAATTCAATTAAAAATTGAAAGTAAGAATAGATCTACTGCAATGTCGGGAATAAATTTAATTTCTAGCGTAGTGGCTACAATTATGTTGAATGGTTTTGGAATTCTTAACAATGACTACGGTATAAAAATATCTCTTTTATTCTTAGTATTACTACTATCGGTAAATATATTCCTGAGTATCTATTATAGAAAGTTGAAGTTATCTAGAATTTAGAGAAGTTAAGAACTTTACCAAGCACCACTACCGCCTCCACCACCTCCTCCTCCGGAGAAGCCACCTGAGAAACCTCCACCCCCACTCCAACCACCACCAGTTGCAGTCCCTGATGATGAAGGACTCACCGTCATAGCGGTTGCTGTAGTTGTGTTGAAAGTAGAAAGCGAATTTACCAGATAAATCGTGTTAAAAGTACTTATGTCTCCTTCATACCAATCAGGGGTGCCTTTGTAGATGTCTTTGAATTTTTCTGCCCATTGTTTTTCGATTCCAAAAACAATCGCATATGGTAAGAATTTCTCAAAAGTTTCGGGTGTAAGATTCTGTACACGATATTTCTCTGCCGTTTCCATATACATTTTGAAACCCAATACTTTGTGGAATATTTGGGATCCGAGCTCTGTCTTCGATGGCATATGCTTTGAAACAATGAGCAATACCAAACCTAATATTCCTAAGGCAATTCCGGTCCCCCAGAAAATTGGCAAAACCGTAGAGGCCACTACTAAACCTACTCCAACAATCATTACCAGAAATCCAATTCCCAAATATTTAGTTCTGACGCTATCAGGTTTGTCATCGAAGTATTTCGCAGAGACCAGTTCTTCGTAAATTTTCTTTTTTATTCCGGGAAGGCGTGTGTAGAATTTATTCTTTAAGTCATTTGTAGTAACCCTTTCCTTGGTGCCAAATACCGCACCCATTAGTTCTTTTTCGGGTTCCGAGAGATCAGTAAATTCCTTTTGTTTGATTAATTCGAAATCAGCCTTTTTCAGTTTGATTCCCAAAACTTCTTTCGCACCAAATTCTTTGATTTTAATGTATCCACGGTATGCAAGATCAATAATCGAAGATGTAATATCTTTAATATCGACCATTTCGTCTTTTAATGATCCCAATAAATATGGTCGAATCTCATCAGGAGGACTATATTCAGGAACAACAATACTTTTATCAATACGATCACGACCTTTAGTCTTCCAAAGTTGATATATCCTAATAGCGCCAAGTGGTAATAACAATATTCCAAGAAGATTTATTACAAATATTAAGCTCTGTTTAATTTTTTCTTCTCGGGTAAATTCTAGATTTACTTCCAAATCTTTTATTTCGCCTGATTCTAATTCAATGTTGAATTCTTTTGGGATGCGACCTTTTTGACTAAAAACAAGCTTATGTTCACCAGGAGGTAACCCTGCTACTTTCTCACTAACTCCTGGAAAACTTACAACATTGTTAATGACCAAATCCTGTTCCTCAGGGTTAAGTTTCAAATTTAAAGTAGCGTATTTATCAATCATTCCCTTTGGAAGTTTTTGCAGAACAGTTAAATTCTCTCCCGGAAGAAGATTATCTTTTGTGATTATTACTCTTGTTCCATTATTTGCTGACTCCACAGAATAATCGTTTCCATGACCAGGAATAGTCAAGCTTAAATTTGAAGTATCTACAGGACCTGGGTAGTTAATTGTGACACGACCTTTCTCAACAACATAATCACGATCATCCCATATTGCATTCCAGTAAAGCAAATCATGGTCATCAAAATACCCTGGGGCACCAAACACCTTGTACTTCAGAGAGAATGTAACTACTTCATTGTTAAAATTTATCCCTTCTTCAGAAAAAATCCAATTAATTGCGAATATTTTATCGCTCCCGTCTTGTTTAATTAACACCAAGTATTTGTTTGGTGGGACAACTGGGTTACCATTACTTGTGTAGGTTATTTCGTCATCATCTGCCATTTCAAGTAAATTTCCATCATTGTCTCTTACTTCCAACAAATCTAAAGTCTCGAAACCACCACATAATAAATATTGATTTTCTTTGCACCTTTGTAGTGCCTCACTGGAAATTAAACGTATATCTCTCGTAATAGCATGGTATTCCCCATTAAATCTATAACGTAAGACTTCAGTCACATCCATTGTAGAGTCTTTGTTTTGATCGATAGTTACATCAATTGTTTCGTAAACAAAACTTCTCTCCTGCGCTATGACTATTCCCGGACTGAGAAATAGGTAACCTAAAGTTAATAAGAATGCGACTACAAAATACTTAATATTACTAATAAGTTTAGTCATCATATTCGTTATTTGGTTTCCTTTTCGGAGAAATCTACTTTTACGTTTTGTTTCTCAGCTTCGTCAGCTTCGAAGAATTCTTTGTTCTTGAATCCTAGAACACCACCGATAAGATTGTTTGGAAAAACTGCAAGTTTAAGATTGAATTCACGCACTGCACCGTTGTAATAGCGTCTTGCTCCTTGGATTTCTTCTTCTATAGTTTGAAGTGTTTTTTGTAAATCTAGGAAGTTTGCGTCTGCTTTCAATTGAGGGTAATTTTCTGCAACTGCAAACAATGTTCTCAAAGTTGAAGTAAGTTCACCTTCAATTTTTCCTTTTTCCTCAACGCTCTCAGTTTTCATTGCGGCCGATCTCAGTTCTGCGATTTTCTCGAATGTCTCTTTTTCGTGCTTAGCATAACCTTTTACCGTTTCGACAATATTAGGTATCAAGTCATATCTTCGTTTTAATTGTACATCAATCCCACTCCATGCCTCTTCGACAAGCACTCGTAATTTAACCAATCCATTGTATAGGGCAATTACAAACCCAACTAATCCTAAGATTACTGCGCCAATAATTACAAAAACTGCCATTGATCCTGCAAACATTTTATTTATTTAATAATTAAATTAATTAATATATATTCTCCAATTTTCAATAGTATCGAACCGTTCTTCCAGATTGCTAATCTTCGAAATATCCACATTCTTCACTCTTCTGTTAATTATATAAGTTTCCTTAGGATGGTACAAGAAAATTACCGGTACATCCTCTGCAATAATCTCCTGAAAGAGTGTGTATTTGGTTGTTCTCGTTTCTTTATTTGTGATTTTTCTGGCGTCATCAAGGATATCATCTATCTCTGGAATTTTTTTTGTAACAACCCTACCTTGTTTCTCAGGATCTGGAACAACTGCCAAAACTTCACGCGATGACCTATAAGAACTGATATTAAGTCCTGGATGGCTTATCTGTGAACTATGAAAAAGCTCATATCTGTCTGGGTCTATAAATGTCTGTACACCAAATAGCAACGATCCGAATTGTTTTGGGATAATATACTCATCGCGAACTTTTGCCAAACTTTCTGGAACTATTTTGACATTTATGCCCACTTCCGCGAGATCCTGGTTTATGACCGTAGCAATCTTTTCTCGATCTTCATTGTCTACATAGAGAAGTTCAAACTCCAGCTGCTTACCATCTTTCTCTCGGTATAGCTTACCCGGAGGCAATACCCATCCAAGTTCATCTAATAATTCTGCAGATTTAACTGGATCAAAAGAATATTTATTTACATCTGCATATGCGAAAGAACTTCTTGGAATTGAACTGTCCGAAACCTCAGCATATCCTAGCAGTGTTTCGACAATTCTGTCTTTGTTGATTGCGGAGGAGATTGCCTGTCGCAACTTTTTTTCTGCAAATAATTCATTGTCCAAGTTAAAATACATCGCCCAGTATTGATTATAAATAACGTCACTTGTGAGAACCTGTGTGGCGTAATTGTCATTCAAATCTCGCAAATTATCTATGCTAATGCCTGCCAAACCATGAATCTGACCAGATTTGATTGCATTAACAGCACTAACTTCGCTTGGGAATAAATCAAACTTTAATATCTCAATCGCAATCTCTTGCCTGTACTGCAGATTTCTTCTCAGCGTAATAGACTGAGCTTCTACTCTCTGTAATCGGAAAGGACCTGTACCTACTGGATTTCTATTAAGGATAGGATCCGATGTGTTTATATTCTGTGGATTCACATCAGTTAGCATATGTTCAGGAAGGATTTTGAAACTCATTGCTTCGAAAAAAGATGGGATTACGGTGTTTTCTTGGAATGAAATGTCAAAGGAATAATCGTCTATTACGTTCAGTTTCATATTCACTGCAGCTCTCGAATGGATAGTGCTAGTCTCAGCAGAATTTTCCAGTTGTTGGAGTAGTTTAAATGTGGCAGAGACGTCTTTGGAAGTAAGGGTCTCCCCATCATGCCACGTCACGTCTTTCAGTAGATGGAATCGATAACGGCTTCCATTGTCCAGAGATTCGTAATTTTCAATTAAAATATTTTGAATATTTCCACTCTGATCAATTTTAATCAAGCTTTCATACACTAAGTCTCCCAAGTCTTTTTCTAACTGAATTTCACTAACGATTAAAGGACTTACTCTGTTAAGTTGTCTAAGTTCCCCATTGGTATCGACTCCCACGATTACCCCTTCAACAAAAGTATTGGTATTTATTTTAAAGAATGCATTTACGTTTTGAGATACCAAAGAAACAATTCCAACAGTCACGAAAATAATGGTGAAAAAATGACTAAATGGTCTTGAATCTCTATAGAGATCCGCCAATCTGATTACAGGAGAAGAATTTCCTATAAAAAGTAAATCAGGAATATTCCAAAGGTAACTTCTAATCGAATAAATTAGTTTTTGGAGCGATTGTAGTAAAAAAAGCATTTTTAAGTAGCATTAGCTATAGCAATAGCCAATCCCACAACAACAAATAATACAATTAGTAAGATGGTTGCATTAAAAAAGAATTTTTCTGCACCTCTTTTTGAGCGATAGCTTTCGCCACCCCCAGAACCACCAAACATAGTACCTAATCCAGACCCTTGTTGTTGTAAAAGAATAAAAATAACCAACAATACACCTATTATGATGAAGACAATGTTTAGTATGTTCTTTATGTCCATTTTGAAAATTATAAATTTAGAATTTCCCTTTGTTCAGGAACTGTAAAATTATACTACAAATGTTTGAAAAGACAGAAACAAATCCTATTACAGAGAGTGCATTTGGTAAAGTCAATAATTTAGGTGTTGTAAACCAAATAAAATCAAAATCACCTACGAAACCACGTGAGAAGTTCATCACATCGGGAATAGTCACTGATATTACCCAGAGAAAAATAAAGGTTAAACCACCACCTATTAATAATTTCCCCCATACATTCTTTGGAAATCGAAAAAATCTTAGTATTTCAGGTAATACCAAAATCAATAATCCATAGATTGATGCCGTGATGAAATAACCAGCGGAGCCATTAGGACTTGAGACTCCTGGCATGGTGCTTACAACTAACCAAAAAATCATAAAGTGAATTACAAAATGTTCTATATTTTTGAGCATTATATTGACTAATAATTAGAATATTGTAGTCCAATCAAAGAATTGTCTCAAGTAACTTCTGTCCCGACATATTCTTGACCTTTGAGATATTTACCGAAGTTCTCCAGATCATCTCCTCCTAAGATTACAAACTTCAATTTTCTTTCCATTGCCATTCTGCTGGCAATAGGATCAATTGGATAGTTTCCACCTGGTTCATGTTTATCTTTATTTCCTATAATATCCAGATATTCTCGCCATGAAATTTTCGACAGTCTTTTAGCTTTTGGATTTAACTTAGGGTCTGCATCATAAACTCCATCGACATTTTTCAAGCTTACAATGATTTTAGAATTAAGCATATCACTAGCAAGTATGGCATCTACGTCTCCACTATGACCAGGTCTACCACCACCTCCTACTTTTATTTTATGATCAATCTTGAACTTTTCTTTTTCTCCTTCGTAGTAATCCTCGTATTTTATGACGTCTTCGTCAGCTAATTGTGCAAAATAGGCGTTTACTAAATATGCATGCAGAACGTTGACAGTAGTACCCACCCAATGGATACTCATATCGTCTACGACACCCGCCTCTCGGGCTAAATCACGATATTTTCGCATTGTATATCCACCTCCTACAGCTATGAAAAATTTGTTTTCTTGAAGACTAGCTTCTGTTAATACATCTTTCAAGCCTGATAAATAGCCATAGTCAAAAACCTCAGTCTCACTTTTAGACAATAATGATCCACCTAATTTGATTACAATAGTTGATTCCATATATTCATAATAATATTTAAGAAATATGACATTATTAACACAAAAATAACAGATATTCAGGAATTTTTCAGTTTTTTATTATTAAATTAGATAGATTAATTTGATAAATGGATATCTTCATAAAACATCTCGAGAATATTATTCATGCTACTCTCAGAAAGCAAGAGCGTAATTTTTTATCGGAGCTCAGATTAACAGAGGCTTTACTTCGGTCTGATATTAATGAACTAAACACAAAAATAGATAAACTTATAGAAATTCGATCACCTTAAAGAACAAATTTATAAAATTACTGTTGTAATAAACTCCCATTGCTTTAGAATATAAGTACAATGAAAATCTTAACTGCCCGACAGATTAAATTACTTGAATCTGCAACTCTGCAGACTCAAAATGTTCAAGAACTAGAACTCGTAAAGCGAGCAGGCTTGGTTTTGTTTAAATCCATAACTTCAAAATTAAAATATCACTCTGAATTTGCAGTTTTCTGTGGAACTGGAAAAAACGGAGCTGATGGGCTCTACTGTGCCAAGTTGCTTGGTGAAATGGGACATAAATGTAGAGTTTATGTACTGAAACTTTCAAAAACTCCAAACAACACATTTCTCAAAATCCTGGATCAACTTGATCAGACACTTGTTCCCGTGGAGTACATCAATTCAATAAACAATTTCCCTAAAATCCGCTCAAAAACCATAATTATCGATGCAATGGTAGGCACAGGTCTGAACAGACCCCTGAAAGGACTGATGGCCAATGTGGTACAAAAGATTAATGCTACACGAAATAATATTGTCGTTTCTGTTGATATGCCGACAGGATTGATGACAGAAGTTGTAGCGAGCTCTTCTGATGTCATTCAGGCTAATTATACTTTTACTTTCGAAACACCCAAACTCACACAACTACTCCCTGAAAGTTATCCTTATGTAGGAGAGTGGAAGGTTTTGCCAATTGGATTAGATCAGAAGTATTTAAATAAAATTGAAACTCATCTTCAATATATCGACTCCGAATCCATAAAAACACTCTCGAAGAAATTGCATAGGGAGAAATTCTCTCACAAGGGCGATTTCGGTCATACACTTGTAGTAGCAGGTAGCATTGGGAAAATGGGTGCCGCTATTTTAACTACCAAATCTGCTCTAAAAAGCGGTGCTGGATTAGTTACCGCACTAGTGCCTGCAATAGGCTACGAGATTATGCAAATATCAGTTCCCGAAGCCATGACCAACATATCAAACGATTCTGATTTTATTGAGAACATAGATGTTGACCTGAACGTATACAAAACAATCGCAATAGGCCCAGGGATAGGTATGTCAACCGAAACAATTAAAGCCATAAAGACACTATTAAGAAAAGTTACTTATCCAATAGTGATTGATGCTGATGCGATAAATATTATTAGTGCAGACCGCTCAATCCTTGAAGAAATCCCAAAAAATTCAATATTTACTCCTCACATCAAAGAGTTCGATCGGTTAGTTGGCCCATCTACAAATTCCATACAAAGACTTGAGAAACAAAGAACTTTTGCAATTAGGTATAACCAAATAGTTGTACTCAAAGGTGCACATACTTCAATTTCATTTCCAAACGGATTGATTTTATTCAATTCAACTGGGAATCCAGGTATGGCAACGGCTGGTTCGGGTGATGTCCTTACCGGAACAATTGCAGGAATGCTCTCCCAAGGTCTCAAAAGTTCCCAAGCTGCAATATTAGGAGTTTATTATCATGGGTTAGCGGGTGACTTAGCAAAAAAAGAACTTGGAATGATTGGAATAAACGCTACCGATATAATCAATAATCTCCCTCAAGCTATCAACAGTCTTTAATCCCAACCCTCGCAATACTTATTTCTCTTGTTGTTAAATTAAACAGTTTATATAGTATTTTAAAGATTTGCTTTCAGCATTCCTGAAAGTTACAATATAAAAAATTTCAATTATTCAGATGAATTTGTTCCTTAGCAAGGTATATGCTCAAGTTGATGGAGTAGTCTCTCCAACAATACCTTTCACTCCTCCTGGGAGCATTACCCCTACCACAGCAGGACCCACCACGGCGGTTGTAGGACCATCGATTTCCCTGACTTCTGATGAAACAACTCTAGAAGTTGGAACTACTTCGAAAATTCAAGTTGTGATTGATACACAACTCCAACCAATTAGCCAATATTCTATACAAATACTTTTCAGTCCTGAATTCTTAAGGGTGGTTGATTTCGATGATAGTACAGATAGTATTGAGATTGATTTTAGGGACACATTCTTCGACTCCACGATTAACGAAGTATCACAACAACAAGGAATTATCACAATCAGTGCCGAGAACCCTGCTGGTTCATCTAGTATCACTAGTCGAGTTGTAGCAGAAATCCAAGTAGAAGCACTCAAAGCGGGTTTTGCAGAAGTTTCGATTGGTCGAGAAAATTCCAATTTACTGACTTCGGGATCTGCTGATATTCTCCAAAATACCACTACTGTTGAATTTGTGATTGGTGGAGGCGGAGGAACTGGGCCTACCATAGTAATTCCTTCTACAAGCATCAATCCTAACGTAACGGTACTACCTTCAAGTAATATACCATTACCAAGTCAGACTCCTGACACTGCCATAACTGATAATCTCCGAGCCCCAGCTGCCCTTATTCTAGGTGTCATCTTGATATCTATGGGAAGCTACTTCATCAAACTTAGAAATACGAATGAGAGTAAGAAAAATTGAACAGGAAAAGGTATTTATGAATACCATAATCCATATCACTCTATTCTCTGACAAACCAACTGTATACACCCAACAGAAAATTCAGGAAGCATTTACTTGTTTTGATCAAGTTGTAAAGAAATACACACGATTTTCTCCCAAAAGCGAACTGTCTGCGCTGAATAACTCGGGAGGAAAACCAATGAAAGTCTCTGATGAGTTTTATTACCTGATTGAGTACATGCTCGAACTCAGTAAACTTACAGATGGAAATTATGATCCTACGATTATCGACCTACTCGAAACTTACGGTTACGGTGAGAATCGCAACTTCAAAGAACTCGACGATCCCAATCTTTACGAAAATATACGAACTCTTGTAAAGAAAAGACCAAGTCCTTCCCAAATAAAATTAAATAAAAAAAATAGAACAGTGCAATTCGCACCAAGACAAAGAATCGACCTGGGGAGTATCGGAAAAGGTTATGCAATTGATCTTGCATACGATGTCTTAGAGGATTTTCCAGCGTTTATGATAAATGCGGGGGGCGATATTCGTGTCAAGGGTCCAAAGCCCGATGGGGAGAAATGGAAAGTTGGACTTTACAAAAGTCAGCTCCCTAACCAAGCATTACCGAAAGATGATTACACAGGAATTATAGAACTCGAGAATGGGAGTATATGCGGATCAGGGGGTTGGGCAAGGAAGGTCAGATTCTTCCATCATTTATTAAATCCCAAAACAGGTTTTCCTATCAATGAAATAACCCAGACATACGTAATCGCACCAAAAGCTATAGAAGCCGACTCCTGGGCAACTGTATTATTTACAATGGGAAAAAGTGGATTACAACTATTGAGAGACAAAGGATTTAGGGGAATAATAATAGATCAAAAGGGGGAAATATCACAAACAGCAAAAATAATATAGATATTTCTAAGAAAAAACTTTCCACAACTAAAGCACGCGACATCATAAAGATTTGGGATAACTTAACTACTCTTCACCCCTAGACAGATATGATTTGTCGGACAACGATATTCATATGGACATTTTACACTAATGTTCTACAAGTTAATTTCACTTCCTACATTAACTAAAGTACCTAAATTTTACTTCCCCCTTACTGTTTACGAATGAAGTGGTTGTCTAGTATAATTAACAACCATTACTTAATCTAACCTAATTCTGCCCATCCTGATTCGTCGGGATTTTTTAACATTAGTTACAATGTTTGAATTGGAAATTGTCGTCCCCGTTCTCAACGAAGAGAGGGCAGTGACAGAGTTAGTAAAACGTATCGACAAGGTCATGCGATCTGATAAAATCACATACCGTATAATCTTTGTTGATGACCATTCTACAGATAGAACTGCGGAGATTATCCATTCGTTGGAAAACAGCTATCCTATACTACTTCACATAAAACAAGGTAAACCTGGCAAAGCGTACTCAATCCTTGAGGGTGCAAAACTTGCTGAGTCTGAGAAAATCGCCATGATTGATGGCGATCTACAATATCCACCCGAGGTGCTTCCACGCATGTTCAGACTTTCTGAAGTCTACGGAGTCGTTGTGGCAGATAGAAAAAAAGACCACTTGTCGTTAGTACGCAGAATTCTATCAAATCTCAATTCACAAATGATTGGTAAACATCTGCTTGGGCTGGACTGTGATTCTCAATCCGGACTTAAAGTATTCAGGAGGGAAATAATTGAACAGTTAAACAAAAAGGAGTTACAGCCCTGGGCACTTGATATGCCCTTGCTATACGCTGCGTTGAACATGCGTTATAAAATAGGAACAGTAGAGATTGATTTTGTAGATCGAGCGCATGGGAAATCCAAAGTCAATTTCATCAAAACCACATTTGAAATTATCTCCACCGCAATATCGCTTAAATTTTTCTCTTCAAAAATAGTATCTATAAAACCGAACAAAGACTCAATGCTTGGGTCAGGAGTTATTTATAAAAACAAGAAGTATATAACTCATACTACGCTTCCGCATTCCGAGTCCGCGCTATATACGTTTACACGCACACAGAAGATAATTATTTTAGGTTTGATTGCAGGAGTATTAGCAGGATTAATACTAAACCCGCTGAATGCATTGATTGTGATTGTGGCAATTTTGAGTTTGATCTATTTTGCAGATGTTGTTTTTGGAGCGTATGTATTGGCAAAGAGCTTACATTATCCTCCAGAATTAACATTTGATGGAGATGAATTAAATAATTTGAAAACGAAAGACCTGCCTACCTACAGTATTCTTTGTCCACTATACAAAGAAGGTAATATATTGCCTGAATTTGTAAAATCCATCAGAAATCTCGACTGGCCAAAGCGTAAATTAGATGTCTTAATACTACTTGAAAAAGATGATAAAGAGACTCTTGCTGCTGCAAAAAAGCTTAAACTTCCAAAGTACATTAGAGTTATTGTAGTTCCCGATTCACAACCCAGAACCAAACCGAAGGCTTGTAATTATGGTCTACAACTAGCGAAAGGGGAATACGTCGTAATTTTCGATGCAGAAGACAAACCAGACCCACTTCAATTAAAGAAAGCGTATCTCGGATTCCGAAAAAGTGGGGAGAAAGTATTCTGTTTGCAGTCTAAACTTAATTACTACAATCCAGACGATAATCTTCTGACCAGACTTTTTACAGCGGAATATTCTCTGTGGTTCGATGTTATCCTTCCTGGATTGCAATCAATCAAAACAACAATCCCACTTGGAGGAACAAGCAATCACTTCCGGACAAAGCAATTGATTACTATGCAAGGTTGGGATCCATTTAATGTTACCGAAGATTGCGATCTCGGTGTCAGAATCTTCAAAGCAGGATATTCAACAGCAATAATCGACTCAACGACTTACGAAGAAGCAAATAGCTCTCCGAAAAATTGGGTTAGACAACGCTCCCGATGGATTAAGGGCTATATGCAAACATATTTGGTTCATATGAGAAATCCTCTAAAATTTCTACGAGAGCACGGAATTCATGCTCTCATCTTTCAATTAATTATAGGTATGCGAATCAGCTTTATGCTGATTAACCCTTTATTATGGTTGGCTACATTTGTCTATTTTGCATTTAGACCTTTTGTTGGGGAATACATCGAAGCACTTTATCCGTCATGGATCTTCTATATCGCAGGAATTTCACTTGTCGGTGGAAATTTTATGTACATATTTAATTATATGATTGGATGTGCGAAGAAGGAACACTATAGTTTGATTAAGTATGTTTTCTTTATACCACTTTATTGGATTCTTGCTAGTGTAGCCGCATTCAAAGCTGCGCAACAGCTGATCTTTAAACCGCACTTCTGGGAGAAAACTCATCACGGGCTGCATCTTGCCGATACAAAGAAAAAGTCCCAACAACAGAAGACAGAGAAAGAAAGACTGTGGATACCGGGATGGCTGGAAGGAAGACTCACAGCCAATGGCAATTTTAACCTTCACTACTCACGAGCTAAAACCTTTTTGAGAACCGGTGGTATTGGGGTCGTACTTTTGGTTGGCTCATCCGTTTTTGCTAATTTTCTGGATTTCCTGACTAGTTCTTACCTGGGCAGAAACCTCGGATCAGAAGAATTCGGGCTAATAGGTCTTATGGGAAGTTTTATGTTTATTGTTTCACTGATCTCGTCAGGAGTAAACAAAACTATTTCCCATCAAACTGCTTTCGTATTTGGTAAATATGGCTCCCCTGTCGGGAAATTATGGTATGAACACAGACCAAAAGTGTTAAAGGTTTCGTTGGTTTTCACTTTAATGTGGATACTAATAGTTCCGTTTACAGAAAACTTTTTTAACTCACATACTCTATTTCCGTTTATTGTGTTTACTCCAGTTTGGGCTATCCTAATGCTCAGAGCCTGGGATGGTGGTTATTTAGAAGGAGGACTGAAATTTGTCTGGTTGGCAGTATTGACTTCAGTAACTGCTTCCTCAAAGCTTATATTCTCCGTAGCTTTTGTTACTTCAGGAGCGGAGCAATTAGTCTATGCAGCAGGCCCATTATCTCTATTTGTAGGTCTATGCGGAGGATGGATAGTTGCTAGAAAAGTAGCTAATCGCAACCTTAGCAGCAAAACTGCCCCTTCGAAAATAAGTATGAAGTTTTCAAAAAGGTTCCTTGCTACTGCTACAATGACGAAGATTTCCTCAATTTCATTTCTGAGTTTGGACTTGATCTTTGTTAAACACTTCTTGTCCGCTTCAGAAGCGGGTCAATATGCATTGCTTGTATTGGTGGGTAGGATTATCTACATTGTGGGTGGTTTTTCCTCCCAATTTATACTGCCTGTCATAAGTAAAGAAAAAGGACAAGGTGTAAAACAAAGTAGAACATCCACATTAATAATGCTAAGTGTAATTGCGTCAACCTTGCTGGCGTTTTTCATGGTTGGTCCATTAGGGTTTTTAGTTGTCCCGCTGATGTTTGGAGAAAATGCCTTGCCGATAATCCCTTATCTAACACCGTTTGCGATGGCAATGGTACTTTTCACGGTTGCCTATAGTCTTGTAACTTATCATCAGGCTAGAAAAGAATATGCTTTTGCCTTCACAGGGATTATGACCGCTACAGTTCAGTTTGTATGTTTATTTCTTTTCCATGCCAATATCGGTCAAGTGGTAGCTGGGATGTTTGTAAGTGGAGCGTTCTTCCTGGTAACCACCTTAGTCATGCATATACGATACGATGATATTAAACACATCCAGTCAAATTTAACTGACTTTTGGGATTTAATAATTAGACCGAAAAAGAACTTCACTGAAATAACCGAAAATCCCAGACTGAATATTTTGATATATAACTGGCGTGACACAAAGCATGTCTGGGCTGGCGGAGCAGAGGTATATGTACATGAATTGGCAAAGCGCTGGGTAGCAGAGGGAAATAATGTTACTATCTTTTGCGGAAATGACGACGAAAATGAGCGCCATGAAATAATTGATGGAGTAAGCGTAATTCGCAGGGGCGGATTATACACAGTGTATCTTTGGGCTGTTTTGTACTATTTGCTTAGACTTAGAGGGAAATATGATTTGATTGTTGACAGTGAAAACAGTATGCCGTTTTTTACTCCTCTATTCGCCAGAATTCCTAAAATCGGTTTAATCCATCACGTTCACAGTGACATTATCTTGAAAGAGTTGAAATTACCTATTACCCGAATCCCTGCGGCAGTTGTTGCTAAATATGTCGAAAGTACACTAATGCCTGTTCTCTACAGAAATGTCCAAATGGTAACGGTGTCAGAGTCGAGTAAAAAAGATATGGAAAAGCTTGGTTTTGGTAAAAACAAACCAATACAAATTATCAACCCCGGAATTGACCTGGATGTATTGAAACCCGGTCCTAAATCAAAAGAACCCACACTTCTATATCTGGGCAGACTAAAACCATACAAATCCATAGACACTCTAATTAAGGCGGCTGATGAATTAAGAGAAACAATTCCAAATCTGAAAGTTAAAATAGCCGGTTTTGGAGAAAGTAGAAAAGACCTGGAAAGATTAACCAAGAAGCTAGGTTTGCAAAAGTATGTAGAATTTCTTGGCAGAGTATCTGAAACCGACAAAGTGCGATTACTTGGAGAGGCCTGGGTATTTGTTCAACCATCGACATTCGAAGGCTGGGGAATCTCAGTATTGGAAGCCAATGCTTGTGGAACTCCAATTGTTGCCTCAAGAGTTCCAGGACTTATTGATTCAGTCAAAAATCCGTCAACCGGCTATACCGTCAAGGTGAAAGACGAAAAAGCTTTTGCAAAGGCTATTGCAAAATTACTTAACGACAATGATCTGAGAGAAAAATTTTCAGACAATTCCATAAAATGGGCAGAACAATTTAACTGGGAAGTAAAATCGCAGGAATTCATGAAACTGATAGAATTTGAGATTACTGCCAATAATTTACCTCTGATGTACTCAGAAACAATGAGCACTAATAATAATGAGATTGACTAATTCCTCCAGTTCATCAAGATTTGAAGTCTTGTTAAACAGTTTTTTCTCTGTTTTCTCTTTACGGCGGAAAGAGCTTAATCAGATGGGTGTTCCGACGGAGGCCCCCAAAATGCTTGCCAGAGGGAGATATCAATTCACAGCATATCTAAGTAATAAATCCTACTTCTTTAGAATAGCTGAATACAAAGATCTGGATGGAAATAAATATATCGCAAAAATCTGGACATCGAAGAACAAAGACAAAAATTATTACAGAATAAAAAACGAGTTGGTTGCTTACAGAACTTTTTGGGAAATACTACAATCAGAAGAATATAATAAGATTACAAAAGATTTCGATATTTCCATTCCAAAACTTGAGTATTATGAAGAAGAAAAAACCAGGTTAGTTTTACTTTTGGAAAAGATTCCAGGTGTACCTCTCGGAGAAATACCGAATAAGGAAAGGATCAGAGTAGTGGATCAAAGCATCACTTTTTTGCAGACCCTATTTGAAAGCTCTGAAAACCCCACAAAACTTGGATTAAGAAATATAAAGCCACTATTCTTTATATTAATGATCTTTTTGCTGATGCCACTTTCACTCGCAAAGAATCTGAAACTGGCACCCTCTTTACTCAAGCTGTATCTTTTTGTTCCACTGAGTGTTATCCCTATTTTAAAATGTAAAGAACTTTCCTTTGTTCATAGAGACTTGCATCCATGGAACATCATCAGTGTAAAAGAGAAATCGTATTTATTCGACCTTGAAATTATTTCAATTGGGCCCAAGAGTCACGACCTAGGGAATGCAATATTCAGGAGCTGGAACATGGAGGATAACGCAGCGTTGATTGAATATATGAATAATTTAAAGACTAGTACCAATTATTATGAATTGAAATTTATGTGTATATATGGACTTGTCTATGATCTAGTTTTTAATGTGTCTGATACAATACCTCGGGCTAAAGGCTTTATCGAATATTTAAAATACTTTTAAACTTTTTACTAATTTTGAGAATTATAATTTCCACCTACGATGATATTAAGAATCCGAATTACGGCGGAGGTGGAGCTATTGCTTTGCATGAACTGGCAAAACGACTGTCAAAAAACTACGAAGTTAAAGTTATCAGCTGGAATCACTCCGGCGTCAAAACTGAAAGTATTGACGGAGTTGAATACACGCGTATAGGATTCAGTTTCATTTCTCCTAAAATTGCGATGTTTCTGTTTCAAATGGTTTTACCTTTGTTTGCGATATTTAAAAAGTTTGACCTCTGGATAGAAAGTTTCGCTCCGCCGTTCACTACTGCGTTCTTGCCGATGTTTACAAGGAAACCTGTTGTTGGAGTAGTTCATATGCTGGCTGCAGAAGACATGAAACGAAAATACAAAGTAAATTTCAGTATAATCGAAAATGCCGGAATCAGAAGATATAAGTACATAGTTTCAACCCAGGAGATAGTTCGCGAAAAAATACTTGCTATAAACCCCAAATGCAACTGTGCTGTTATAAGCAACGGGATTGACAAGATTTATCCTGAAAAGTTCACAAAGAAAAATCAATTATTATTTCTAGGTCGCATTGAAGTTGATCAAAAAGGTCTTGATTTGCTGGTATCTGCTTTTAAAAAATTCAGCGAATTATCAAACAAAAAATATCAATTAGTAATTGCAGGTTCAGGACTTGATGCTGATATGCAGAATCTGCAACAACTTGTCAAAGAAGCCGGGCTGGGAAAGCAGATTGTTCTTGCTGGCAGAGTTGAGGGTGAAGCAAAAGCAGACTTGATGAAAGAGTCTGTCGCAATGGTTTTGACCTCACGGTTTGAAACATTTTCTATGGTTGCTTTGGAATCGCTGGCTTTTGGTTTACCATTAATTACATTTGATATCGAAGGACTGAGATGGATTCCTGATAATGCTGTCAGGAAGGCGAAATCATTTGACACAGACGACCTGGCAGAAAGAATGTTGGAAGTCTCGACCCATGGAGAGCTTAGAGAAACTATGCGAACCGAAGGTTTAAAATACGCAGAGAAATACACCTGGGACAATATTGCTATATCTTATGAAAAACTTATTGAAACAATAACTAATGCCAAACACTAACCAATTAATCACAGAAATTCTTGCGAAAAAGCTGAGATGCGTCTTTATCTCTCCTCATCTTGACGATGCTATTTTATCGTGTGGAGGGCTGATGCAAGAACTTGCCCGTAAAACTGAGCTTACAGTGATAAATGTATTTACATCAGCGCATAGTGGCCCATACACTTTATCCGCGCGGAAATTCTTGCAGGCTTCGGGAGACTTCAGTAATGCAGCGGAACTTTATCAAGCTAGAATAGAAGAAGATCAGCGAGCGTTATTGAAGCTCGGAGTGAATGTTACCAATCTCGGTTTAAAAGACGCATTGTTTAGAACAAAACCTAAAGAGAGTTTATTTGGCAAAATTTTGCCGGAATTTAACCATGTTTATCCGACTTATAAATGGCACATTACTGGATCAGTTAACAAAAACGATCCGGCGTTGGCTGATCTACGCAAGCAGCTCGAAAAACTCAATCTGAAAGAAGCTGTAGTATTTGCTCCTTATGGAATCGGAAATCATGTCGATCATCAATTAGTAAGCGCTGTGAGCAGAAGTTTATTCAAAAAACTTGTTCTGTATTCTGATTTTCCATATAACATTCGATTAGATGATTATGGTTCTGAAAACGGTATGTACCGCAAGATAGAACTCACACCAAATCTTAAAGAAAAAATAAAATTGATTAAATTTTATCAAACTCAATTTACCGGATTGTTCTCTGACGGAGAAGTTCCGGGACATAAAGAAGTTTATTTTGTTAAAAAAGTCGATGGAAAATAATCTTATCAAAAAATTAGTTAATGAAATAAAACTCTTTCGAAAAGCGCCGAAAGAGTATATTTGGGTTTATACATATCCCAAAGACCAGAAGGTCGAAATCGGAGAATATAACCCGAGAGTGAAAAAACAAGGGCAAGACTTGATTGATGAGATAAAAAAGAAATTACCTGAATTGAAAATCCACTTCTTAGGGTCAGTAGCGCTTGAAATCCCTGGACAAAAAGATATAGACATATTTATAGAATGTCTACCGAAAAACTTCCATAACGTGATTCCAGAGCTAAACAAAATAATTGGTCAGCCAGTTAAAAAGAGGGAACGATTTGTTGAATGGGTTTTCGAAAAGAATGATATTCCTGTGGAATTATTTCTGATAGATCCAACTTGGCAGAAATTCTTGAATAAGCTTTCCAATTTCGAAACATTAAAGAAGAATAGACAGGCCTATACCGAATTTAAGATAAAAAATATTGGCAAGTCAATGCGTGAGTACGAACGAAAAAAGTATGAATTTTTTTACACTGGATTAAATTTCAAATAAATATAACTGGAACTGCAAAACATTATGTTTACAAAACTGCATATCAAAACGAATAAACCTCATCCGAAGAAATCGGATTTTATCACTATACCGAGGGTTCTTTATGGTTATCTTTCTAATTTTGTTTTTAGAGAAAAAATAAACTTAAAGGAATTTCCGGCAATCCAAGGTTATGAACTGGTTAACCTCATTAGGATTCAAGGTGGTGCCGACCAAAACAGTGTTGGTATCTATCGAAATGAGGACGGCAAGAAGGTTATTATTAAAAGTTTGACCTATAAAAAGAATCTTCTTGCTGCGAGCCAACTTAGGCATGAAGGAGCGATGTTAGATTTACTACAAGAATATCAATATTCAGGTAAGCTGCAAGAGATACGATTTCCCAAGTTGTACGAAGTAATCAACAACCCCGATTCTATTTCTATCGTGATGGAATTTGTAGAAGGAAAGCCTATTGCCGAGCTTGACACGGTAACTAAACTAAAACTACTTGATGATTGTATTAACTGCTTCAAGCAAACAACACATGACTTACCGCAAGAAATGTTTTCTAAAATTCCAAAAAGGACAAAAACCTTTATGACTATTACTTTTTTTGTCTATTTATTATTTGCGCTCAAACAAAATTTAAAATTAACAGGATTGTTGCTTAGTGTAGCTGTTCAATTTTATAAATATTCTGTAATTTCCCGTTTCCAGAAGACATCTTTTGTATTGACTCACAAAGCACTGCATGAGGAAAATGTTATTGTAAGCGGGCACTCGGCCACTATTATTGACCCTCAAACAGGAATATTAGCGGAAGAATTCTCAGAAATTGCAATTATCCCGAAGTTCTATTTGAAAGATACTGGTATAATTGAGATTAAGAAATTCTTACTGAAATTTTTGCATTCCGAAGACGAAGTAAAGAATTTTTTTAGATTATCGATTTATTATACGATACAAACTTTGGCATTGACCGGTAAAGACTATCCGAAATACGAAGAAGCTAAAAAGTATCTGGAGATTTTAAACAGTACATTATTTAAAGATTTATTAAAGTCACTAAAGGCCTAAAAACTTAATAATGAAATTATCAAATACTACAATAAAAATTATAAACATCATGACCCAGGGCATACTGCTGATATTTGTAGTGGTGATAATGATGGGTTCAATCAGAGGGATTGCAGGGAATCCGACAGCAGAAGAACTAAACTCCCCGATCTGGAAAGAACAAGGTCCTTTCGAGTTGTCTCCCGAACGGGGTCGCTTTGCTTTGACATACTCTGTTTTGGAAGATCAATCTGTAATCTTTTCAATCCCTGTAGCTCGGTTTGTTACCCCTGATCTCGGTTACACTGATGGAAACTTTGTCTCCCTATTCGCCCCCGGAGTATCATATCTTGTCATCCCAGGCTATCTGGTAGGTCAGTTTTTTGGTTTAGCTCAAGTCGGAACTTACGCAGCGATCGGATTGTTTGCAATTATTAATTACCTCTTGATCAGATCAATAAGCCGTTCTTTAGGTGCGAATCCCTTGGCATCTGCAATTGGTGGGATGGTCTTTCTTTTTGCAACGCCTGCTTTTGCATATGGGGTTAGTCTTTATCAACATCACATTTCAACTTTTCTGATTCTGGCCGGAGTTTATCTGCTTATCAGATTTAAGAAAAGGTGGCTAGCCATGTTCTGTGTCTGGTTTTTATGTGCTTTGGGTATAGCAGTAGATAACCCCAATCTATTTATGATGTTCCCTTTGGGAGTCTTTGCATTGATGCAGGCCTTAAATATTGGAGAAACTGAAAAGAATCTAATTGTCAAAATTAACCCTAAATACTTTGTTGCGGTACTGGGAGTCGTTATACCTATTATGGGATTTATGTATTTCAACCATCTTTCCTACGGAAGTCCTTTCCAGCTTGGTGGTACAGTAAATAGTGTCGATGCTATTAATGAAGAAGGTCGACCAGTAACTTCTGAAGATATCCTAACACCGGAAGAACTTGCGCAAGCTGGAGAATTTGAAGAGGAAGACAGGTCGTCAGTCGGCTTCTTTGAAGCACGGGATATGGTAAACGGTCTTTACATCCATTTGCTGAGTCCGGATAGAGGAGTCTTGTATTTTACTCCGGTGATTCTTATAGGAGTGGTTGGGATGTTTGTTTTGTATAAATCCAAAAATAAACATCTACCGCTATTGCTGAGTATTGTCGGTGTGAACCTTGTACTTTATTCTATGTGGGGTGACCCATGGGGAGGCTGGGCATTCGGGTCAAGGTATTTGATACCAAGTTATGCCATTATGTCGATATTCATTGCAATGGCATTAACCAGATATTCCAGAAATATTCTATTCTTGCTCGTTTTTGCTGTACTTTTTGTCTATTCAACTGCAATAAACACACTAGGAGCTATCACTACCAGTGCAATACCTCCCAAAGTACAAGCTATTCCGCTTGAAGCATTGACGGGAAAAGAAGAAAAATACAACTACAAAAGAAGCTGGGACTTCTTAAACAATAATGGCTCTAAATCATATTTCTACCAGGAATTTCTGAAAGATAGTGTTCCAGCAAAAGATTTTTATATCACTCTTGTGTCAGCGATATCCACAGTATCAATGATGACATTAATCGGAGTCTATTTAACAAAAAGAAAAACTAAAGATGAAAATAAAGATTGAAAAAGCAAAAATTAACAATTTAACTCGTTTCCTAGAGAAGTACGCGCTAACGTTAATTGTATTAACTCTGATTCTAGTAGCAACTGCTACTTGGTATGGGTTCTATCAAAATGGATTAGGGCTCGCATACAACGACGCTCGCTCACATCTAAACATCGGTAGACGTGTGGTTGAAGGTTTGAAACCAGGCTTAGCACAGATTGGATCTGTTTGGTTACCTTTGCCTCATTTACTGATGGTACCTACCATCTGGAATGACTTCTTCTGGCATTCAGGACTCTCTGGAGCAATTCAATCTATGGGATCATTTGTCATTACGGGTGTTCTTGTTTACTTATATCTGAAAAAACTAGGAGCCTCAATATTTGCACGATTCTTTGGTGTAGCATTATTTGCTCTAAATTTAAATGTATTGTATCTGCAATCTACCGCAATGACCGAGCTTCTTTTGATTGCTACCATGACTGCTGGTTCGTATTACTTGTTGTTGTGGGCGCAAAAGGAAAATATAGTTGATCTCTTAAAGTGTTCTCTATTTATAATGCTTTCCACTCTAATCCGCTATGATGGCTGGTTCTTGATTTTCATAGCTACTTTGATTGTGGCATTCCAAATATTTCGCAAGAAAGGCTACAAAGCGACAGAAGGAATGTCAATCATGTTTATGTCTCTTGGTGGTCTGGGTATTGCGCTTTGGGTGTTATGGAACTTATTAATTTTCGGAGATCCGTTATTTTTTGCTTTTGGTCCATTTTCAGCACATTCTCAGCAGGAACAGTTATTAGCAGCAGGGAATCTCCCTACAAAGGGCGATATACTACTCTCAATCAAAATGTATCTATATGCCCTATTTTTCAATTCTTATACATTACCGGCGATTCTAGGGCTATTTGGAGGTATAAGTCTATGGTTTAACAAGAAAATTAATATAAATGCTCGAATTGCCACCCTGGCTTTGATTGCTCCATTTATTTTCAACATTTTAGCACTTTACCTTGGTCACTCAGTTTTGTTTATTCAAGGGATTTCCGGAGATACTTGGTTCAATGTCCGCTATGGAGTCATGCTTGCCCCTTCTATTGCCATTTTCGTGGCATATTTAACTGATAAAGTGAAACCAATGAGATTCGTTATAGTGGGTCTTTCTTTGCTGGTTCTGACATTTGCTTTTCTAAACCAAGATGCTGTAACAATTGATGATGCACGAGTTGGCTCTAGTCAGAAAAATGTTTCCGAAGTATCCGACTGGCTAGCTGATAATGCAGGAGACAAAGAAGGCTTTATTCTAATTTCTGCTGCCTCTCATGATGCTATAATCTTTTCGTCAGGAATGGATATGAGTAGATTTATCCATGAAGGAACAGGACTTTACTGGGATACTGCTCTCGGGAACCCTGACCATTGGGCTAGATGGATAGTAATGAGAACCCATGACGAAAATGATTTAGTATTCAGAGAAATCAACAAAGAAGCATGGGAAGATCATTACACACTTGTAGATCATTATCCTTTTGCAGATATCTACGAACTAAAACCAGATTCAATGACTAATTTAAACACAGAACCTGTTCTTAAGAATGTGAAATAAATGATGGATTTTATTGAAAAGCTAAGAAGACTTAGCCTCAAACAAATTATATCTGGGCTTTTAATAGCAAGTTTAATTTCTTTACTAGTTTATCTCTACATTTCATCGGTGCAAGGTCCAAATAAACCAGCTAATCTCTGGGAAGTTCAATCTATTGACACTATGAAATTTTCCAGAGACTTAGCTAGAGAAAAACTACTCGATAATACATTTGATGATGAGATTGATCATCAAGTTCGAAATATCAAAGAAATGGGTGCAACTCACGTCGCAGTTGGAACACCTTATGATGAAGAATTTGTACCCTATATTTCAAGATGGGTGAATATTGCACGAAAACATCGACTAAAAGTATGGTTTCGTGGGAACTTCTCTGGGTGGGAACAATGGTTTGACTACGAGGAGATAACTCCAGAAAAACATCAGGAGCTAATTGAAACATTCATTATTAATAATCCACAACTTTTCCAGGATGGAGACATTTTCTCACCATGTACTGAATGTGAAAATGGAGTATTGGGAGACCCGAGACTCACTGGTAATGTCAATGACTATAAAATATTCTTAGTCGAAGAATATGATATAGCCAATACCGCATTCGATAGAATTGAAAAAGACGTTACAGTAAATTTCCCAATGAACGGAGATGTCGCAGAATTAATTATGGACAAACGGATGACTCAAAATCTGGGAGGAGTAGTCGTCGTGGATCATTACGTCGAAAGACCGGAACAATTAGCAGAAGACGTAAGACATTATGCAAAATTAAGCGGGGGCAAAGTAATCCTAGGCGAAATAGGTGTTTATATTCCTGGAATCCATCCCCAAATGAATGATTTCGAACAGGCAGACTGGCTTGAACAAGCTTTAACCCTGCTTGCAGAAGAGGAAGACCTTGCAGGTATTAATTATTGGGTATTTAGCGATGGTACAACACAACTATGGGAAAAAGATACTCGTGTGAAAAGGAAAGCAGCTGATGTTCTACAAAATTTCTATAAACCCAAGTAGGGAGACATTTTTGGCAAAATTTGATAAAATCATGCACTAGGTAAAGGAATTACTATATTAGTACATATTTTTTAAAGCATTATGAAAATAATAATTTTCGCTGGAGGGCATGGTACTCGATTATGGCCACTCAGTCGTAAAAACTCCCCTAAACAATTCGAGAAAATGTTTAACGGTAAATCTACTCTACAATTGATGGTAGATAGGGTTAAACCCGTTGTTGGCATTGAGAACGTATATATCTCAACCGGTAGCGCTTTCAAAGAAATTATTGAAAGTCAGCTCACGGAACTTCCCAGGGAAAATATCATCTACGAACCAGCAAAAAGAGATCTCGCCGCTGCAGTTGGTCTTGCTTTTCTAACATTAAAACAAAAAGGTGTGAACGAGCCTGTAGCAATATTATGGTCTGATCATCTGGTTGAAAATCTATCTGAATTTCAAAATGCATTAAGAACAGGTGAGCAACTTATCAATGAAAATCCAAACAGATTTATCTTTAACGGAGAAATACCTAGATTTGCAAATAATAATTTAGGTTGGATTAGTATCGGAGACACAATTGAAAATAAAAATGGATTTGATGTCCATAGTTTTGAAGGTTGGATTTACAGACCTGATGTCGAATTATGCAATCAATTATTCGAATCAAAAAGAGCAGTCTGGAACACTGGATATTTTGTTACTTCCGTCGATTTTGTAACAGGCTTGTATGAACAGCATATGCCTGAAATGTATTCTCAACTTCAACAAGTAGTTTCCAGCCCTGAACTTTTGGATTCTATCTACCCGACAATTGAATCTATACATTTTGACGAAGCAATAGTACAAAAATCACGTCCCGATCAAGCTGTCGTATTGACTTTTGACATAGGATGGAGTGATCCTGGAACACTTTACGCCCTTAAAGAGGCCATAGTAGCTAATAAGAACGATAATTATATCCATGGTAAAGCAGTATCACTGGCTACTTCAGATTCTATGATCTTTAATCAACAACAGAATAAATTAGTCGCAACTATCGGACTAGACGGATTTGTAGTAGTAAATACAGAAGATGCTGTTTTCGTATGTCACAAGGACAATATTAGAGAGATAACACAGTTATTAAAACAAATTGAAGCAGAAGGATACTCGGAGTACCTATAATTGTATACAATAAATAGAGGACATCTTTCTTATCTATTAGGAACTTTAATTGGCCCAGAAAGCAATCCGTGAGTACTACGGAAAAAAATTGATTTTTCAGTATCTGCCAGAATTCTTAACCAGCTTCAGTCAAGGCTATAAAGGGGTAGAAATTGATTCTAAACAGTTAAATCAAATTAATAAACTTCCAAATTTCAAATATGGTTATGTTGCAAAGCCAGACGAGCTTTTTGGCAAGAGAGGAAAGAACAATCTCGTATTTATTAATACTGATCAGAAAAAAGTATTAAACTGGATAAAATCAAAATCATCAGTAAAAACCGTTATCAAACAAAATGAAAAAGAACTCTCTGGGAGTTTAAGAAGATTTATTTTAGAACCTTTCATCCCTCACGACGAAGAATATTACTTAGCTATTAAAACTGAAAGATTAGTAGATAAATTATATTTTTCCACCTCAGGAGGCGTAGAGGTTGAAGATAATTGGGAGAAAGTTACCGGTATAGATATCCCATTTAGCCTTGATAACTCACCTATTCACTCCTACGTTTCGAATACGATTGGCAAACTCATCAAAGATAAACAAGAAAGCACTCTATTAGCTGATTTCGTTTCTGCAATTTACCAGGTTTTTAAATTACTGGATTTTTCATATCTTGAGATTAATCCTTTTGTAATTAATGATGGAGAGATCCATTTACTTGATTTTGTTGCCAGAATGGATAACACAGCAGTATACAAAAACAGAAAACTATATGAAGTAATAGGGGAACCAGAATTCGCTCCACCATTTGGTAGTGAAATGCCAGAATCAGAAACTAAAATTATTGAGATGGACGAAAGCTCTGGCGCATCTTTGAAATATAAGCTAATAAATCCAGATGGGAAAATTTGGCTTCTAACTTCCGGAGGAGGAGGAAGCGTGATTTTTGCAGATACGGTTGGAGATTTGGGCTATCATTCAGAAATTGCAAATTACACTGATTATAGTGGAAACCCCAATACAGATGAAACTCAGGAGTTTTGTGAAATTATATTCTCCGATATGTTTAAAAGTAATAGAAAAGATAAAGTGTTAATTGTCGGAGGGGGAATAGCCAATTTTACAGATATTGCAAAAACGTTCACGGGGGTAGCTAGAGCAATAGAAAAACATCATAAACAATTCAATCAGCAGAAAATCAGAATTTTCGTACGTAGGGGAGGACCAAATTATAAAAGAGGGCTTGAATTCATGAAAAGTATGGCTGAAAAATATAATATAGAGATAACAGTACATGGTCCCGAGATGTATATGACAGAGGTGGTCAGATTGGCACTAGAAACTTAAATTTATAAATTTGAAAATGCAGGAACTATTTACGAAAAATACTAAAGTAATCTTTTATAATGAACATCCTGTGCCTATTCAAGCAATGCTCGATTATGATTGGATTTGCGCGAAATCAGAACCCTGTGTTTCAGCAATTATAAATCCAAAGAAATCGGGCTTCCACAAGACTTTTTTCGGACCAAAGGAGATACTCATACCAGTTTTCAAGACGCTGGAAGAGGCCGTCCGATATGATCCAAAAGCAGATGTGTTAATCAATTTTGCTTCAGTAAGAAGTAGTTTTGAAAGCACTAAAGTTGCGCTAGAAGCTCCAAATATACGGACTGTGGTTTTGGTAGCGGAAGGAATCCCCGAAAATCAGACAAGAGAACTTATTAGACTAGCCAAGGAAAACAAGAAATGGATAATAGGACCTTCAACAGTTGGAGCAATCAAAGCGGGTGCGATTCGAGTAGGATATAGTGGTGGAAGTAGTGAAAACATCATCGAAAGCAAACTTTACCAACCTGGAAGTGTAGGAGTGGTGACAGTTTCAGGAGGAATGTCGAATGAGGTTTATAGCATAGTGAATAACAATACTGACGGTGTGAACGAAGGTGTGGCGATAGGAGGTGACACTTATCCTGGATCAACACTTTTAGAGAATGTCATGAGATTACACGACAATCCTGAGATTAAAATGTTGGTAGTTTTAGGAGAAATCGGAGGCACCGATGAATACGAAATTGCAGATGCAATTAAATCAGGAAAAATCAATAAGCCAGTTGTGGCATGGGTGAGTGGGACTGTTGCAGAATTATTCCCAACTGAGGTTCAATTTGGTCACGCAGGCGCGAGATCAGGTAGTCGTAAAGTATCAGCAGTAGCGAAGAACAAGGCACTTAAAGACGCCGGGGCATACATTCCCAAGTCATTCAATCAATTTGGCTATTTAATTAAAAAGGTTTTTGATGATGAAGTCCGAAAGAAAAAAGACTATATACCTCCTACTCAAGTAACTCCTCAAATCCCCGCTCTTGACTTTGAAAGCGCAATTCGAGATGGATTGATTAGGAGAAGAACTTCGATAGTATCTGGAATCAGTGACGATAGGGGAGACAAACTAACCTACAATGGCGTTGATATTGATAAAATCGTTGATAAACCACTATCTTACACGATAAATGCACTTTGGTTTGAAAATCGACTGGATGAAACAGGTATGGATTTTCTTGAATTGTGCTTGAAACTAACTGCAGATCACGGACCAGCAGTTGTAACAGCACATAACGCAATTACTACAGCTAGAGCTGGTAAGGACTTGGTTTCTTCTGTAGTTTCTGGACTCTTAACAATTGGACCGAGACATGGTGGAGCAATTAATGATGCAGCAAAATGGCAGTTCGAATGTATCACCAATCAAATTGATTCAGCAGATTTTGTAAAGGAGATGAATTCTAAAGGGGAATTAATTATGGGAATAGGGCATAGAATCAAATCTATTCAAAATCCAGATGAGAGAGTTCAACTAATTAAGAAATTTGCTAAAAAAAATCTAAAACAGACAGAACATTTGGAATTTGCTTTAGAAGTGGAGAACGAAACTACGAAGAAAAAGAACAACTTGATCCTGAATGTCGATGGAGCAATCGGAGCAGTTTTCTTGGACATTTTAAAGTCCAATAAATATGAGGATGAAGAAATTTTGGAACTGATTGAAATGGAATTATTTAATGCGATATTTTTACTAGGTAGAACAATAGGAATCATAGGACATGTATTAGACCAGAAAAGAATGAAGGAGCCGCTTTACAGGCACCCTTGGGACGATATTTTGTATAAGTAATTGGTGTTGAGTATAATTATTTCAATTAATCATTAACCTTACAGGATGAACATACTATTAACAGGCGGAGCAGGGTATATCGGATCACATTGCACATTGGAACTGATAAAACGAGGTCATAAGGTAACAGTTCTGGACAATCTCGAGCGAGGTCACCAAGAAACTCTAGACACAATCAAGCAACAAGGAGGGGAGTTTGAATTTTTGAAACTCGACCTACGAAACCTTGAGGAGCTTCGAAACGGACTAAGAGACAGGCAATTTGATGCAGTAATACACTTTGCCGCTTATATTGACGTAGGAGAATCAGTCAGAGAACCTGCAAAGTATTTTGAGAATAATGTAGTAGGTAGCCAATATTTATTCCAGATACTTTTAGAAAATAAAGTAAATAATGTAATTTTCTCTTCAAGTGCTGCAGTTTATGGGACACAAGAAATCGTTCCAATTCCAGAAACCGCAGAAAAGCATCCTGACAGCCCTTATGGGGAAACGAAGTTATTGATGGAAATGATTCTTGAAAACTATTGCCAATATTCAGGTATGAACGCCGTGGCTTTGAGATATTTCAATCCATCTGGAGCAGAAGGGAACATAGGGGAGAGGCATTACCCAGAAACTCATGCAGTTCCTCGAGTATTAAAAGCATTGATGGATGATAAGTTCACATTCGGTGTTTTTGGATCTGATTACAACACTCCAGATGGTAGTTGCATCCGAGACTTCATCCATATTCAAGATTTAGTAGATGCCCATATCGCCTGTATAGATTTTTTGAACAATAACAAAGGTTTCCATGCATTTAATGTAGCTACTGGTAAAGGCACAAGTGTTTTAGAGCTAATAAATACAGCAGAGGAGGTTTCTGGTAGAAAATTAAACTATAAAATTCAACCAAGACGTGAAGGCGATCCAGCACAACTTGTTGCAGACCCCACGAAAATCAGCTCAGAGATTGGCTGGAAAGCTAAATTTGATATCAAAGACATCCTCAAGTCAGCTTGGGAGTTTGAACAAAAACGTCCTATGAGTGATTATCAATGAGGTCGTTCCGCGGCTTGACAAGAAACCACACATCCGAGGTCTTCCCGTGGTTTAACCACGGGAACCCGTTATACCTATAGGTGCGTTTGAGAGTGTTCACGAGACTCCGCGGTCCCTCCCTT
The DNA here is from genome assembly GCA_021463645.1 of bacterium. Lineage (GTDB taxonomy): Bacteria > Patescibacteriota > Dojkabacteria > B142 > OLB20 > JAJTYI01. Next base: position 33,300 of record JAJTYI010000006.1, read on the forward strand.
TCGGCAGGTCAGGTAACCGCGGAGAGACTGCGAGTATTGAGTAAATAAGGGAGTTTTCGTGATATAATGTATAAATTAATAAGGGAAATGAATTTCGCTAAACAAATTAACAATACTTATCATTGGAATAAACTACTTCACGTGGCGGATTTTCCTATTTAAATAAATATTCAATCAATTTATTACCGCCGAAAGGCGGTTTTTTTGTTATTAAAAAACTAACATGAAATTACCAAAAGTATACGCATTAGACAAAAGCTTAGAATCTGACTCAATCGATATGACATTGAGCATAAATCCTTTGGGCTGTTCTCAAAAAGTCTTAGATGAATTACAAAAAATAAATATGAGCGATATCAGTAAATATCCTAATGACAGAAAGATTCGAAAGTCGATATCCGAGAAATTTAATGTAAAAGAAGAAAATGTGTTAATGGGAGCTGGTTCAGAACAACTCATAAAACTAATTGCTCAGACCTTTGTTGAAAAAGGTGACTCAGTGTTGGTTCAAACTGGCTCGTTTCCGTTATTTACAAAAGAATCGAAACTGGCAGGCGGTAAAGTACAATATTTCAATCCACGAAACTTTAGAACAAGTACGAATCCAAAATTAATATTCATAAGTAACCCGAGTACGCCAACGGGAGAATTTTTTGAGGACCAAATCATACAAAAACTAATTAAAGACTTTCCCAAAACAATGGTTATAGTGGACGAAGCAAATGGAGAGTTCAATAATCAAACATCCATTAATTCAGTTCTGAATAACGAAAATTTGATTGTATTAAGAACGTTTTCAAAAGTTTATGGACTAGCGGGACTCAGAATTGGATTCGCAGTTGGAAAGGGGAAGATGTTTACAAAATTAATTAAGGCACAACAACCATTCGCTGTATCCTCTGTTGGTTGCAGACTTGTCGAAATTGCCCTCTCTGATGATGTTTTCGTTGACCGTACAACAAATTTCTTCAATACAGAGCGATTATTTGTTACAAAGAATCTTCGAAACCTAGGATTAGATGTATCTAGTTCGATTACCAACAACTTATTTATTTCTGGAAAAAATATTGAAATCCTCATGAAAAAATTGAAAGAAATGGGGGTAGGGGTTATTGATAATTCTTACTTTCCAAATCTCCAGGAAAAAGGTTTTAGAATTTCGTTAAGGGATAAGAACACTAATAGGAAATTCATTAATATAGTTAAAGGGATTATGAAGGTGCCTACTTAATCCAACTTAACCCCATACTTATCCACAATCGATACAAAAGTTTTAGCCCTATAGTTATCCACATTTGTTAACTTATCGTATCTTTTTCGTATCTCCCTTATTTGACTTATGCTGTGAAACAATTAAAGTGTATATCGAAAATTTACCAAATATCGCCCTACTCTCGTTACAAAAATTCCAAAACTATGGTTTAATACAGGTATAGCTTTTTTCACTATGAAAATAGGAATAGATTTATCCCCCGTAGAGAAAGATCCAGCCGGTATAGGCCAATATTCACTTAGCCTGTTCACTGAATTATGCAAGATTGATAAAAAGAACACATATATCGTTTACACCACTGCCCCATTTCTGTTCGCAAATACAAAAAACAAAGTAATCAAAGTCAATAAAAAATTACCAGCCTATGGTAGTCGTTGGATGAAATCAGTTGCGGAAGATGCGAAAAAGGAAGAATTGGATTTATTCATCTCCCCTTCTAATCATCTTTTCACAAAGCTATTTCCCAAAACTATTCAGTATGTACATGATTTGGCACCCATCAAATTTCCAAAATTCTTTGGACGACGAGCATCTCTGAAATACAAAGCCACACTCAAACTTGCCACTTCAAAAGCACTACAAATTTTAACTATCAGCCAGTCAGTGAAAGAGGAAATCATCCATGATTACCCGAAGACAAAAGGAAAAATTAACTTTATCTATCCTGGCCTAAATAAATGGATTGAGCTCGAGAACAAAGATCCTAATGCAATTATGGATAAATATGCCATTGATTATGACTACATTCTTACCTTGAGCACACTTGAACCTCGAAAGAACCATATTAATATGATTAAAGCATTCCATTTATTCAAAAAATCCACTAACTCACCACTGAAATTCGCAATTATTGGCAAGAAGGGTTGGTTCTTTGATGAGATTTTCAAAATCGTTGCAGACCTCAACCTAGAGACCGAGGTTAAGTTCCTAGGCTATGTACCTAATCAAGAACTCAACCCAATTATAAAGAAAGCAAAAGCATTTATGTTCATGAGCTTTTATGAAGGATTCGGTATTCCTCCCATCGAGGCATTAAGTCTAAATGTGAAAACACTTGTTTCCGATATCCCAATCTTCCATGAAGCTTTTCAGGACAAAGTCGTGTATACAGATCCCTATTCACCTGATAAAATAGCCCTTGCAATACAAAAGATCCTGGAACGAAATTACCAAAATACAGAGAAGTTCGTAGAGGATCGATATAGCTGGGAAAAGTCAGCGCACAAACTATTATCGATTATTAATGAGTATAGATAAAAAAATATTAAAACAGTTTACCAAAGACGCAATTCGGAACCCCCTCTCTGTTTTTAAATACAGCTTTTTTAGATATATATTAATCGGAGTTTTAACGGTATTTGTGGGATTTGGAATTTTTAATTTCATTTCACTTACATCTGATATTCACGGAGGAGCTGCAAACTTCATAGCAACCTTAATTTCATTAATATTTAATTTTTCCATGTCATACGCCTGGACTTTCAAGGTTCAGGGTAAACAAAAGATTAGAAGTCTTACAAGATACTCTATGCTTGCAGCCTTTAATCTAAGTTTCGAGACATTCTCCATGTATGGTTTCATAGAGTTACTTGAGTCTAGATTAATCAACTTTTTGCTAGATAGCCCAAACGTTGTAAAGGCTGTAGACTTCATATTAGTCGAGCTGGACTTTTATGAAGGAACCCAGGAAGGACTTATGCAGGCAATATTGCGAAACTTACTTAAAGTGATTGCGTTATTAATGATCATTTCTTGGAATTTTGTACTCTATAAGAGATGGGTTTTTAGGAAGTAATAACCATCCATCCCGTGGTCATTCCTTGCTTTAAGCACGGAATCCCGTTTTCCTGATAAGTGCGAAAGAGAGCTTACGAGGAGATTAATTTTGTTCTCAAAATAACTAAATTCAATCTTTCCAGAGATTTCTATTAGTTTCATTATATACGGCCCACAATTCCACGTCTCTTCCTACAAGCGCTAATAAGGTTGATCTCATGGGTTGCTCAAGTTTATCCATTATCAATTCAGTTGCATTAGAGTTACATAGAAAGTTGATTAGGTCCAGGTCAGAGCCATCCGTCAACCTCTCATTTTGTAATACGTCAGAAGCACTCATAATAGTTTGTGCCAAAGGCCAATCCTCTTGGAGTATCTCCGAAGGTAATAATCTCCAAAGTCTAGTACTAAATCTATATGTGGTCATGTGTACCAAGAAATTAACGCAATATAGATAACGGTAGGAAATATAATTTGTCAGCCCAAATATTGAGAAAGTAGCACCCTACTCTGCTTCTCCCACGAATTCTCTTCTACATACCTACGGACTTTGGAAAGTTCGCTCTGATACAAGTTGTTATTTTCAAGGAGAACTTTGACACCATCAGCAATAGTTGCTGGCTTGTTGTCATTTATACGGAAACCGACATCTCCTAAATCACTAAAGATGGCTGAATTCGTTATTATAACTGGTCTTTGAGAAGCGAAAGAGTATCGTACTGCCCCACTCGCTCCTTCTTGTAAATCAGAATACGGAAGTACAATCAAATCAGCAATATGCAACAACTTGATAATCTCTTGTTTTTCAATAAAATCTGAAACAAAGATAACATTATCCACCAAATTATTTTCTCTCACTTTTTCTTTCATCTGATTGAACACAGCCGATGATGTTGAATTGTCTGTATTTACTGCATTGATGCTTAAAAACAATATTTTAGGGAAATCATCCTTTAAAATCTTCAGTGCTTCTATTGTTTCTAGCAAACCTTTGTGTTCATGTATTAAACCATGAGAAGCGATGATAGGTGTATGATTTATTTCAAGTTTTTGTCTTAATTTTTCTTTATTTTCATCTGAGAATACTTTTACACCATGTGTAAATATTTCCACATTATTTATGCCCCCCTGCTTTAGTTTCTCAAAGTCTTTTTGTGAATGAACGACAATCTTGTCTACCCGAGACAAGTCTTCAGAGTATTTTTTGAGATTAACTTCCGGAATAGAATGAATTGTCAAAAGCACCTGTTTTTTTCTATTTTTCAATTCTTTTACGAGTATAGAAAGTGAATCTAGTGAATAAAATGGACCATTGTATTGAATATGAACTAATTCTGGATCAAACTTATCAATTTCTAGTAATGTTGATGAAAAATCCTTTTCAGAATATTCCCAAGTCCTTACAATTTTTTCATTGTCTTTAAAAACTATTTCAGCATCAGAATTTGCAAAATAATTAACCTCATTAAACGCTCCCTCAATCAATGGATACAAGTCCTTGCTGTATTCTGCAATTCCGCATTTAGAGTTGTACGTCGTTATTACAGCTAATTTCTGCTCTTTTAATGGTTTAATTTTCTTCAAATATTCTATGAATTCTAGTACTTTCTTAGAAGTCCACTCCCAAGTTAGAGTCTTGGCTGTGTTATATGCTTTCTCGACTTTTGAATTAACTTCCAACTCACCACGATTCTCGAAAAGATAACGCATTTTTTTCTTAAGTTGCTCAATGTCTGGTTCTGCCCAATAGGAATTGTGCAAATCTAGTTGCGACTCTGCCTTAACAAGTTCGTAATCAATTAACCATGCATTTTCATCAGAAACGAAGTCCATCTGTCCACTATATGCAGTTGTAACGACAGGAAGTTGCTTTAACATCGCTTCGGCAACAGGTAATCCGAAACCTTCAGCTCTACTTGGAATAATTACAGCATCAGATTGTTCATACAGAGAAGCAATCTGTCCTTCAGTTAAATTTAAATCATAAATCACTTCAATTTCAGGAGAATTGCTTTTATCCAAGTCTTTTAATAATTCGGGGATAATGTTTGATTCATTACGATATGTTTTGATAATAAGAGAGACGTCCTCAGTAGCACCAAATTCCTCAGTAAAAGCTTTGATTAAAACGTCCACACCTTTTCGTGGCAACCCTGAACTAATATGCAAAAACTTATATCCTCTCTTGGTTTTCAATTTATAATCCTCGGACTTCAACAAATTCTGATTAATCCCTTCGCTGACATTTACAATAGGGATTGTTAAACCCGAGTTTCGCATAACTTGCAAGACATGTTCGCTGGTGACCATCAATCCATGTAACTCTCGATTAAATTCTTCAATAATTTTATGTGGAAAAACGGATTCCTCCCAAGCCAAATAGCCAATCTTGATATCCGCATCAACCTTATCCAAACCGAAACTGTGTGGGAATGTTTTAGGGAAAGTATTGATAATTGCAACTTCACAATGCCCCTTTTCCTCTGCGTATATATCTTTCAGAAAAGGATATCTAGCAAAATCATCCTTGGTGGGAAGACGATCGGCAACATTGTGGTCACCCCAGAGCCTTATCTCGTACTCATCTGTGAGAGATGCTAGACTTGTCGCAAGTTCACGGTTCACTTTCGCCAATGAATACTCAGTAGCATAAGGTCCGATGATTCGAATTTCGGGCTTATTTTGACTCATCTTTATGTTTTCCCTCTAATTTATCAAGTCTTTCCTTTAAATCACGATTTTCATTATATAAATGCATTAATAAAGTGTATGAATTATCATTGAATTTCTGTTGCCTCATAACGCTCTTTTCAACAACATTTCTGGCAACATTGCCAATTTTTCCGAGTGTGAGATTTTTCAATTTACCAATTATTCCTGATTTCTCAAATAGAAAAGGCTCATAGATAAATCTCCCTGCATCGCGGAATTTATCCAAAGCTGGAAGAAGATAAGTTTCTACTTCATTCTCAAGTTCAACCTTGTCTTGAGTTGATAAACCCTCTTTTTTTAGGACTTGCCTCACCCTATCGAGCAACTGCTCTCCTCTTACGACTGACTCTAGTTTCGAATTAGACATGATTTACTATAACTAATGGTAGAATTCTACTATAATAAACTGCTAAATTAAACTTCCATGGAGAAACAACCTCTTGTAGCGATAATAATCGTAACCTGGAACAATCAGGATGAAATACGTAATTGTCTAGACTCCATAAAGAGATCCAGCTACGAAAACTATAAAATCATCATTGTTGATAATGCCTCAAAAGACTCCACAACTAAGATAATTAATAAAGATTATCCCGAATTTGACTTAATCAAGAACGAAAGAAACTCCCATTTTACAGGAGGTAACAATATTGGCTTTAAATATGCAATTGAGAAATACAATCCTGATTTTTTGATGATATTAAATCCTGATACGATTATTGATGATGATGTGATAGATAAATTAGTCCAGATTGCCACGAACGATGATGGGATTGGTGCGGTCGGACCTAAGATAAAATTCAAAGGTGGCAAAAACGACGGGAAGATTAATTCTGCTAGTCTTTTTTACGATAATTTCCACTCTGCATATGATCTAGGATTTGGAGAAGTTGATAAAGGCCAGTTTAATGAGACGAAAGAAGTTTTCGCAGTGACTGGTACTTGTATATTATTTCGAACAGAAGTGATTAAAAAAACTGGTGGATTTTGGGAAATATTAAAAATGTACACAGACGAAGTTGAATTATTGATTAGGGTGCACAAACTGGGCTGGAAAGTTATCTATACCGGAGAAGTGACAGTCTGGCATAAGTATATGAAGTCCACAAATCAAGAACATGAGACCAATTATGATAAACTGAAGATGAGAAATTGGTTACTTATCGCTTTAAGACACTACAGCGTACGTGATAAACTCAGAATGATTCGAGATTATCTTAAATTTATTTTTTAATATTTTTCAATGAAACCATCACAAGTTACTGAAGAATGGTTGAAGAAACAAAAGTTCACCATCGAGAAAGGAATCACTATTGAAGGAGTATTTATGAAAGAATTGAAAGCTCATGTTGATGATAGGGGTGATGTTATCGAACTTTGGAGCACTGCATGGCCAGAATATATAGATGGAACCGTTATCAACACAACACACAGCTATCAAAGTGCTACTGACCCCGGAGTTGTTAAGTGTTGGCATCTGCACGAAATACACACAGACCAATTCACTGTTACAAGAGGGAAACTTCAAGTATCTTTGGTCGATATCAGAGAAGGCTCCCCTACTTTTGGTAAAGCTAATTACGTAATAATGGGACATGGTATTCCTCGATTTATGAAAATCCCTGCAGGAATTATGCATGGATGGAAAGCACTTGGAGACAAAGAAAGCATTGTAGTGAATTATCAGTCACACCCGTATGACGCAAGTGACGAGTACAAATACACTTGGGACTGTGTATTACCTGAGATTTGGGGACCTCACAATGGCTAATCAAGAAGTTAAAGTCTTAAAATTTGATAACATTGGCGACAGTAAAGGTCCCGTAATCAATCTTGATTTCACTGGGAAAAATATTGTCGAAATACCTGTTTTTTATAGAGAATCAGGGTCCAACCCCGAAGGTCACTTTCATAAAGGTACTGATGCATCATTCGATCCACAATTCGTGTATGTATTGAAGGGGAAAATGGAATTTAGCTGTATTTATCCAAACGGACAAACTGAAGTGTTTATAATTGAAGAATTGCAGGGAATCATACTCCCAAAGTTGGTTTACCATAGATACAAAACCTTAGATTACACGATATTCTGTGAGCCCAGACTTGAGAAATACGACATTAACAACAATGACAAAATCATCTGCTCAGCAGAGGATTATCCAAAGCTAATTTCTGAAATAATAAATAATGAAGAGTAAAAAAGTACTAGTTATCGGAAGTCATGGATTACTTGGCTCGACATTAGTAAAACTTTTAAAAGAAAAAGGTTACATGGTATTCACTTCTGATATCAGCGATGAAGGTGGGATTGATATCACAAAGCCGGATTCTGTTGAAAAACAGTTTAGTAAGGTCAAGCCAGATTTTGTTGTAAACTGTGCAGCATATACAAATGTAGAGGCCTGCGAAGATCCTGAACAATACAAAATTGCTTATGCAGTAAATGCAGATGGACCTAGAAATCTAGCAGTTGCATCTATCAACCATAATACAAATCTGATACATATCTCCACCGACTATGTTTTCGGGGAAAATAGTGAGAGAGGTTATGAAGAATCACACATCCCCTATTCTCCTTTAAATAAATATGGTGAGACAAAAGCCGAGGGCGAAACAAATATTATCAAAGAGATGGAAGGAATCGTGGAATCGGATTTCATATCGCAAAATACTTTATCCTACATTGTCAGAACCTCTGCTCTTTTCGGAGAAGGTGCAACAAACTTTATCGCAAAAATCCTTCAATACGCAAAAGAGAAAGAGTTTCTAGAGGTGGTCACGGATGAAGTCGTAAGTCCCACATACGTGAAAGATTTATCAGAGGGAATCATTTATTTAATCGAAAACGAACCAAAAGGTGGAATCTACCACTACTCCGGAGAAGGCTCATGCACACGGAATGAATTCGCTAAAGAAATATTGAAATTGGCTGGTATTGATACTCCAGTAAAACCAACCACTCTCGATAAATTTAATCGGAAAGCCAAGATTCCTAATGTTTCGATTTTGAAAAATACGAAGTTCCCGGAGATTAGGAGATGGGAGGAGATGTTGGAGGATTTCTTAATACAAAAATGAAGAAGTTAGAAATAAACCCACAAAAAGTAGCCAAATTAGAAGTAAATTGGTGGAAAGCACATCATTATGGTGACAAAAAATCTCTAGTCGTAAATCTCCTAAAACACAATCAAACACTATATGGGATAAACATATTTCAAGCGTTAATACTTGTTAGAACACTTGTACCCGCCGCTAAAGCACATAATCAGAGAGACAAAGTTAGTGCCTTAAAACATATGACGGAGTACTACGAAAGAGTCAAGCATTACCTTGGTTCAGAAATGATTCCTGCAAAAGTTGCAGAAGCAGAAGTCGAAAGTTGGTGGGTTCACGATAATTCTGAAAAGTCATCGGATAAAAGTGCCTTAGTTAAATCTTTTCAGAGACTCTACTCTAACCTACTCGTTTTGGATGAAAATCATGTAAAGAAACTAGCAGAGCTGAAGACCATTGCGAACACTAATCACGACAAGGCAGAGTCAACTAAGGACAAAACCGTAGAAGCGCAATATTGGGAAATAACTGAAGATTCGTTGGTAGAGTTTTATGACGAATTAAATTTAGTTATGAAAAAATAAAATGAATTGGAAAAAGTTAAAGTCTGAGACCGTTTTACAAACACCCTGGATAAAGGTTATTCAGGATGATGTAACAATGCCAAATGGAAAAGAAGGAAAATATACATTTATTTCGAGAACCGAGGGTATTGGAATAATTGTTAATATCGATGATGAAATCTTCATGGTCAAACAATATCGGTATCCTACAGGAAAGACTATGGTACAGTTCCCTTTCGAAGGTCTAGAAGAGGGAGAAAATGAAGAGGAAGGTGCCGTTCGCTGTGCAGTCGAGGAATTAGGTATTGCCGTTACCAATCTCAAAGTAATAGGCTCTGCATTTGTTGATGCCGGATTAAACACACAAAGAATCACTTATTTCTCTGCCGACTATGATGGAAAAAAGACCGCAACTACTTTCGACGAGACTGAGGATATTGAGATAGTAAAGGTGAAGATTTCGGAATTGTCCAATATGATCAAAACTGGTGAAATTGAAGACTTTCATACTATTGTTGGGATTCATTACTTATTGAATCAGAGTTAATAATTATTAGATAGAATCCCTCATCATTGTCATTCCTGCGTATTGTTTTAACTCCTGCGCTTTATTGTCACTCCTGCGTAGGCAGGAGTCCACCTCAAATTAACACTAAATCATCCCAATTTGGATTCATTTCCTCAATCATTCTAATTTTCCAATTACGTTTCCACTTTTTTACATTCTTCTCCCTTCTGATAGCATCCCAAACATAGTTATATACTTCGTAATAAACCAACCGATGAAGAGAATATCTTGATGTAAAGCTATTCTCAATTAGGTCGTTTTTGTGTTCGTAGACTCGTTTAATTAAATTATTTGTTATCCCTATGTAAAGAGTGCCTTTGTGTTTGTTTGTCATTATGTAGACGTAATAGTATTTCATGGTGTTATTTTAAAACAGGATTCTGGAAATTTAATGAGTTTTAGGCAAATTGGACCCCTGCCTTCGCAGGGGTGACAATAGGTGACGTATTGCTAGAATAGACTCCTACCCCTGTCTTCACAGGGGTGACATTCATTCGCAGAAGTGACGTTCAGAGTCAGAGATACCTCTTGAGTTCCATGTTCTGCATTCCGGATACTGAACTCTGTACTCTTATCATGTATAATAATCCCAAATCTATTTCATCAACACACAAATAATGAACATACTAATCACAGGAGGGGCGGGTTTTATCGGATCGAACTTTACGACATACTGGGCGAATAAATACACAAACGACGACATTGTTGTTTACGATAAACTCACTTATGCAGGTAATATAGAAAACCTGAAAGAACTTTTTGACAATCCAAAGTTTAGCTTTGTTGAGGGTGACATTGTTGATGGGGAGTTGTTCGAGAAAACCATTGTTGACCACGAGGTAAATACAATTGTACATTTCGCAGCAGAGACCCATGTTGATAGAAGTATCGAAGGACCGGAAGCATTTGTGCACACAAATATCATGGGAACTTTTAGAATTCTTGAGGTTTTGAGGAAATACCCCGCAATTAGATTCCACCACATCTCAACAGATGAAGTTTTTGGAGAGTTGCCACTTGATGATCCGAACGCAAAATTTAGTGAAACTACAGCCTATGATCCACGAAGTCCCTACTCTGCCTCAAAAGCAGCATCAGATCATCTTGTGAGAGCGTATGTGAACACCTACAAGATAAAAGCAACTATTTCGAATTGTTCGAATAACTATGGTCCTTATTGTTTCCCCGAAAAACTGATTCCTCTTACTATCACAAGAGCAATAAATAATCAGGAAATCCCTGTCTATGGAGATGGCATGCAAGTCAGAGACTGGATTCATGTGGATGATCACTGCCTTGGCGTCGATCTCATACTCGAAAAAGGTAAACTCGGAGAAACGTACATCTTAGGTGGTCATGGAGAAAAACCAAACATCTACATCGTGAAAGAAATCCTAAAGCTCCTTAGTAAGCCAGAATCGTTAATAGTTCATGTTGGAGACAGAAAAGGTCATGATAAAAGATACGCAATGGATTTCACAAAGGCAAAAAATGAATTAGGATTTGAACCACAAAAACCACTAGAGAAACGACTTGAAGAGACAGTCCAATGGTACGTAGATAATCAAGACTGGTGGGCACCTCTTAAAGCCGAAGGCGATAGAATCGCTGAAGGTTACCTACGAAACAGAATCTAAGTGCATCGACCTCGCCTCTATCCATTTCGGAAAGAAAGCGAGGATCGACGAATCTTGATTTATCAAATTAGCATCTCCCTATGCAAATCGCACCATAATCTGAAGTCAAATTTAATACACCTCCGGATTCATCTACTTTCAGTAAAGTTGTATTTCCAACCTCTCGTATCGACAAACCGTTTTTAGCACCGGGTCCATCACCACCCATTCGTATTGTAGCCTGGTCTCCACTCCATCCGAGTCCAACACCTGCTAAGTTGTTATTATTAGAGCTAATTGATGCACCTCCTCTCGTGGCAATATCTCCGTTTACATCTAATTTTGCAATCGGGCTATAGTTGTCAATTCCGACCCTAGTCCCAGTAAAACTCAATGCATCATCTCCCACAAGTATCAATCTAGCGTCATAATCCGAATTTGTGTCATTGCTGAAATCAAGATATGGAGTGCCTTTGTCACCGAGTTCGATAGAACCACCTTGATCTGGTCGAAGAATTCCACCACCACCCCAACTAATATTTCCACTTGGACCATTAATCATCATCCTCAGAATTTCTGCGCCTCTTGGACCTGAATAAAACTCTGTATCAGGGTAATCAGATGCACCTCTTAAAACAATTCTGGGTGTTTGTATATTCTTTGAATCAGCAGTAGTGAACTCCATGGTATGAGGCCCGCCTTTTAATCCCTGAGTGATACTTACGTCCATCCCTCCACGTCCAGCATTAAACAAAGAAAACTGATCTTGAATCTGCCAATTTTTCGACACTATGGCATATACCGTCTCATATTTAAAAGCCATTATCAGGAGGAGTCCAGAAATCAAAGCCATAGGAATTAGAAACAACATTCTTTTTCGTCTCATAATAATTGTACTTTAATAAATAAAATCGCTCTGCAGAGATTTCAACTTGTTTGATTTTATTATTTTGTCTAAAGGAAATACTTTGTGTAGTGATACAAGATTTTCTGGGGAAATGATGGCCTCGTTGTCACTCCTGCGAAGGCAGGAGTCTACTTCAAATTAATGTGATTTCTTCCCAATTCGGATTCACTTCCTCAATCATCCTAATCTTCCAATTCCGTTTCCACTTTTTTATATTCTTCTCCCTTCCGATAGCATCCCAAACATAGCTATATACTTCGTAATAAACCAAACGATGAAGAGAATATCTTGATGTAAAGCTATTCTCAATTAGATCGTTTTTGTGTTCATAGACGCGTCTAATCAAATTATTTGTTATCCCAATGTAAAGTGTGCCTTTGGGTTTGTTTGTCATTATGTAGACATAGTAGTTTTTCATGGTGTTATTCTAAAATAGGATTCTGGAAATTAAATGACTTTTAGGCAGATTGGACTCCTGCCTTCGCAGGAGTGACAGTTGGTGGCGTGTTAATCGGGTGAACCCCTGCCCCTGTCTTGAAGGGAGGACACTCCTACTCAGGAATGACACTACGCTGGATTTTACCCCCACCCATTGCTATAATTTGGGGCTTATTCCAATATAAATGAAACAGAAAAAATCAATTTCCTATGTTTTGCCCGTATACAACGAACAAGAAGGCCTCGCAGAGTTTTATAACGCTTTGACCAAGGCGACAGACACCATCTCAGAAAACTATAATTTTGAATATGTCTTTATAAACGACGGAAGTAAAGATAATTCTTTTAGCATCCTTCAAAGTCTTTTTGAGAAAGATTCGAGAGTAAAAGTAATCAATTTCTCCAAGAACTTCGGACACCAGATGGCAATCACAGCAGGAATTGATATGGCAGAAGGTGACGCTGTAATAATTATGGATACTGACCTTCAGGACCCTCCAGAAGCAAGTTTGAAATTGGTAGAAAAATGGCAAGAAGGCTTTGAAGTTATATATGCCCAAAGAGAACAAAGACGTGATGGAGCTATTAAAAAATTAACAGCATATATGTTTTACAGAATTCTTGATATCTTAAGCGAAGTTAAAATCCCCAAGGATACTGGAGACTTCCGACTTCTCGACCGAAAAGTAGTATTAGAAATGAGAAGGTTCCGAGAGACTAACAGATTTATGCGGGGTTTGACATCTTATGTGGGATTTAAACAGACAGCCGTACTGTTTAACCGAGACAAGAGATTCGCAGGTGAGACACACTACCCTTTCAGGAAAATGTTCAAATTGGCATTCGACGGAATAACCAGTTTCTCTACAGTACCACTTAAATTAATCACTCAGTTTGGTTTTTATGTTTCTTTTGTAAGCTTCTTAGGAATAATTTATGCATTGGTTGTTAGGATTTTCTACCCAGAAATGACGGTACAAGGTACCACATTCGCTATCATTTCAGTTTTGTTTATGGGTGGAGTTCAGATGGTAATGTTGGGAATTCTAGGCGAATATGTAGGCAGAATCTATCAAGAAGTTCAGAACAGACCTTTATACATTGTTTCTTCTGTTTTAAGTAAAAAATAACTATTAAATATTAAAATTTCCATATGAAAGGAATCATATTAGCCGGTGGAAAAGGCACTAGACTTAGCCCACTAACTTTGGCAACTAGTAAACAGTTAATGCCTGTTTACGATAAGCCGATGATATACTACCCACTCTCAACACTGATGCAAGCGAAGATTCAGGAGATTTTGATAATTTCTACACCGGAAGATTTACCTAGATTCGAAAATCTACTTGGTGATGGTAGTGAATTGGGGATGAAATTTAGCTATAAAGAACAACTCGAAGCAAATGGTCTCGCACAAGCATTTGTCTTAGGTGAGGAATTTATAGGATCTGACAAAGTTGCCTTGATTCTAGGAGATAATATTTTCTATGGTTCTACAATGGACGCTTCACTAATCGAACACACAGATCCTGATGGTGGTGTAGTTTTCGCTTATCACGTAAACGATGACGATGCTAGACGACTTGGTGTTGTAGAATTCGATGAGGCTTTCAATGCCCTTTCAATCGAAGAAAAACCAGCAGAACCAAAATCAAACTATGCTGTTCCTGGACTGTACTTCTATGACAATGAAGTTGTAAAAATCGCTAAATCACTCAAACCGAGTGCCAGAGGTGAATACGAAATCACTGATGTAAACAATGCTTACTTACAAAGAGGTAAATTAAAAGTAGGAGTTCTAGACCGTGGTACAGCTTGGTTAGATACGGGGACCTTCTCTTCTCTCATGCAAGCCGGTCAATTCGTACAAGTAATCGAAGAAAGACAAGGATTGAAAGTTGGTTGCATCGAAGAAATTGCTTTCAGGAATAAATTCATTGATGCAAAACAACTTGAAAAACTCGCAGAGAAATATATGAAGAGTGGTTACGGCCAATACTTACTAGGAGTTATGGATGATAAGGTAAAAAATGGGGATTAAAGATTATAGCTATAATATTCTCCAATACAGAGTAAAACAAATAATCAAAAGACTGCTCAAAGGTATGGATGAGCCGTTTCTTTGTATTATCACACCAGTGTTTGATCCATGTCTTAAAAGTCTTAAAGGACTTATCGCAGATCTTCAATATCAAACTTATGAAAATTTCATCCATGTAAGTATTGCGAATGGTAAAGAGCCTAAAATTCACAATTTAATTGAACACGTCCGCATCAACGACAAGAGATTTGTGTATGATGAAATACCTTTTGATAATAGTTATAAAGATTCCGGTCTTGTGGAAAATTTACTAATTATTAATGGAAAGCGCAGGAATTTTGTAATGTCTAAGTATGATGCACTAATGTATCTAAATATTGGAGCTGACTTCAAACTGACCGATAATCAGATTTTCGAGAAGTTACATAATACACATATGGAGACCAGAAAAGATATTATCATTCTGGAATCAGAAGTTGCGGAGAAAAAATATCCCCTTTATCCAATTAACAAACATCGCCATATCGATCTTACAAATTTCTGCTACTCAAAGAAACTGGCTCGAACAATTCCCTATCCTGAAGATATTGACCCAGAATTTGATGTAGCAAACGACTTTAGATATTTTGATAAAATTGCGAATTTCAAAGTTCTAGAAGGAATTTATGGTCAAAAAGATGGAAGAAATTTCTATAAAACAATCGAAGACATTTATAATGAGCAACACACAAAAAAATAGCTGGACAATATTTGGATTAAGCAACTTTTCATACGACATTTTAGATGCAATCGAATCCAACGGTGACAAAGTTAAATATTTCGTCAGAAATCAAGATGTCGACGAAGAGATTGTTAAGCGAGTGCCACAAGATATTGAAATCATAGATTTAGCAGATTTCAAACCCAGTACAGACAAGTACTTCATTGGATTTATGGATTATAGAAAAGATGATTTACTCAATGAGTTATTGAAGTTTAATTTGCGTTTCGACAATATAATTCATAAAGGTGCATACGTTTCTCACTACTCCACAATTGGATTTGGTAATTTCATCGGAGCAAACGCAACAATAGCACCTCAAGTTACATTGGGAGATTTTAACTTCATAAACCGAAATTGTTCAGTTGGGCATCATACTGTTATTGGAAATAGAAACAAGACTGGACCGGGAGTAACAATTTGTAGCTTGTGTGAAATCGAGGATAACAATGCTTTTGGAGCAAATTGCACAATAATTCCTGAACTCAAAATCGCTTCAGAAGTGGAAATTGGCGCAGGTGCCGTGTTGACTGAGAATATTTCCGAAAGTGGTTTGTATGTAGGAATACCTGCGAAATTAGTT
The DNA here is from genome assembly GCA_021463645.1 of bacterium. Taxonomy (GTDB): domain Bacteria; phylum Patescibacteriota; class Dojkabacteria; order B142; family OLB20; genus JAJTYI01. The sequence goes on from JAJTYI010000006.1 coordinate 49,591, forward strand.
CAAAGGAAGGCCTAAACGTTCTCTAGTTTCCTCAATTGTAGATACTTCCAAATCCATTAAATCAATAATCTTATTAATCCTTTCTAACTGACCTTGATTGGTTGCTAAAACTTCTTTTTCTTGATTCAGATAAATATTATCTTCTAATCCAAGTCTCACTCCTCCTCCCATTGTCAAACCCATGACATTTGCGCGAAGTTGGAATCTCCCCAGTCCAGCAAAAGCCCAATTTGCGTTTTTTGGAAGAAGATTTAACAATGCTGAAATATTCGTGACCTCAAGTGGTGCAGTCCCAAGATTTCCTAGGAAAATATTAAAATAAGGATTTTCATCCTTAATCATTCCTCGTTCGAGCATAAAGTTAGCTTTATGAATCATTCCTGGCTCAAAAATCTCAAATTCAGGTTTGATACCGTTTTTTTGCATAGTAGTCGCTAATTTCTCAATCATTTCGGGAGAATTCATAGATGCGGTATTGATAAAATTCATAGAACCCATGGTCAAAGTGGCCATATCTGGCTTTATATCACCATCAAGCTCAAGCACTTCTGCTCTTTTCTCAAATTCGGACCAATTCCTTCCACTTGTGCTCACGGTGATAATCACCTTGGGCTGTTTATCTCGAATCCTCTTGATGATTTCTGCATAGATATCTTTTTTCCATGTTGGTTTACCCGATTTACCTCTAGCGTGCACATGTACGATACTCGCTCCATATTTAACAGCCATATCTACATCTTCTGCAATCTCCTGAGGGGTAAGGGGAACTGATTGATTCAGTTCCTTTGTGGGGATCATACCGGTGAGAGCGCAGTTGATGATTACTTTATCGGTTGTTTTCATAAATTCAGTAATTCGAATTCTTTATCCTAATCAGCCTACCGTCCAATTCCTTTGTAATAAATTCCCAATTGATGGATTTTCTCAGAATCCAAACAATTTCTTCCATCAATGATTGCTTTTAATTTTGGGTATTTAGAAAAATCGACCTTTTTAATCTCATTATGATTTGTAGCAACTAATAGAGCTTCTGCAGATTTCAAACCTTTCTCTAATGACTCCACATTCGACATATCAAGTAAATATGGATCGAATTTAATAATATCTGCACCAAGTTCTTCTAGCAATTTCAATATCTTCAAAGCAGGGCTTTCTCGTAGATCTCCTACATTAGCTTTATAGGATAATCCATACACCATTACTTTCGCACCCTTTACTGGCATGGAGATTGCATTTAATCCATCTTGTAATAAATCAACAGTATAGTTTGGCATGCTGTTGTTCACCTCTCTAGCATATTTTAAGAATTGGTGATCAAAACCACTTTGTTTTGCTCTTTTTATCAAATAATATGGATCAACTGGAATACAATGACCTCCTACTCCGGCTCCAGGATAATGCGCCATAAAAGCAAACGGTTTATTTGAAGCTGCTTCAATTGTTTCTACTAAATCAATTCCCATTTTATCGAATGATTTCGCAAGTTCGTTTACATAGGCAATATTAATATCTCGGAAAGTGTTTTCAATAATTTTTGTTGATTCGGCCACCTTCAATGACGAAACCACATTGACTTGAGCTTTTATAAATGTTCTATAGAATTTTGCAATTTCCTCCGCACCACTTTTCGTAGTTGCTCCAATATTTCTAGGGATGTTGTATACGCTCCATCTTGGGTCCCCTGGATTTATCCTCTCTGGACAATGCGCAAGATCAAAGTCTTTACCTGCTTTCAATCCCGAAACTTCCTCAATCACAGGGATTACTTCTTCTTCACACACTCCGGGATTAATGGTTGATTCAACGATAACCTTTGCACCAGTTTTCATATTCCTAGCAATGGTTGCAGAAGCTGACTTCACTGGGCCTAAATCGGGCTCAAATAAATCTGTGACAGGTGTAGGGACACATACAATATAGAAATCTGCGTTTTTAATTTTTGATTCATCTTTCGTAGCTTGAACCTTCGTTTCTTTCATCCTCTCTTCAAGTTCAGGATCACTAAATGGTGGTTTACCAGAATCTATTGCTTTCAAAACTCTATCTGAGATATCAAATCCAACTACATCATACTTCCCAGTTTCTTTGATAGCGACTGCGAGAGGTAATCCGACATAACCTAGGCCTAAAACTACTACTTTTTTCATATTCTAGAAAGATTAATTACGAAAACAGATTGTACCAGAAAGAGTGATTCAATTAATATAATATTCACTTTTACATTGACTGACGCAAGATTCCATATTATTATCATAACAACTATTAGTAATTCCAAATGAATGAAATGTTTTCTTATAACCCATTAGTTAATGGTCCTATCCTAAATAACCCACGACCAGAAGATCCTAGTGACGAAGGACTGGGCGATCCCACAGACGAGGGATTAGGTGATCCTACCGACGAAGGTTTAGGAGATCCATATTAAAGTAACCCTATCTAGACACATAGAAAAATCTCTCCTGCAATGTTATCATTACTCCATATATCACTAATTTTATGAAACTAGGAATAATTATCCCTGCCCTCAATGAGGAGAAAAAGATCTCCACGACCATTTCCAAAATACCCAAAAAAATCAAAAGTATTGACGAAATTCTCATCTTAGTCATTGATGATGGTTCGACTGATAAGACTGGTTCTATGGCAAGGAGCTCAGGAGCCGATGTGATCCAGCATAATAAAAACAAAGGAGTTGGAGTTGCTTTTCAGACAGGATTAGAATGGGCACTAGAAAAAAGAGTAGATATTCTAGTGAATATTGATGCCGATGGACAATTCAATCCAGATGATATTCCATTTCTAATTGAACCAATCTTAAACAACGAAACTGATGTCGTGGTAGCGAATAGGTTCAACAACGGAATGCCAGCGGATATGCCCAAAGGGAAATACTTCGGAAACAAAATGATGTCATATCTAATAAGTAAACTTTCTGGAATGGAACTTAAAGATGTATCTTCGGGATTTAGAGCATTCAATAAAGAGGCTATGTACAAGTTAAACCTTATAGGTAACTTCACATACACACAGGAATCAATTCTAGACCTTGCAACAAAAGGCTTGAGAATTATAAATCAGCCTGTACAAGTCACTTACTTCAAATCCCGAAAATCAAGAGTAGCATCAAATCTATTAAGCTATGCAATTAAAACATCTCTTATAATCTTCAGAAGTTTCCGAGATTATAGTCCATTGAAATTTTTTGGTTTTGTGGGACTAGTCCTATTCATACTGGGCTTACTTTTTGACTTGTTCACACTACAGCATTATTTACGTAGTGGAGGGTTTACTCCGTATGTCTCGGTTGTTTTAACAGGTATTTATTTAAATACGGTTGGTTTTGGAATTATCATCTTGGGTGTAATTGCGGATATGTTTGATCGAGTCAGAAGAAACCAGGAAAACATATTGTATTTATTAAAGAAAGAGAGATATGAAAAATGATAGACCAATCTATCTCATTCTAGGAACGAGAGCACAAACAATCAAAATGGCTCCGGTTATGAAAGAACTTGAAGCTCAAAAAGTACCATTCACCCTACTCTACACTCAACAACACAAAGTGACAATCACCGATCTTCTGGAGAATTTTGATATCAAAACGAAACCAATAAGTATAATTGAGAGAAAAGATGAAGCAAAAACAATCAAATTATTTGCGGGTTGGTTGATTCAAATACTTCTGATTACATTAAATCCTCTGAGTGCAAAAAAAATCTTCACAAAAGGGAAAGGTTTAATCCTCACACATGGAGACACTGCAACTACCTCATGGTCGGCATTCTACGGAAGGCTCCATGGCCAGAAAGTAATGCATATCGAATCTGGGCTTAGGTCTTTCAATTTGATGAACCCATTCCCTGAAGAAATACAGAGATTGATAAGTTTCCGATTTAGCAATTATTACGTAGCTCCAAATGAATGGGCACTAAATAATTTACGAAAGTACAAAGGTGAAAAAATTAATTCACAAGCGAATACCATGTACGAAGCACTCTCCTATATTATCAAAAAGAAAAATCCTGAAATTTTATCAAAATTAAAAAAGAAATTTAAACTTCCAGCCAAATTCGCACTCGTATCAATTCATAGATATGAAAACATTTTTAAGGAAGAAAGGTTTAAAGAAATTCTAGATTTATTAGATAAAATATCAAAAGACATAAATCTCGTTTTTGTACTGCATCCTCCTACCGAAAAGCAACTGGAGAAAACTGGTTTAGGAGAGAAATTGGAGAAAAACAATAAAATTCAATTAATTCCTAGACAAGATTTTCAGAATTTTGCATACATAACGGACTTGGCTGAATTTGTAATCACCGATGGTGGTAGTAACCAGGAAGAGCTAAGCTACATGGGCAAACCTACTATTTTATTTAGAGAATATACCGAGAGAACCGAAGGACTTGATGAGAATGTATTGTTATCGAAGTTCGACCATGAAGTCATTTTTTACTTCGTGAAGAATCATAAAGATTATCAGCGGAAACCCCTCAACTTGAAAGTTGCTCCTTCAAAACTGATAGTAGAGTTTGTTAAAAAAGTTAATAAAATTGACTAGGAATCTATTAAACAATTCAATATCCAAAACAATCAAAATAAACAGAGAGAGTTTATTCATAGCTATTCTTTTCCTAATATTTTCACTCTATGGTCTCTTCACATTAAAAGTATATGGGATACATGTAGATGACTTTGTCCAAGCAAAATATGGGGAGTTAATTTCATTGAAGCTGGTGAATCCCAATAATAATGATTATCTAAATCTTTCAAACCTCAGATTCTACGGTCCTATATACGAAGTGTTTTTACATTTAATTATTTCATTCTTTGGACTCACCAGAGAAACAATCGATTTTTTTTATACGAGAAAATTCATTACATACATAATTTTCCTTATTGGTTGCTTATTTTACTACCTACTTTTAAGAAGACACTTCAATTTTTTTGTCACCTCGATTGCAACTTTATTACTTTTCTCAATACCCTCCTACTTCGGATATGCACAAGTTACAACCAAAGAGATTCCACTAATTTCCTTTACTATCATTTCGTTTTACTTTCTTGATAGATATCTTAGAGGAACGACGAAGAGAAACTTTTTCTTACATTTCTTCTTCTTATCTATTGCTATTGCCATTAGACCTTCAGCCCTGACTTACCTTCCAATTACTTCTCTGTTCATCTTAGTTTATGAAATAAAAAGCTTCGAAGGATTCAGGAAGTACATCAAGCAAAGAGGTCGCCCATTACTTTTAAACTTGATAATTGCAGTTGTAACCATTTTCGGAGTTGTTCTAATTTTCGATCCACACTTAAGAGAGGATCCATTTAACAGATACATCGAAAGACTAGAATTCATGTCGTCCTTTGATAACGAAGGATCGATAATGATTAACGGACAAGTTATGAAAGTTTCCGAGTCTAAAACCTCTGATATGTTTGTTATTGGTTTAAAAAAAGTTCCAGAAATATTTATTTCTTTTTCATTAATAGGATTTGTCTTCGGAATATTCCAACTATTTAAGACACCTCTGAAAAAAACATTCACAAAAAACCGACTTTTTATTATTGGATTACTATGGCTTTTTATTCCTTTATTATCAGTATTTATCAAAGAAACTAAGTTCTACAATTTCAGACATTTATTAATTTTCCTTCCACCTCTTGGAATATTTCTAGCATATGGGATTAATTTCATAGTAAAGAGAAAAGATTATCTCGGGAAAGTGATTGTTGGGATTATAATTTTGGGGAGCATATATCAAACTTATACCCTGTTTAAACTCTTCCCCTATGAGATTACTTACTTCAATGAGATTTCAGGAGGTTTGAATAAGAATAGCGAACTATATTCTAATTATCCCGAAGGACTTGCAGAAGCAGAAGCAATAATAGAAGTGTGTGAGGAAGATGAGGAAAAACTAATCTCTGGACCATTTGTCAGTATCTATCTTCCATACTATTGTCCAAATGCGAAGTATAGCGACAAATACGAGCAATCAGACTACATTATTACCTATGATTTCTATGAGAAATTACAGCCTGTGCCAATGGATACGAAACTAATAGACACTATTGAGAGGGATAACGCGAATATTCTAAATATTTATAAAACTAAATAATTTCCGAATCTTCTTTTCCGCTTATTTTCAATAACTTCTTCAAAATCAAAAGAGAAATTGGACCTACTATTAAAAGAACTGAGGCATTTACAATCCTATCCAGAACGGATGCAACTATAGCATCTTGTGTACGGATGTTTATTACTTGACTAGCAAAAGCGAACAACACCTCTTTTATCCCCAGTGCTGATGGAGTTATGTTAAGAAATATTGATAATACTGAAAATGATGATAAAAAGACATTATCCCAGATTTGAACTATCTCTCCTTTCGTTGTAGTGATATCAAGATATCTGAATTGGAAATACAACAATGAGGCAACTACCAAGCTATTGAGGCCAGTAATTAAACTCATGATTGCCACTCTTTTTGGTGATTTTGAGATAGTATTCCACCCTTCCACTACACTCTCAACTTTACTTCTAAAACCTTCAAAAGGTATCAATCTTAAGAATAGTTTGGTTGCAGACACCGCAAGAATTGATCCTAGGGAAAGTCCCAGGAATGCTAAAGCCACGAGGACACTGAAAGAAGATGTTCGAAGATATATTATTAGCATGGATAACAATCCCAGAATACCTATTACAAAAAAATTAATCACATAAGAACCTGCTAATGTGGTGGCGAACGAAGAATACCTAAATCCGTGTTTTCTTTTTAAGTACAGTGCAGTCACTCCCATACCAGCTCGGAAAGGGAGGAAGGTATTCGCGAAACTTGTGGCAGTCGCTAGCGCAATGCTCTCAATCTTCCCAAGATTTACACCGAATTGTCTGTAAAGATACCAAGAAAATAATCCATTAATACTGAGTAAAATCAAATTAAAACCGGCGAGGACAATGACTTGCCAATATTTTAGTTCCAGAATAATTTTGAAATCATTGTAATTTTTGTACAAATAATAACCTGCGCCAAGAAGTATCACCAAGGTAAATAGTAGAGCCAAAAGCTGTTTTGGAGAATTATTAATAAGCAGTTTGTAAAGCCCTTTGAGAATACCGAAATAATACAATAGCACTAGAACCGGACCTATTATAAATATTTGTATACTTCTTGTAGGAACATGGTCTAGATAAACGGAAATCGCTAACCACAACAATATCAAAATGATGATTGATGTTATTCCGAAAAGCCACCAAATCAAATATAGACCAGCCAAAGCAAAAACAGGAAACAACAAAATTATCCAATGCTTGAGGCTTTTCTTTTTTAGATAATAGTCAGTGAAGTGTAAACCTCTTTCAATAATATGGTGAAGACTTTTCTTTGTATCATCACGACCGTAGTTAATTATCCAGATATCGGGGTCAATAACTATATTGTCTTTTTCTAGAATGTAAGAGAACAGTCTGGTATCTTCCGAAGACTCACGATCAAAGGTATGTCCATATTTTTCAATTATATGCTTAAATACTGGTTTCTTTATGAAAAATATAGTTGTTCCTTTGGGGTATACATCGAAATTCTCTTTTGTCAGTACTATCCTTTGTTTACATTCTCTGTAATATTTCCTGAAAAACTGCCTTCGAATTGCAGAATAAAATACTTCAAAAATTGTTTCTTTTTCCAGTCCTCTGCTATGACCAATTATCATATTATCTTTTTTATCTTTCAGGTTTCGTAAAATCTCCTTTGGAACCAAACACCTCGAGTCAATATAAAGTAGATTTTCATACTTTGCTTCATTCATTGCCGTTTTGCGAGCATCAAATCTACCAAGATTTTTCGGATGATTTACTAATCTTACTCTTTTGAATTTTTTCACTACATCTGCAGTTTTGTCCGTAGATCCGTCATTGACTACAACAATCTCATAATCATCTTTTGGATATTCAATATCCATAATCGAGTCCAGGAGTTTTCCGATTGCCTTCTCTTCGTTATAGACAGGTATTAAAATTGAGATTTTCATTTACGATATTTCCAAATATAAATACACAAATAATAGCCATATAATCCCTGAAGTAAAGCTACTTTCCAGGTGCTAAAACTCTTCCAATATCTATGCCTCAGCATTGAGACCACGATTGATTGTATCATCCAAAGGGGTGCAAGAACTGGATTAGCATATTTCTTTTGCTTATCAATACTATCCTGGAATCTATTCAAGACATCTTCGTTGCAATTATAATTATCGAAGTCTTCCCTGTAAAAAAACTTTGCATGAACATCTATCCATTTCATCCACTTAGTTCTAAATCTATTGAAAGTATAGTTATTGTAGAGTGGTTGATGTTCGAGAACTAGGTCACTTTGCACAAAATTTCCATATGTCCCAGGATCTTTACCAGGAAATGAGAAATAGTACATTTTGTTTTTTCGGAATAGAACTTTTTTCTGTGGAAAACCTTTCGTAATATATTGTTTCCCATTCCAAAGTGGCCATACGAATGAATATGCATCAATGTCTTTGTTCTCAATCAAATTTCTAAGATTCTTTTTCAATTCGGGAGAAAGAAATTCATCTGCATCAATTTGGAGAATCCAATCATATTTACATTGGTTGATGGCAAAAACCTGATGAAACTCTCGCATTCCACGATGTTCCTGTACAAATATCTTAGCACCAAAATCTTTTGCTATTTCTAAACTTCTATCAGTACATTCTCCATCATGAACAACAACAATTTCATCAACCACATCTTTAAGAGAACCTAGGGACCTCTCGATATGTTTCTCTTCATTGTAGATTACTAAAAATGCGGAGATTTTCATTATTTTTTACTTAGAAGAAAGGTTTTTGAGTAAGGTTTGCCAAAAGTAAGTAGTCTATGGAACCCTTTTGCATAGACCTTAAACATTTTAAATGACATTGACTTTCGATGTTCGACCAATCTGTAAAGCACAGATGAGAAAAGCTTTACGGGTATCCATAAATAAACGTTAAGATTATTGTCGGTTTCTATCAACTTTACTTTATTGCTTTTCAAGAATTTCTTAAAGTCGTCTTCGTTTGGTTGTCCATAGAGTTTATGTTCATCTAGAAATTTGATTTTATTTAGAAACATCATTCTCAAGATTTTCTCAAAAGGTTCTGCGTGATCAAGTGGAAAACTCATGATAATGTCATCTTTAGCTACCCTGGCTAGTTCTTTGATGAAAGTCTCTCTATTCTGAGGGGGAACGTGTTCGAAAGTATCTATACACGTGACTAAATCAAATGTTGAATCTGTGAACTTTGACCTTTTCCCATTATAATTTACAAAATCGACTTCAGGATATGCTTCTATGTCTTCTTTTATAAATTTGTATTCATCAGTCTCAAGCAAAGTTAAAGTTACATTTGGAAACTCAGAAATATATCTGGCCAATCCAGGACCATTTGGCCCAACATCTAACACTTTGAAACTTTTCTTTCCTTTAGATATTTTCTTAATAAAGTTGTATACGTAAAGATATCTTTGAAATGTATCAATCATAGTAATCCTTCTTTCACACCTCTAAAAAAATAAGGTAAGTTCTTTGGACGAGGTAATACCCAGAAGAATCCCACAAGTATTGAAAAGAAAATGAAAAGATATTTTTTTATGCCATTTAAATCTTTCTTCGCAAAATATATCGCATTCCTGGCAATAAGAAAATCTTTCTTACCTGTATTGTCTTTTGTGGACATTGAGTGATAGTGCCTTAACTTCCAATCCCAAACAACTTCAATCTTTACGCCATTTTTCTTTGCCCTCATAGAAAAGTCCACATCCTCAAAGTACGACTCATAACTTTCATCAAAATAACCTACCTTATCCAAAACATTTTTATGAAAATATAAGAAACATCCGCTTAGAAAGTCAGGCTGAGTCTTTTTAATCTCTGAAATGTGCTTGCCTTTGTTTACGTTGATTGTACCTCCATAAAGTATTCCAATATCCCCACCAGTATTCTGTACAATATCGTTACCAACATTCATAATCACTGGGGAATAAATTGTGTCTTTATCCGTCAGCTTTCCAATCTCTGAAATAAATTCATCATCAATTATTACATCATTGTTTCCTATCAAGAACCATTCACATTTGGTATTTTTTTGTAAATATTTAAGACCAAGATTCAGACCTCCACTATAACCGCTATTTTTTTCAGAATTAATTAGAATTACTTCTTTTGACTCGAGTTCTTTTAATTTCTGGGTATCTTCTGGAGAATTATTAACAACTATCAACAGATAATCTTTGATACTTTTACTTATTCCTTCTACAAACTGAAGAGTATATTGAAGACTACGGTAATTGACAGTTACTACACCTATTTTGTTCAAGATTGAAGACTAAAATTTATTAGTAAAGAGAATTATATCAGAATCAAAAACTACAGACAGGCTATTCAATAGTGTTTCTTGGCAGAATTTATTTTCTCTACAGCATATGTGGCATCTATGCCAATCGTATCACAATACCACAACATTGATTCTACTCTCGGTTTATTCTCCTCAATGGATAGTTTCAAAGCTTCATCTCTCGAGATTAGGCCTTCTCTAATTTGATTGCTTCTAAAAGTATCATTTTCCGTTAATCCAGTCATCACATAATATACGTAATTATAGAAACTAGCTGTACCATCGCCTATTCTCCAAGAGGATCTAGTATCTGGAGATAATTCCCAATCGTATTGCTTTAATAGTACATCCTCGACTTCTTGCTCACTCCATGGGAGGTATTTGTAAATGTAGAGATAATCCTTTGAAATAGCATACGAAGAAAGGTATGCCCCAAATGTATCAACAAGAGAGGAGTTCAAATACCTGGGATTTTTCGAATATTGAGCTGCGTAATACCATAAAAGCTTAAGGCTATTCATCATGCCAATTTCATAAGCTTTTTTATCTTTATTTTTCAATTTTACATTTGCAAAACCATGTTTAAAGTAAGTGTTTTCAAGTGAATTCCCCGAATAAATGACTAAGTCGATACCAGTCTCTTTTCGAAGCTTATTTAAATAGTAAAAATACTGTTTATCGCCAGCCATAAACAACGGAACCATTCCGATTTCTGGCTTCTTTAGCCAGGCTGACACATTTTTTCGGATATATTCTCGTTTTTTTTGGATATCGGCTGATATTAATATGTGTTCGACCCCTAATTGTCCAGTCATTCGAGCCTGATTTCTTCTACCAAGGTCAGTTATCATTCCCCAGTCGTAAGAATATGCTAGTGGTTTTAGTCCAAGTTCTTCTACCGCGTAATGTAAGGCATAACAACTATCCCTACCCCCACTAAATGCCACAATACAATCAGGTTCGCCATTGCCTTTCTTATATTTCGAAATATCTTTTACTAGTTCATCATCACCTTTTATTTCTCGATTCTCATACGCATGACAATAACTACAGACTCCGTCGTCATCAAACTCAATAAATGGCATAGTTTCAGGTAATATACACTTTGTACATCTTCTTAACTTCCCTATTTCTTTGCTATCCTGCTCGTATTCCTTTTTTATCAAACTCTCTATAGTTTTCAAATTCTTTTTATTATCTTCAACATGTGATGGTATCGGCACTTCAGTTATTTGTTTACCCAAAATTTGTATTTTCCTTTTTTTCGCTGAAACTTTAAGGTTTTTCAGTTCCGAATCTTTCGATATTTCAAAATCCTGTCTTTTAAGATTATCAAGACTTATCAATGCCCCCGAACCCGGAGAAATCTGTTTGATTTCTATTGAATCATTCTTTTCCTTGAAATGTTTTCTAAGGATTTCTTCTGCAAAGAATTTCTCGGACACGAAAATTAGAAAACTTTTTTCTTTATCACTTAGTGTGAAAAGAGAGCCGGTATTTGTGGCTATTAATAAATTATTGTAGGTTCCAAACAAACTCCCGAATGCGTATGACCCTTTGATTTCTTGGAGTGTTTTCTTCAGAGAAGCTCCAAAGCCCTCACCTTTATGTATTCTTTCATTTAATAATGCATTAAATACTTCAGTATCTACACCAAATTCTCGCTTTAAACCTTTGTGATTCTTCCATAAGTCGTTGTCATTTACTATGATTCCGTTGTGGATAGTTGCCATTCCGGACTTTACAACTGGCTGATTGTTGTGAGTAAGACTAAATGAACCGTTTGTTTCCATCCTAGCATGCCCGATAAGCGCATATTGTTCAACATCACTACTTAATAATTCGTTATAGATTTTTGATTTGATAAATTTGCTGGCAGAAAGCGGTTCTTTGTAAACAAGAATCTCATCCCCTCTAACAAAAGCGATTCCAGAGGAATCTTTACCCCGTGATTGCGAGAGTAAAAGAAGATCATTCACAATTGACTTCGCTTCTGCTTTATTAAATGTATTCTTAGTTGTAATTAATCCAAAAATTCCACACATGTTAATTTAATAAAAGATTGATAAAGTTAATTATATTACTAATAATTTGAATAGCGTAAGGTTTTATTTATTTTCTTGATTATTGCTATACTGGTTAACTCTTATAAAATAAAAACCATCTTGCTATATGACACATATCGAAGATACAAGTAAAACACCTATTATTATAACTAATAATTGTTGGGGTTATCATTATTATCAAAATAATAACATTGCATACCCCACTCCATTTATCGGTTTATTTATATTCGCACCAGACTATTTGGAGATGCTCAAAGATTTTGAAAAACATATGAGTGCGCCACTCAAATTTACTAAAAAATCAAAATATCATTTAAAACATAAAGATTATCCAATTGGAAAGTTACTAGATGTAGAAATACATTTTCTTCATTACAAATCCGAAGACGAGGCAAAGAGCAAGTGGGATAGAAGGAAATCAAGAATGCACAAAAATATGGACAACTATTATTTCAAGTTTGATGATGTGGAAAAGCCTTTTGAGGATATCTATTTAAAAAGGTTTTATTCTTTACCTTTCAAAAATAAAATATCATTTACAAAAGAAAGACATCCTGAATACAAAAATAATCTTGAATTTTATTTCGGGAAATCACTAAGTGGAGGGCGGTTATATCGGACAACTCCGTTTTATTTCAATATCAATAAATGGTTAGCAGGCAAAGGGCTGAGTAAGCATTTTCATTATAAACTCTATCAAAATACTCTCTCTCATTTATTTAATCGATAAATCGTCAATCTCGTTTCATCTCGTATTTTGTGTATTTACATGGTAATATTGACGACATAGCCATATAAAACTTACGAATCATGAGATCAATCTTAAAGGAGTTACTACATAGATTTGCTGACTATAATGCAGAACCATCAACCCTGTTAAATGTTTGGGGATATTTTCTATTGCTTGTTTTATTCTTTCCAATATTTAGCAGCATTATCCCATCCTTTAATTTGGATGTTAGTAACTATGCTATCTTTTCGATTATTATTCTATTAACATTCTCCTTGATCATAAGCTATTCTTTACTAATTTTTAGTCAAGAGAAAACAACTTTCAGAAGTAGCTATATTAAATCAGCAACTATTATAATAGTAGTATTAATGGCTCTTGGATTTTCTTCGTTTAACTTACTCTTCGATCTTAAAGCCCCAATACTTCACGACCCCTTGGATCATGCAATGATGGCTAAAAGCATTGTGGTAAACAATGAGATAAGTTTTTTCTACAGCCCATTATTGCATTCTCTGTCAGCAGTATTTAGTTTGGATAATGTTGAATGGATACCTTGGTTGATTACCTTTTTCACTCAATTGGCTGTATTTCTTATTCCCATTAACTATTCCTTTTTATATTTACACTTTACAAAAAGACGCAAGTATACTTTATTATTCTTCCTGTTAATCTCGTCATTGCATTTTCCTGCTAGTTTCTATTATTTGGCTGGAAAAAATTCTCTCATCCTTGGATTAAGCATTATTCCTTTCGTTGTGTTCTCATTAGACAACTTAAAGAAAAACTACTCATTCAAGAATCTCATAGTCTCTGCTCTAGCATTATTCCTACTGTTTATGGCCCATTATCCCACTTTTGGGATTTTTTGTTTTTTGATTATACCTTGGGTATTTACTAGCGTTTTTGGCCAAATTAAAAAGAAGAAGTTCAAAATATTAATTGCATCTCTTTTACCCTTCGTAATAAGTACAATATTTTCAATGCTTTGGTTTATCCCCCTCTACTCACAACAAGTTGAACTTATTAACGATTCTGTAATGCCTTCCAACGCGTCAGGATTAAATCTAACAAAACAATATATATTGGAGAATCTTGAATTTGCCATAAATAACTACTTCATGAGATTCTTTCAAGTTTGGCATGTCATGTTTTTGATACCCATATTTTTGAAGAAAATTAACTTAAGCTTAAAACTTTCATATATATGGATTTATACTTCTCTTTCTTTTTTATATTTCCTTGTTAACACACTTAATCAGAACACACTTCTAGGAATGGTCCCGAACACCTTGGAATTAATCTTCTCTCCACTTCTAATATTTGGGGTGATGTTGACTGTTAATTTAATTATTCAAAATTTTAATTCCAAGATAAACTACATTTCATTCTTATTTATAATACTCGGTATTTTATCAATAAATTCACATCGTGTACTTAATGAGAAAATAATTTCGGAACATAATCGACTCAATCTAGTAGATCAGAATGATGTTCTAGCTTATAAATTTATAAACGAGAACCTTCCTGACGATGCCATAATACTGAATGCAGGACAAGAAGCCACTGCCAAAAGCGGAGCAATATATCCAGTAGACGGAGGACTATGGATCCCCTTGTATACCGATAAGGAGTTATTCATTGACTTCCAACAGTTTTCTAGTGTTCAAACTAATTATAACAATGAATTATTTCAAAAAATTGTTGTCGATAATGATGATAGTGAAGAAATTGAAGAAATCAAATCAATGGGGATAGAATACGGATATATAGATCAGGGTATTTTTGGAGATAGTCTTTCTGAAGGAATTCTTAATAATGTAGATTATACGGTTCTATTTGAATCAGGCACAGTAAAAATAATTCAATTTGATTAATTATTCATTACTACGTAATTTGAGGACGAATAGTCTTCTCTATTATTCTCGCTTCTAATTCATAGTTTAGGAAGTGTAGGTTGCTCACCGAAAGTTAGTCTGCCATCGTTATGAATAAGACTTAAGTTTGGATTATAATAAGGATCACCCTCCTGTATATACTTTTTCCACTTTTTATAGAAGTAATTAATTTCTTTTGTAAATCTATACTCTTGTGTTGGATCAAGATGTTCGTATCCTCTACTTATTGACTCGTAATGATAGAGTTTGGAGAAAGGTGTATATATATTTTTATAGCCAGCTTTCAAAAGTTTGAGACATAAATCAACATCATTGAAAGCAACGGCCAATTTTTCATCCAAACCTCCTACCTTTTCATACAAATCTTTTTTAACCATAAGACAGGCTCCCGTAACTGCTGAAACATTATGAGTAACTCTTGGGAAATCAAGATGGGCAGGAACGGTAATTTCTTGCTCTCGATAAATATGCGATGCAATGCCACCAATACCGATAACTACACCAGCATGCTGAATGGTATCATTTCTAAATAATAGTAAACTTCCGACAGCTCCAATATTGTCGAGTTGAGAGAATCTTAATAGGTTCGTTAACCATTCATTGTTAATCACTCGAACATCATTATTCAGTAGTAAGATGTGTTTACCACTCGCCTCTTTAACTGCAAAATTATTAATTGCTGCGTAATTGTATGGTTTTTTGTATTCAAGTATCTTGTGTTTTTTCGCAATATTTTTTAAATATTCTTTAGTACTAGCTTCCTCACTATTATTATCAACAATAATAATTTCATAGTTTTTATAACTTGTATACGCTTCTATACTATCGATAGCAGTTTTAATGTAATCTAGTTTATCTTTGGTTGGGATAATTATTGATATTTTCGGATTTCCTATTATCTTATAAGAGATGTTTGATGATGGTGCAGTTAGCCCAGGTTCCACTGTTGCCTTCAAACCTCTTCGCTTAATAGCATCTTTTACTGCCTTCTTCGAACTATCACTTGCATAGTCTTTGGTCTCATAGGTCAAAGCTGTACTCCCAGGAATTTGTCTCCAATGATAAAGAATCATAGGGATTCTCTCGATATTGTCCGTAAGTTCAGTTGCTCTTAGAGCTAGATCATAGTCCTGACTTCCCTCATATCCCAACCTCATACCTCCGAGTTTCCTAATTAAAGATGTGCGATATGTTGAGTGAGCCAAATACATCGTTGATAGTAATGTATCTGGAGACCATGCAGGTTTAAAGTGGGGATGAACCCTAAACCCATTTTGATTCAATTTGTCTTCATCGTAATATACGATGTCTGTTTTAGGCTTTTGGGATAATAAATCACTAATAGCCAGTAAGGTGTATTTCGACAGTTGATCATCATGGTCAAGAAAGAGAACATATTTTCCCGTAGCCAACTCAAGTGCCTGATTCGTTGCGTAAGATATATGACCGTTCTTTTGTCCGAACTTCACTTTTATTCGCTCGTCCCCCATTCCTTTTAATGAATTCAAATATTCTATCGTTTCACTATTAGAACTTGCATCATCGTAAATGCATAATTCCCAACCACCATAAAGTTGTCGTTTTACAGACTGTATAGTATCTTCAAGTACGTTAGGACTTGTGTTATACGTTGGAATAATAACGCTAAATAGGATGTCAGCAGGAACACTATCTATTCTATTAGTTAAATCTTTGAATACATTTATTTCGAATTTTTTTTGCCATCTTAGATATTCAATTTCTTCTAATCCTATATATTGCTTACCTACAATTTTGGAGGCAATATGATTTATAAAAACAGCTAACCCTGCATACTTATATATTCTCAATAAACTAATGACTTTAGATTTAGTTTTTTCATAAGGCAAGATTTTATTAATCAAAATCGTAATTGTTGATGGAGTATTCGATTGAATAACCCGAGTCAGAGACCTATTCTCTTTTTGTAAAGTATCTATCTTTTTCTGCATAAATTTTATCTGATTATGTTTCTCGTTAAGGGCTTTTATCAAATCAGACTTTTCCATATGAGAACCTAGTCCTTCTAATACCGACCCTCCCTTATTATGTGAGCTGTGTTTTGATTTAACTGCTTTCATGAAAAATCAAATTAATTATAATCAAAATGTTAAAAAGCATTCTAACACAAGTGATTGATATTCAGAATCTCAGTAGATTTATCAATAAAGTATTAAAACTATTCTCCCTGCTCTAGTAGATGCTCTAGACAAGCCTTCCTCTTTTTTTTACTTCCTTAATAGGTGTTCTCAGCATTCTATATAAAAAAGAATTAGCTTTATATAGATTCTTAGAAGAATCAAGTCTTGCCGATTCCATTTTTGAGAAAGTTTTTCCTACTCGTCTATCATCTTGATTATTGCCCCATTCGTAAAATAAATGTTCAGGGGTAGGATCACTCATATCAAATATGTTGTTTGTAAGTTTTTTTAACTGAGACTTTCGAGGTAGATGAAATTTTTTTTCATCAAAATTTGCCCTAAAACCATGCCATCCGTATTCTTGAACTTCTTTTTGTGAGTACTTCGACTTTTTTGTATATTTATCAATTGCGTGTTGCTTACTCAAAAAAATATAATGTTTCAAAATAAATGGATTTGGATATATCTTCATATTCTCAAAAAATACCCTATGTCCACCAGATGTCTCAAATGAGATTAAGTTTTCAGTTTTCTTCCATAATTTAATCTGTGAAAATGGTTCAGATGAATGAAAATAATAATATTTCATTTCATCTTCGTAATTTTTACCGATATAACTCTTTCCATCTTCAGGCATGAAGTTAAACAAATGAAAATTTACAGCGTTATAACCTAGTGATTCAACTTTTACAAGTGCATCTTTTATGGTTTTGAAAGGCCTGTGTGGCAGCCTAATCTCGTCAGCATCACAATGCATAAACCAATCTGAATCATAGGAATTTGCTATGTTCTCTTCAAACTTTAGAATTTCCTCAAGTTTGAAAACACCTCCAGTATCAATGTAATCTATTTTCACTATTCCTTTATTGAGATACTTTTTTGCTACTTCTAAGCTATCGTCTACAGACCCATTATCAATCAAGTAAATCTCAAATCCTTGCTTAATGAGGTTTTCTATACAGTACTTGAGATAATACTCTTCATTTTTTATTGTTAATAACGCTGTGAGTTTCATGCTTTAAATACTGCTAAAAATACGACGTAATGTTCATAAAATGAATTATATCATTTGATTATATTGATGAATTACATACCGGGAACTACATAGAACGAGTTGTCCAAAGAATTTACTTGAATCGTGTAAAACGCATTGGTAGAGTCTACTACGACAGGTCCTAAGTTACTAGGTTGTAAATCGTAATAAATTTGGCTTATTCTATTTCCCGGAGCTATTTGATACGGACCTTTGACCTCGCTTCCCACAGTTAAATCCACACTTATTGTTTGCGAAGTAGACGGGTTGCCTACCACAATCCATGATCGCCTACTAGAATTTACAATATATTCAGGATAATAATATGACGTTGTAAAGTTTGCAGGTATTAATCCTACCATTTGATAATAGTTTCCATTTACTGAACTGACCTGTGAAGTATACACATTGTTATCTGACGTTACTGACACAGGTCCCTTGTTTGATACATCTAAATCATAATATATTTTACTTATCCTCTCTCCAGGCAAAATTTCATATGGTCCCTTAGATACTCCACCAATTTCAATATTAACATTTGCTGTCAATGTTGCCGATGGATTCCCCACAATAATCCATGATTGCCTACTAGGGTTAACTATGTACTCAGGATAAAAGTAATTATTTGTTAATTCGCTAACTTTTATTCCCTGTATCTGGTTAAAACTTCCGTTTACGGAATTAATCTGAGAAGCAAAGATATTTATATTTGCACTAATTTTCACTGGGCCTAGATTCCCAAGTGTTAGGTCAGAAAAACTAAGGCTATTTCTAGCTCCTGGGATAAGAGTATATGGTCCTTTACTTTCGTCTCCAATTACAATATTAACAATAGCATTTTGCACACTTGTAGCTGGATTACCGAATACCAACCAGGAACCCCTGAAGCTATTGACAATATATTCTGGGAAGTAGTATTCATTTGATAAGTCAGTCAAATCCATACCGTGAACTTGATAATAAGAAGAACCCACCTTACTTACTTGAGTTGAGAATGCAGGACCACTGGCAATTACTTCTACTGGACCTAAATTACCAGGTGACAAATTACTATAACTTATACTTTTACGTTCACCAGGTTTCAGCTGATATGGTCCAAATATTTCATCCTTTATTTTATTCATATAGAAAAGATCGTCTGTATCTGAAGGGTTGGCAGTAATAAGCCAAGAGCCCCTTGAAGTGGAATTTACAATATACTCAGAAAAGAATGAATTCGTCAGTAAAGTTGACGAGTATAGAAAAGCTTTATGAAAATCTATAACACCTACACCTGTCTGGTCATCTCTACCTATAACATTTATATCATTTGTGGCAGTTCCGAGGGCGATTCTTAATTCATCGCTACTCATCCCGAAGTTATTCCCCAATATAATAGCTGCCGCTGCTGCAACTTGTGGAGAAGCAAACGAGGTTCCTATTGCATACTGATTAGAAAATTGTTTGTATCGAGATACGTTTGTACTGTTATAACAGTCTGTCCTAGCTGTAAAACAAGTATAGGATTGTTGATAGGTTGCATCACCAGCTCCTCCCCAATCTCCAACATAAGCGACCAAATCGAGTTCGGGCCCATAAGCTGAATAGGATGTTTTAGAACCATCGGTTTTCACAGCTCCGACCGCAACGACATTCGGATATTTTGCGGGATAATATACAGATCCACCTTTGTTTCCCGAAGAGGCAATTACTAATACTCCTGCATTATGAGCATTATTTATCGCTTGCTCGAGTAGTGCATCATAACTTGACCCTGCAAGACTCATGTTTATAATATCTGCACCATTATCAACTGCATAATTAATTGATTCTACTAACCTAGAACTTCCAAATGAAGGTGTCTTTGAATAATTTGCTTTGATGGTCATTATTTGAACATTTGCTGCGGGGGATACACTTCCGGTCCCATTTCCTGTAAGTGAAGCAATTAATCCGGTCACAAATGTTCCATGCCCACCATCATCATCTGGATGTCCTGTCTCACCGGATTCTTGTGTAGAACATCCCCAGGTGTTGCAGTAAAAATAATTCTCCATATTCACTCCATGGTAGTCATCAATAAATCCATTTCCGTCATCATCAATATCGTTATTTGGTGTTTCTCCTGAATTTGTCCATAGATTAATACTGTCTCCTACAAACATATCTGGAGCAGGATCAAAGTCAAAAGGAGTTGATGCTACATCTTCCCAGACAGAAGTATAATCCTGAAAGGCTAGTCCAGTATCAATAACTGCAACTACTACGTCGCTTGAACCTCCGCAACCAACTCCACTATTAAAACAATCCTGTTCATACCAAAGTGATCGCAAGTTCGACTTTTCATAGTACCAATGATTACCAGTTGCTGGTAATGGTGTTAGATCGAAATCATCAGGAGTATCGAGTAAGCTATCCCTACTCCACACTTCGTTCGTATACAAGTAGTCTGGTTGAACGTGTTTGATACTTTTATCATTAAGCAATTCAACAAGTTTCGATTCTAATTTCTCTAATCTTTTCTGATTCTTTGAGAAATCATTATTTTTCTCCCGTAACAACTTCGATGAGACATAACCCTCTTCCTCTTGAATATCTTCGAGAACTATAATCTCAGGTTTGTCACTGTTCTCCCTTACAACCACTAATCTAGTAAGATCAAATTCATACTCATCCTTTAATAGCTGTTGGACTTTCTCGTTATTTGCTTTTGCATTGACTGCGTCCAAACCAAAGTTATAGAAAGTAGAAGCAATTAATAGAGTTACAATTAATAAAAATGTTTTGGGAAAGACTTTTGTATAGTTCAAAGCTTTGTCTTAAATTCTAAAGTAAGTGTATAATCGAACATTATTAGTATATCTTTCAAAAATCATACTAGCAAATATTCTGAATAAATAGCTCTGATTTACCCTACTAAAATGTTAAAATTCAACCATATAGTAAATAGTTTATGGCAAAGATAATACAAATTAATCCTGACAATATTGACTCTTATCTTGATTCCTCAGAAAAATATCTCGCAAAATTTTTCGATAAACCTGAAGCTGAAAACGACGAAAAAATTCAGAAAGAGCTAAAAAAACGACATCTATCATGGCCTATTAAATATCACCTCTCTCCTCAGAGACATATGCTATTAAATTGGTACCCTTTCAGAACCGATTCCTCACTACTCGAAATAGGAGCTGGTTGTGGGGCTATTACCGGTGTTTTTGTTAACAAACTTAAGCAAATCGACAGCAATGAATTATCTCCTTCAAGGGCTCAGGTCATATATAACAGATTTAGGAACGTCCCCAACTTAAACATTTTGACAGGGGATATTAATGACCTTAAGACAAAAATACAATACGATTATGTGACTCTAATTGGCGTTCTTGAGTACTCCGGGAAGTATTCAAAGTCAAAAGAACCCTATCTTGATATTCTAAGGACTTCTAAGAAATTATTAAAGAAAGACGGTCATTTGTTAATTGCGATAGAAAACAAACTAGGTTTGAAATATATAGGTGGTGCACCTGAAGACCATACGGGAAAACTTTTTGACTCATTAGAAAACTATCCTCAAAGTGAAGGCGTTAGAACATTCTCCAAATCTGAATTAACAAAACTAATTATAAGCGCTGGTTTTGAGAAAACGGATTTCTATTACCCATTCCCAGATTACAAAATGCCTCAAATCGTTTTTTCAGAAGAGGGATTATTAAATATAAAAAACATGACAAACAGCTCTGTTCTCAGAACTGTAGACGATAGTCAAGATTTTATAAAACTATTTAACGAGACATCTCTTGGACAGACCCTCTCGGACGAGATGTTAATTGATAAATTTGCTAATTCATTTTTAGTTGATGCGCATGTATAAAACTCATTTTGCTCAGGCACAGTACAACAGAGAAAGAAAATATACAGTTCTCACCAAATTAATAAGCAACGACTCTGAGAAATATATCACTAAAGAAGCGGTTTTCCCCGAAGGCACCAACCATATTGAGTCAATTTTTACAAACTACCAACTTCTTTCAAAATCATCCCACAAGTTTCTACTTCCAAAAACTGAAATAAAAAATCAGGTTTTATGGACGGAGTTTATTGACGGAACAAATATTGAATCAAAGATAGAAAGCCTTCTATTTAAGGGGGATATTGTAGAGGCAAATAAATTAGTTTCTGAAGTGATTGAATTCATACAGACTTTTCAGGTAGTTCAAGACAATCCTTATAACTACCCTGATTTTGTATCGCAATTTGATCCGAAGAAAGTTTATAAAGAAAAAGACAACATATCCTGTTTAAAGCCGGGTTTTTATGACATTAACTTTGACAACATAATAAGGAAAGATAATAAATATTACTTCGTAGATTTTGAATGGTGTTTTGAATATCCGCTGCCTAAAGAGTATCTGCTACTTAGAACCATTTTCTATCTCTCTTTAAAACTTAAACGGAGAATTCACTCAATTACATCTCCAAAATTTAAATGTTATAACTTCTTTCATGATATTTATGTGCCAGTTGAGTGGTTAAAGAATACTCCTCACTCTGCCCAAATGTTTCAAAAAATGCTGGATTATGAATACAATCTACTCTCTAAGATATTTATTAGTTACCCCAAGCTAGAAAAAATAAAGAAAAGCTATAAAAAATTTGTAAAAGACACACCTTATAACTCTCCTGTAGAATCAATACTTTCGTTGACAAATACTATCGAGAATGACAAAAAAGAAATCGCACAATTACAATCCTCTATTGATTCCAATAATATTACAATAAACACTCTTCAAAGATCAGTAAAGTCGAAGGACGATGTTATAAAAAATCACTACAAGCATATTGAAGAATTGAGAGAAATTAATCGTAAATATCAAACTAGGAGTTACAAGACATTAGAAAAACTTGAAAAAACGAAAATTGCTCAATTCAGACCACTTCGTATTATGGTTAGAAAAGCTCTATCACTAATAATTCGGTTAATTAGAGTTGCTTAATTCAGTAGGGTTTGAAAAGGAAACTGATAAAGACTTACTCCTGTGATACCAATCCCATCTGATTCTCGAAGATTTTAATCCCTTCCCCTGTTGGTCCATTATAGACCACCTCTCCATTTTTCAGAAGAATCACTCGGTTACAATATTGTTTAACGTCTTTGATGTTATGACTAACCAGAATCCCTGTGGCTCCGTTTGAGAGTAAACTAAGCATTTTTTCTAAGCTTTTCTTTTGAAAACCAGCATCCCCCACAGATAATACTTCGTCAAGTAAATAGATATCTGCCCTAGCCTCTACTGCAATGGCGAAAGCAAGTCTGATGACCATTCCACTTGAATAATTTTTCACCTGTAAATCTATAAAGTCGCGGATTTCTGCAAAATCGACTATTTCATCAAACTTAGATTCTACATATTTTCTTGTCATTCCCAAGATTATTCCGTTTAGGAAAATGTTTTCTCTACCTGTGAGCTCTGGATTGAATCCTACACCAAGCTCTAAAAATGGTACCAATGTTCCATTTACGTGAACCTTCCCTTTTGTGGGTTCGAAAATCCCTGCTAATATTTTCAGTAACGTACTTTTTCCACTGCCGTTACGACCGATTACACCAACAAAGTCTCCTTGGTTAATTTTGAAATCGACACTTTTCAAGGCATAGAACCTCTCTTTTCCTATTCTTTTGAATGGATGCAGAAAATAACTTTTGAGCGTATTCCTACTCTCATGAGGAATCTCAAATACTTTACTTACATTTTCTACTTCGATTATTGGTTTATCCATTTTTATATAAATTCAGCTATTCTTTTAATATTTTTCCTGAAATATAGACTACCGAGGAAATACAAAACAAAAGTCATGACTGTCATAAATAACATAGCTTTTACATGAATAATGTCACCCTGTAGTAATGCCCTTCTCGAAGCGTGAATTATCAATGCTAAAGGATTCAACCGAATGATTTGACCGAATGCCCCACTCATATCATCAATACTGTAAAAAACAGCAGAACCCCAGAAAACTAATTGCATAACAAGCTCCATAATGTGATGTAAATCACGGATTTTAACTAATAAAATCGAACTGAAAAGTGAAATTGAATAAAGTGCAAAAATAGTCATACTCAAAATGAATAGGAAATACAATAACCCTTCCAAAGTTGGAGCAAAGCTTCCGAGCACTGCCAAAACCAAGAGAATAACCGTATTAAAAGCAAAATTAACGACTGCCATGAATACAGCACTAGTAATTGCTACTTGCCTTGGAAAGTTAACTTTGAGGATAACCCCTGCAAGATCTGTGAGTGCATGCATTCCGAATATCACTCCTTCATTCACCAATGTGTAGATAATTATTCCGAGTAAAAGATTCGCTCCAAATTCAGCGGAAGCCTCCCCCCCTCGGAATGCTGTAAAAACAACGAAAAGCATCAAGAAATACAAGAATGGCTTCATCAATACCCAGAAAAATCCGAGAATAGAATTATTGTATCTGAGCTTGAAATTCGTTCGAATCAGCTCTATCAAAAGGTCTCTATGATTTGCTTTTGTATGTAATATCATTAAATTATT
The DNA here is from genome assembly GCA_021463645.1 of bacterium. Classification (GTDB taxonomy): domain Bacteria; phylum Patescibacteriota; class Dojkabacteria; order B142; family OLB20; genus JAJTYI01. Next base: position 74,414 of record JAJTYI010000006.1, read on the forward strand.
TTTTTAAGTGTACGATTAAAATCTCCTCGATAGATGACCAATCCCCAGTTTTGAATTTCTTTTTTCAAAACTGTTTCTAGCATCGTCTCATCATCGAGAGACTGTCTTGTAATATTTGATAACATTTCCTCACCTACCTCACCTATTTTACTAATAATTCGATCCGTTTTACAGGCCAACCAAAATTCGTCTGTAATTAGTCCCGTCAATAAAGTATTTATTTTCAACAAACTGTTTATATCAGTTGGAGAGAAGAAAGTATACACCTTGGAGCCAGTATTATTTAGGTGCGTAGGGTGAGTATGCATGTTAAAAAGGAATCCTGAATCGATTTGCTTGGGCAATTGATCAGGTGCAAAATAGTCTCTTTGGATAATTCTACTATCAAGGATTATCTGCCTTTCATATCTGTAGTTTTTATTATCTGGAATATATTTTACCTGCAGGCTGTGGTGAGCATGGACGTTGTCTTTATTTCCTTTCAATGGTTTTGAAATGATTGTCTCGCGTTCAATATAGAAAAGACTCGATTCGTACTCATAGCCCGTAGAATCTGTGAATCTGTGTAATTTCACAATATCCTCCCACAATCTTCGATCTAGAACTATTTCCTCAGGCCATGCAGTCCGAGGAGGGTACTTTCCGTATTTATTCCATTTTTTTACAAATTCTACGAATTCTGTGAAGTACATACAAAACGGTTAATAACGAATTCTTAATATATCATTTTTCTCTTCTTGGTTTCCTGCCTTCGCAGGAAAGACAATGGGCGATGTATTCTGTTTCCAGAATCCTGAATTCAGAATTCTAAATGCTTTTATTGATTTGAAATTATAGCTTGTTTTTATGGAAATGAATAACCCTTATGTTTCTAAGGCGAATGCTTCCAGCTCCTTTTTGATTTGGTCTTTTGATATAGGGTCAGAAATAAAATCGACTTCTTCTGTAAAGTCTATGTCTTCGAAGAATAGTAATTGTTCGCGAAATAATTTGTCGTTGAACATTCCTTGAAAAACTTCTTCCGCTCTTTCAATTATTCTCTTTATTCCGAATTTATGGATTAAAAAATATAAATCTACATAATCTTTCCACTTTGGTCTTCTTCCGATAGTAAACGCCTTGGTCGATGCCAATGTGAGTAAATCCGGCATTAATATATTTTTGTAGTTTACCGAGGGATTTAATAGGTATGGATAATTAAGGAAAGTAATTTTAACTTGATCCACGATTGCAGTATATTGATCAATATTGGAGATTATTGTGTTTTGAATGTCGCAGTTTACCAATATCCTTTTAATTTCAGCAAGGCTCACTTCTTTGTTAGCAAAAAAATCAAAATCAATAGACTTTCTATGACTTAGTTGAAGTGCTATTGCAGTTCCACCAGCAAGATAATACTCATTAAGATTCTCCAGTTTTGAGAGTAAATTCTCTTGGTCAGAATTTAATATCTTATTATCCATACTTTGAAAAATATTTTGAGAAGTAATTCATTGTCCTCTGTGATATTAGGGGTCTTTTTGAACTTGATATCTCTCTGAAGATCTTACCGGCATTTGAAATACCGAGCAATTCAATAAATTGCAGGACCTGACTCATATTCTTTGAATAATTCAAGAACCTCTCCATAATAGCTTTATCAGAAAGTTGGCTGATTTTGGAATGAGGAATATCCCAAAAGAGATATTTATTATTTTCAAGTAAATTTTGTTTATCAATCATAACTAATTATCTCAAATATTCACTTATTTATCCAGCTTATTATCCCTCTTAATCACACATCTACCAAGCATTTTGATAATTCTCGGTTTAAACCAGAGGCGCTTAGGAAACTAATTTCGCTCCACTTAGATACAAATAGTCATTACATCCTGCTCGCTTTTTACCCTCGAGCTGCAGATCAAGAAGTTCGATACTTCCATCATTGAGATTTAATACGAGTTTTTTCCCATCTCTATATATTTTTCCTATCTCAGCGTTGGTTGAATTGTCAGAGATTGTTGCTTTGAAAATCTTCAACCTCAGTACTTTCCCATTCATATCGATTTCACACCAAGCAACTGGCCACGGATAAAATGCTCTCACCATTCTGATAGCTTTTTCAGAATCAGTTTCAGAAGTAATCTTTGCTTTTTCTTTTTCAATCAAAGTTTTGTCTGCGATTGTAGCTTTCTTTTCGTTTTGCTCTAAGGGAACTAATTTTCCATCTACCCATTGTGGCAGCGTTCTCTCTAATAATTCGGCTCCTGCTTTTGCTAATTTGGACTTTAAAGTCTCTGTTGTATCGGTATCTTCAATTTCCACATCCGTCATTGCCAATACTGGGCCATCATCGAGTCCAGTCGTCATGATGGGTATACTTACCCCTGTTTTTTTATATCCTTTTAATATCGCAATCGGAATAGGCACCGCACCTCTGAGATCGGGCAAGATAGACCCATGTACATTTAAACATTTATACTTTGGATAATTAATTGTGTATTCAGGTAATATCTGTCCATAATCCGCGACAATTATTAACTCTGGCTTTTCTTTCTCCAAAATCCCCTCCTGCTCTAGACGATACTTTAATGGAGTGTATACCTTTAAATCGGGATAGTTATTATTAATAAATTCTTTAACAGGGACTGGTTTTAAATCCTGGTTTCTACCTGCAGGTTTGTCCATTTGCGTGACCACCGCAACTACATTCACCCCAGCCATATGCAACAAACCATCCAAAATTGGAACAGCAAATTCACCAGAACCGAAAAAAATTATTCTTAATTTGTTCATATTATGTTGATAAATCTTTTATTCCTGCTGAGAGATCTGAAAATGCGACTCGCAACTGTTTGGTATCTGCTCGGAAATGTATATCATGAGCCAAAGAATTTCTCACTTTATGCCCATTCCACGCCCTCTCTAGATTCTCAGTATGTGTAAAAATATTATGTGCCTTGCTCAGCTTCTCTCCTAATGAATCACCTTGCACCAGATTTTTATCTAATGCGTAGTCGAGTAACTTATCAGCTTCAATTATCGCGTTTTTAATAAATATCGGATCATCATTACTACTCAGAATCGTAAGTTCGTGTAATTTAGACAATACTTCTTTGTTCCAAGATTTTCTTTTTGGACTTCTGGTCATAAGAAAGCCAAGTGCCATCAAAAACAACACCAGTAGAACTACTGCTAGAGAAATTGCAATCTCGAGAGTTTCCATTTTTATCGTTTTATTTGCCTAAGTTTAGCAAAATACACGCCTGCAAGCAAAATTAGTATGATTGAAGTCAACTGCGCAACTGTAAAATTGAATAAAATCCTGTCTTCTAGCCGTGAGAAGTCGACTAGAAATCTTACAGTTGCATACCCAGCCAGATAAATTACTATCAAATCTTTGGATAAGCCAAATTTCTTATACCAGAAATATATAAAAATGAAGACAATAAGATTACCGATTTGTTCATATGCGAATGTAGGATGAAAACTTTTTTCAAATTCATCAATATAATAACCCCAAGGTAAACTAGTTTCTCTTCCATAGAGCTCCTTATTAGAAAAGTTCCCAAACCTACCAATTACTTGCCCAAGTGGCAAGTACACTGCAAGCAAAGAAAGTGCTTTAATAAAGTTTGTCTTAATACTCTTTCTATAATAATTTGCTCCAATAAAACCACCGATTAGTCCACCAAATATTCCTAGTCCACCATTCCAAATGTGGAAAATTTCAATCGAATTTTCATTGTAAAGATGGAAATCCGTCACTACATGCCACAATCTTGCACCAATTAATGATCCAATTAAAATCCACATCAATGCAGTTGTGGTATCGATACTTTTAAGTTCTTTGTATTTGGATTTTTCTTTATCGAAGAGATAAGACACGATTGATATCCCTCCCAAGATAAAAAGGCTATAAAATTGAACCTCTATGAAATAGAGATTTAAACCTTTAGGGAAGTCAAAATAACCCCTGAGGAAAATCCAATATATTGGAACAATCAACAAAACAAGAATCGTGAACAGAATTACGTTACGTTTATCAATAGTACTGCTCATAGTAGATATTTTCTTTCACTACTCCGGCATTTGTGAGATTCAGAACGACATCATCAATCATTTTTCTAGATCCACAAACATATCCTGCAAAGTTTTTCTCAGTCTCAACCGCTTTCAAGTAATGCTCTGTGATTCTCCCTCGATAGCCCTGCCAGTCACCTTCGGGTTGTGAGAGTGAAAGGATAAACTCAAAGTTCGAGAAATTTGAAGCTAGTCTTTCAAAATGATCTTTATAGAACACATTTCTCTCATGACGAAACCCTAGGAATAGCTTTATTTGTCTTGTAGTATTAAGTGTTTCAAGTGCATATGTGACCATCGAAATAAATGGGACCGCACCTGTACCCGTGGCAAATATATAGGCGGGTTTCTCTTCTTCTTTGTATACAAAATTTCCAAGTGGACCTAAGAACTCAACTTCATCACCGACTTTTGAATTTGCGAAAAACTGTGAACCAGGTCCACCTATAACAGAATCAGCAATTAAATCAATTCCTGTATTGTATGATGGTGGAGAAGCTACTGAGTAACTTCGTCTAACTCCAGGAGCTACAAGCAAATTAACAAACTGTCCTGCTTGAAACTCGATGGTCTCTCCCTCATTTAGTGGAATATTGAGCTTATGAACGGACTCTGCAATTTCCTCAGCGTAGGCTATTTTTGATTTGAAAATTTTTACTGGCATTTTGATTAGTTATCAATTACGTTATCACCTGCTGGTACACTCTCTTCGTCATAGCTTAATTCACTTCCTTGACCCTCCATACTATCATCGTCTAAATCCCCAATTTTCATATCTCCAGAAGTAACAGGAATTTCCTCTTTTACTTCAAGATCATCAGGATCCATGTTGTTGTCCGCTATCGCAGCTGCCTGAACATCACTCGAATAGAATGAATCGTCGCTTGTTTTATCATCGTCATCATTTTGATTAGTCATCAAATTATTTCTAAGAACTAATATTCTTCATATTATCATATAATAAATGTCCGCAGAAATTCTATGTTGCGAACATCCCACCTTTTAGATAACCTTGTTATAGTCATGAATAAAATATCAAATAAAAACACCAGAGATTTCAAGAGATTCATCTTCGGAGTAATCTCAGTCATCTTGATGATATTTTTCGTTCTAATTTTCCATTTTTCTACTAAATATCAACCAATTGATGTAGACGCAGCTAGGAACACAATTACTGGGACATACTCTATTATTATTGAGGAAGATTTTAAGAGTTTTAAAAGTAAGGATATACCCGTGCTCGTCAAGGACGACAAATCAATAATACAACTGGGTAATCTAAATAAACTACCGAAAGGGACTAAACCCGGGGATAAAATAAAAATTACAGGTGTATATAATAAAAAAGCCGTATTAAATATTAGATCATCGACGCTTACAAGTGTTTCAAAATCGAGAACCAGTAATTTATCACAAATAAATGTGCGAATCTTACCGGTAAACCTCAGAAATAATAACACCAATGCTTTCACCAAAGAACAAATGCAAAATGTCCTAAACGGAAATAATAATCCAATAAGCGCAGATAGATTTATGCAGAAAGTTTCAAAAGGAAGATTCAAACTCGGCGAAGTCAAAGTCGAAGACTGGTACAAAATTGACACTAAAGATATTCCTACAAACGATGTCTGCACAGTCTACGATATCAATACCATCATCAATCACCTTGATGAACAATACAATGCAGACGTGTATAACAAAAACTATCAAAGTTTGATTTTTATAATTGATGCGGAATGCTATACAGGTGGGCGTGCTGTGTCAAGATTTGAAACTGGACAAGGATACATTTATCTTTCAACCCAAGCTTTTAAAGAAGGTGTTGTAGTTCATGAAATGGGTCATAACTTAGATATTCATCATGCTAATAGTTATGACTGTGCTACTGAAGCATATGATAAACCATCTAACTGTGCGTCGAAAGAATATGGTAATCCATTTTCAGTGATGGGACTAGATGTTTACGATAATTTATTTAGAGAATTTAATGGAGCCGAAAGGATTAGAGCCGGTTGGCTAAATGCATCTGAAATCACGAAAGTTACTAAAAGTGGTAAGTACACAATCTACCCACTAAGTGAAAATACTACTCAACCCAAAGTTTTAGAAATTCTGAAAAACGATATTCAAGATGATGAAAGATATTATCTTGATTTCAGGACACCTAATGCACCTTTCGATACGATTGATAGCGATCTATATGATGGAGGAAACGTTACCGGTGTTGGAATTCAAACGATCTTTACACAAACAAATAATCCTGAGAGTGCTTTTAGATTTTACTTAAGGCATTCACAAATTATTGATAATACCCCACAATCATTCACGGGTTATAACGAATACTACAAAGACTTTTTGGATGGCAGATTAACAAAAGTAGGACATGAATATTATGACAAGATAAATGGAATAAAAATAAAAGTTGTATCTATTGATAATCAGAAGGTAGATCTCCAAATTGACTTTTCAACTAGCATTCCTCAAACAAGCAACCTTATCACGTTTCGTGCAAAATCTTCATCAGAAGATGTCAAAGCACATTTGTGGTTAAGAGATCCATCCACTGGCAAGTACAATATAGTTAAGGACTACAATAAAACAAACTCTAGCTTCTCTACCTACTCGTTCACTGAGAACTCAGGAAGAGTGATTAAACCAGAAGATGTTAGAATATCATATACAGGATTTGAACCAACATACCAAGGTCAGCAATTTTTCTTGGATCTAATGTGGCTTGAAATCAACAATGTAAGATACTTAGCTACTGACCCCGACGTATATTCGACTGGTGCATGGAGCAAACCAAAAGCTAGGTGTGCCATTGGTTATCCCAACGTTTACACTAGCGAATACGAGACCCCTACAAGATTATCGTGCCAGGGAACTTATTTCCAATTCAAGAAAAGCGAAAATTTGCCAATCAAATTGAAAAACATGGCAGTTAGGGCGAACTGTGATCTCTCAGGAGATCCAGAAGTTATAATAACTTGGGATAGTGATAAAAACAGTTCAGTGTATTTTGTTGACTATTGTGAGGGAACAACATGTTCACCAACAACATCCCTTGACGGTGTACCCGAAGATAGTGGCCAAGATGGTATAAGGCGATTCTATGCACATATCGATGATCCATTTGGTCTTACTCCCCCACCCATAGCAGGGAAAACATACAAATACAGAGTCGAAGGTGCAAAACTTTCGAATGGGGAGTACTTGGTTGGTCCGTGGTCTGACACCTTAAGCGTCACTATCCCCCAAAACATTTGCAACTAATGTCGGAGATCGGTGTAGACTAATCCTGTATTCCTAATGGTCTGGATAAATGCTTCTATAGTCTTCATTGCATTTCTGTTTAAATAGAATAATTCATCGAGAATAAACATCTAATTATCTTGTATAATATATATAGTTAAATATCATTTTTGAAAAAATTCATTAAACGAAACTGGTTAATTATTTTATCTGTTTTATACATAATCTTCCCTCTGGATTTCATACCTGATTTTACCCCATGGATAGGTTTTAGTGATGACATCACAGTTGTGGCTGCTAATATGTTGGTATCCTGGCTGAAAAAGAAATCCTCAAAACCGTTGTAAATGACCCTAGGATGATATAATTCACTAGTTATTACTGACTAATGTTTGTCGACAACCTAGATGATTATGAAGAGCCGCATCAACCCCTAAATCCAATCGAGATAGGAGAATTTGGGGTAGTTTCTGATAGATTATTTACTTTTATTACACAGAAGCCTAGAGGTAGACCTGAAAAAATTAGCTATTCATTAAATGAGGATGGGGAAAGACAAGCCTGTTATGTTCTTTCTCATCTAGATATTGAGGATTTATTCATATTCCCCAAATTAATAATTACTCAAAAAGCAATACTTGGTAATGGCAAATCTCTATTTATGTCCAATGCTGAAATCCTTGTAATGAGCCCTGATGATTATCAGTATGGAACACTTAACAATCAATCTGACGGAAGCTCTAATTCTCTATCTACGTTTTGGATTGAAGACCAAGTTGGTTTTCACCCCGTATCAATGTCGACCGAATTCTCACTTGAGGGACAGAATTACCGACTCAATTTTAATAACCAAGGAAACCTTATACAGATTATATCTGATTCTGTAGCAATGCCTAATTACAGAAATCGATCTAGATTTTCAAAACCACGCACAATGATTTATACCGATCAGAATGATTTACGACTCATAGCTAGACACCTTTCAGCCTTATTAAGAGAAAGTGGAATACCTTCAAATTATGAGCACTTTTCATTGAAACACGTTGACATAGCATTTACGAATCTTCTCGCATCCATTGGGGCCGGATATAAGTTCACTTCCGATGGAGATATAATTCCCATATTAAGATATCGTTAGTAAATTCTCTCTCCACCTACAAATTCTCAAGATTAAAATGCTATAATCAAAAACTGATTATATAGACCAGTTATGTTCAAACCCGTCAATCCAAAGCAAAATTTCCCTGAACTTGAGGGAGAAATTACAAAATTTTGGAAAGAAAACAAAATTTTTGAAAAATCTGTTGAAAATAGAAGTGCAAAGAACAGTTATATTTTCTATGACGGGCCTCCATTTATCACAGGTACTCCCCATTACGGTTCTCTACTTCCAAGTATAGCAAAAGACGTAATCCCTAGATATCAAACCATGCGAGGTAAAAGAGTCGAAAGAGTTTGGGGTTGGGATTGTCATGGATTACCAATTGAAAATAAAGTTGAGAAAAAACTAGGTATTAAAAACAGACGTGAAATTGAAAAATATGGAATCGACAGGTTTATTGACGAATGTTACAACTACACCCGCGAAACTTCTGCAGAATGGAAATGGTACATCGATAAAATTGGTCGATGGGTAGATATGGACAATGCCTACAGGACTATGGATCAAGACTACATGGAAACAGTTATGTGGGTGTTCAAACAACTCCATGAAAAGAATCTAATTTACAAAGGAATGCGCACCTCACTTTATTGTACTCGCTGTGGAACACCTGTATCGAACTTTGAAATCGCTATGGATAACTCCTATGCAGACATGGAAGATCCTGCTGTCACCATAAAATTCCCAGTGACAACACCCGGTGAATTCTCAAACAGTTCAATATTGGCATGGACCACTACTCCATGGACACTTCCTTCAAACAAAGCATTGGTTATTGATCCCGAGGAAACGTACATAAAAGCAAAAGTGCAAAAACTCACTATTGAACTTGAACAAAGCTGGCAAGTGAAGGAATTACCAGAAAATTTAAAAAAATTAAAAAGGTCCGAAATCACACAGGCATACCTAGAAGACTATATCGACGAAAATGGGATAAAACCAAGAGACGCTCGTATTAGAAGGATTGACAGTAAATTTGAATTCACAACGAAATATTATGCTGGGAAATCTACTGAAACTGGACAATTAATTGAAAAAACCAAAGAAATCACAAAAGATGAATACATCGAATTGATTAAAACAACCAAAGCGAAAGTTGTTAAGACAAGGTATTACTACCCGCTTGAAGATGGATTAACTGCAGAAATTGATGTATATAGGAATCAACACGAAGGTGTAAATTTCGTAGAAGTTGAATTCAGTTCTCTTAAGAAATTACAGAACTTCAAAAAACCCGAATGGTTTGGAAAAGAAGTAACTGATTGTGATGCCTGCTTCCCTAGATACATGGCGGATAAGACCAGTGAAAGAATCTTGTCAGAGATTGAGGCATATTCTCAGGTAGAACATAATTACGAAGAAAACGTTCAAACTGAAAATGTTATCCTTGCAAAGAAACGTGCAGAATATGCATTAGAAAATATTGATTATGAAATTGTAGAAGAATTTGAAGGGAAAAAACTATTGGGTTTGAAATACCGACCTCCTTTTGATTACTATAATACCGAAAAAGGCGAACATCAAGTTTATGGTTTCCCTGGAATGGTTCACATGGAAGAAGGAACTGGAATCGTGCACAGTGCCCCTGGATTTGGAGATATTGATACAGAAATGGGTCAAGAATATGGATTGTCCATAGCTATGACAATTAATGACGAAGGTAAATATTTACCACAAGTGAAAGAATTTGTAGGTATGTATGTCAAAGATGCGGATCAACCAATTATTGAAAACCTCAAATCGAGAGACATTTTATTTAAAGTTGAGAAAATTGTTCATAGATACCCCTACTGCTGGCGTTGCGAAACCCCACTAATTCACAAAGCACAACCATCTTGGTTCATTGATATTGAAAAAATTCGCAAAGATTTATTGAGAAATAATGAGGATATCAACTGGGTACCAAAACATTTAAAACATGGTCGCTTTAAAAAAGGTATCGAAGTTGCACCTGATTGGGGAATTTCTAGAACAAGATACTGGGCAACACCAATGCCCGTGTGGCAAAGAGAACAAGACGGACAAATCGTAGAAACAAAAGTCATCGGTAGTAGAGACGAACTTCGTGAACATGCAAACGAACCAATCACAAAAATCACATTCGTAAGACATGGTAATAAATCTCAAGATGACAGTCAAGACCCGGGAATGACCGACTTGGGACATGAACAGGCAAAGGAGCTGGCAAAAAAACTTTCGAAGGAGAAATTTGATGTAATAATCTCATCCCCAAAAAAAAGAACGCTTCAAACAGCACAATATATCAAAGAAGCTTTGGGTCAAGACTTCATAGAAGACAATTTATTTACTTCACTCACTGATGGCGACGGTAGAGAGTTTTACAGACAAATCAAAGAACAACACAATGTCGATTATCTTCACGAACTTCCAGAAAGCATCCTGAGAGAGAAAATATTCCCTGTACTCACTCCATTAAAAGAAAATTTTGAGAAATTGTTGAAAAAATACGAAGGTAAAAACATATTAATCATTTCGCATTCAGGAAAAATCAAATTCTTGGAACACATTATCGAAGGTTCAAACCTTAGAACAGTTTTGACTTCAAAAATTAAAGAAGCCGGAACATACACAGCATATTTCCACGGAACGGATTTATTGGATTTACACAGACCGAAAATTGACCAAATTACCTTAAAGGGCAAAACCGGAGAATTGACAAGGGTGAAAGAGGTCCTAGACGTATGGATGGACAGTGCCTCTATGCCTTATGCTTCAAAGCACTACCCTTTCGAAAATAAACAAATACTTGAAGAAAATTATCCAGCTGATTTTATTGTTGAATATATTGCCCAAACAAGGGCTTGGTTCTATGTGATGCATGTGATTTCAACAGCATTACTGAATCAACCATCATTTAAAAATGTCATTACTACAGGAGTTATATTCGGTACAGATGGAAGAAAAATGAGCAAAAGTTACGGAAATTACCCCGATCCTCGAGACGTACTTGAAAATTATGGTGCAGAAACATTAAGAATGTACCTAATGGGTTCTAAAATTATGCTTGGCGAGGATATGAATTTTGACGAAGAAGCACTGAAAGAACAATACAAAACCTTCCTACTACCTCTTTGGAACAGTTATTCATTCTTTGTCACATACGCTAACATTCATAAGTGGGGACCCACTGGGAAATTTGATTCAAACGATCAACTCGATAAATGGATAGTCGCAAAACTTGATGAAACTAAGAGTCACTTCATAAAAGCAATGGACTCATATAATATCCCCTCAGCAGTTAAACTACTTCCGGAGTTTATCGATGTATTATCAAGATGGTATATAAGAAGATCACGAAGTAGGTTTGCACAAGGTTCAGAAGATGCTTTGAGCACTTTACACTACATCTTGGTTGAATTTACAAAATTATCTGCTCCTGTAGTTCCATTCGTTTCAGAAGAGATATTCCAAAATCTCCAAAATGACAATCAATTTGAATCTGTACACTTATCTAATCTTGATAAACCAAAGAAATTAACCTTAGAAAGTAACGATCCGTTATTGCGAAAGATGGAATTAGTTAGAGAGATTTCCACCCTAGGCCAATCATTACGTGTGCAAAACAATCTCAAAGTAAGACAGCCATTACAGAGTGTGGAGATTTATATAAAAGATAAAAATCTTGCAACTGAGGAAGATATGGGATGGATGAATGAAATCGTAAAAGACGAGCTCAATGTGAAGCAAGTAAAGTTTGTAAACAAAAAGCCTAAAGATGAACTTCTTGTCAGCTCGGGTTTAAATGACACCCTATTCGTCGGATTAGACTCTAAACTAACACCCGAATTGGAAGCTGAGGGAATCCTTCGTGAGCTTACAAGACAGATTCAGAGCCAGAGGAAAAAATTAGGATTGAATATGGGTGATAAAATTGAACTAACAATTCAAACTGATGACAAGAAACTTGAAGGAATAATCAAAAAGAATGAAAAAGAATTTGCTGAATCAGTAAATGCTACAAACGTCCATTTCACTACAGCGAATTTGGAACACAAATTATCTATCAACGGTTCAGAACTTACCCTATCGCTTAGTTAGCATTTTCTTGCTTTACCAATCAAGTTAAGAGTTCTATACTATATTTGCTTAACTAGTTTAATTAGACATGTTTAATTTAGAAAAAAATCCGTTCCTCCACGATTTAAAGGTTAAAACCAAAGGTAGTGTAATAATCGACATATTACAAACAGTAGTTTTAGCTCTTGCATTTAGTCTTTTCATTTATCTAGTATTTCTCATCCCGAGCCAAGTTGAAGGTCCATCTATGGAACCAAATTTCTACAACAGAGAACTTCTTTTCGCTGATAGAACTGTTCAGTGGATTGGATCCACATCTTTGGGCGCAGGAGTCTATGATTACCACAAAGGAGATGTCGTAATCTTTGATTTTAATGGAATCAACCTAATCAAAAGAGTCATAGCAACAGAAGGAGACAAAATCAGACTATCTGGAGGAAGAGTATATGTTAACGAAAAATTATTAAATGAGCCATACTTGCCGAGTGGCAGAATGAGCAATGTGCCCGATCCTTCCAGAGCCACAATCTTAGAAGACCAGGTAGAAATTGTCCCAGAAGACTCATATTTCCTAATGGGCGATAATCGAGAAGTGAGCAAAGACTCTCGTTATAGTGATGTTGGTTTTGTAGAGAGGCGCCAACTCAAAGGAAGAGTATTTTTACGATACTGGCCTGTAGACAAATTAGGCACAATTCGTCCGGGTCAACCATCTCAAGATTAAACCTTGGAAAATTTCCTTAACCACAAAAAAACAAAAAATATTCTTGATTTCCTAGAAACACTCACAATCGCTTTGGCATTTTGTGCATTCATCTATCTGACTATCGCTTTTCCAAATAAAGTAGAAGGACAATCAATGGAGCCAACTTTTCATCATAGCGACTTGGTTATAACGAACAAAACTGTTCAGTATCTTGGCAATACAGATTTCGGACAAAGCAGGAATTATGATTACCAAAGAGGAGATGTTGTAATAGTAAAACAAGGCAATACAGATTTGATCAAAAGAGTTGTCGCACTCGAAGGGGAGGAAGTTGAGATCAAAAATAACAATGTGTATATAAATGGTATGGAATTGGAAGAAGAATATCTACCAACCACCGTCAGAACTAAACTCCCCTCTTACGAACTGAGCCTTTTTCGGAATGAAGCCTCCCTTACTGTTCCTGAAAATTCATATTTTGTAATGGGAGACAATCGCGAACATAGTAAAGACTCGCGTTTTAAGGAAATCGGTTTCATTTCGAGATCAAATATTAAAGGTCGTGTAATTTTCCGTTACTGGCCTCTCGCAGACTTAGGAATTATACATAGAGGAGAATACAAATAATTTTCAAATTCAAGATTCCCCTTTTCAATTCACTTCTACCTTTACGCTTCTTGTTTTAACGTTTAACTTTATTGTGGTATATTTATGAATATCAATTTCACATATGGTTATCGCTATTGCCAATCAAAAAGGCGGTGTTGGCAAAACTACAACTGCAATCAACTTGGCTGTTTACCTCGGTAAACTTGGTAAAAAAGTCTTACTTGTGGACTTAGACCCTCAATCAAATCTTACATCTGGTATCGGGTTTGTCTCAGACGAAGATTCAATGAACCCAATTTATCAGGGCTTATCGAAGTCTGTCTATGATATCCTTTCAAACAAAGCTAACATCCGCGAAGTCTTTGTATTAACAAAATATGATAATGTCCACCTTATTCCGGCTAGTATTGATTTAGCTGGGGCAGAAATCGAGCTAGTGAATGCAATCTCTAGAGAAACAATATTGAAAAACGCTTTAGATGAAATTATAAAAGATTATGATTACATATTCATTGACTGTCCCCCATCACTTGGATTACTCACTGTAAATGCACTTGTTGCATCAACAAAGGTATTTATACCAGTGCAGTGTGAATATTTCGCGCTTGAGGGATTAGGACAATTGATAAACACCATCAATTTGATTAAAAAAAGACTGAACTCCTCTCTTGAAATTGGCGGAGTGATTATGACTATGTATGACACACGTACAAATTTATCCAAACAAGTTGCAACAGAATTAACCAAATTCTTCCAAGACAAAGTTTTCAAAACAATCGTCCCTCGTAATGTAAGACTTTCCGAAGCTCCTTCTTATGGGAAAGCGATAATCGAATACGACCCGAAATCCTTGGGGGCGATGGCATATGAAGATTTGGCAAAAGAAATTATTGAGAGATTCTAGACATATTAAATTAAAAATTAATAAATTTATATCTTAAAATTCAAATATGGGACTCGGAAAAGGCTTATCATCATTAATTTCTGAATCTACACTTGAGGAATTGAATCAAGCTTATATTCCTCATCTAGACATTAATCTTGTCGAACCGAATCCATTCCAACCAAGACTTACCAGACAAGACCCCAAATTAGCACAACTTGCTGATTCAATTCGTGAAAACGGTATAATTGAACCACTTTTAGTCACTAAAACTCCTGAAGGTCAATTCCAGTTGATTGCAGGAGAAAGACGTCTAAAAGCAGCAAAACTTGCTGGTAAAAAAGACGTTCCCGTCATTGTCAAAGAAGCATCCCCCCAGCAGATGCTAGAACTTGCAGTTATAGAAAACATCCACCGAAAAGACTTAAATCCACTAGAAGAAGCAATGGCTTTTATGCAACTGCGAGAGAGATTCAAAATGACTGACGAACTGATTTCTTCGAAAGTTGGGTTTAGTAGATCAGCCGTAACCAACAAAATGCGCCTACTTTCATTGCCTATGGAACTAAAAGAATTCCTACTTGATGACAAGATAAGTGAAGGTCATGCAAGAGCATTGTTAGGATTAAAATCTAGAGCCACAATGCATGTAGCTGCGGACAAAGTTATAGAACAGAACCTTAGTGTAAGAGCCACAGAAGAATTAGTTCGTAGACTTAACAAGGGAACTCCTAAAAATAAAGAAGGACGATACCGAATTGAAGATGAATTTACATTTAAAGTAGAAACGGATTTGAGGAATCGATATGGAGAAAAAGTGAAACTATTTAGGTCATCACGTGGCGGGAAAATTGTTATACCATTCGAAAACGATGATCAATTAAAGAATATATATAGTTCGATTGTTTAGTGGACAGTTGTTAGTTACTTATGATTTCGTGGTAAAATTCAACTGTTAGTGTAATTATTCTGTTAATTAACACCAAAATATGCCACGTGCGATATTATCATCAGGACATACAAGTGCAGACCCCGGCTCAAAAGCCAACGGTCTAGTTGAATACGAACTTTCCAGGAAAATATCTCGAGCTGTTCTCCCCTACCTTAGACAACATGGTATTATCACACTTTCTGTACCTGCTGATTTAGACCTACTCAAGAGAATCGACTGGATTAATAAAACTGGTTATGACGAAACAAACAATGATATTGCTATCGAAATACATATTAACGAAGGTGGTAAAAGTGGAATCGAATCTTGGTACGAAGGCGAAGGAGAAAGTAATTCAAAGAAGCTCTCAGACATTCTTATAAAAACCATAACTGCTGAATCCGGACTTCCTAACCAAGGCAGTAAGAGTGAGTATGAACATGAAATCGGCTCAATTGCCTTCCTGCATGACGTCAATTCAATCACGACTCTTGTAGAATGCGGATACATCGATAACGAAGACGATGCCAAGTTTCTCAAAGATGACAAAAACATCGATAAATTGGCAAAAGGAATTGCCAAAGGGGTTTTAGAATATTTCGGAGTTACATTCAGAGATATCCCCCAAGGAAGTCCTCCTGTTGTTGCAAGACCGAATACTCCCAACCCGACACAGCCTTTAAATCAGTTCCAACAACCTCCGAGACCGCCTATGCCGACAAACAATTTCCAAATGCCATCATACAATTCCGGTGGAATGTCTGGCTTCGATTCAGATTTTGGTCCTTCACAACCCGCAGGAGGGTTTATGAGTCGGGATGATAGAAAGAAGATGGTAAACGAAATGTATAACAAAATATTAGGAAGAGAACCCACCCAAAATGATTTAAATTACTTTTTGAACATTGGTATTAGCGAACAAGATTTATTAAAAAAGATGGTAGACTCTCAGGAACACGCTGACCTTGTGATGTCTAGACAAGAAGTCATAAAAGCAAAAGAAGAATTAAACGAACATAGTACAGAGTTACTTCAACTTAGAGCTTCAACCGAAGATCAAAAAGTCATCATACGTAATCTTCACGCTCTTATAGCACAGAAAAATCAAGCTATCGCACACTTGCAACAGCAATTAGGTATGATGCAAAACTATCAAAATGCTCAACAATCAGTTT
Source organism: bacterium (assembly GCA_021463645.1). Classification (GTDB taxonomy): domain Bacteria; phylum Patescibacteriota; class Dojkabacteria; order B142; family OLB20; genus JAJTYI01. The sequence continues at coordinate 91,232 of JAJTYI010000006.1, forward strand.
CGATTAGTAATACAACTCCAGAAACGAAACACAACTACAAAGGAACTTTCTTGGACAAATTGTTCAAAGCTTTTAGCGACTTGTTTGAGTAACCACCCCCGATTTTCACTTGACTATAAGTATGTTTAAGCATATCATTAGACTATATTGCACAGGTAAGTCCTTTTTCTTGGATGTTCGTATACTTAAGGTATGTGTTAATAATAAATGACAAATTTCAAAGTAAAAATATTATTGAACAAGAGCAAGTCGTGTAAAGACGTTGCGCATACCCAACTCCTCTATCGGAGTAATAGTCTATTAATCATCCCAGGAAGATAAATCAAAACTTACCTAAAGTAAGAGAAATACAACTATTTTTATAGTTATATTTTTCATTTTAGTTATTAATTTATTTGGATGGAAACAATACTATTAATCGTATTGTCAATCATAGCAACGGGAGGACTGGGTGCAAGCTACATGCTCACCAGAAACAAAAAAGAGCTTGAAAAAAAGCTGAAGAATCCCAAGTTTGTTGACATATCCGAGGACGAAGCAATTCGTAAAGCCAGTTTGAAAGCACAGAACACAATTCTTGAAGCTGAAAGAGAAGCCGACAAGATTAAAACTGAAGCGATGAAACAAACCACCGAACTGAAACAAACAGTTCTCGCTGAGGAAAAACGTCTCGACGAAAGAGAAAAAAAATTAGTCGACAGAGCAAAAGTTCTAGATGAAAGATTCGAAAGCATCGAGAACAAAGAAAAGGCCGTAGAACAAGCCAAAAAAGACGTAAAAAGAAGAAGTGAGAAAATTACCGAAGAGCTCCAGAAGTTAGCACGACTATCACCTGAAGAGGCTAAAAAATTGGTGATGGACAGAACTGAAGAAGAACTCAAATCCTATGTAGCTAGGAAAATCAGAGAGGCAGATTTCGAAATACAATCCACCTCCGAAAAAGTCAGTCGTGAAATTTTGGTAGACGTAATGCAAAAAAATGCTACTGATTATGTAGCAGAGTCTACAGCAACGACAATTGATATTGAGAACGAAGAATTAAAAGGAAAAATAATCGGAAAAGAAGGTCGAAATATTAGAACATTCGAGAGACTAACAGGTGTTGATATCATAGTAGACGAGGCACCTAACCAGGTCACCCTATCCTGTTTTGACCCTATCAGACGTGAAGTAGCAGCACTCGCATTGCAAAAACTTCTTAAAGATGGACGAGTTCATCCAGGAAGTATCGAAGAAACAATCTACGGAATCAAAAATGAACTCTCGAAAGAAATCAAAAGAACAGGAGAAAAACTTGCCTACGATTCAGGTTGTAACGATCTTCCACAAGAAGTCATCAAATTGCTTGGAAGATTTAAATATAGATTTAGTTATGGACAAAATCTCATCAAACATAGTATGGAGATGGTCAACCTCGGAGGACAACTAGCATCCGAACTTGGTGCAGACGTAAATTTCGTAAAGAAAGCATGCCTACTCCATGATATTGGAAAAGTTCTGACTCACGAGATTGAGGGTAAACCTCATCATCACATCTCAGGCGATGTAGTTAGGAAATATTTGAAAGATGAAAAATTAGCAAATGCAGTAGAATCACATCATGGTGATATTGACACTACTTCATTAGAAGCAGAAATCGTAAAAATCGCCGATGCAATCTCTGGTGCAAGACCTGGTGCTAGGAAAGACAGCTACGAAAATTACGTAAAAAGAGTAAAAGGTCTAGAAGATATTGCGAAGAAATACGAAGGTGTTGAAGAAGCATACGCAATTCACGCTGGACGCGAAGTCAGAGTTATTTTCAAACCATCTATTGCTAGTGACGACGATGTTGTAATCACAACACATAAGATCGCAAAAGAAATCGAAGAAACACAGAACTATCCTGGATCTGTGAAAGTCACAGCAATCAGAGAACTTCGTGTAACAGAAGAAGCAAAATAAAATGTCAATTAAAGATAGAAAGTTACAACATATCAAAATTGTCTTAGAGAAGGATACGCAGCCGTATCCTTCTTCTTTTGACAAATATGTTCTACCCCACAAAGCACTTCCAGAAATAGACTTAAAAGAAATCGATACCACAGTCAGATTCTTCAACAAAGAAATTTCGTTTCCATTTATGATTGCATCGATGACGGGTGGTGAAGAATTTGGAAAAACTATTAACACCAATCTTGCCATTGCTGCTGAAAAAAACAAAATTCCGCTCGCACTCGGATCGATGAGAGTCATATTGAAGAAACCAGAATCACTGGACAGCTTTAATGTGCGCCACCTTTGCCCTTCTGTTCCGTTGTTCGCAAACATGGGTTTGGTACAGTTGAATTATGGATATGGAGCAAAAGAAATTAACAAGTTGATCGATATAATTGAAGCTGACGGGATATTTTTACACATAAATCATCTCCAAGAAGCGGTTCAACCAGAAGGTGACACAAACTTTAAAGGGTTGATTGATAAACTTGCAAAGGTTCTACCTAAGATCAAGAAACCCATTCTAATCAAAGAAGTTGGCAATGGAATTGACAAAGAAACAGCAAAGAAGCTTACAGAAATTGGTATCGAATGGATTGATGTTGCTGGTGGTGGAGGGACAAGTTGGCCATGGGTAGAAGGTTATCGTCGAGATGATGACCTTGGTGACATATTCAAAACTGAGTCAATCCCTACAGATAAATGCTTAATCGATTGTCGAGAAATTGAAAATCTGAATTTAATAGCTTGTGGAGGAATACGAAATGGCAAACATATAGCACTAAGCTTGATGTTGGGAGCGGACATGGCTTCTAGCGCAAAACCTTTCCTTGAGCCAGCACTTAAAAGTTCTGATGCCTGTTCAAAAATAATTGAAAAATACAAAAGAGAATTTCGAATCAGTATGTTTGCGGTGGGAGCCAAAAATATTAAGGAACTCAAAATGATAAGTCCAACACTTATTGCTTAGGTTTTTCGTAGATAACTCGACCTTCTTTTAGAGCAGTCTCCAAGAAACTCTCCCCTTCATCATCTACCATCAAACTAAATTCTTCTTGAGTATAAACAAGAGGCTCTATAATCGGAGCTCCTTCTTTTGTGGATTTTCTAGCTTTGAAAATTCTCTGTATAAAGCTATCTTCGGTATTAGCGATTATTAAAATATCCATCGTGGAAAGTCTGCTGACTTGTTCGTCTCTAGCAAACCTACCAAACAGAATTATTTTCTCTGGATCAAATGCAACTATTAATCTTTCTTTGATTTCTTCTATTCGATTTTCTATTTCTTCCTTCGTAAACATTTCGTCATAGGTCAATAACATTTCTTGAGGCTCCATCGGATGCGACAAGATGACAGATATTTTTTGTAAGAATTCTTGTGCCTGTCTGTATGCTCTCTCTGCTTCAGGCTTCGTGATAATCTCGTGAGGTGTTTTTGTACGTCCTGGAAGTAAAAATGGATAACGAGAGACAAATGTAAACGATTCTAAAAATCTGAATTGGAATTTGGTCTGTTTGAATTCCGGGCAAATTCTGTTACAAATTCCCATCAATGTCTGAAGTTTGTGAATTCTAGGTGGGTTTGCACCAGCGTATACGATAACTGCTTTCAAAGATTTCTCTACTGCCTGGACGGCTTGGAAAGTCGACCATTCATAAAAACCCTCATCTAATGAGAGTTTGGATGCTTGTAAATCAAATTCACCTTGTCTAAACCAGACGATGTGTCTCGCTTTTTTTGGTTCGTGCTTGTGTTCAGTCAAGAGATTAATTCTTCATAAGAGCCAATAAGTAATACGATTCTTTGTGACAGAATATTAAGAACGAAAGGATCCCTTCGTTTTTTCTTCAGGAAAAATTCTCGTTCTGTCATGACCGTATAGAATATTTCACGTTCTAACTTCTGTTCAGCTTGCTCTACTAATTCTGTAAGTTTAGGTAATTCGATGGTACCAATAACCACTAAGTCAATCTTCTGTGATGATGTATGACTTTGTTTGAGATAATCTTCCGTAAGAAGAGCAAACTTAACTTCTCCTAAAGTTTTATTTGCTCGTATGAGTTTCCCTCCTAGTCCAAATGCCTTGTGCATCATACTCAGAAGTTCGTAATAATAGACACTGTCTTTGTTCTGTTGAAAGAATTTCTTTGAACCATCTTCTTCGGAGACCACAATTCCAACTTCTTCGAGTCTGGTAAGTTCTCTTCTCACTGCGTTGATTTCTTCGTCAATTTCGCGAACAATTCCTCTTAGATGTAACTTCACATCCGGCTGAAGCAGGAAGAATTTAAGAACTTTTATTCTTACCTTTGATACTAAAAGTGCCTCTAATGTTGACGATGCTCTACCCATAATTAATTATTATTAAATTTTGCTTTTTGTTTTGACCTCTTGATAAATTTCCTTGCGTAATTTTGAATCCTCTTTCAGCAGTTCTTTTACAGCGTCTTTACCTTGACCTAGTTGATTGTCACCTTTTCTAAACCATGCTCCAGACTTCTCAATTACTCCAAACTGTATTGCTGCGTCCACAAGTGAACTAATCTTATCTATTCCGTTTGGATAAATAATATCAAACTCTGCTTCCTTGAATGGAGGAGCCATCTTGTTTTTAACTACTTTAACGCGTACAACATGACCTCGAACATCATCTAATTTGCCAATTTTCTCTTTTTTGCGGATGTCCAATCTCACAGATGCATAAAATTTCAGTGCATTACCACCTGTTGTAGTTTCTGGATTTCCAAACATAATACCAATTTTCATTCTTAGTTGATTGATGAAAACCACTGTAGTTCCAGTCTTTGAACAAATAGCTGTGATTTTTCTCAAAGCTTGACTCATTAATCTAGCTTGGAGACCCATATGTGAATCTCCCATTTCTCCTTCAATTTCAGCTCGTGGAGTTAGTGCAGCAACTGAGTCGACAACAATAACACCTACCGTTCCTGATCGTATTAGAGTTTCTAAAATTTCAAGCGCTTGCTCTCCATAATCAGGTTGTGAGATTAATAAATCATCAAGATTGATTCCAATATTTCTAGCGTACTCAGCATCGAATGCATGTTCTGCATCGATAAAAGCTGCTGTTTCGCCTTTTATTTGTGCTTCTGAAATGATATGCATGGCCAATGTTGTTTTACCTGAAGACTCTGGTCCATAGATCTCTACTATTCTGCCTTTTGGAACTCCTCCAATACCGAGTGCAATATCAAGTGACAATGCACCAGTCGATATAACATCCACGTCAGATCTTGCTCTATCGCTAAACTTCATAATAGAACCTTTTCCAAATTGTTTTTCGATTTGTTGAATAGCTGCATTTAATGCTTGTGACTTGCCAGTGTTTACTTCCTTTACTGGTTCAGTTGTTTTTTCGGTAGATTGTTTTGCCATATGGTGTCTCTAAAAAATAAAGCTTCGGGCTGAAAAATTTCAATCAGAGCAGTTATGATTGAAGTAATATTTTACTCAATTTAACAGATATTTGCTCTAGCTGTCAATCTCAGCCTCTTAATAGCAATAGTAACAAAACAAAATGGGGAATTTATGATTTTAGACTTTTTTAGCATATTGGGTTGAAATCCAACCCTGTCCATTTGCACCAGCATCAATTTTCACCCAGCTGGAACCAGATCTCTCCATAACAACAAATCTCTGACCTGGTGAAACCTTCGTTACCACCCTACTGCTTGTATTTGCTTGTTCTCTGACATTTAAATATCCGACAGGTGTATTTGCAATTTCAACAACATCCATGTCTGATTTATTTACATCTAATGTGATTTCAAACTCTGAGCCAGCATAAACTTCTCCCAATACGTTTACTAGTTGGAACTTTTCTGTCTGTTTGTCGAAGTGTAATGGAACTCCCACTCTCACTTGGAATGTCTTTGATTCACCGGGTCGTATACTAGTGCCTTCCGCCATTATTTTGGTTTGCTTAGGTCCAGACCAAACTCCGTTTACAAAGAATTTACTGAAGTCATCACTCCCAACCTTAGTCATAATTGGTTCAAAATCTGAACTTTCATATAGTGAAATCGAACTGTTATTTTTTATTGTGATTTCTGCAACAACTTGATCCCCGTATTTAACTTTTTCTGTTGGAGTTTTAACCGAAGTTATAGATAGTTCAAATTTAAATTTCGCAGGGTCATACATTGCTGCAATCTCTTTTGTCATCTCAGTCAAAGACCTCTCCCATCTACCAGCGACAATATCGGGAACTCCGACTATTTGCTGTTGTTCAGTTGCCTGATAATAAAAACTTTTTACAAATATGTTTTCTAATTTGATTCGGTTTCTATTGGCAACCTCAACAATTAATGAATTCAGTGCCTCTCTACCTTCAGTGGAGAAATCATCTGAGTCATTTTCAGAAAGATATCCAATTATTACTGGTTTTTCCTGCGTGTCTTTTAATGCAAATCTTTGTTCCTCCCCTTTGCTATTGCCCTCTAGAACTTTTCCATCCTTAGTTACAAAGTAGTGAAACAAAAAATCGCCTTGATTCAATCGAAATGTTTGATAGTAATAAATACCTTTGTACCAGTCATTTGTTGTTACATATTCGTCAAACTCCAACTTCAAAGGAACTATGTAGACACTATCAGGCAAAGAAAATGCTTCTTTTTGCTCCTCGATGGATTTAGGGAATTTCAGGGAATCTTTTGTCTGATCAATAATTTGAGCGAATGTTTCAACAGATAGCAACCCAAAAACAAACAGGGAGATTAATACTACTAGAAATTTGGGCAATCGAATTCTAGACACTTGAAATTAACAATATTAAACCTAACTTAGCATTCATTTTACCTTGCTTAACTTTAAAATCCAAGTTAGTAATTTTAGCAAAAAGTAGTTTAACAAAGGATAATTCAAACTTATGAACATTTCTCCTTATCCCCCCCATTGTATACGGATGAATTCTAAAAACCGATTTCATATCGTCTTCAGAAACTTCTCCCGATTTCATCCAATAAATCATTTTCAATTGTTTAGCTATCATTGAAATGATATAAGGAAAATCATCATTGTATAAATCTTCAAAAATTCTTAAAGCGTTTTTTTTATCTCTAATTGTAAGTGCGTCCAATAATTGAAAAATAATTACATCTTTGTTTTCAGTAAGAATTTCTAAATCTTCACTTATTAATTCTTCTCTGTTCTCTGATCTTGCTAACAAAACCAACTTGTTTAATTCAGTAGAAAGTGTTTGTTGGTCTGTACCGACTTTGTTCACAATCTGTTCGCAAAGTCTCAGGTCCACCTTAATTCCATCCTTTTTCAATGTTTGCGAGATCCATTTTTGTAATATTTTGGGTTCAGGAACTTTTGTCTCAATAACATTTCCAACTTTCTTTAGTGTTTTGTACAACTTAGTCCTAGCGTCAAGTTTCCCATTCTCATAAATAATCATGTCAACATTATTTACCTGCTTTTCAATATATTCGGACAAATCATTTGAAACGGTTTTCTTTCTGTTTTTGGAAATATCACGAATTATAGAAATTTTTTGTTCATTTCCAAATATAGAAAGATTATCTGATGGAAAAATTAGTTCAGTAACTCCATTTGCTTTGTCTGCGTAAGTGCTGGAGATTTGCTTACCTTTGATTAACTTCGAAAGTTCAATTCTGGATTGATAGGGATTAAGTCCATGAATCAAAGTTACCATTTTTTATTCCTTGAAAAAACTTAATTTCTTGAGCGTTCTGACGATAAAGCGCATAAATACATTAACCTCCTCAATTCGAAGAAGTTTGCAAGTAATTAGATATATTCCAAATGCTGTCAATGCTGTGGTTGCTGTTAGGAGTATCAGTTGAACAGTTTTATCAGTTTGAAGAATTCCTTCCCAGACCTTCGCCATCGTATACGCGCTAGTCATCATTACCAAAGTTGCAAATAGTTTGATTATCATTTCCTTGCCCAAACCTCGTAAATTTGTAATTACTTTCTTGTATCTCAAAATAAATAGTAATAGGAAAAACTCAGCACTAAAGACCAAACTAGAACTCAATGCCAATCCTCCAACTGCAAGTGGTCCGTCTGACCTATTAAAAAAGTATGATGGATTGAAAGTAATTTTTAAAATCGAAAACTCGTAGAAATTGCTGAAGTAATTTGTCAAAAGGATTCCCGTGATGACTCCAAAGATTAGAACGAAGACACTTGATATTAGAGGCACTATAGAATTATGAATTGCAAAATATACTCTAAACAAAGTTGTGCGTAGAGTTTCCAGACTAATTCCTATGGCGAAAAACATCAAAACCCAAGAAACTTGTAAAGTGTCTGCCCAGGTAAAGCTACCTCCTAGGATTCCATACACCAAACGAACGATCGGCACTCTCAAAATTATAAATAATCCACTCACTGGTAGAGCCAAAAATAATACCTGATTAATAATCTTCCTCACAAGAATTTCAAATTCAATCTTTGAGCCATTAGACCATAACCTTGAAAGTGATGGGAACGAGGCAATTGCATAAGATGTTCCAAACAAGTTGAGAGGAATTGCTGTTAATCGAAGTGCATATTGATATGATGCTAATGAACCGACAGTCAAACTGAACGATATTAAAGTGTCTGCAATCCTAGCAACCTCTTCTACACTAAGACCTAGAACTCGAGGCAATCCTAATTTCATCGCCTCCATAAAATTCTTGTCGCGAAGATTGATATAAAGGAATCTATAGCCAATTTTTAACTGTCTCCATAATGGAATTTGTACAAGAAGATGTAATACAGCTCCAATCAGTGTACCCCAAACTAGAGCCCAAATCTTATCGTCCACGATGGGGATAAGAAAGATTATTCCAATTATCTTTCCAAGATTATAGAGTAGCGGTGCTAGTTGAGGAATAATAAATCTATGATGGATATTTAAACCAGAGGACAAGAAAGCACTAGCCCCTAGAATTATTTGTGGGATTAATAAAATTCTAGTCATCAAAATGACATTATCTATGTCGTCGGGTGATAAATCTCCACTTCTCTGAGTAATTTCAACTGCGAACGGAACAGTGAATTTGGCAAAAATCATGACCAAGACCGAAAGGAATACAAAGAGCAACATTCCTAGATTCATTATCGTGCTAAATGACGATGAGAACTTTTCGTCTCCTTCTTTTTCTTTGATTTTGACCAAAACTGGAATTATTGAGCCGGAGATTGCGCCGAGCAAAATAATATTCGTGATTGTTTCGGGAACTGCTGATGCAAGATAAAAAAGATCGAGATCTGCTGATGCTCCAAACTGAGAGGAGACCAATGAAAGAAAAACCATACCAACAATCTTGGTAGCAAAAAGCAGAACCATCAACATTGCGGCCGCTGAGAGTATCTCGTTTTGCTCCCTAGTCAGAATACTTCTGATTGAAGATATGGTCTTCTTTACCATAAGTCATTAGGTTTATATCAATTTAAACCCTTCATGGAGAAACTTATTCTACCATTTTCTAGTTTTATTACTTTAACTTTTACAGTTTGGCCTTCTTTTACAATTTCTTCAGGATTTGAAACAAACTTATCGCTCATTTCGGATTTGTGAACTAATCCCGAGATATTTGGAGTTACATCTACGAAGGCTCCGTATTCTTTAACAGAAGCAACTTTCCCTTCATAAATCTTTCCAATTTCTGGTTCTACCACAATATCCTTTACCATAGCTTTGGCAAGTCGTCTCTGCTCTTCATCCATTGAAGTTATTGTTACTGTTCCATCATCTTGAATATCAATCTCTACATCACCTCCAGCTTTTTCTACAATTCCTTTTATGACTTTTCCACCTGGACCTATTAACTCACCGATTTTCTCTTGAGCGATTTTTATTACATCCACTTTAGGCGCATATTCACTTACTGATTTTCTAGGTTCAGCAATCACAGCTGTCATAGCTTTCAAAATTTCAAGTCTAGCTTCTTTTGATTTGATGAATGCTTCTTTCATAATCTCAACAGGAATACCTCTGAGCTTATTATCAAGTTGAATCGCTGTGATTCCTTTGTCGGTACCGGTAACTTTAAAATCCATGTCTCCATAGAAATCTTCGACATCCTCTAGATCAACTATCAATTTATAGTTTTTCTCGTCATTGTCTGTTACCAACCCGACAGAGATTCCACCAACTGGTGCTTTTATAGCAACTCCAGCATCCATCAATGCTAATGTAGTTCCACAAGTTGCTGCCATAGAGCTTGAGCCCTGTTGTGAAAGGATTTCCGAAACAACTCGAAGAGTGTATGGGAATTTATCGACTTCAGGAATCATTTTCAATAATGCATTTTCTCCTATATTCCCATGACCGACTTCACGTCTACCTGGAATATAATTAAATCTTCCAGCCAATCCTAGGGAATAGTTCGGTCCATTGTAGTGGTGCATCCATCTTTTTGCATCTTCTCCCTCGAAACTTTCAAGTTGTTGTACCAACCTTGTAGATCCAAGTGTGACTACTGAAAGACATTGAGTATTACCTCTTTGGAAAATTGCGGATCCATGAACTCTAGGTAGTACTCCGACTTCAATATAAAGTGGTCTAATTTCGTCCAGTTTTCTGCCTGTAACTCTTTTTTCCTCTGTCAAAATGAGATTTCGAACATATTTCTTAGCTACATATTCTAAAGCGGAAGCAATGGAACCTGCATCCCATCCCTCTTCTTCTTTATGAGCCTCTAAAACCTCATCTCTAATTTCTTGCATCAAGTTGTCTCTATTCTCCTTGTCCAACATTGCCTGCTCTAATTTCTTCATGTAATTGTCCTGAAGATCTTGGATTATTTCTTCATTAGGAGTTTGGTCAACAAATTCAACCTTCTCTTTGCCCATTTCCTTTGTGATTTCTTCCTGAACATCAAGAAGGGGTTTCATCCCAGCTAATGCAAAATCAATCAAACCAAACATTTTATCCTCAGGATATTCATTACCGAAACCTTCAATGTTTAATATTCTCTTGTCATTCCTAGCAGAAATAATGAATTCAGAGTCAAATTCGTCAGTTTCTGTTAAGTTTGATGGGTTTAAAATCATTTCACCGTCTTTTACTCCAATAACAACACTAGCGACAGGCCCCATAAATGGAACATCTGAATTCATAAGTGCAAGTGAGGCTGAGGTAACCGCCAAAGTCTCTGGATCATGAACATTGTCATAAGCTAAAACTGTAACGGTAACACTTACTTCGTTTTTATATCCGTGGGGAAAGAGAGATCTTAATGAATGATCGATTTGACGTGCCTTCAAGACCGCGTCATCACTAGGCCATCTTTCTCTTTTTTGGAATCTTGATCCGGAAATTCTTCCACCAGCATAGAATTTTTCAATATATTCTATTGATAATGGGAAGTAATCTAAATTTGGGTTTTCTCGACCAACAGTTACGATAGTAAGAACTACAGTCTCTCCCATTTGAGCCCATACTGTAGAATTGGCTCTTGGAGCAAGTCCGCCGAGTTTGAAAGTCAGCTTTTTGCCGTTAAAGTCTATGGATTTTGTGTATTGTTTATCCATTTATAAAAAACTAATAAGTAAATATTAGCCTTCATAATGATAGGGATCTAGGATTTGTGGAGGAATCTGTAAGAGGATTAAAATTCATTTGAATACTCTTTAAATTCCTTCACCTAACATCCTTTCTCGTTTATGAAGACTTAAATATTATACCATTCATAGACTAGTGGTAGAAAGTAATAGTTTAGATTCTCCTGTGACTATTTAGCTTCGTATTGGAAATATCCATTGCAGTGCAGCAATTCTGTGGAATAATATCCTCCTACACATGCCCCAGCCGAGCTGTTCCAGGTTCCTGTCGAAAGTGTGGTTGGATCTTCTGTTTGATAAACAGTTGTACCCAATGTCAATTTATCTATATAGACATCTACCGAACCATCTCCGTTAGCTAATTTCACTTTTATTTCTGATATTCCGACAGGAACTGTGTGGGTATATCTATAATCTGCATAGGTCGTCGAATTTACCGTAAAAGTCTGAACAGTGGGTTGAACTGTTGTAGGATTACCAATTTTTAATTCTACCTTAGGCCATGCACCTGCTACTGATAAACCATTTCTTGCTTTTGCACGTATCACAATACTTGTTGATTTATTTAATGAATTTGAAGTGGTAGGTGTTACATTATTCGATAATTCGACTGCACCAATATCCGGAACATCTACTCGATTGTTTCTGAAATAGTCTATCTGTCTTGCTTCAGTTGGAATAGCAACTCCAATTGTACTACCTGCAGTCGTACCTGTACCTACTGCCTTGCTTCCGTTTACTAAGCGATAGTTATTAATATTCAAAGCTGTAACTAATTCGTCGACATTGATTTCATCTGGACCGATAACAGGATACTTAAGGTTCAACATTACAACGGCATTCGATAAGCCTGGATCGTTTGTATATACATCCCCACCTCCCTTAACGGTGTTCGGGACATTTTGTAATGGCCACAGATTGTTCCTAAAGGTCACTTTATCATTGGAAGATAATTTGACATTAATTTTAGAAGTAGGATTTTTTCTAGTATCAATTATATTATTTTCAAAAAGCGCAGTTAGGGCAGGATCACCTGAACCTGTGACCGCAGAATGCGTAATCCTAAGAATTGTGGTCAAGTCTTTTCCGGCAACCAATGTATTGTTACCGAAATAAATATTATTGTTATTGGAGATGTACTTGCTATTGGCTCCTGCAATAAAGAACATTGTATTGATTATCATATTGTTGTAAATCAATATGTTTGTATTAGGCACTTTTCCCATCTTCAAATGTCCTTTTTCATTTCTTAAACCAAATCTCCATTCTCCATTTGTCACATCATCCTCCGTACCTCCCGCAGCTATTTTTTTCTCTTCTGGAGCATAGAAAAGATTATTCCGTACAGTTGAACCTTCTATCATTCCAGCATAAAAACTATTCTTATTTCCGATCAAAACATTATTTTCGAATATGAAGTTTTTACTACCGGGCTGTGGAGATACTTCTCCTTCTCCCCAAGCAATGATATTTCCCCTTACCAGGGTGTTATTACCTCCAAAAGACGTACTAACATTTACACAATATTTCTTAACATTCGGTACACCACAGGCCCCTTCGACTCTCACATTGTATTCGTCACCAAAAGATGCTCGGAGGATAGTATTATCCAAGAACTTATTATTATTCATTTGATTGGGGTACACTCCATCGATTATTTCAGGCCTAGCAAATATTGAAGAGTTAAAGGTCCAATCTATTTTGTTATTTTTAATTTCATTATTATCTGATTTTCCCGAATTTCCTGAAGTGGAAAAAGATATACCCCTACCACACGAATATCTTATATAAAGTCCATCAATTGTTACGTTGCTGAGATTTGTGAAAGTGACTAATGGAGCGTATTCGCCAATACTTTTACATTTATTATTCCATTGTGTAACTATATTATTCCAGTCCCCGCTTAATAACGATGGTGGAAAGCCACCATCAATGATTGCCTTATGTTTAGTTTCTGACTTCCATGTAGTATTTGCAACATAAATTGTTAAGACTTCCCTGTATATCCCGTTTTTTAATATTACGGTATCACCTGGTAAAATTTTTGAATTAGCTTTTGCGAAGGTTTTCCAAGGGTTTACACTTGTACCAGCATTGTTGTCATTTCCTGTGGGAGATACATAATATATGCTTGCTGCACTATCATCCTCCGGCGCCCATTCTCTATATACAAGTAGGCTGGTCACGAGTAATAAAATTAAACTTACTGCAACTAGACCAACTGATATTATTTCTTTTCTCATTTTCAATTATTTAAATTCTCAATCTTTTAATTTCTTCATTTTTATAACGCGCAACTAGTCTTCGGATAATACCTCTGTGCAAATCCTATCCCTGCTCCTCCAAAGTCCGCTATGTTTAGTTTTCCATCTTTATTTACATCTCTTCCTCCGCATGGACCATAATCTACGTCTTTATCTGCACAGATATTTTTCCCCATACCATACATTTGAGCGAATTGTGCAAAGTCAGCTATGGTGAATCTTCCATTTCCATCCGTGTCTGCTTTTCCGCATATGTTTCCAGATGGCGGAGGAGTGTCTGTGACACTAGGAGGTGGGGTCGGAGTTCTCGAAATAGTGGGGGAATTCGACACGCCTACGGAGGGCGTTGCAGCACCTTCAGCCTGTATGACAAATTCCTCAAAACAACTACTTACTTCTTCATTGTTTTCATATACTTTCGCCGTATTAGATACTGTATCTCCTTGATCTCCAATAAGCTTGGCCTTGTATATCATCTCTGGCAAATTTGAAGTCACTTCACACTCGAGAAATTTAATAATTTGTGCTTCACTATCATCTGGACTTAACTCCTTTTCAATAACTTTGGCTGTCAGAATTATCCCCAGACCTAAAGTTATCAAACCTGTAATTAATGCTAGTTTTTTTCTATAACTTAATTTACTGTTTCCGATTACAAGTAAAATCATAAATAATAAAACTAACCCAACTACTATCTCAGGGATTCCTTTTACTCTTATGCTACTTGCCCCTAGTACTTGTTCACTTTTTTCTAAGCAATACGCTGGCTTTTCAACTATCTCTGTATCGTCCGAGTAATAGTCTTTAATTTTTATTGTTCCATTAGGTCCTTCAGGCCAATCGAATCTCAATTTATATGTTACTTGCGAATCTTTAATAGGTCCGTTATCTGCAAATTCAGCTTTTTTTGATACACACAAAACAGTTTCATCTAATGGAGCCTGTTCTATTCCATCTGATTCATGTGCTCCTACATCTGGATTGTCTCCTCGTACATTGCCAAAATAATCTTGATTTAGATAATCTCGATATAAATTCTCAAAACGACTTTTATCACTTGTGGGAACACTATTAGGCATAGTCACTGAACCAGAATTAACGGCTGGAGAATTATTAGCAAGCATTGCCCAACGTTTAATATTATTTAATTGAGCAGTTGACAATTCCCAGGGTTTCGTCTTGTCACCAAGAAAAGCTGTATGATCATAGTTGCCCAAAAATGGGAGTGAATTCACCTTCGTAATCCCCTCTGTAAAACCTGGATTACTATCAGTCATGTTATTTGCAAAGATAATTTTATTCAATGCAACAGCACCTGAACTTGTTAAACTTGCTCGTGTATCCACAAATTTAAACAAATTATTTAGAAACAATACAGATTCTCCATAATCTCCTGCATCACTTTGCAGTTGTACAAATTTTGCAGCTTTAGCATCATTACCCTCCTTCTTACGTGCATCAATGAAAGTATTATTTGCGACAATCAGACTCTGGGATGGTCTTTGGGATGTTTGCGTAGTGGCTACAAAATGAACGGTACAACCCATAACGATATTATTTATTGCAGCATTATTACCGCCCAAATCGTCACTATTGTGGCCCCTTTCCTGTCTAAAAGTAATTGCAGTACCAAGATTATCGTCACGTCTATCGTATTCACTATGCCAGGATGGTTTTTCTCCGCTACAAATTACTAAATTTCGATGAAATAATATGTTTGATGCATGATTTACGTAGAATGAAGTATGCGAATTTTCGGAGAATAGATTATCTTCAACAATAACTTGATTAGCATCCTTATGTACATCAAGACCTTCTCCAAAGTTCCTATAGAGCTTATTATAACGGTATGCACCCTCCGCCACAAGGTTAAACTGAGCACCAGTGCCTCCTTGACCTTCGCGATCTAAATTCGGATTCCATGTCGGATCAATAACGTTTTTTTTCACATTGTCGTATATATCTGAATGTTCCATTCGTATTCTTTGACTAGGTCCACTGTTACTTGGAACACCGATCCCCCAGTTCCAGTTGTCATAAGCTTTCAAATTTATAAAGTCGATGTTGTTGGAAACCTGTGCGGTAAATCCATTGTTGGATTTAGTGACCTCAATACCCATCACTCTTATAAAACTCGAATTAGTTATTGTGATAGTACCGTTAGAATAATTAGTACCTTGTATTACTACCCTCTTATCCGGTTCGTATCCACCAATAGTAATCCATGCATTATTATTTCCATTCTTATTCGTGAGGCTAACACTACCTGGATATTTAGTGCCATCAGAATAACCTTTGATACAAAGTTTTTTTCCCGCAGTTAAAACGTCCACACCCTTCTGTATTGTGCCAAATGGGCTCGCTTCTGTACCCGGATTATTGTCACTTCCTTGTTTTGAAACAAAATAACTACATTCTGCCTTAGGTATAAAGAGGCAATTATTATCTTTTGAACCATCAGCCTTAAGAGGACAAAATGGTGTCATAAACTGATTCGAAATAGGCTGCCTATACGCCTTAATAGGAGTCGGTCCAATTAATGCGAACGTGAGAAGAGTCAAGAAAAGAAAAAATAATTTATTCATAATATTTTAATTTATTAATCATCACAAAGCACAGCTAGTCTTAGGATAATACCTTTGTGCAAATCCTATCCCTGCACCTCCAAAGTCTGCAATATTTAGATTTCCGTCTTTGTTAACATCTCTCCCTCCGCAAGGACCATAATCTACGTCTTTATCTGCACATGTTTTTCTTCCAGTACCATACATTTGAGCAAATCCAGCAAAGTCTGCAATACTGAATCTCCCATCTCCATCCACATCTGCCTTTCCACAAATATTCCCGGTAATAGGTGTTGTCGGAGTTGGAGAAGGCTTTGTTCGAGGTGTTTCCGTGGAAGTTGGAATAGGTGTATTCGAAGCCCCTGGAACAGGTGTGTTTGATATCGTTGGAACAGGTGTATTTGAAGGACCTGGAGTCGCTTGATCACTTGGAGTTGGTGACAATATAGGTGTTGGAGTACTTGTATGATACACCCCTCCATACTCCACTGCTCCGATGTCTGGGACACCGGTCCTAGAATTTTTGAAGAAGTCTTGTGATTTAGCAAGTGACGGAACTTGAGTCTGGCTATTAGGGCTTGAAGTCACCGCCTTATTGATTGCCGGACTGTTGGACTTAAGTCGATAGTTGTTAAGGTCTACAGCTGTCCTAAGAGCAGCCATATCGACAGTCGCAGCACCTATAGCAGGAATTGGATACTTTAGTTCTACAAGAGCATTCTGTAAACCTGCACTGTTTGTATAAATATCTCCAGGACCCTTGACGGAACTTGCAGCCGAAGCTGGCATAATATTATTACGAAAAACAATGCTGTCGTTACCACTTAAGGCTGCCTTGACCGTTGCATTTGGATCTTTACTAATATCGAAAATGTTGTTCTCAATAATACCTGTAAATTTGGAATCCGAACCATCTTTAGCACCAAATACCATGTTAAACAAATCTTTTGTCTCCTTACCAGTAACTAGTGTATTAAAACCGAAATATACATTGGTCGTATTACTCGAATAATCCTTGTGATAGCCTGAAAACAAGAAATCATTGTTTAAGATAATATTATTGTAATATGCAGCATTATTGATTCCCGATGCGTAACTTACCCAACGAGTATCATTTTCATTTCGAGAAGAAATGTGCCAGTTATTTTCCGCTCCGTTTTTCTTTTCCCAATGAGTTCCGGGATTAAGTTGTGACTCAGGCGCCCAGAAAAGATTATTTCGAACAATCATTCCATCTGCCCAACCATTGTAAAAATTGTTTTTGTTTCCAACTATAATGTTATCTTCAAATAGTAAGTTTCTAGAGCCAGTCATAGCTATTTCTCCTCTACCCCATGCAATAATGTTACCCCGAACCACCATATCTTCCCCACTCATATGAATACTAATATTTACATTGTAATCATTTGAGGTATATACAGTGTATTGGTCATTAAAAGAGATTCTGGTCAACTCATTATTTATCATCTGTAAACCCTTCGTTTTTCCGGAGACATAAAAACCAGACACAAATGTCCAGTCAATTCGATTATTTAAAAACTTAGAATAATTTACATTTTCTGCAACCAAAACTCCTCGACCGCAGGAGTTTCGCAGAAATAACCCGTCTACCTCAACATTATCAGCTGAAACCGAGAGCAAAGGAGACCATTTCCCAATATTGGTACACTTAGAATCCCATGCAGAGACAATATTTTTCCATTCTCCATTGAGTAAACCGGGTCCAAAACCTCCGTCGATAATCGCTTTGTGTTTGTTTTCCGCTCTCCAAGTGGTATTGGGTTTATTAATATTAAAATATGCGCTATAAGTACCGTCTTTCAAGACAACAGTATCTCCAGCAGAAATACTACTCATCGCCTTAGAGATAGTTTTCCATGGAGACGAACTGCTTCCATTATTTGCATCGTTACCATTTGGGGAAAGGTAATAGACTGTGGCAGCGGAATCATCTTCTGGAGACCACTCTTTATAAAATAAAATACTTGTTGCAATTAATAAAACTATTCCTGTAACTATAAATGCTATTGTTAAAAACTTTTTTCTCATAATTTTAATTCTTTGATTTTATAAAGTACAGCTTAATTTCGGATAATACCTCTGTGCAAAACCAATTCCTGCTCCTCCAAAGTCTGCAATATTTAGCTTTCCATCTTTATTCGCATCTCTTCCACCACATGGTCCATAGTCCACATCTTTATCAGCACAGGTGTTCGTGCCCATACCATATGCTTTCGCAAATTCTGCAAAATCAGCAATACTAAATCTTCCATCACCATCAATGTCAGCTTTTCCACAAACATTTCCCGTTATAGGTGGTGTTGGTGTAGCACTTGGTATTGGCGTCTGAGTGTTTGTTACCACTGGTGTTGAACTTGGCGTAGGAGAAGGTCCAGGTGTTCGTGTCAATGTTGGGGTTAGTGATGGTCCTTGCGTTGGAGTAGGTGTTGCTGATTGAATTGGAGTTGGCGTACTTGTATGATAGACTCCTCCAAATTCAATTGCTCCTATGTCAGGAATTCCTGCCCTTGTATTTTTTAAGAAATCTTGCGATCTTACCAATTGGGGAATATTTGTATTATTTGCACCAGCACCAGTTGACCCTGCATTAATAACCGGGCTATTTTGTTTGGGTCTATAATTATTGATATCAACCGTTGCTCTTAAAGCAGCTATGTCCAGCGTATCAGGTCCAATATTGGGATACTTAATACCTAGTTCAATTAGTGAATTAACCAATCCTGGATCATTTGAATAAACATCTCCGGATCCTTTTGCAGAGTTATCGATATTTGTCGGTAGAAGGTTATTTCGGCGAAGAAATTCATCATTTCCACTTAAACCAACAGATATTTTTGCAGTTGGGTTTTTTCTTCTATCAAATATATTATTCTCCATTATACCCGTTAATTTCCCATCTCCTCCAGTCATAGCACCATGTTGAACAGACAATAGAGTATCAAGTTCTTTTCCTGCCACCAAAGTATTGTTCCCAAAATATATTTGGAAATTATTACCAATGTGTCCATTGTTTGTTCCTGTAATGAAAAATCCCATATTTACAATCAAGTTATTATATATCGCAATATTTGTGTTCATTGTAGTCGCAGTTTTCAAATGTCCTTTTTCATTACGAAGACCAAACCTCCAGAAACCTGTTGCTTCAGATTCTTCATCTCCTCCAGCCTTTGGCTTCTTTTCCTCAGGAGCATAGAATGTATTGTTTCGGGCTATTGCATCCTGTACCATACCAGCATAAAAGCTGTTTTTATTTCCTACAACAACATTGTTCTCAAAAAGGAATCCTTTAGTTCCTGGCTGGGGTGCCAGCTCTCCTTCCCCCCATGCAAACACATTCCCCCTTATGATTGAATTCACTCCACCAAAAGAGGCACTAATATTGACACAATACTTTTTAATCTTTTCGTTCTCAGGAGTCGTTTTCGGCTGACAAGCACCTGCCACCCTGACATTATATTCGTCACCTATAGATGTTCTTGTCATAACGTTATCAATAAATTGAAAATTATTCATTTTTGTTTGAAATACATCTTTTTGACTGAAAGCCGGCTCTGCATATATACCCGAAGTCGTTGTCCAGTCAATCATAGAATTCTTTACAGTAATATTATTTATTGTTTCACTCCCAGTACTAGTTGAGATCCCTAAACCTCTACCACAAGAATTTCGAATAAAAAGCCCATCTATCGTTACATTGTCAGCATCTCTAATAGCTAGTAGTGCCGCAAACATACCCTTGTTTGAACACTTAGTATTCCAAAGTGAAACAATATTATTCCAGTTATTGTTCAACATACCTGGGGCAAATCCACCATCAATTACAGCCTTATGTTTATTTTCAGCTCTCCAAGTGACATTCGATTTTTTCAAAGTAACATAACCCGAATAGGTCCCATCCTTTAGGATTACAGTATCGCCGGGTGAAACGGTGGCATCTGCCTTTGTCAGGGTTTTCCAGGGACTTGCACTAGTGCCGATATTGTTATCAGAACCATTTGGTGATAGATAGTAAATCGTAGCTGCGCTATCGTCTTGTGGTACCCTATCCTGATAAAACAAGAATGCGGTGATTGCCAACAAAAAAATACCTAAGGAAAATAATCCTAAAACTACAGCTTTTTCTCTCATCTGATAATCTGTGAATATATTCAGTTTATTCTAATTACAAGAAATCTTCAAATCTTATGCATCATTCGTTTGAGCACGATTTTTTACAATGAACAGCTCGGTGCTGGATAGTATCGCTGAGCAAATGCTGAAAAATCAGCAATAGAGACTTTTCCATCATTATCTCTATCTATCCCACCGCAAGGTCCATGATTTACACCTCTGTCTGAACAAGTACTTTTGTATTTTCTTGCAAAATTAGAGAAGTCATACAAATCAAATCTTCCATTACTATCCAAATCTGCTGGACCGCATACAATTGCATTAATATTCGTGGGTGTAACCGTGGATGGTGTCACAGAAATACTTGGTCGTGCTGTAGGAGTAGTTGATGTAACCGGTCTGTTAGTTGGACTAACTGAAACACTTGGACTCACTACAGGACTAGAAACAGGGGTGCTAGGCCTTGGTGTTGGGGTATTGGAGGGGGTTGTACCTCCAGTCTGCTGAGCCTTTACCATTGCACTGTGAGCATTGATTCTTTTTCCTGTTAAAATTTTTCCAGAGAGCGCAGGTAATGGATCACCTGTTTCCAAAATAATATTTTGCACTTGTGTGGTAGTTAAGTTTGGTTTATAACCCCAAATTAAACCAGCCAATCCGACGACGTGGGGAGTAGCCATAGAAGTTCCTTGAAAAAATTCGTATTTATTACTCATTCCATCAGAATAATGAGTAATATTTAAATCCTCGATGAAACAGCCTATGTATACGTTATCGGCTGCATTTGTATTCCATACAAACCGTAGTCTCATATTCTCAGTTAAGAATTTTTGAGGTATTGGTACACTATCAAAATAATATTGAGCTACACCACTCTCGAGTGTATCCCCAGTTAATGCATCTAAAACATGTTCGTTCCATTTAAAGGAAAAAGTCGGAAAACCTGGAAAAGGAATGGACTCGAAGTTGATACCATCCGCGCTCATTTTTAATTCAATATTATCCCATGGTTCAACAGAATCATATTCTGTGTCACACAAAGCAAAAAAACTTATAGAAGCATTATTCTTTTTCAGGTTTGCTTTTGGAGATGTAATATAATTATTCGCTAAGTTTGTATATGGCGGTGAAACAGTCTCCGTTTTTAATAGATTACCAATTTCCTCATCAAGATAAAAAGTCCCCCACTTAGGGTTTGTACCTCCTGGTGTCCATCCTGTCGGCAAAGCAGGTGCTTGTGCATTATTAAAATTTTCATCTAATATTTTCTCATGGGATACACTACTGTATATCGATGTACCAGGTGCAGCTACATCTACATGTTTCGTCCCAAAGTCAGAGAATTCTGCCATTTCATCATTTTGGTCTGTAGCAGCTACACAGATTAAATTTGCAGAATCAAAATCACACGGATAACTGTTTAAAATGCCATGATCTTTATTGGAATTTCCCGCAGCAGCGATAAACAATCCTGGGAAAGCCTCGATAGCCTGCTTCATTGCATAATCATAACCAAAACCACCGAAACTGGCATTAATTACTTTCGCACCATTGTATCTGGCAAAATTAATTGATTTAATCACACTAATTGAAGTCAATTCTGTCTTTATTGCCATAATTTTTGCTTTTGGGGCAACCCCTACAATCCCATAATTGTTATTCTTGGCGGCAGCAATTGTCCCTGCAATATGAGTACCGTGTGAAGAATTAGTAGGCAACGGAATTTTATCGTTATCTTCAAAATCATAACCATGCATACATCCACCTAAAGTTTGATTGTTTTCGTTCTTACAATTCTGTCCATTCCACATATTTGCCTTTAAGTCGGGGTGGTTATAGGCAACACCTGTGTCTATAACTGCGACAACAATTTCACCATTAGTCCCTTCATTCACTGCCCAAGCTTCAGGTGCATCGATGTCTGCATCAGCAACTGATGTGTTTCCATCTACGACCTGACCAGAGTTATGTAGACCCCAAAGCTTGTCTTTATCGGGATCGTTTGTGTTTATTGAAGCATACCTGTAGATATAGTTAGGCTGAACGAATTCAACATTCTCATCTGATTTCATTTCGTTAATAATCTCATCAACATTTCTATCAGTTCTAAAGAGTTGCACATTTGAGGATAAATCAGCGTCAACATCTCTAACTTCATGCTTATTCATAAACATCCACAGCTTAGGAGCAACCAAGGAAGATTGTAGGTTAATTTTTTCTTTTTTATACTTAACAATAAATTCTCCAGGTACAACATTTAGGTCTGTATCCTCCGAAATAGATTCTGTTGGAGCTTTTGCATTAACATCGTCGGTACCTGCACTATAGTTCCCAGGTGAGAAATCTCTAAATATAAAATAAGTCGCAACACCTACTACTAAAACGAGAAATAGGCCTAGGGAGAACATTATGCGAACTGCTGTTTTCATAAAAGTTTATTAATATTATTAACCTATAAATGTATCTTAAAATTAAGGTTATGACAATTAATACTATCAAGATAACCATAGGTTTTTTAATTTATTGGTATGTTAAAATTGATCTATGAAGATACTATCAATCGATCACGGAAACAAAAGACTTGGCATTGCTATCTCTGATGAGCTTGGAATTTCTGCCCAAGCATTACCAACTATCCAGGTAAACAACGAAGATTTCGCTATTAAACAAATTGTTAAATTATTAGACGAACACAACTGTGACACAGTTTTGATAGGAGTTCCTATTGGGTTTGAAGGAAAAGATTCTAGCCAGACGAAAATAGTTAGAGAATTTATTAATAAACTAAAGTCTCAAATTCAATCACCAATTATAGAATGGGACGAAACATACTCCTCAAAAACTGCATCTAGGAACATCAAGGGGAAGAAAAAACGAAACCTTGATAGCGAATCGGCCAAGGTAATACTGCTTGAATACTTGAGGTCCCAGTCTCCAGATTGACCACATAATCCACAACCGATACAATAACTCATCTCTTAATAAAACAAATATGTCAAAAATCATAATATTTTTACTTTTACTTTTATCGTTAGGGGTAATCGGCGGAATCCTAGGTTTTTCTTATTACAAAAGTTCGCTTGATAATAGCTTTGGTTTGGAAGAAGATAAAATTTTCACTATCGAAGCTGGGGACAGTGTTGAAAAGATTTTAGATAACCTTGAGAAGGAAGGCATCCTGAAAAATAAACAATTATTTTTAATTTATCTAAAGCTTAACTCGGAAGAAGCTGCGAATTTTAAAGCAGGTAAATTTATTATAGAAAAAGACTCGAATCTACTTGAGCTTACAAAAACTTTCCAAGATGCCTCCACCAACAGAGATGATATTGCGGTATTAATTCAAGAAGGGCTTCGTTACGACGAAATCGCAGATATATTAGAAGAAGCATACTCCGAAGTTCCAGAAAGTAAATTTCTTGCATCGGAGTACATTTCAATTTCGGAGAATCCAGATGATTATAAATTCACGCAAAATATTGCAACATTCCTAGCCGACTACAAACCTGCCAATAAAAATCTCGAAGGCTTTTTATACCCAGAGACGTATTATTTCTCTAAGACTGCAACAGCTAAAGACGTAATTGAGAAACAAATTTTGACCCTCTCGGAGAAAATTTCCGCTGATGATTACAAAGAAATTGAAAATAATGATTACACATTTTACGAACACCTTGTAATTGCAAGCATGATTGAGAGAGAAGCATTTTCTTCGGACGAAAAAGGCGACATTGCAGATGTAATTTTCAAAAGACTAGAAAATGGAATTCAAGGAGTAAAATTATTACAAATTGATGCAACTTTGCTCTACCAAGCAAAAGATTGGAAAGCAAACCCCTTTTTAATAAAAGAGGTAGATGGACCATACAATACATACAAAAGGACAGGTTTACCACCAACCCCAATTTCAAATCCTGGTATTGACTCGCTTCGTGCCTCACTATATCCTAATAGTAATAATTACTATTTCTATCTTCACGATTCTGACGGAAATATTCATTTTGCAGAAGATTCATCAGAGCATAACGCTAACGTGAGGAAATACATAAATAATTGATGAAACTAAAGAAAAAGCTTGGAAAATTGAAATTCGAATTAAATCTTACTCGTTTCCAAGTATTTGGCGTTATTACTTGGATTTTTTTAATACTGGTTTTACCTATTTCAATAGATTTGTATTCTAAATATAACGCTACCGAAGCTAATGGTTCGACACAAACACAAAACAGAGTTGCTGGAGCAGCAACAGAAAGTGATAATCCATTCACATATACAGTTAATCTAGAAGACAAAAAAGAACTCGTCTCCATCCTAACATTGGTTTTTGGTGGTATTTCTGCTGTGATAGCATTGGTCAGCCTCGTTATACTATTCAAAGAGAATAAAAAAGAGAGCACAGGTGTATTTATCAACTAGAAAAATCCATCATTATATTGAAGCAACCGTCAGCTCCGTAGAGCCGATGGATACTTTTATCTTGGTAAGGTTTGGGAAGCGTCATTCCGCGAAACCTCCAATTGATTGTTTATTAAAAGAAGAACAAGAAGTACAAATCACAATAGATTTTTACAGGCAGACACTTACAAGCATTGCGTCGGAAGCGTGTTCAAGATGTCCGTTAAAAGGGAATGTGTGTAGATATGGGGTTGACGGTTATAAAAATAAACCTCTATGAATCTACTGTAACTTCAGCCTCCGATTGACCATTTGACAACATTGATGTATTATCGCAAATAATAATGGCAAGTATCTATACAGTAGGTTCTCTACAATCTAACCCAAATACTGGGGTAGATGGGATAGTTTAATAAATTAATATTTTTCAATTAATAATATGAATCACGACACCTTAACAGTTTCTTCAGTTCTTGATCACACTGATTTCACTAGGATTGAATTCGCTGGAGTTGATAGCGTTGCCACAACAGCAAGTGGTTGCGAATTAAAAGAAGGTGACAGAGTAAATGTAGCATCACCAATAAAACCTGTCATTATTCGATTAACATCCGGTGTATGTGTTAAATGCCCAATTGCATGCACTGTTGGTGGTGCACATATAAAGAAATAGTGTTGATATATCCTGGAAGTATAATGGAATAAATATTTGTAAATAATATTTTCAAGGATTCACAATAACCTTCCCAGGATAATCAACTTCCCCTGTACTCATTTTGTATATCAACTCGGGAAATTCTTCTAAGCCGACTTCGACAGATACCATCTTCTGAACAGAGAATGCCTCTGGGGATTCGTTTTTAAGTTTGAAAGCTTCCAGAAAATCATCTCTTCCACATCCATAAGCCCCTGCAAGATATAGGTTTTTATCATCATATGTAATCTTCTGAAAACCCTCGTTCCGCCTAATTGAATCGATGTTAATTTCTGAATTTAGATGGGTGTCTGCTTTCTTGGTTCCGCCATAAAGAAATACTACTCCACTATCTTTAACAATTTGGTGCGCTACATTCAAGGTTTCGTCATTGATGATTGTGGGTACGACTACAACAATATTGAAAATGCCCTTGAAGTTATCATATTCTTCCAATTTAATTAACTTTGATTCTGGAAACAGAGACTGCTCCTTTAGAAAACTTAGTCTCTCATCCCCTCTATTAAATACAGAAATCTGAGCACCATAATGACTAAATAACATTGAGAATAATGTTCCGGAATTCCCTGCGCCTATTACTGCGATATTCTTTCCATTGAAATCGTCGACTTTCATGTGATGCCTTAACACATTTACACTATGAACGATGCACGCAAACGGTTCTGGTTGCCATTTTGGGTTTATTGCGGTCTCGGCAGGAATTTCTATCAATGCCTTGTGTAGGGTTTTTATATCTCCTGTTACCTTAAAGTATTGAGCATAACCGGTTGTCCGATTCGGAGTAATGTTAGGATTAAATGTGACCATCGCTCCTTGCGTAAAACCAGTCTTTGAACCAGCAAATTCTATTTCTCCGATAATCTCATGACCAAACAAAGGACCTCTATCTTCTGGAATATCACGTGAACCAGTTAACTCTTTAACATCTGCTCTACAAATACCCATATAGTGAAGTTTTACAATGACTTCGTTTTCATTTCCTGTCTCGAATTTGTTTTCAACAATTTCGACCTTACCGTTATTTAGCTTAGCGGACTTAAATATGATCATAATTATTTATTTAATAGAAAAACAACCAACATCAACAGCGCACTCCACCACCCCAGAAAAGAAATAATAAAACTAATAGTGATATTCCTTTGCCAATTTGATGGAAGTAGTTCGGATGACCTCCCTTCTTTTTCTCTTCTCAGGAGAAATGGACTAACTTTAAATGACAGAAATTGACCGTTTAATATCAAGATGATTGCAACGATTAGATGATACAAAGGGATTCCTTGTAGATCTTCGTTTCTATAGAAAATTATTCCACCCAAAACTGACAAGGTAATCCCTGCCCATATTAATGGTTTTGTAACTTTGTGAGTACGAGTCGTGGCTTCTGTCCAATATGTTGATTTCCTGCCTAGGAATCCATGTAGATCTATGACGGTGACAGCACCGAGGCCCAAGACAAATCCTGAGAGAAACATAAAAAGTGAGGCAATGTCGTAGAAATCAGATGATGTCATTTTTATTTCAATTCTTTCATATTAAACCATTGACGAAATTCAGTGCACTTGCCTTTGTCGTCAAGAACCACATACCAAATTCCTTTCATCTCTACCCTAACTTTTGTGTCTATCAATGTAAAAATCGATTCTGCTGTAGCAATCCCAATATTGTTTTTAACACTTATTATTTTGTAATCTACAGATAATCTTTTATGATTCAGAATACTTTGCCACTCTTTTAACAATTCTTCTTTGGTATTAATTGAGGGTTGGAATGGATTTTCATACCAGGAAAATTTATCAGCAACTATAGATTCTACTTTATTTGGTGTTTTGTTTAGCCAAATTTCTCTTAGTTTTTCAAACCACTCATCGAATTTGTTGTTTATCATTTAAGAAGAGTTAATATAATACACTCAGCTCCGCGGAGAGGACTCCTAAACCAGCAGTTAGTGAGCTATAAGTAACTATTAAGCTGGCCTGTCCTTGCGAAAGCAAGGATTAGTCCCCCGTAGCTTCAGCGGAGGGGGAGAACCTATCCATATGATGTTGAATAATACTATGTTTATATACTCAGCTCCGCGGAGAGGACTCGAACCTCTAACCATTCGGTTAACAGCCGATCGCTCCACCATTGAGCTACCGCGGAACCGAGAATATTAATATAGTTATTTATAAAGAACTGTAATTGATGATTTTACCACTACTCTACATATTTGATAATTAAATCGAAAATTATTATTCGAATAATTGTCAAAACCTCCTAATTATAACAACTAATTTACATATTATAAAAACTAATACCCCTAATAGTGAAAATTCATTATTCTCAAATTAAGTTGTATAATTCCCTATATATATTAAAGCTAAATAATGCTAGATGAGCGATTTGTAATAATTGCCGGAATCATAAATATTTCAGGAATCCTACTCTATGTTTATGACACTATCAGAGGTCACTCAAAACCAAATCGTGTAACTTGGTTTTTGTGGTCATTAGTCCCTTTTATTGCATTCTCAGCACAAATAAAACAAGGCGTAGGACTCACGTCAATCCTCACTTTTACTTCAGGATTTGGCCCTTTTCTGGTGTTAGTTACATCTTTATTAAACAAAAATGCTTATTGGGAATTAAAACGTTTTGATATAGTTTGTGGGGCAATTGCTATCATCGGGGTAATTTTGTGGTTGGTAACGAAAAATCCTAATTTAGCAATTATTTTCTCAATCACAGCTGATGGATTTGCTGCATTACCTACCTTGGTGAAGTCTTTTAAATTTCCAGAGACGGAGAGTATGGTTACTTATTTATTGGCTTCATTTGGGGCTTTATTAACATTGTTCACGATAGACACCTGGAAACTCGAATTCTTTGCATTTCCTTTGTACATCTTCGTCTTATGTTTGACCATAACCATATTCATTAAATTTAAAGTGGGTTCGAGGTTTGGATTTCAAAAAAATTCCGAGAAGAAATAGCTCTTTTCAAAAACTATCCAATAAAATAATCTATGCTAAAATCAAATAATTAACGTCTCCCAAATGAACAGAACTTTCAATACCCTTTTCTTACTTATTTCAGTCGACGGAAAGATTTCAACTGGGAGTGTTCCCGATAGAGATGTAGACAAAGATTACAAAAACCTACCCGGCATTAAAGAAGGTCTTCATCAATATTACGAAATAGAGAAAACTACAGATAATTTCTCCCTGAACTCTGGATTTGTGATGTCAAAAATAGGAGTAAATACCGAGAAAAATCCAATTCATTGTCCAGGTGTAAACTTCATAATCCTTGATAACAACAACTTAAACACCCAGGGGATAACTAATCTTTGTGATAACGTCAAAACTTTGTTTTTGGTAACAACAAATAAGAGCCATCCAGCTTTCAAGCTTAAAAATGACAATCTAGAAATCATTTATTACGAAAGTGAAGTAAATTTTGAAGATTTGTTTATTCGATTAAGAAATGACTACAAAGCCAAGAGAGTAACAATACAATCTGGAGGGACACTAAACTCAATCTTTCTAAGGAAGGGATTAATTGATCGAGTTTCAATCGTAGTGGCACCTTGCTTAGTTGGAGGAAAAGACACTCCCTCACTTATTGATGGGGATTCATTAATATCTGAAGCCGACTTGAAGAATATCAAATCACTTACATTGGAAAGCGTTAAACAGTTAGATGATAACTATTTACATATTATCTACAAAGTTAATAATTAACCATGAAAAACGCCATCATCCTTCACGGAACCTGCTCAGAACAAGAATATCTAGATACCCAATCACCACCTTTATCGTCAAATCATTGGATTCCGTGGTTACAAAAACAACTTTTGATTTTCGGTATTCACGCAAGAACCCCTCAAATGCCAGAAGCTCATAAACCTGATTACCTAAGATGGAAAACCGAATTTGAAATGACTATGGATGAAGATGTAAAAATTTTAATTGGGCATAGTTGCGGTGGTGGTTTTTTGACCAGATGGCTTTCCGAAAACACGATAAGTTTTGAGACAGTAGTCTTAGTAGCTCCTTGGCTCGATCCGGACAGAGTTAAAACAACCGATTTCTTCGATTTTAATATTGATAAAAATCTCCCCACTCGAATAAATAACTTTTCTTTACTTATTTCCAATGACGACGATAAAGATATATTGGAATCAGTAGAAATGATTAAGACTAGCTTGCCTTCAATAAAGGTTTACGAGTTTGAAGATCGAGGTCACTTCACAATTGAAGAGTCAAAAAGAAACGACTTCCCTGAATTACTCGAAGTAATATTAAGGGAAGCCGCATAGATTCAAGACTTGAATTTCTTATGCATTCATTTTCTTTTTAGCATCTTTCTTCGCTTCATTTACGTCTTTTTTCAATTCTTTCTGAGCATTTTCAGCTTTTTCTTTTAACTCCTCTGCTTTTACCTTTAATTCCTCTCCTTTTTCTTTAGCTTTTTCTTTGGTCTCTGCAAGTTTTGCTTCTGCATCAGCTTTCATTTTCTTTGCTTTGTCTGACTTTGCAAAAACACCTAATGCTGTTCCAACAGCTAGACCTGCTGCTGCTGCACCAACTGCTAATTTTTTCCCATTGCCTTTTGACGTATTTGCCATATGAAATAACATAAAAATTAAATTATCTGTATATATTATACCTATGAAAATCCTTTAATTGGGGATGTTTACAAAATGTTGATGTAAATATTACAGACTTGAAACAATATCTCTATTTCAAGATTAAAGTTGTTGTTAGTAGTTCTATTTTATTACTAGTAGGATTAACCCTACAAAACTTAACGATGCAGCTATCAGTTTCTTTGATAAATCTTTCCTTTCTCTCAACAATACTATTCCCAACAACACGGTAACTATACTTCCCACCTGCCCAACGCCAGATACCAGAGATGCATTATCTGCTTGAGTTAACGCTGCAAAGAATGTTATTGCTGCAATAGCGTACAAGGTTGAAAATAACAAAATTTTTGGACCGAGTTTATCTTTTAACAATCCCACCGATTCTTGAACTGTTTTAGGTCTAACAAGGAACAAAATTATTCCAGGCACTATAAAATCTATAAAAAGATATGGAACGTAATCAAACCAATCCAATAAATATTTATCACTTACTGTTGCGATTCCAAACGTAATCGAGGCTAGCAAAGCATAAATCTCTCCTCTACTGAAATTAAAAATTCCTTTCAATGACTTTGTGTTCAAGAATATAATTGCTGATAGAATCAGTAACGCACCGGTCATTTGCACAAAAGTTAGTTTCTCGTCTAAAAACATGGTAGCCGCAAAAATAGTGACTACCGATCGAAAGGAATAAATTACTGTGAACCTTGAAACCTCGACAGTCTGTAGTGATTTAAAACCAAATGCTGCATGCAAAGCATACAAAACACTAGAGAATAATATGAATATATATAGATTATTAGAGAAAGTTTGTTCGATTGTGGGAAAATTTTGACTCCCGATAAACAGTGCTATTATCAGACACACAATAGCACTAATGATTTGCGACAAGGCTGAATATGAATAAGAGCCCGAGATTTTGTTTTTCATCAGAACTCTTTGCAAAATCGCACCTAAGGAACCTGTTACAACAGAGAGCGTTATAAAAATTAGCCAGTTCATTCTACTTCTCCTTGTTTAACATACGAAAATTCTGGTTCATCCTCCTCTGACCTATCAGTATATTCAACTTCTTTTACCATATTATTAATCATTTTCTCTGCCAATCCTGGAAAGAATCTGTATACGTTGGAGAAAGTTTGGCTTGAACCAGGAATAACGATTCTCCTCTTATCAGTGAACGTAGCCTTGTAAACTTCTTCTGCCACCTCGTCAACCGTAAGTGCTTTACCCATCTTGGAAATATCGATATCTGCTTTTGTAGGATCAAAGAACTCTGTTAGCACTGCACCTGGATGTAATGTAGTGATTTTAACATTAAATTTCTTTAATTCAGATCTTATAGAATCAGCAAAACCTGTAATAGCCCATTTGCTAGCGACATAGACAGACCATTGTGGCATCGTAATCAATCCGGCAAGTGATGAACAGAAAATTATGTGTCCGAAATTTTGTCTAACCATCACCTCAGTTGCGAATTTAGCAACCATAATCATACCTTTTACGTTTACATCGAGGACTTTTTCAATTTCGTCTGCTGGTAATTCATAAATATTACCTACAAAACCGATTCCCGCATTATTGAAAACTACATCAATTTGTCTACCGTCTTTCGTTGCATCCAAAAATAGATTTCTCACATCGTCAATTTTTGTTACATCAGTTTGGAAAACTTCTGCTTTTCCGCCAAGTTCTTCAACCTTCTCCTTTACCTCTTCTAGTTTTTCTAATCTTCGTGCAGCCAATAATACTGTGGCGCCATCCTTAGCTGCTCTTAATGCGAATCCCATTCCAATTCCGCTAGATGCTCCGGTGACTAGAACGACTTTGTCTTTGAGTTTCATACTAAAAAATTAATAATTTAATATACGTATATTAACTGTTTATTATATTGTTTTCAAAATATATCAATATTTATACAAAGGAGTTGCTGTCCACTCTGGTTCGTATACTTTCCTTGGATTATTTAAATCTCTTAAAAATATTGAGTCACTAGTAACAACCGAACGCCACATTGCAGATTCATCGAAGTATCCTATTAACCTTACCAATTGCTCTCCTGTAGGATAATAATCATTTTCGAGTATCTCAAAATATTAGAGTCCATCCATAATAATAGTTTCTGGGGTATATCTTTTTTCTTCACGAAATAGCTCTTCCAATTTTTTAATTTAAACCCACGATTATACATCAAAGCCATTACTAGAATAATGTCCGAATTTATGGAATAATGTATATAATACTTATTATCGAAAATTTATGGATATCAATGATTTTGCTAAATTGGTGCTTGTTCTTTCTCTCTCGTTTAGTTTGGTCGGAATTGCGATACAAATTATGCGACTACTCGGGACAACCAACGAAACTCTAAAATTGTCTCACGATATTCTAAAGAGCTTAACAAAACTTGGTGAAAAAGTTACAGAAGATTATTCAAAATTCAGTACTCACCTATTAACTCTCTCAGAATCAGTTTCAAGAATTGGTACGGATGTAGTAATACCGGTTGTTGGCTTATTTAGTTTTCTCGACAGATTTAAGTCTTCAAAAAAATAATAGTATTTAATTATTTCTACTTATTAAATATTTAAAATGTCCGAAAATTCAAAAAGGGAAGCTCAATCTTCAGGTGGATTACTCAGTGGAATAGTTCTGGGTGGATTAATTGGCGCGACTCTAGGTGTATTATTCGCTCCTAAAAAAGGTGAGGATACCAGAAAACAAATCAAGAAAACTGGAGAGAAATATTACAAAACTGGAAAAGTAAAAGTAGAAGAACTAAAAAAGAAGGAAATTGATCCTAGATTAAAAACACTCGAGAAAGAAGCGAAGAAACGCGTTTCCGATGTCGAAAGAAGTGTAAAAAAAGTTGTTGCTGATAAAACTCCAAGCAAGAAATAGTATTTGAATATAACTAAAAATCTCAAATATACTGTCACTAGGCAATTTCTGTAAGTGATGATATAATATTAATACTTATTCTTTGGCTGTTAGTTGCCGTCTACAGCTGAGGATTCTAGTTAAATTATTAAAAACATAAAATGGCACTTACAAAAGAACAAAAGTTGGATGTTATTTCCAAATACCGCACTAGTGATAGTGATACAGGATCACCACAAGTTCAAATCGCACTTCTTACCCACGAGATAAACGATCTTATCGAGCACCTCAAAATCCACAAGAAAGACAAGCACTCAAGACGTGGTCTACTTGGAATGGTTGGAAGCAGAATGAGACTGATGAAATATCTTGAGAGAAAAGAAGGTGTCGAAGCTGTAAACAAATTAAAAAAACAGCTAAAACTTAACTAAACTTTCCTTACAACTCTTTTTCCAATACCCTCTTTTTTGGGTACAATAGGTTATGGCTTACGGAAATTATAAAGCACAACCTAAGTACTCAAGTTTGAGGCGCAAACGCAGGACCAATCTACTTCGCACCCCAGACATTTCGGGTTCCAAGCATATTCTATTGGGGGTGATATCTCTCATATTTATGGTTCTAGTTTCATTTGCGTTATTAAGGTTTATAACTTCAGGGTATTTCAATATAAAAGAAATTACTCTAATAGGTTTGAGAGGTATTGAATACACCGAAGTTGAGAACAATCTAAGTGAATATTACGAAGAAAACATATTGTTTATAAGTAGTAACGAACTAGAAAAACACCTATCAGAAAGTTCCCCTTCTTTTAAATCGGTAAATGTAAAAAAGTTTTGGCCAAACAAAGTGCAAATCTACATTTCAGAGAAACAACCACTACTCTATTATGTTAACTTTACAGGGGTTTACATAGTTGATGAAGATGGATTAATCACTAAAATTATTTATTCTGATCAAATCAATTTCAACGACGAACAGTTAAATGTAATTACTGGTGCAGAAGGTATAGATTCCAAACTTGTCGAAGAACGTCTTGCGTCAGAATATTCCTTGACTCAAGAGGAGCTTCCTGATGAAGAAAAGGTTGATTTTGACTTTAACACCGTCCCTATTGACCAAAAATTTGAGATGTTAAATACGATAAGAGAAGAACTAATTGATCAATCCTTAGCCATTCTCCAAAACTATGCGCTTCAATTCGATCCTAGTATTTACCCCGATTTAAAAACGGTTTATGTGTTTGAAAATAAAGAATACGAAATCCGCGAACCGGTAGACGAAAAAAGAGTTAGTCTCACAAGTGAAGTTTTAAGGTTTTTATCACAAAAAAACTTAACTATCGTTGAGGTTAATTGGGAAGGAAAATTCCTTGTTAGATTCAAGACTGACACAGGAAGACAATACATCTTTGGTACAAATAGAATACTATCTGAGCAATTAGAAGATTTCGAGATTTTGTTAGCAGAGTTTAGCAAAGAAAATAAAAATTATTCCGAAATTGATTTTAGCTCTCGCAAAGTTTCTGTAAAATGATATACTTTTTACTCTACTTGCGCATTGCTATGTAGTTAGATACATTTACATCGCACATCCGCTATAATAGAATATATTGATATTTCATTGAAATAACTATGGCCGGTAGAATAATTACTGCAATCGATATTGGATCTACGAAAATCTCAACTATTATCGCCTCTATGGAAGAAGGCGGAACACCTGCAGTTATTGGTGTTGCGACCTCCCCTAGCCAAGGACTAAAAAAAGGTGTCATCGTAAACATTGACGATGCTATTAATTCTATTGCAAATTCACTAGAAGCTGCTGAAAGAATGGCTGGGCTTACTGTTTCTTCGATTTATATCTCGATCAACGGCAAACACATCACTAGCTTAAACAACAAAGGTGTTGTTGCTATTGCACAGGAAGAGATTACAACCGAAGACGTATTCCGCTCTATTGAAAGTGCTAGAACAGTTTCAATCCCACCATCGAGAGATATTTTACATGTAATACCTCGTGAGTTTATTGTGGACGCACAAGGCGACATAAAAGATCCTATCGGAATGACTGGCACCAGACTAGAAGTAAACGCTCACATCATTTCTGCCACGACTTCTGCCCTTCATAATCTTGTGAAGTGTGTTCAACAAATCGGTCTTCAGGTAGATGATATTGTCTTTACAGGATGGGCTTCATCTACTAGCGTATTGACCCCCACTGAGAAAGAACTCGGAATAATGTGTTTAGATATTGGTGGCGGTACAACATCCATTACCACTTTTGTGGAGGATGCTATTACTTACAGTAGCTCAGTACCTTTTGGAGGTATCAATATCACAAGCGACTTAGCAATCGGATTACGTGTTTCACTAGAAGAAGCAGAAAAAATTAAACTAAACGCTGAAGAATTAATGAAAAACACATATGTATCTGATGAAGAGAGTGAAGCTACAAAAAGAAGAAAAGCCCTTCTCGCAGGGGAATCTGAAGAGGAAGAAGATGAAGATAAAAAAGAAACCAAAAAGAAAAAAGACGTTGTAGACATTTCCTCTCTAGATATCAAAGGCATGAAAACGATGTCGAGGAAGTTGTTTAACGAGATTGTCGAAGCTAGATTGAGTGAGATTTTTGATATCGTCATCAGACAAGTAGAACAGTCTGGAAACGAGACTCGCCTTCCAGCTGGTATAGTTATCACCGGTGGATCTGCACTTATTCCAGGTATTGCTTCAGTTGCGAAGAAAGTCTTCGGAGTACCAGCGCGAGTTGCTTATCCTAAAGGTCTTGGAGGACTAGTTGATGAAATCTCATCCCCTGCATATGCTGTAGGACATGGACTTGTACTTTATGGCTCATCTGAAGAAGGTTTTGAAACGAGCACTAAACGAACAGCATCAAAATCATCAAAGAAATCAGGAGGAGTCGGTAACCGTATTTCCAGTTTCTTTAAGAATTTATTGCCATAGTACTTGCACAAATGGCATTTATTCATTAGACTGTTGTATTGCACACTCGCCTTACTTGATTAAAGCAAAGCTTTAATCTTATGCCTCTTGTTTATATTTTTTCAATATTTTCATTTTGGAATTATTACAATTATGCTTGTTAAACCTCAATCAACCAGTTTTGCGAAAATAAAAGTAGTAGGAGTTGGTGGTGCTGGCGGAAACGCCATTAACAATATGATCAAAAATCACGAAATTGAAGGAGTTGAATTCATTGCTGTAAATACAGACGCACAGGTACTCGCAAGCAACAGCGCAGAGATTAAATTGCGAATCGGAGAAGAGATTACAAGAGGCTTAGGAAGTGGAGGAAACCCTCAAATTGGGAGAAAAGCTGCTGAAGAGTCAGTCGATTTACTACACGAACATTTAGCTGGTGCTGATATGGTTTTCATTACTGCTGGTATGGGTGGTGGAACCGGAACTGGTGCCTCTCCTGTTATCGCTGGAATCGCAAAAAATCTAGGTGCGCTAACAATTGGAATCGTAGAGAAACCCTTCAATTTTGAAGGTCGCAGAAGGATGGAGACCGCAATCCAAGGTATTGCAGAAATCAAAGACAAAGTCGACACACTAATCGTCGTTCCCAATCAAAGATTGCTCGATGTTATAGAGAGAAATATCTCATTCATGGAAGCAATGAAAAAAGTAGATGACGTTCTTGCAATGGCAGTCAAAAGCATCTCCGAGCTTATCACACAAGGTGGAATGATCAATGTAGACTTTGCGGATATTAAATCAATTATGTTAAATGCAGGCACAGCATTGATGGGAATGGGTGTTGCTAGTGGTGAGGATAGAGCCAAAGAAGCCGCTAAAATGGCCATGGAGAGCCCCCTACTCGAAGCTTCGATAGAAGGTGCCACTGGAGTACTCTTTAACATTTTCGGAGGCGATGACCTAGCAATGTACGAGATTGATGAAATTGCGAGAACTATCTCAGAAGTGGTTCACCCAGATGCAAACATCTTCTTTGGGGCAAATGTTGATCCGTCTATGGACGAACAGTTACAAGTGACTGTCTTGGCTACTGGATTTGATACCAACAATCAAGGTATTCCTGTACCCGCCGCACAACCCAAACCAGTCCAGGAAACTCCACGTAGTCCAGTTAATCCTATTAGAACACAACCTACAAAACCATCTAAACCAATTTTTGGTGACGATGACGATGATGATGACTACGATATGGATAGTTTAGAGTCAACTCCTTCATATATGAGGAGGAAGAAAGAGTATTAAACAGGATTCGCAACCACAACAAATCTATTGGCACTATTACCATCAGGGTAACACGTGAAAAGTGTGAGTGTGTCTTTGCCGATTTCTCCTGTAACTATTGAAACGTCATGAGGTTGTACGATTTTGCTCTTCGCTACTCGATATTTGTATTCCTTCCCTTCCATTTTGACAATTACCTCATCACCTATTTTTACGTTTTTTAATTCCGAGAAGGATGCCGTTGGATCTTTTGTTCTTTCGTAATAATTTCCAGAAGCGCTATGACCATATATCACAGTATTATTTTTCATATCCGAGATTGGTAAGCCAGTACCATTAAAATGTGCTAAACCACCTTCTAAGTAACTGTCATAAATTTCTTCTACTCCACTTTCGACATTTGCTATTACTCGAACGTCTTTAATGCCAAGTGACGGAATTGATAATTGGAATTTACCTTTGTATTCATTACTAACTGGATCAGCTAAAAGTTGATTCGTTGCATAGGCTTCGTCTTTTAGCTCTTTAAAGTATTCAGCTCCAGGGTTTGAAATGTACTCTGCTCTTGATACGTAGTTTTCCGAAGCAAGAGCAATATTTGTTGTATCGTAATAATCAACTTTTAGTTTTAGATATTCTTTAAAATCAGGGAAGAATTGTTGATAAATCATTGTGAATCCCGCCACAATCAGAAAAACAGGAATCAATGCTCCAATAAATTTTGAGTTAATCAGGAATTCTTGAGTATTACCAACTACAGAAAAAACAACATCTCCAAGAGTAGTTTTCTTCTTTGGGAAATTATCATAATAATAGATGTTCGCCGAGGCAACGGTGCCTACAGAGCGTACGGGGGCTTTAACGTACGAATACAGAGCCATATTCAGTAAAAAATAGTTAGTGCAAATAGTTACCTAACGAAGAGTGCAAGTCCGCATTAGGTCGTAAAAATATAATACAATTTCCGTAAACAAATCTCAACAGATAAATGCATTTTATGATAGAATGGTAACAGTTTGTAACTCATAATCATCTTCTATGGCTATTAATCAAAAAATCAAAAAAGACGTTAAAGCTCTCGTCGTCAAAGGTAAAGAGCAAGGATATCTCACCCAAGATGAGGTTTTGGATGCTTTCCCTGACGTCGAAGAAGATATGAACCTCTTAGAATACATTATCTCTACCCTTCAGGAGGAAGAAGTAGAAATAATTGAACCTCTAGCAGACCTTCCCGAAGAAATCGTGACCATTGTTCCAAGTGCAAAAGGAATGACTTTCGAACAAAAAATTAAAATCCTAAAGAAGATTCGATCCCATGTTACGACTGATCCTATCAGAGCATATCTGCACGAAATTGGAAGAATTCCTCTATTAAATGCAGAAGAAGAAGTTATATTAGCCAAGAGGATTGAGAAGGGTGATCAAGAAGCAAAAGATTTATTAACAACTGCCAATCTTCGTTTAGTTGTATCCATTGCGAAGAAATATGCAAAAAGAGGTTTGGACTTACTAGATTTAATCCAGGAAGGAAATATTGGTTTGATAAGAGCAGTAGAGAAATTCGAATACAGAAAAGGTTTCAAATTCTCTACATATGCAACTTGGTGGATTAGACAGGCTATTACCAGAGCGATTGCAGACCAAGCTCGTACTATCCGAGTCCCTGTTCATATGATTGAAACAATCAATAAATTAAGTAAGGTATCAAGTCAACTAGCAGCCAAACTTGGACGCAGACCAACTATCAAAGAAATCGCTGACGAAATGGACATCGATGTTGCAAAGGTAAATGAAATCATCCGAATCGCACAAAGACCTGCTTCCCTTGAGTCACCTATTGGAGAAGAAAAAGACTCTAAATTGGGTGATATTATCCCTGATGAGTTTTCTGCTTCCCCTACTGAAATTGCAACATGGGCATCATTGAAAAAACAAATCAATGAAATCCTTAGCGGATTAACAGATAGAGAAAGAAAAGTTCTAGAACTTAGATTTGGTTTAAAAGACGGAGTTTCAAGAACTCTTGAAGAAGTCGGCCACGAGTTCAAAGTTACAAGAGAACGTATCAGGCAAATAGAGGCTAAAGCATTAAAAAGACTTAAAAGTGAAGAAATCGCACAAGCCCTCAAAGACTATCTCAGATAACAGCAACTCTGATATAAAACTCTTCAAAAAAAGATTACGTCAATCCTTGATGAATAAGCGCATAGTTACTATTGGCAAGCAAAGTAAATCAGAATCAATAGTAACCAAACTTCTCCAAACACAAGAATTAATTTCCGCTAAATCAATACTGTTGTACTCCCCTATAGATGGTGAAGTCGATATTTCAAAAATATTTTCAATTTTACAAAATCAAAGAAAGAATATTTTTCTTCCTAAGGTTGCAGACTTAAAAGTCGCAAAGTTTATTTTCGGAACTTCTTTAATAAGAGGTAAAAACGGGGTATTTGAACCAGCGGAAAGAATTAGTATGAATCCAAAACAACTAGACATTGCTATCATTCCTGGATTAGGTTTCGATCGTCAAGGCAATAGAATTGGACATGGAGGTGGATGGTACGACAGGATAATAGATGAGATTAATTTCAAATACATCATTGGAGTATGTTTTGACTC
This sequence comes from bacterium, assembly GCA_021463645.1. Classification (GTDB taxonomy): domain Bacteria; phylum Patescibacteriota; class Dojkabacteria; order B142; family OLB20; genus JAJTYI01. The sequence continues at coordinate 131,183 of JAJTYI010000006.1, forward strand.
TCAACTACTTTTAAAGGTCCCTCAAGAACCCCATGATAAATCAGTTCATATGGTCATCACCGAAAAAGAGATTATTAATACGAGATATTAGTGTGTTTTACTTATTTTTTTCTCGAGAACTGGTTATAATAAAATATATTTGTACCCGTTGATGAGGAAATTATTTAACGCACTAGTGATTGTGATTTTATTATCACAATCTGCACTGACTGCAAACGCACAGGAAATCGAACCTTCCGCCACACCTGTCCCACAAGAGATAATTAATAAAGTGGTTAAGACTACTCCAGCAGACATACTTGTCTCGGGAGTTAATAAATCAAACCAGCTTTCAGGAGAAATCGTCGCAGACTTTACAGAAATCCCTCCTAGTGCAGAAGTTCTTGACATTGATTTAATTTTCAATCAGGTCGGGACAAGTGAAGGCATTATTAAATTATTAAATAAGAGATCCTTTAGCATAATCGATAGCATTTCCTTGGGGAGAGAAGGTATCAAAACAACAACCCGTGTGGACACAACTGTAAAAGAGTGGATAACTAACCCAGAGAAGAATTTCGGGCTTGTATTTCAGACTAGTGAACTAGGAAATGATAGTGAAATCACCTTTAGTGATATCACATTCAACGTTGAGTACTATCTTCCTGATAGAACCAACCCAGAAATTACAAAACTAGACATAAAAATCGTTGATGCATTTACTACTCAAATTCAATGGGAAACCAACGAACCTGTAACCGTGAATGTAAAATACGGAAAGACATCGAATTATGATAAGGATGTTGCTGGTGAAATAGAGTTTGCAGATTCTGGGGTGGTGAGGTTGACAGATTTGAGTGAAAACATCACCTACCATATGAAGTTCTTCGCAAAAGACTCGAGCGGAAATACCACAGAAACAGCAAACACTGTATTTACTACAAACAAGGGGACAACTACAAATGCCATCACCGAGGATCAAGCTGTTCTCGCACCCAGATTACTAAATTACGAAATAGTTCCAGAAAAAAGCCATTACAATGTTGAACTAGCATGGTCAAAAAGTGAATCTACCAACATCACTGGTTATGTATTATTTCGAAACACTGGAGACGGAGAATACTCTGAGTATTCGCGATTCGATAGTGCCGTTACTAGGTATACAGATACAAAGGCAGAATCGAACACAACTTACAGCTATTACGTTATCGCGTATTCTGGTACCGTCCAATCAAGTCGTTCTCCAGTAGTACAGGTAAAAATCCCTGAGAGTTCGAATGTATTGGGAATTGATAGTATGTTTGAAAGAGGGAATTCAAATTTAGCAATCTTCTTTATATTGTCTGGATTCGCAATATTATTAGGAGTTAGCTACTTTGTCTGGAAAAAAGTCCGCCTCAACATGGCTTATAATGAGAAAATCAACCGCCACTCTAGATTACACAATGTACTTCACGACCCTGATTATTACATTAATGGGTATGAAGATTCTGTTATCGAAAAAGTAAGTGACTAGTTGCGATGAACTTTGGGCTTTGATATACGCCCAATCTATGGTAAAATTCCTTTGTTGTTTAGAAAATTATGAAAAGAACTTATCAACCAAGCAAAATCAAAAGAATCAGAAAGTTCGGATTTCGAGCTAGAATGGCTACCAAAGGTGGTCAGAATGTCTTGAAAAGCCGCAGAGCCAAAGGGAGACACTCACTTACCGCTTCAAACGAAATTATTGCAGACAAAACAAAACGTTTTTCACGCAGTAGATAATTAAATGCTCAAGCAACTCCAAAGAGTCCGACTAGAATCTGACTACAAATATATCCTAAATCGTGGGAAGAAATCTTATTCTCAATTTTTCTTGTTATCTAAAGCCTATCAGAGGGATACATCTCTAATGTCGAGTAGGTTTGGTTTTATCACGAGTAAGAAAGTCGGTAAAGCCCACATCAGAAACAAGCTCAGACGTCAATTCCGAGAGATAATTAGAAATGAAATTGAAAATATCAAACCAGGTTTCGATATAGTCATCGTCGTCTCGCCAAAGGCAGTTGGTGCGACATTTTCAGAAATACAAAAAGAGCTGTTAAAACAGCTCCGTTTGAATGATTTGTTGGAATAATCCTTACCAAGTTAAATGACCGAATGCTTTGTTTGCTTCTGCCATCTTGTGTGTATCTTCTCTCTTCTTGTATGCATTACCTTGTCTGTTAATCGCTGATAACGATTCATTGTATAATGCTTCTGCGATTGGTTTTGAGCCTCTAGTATCTCTGGCTGCACCAACCAACCATCTCAATGCAAGATCAACTTGTCTTTTCTCTGAAACTGGAACTGGAACTTGATAGTTAGCTCCTCCGACCCTTCTGGATCTAACCTCAACCTTTGGTTTCAGGTTCTCCATAACTTTGTCAAAAGCGGCCTTTGGTTCTAATTTGGTCTCTTTAGAAAGTTTATCTAACATTTCATAGACGATTTTTCTAGAGACGTCTTTTTTGCCATCAACCATCACATAGTTAATCAATTTCCCGAAGACTTCACTACCGTAAACAGCATCAGGGGCAATTTTTCTAACTCTTATACTTTTTCCTCTCATTTTATAAATTCAATAAATTATTTAGGTTTTTTAGCACCATATAATGACCTTGATGTTTTGCGTCCTTCTACACCAGCAGCATCATATCGACCACGGACTATCTGATATTTAACACCAGGTAAGTCAGGTCTTCTCCCAGCTCTTACAAGCACTACAGAGTGCTCCTGAAGGTTGTGTCCTTCTCCTGGAATGTATGCTGTGATTTCCTGTTTATTGGAAAGTCTGACTCTAGCGACTTTACGCAATGCAGAGTTAGGTTTTCTAGGTGTTCTAGTGAACACAGCAATACATACTCCTCTTCGAAGTGGATTTGATCGTTTTGTAAATTTGTTTTGAATGCTGTTGTAGTTGAACTGCAACTGCTTGTATTTAGTTGTTTCGCTGAAATTTAGACCTTTGTAGCGAACCGTACCTCGCTTCTTTGATCTTCCTTTTCTAACTAATTGTGATACTCTTGCCATAATTAAATTTACTTTTTTAAATTATTCAAAATTATTAACGGACTTCGTCTCCTAATGGAACAGTCCTGCCGATTATAACATTTTCTTTCAATCCTCTCAAATAGTCGACCTTCCCAATCAAACCTGCTTCGCTTAATACCCTGACCTGTTGCTCGAATGAAGCAGCAGATAGGAAACTATCAGTTTTGATTGCAGCGAAGGTAATTCCGAGTAATTGTCGTTTACTCTTCACTGTTCTCTTGCCTTCGTTCTTCAATTGTTCGTTTAATTGCCTCAATTCAATATGATCAGCATAGTCACCTGGTAGATATTCGGAGTCACCTGCATCAGTCACTCTTGAGAATCGTGATACTTGTCTAACAACTACCTCAACATGCTTATCATCGATACCGATACCTTGAATACCATATGTCTCTTGAACATTGTCTATAAGGTATTGCTGAGCTTGTTTGATATCGTCAATCTTCATAATCTCTTTAGGATCTTGAGATCCACTTGTAAGAGGTGTGCCTTTGATGACATTATCTCCGTCTTCTACGTTTATGATTGCATCTTCGTCTACTTCGTATTCGACTACAAATTCTTTGTCGATGATGTAGATAATCTTATTGTCATCTTTTGTAGCCTTACCTTCCATTTCTGCATTTACTTTTTCGCCATCTTTTTTAACATAGATGACTTCACCTTCTTTGAATTTCTTAGTTCTTTTCATCTCGGTAGTATCGCCTTCCTCTAGTTCATACACCTTTTGCATTTGTTTTCGGTTTGAAAGTCGGATTTTGTCTACTTTTTCGGTTTTATCCTTGAAAATAAACTCTACTTTTCCGTCAATCTCGGCAAGAACTGCTTTTCTCTTTGGAGTTCTAACCTCGAATAGCTCTTCTACTCTAGGAAGACCTTGAGTGATGTCAGTACCCGCTCTACCTGCAAGATGCTTTGTATTTAGAGTAAGCTGTGTTGCAGCCTCTCCCATGGACTGAGCAGCGATGATACCGACGGCTATACCAATGTTAACAACTTTTCTTGTACCAAGATCATAGCCGTAACATTTCTGGCAAACTCCGTGTTTAGTTTCGCAAGTCAGTACTGATCGTACTTCCACTTGTTTCAGGTCAGTCTTAGCAATTAGTTCAGCCTTTTTCTGTGTAATTTCTTCATCTTTTTTAGCAATAATTTCACCGGTTTTTGGATCTGCGATATTTTCTCCAGCAAACCGTCCGGTAATTCTCTCGTCAAAACTCAATCTTCGAGTGTTATCTCGAACAATGGTGAAGCTATTTTGAGTACCGCAGTCTTCTTCTTTGATAATCACGTCTTGCGCAACGTCAACCAACCTTCTGGTCAAGTATCCTGATTCTGCTGTTCTAAGAGCAGTATCAGCAAGACCTTTTCTAGTTCCTCTAGCTGCCACAAAATATTCTAAGTTTGATAAACCTTGCTTGTAGTTTGATCTAAGTGGCAATTCGACAATATTACCTAGAGGATCTAGAATCAAACCTCTAATTCCAGAAATCTGTCGTAGTGGGTTTTGTACTGGAAGAGCTCCAGATTCTTGAAGAATCACCAAGTTGTTATTTGGATCTTCTGCATATTTTGCCCATGTAATCTCTGCTACCTTCTCTACCAAATCCATCCACAATTGTTCTGAAAGCCGTCTCTTTTCCTGTAGTGTCAAAAGACCAAGGTTATAATCATTATTTAGTTGATTATCTTTGTCTTCAACCTCATTTAGAAGCACGTCTTTTTGATCATCAATAACTAGCTCGTCCGTTCCAACTGAAACTCCAGATTTGGTAGCGTATTTGAATCCTAAACCTTCGATTGAGTCCAATACTTGAGTAGCTGTTTTTCTGCCGTATTTTTCTAATACTTTTGCAGAAATCTTTGCTACGTCTTTTTTGTTTAATTGTTGATTAACATATCCATAACCTTCTGGAAGAATATCATTTAGCAATAGTCTTCCAACTGTTGTTTCTATTATTTCATTACCTATCAACACTTTGATTTTGTCTCTTAAGTGTAGTTGGCCATTCTCATATTTACCAACAGCTTCGTTCTCAGAAGCGAAATATTTCACTTCTTTATTGTCGTTTACGCCAGTTAAGTAGTAGATTCCCAATGCCATATCTTTTTCTACGTTTACAACTGGTTGACCATCAGCGCTAAGTAGCAAGTTACTTTCTGCAAACATTTTATCTATTGCTTCTTCTATTGCCTTCTTTGACAATGGAACATGAACTGCCATTTGATCTCCATCAAAGTCAGCATTGAATCCTTTACATACCATAGGGTGTAGCCTGATTGCATCACCTTCGGTAAGGACTGGGAAGAATGCCTGAATACCTTGTTTATGAAGAGTAGGAGCTCTGTTCAATAGAACTGGTCTGTTTTGAATAACTCTTTCCAAAATATCCCATACCTCAGTACTCTTTGATTCAAAGAAATGTTTAGCACTTTTGATATTTGGAGCAAGTCCATCTGCAATAATTTCTCTCAAAACGAATGGTTTGAATAATTCCAAAGCCATTGTTTTTGGAAGTCCACATTGACTGATTTTCAAGTCTGGTCCAGGAATAATAACGGATCTACCTGAGTAGTCTACACGTTTTCCAAGTAAGTTTTGTCTGAATCGACCTTGTTTACCTCTCAACATATCTGAGAGTGATTTGTAAGGTTGACCCCTTGAGTTTAATACAGCATTACCAGGTCGATGATCGTTATCTACCAAGGCATCAACTGATTCTTGAAGCATTCTTTTCTCATTTCTAAGAATGATTTCAGGTGCTCCTAAATCAATAAGTCTTTTCAACCTGTTATTTCTGTTTATAACTCTTCTATACAAGTCATTCAAATCCGATGTAGCAAATCGTCCTCCAGGAAGTTGGATAATTGGTCTTAAATCTGGGGGGATTACAGGTAACATAGAAACAATCAACCATGTAGAGTCGATTCCCGCTCGATACATGCCCTCTATTACTCTCAACCTCTGAATTATTTTCCTCTTTTTTAATGCTGATTTTGTAGTTTCTTTTTCTTCTTCAAGCTTTTTAAGCTCGTCTTCAAGATTGATTTTCTCTAATACTTTCTTTACAGCCTCTGCACCCATTTCTACGGTCATAAAGCTTGTATCAAAGCCATACAATTTAGCTAAATCGTCTTCTGAAAGGGTTGATTTCTCTTCAAGATCTTTGATTAGGCTAGTTATTTCACTATATTTATTTTTTGTAGACTCCTCTTTCTGAGAAAAAATAGACTTCATCTTTGCTTTTTCTTTTTTGAAGTCGTTATTAATTTTCTCTAATTTGAACTCTACTTTAGATTTGTCTTTAGCTTCATCCTTTACTTCTTTTACTTTTGTATCATAATCTTTCTGCAATTCATCAAGTTTGTCTTCTAATTCTTTCTTTATGCTTAATGTTTCTTCCTCTTTTGCTTTCTTAATCTCTTCTAGAACAGCTTTCTTAGCTTCGTGGTCAATTTCAGTAACCAAATATCTAGCAAAGTAGATAACTGTTTCTAATTTCTTCTGAGGAATACCCAATAAAAGAGACATTTTATTTGGAACTCCGTGTGAATACCAAACGTGAGTTACAGGTGAAGCAAGTTTAATATGGCCCATTCTCTCTCTTCGAACTCTCTTGTGTGTGACTTCTACTCCGCATTTGTCGCAAATAATGCCCTTGTATCGAATTTTCTTGTACTTTCCGCAATAACATTCAAAGTTTTTGGTTGGACCAAATATTTTCTCGTCCATCAAGCCATCAACTTCAGCCCTGTGTGTTCTGTAGTTAATTGTTTCGGCTTTTCGTACTTCTCCGTGAGACCAACTCATTATCTGCTGCGGTGAAGCTACTGTTATTTTGAGTGCTTTAAAATCTTTGATCATTTTTCTAATTAAGATAACTAATTAAAATATTTAATTACTCCTGCATAAGCTCTTCGGCTTCTTCATCAATCACCCCAGCAGCAACTGCTGAGTCGTCTACGTAGTCTTCTTTCAATTCTAATAACTCAGGATTTAATCCCAATGCTCGAAGTTCGTTTATGAATACCTTGAATGATTCAGGAATATTTGGTGCTTCAATTTCAGTACCTTGAATGATTGATTTGTATGCAGATGCTCTTCCAACAACATCGTCAGATTTGATAGTAAGCAACTCTTGTAAGTTGTGTACAGCTGCATGTGCTTCTAGTGCCCACACTTCCATCTCTCCAAATCTCTGACCTCCAAACTGTGCTTTTCCACCAAGTGGCTGCTGTGTAACTAATGTATACGATCCTGTAGATCTGGCATGAATCTTATCAGATGAAAGATGGTTCAATTTCACAACATATCTAGAACCAATTAAAACTTTCTTATCAAATGGTTCTCCAGTCCTTCCATCGTAAAGTGTTCTTTTTACATCAACGCTATCTTTTGGCATTAATTTCTCAAGAATATCCATGTCCAGCTGTGCGAATGGAGGAACTTCGACTTTTACTCCAGCTTGTTTTGCTTTTTGTGCAACTTCAAGCTCTTTCAATTGACCGATGTTCATTCTTTTTACAAACATAGGGGAAAGAACGATGTCTATTTTTGTTCCGTCCTTCAAGAATGGCATATCTTCGTCAGGCAAGATTCTGGATACAACACCTTTGTCTCCGTGTAACCCTGTAAGTTTGTCTCCAACAGAAATCTTTGAGGTTCTAGCAACCCAAACCTTTACTTGTTTAATAACTCCTGGGTTTAATTTATCACCTTTTATTTTGTCTAATAATTGCACACCGATAACAATACCTTCGTCTCCATGAGGAAGTCGAAGTGAGTTATCTCTAACATCACGTGCATACTCTCCGAAAATTGCTCTAAGCAATTTCTCTTCTGCTGTTAATTCTGTTTCTCCTTTTGGTGCAATAATACCCACCAAAATGTCCTGAGAACTGACAGATGCTCCAATTCGAACAATACCCTCATCATTAAGATTTCTAAGTGCGTGTTCGCCAACGTTAGGAATGTCTCTAGTTATTTGTTCGTCTCCAAGTTTTGTTTCTCTAATATCTTGAACGTATTCTTTGATGTGAATTGAGGTTAAAATATCTTCTCTTACCAATCTCTCTGAAATTACAATTCCGTCCTCGTAGTTATATCCATCAAAAACCATTACAGCGGCTGTTAAATTTCTTCCAAGTGCTAATTCACCGTCTGCCATTGAAGGTCCGTCTACGAGAACATCACCCTTTGAAATTTTTTGGCCTTTTACAACTCTAACTTGTTGAGAGAAACATGTATTTTGGTTCGTTTTTATGAATTTGTCTATTAAATGTACTACTGGTTTTTTGTCACCATCATATTTAATTGTCAATTTACCAGCTTCGCTAGCAACTACAACTCCTGCTTTCTCTGCTTTTATCAACCTGCCTGATGATTCTGCAACTACTTTCTCATAACCAGTTCCGACAATAGGAGTTTCTGGCTCTAGCAGAGGAACAGCTTGTCGTTGCATGTTTGATGCCATAAGGGACCTTGTAGGGTCATCGTTCTGAGCAAAAGGCACCAAAGAGAAACCTAATCCAGCAATTTGTCCTGGATTAATATCTACAAAATCAAGTTGTTCTGTAGGAATATTTACATAAGAACCATCATATCTAGCATACGTATTACCTGATCGAAGTCTTCCTTTCTCATCTTTTTCCAAGTCAGCTCGACCAATACGATATTCTTTTTCACCATCTGCATCAAGATAAACTACTTCATTTGTGACTATTGGCTCAACCTTTAAATTATCAATTTGAAGGTCTTTTAATTTAGAAATGTCTTCTTTTGTTAGTGTTTTGCCTTTTTTAAGGACTACTTTATCTTTAGAATCTTTTACATCCTCTCTTACTACGTGGCCTATCAAGGTTTTCGAATCAATCCTTGAAGGGGATACATTGCTTAATACTCTGAAATAAGGTGCTTCAAGAAAGCCAAATTCGTTCACTCTGGCATATTTTGCCATATGTGAAACGATACCGATGGAAGGACCTTCTGGAGTCGTCACTGGACATAGTTTTGAGTAATGTGAGCTATGTACGTCACGAACAGAGAAAGATGCTCTTTCTTTTGTTAATCCTCTAGGACCTCCGGCTGTAATTCTTCTCTTTGTTTCTAGCTCTGATAGGATGTTCTCCTGATCCATGTATCTAGAAACCGCACTACTTCCGAAAAATTCGTTCAATGATGATGAAATTGGTTTAGTGTTTACCAACAACGAAGGAGTTACTAGGTCCTCTGCTCCATAAGTACTCATACGATCTCGTGTGTTTTTCTCAACTCGTAATACTCCGATTCTCAATCGGTCTCCAATCAACTCTCCCACACCTCTAATTCTTCTATTCGCTAGTGAGTCAATATCGTCGATTTGTCTCTCTCCATTATTAAGTTGAATTAAAGATCTAACAACATGAACTAGGTCTTCTTTATTTAAAAGATAATCCTCTTCGTTAATAATCGAAGAGTTAACTCCTAGTTTCTTGTTTAATTGGTATCTACCTGTTTTCCCAAGATAAAATCTCCTTTTGTTAAAGAAAATGTTATCAAGGAATACTTTTGCATTATCGATGTTTAAGGAATCTTCAGGTCTTAGTTTTCTATAAATCTCTAGCAAGGCTTCCTCAGTATTTGTTGTAGTATCTCTCCTCAATGTATTTTCTAGCAATCTCAAATCTCCAATACCAGACATAGCATTTTTTAAATCTCTGTCGGTTGAGTAACCAAGTGCACGAAGCAATGTTGTAAGCAACACTCTTGGTCTTTTATCTAATAGTTTGATGGACATAACTCCATATTTGTTTACTTCAAAATCAAACCATCTTCCCCTTAGTGGCATAAGCTTTACAGCAAATAGTGGTGATTTAGATGTTGAAGTTTTTTGTTCAAAAAAGAGAACCCCTTCGGCTCTCATTATTTGCATTACAACGACTCTCTCATTTCCTTTTACTACAAATGTTCCTCTTTCGCTCATTACTGGAATATCGGAAACGAATAGTTTTTGTTTTTTAATTTCTCCTGTTTTTTTGTTTATTAACTTAACGAAAACATACAAAGGCATTTGATAAGAAAGTCCCAACCTTTGTGCCTCTTGCATTCCCATATTCACCTCTCCCCATTCTAATTCCTCAAAATACAATTCCCAAGTTTCTCCTGTATAATCCAAAATTGGATTTACTTCGTGAAAAATTTCTTTAATTCCTGTTTTTATGAAGTCTTGAAAGGATTCGAGTTGAGCTTGTATTAAATTTGGCTCGATTCTTTCTAATTTATGTATTGCGAGATTAATTCTTTCGTTTGTATTTTTCATAGTTGTTGTGAAAGTAATACACTAAAAATAAAAATCTTTGAGATTTCAAAGTTTTTTGTTATGCTAAAAATTCTACAAGTTTTTAGGCAAAATTTCGTACTAGCTACGAAAACATTTGACTAAATAAAAAACACGCACTATGAAACGTGCGTCTATGTATATGTATGTTATTTAGTTAAATAAGCCAGAAAATTTAATAATCTTCAAGAGAATTTTTTGCTTAAGCAGCTTCCCTTATAACATAGAATTCGAACAGAAGTCAATACTTTTGGGACTTTTTAGGGCTATTTTTTTATTAGATTATTACTCTTTACATATGATTAAATTTTACCTATGCTATTGGTATTAATTGAGAATTTTTAATATGAAAAAGTTATTATCTATATTTTCGTTGGCTGTACTTTCTTTACTAGTCTTACCAACTTCTGTTTATGCCTACACCGTTTCGCCTGATTCTGGGTCTTATGCCCCTGGTGACGAACAAACAATTGCTATACTTGCTTCCCCTCCAGGAGAAACGTCCACATTACAACTTAGACTTTCGGTTGTAAACGCTACAATTGTTCCAGGTTCGATAAATACTTCAGCTGCAGAAGAAAACGGATATCTATTCATTGGTGTCTGTCCAGATAATACTAAATATACTACAACAACACTCTGTATAGATATTGCCAAAACAACAGGAATGATTGCAAATGGAGATTTGTTAGGTCAGTTTAAGATTAAATTCAACTCAGGAGTTTCTTCAGCAACCCTAGTTACAAATACCGAAAACGGTTACTTGATTGGCAGTAGTGTACAACCCGATGAAGGTAGAGGTCTTGGATCCTACCTTGTTAGCGTAATAAATACACCTACCCCAACACCACTTCCTGTCACTGGAATTGAAGATTATCCTGGATTAGTAATCGTCGGAGGTGTCTTCCTAGTATTCGTTGGAATGGGCTTCTTTATCATTAGATCAAGATCACAGAGTTTACAATCATAATTAAATAAAATGTCAGAAGAAAAAGACAGAAGTATTAAATCTGCAAGAGAGGAGTTAGATGCTCTTGATACTCAAATATTAAAAGCAAAGGCGCTAAGAGAAGCCTTAGAAGAAGAGCGGAAACCAATTTTTAGTGTATATAAGTGGGTTTCTCCAGAAAGAGTATTTGAACCAAAGGACAAAAAATGGTATCTGATTGTCAGTAGTATTTCGATGTTTATCATTGTTTTGTCGCTTCTCACAGAAAATTACGGCCTTGTCGTGGCAATCGTAGCTTTGATCGTTCTTTTATATGCACTAAATAGTGTCCCAGCTCAGAATGTAAACCACGAGATTACAAACAAAGGAATATCTTTAAACTCTGTCTTGTATACGTGGAAAAAAATCTCAAAGTTTTGGATTTCTACTCGTGGAGAACATACATATCTGAACACTATTATAGAAGAGAAAGAAAACCAAGAAGAACAACTCATAACTTATCTAGGAAATGCAGATGTAAAGAAGATAGTGTCTTATCTCTCCCAATATGTCGACTATATTACCGAAACTGAAACCAATAATAATTTTATAAATAGCCGCTTATTTGGGAACATCGAACCACTAAGCAAATTCATAGACTAGATATTCTCTTTCCTCTAATATTTTCTCCTATAATTCATTCTAGAGTATAATACTGTTGCAAATTATTCTCGCACCAATAGCTCAGATGGATAGAGCGCCACTTTGCGGAAGTGGAGGTCGCAGGTTCGAATCCTGCTTGGTGCAATTAATTGAATACGCTGTTTTCACCACACAAGCATTATCTTCAGGTTAGACCCTTGCTTTCGCAAGGGTAACTCATCCCTACACCTCATGCTTCAGTAAGGGCTGAGTTAATCCTGCTTGGTGCAATTATTGGAATACGTTTTCACCACACAGCCATAATCTAAAGGTTAGACCCTTGCTTTCGCAAGGGTAACTCATCTCTATACCTCATGCTTCGGTAAGGGCTGAGTTAATCCTGCTTGGTGCAATTTCTATATAACTCAAATCCTTAACTCATGTCATTTAACCCCTCAGCAATTCTAATGCTATAATCAATTTATGATTAAAACAGCTTTCGAATTAAAAACTGTAAGTAAACTACTCGCTGAGAAAAGGATTGCTAAAAAGCTAACCTATGACGAGATCTCGGAAATTGTTAAGATTAATCCAGAATATCTTGAAGCACTCGAAAATGCGGACTACTCAAAATTTCCTTCTGAAGTCTACGTGAAAGGTTTTCTCAAGAATTATTCCAAGTTCCTAGGTATTGATCCAGAGCACGCACTCGCTCTTTACAGAAGAGAGAGAGAAAAAGCCATGACAAAACCGAAACTCGGAGTAAGTGAGAAAATAAAAAGCAGTAAGTTCAATTTTTCACTATCTTCAGGAAAAGTTATTGCCTTGTTTGCCCTATTGATATCATTAATTACGGTACTTTATATCGGAAATTATGTATTTGATATTTTTCAGAACCCAACACTAGAACTCCGGAAACCTGTTGAAATAATGGCTAATGAAAGCGGAAACTTTGTCACCGAAGAGGACTCTGTACAACTCGAAGGTATTTCGGAAATTGGTAACAAACTTTCAATTAACGGACAAGAATACCGAGTGAATAGCTTTGAACAATTTATTGTAGACCTGAGACTTGAAGAAGGTTTGAACGAAATCAGAATTTCTTCACAGAACCAGATTAACAGATCAAGCGAGATAGTATTAAACGTTTTGTACAACAAAAAAGAGCCTGAAGTTGTATCAGTGAATCCAGAAGTAACGGAGGAAGGACAAGTAAATATTAATTCCCCAATTATTGCGAAGATTGAAGTAACAGGAGAAGGCGCATATCTCGAAGCCAAGGTCGATGGAGAATTACAGGCATCGAAGGCCTATCCGGTAAATGAAGTTGTACTATTTAATGCACAAGAATCCTTTGAACTCTACATCCCCCGATTTGAATCTATCAATTTATTCATTAACGAAGAATTGCAAACATTGACAAATCCTCGTGTTAAATTTGCTTTGGTAGATGGTCAGGTTTCTAAGATTAATCCTTAATCTATTTTTTGGGGACTTCGTCTACTCCACCTTTGAAGAAAATATTACACCTCAATAATCGAAACAATCCCAATCGCAAACCCTTAAATAGTCCAAATCTTTCAACTGCTTGGTAAGTATATTCGGAGCAACTTGGATAGTGAATGCATACTCTGAATTTGTGTGGCTGAGCCCAAAAAGCATGGTCAAAGGAAAAAAGCTTCTGATAGATTCTAATACTTTTCAAAATAAATTGTTTCATTCTGTTCATTAACTAAGGAATTTTAACATAATTTGGATTTTTCCCTTGTCAAGTTATCCACAAATAAGCTATTCTATTTTTATCCACATTTTCTTCGAGTGCGTGGTCTCTCAGAAAGCCCGACGGATGGCGCATATGTTTATACTGCCTGTTATTATTATTTATATTTTCAATTTCTAATGACAGACAATTTAGCTGATATCTGGAAAATAACACTTGCTCAGATTGAAATCAAAATCGACTCCCCTGCTCATTTTAAGACATGGTTTCAAAATACAAGCTTACTAGAACTTAGTGATAAAGAAGGCAAAATTGGTGTGAACAACTCCTATACTGCTGATTGGCTGAGGAAACATCACTACAACACAATTACAAAAACCTTGTCTTATATAGTCGGACGAGAACTTGAAATTGACTTTAATATAGATGAGAAACTTGCCAACAAAAGAAATCCTGTAACCGACAATTCCGTATCAGCAAGTTCACCATTATTAAGTTACTCCCCTGCAGAGGAAAATATTCATGTTTTGAAAAGAGCCTCTCTAAATGAGTCATACAACTTTGACAACTATATTGTTGGACCGTCAAACAAATTAGCCCACGCAGCAGCAAAAAGTGTCTCACAGAAACCAGGATTTTCTTATAATCCGCTATTTATCTATGGAGATACAGGATTAGGGAAAACACATCTTGCACAGGCAATCGCTAGAGAAATTCTTGAAAGAGACGCAACAAGTAAAATACTCTACATTTCTAGTGAAAGATTCTTAATAGACATGGTTAATGCTATTAGGTCGAACAGAAGTACACAGTTTAGAGAGAAGTACAGAACTCTAGACTTACTAATTATTGACGACATTCAATTCATTTATAAATGGAAAGAAACACAAACAGAATTCTTCCATACTTTCAATGTGCTTTATAACGATAAAAAACAAATAATTCTAGTCTCAGATAGACCACCAGAGGAAATACAAAACCTTGAAGGCAGATTGCGTTCTAGATTTCAGGGAGGAATGACGGTAGACATTGCGAAACCCGATTATGAGACTAGGTTGGCAATTCTAGAAAAGAAAATTGAACAAGTTGGAGGAGATCTTCCTGACTACATACTAGACTTTATCGCAAGCAATATCTCAGACAATATTCGAGAATTGGAAGGAGCACTTCAGAAAATTGCTCTTTTTAACAATATGAAAGACGGTGATCTCTCACTTGAAGAAGTAAAACACATTTTAGGAAGAGATGATCAGAACAAAAGAAAAAAAATTAAAGCCCCTCAAGTAATCAAGCAAGTTGCAACAGAGCTAAACGTTACAGCCAAAGATATAAAAGGTCCACGAAGAACGGCAGACGTGGCATTCGCTAGACAGGTTTGTATGTACATATTAAGAGAAGATTTCTCATACAAGCTCGAAGATGTTGCTAGTCTACTAAATAGAAAGGATCATACAACAGTAATTCATGCTGTCGATAAAATAAAAAGCAAGATTATGCTCGACGAAGGATTCAAAGATCAAGTAAATTTAATCAGAGAAAAAATTAACGAACTTTACTGATTTTCTACACAAATTTGTCCACTTTTGGGTAATACCGAAAAAGAATAAGACACATAGATAATCAGAAATATGAAAAAAACTTATCCATAAATTATACACATCAGTTTTTTTCTATAAGAGTTCTCTGTACAATCAAATTGAAATAAATATACACTTATACACGTACACTAATATAACTACTACTATTTTTAATTAATATATATATAGTAATGAAAATCTCTTTAATACAAGAAAATCTTGCAAAAGCTTTACTGTACATAAATAAGGCAGTTAGCTCTCGACCGAACATTCCAATTTTAGCGAACGTATTGCTGGAAACCGAGAAGGGAAAGCTAAAGCTGTCGGCTACGAATCTGGATATCGGAATAAGTACCTGGATTGGTGCTACTGTAGCGGAAGAAGGAAAGATTACGGTTTCAGCAAAAATGCTCTCAGACTTCGTGAACTCCTTGAAGTCAGGGAAGATTGAACTACTTCAACAAGGACAAACCCTTGTGGTTAAGTCTGTGGATAACATCGCTGAGTTTTATATAATTCCTGCAGAAGACTTTCCAAGGGTACCACAAGTGGAAGGTAATCCATTACTGGAGATTGATTCTACGACATTGTCTGAAACTTTTACTAAAACAGCTTTTGCAGCAAGCAATGATGAGTCTAGGCCAGTATTAACAGGCTTATTGTTCAAAGGTAGTAAAAAAAGACTGACAATAGTTGGAGTAGATGGATTTCGATTATCAAAAAAAGAGATTATGCTGGAAGAAGATTTGGGTAGTAAAGAGTTTGAGGAAATCGTTCCAGCTCGTGCCGTTTCAGAAGTAGAAAGTCTGATCAAAGACATGACAGGAAAAAACGACAAGGTTCAAGTTTATCTACTTGGAAATAAAAACCAAATGTTGTTCAAAATAGGAGATGTGGAGTTAAGCACAAGACTTATAGAAGGAAAGTTCCCAGAATATGACAATATTTTGCCAAAAGATTATAAATTTGAATGTAAAGTGGAAAAAGCAGGACTTAACGATATGTTAAAAGTTGTTAGTATCTTTGCTAGAAATGTAGTGGGAAATAAAACAAAGTTTAAAATTGATGGCTCAGAATCAAAACTCAAACTTTCCACATCTGTTGTAGATATCGGAAACAACGAAAGCGAAATTACAGTAAAAGAGCTTGATGGTGAAGACTTTGAGACTGCCTTTAATGTCAAATTCCTTCAAGACATGGTCAATATCATGACAAGTGAAATTATCACATTCCAGACAAACGGGCCAACAGCTCCCGGAGTTTTCCTCGATCCCAAAGACAAAAACTTCATACATGTAGTTATGCCAATGAGGGTTGAGTAGGAGACTAAAATTCTTCTCTTTAATCAAGTATAAATGTGCTAATAACTTTGATATTATTAAGAATAGTTATTATTATTCAATGAAAAGTTATAAAACTGTACTATTCTTAGTTTCCCCCTTAATTTTTATAATTTGTGTCTTTGTTTTGTATACAATATATAAATTTCCCTCCATATCTACAGGTCCCACAGAATTAATATCCACAACCCCAACACCTCAAAATAGTAACTTGATTACACCTAGACTCGTAAACGAGCCATATGATGGAAATCTCCAATATACTGTTTTAACTTCAGAGGATAAAGTAATAACTAAAGATCATAATGGAAAGATCTTGAAAGAATTTCAATTGAAACTAGCTTGTAATAATGGCGAAAAGGCTTTTGATTTCGAAATACTGAAATACGAACAAAACGTAACTTTTTATACTGTTTGTTCAGAAGGTATTAGATTAATTGAAAATAATGAATTAAAAAGACTTATCGAATATAAAGAAATTGGGATAAATGAAAAAATAAATTACGAAGAATATACCTTTCATATAAAGTTCTCAGAAGGATTGGAGTATATGTTCTATTCTATAAATGCAGATAATACAGGAACAAGCAATACTGTAGGGTATAAAAACGGATTACTAAACCTAGAAACAAATAAAGTAATCTTGATTTCTCCTGATAGAACAGATTTTACAAGGGACGGGTTGGGTATAGTGGATTATTTTAGTAATAATAAAATAATAATTTTTTATCAAAAAAGCCCGTCAGGTGCTATTGCAGAGGGTTTGTACGAATATGATACAGAGAAACAGTCCTATGAGAGCTTTCTTAACTATGGGGTTTCCCCAAGTGATGTAATACAGGGTAGAAAAAGATTGGATAACAAACTAGTCTTCCATAATGCATACAAACCATTTTCTGATAAATTATATGAGGATAAAGCATATTTAGTTGAAATTGATTTTGGGGAATATCTTTCTGAGCAAGAATATGAACTACCTACTAGGTTCTATTTTCTTTCTGTTGCAGATATGGCAAATGGTTTGCAACAAGTTAGTGAAGATGGAAAGATTTCAATTCTTAAGACCACTTCACACGAATGGGAAGGAAATTACGAAACAATTCCTACTAGTGCATATGTCGATAGTAAAATCGTCGTTTCTACTGAGGGTAAAATATTAAAAGAATATTTCGTAGATCCCCGAAAAATCTATATATACAAGTTTGTCGATTATGAAAAAATCGTATTTGCAGAATTGAATATAGAAAATCGGGCTAGTGAAGACGGTGTTGGGTGGTATAGCGAATATGTATATGACTCATTACATTTACTTGATATGAAAGAAGATGAATTGTTAAAAGTATCTGATTTAGGAGAAGACACTGTATCAGTGCTAGGGGTAAGGTTTTAGGAGATAAGGGTTGTGACTGTAAGGTTTAAAGAATTTAACGAATCAATTTATAATCTAATATATTATTAACATTTCATTGACTAATTCTCTAAATAATCAGGAAGTAAGAAAACCGAAGTCTAAACAATTAATACTCGTTATTGTTTTTGCAACTCTTTTCATTTGTTTCCTTAGTTTATTGGTAGTGTATTATTTTCTGGCTAGAAACATATCTCTTCCTACTACTGTTGAAACTGAATACGCCAATCCTACAATAGAGGATTCCTCAGAATGGCTAGAATACAGAAACACAAAATATGGTTTTACAATGGTGTATCCAGATATCGGACTAACTCCGAGAGAGGTAGAAGTGTTCGAGAAAAGAAAAGCAGACTATATCTATTGTGACATAGGTATCTCCGCCTGCCCTAGTTTTATAGAAGGAAAATATAAAATTGGTTTCTTCGATAAAAATTCTCAGGAAGCAGTTAGTGTGGAAATTTACGATAGAGAAATGGCCTCTGATGAGTTGGGTGGTAAACTTTCCGGAGGATTTACTTATTTGGTTTATCGACCTACTTACCATGACGAGGATGAGGGATGGGTTAATCACATTATTAGTTTAGAGGATAGGAATAAAATAGAAGAATCAATAACATTTATTGAAACGGAGAAACCAAAATCCTGTTTGTGGGAAAACTCTTATTACAGTTACACAAAAGAAGAAGCTGATTTATTAAAAAATGATGTCTACTCTTACATTAAACTTAGAAATGGAGATACCTCAATATACGGCGCAGAAAATAAGAAGGAAGAATATTTGAGATATTCTGGGTGGCGGTATAATTGGGGCGGAGATTGTGAAGAAATTGAGTACTATACATGGAGTGAAGACTCTTCAGCACCTCCCTTTAGAAGTCGAGAGGAATGTGTACAAACATGTATGACACCTGACTAAAATTTCTTTTACCAATAAATTCTGGATATGGGAGAACGTGCTTTTTCCAGAGTTTTTCGTTAATATATGCTCGGTATTGATTAATTAGTAAATGGAATTTAAAGAATTTAACGAATCAGAAAAAAGCGAATGGAATTCATTTGTCGACTCTACCCCATACGTTACGATTCTACAGTTCTGGGAATGGGGGGAACTCAAGAGAAGCGAAGGTTGGCAACCCTATAGAGTGGCTCTAGTTGATTCAGGAGAAATATTAATCTCCGCACAGTGCTTACTAAAAAAAGCTCCCGTACTAGGGAATTATTTATATGTGCCTTATGGTCCAGTATTTAGAGATATAAGTGTTTTTAAACAAAACCTACCTGATTTTTTGTCTGAACTGAAAAATTTCGCTGATTCAAAAGGCTGTTTTGTGATTGAATTTGATCCATTGATTGGAAAATTAGTCGATGAAATTGAACCCTCAGAAAACTTACTCCCCTATCTAAACACAGAAATCAAAGAGATTCTCGAGGTGAACGGATTTTCAATAAGCAAAAGGAATATGCAACCCAGACATAAACTTTTCTATGATTTAAGCAAAACAGAAGAAGAATTATTGATGTTAATGAAAAAGAACACTAGATACAACGTCCGTTTAGCCGGCAAAAAAGGAGTGGAAGTAACGTCTCTAGAAATCTCAGATGAAAATATGTCACAGAAAATTGACGAGTATTATGAATTGTTACTCTCAACACAGGAAAGAGCAAAAGGTTATCCTATTAGACCGAAGAGTACGTTCACTACCCTACTTGAGGTTTTCAAAAACTCGAACTTACTGAAATATTTCGAAGCAAGGTTTCAAGGTGATCTAATTACTGCCAATATTTCCCAATTTACATCGTACTGGTCATCATCGTTTTATGGTGCCTCAAATCGACTTCATCCAGATACAAAGGCCCCATATTTATTGAGATGGGAATCAGTTCTTGAAGCGAAGAAACGTGGATGCAAAGTGTATGATTTTTGGGGGATTATTCTCGATTCGAAACAGCATAGCGGATATTCAGAAACCAAACTTAGCTTTGGCGGAACTAGGATGGATACTTATGGACTATTTGCTTTACCTTTATCAAATTGGAAATATATGGTTTGGGATAAGTTCTTGCCCCTTAGAAATAAGATTCCGTTTATTAAATAATCAAATATGAGACCAGTATTTATCGGAGCTTCTCCAAATACAGAAAAAGACGATATAAAACTAGCTTTGAAGTTGCTTTTTCAACCATGGAATTGGAGAGAAGATAAAAATAATAGCGTTGATAGGTTCGAAGAAATGGTTAGCGAATACCACGATGGAGTAAATGCTATTGCTATGGACTCTGCTCGATCGGCTTTTTATTTGTTGCTAAAAGCATATGGAATTGGCCCAGGCGACGAAGTGATCCTCCCCTCTTTTTCATGTTTAGTAATTGCAAATCCTGTGATTTGGGTAGGAGCAAAACCTGTGTATGTTGACATTGACAAAGAAACTTTCAATTTAAGTTTGGAAGATTTAAAGAAAAAGGTTACGAAGAAAACAAAAGTTGTTCTTGTCCAACATACTTTCGGCCTTCCAGTAGAACTAGAAAAAGTACGAGAAATCGTAGGCAAGGATGTGAAAATTGTCGAGGATGTTGCCCACTCTCTTGGTGGATTGTACAAAGGTCAGAAAATTGGCACGATTGGAGACGCTTCAGTCGCAACCTTCGGAATAGAAAAAGTAATTTCAAGCGTTCGGGGAGGGATGGTGTTAGTCAAAGATGACAGAATTGCAGAGGAAATTATAAGCGAAATTAAAAGCGCCCCACATTTTTCGTTAGTAAGAATAAAAATCGCATTGCTAAATCCAATTCTGTGGTGGCTTATCACGCCTGTTTACTATATTGGTATCGGAAAAGCCACAATTGGCAGGGCTTTCAGTTTCGTTGCACATAAATTAGGAATAATGGGAATCATGATAGAGAAGTGCGAGTACGATACCCAAAAACCGATCTGGATACCTGCCAGAATGCCATCGGCACTAGCTAGATTGGGAATGAACCAGTTCAGGAAATTAGACAGATTTAACAACCATCGTAGAGAAATTGCGGGAATTTACGAAGAGAAATTTGGAGCCTTTAAAGTCGACCAAAATAGTAAACATAATTATTTACGATATCCACTCTTAGTTAAGCCGGGAAATAGGTCGAAAATTTATAGGAATACTTCTAAAAACCATTTTGTACTAGGAAATTGGTACAAGAATATTTTGTATGCTCCAGATTCTTCTTTGGCAAAACTTGGTTATAAAAATGGTGACACACCGAATGCTGAGTGGGTGGCTGAGAGGATTATAAATTTACCGACTGCGGTGAATGTGTCTACTGACGAGGCGACACATCTCGTTAATATTATGGGTGTTTAAGACACGCTACTTATTTTATAGTAAGGTTTTTGAAAAATTCGTCACAAATTGCCTTCGCCTTAATCTCGTCCCCTTCGTACTTACAATATGACAAAATTGCGTGTTCAAACATTAAACCTGTCCCGCATGTGTCGCTTGTAATAGTCTGCGGTATAGTAACCATATTTTCACAGTCGCTTGTTTCGTAACTGTCAGTGTATTCAAACCAATTCGGAACAGTTGACCGCATACGATATAGGTTTCTTGAAGAGTCGACTAACTCAACAGTATCGTCGTAAAAATAATACACCCCTTCGCTGACTACAAGTGAAATATTGATTGATGTTGTCTTTGAATCTTCGTAGTTACTAAAAGATAAATCAATAGAGCTCCCCAATGTAGACGCGGTTGAAGACTCTGTACTAGTAGTGTGTGAGAGAGGTGCTATTCCTGATATAGTCCCTCCATAAGGTAAGGAATAATTAAATGCAGACCATTCTTCACCAAAAAGTATAATTTTCGATTGAGCTGTATCTGTTACTTGCACCTGATTATCAGGGCTTATATCAGAAACTGAATCAGAACAGTAGCCTTTGTAATATTCTTCGTCGACACCACTAAAAGGTTCGTTTTTCATGATAATTTCATTTAGGTATTCACACCTGTTGCAGATAATTCCATTTTCACCATTGTTTTGACAATCTACACAACCTTGAGTATTGGGAGAATTTAGGCATGTTTGATACAAATCAGGAGTATTTGGCCTCGGGACAAAGACAAAAACGATAAATAAAACTACTCCGATTAGGATAGCCACTACTACGAACACAATTACCAATAAAGCTACAATTAGACTGTTGTTATTAGAGTTTGTAGATTTGGGCTCATTCTGACTAGTTACTTGGGAAGGATTATTGGGGGTTGTCATTTTTTAAGAATAATATGCTAAATATTAATCTATTTATTCAGGGGTGTAAATATAAATTTTCTTACGTTAAATTTCTATATGAGACAATATATGACAATTCTCCCAAACTCATTTAGAATGGCTTTTTATATGATGAAAAAGAATCTCTGGGTAACTCGGTGTTGGAATCTGTGCACTTTTCAATAAAAAATGAGTGATCTATATTATTCATATCATCCGGAGAATAGGATTTTGTATACAAATCTTCACATTTCAGACACATTTCCATATCAACAGGTATTGGAGAAGGATGCGATTTCATATTATGAGAAAACATATCGACATAATTTTCAACACAGGATTGTCCATGATTCCATATGTACCCATAATTTTGTCCAATACATGATAGACAACCAAGACTGTGTGGAGCAGAGAGACAGACTTGATATATACCCGGTGATACACGAGTTGTATGGCATGGATCAAACAACCAGTAAAGGAACAGAATAATACAGATGAAAGGGAGACCTAAAAACATAAAAACTAGTATGATTCGATTTCTGGATAATTTTTTCATTCTAGAGTAATAATATTTTTAATATTACTCCAGTTTGTCGGGGATTTGTAGTTAAATCTTCTCCAGCCTCACATACTCCAAAGCTAGTTCTTTTAGACCAGCGGAAAACCTAATCAAAACGACGAAATTATCAATATCAACCACCTCCCCTACTCCGAAAATTTCGTGTTTTACAAGATCGCCTTTGCTTATGTCAGTAGTTGGTTTAAATTCATCAACTTCGTCTACATCAGACCAGCCAGAAAAAGCGTCTTTTTTCTTTTCGGCGAAGGTATTACAATATATGAGCAATTGTTCAGGTATGTCGTCAATGAACCTCGAAACCGGGTTGGAGTTTCTCGATCCGAAATACATTCTGGATTCTGCATGTGAGACGTATACTTATTTCTTAGCTCTCGTGACGGCAACATAAGCTAGTCTCCTCTCTTCTGCAAGTTCTTGAGGATCATATTTCGAATTCGCATGTGGGAAAAGGTTTTCTTCCATCCCGGCGATAAATACATGTTCAAATTCCAGTCCTTTGGCAGCGTGGACTGTCATGAGTGTGATATGCTCTTCTTCGTCTTTGGTTGCCTCGTAACTGCTCTCAATCAAAGCAATTTCCTCCAAAAACTTTTCTAAACCGGTCATATAGTCTAGCTGGTCAAACTTTTTTGCAAGAGATTTTAACTCTTGGATATTTTCTAATCTTGTTTCCCCTTCTGATGTTTGTTGCAATTCGGCTTTGTAGCCAGTAAATTCGATAACGTCTTCAATCAGCTCTGATACGGGTTGTTTGCTACTCAAATCTATCAATTTTGCTACAATTCGTGCAAAATCTTGAAGTGATTTAGGTAGTTCATCAGGAGAAGTCTTCTGAGTGTCTAGTAAGTATTTTAATAAACTTTTGCGTTGTTCATTTGCAAGTAAAGTGAATTTTTCGATTGTTTTTGCACCTACTCCACGTTTTGGGACGTTAATTATTCTTTGTAGGCCAACTGTGTCATCGGGATTAAACAAAATCCTTAAATATCCAAGTACATCTTTAACCTCTGCACGATTATAGAACCTAACTCCTCCAACGATTCTATAGTTCACATTGGCTGTCAGTAGAGCTTCTTCGAGGTTTCGAGACATTGCGTTTGTCCTATACAAAACTGCGATTTCACTAGGGCTTATATTGTTTAGGATTAATTGACGTACTTCTTGGCTAATCCACTCTGCTTCGTCTTTTTCGTCTATCGCTTCATAAATCATAATTCCTTCTCCGTCGGAGTTTTCGGTCCAAAGTACTTTTTTCTTCTGTTCTGGGTTTTTGCTAATAATCTGGTTAGAAGCTTCTAGGATTTTCTTGGTTGATCTGTAATTTTGCTCAAGTTTTATAATCTTCGCCTTTGGGTAATCTTTCTCAAAACTCAGTATATTTGTAATATTTGCCCCTCGAAAGCTATAAATCGACTGAGCATCATCCCCTACTACGCATATGTTTTGGTTCTTATCAGCTAATAATTTTGAAAAAACATATTGCGCATTATTCGTGTCTTGATACTCGTCAATCAGTATGAATTTGAATATATTCTGATATTTTTCCAAGATTTGTGGATTTTTCTGAAAAAGCTCAACTGTTTTCATTATCAAGTCGTCAAAGTCAAGTGCAGAGTTCTCACCAAGCATGTCTTGGTAGATTGGATAAACTTCAGCAACAATTTGCTCAAAATATCCTCTTGCCATTGATTTATATGCTTCTGGGGTGATAAGTTCTGACTTTGCTGAGGAAATCATTGATAATACAGCGTTCGGATTAGTTTTTTTATCGTTAAGGTTTAATTTCTTCAATACTTTTCTGACTACGTCCTTCTGATCGGTGGTGTCGTAAATACTGAAGTATCTGCTAATCCCAATTTCCTGACCATCCCTTTTTAATATCTGTACACATATTGCATGGAAAGTTCCCACCCAGGGTAAGAAAACCTTTTCAGAACCGGGTTTAAGCTTTAGTAATTGAACGATTCTCTCTTTCATCTCGTTGGATGCTTTATTCGTAAAGGTTACCGCCAGAATATTGTCAGAGGTTGCGTGGTGGTGTTCTATCAAGTATGCAATCCTTTGGGTAAGTGTACGCGTCTTTCCACTACCCGCTCCTGCAAGTATCAATATCGGTCCATTTACCGTTTCCACGGCTATTTTTTGTTGTTCGTTAAGGGAGTTCATAGGTATCTATTGTACTGGATAAATTCTTGTTGAGGAAATAGATTTTGACAAATTAATTCGTTTACCTGTAGAATCGGGCAATTCGAAATTAAATCAATTAAAGATGGGAAATACAGAAAATTGGCAATTTAATACAAGAGATGGTCTAAAAACTGTATATACTTTTGGTTTAGATGCAACTGAACAATTCCTTATCCAGTGCAGGACGATGGAGTATACAGACGGTAGCCAAGCAGAATATAAATACAATTTAACAAAAGCGGAATTCGAAACCACTTTAGTTGAACCTGATGGAAGAAAATCGGTTTCAATAATTAATAGTCATACGGGTAGGGCATATACTACAGTATTCGAATGTGATGGTTCTTCTTCAGGCCAACCTATAAATGAAGAGGACATTCAAGAGATACTTGTCCAATGGAGAAAGTTGATTTTAAGTCCGGGCATCGCTTTCCAAACATCCGAGGTTTACCTCCGCGGCTTAAAAGTCTTCCCACAACCCTGACTACGTAGTTTCGCTTTTCTTGACACAATTCTTAGGATATGTGATAAACTATATATTGGTTATATCTAGTTGATGTTTATAATTTAAAATGAGAAATTTGAAACATTACAATAGAGCACTATTTCTTGCTCTTGGGTTATTACTTGCAGCCTGTGGTGGAGAAGGTTCAGGGGTTATTCCTGAAATGAAGATAGAAATAAGGGATAGTAGAAGACATCCAGGTACAACAGAAACAATTAGCGTAGATTCTACAATATGTCCAGATGGTAGATTTAAAGTGACCGAGCTTGATACAAGTGGGATCACATTAATGGGTCCAGAGGGGGAACAAAAATGGGAACCCAGGGAACCATTTTATTTAGATTGTGGAAAGGGATTAACATACGAAATGATAAATCGAGCAGATGGAAGTGATCCGTTCATTCCTGGACTAGGAGAGGCGAGGATTACTCCATTTTATCCTTCTAGCACAGGTGGATGAAATTATCTAATTTCGCCCAACTCCTGACTTAACTCCTGCAACTTATCCAAAGCAGAATCGTCATCAGAATTTCGAAGCGCATTTAGCTGTCTTTTAATAAACAGCTTTCTTAATCTGTTCACGCTGGTCTCAAGTTCTTTCTCAAATTCTTCTTTGTGTCCGAATACTTCGATATCACTCATCTTGACGTTAACGAATATATCTTCGAACTCCGATGGAATTGTTTTATCCTTTATGACGAGGTCGAATAGGGTAGTATTGTTTTCGTTTTGAAATAGTTTCACGGGGTCGAGATTTTTCGCTAATTCTTTCCACTGAATATGTTGCACCAGAAGTGCCAACAAATATGTCTCTTCATCCAATTTGAAAACTCGTTTGATCGGCAACGGTTTATTCTCTTGCGTATTAAAATTTTGACCCGCAGGTAGTTTCTTCAATTGATCAAGCAAAGTATCTCTATCAACATTTGATTTTTTGGAAAGTTTTTCAATATAGTCGGATATCTCAATATCGTTTTCGATTTTGGTGATGTATGTCAATATTTGTTTTACAAACACTGATTTTTGGCGACTATCTTCAAGATTGTAATTTTTTGAAAGCGTTTTAATCAGAAAATCGACAACTGGTTTTGCTTTTGAGACGATTTTTTGCCAATCACCCCCACTAGTTATCATCTCGTCGACATCTTGATATTCTCCAATATCAATCGCGAGTGTTTGAAGTCCGACTTTTTCGGCAAGTTCGAGAGATCTCAGAAGCGCTCTTTGACCAGCACTGTCAGTATCAAAAGATAAATAGATCTTTGAACAATATCGCTTAAGAAGTTTTAACTGGTCTTCCGTGAGTGCAGTTCCAAGTGGTGCGACGATATTTTTCACACCTGCTTGATAAGACGAAATAATATCGATGTTTCCCTCAACGATTATTGCGAAATCTTCTTTTCTAACAGTCTCTTTCGCTTGATACAATCCGTAGAGAAGTTTACTTTTGTTGTAAACTGGGGTTTCGGGTGAATTTAAGTATTTTGGTCCTTTTTCGTTTTTATCAATCGCCCGACCACTAAATCCGACAATCTCTCCCTGATGGTCCATGATAGGGAACATCAGACGATTCCTAAATTTGTCATAAATTCGGTTGTTTTTCTCAACTAATAATCCCCAATCAACAAGATCTCTAAGCTCAAAACCTCTCTTCAAAAGGAAATTCTTAAGATTTTCAAAACCAACGGGAGCGAAACCAAGTTTGTAGGTTTCGATAGAGTGGGCTGTGAGTTTCCTCTTTTTGGCGTAATCGCGAGCAATTTTGCCGTTCTTATGTTTGGTCAGAAGATAATTGAAATATTGGGCTGTTAATGTGTTTGCCTCAAGGATTTTTTGTTTTTTAGCGCGTTCTTTAGCTAACTTAGGATTGGTATTTTTCACAAGTGTGATACCCACTCTTTTGGCAGCATTTTCCAATGCGTGTGGAAAATCTAACCCTTCTATCTTTTCAATGAATTTAATCGCATCACCACCTTCGCCACAACCAAAGCACTTAAACATACCAAGCTCAGAATTTACCGAAAATGATGGGGATTTCTCTTGATGGAATGGGCATAGTCCAAAATAGTTTCTACCGGATTTCTTGAGCGAGGGGACATATTCCTGGACAACTGAAACTATGTCCAGTCTTTCTTTTATTTCTTCAATTTGGCTTCGATCTGACATTATTCAGGCTTTAATATGCTAATTTTAGCACGTGCACAAAATGTTGGGATTAAACACAGCGAGAAATAGAATATAAATTGATAATCAGCTATAATCTGGAGTTATGGATAAAGATAATCAATCAAAAAAAGTGGCGTTCTACAAAGATTCCACACATAAATTACTTGAACCAAATGCTTGGGATAAAGCAAAAGTTGTAGAGACAGAAATCTCTCGTATTTTGTCGGATACGTTGAACAACTGGAATAATGAAATCTCAGATTCTGAAATCCAATTATCAATACCAACAGAGCGGACTCATGGTGACTTTATGACAAATGTCGCTTTCCAATTAGCAGGGAAATTACATAGAAATCCGAAAGAAATCGCTAGTGAGATTATTGCAGAATTAGAAAAATCTACCGAACTGAAAGAATTTGTTGAGAAGATTGAACAAGCAGGTGCAGGGTTTATTAATTTCAGAGTAAGAAAATCAGTATTAATCAAACTAGTCAAAAATACTGTGAGTGATATTGATGAACAACTAGGAGTTCTTAAAGGGAAGAAGATAATGTTCGAATATGGCCATCCAAATCCATTCAAAATGATTCATATCGGCCATTTACGGAATTTTGTACTTGGAGAGTCTTTGATTAGAACACTTGAATATTTAGGGGCAGAGGTTATTAGAACAAATTATCAGGGTGATGTAGGAATGCATGTTGCAAAATCTGTATGGGGAATGAAGGAAAAATTAAAAAACGAGGAATTAAAGATAGAGGAGGTTTCTGAGTGGGAGTTAGGTCAGAGGGTGAAATTTATCGGAGAAGCATACGTCATAGGTGCAGCGGCATACGAGAATGACGAAGTTAAAAAAGCCGAAATCCAGCAAATTAATACTGTAGTCTACACAGTAGTTCAAGAAGAACTTATCGGAAAGACAAATTGGACACCAACGAAGAAATATTCTGATTTTTTAACTTCCGAAAATGACTTAGAAGAGATAAAAACACTTTGGGAACTGGGCAAACAATGGAGTTTAGACGAATTTCATAGAATATACGATATTTTGTATTCGAGCTTTGATCGTGAATATATGGAATCCGAGACTTTGTACGAAAGTGACATAGCTGTCAAAGAAGCCCTAGAAAAAGGTGTTTTGGAGAAAAGTGAAGGTGCTGTGGTATTCAAGGGTGAAAAATATGGACTTGATACTCGAGTGTTTATTAACTCTTTGGGATTGCCCACATATGAAGGTAAAGAGCTCGGATTGGCAAATCTGGAATTTACAGATTTTGGAGAGATAGATTTATGTATTCACAACGTTGCGATTGAACAAATTAGTTTCTTTAAGGTCACATTTAAAACTGAATCACTTTTAAATCCAGAAAAATTTGCTGGGAAACAGTACCATAATGCCTACGAATTTGTTGGACTGAAAAGTGGAAAAATGTCGTCACGAAAGGGTAGTGTGGTTCTTGCGAAAGATATTATCAACGAAGCGAAAGAAATGCTGAAACCTTACTTGGAAAATCGCGAAATGTCAGAAAGTGAGAAAGAAGACACATTACAAAAGATAGCGGTGGGTGCTATTAAATATTCGTTCTTAAGCATAAGTGCCTTTAAATATCTAGCATTTGATTTGGAGACAAGTGTCAATATGGAAGGGAATTCTGGTCCTTATGTTATGTATACATTCGCCCGAGCAAATAAAATCGTTAGAGATGCGAGAAGTCACTTTGAAGAAGGTGATTTATCTTTATTGACGAATCCAGAGGAAGTCGATTTGATGAGAGTATTGGCAACTTTCCAGACACAGGTAATCGAAACAGCTAAAAACCTATCCCCGAACACGCTATGTAATTATGTTTATGACTTGGCACAAACTTTCAATGTGTTCTACAAAAAATATCCAATTCTTACGGAGAAAGACGAAAACATTAGGGATGCAAGGATTAATCTTACAGAAAGTACAGCGAAAGTTCTTCGAAAAAGCTTAGAATTATTAGGTATCAAGACGGTAGAGAAGATGTAAGGGGCGCACTAAATAGTTTTTTCCGAATGTCTATTTTTGAAAGAATTTACTATCATACCTAAGAACAGGATTCCCGCTAATCCAATGAACCCAACTCCAACATAAATAACATATTGTGCATTCTGGCTAATTACGGGGGGAATGTTTGCTGTTTGGATGCGAAGTGTTAACTCGTCAATTATTAACTCCAGTCTATTCTTATCAATTTTGGGGTATAGAATTATTAATTCTTCGTGAGTTAATAATTCTGCACTCTCGACCATAGTTTCAATGGCGTCAATTTCGAACTGAGGTGCTTCTAGACCGACTTGTTTACCGTAACTTGTGCGTTGAACTGAAGGTGGAGAATCTGGGTCGAGAGAGGCGATGTGAGTGTAAAAATGATTTAAGTCTCCTCCGATCAATGATGGTCCTGATTCACCCCACGTAACATCAACACTTAACCACTCATTCATGCCTGGAAGATAGACCTGTACCCATTGATGTGCATCTTGTTGATTTTCTCCAATACGAGCATCATAGCCATATCCAAAAGCTGCCCTGGCAGGGATTCCTTGAGCTCTTGCCAATGTCAAAAACAAATCCGAATATTCCATACAAACTGCAGCGCCTCCTTGTAGAGTTTTCAACGCACCCTGTCTATCATTTATCCCAAAGCGTTTAATATCCGAATAGTCTATAGTGTCTACAATATGCGAATAGTTGGATTCAACAATAGAATAAATATTTGTTTCTTCAGCTTTCAATTCATTAGCTTTGCTAATTATTTCTGGATTATCAACCTCCCAGAACTCAGCTGGCTGCAAATACTGTGAAAAAATTGTGGAATCGATATCTGAAATTGTTCCGCTATTTTCAGGAGTTGCTTGTACTTCGACTTTGTCGACTTGTGCGTAACCCTCGATCAGAATAGTTTTATTTTCATGGCTAGGAATCTTAAATGTTGCGATTAAGTTCCCATCTTCGTCTTCAACAATTTGCTTTGGTAGCGGATCAAAAATTGTATAGAAAACTTTTTGTGTGGTTTCAGCTTCGTCAATATTTCTAGGTATCACTAGGTGGTATTCATTGGAGTACCCCTTGTTTATGGTGTCCGAAGCCATCACTTCTTGTTTGATGTTGAATTTATAATATTGTGTCTTTCCAATCTGAATCCATATTTTGCCTCCCACTAGACTCTCTTGTGAAATCTCATAAACAATAAACTCTCCGTCCGTGGTAGTATTGGCAGGGGAGGGGACTACAAAACCAACATCTCCGAGAGATTTATTAAGTCTTATTATAGTCTTGTAATTGTAACTAGTAGAATTGCTTTCGAATTGGTAGTTCTCACTAAAACCTGGGGCATATACATCTAAGAGAGCACCAGTTTTTTTAGACAGTCCTGTATTGGTGTATTCGATTTTAAATTGTTTTGATTGACCAATTCCTATCGCTCCGTCATACGGAATATTGAGTTCGAGAGTATCAATCCCGGCATTCCCCTTGTTGTTTTGTACTAATCTGCCGTTAATGAAACTTTTTGCCGATAAAAACGAAGTAGTAAGCTGATCTGTGTTTTCACTTAGTACAATTATTTGGAAAGTTTCTGTATTGTCTGAAGATATAAGTCTATTTTGTGAAGCGTTCGTGATTTTCCTAGTCTCGGTAATGAAGATTTCGTTTGGAGAATTAATCTCGTAAATCTTTTCAATTTCTACATTAAAGTCAGCAGCAAATACTTTTGCTTGAAAGCTAAAAAGAAAGAATATTGAAAATGCAATTATGAAAAATGCGAGCTTCATTTTTTCAAGCTAAGGAATATATTAAATAATATCAGGAAATCCACCCGAAGTTACAGAGAACTTAAATAACCGAAGTGTCATAATCTTCGTAAATACTTATTTCCAAGTCGTTTACAAGGGATTCGTAACAACCTGGATTTATTTAATTTTAAATATTACATTTCTTAAAATAGTGAATACTTTCAGTATTTCAACTGTTATGTTAAATTTATGTACAATTATTGACTAAAATATTTACCAATAGCATGAGAAAAAGACGCAAGCCAAAACCAACTTATGACAGTGAAGAAACAAAAGTTGTTATCGGATTAATATTTTTGTTTATTTCAATAATTATTACTTTAAGTTACTTTTTAACTGGACCATTATTTGTATTCGTTAAGTCGCTTAGTGGAACTGGTACAGCCCTACTTTCAGGATTCTTCTTGTTGTTCGCCTTGTATTTGTTCAAAGCGTCTATTCCTTTTGCTACAAAGCGTTCTGTGTTTGGGATGTTGCTCCTCACAGTATCCTTTTCTTCGATTATGGCTTCACTTTTCTCTTCATCTGGGGATGAAAGGGCACTAAAGTACGGTGGGTTAATAGGCTTCCATGTCTATAATTTCATCAACGAACGACTTTTTTTAAATTTCACTCCGGTATTTTTGGTTTTCGTAATGGCATTCTCTTTACCACTAGTAATGTCTGTCAGTTTTGTAGTCTTCTTTGAAAAAATCGGTCGTGGATTTAGTTGGTTAATTGAAAAAATCAGAAAAGATAAAAGTGGCGACCCAGCTACTTTGTCACCATCCACTGAAATCAATACTTTTGGTGATTTTCGTAGACAAAACAACGTACCAGTAAACAAAGTCACAGATGTTAGCGATAAAGAACAAGACAAGCCACAGTCTGTAGCTAAAATGTCTGGGGACAAACAGTCTGGGCCGAAAGTCGCAATTGTAGAAAAATCCGTAGAAGGAGCGTTTGTAAACGAAGAGTTACTTTATCCTAATTGGAAATTACCTCCTGCTGATATCTTAGATTCATTCAAAAAGAAGAAACCATCACAAGCCAACATCAATAAAAATGCAGACATTATCGAACAAACGCTTAAAAGTTTTGGGGTAAAAGCAAGTGTGGTTGATGTGTTAATCGGGCCTACTGTTACGCAGTACGCTTTGGATATTGCATTAGGAACAAAAGTTAATAAAATCTCTAATCTTAGTAATGACTTGGCACTCGCTCTTGCAACAAGTGCAAATTCTCTTCGTATTGAAGCACCAATTCCTGGGACAAGCTATGTAGGAGTGGAGATTCCAAACGAGGACAGAGAGACAGTATATGCGAGAGAAATTTTAAGCGATGAGAAGTTATTAAATGGACAATATAGATTGCCGTTAGGAATAGGAATTAACTTGAAAGGTGAGGATATTTACACAGATTTACAAAAAATGCCTCATATCCTAGTTGCTGGAGCTACTGGGTCTGGAAAATCAGTGTTGACTAACGGCTTCATCGTGAGTCTTTTGATGTCTCGAACACCTGATGAAGTTAAATTTATAATGATTGATCCTAAACAAGTAGAACTATCCGATTATAACGGAATTCCACATCTATTGACCCCTGTAATTACAGAGATGGATAAGGTTATTAATGCATTGAAGTGGGCAATTGCGGAAATGGAACGAAGATACACGATTTTCAAAGATGCTAAAGTGAGAAATATTGAGGCATATAACAAGCAAATGGGTTTTAGCGCAATTCCTTACATTGTACTTGTGGTGGACGAAATGGCTGACATGATGATGTCGACCAACAGGGTTGAAACAGAAGCTGCAATCGTCAGATTGGCACAAAAAGCCAGAGCAACAGGACTTCATCTAATTTTAGCAACACAAAGACCTTCCGTTGATGTCATCACCGGATTAATAAAGGCAAATATTCCTTGTAGAATTGGAATGAGCGTTACTACACAAATCGACTCCAGAGTTATACTTGACCACATTGGTGCTGAATCACTACTTGGAATGGGTGACCTACTCTACAAAGATCCGACTTTTAGCAAAGCAGCTAGATTACAAGGTTTTTGGATTTCTTCCGAAGAGATTCAGCGAGTTGTTAAGTATATCAAAGATCAAGTTTCTGAAGTTGAATACACCAAAGAAGTGGTCGAAGCACAGAAAGACCCCAATGCACCAGTAAACGAAGCGGGAGATCTTTCTGATGATGACCAATTTGCAAACGCAGTTAGAGTAATTGTTAACTCACAGAAAGGATCTGCATCATTACTTCAGCGCAAGTTAAAACTTGGCTACAATCGAGCTGCAAGGCTTCTTGACGAACTAGAGGAATATGGAGTAGTTAGTGCACCCAATGGCTCCAAACCCAGAGATGTACTTATTTCAGATGCAGAAGAATTTCTACGTTCAATGGGGAGCTCAGAAAGTATGGCTGGTGATACTGATACACAGGTTTAAATATCCCAAAAAACCAATTTGAAACTATTTTTATGATGCTTGTGGTAATGGAGAATTTGCCACTGGTTGAGGCGAGACTTCACTAGGCTCTAACTTTATCGGTTCCGGTAAAGTTGTTGCAGGCGATAATGGATCATAGTTTGCAGGAAGTTCCTCTGGAGTAGCAAACTCGATTTTCTCGGTATTTTTTGGATTAGCTTTGGTGATTTGTTCTTTGTTTTGTATTGGTTTTTCTGTAACTTTTATAGGTTTAGCAAGTGGTGCTTTCTGCGGATTGGTAACTCTATCGTTAGACTTTTCTTTCATAACTGGTTTTGTTGGTTCTGTATTGGATTTCTCTGATACCTTAAATAATTCAGCCGCGACTTGAAAAGTTTCTGAAGTTATTTTGGTTGTGAAATTCTCCGTTGAATTGCGTAGGGCTAAAAGCAATGTCTCCGCATTGGATTCGGAAATCTTATATTTTGTCTTTTTAATAAAATTGAAAATTGTTAGGGGTATGTTTTCGTCATTATTTTCATCATACAAATATACACCTGTGCCTGAGAAAATAGTCGAATCACTATAGCCTGAAAGAGTCTCCAGTTCTCCTTTCTTCACTTGTACGAATATTCTGAGATCGTAATTTTGGTTTGTATGTGTAATAGAGATATCGGGTGATCCAATTTCGCCATTTTGGCTAGTTAACTTAATAGTTAGCTCCTCGTTTTCTTGCTCCCAATCCAGGTGAGTCACTGTGGACTTTATATTATCAAGTTTAACAATGAGTTCGTTTTTTGAATTTGTATCGTTGATAATTTTCTCATCATCTTTGAAAATATCGATTGATTTACTAATTGTCTCGTCAATGTAATAACTTACAGTTTTTCCGTTTTCTGTAAGTGTTCTACCAAGTGCTAGTATAGATAAAACAACTGAAGGATCTGAAGTTTGTTTTGGAATGATAAGAATTGATTGCGCTTTAATTACATCCATAATTTTGAAGAATTACGTTCGTAAATATAAGTACTGGATATAACTGATGGGCAATGATATATTTTAGCAATATCGGTTTCTATAAAGCAAATATGAAATTATCTAAATTCCGAAAAGTATTTAAGAGAGCCAAGAAACAGCACAAAAGGTTCTTCTTCGCTATATCTGTGTGTACCTTTCTTTTACTTGTATACCTGGCAGGTGTTATCTTTGGTGTTGATCAGTATTTAATAAAAACACCTCTTGAAGGCAGGGTGGTTTCAAACGATGGTGATGATATTTCCGGTGCAGAAGTAATACTCCAGGGGCAGAAAACAATAACTGACAAAAATGGTAGTTTTAGGTTTGAGGATGTGAAATTTGGTACATACGAAATAGTAGTCGATACGAATGGTTATGTAAGGTATGTCGAAAAGGTAAAAATAGAGCGATTCTCAAACTATGTAGACATTTCGATGAGGGCCCAAGAATATGGGGAGGTTAATTTAACCTTCAAAACAGACCGAACACAAGACAAAGTTCTCAACGTAAAAATTAATAACCAACCATTCACTGTCCAAACTCTCACAGATAAATTCGTTGTAGAATCAGGAAGATTACTTGTAGGAAATTATTTATTAGAAATGAATTCTCCTGACTATGTGGACTTTAGTGAGAAATTCAATTTAGATTCTGGTAAATCAGAAATGGTTTATGACTTAGAGCCTTCAGGTGATGTAGTTGCGGAATTTAGAAATTATTTATCAGAAGACATAGTCGAACCAGGAGAAATCATCGTAACAATGGATGAGCAGATTGTTGTTATACCAGAAATTGAAACCCCGGGGAAGTTAGAAATGAGAGACATGGAAATAGGCAAAGAATATAAGATTCAATTAAAGTTATCAGGATATCTTGACAGAGAGGTAGAATTCGTTCCAACGCAAGGGTTAAATTCTCTTGGGAATGTTTTTATGTTCGTTGATGAAAGTGTAATTTATACTGATCGGGGTAAAATCGTTTCATCATTTATAGATGGTTCTAATAGGAAGGAGCTCTATGATTTTACAGATAAATGTAGAATAAGTCTCATAAAAGGCCAGTATTCGGTCTTCTCCTGTAGCTCAAACTTCTTACTCTTTGAGAAGAAGGGTAATGAATATAATTTAATTCGAGAATATGTAATAACGGGTAGTA
Organism: bacterium; assembly: GCA_021463645.1. GTDB lineage: Bacteria > Patescibacteriota > Dojkabacteria > B142 > OLB20 > JAJTYI01. Next base: position 167,262 of record JAJTYI010000006.1, read on the forward strand.
AATATGATCTTAATACTCAAAATTTACATATGTTAGCTCTAAGTGCGGATCTGAAATCTATACAACAAATACATTCATCTATTAACACCACGGATTTGTATAAACATAACAAAGAAATTGACTCCGTTGTAGTAGATTCGAAAGGTATTGTATATTTTTCAGATAATGAAGCAGTGTACAAATTAATCGGTTCAGAAATTGAAAAGATGGTTGATGGTAATTATAGACTCGACAAAGTTTCTCCAGATAATACTACAATCTTAGCATTTGGAAATCGATCATCAGGACAAAGCAATATTTGGAAATTAGAAACAACTAAGAAGACTGCTACCAAGATTACTTTCTTACCAAATGATTACAATTCATTGGGTTTTGAAGGTAATGATAAAATTTATTATCAAGTGAAAAATGAGTTATTTTTAGGATCGATAAATCAAAATAACTTTACAAAAATTTCTGAAGGAATTGATTATTATTGGTTAAACGAAGGTAGTAACTTCTTTATGGTAATGGCAGATAATTCAGTTCAATTTGTTTCCAAGACGAATTACAACAAAAAACCAATCTTCGCAAATGAATAGCTAATGACTGTCAGGAGCAAATATACAATAATCTGACATCCGTTTGCTATCATAAAAATATGAGTATAGAATGTTGGTATATCAATTTTCACCATGTTAACAAACCATCTTATTAAGCTTGGCTTCAGCCAAGGAGAAGCTAAAGTTTATATTGCATTATTAAACGGCGGGGATTTAACTGCTACCGAATTGGCATCAAAAACCAACCTTGGACGCACAAATATTTATAATTATGCAAAAAGCTTGCAAGAAAGAGGACTTATTGCAGACTATGAAAGAAATAATAAGGTCTTTTTTAAAGCTTCCGATCCCAGAGAACTATACACATTGTTAGATGTTCAAAAAAAAGAACTAAACAATCTTTCTTTGGAACACCTAAATCTATTACCAAGATTCAATAAAATCTATCGCCAACAAAGTAAATCTCCAATAATGCACCTATATCTAGGTAAGAAGGACTGGAAAAAACTTATGAAAGAAGTTTATTTAGATCAAGAATCGAGAGAGATTTTTGTTTTGGTTCCAGACTTGGATGATTATTCTCCTGTTCCTCCAGTCTACCAAAACGCACTTTTCAACAACAAGGTTTTGACAAATTTAATAACGAACAAGGTGTCTAACATCGAAAACTTTTATAAAAAGGATCCTAAGAAAAATAGAAAAACTATTCAAATTGATAAGAATATATTTCCGATTACAGTACATACTATTGTTGCCAAAAACAGCATTTATTATGGAGACTTCAGTCAAAATGACCTTCAAGTAAACTCAGTGGAGGATAAGTATATAAGCAGGATATTCTACTCTTTTTTATCCTTTTTGACTAAGAGTCAGTACCAATCAAATCCGGCAAACTGAGTAAATATTTGTTTCATCTTTGCTTTGTGACGCAAATTCGAAAACAATGTCTTGACATATCCTAAAAATTTTCATAAAAACCCCAGAAAAATCTGATTTAATAGGGTGTACTTAAATACACCGATGTTTTATAAGATAAAAACTCTAGGATTAATAGGATTATCAGCTAATGAAATTACTGTCGAGGTCGATATTAATAGTGGTTTATTTGCTTTTAATATAGTAGGCCTTGCTGGAAAATCTGTTCAAGAGTCAAAGGAAAGGGTGTATTCGGCTATAAGGAATTCTGGGTTTGAAATGCCCATGAAAAGAATCACAGTCAACCTTTCCCCCGCAGATATTACAAAAAACAGCTCCAGTTTTGATTTGCCAATAGCAGTTGCTATTCTGAAAGCTACTAATCAAATAAACATTGATATAAAAGATACTGTTATTTGGGGAGATCTATCCCTTGAAGGAAAAGCACTACACTCTCGTGGAGCATTAGCGATTACGGATGCAGCAAAAAAATTAGGTTATAACCGCATAATATTACCGCAGATAAACGCAAAAGAAGCGGGAATAGTCTCGGGAATTGAAATCTTTGGCATTCCAAAACTGACAGATACCAATAATATTAGTGAGTTCTGTTATAGTGCGAGAATCGCCGAAAATCACAAAGTAAATAATATCAAAGACCTTGATGAAGATTACGACTTCGCATACGTTAAAGGTCAACAGAATCTTAAAAGAGCATTTGAAATCGCTTCAGCTGGAGGACACAATATCCTCCTCAATGGGGTACCTGGTTCAGGCAAAACCTTTATAAGTAGATGTATGACTGGTATTCTTCCAGACATGGAGATGAACGAGATTATCGAAGTCACAAAAATATATAGCATTGCTGGTCTCTTAAATGAAAATAGTGTTATAACCAAAAGACCCTTTCGTAGCCCACATCATACGAGCTCCCATGTAGCTCTCATTGGAGGGGGGAGTATTCCAAAACCAGGTGAGATTACTTTGGCTCATAGAGGAGTACTATTTTTAGACGAGTTCAACGAATTCGAACCTAGAGCACTAGAAAGCTTAAGACAGCCACTTGAGGATAAGGTTGTACATATTTCTAGAGCTAGTGCAGTCATGGAGTATCCTTCAAATTTTATGTTGATTGGAGCAATGAATCCTTGTAGGTGTGGATTTTTCGGTGACAGTAATAAAGAATGTATCTGTACTCCTTATGATCTTGAGAAATTTAAGCGAAAAATGAGTGGACCAATTTTAGACAGAATTGATTTACAAATTTTCGTAAAGAAAGTAACAAAAAATGACTTAATTAACGACTCCAAAGGTGAACCAAGCAAAATGATTAGAAAGAGGGTAATTAATGCACGGAAAATCCAGTTAGATAGGATAAGCGCTATAAAAAAACCAGACGTATTCAATAATTCCGACCTCAATCACTTACAAATAAAAGCATTTGTGAACTTGAGTCCAAAAGCCAAAACTCTGGTGTCAAAAGTTATCGACAGCTTGGATCTCTCGGCAAGAGGATATTTCAGGATCTTAAAATTGTCGCGGACAATCGCTGACCTTGAAGGATCAGACAGCGTAAAAGAAAACCATATAGCTGAAGCAGTTTCGTATAGACTGTTGTCTTAGGTTATTGAATTTCGGGGTAACAATCGTTAAATTTTATATACGAATTCAGCTCTTCTAACCTCCAGATGTTTGCAGGATTACTGATATAGCTTACAAACAAGATTCCATTTAAATGATCAACTTCATGTTGAACTACATGTGAAAAATATCCGTTAGTCTTCAGTCTTTTTTTAGAGCCATCAGGAGAAATGTATTCGACTGTTACTTTCTTGGATCTCTCAACTGGTCCCCAAAGGTTGTCTTTTCCCACTCCAATACTCAGACAAGCTTCCCATTCTATTGAATTATCAGAACTTGTTTGAACTACTTTGGGGTTTATCAAGACTTCCCATAATTCTTCTCTTTCGAAATGTTTATCTGGGTGCTTTTCTTCCAGATCAACACGTCTGCAGACACAAATGCTTTTACTCACGCCGATTTGGGGAGATGCTAGACCTGCAGAGATATCCGCATTTTCCTCACAAGTATCTAAAAGGTCTTGTATGAGACTTTTTATTTCATCTGAATGCACATCGATGACATCCGTTGTTTTAGTTGTTAGGATTGGGTTTCCAATCTGTAAGATATCTTTTACCATGACCAATTTTATCACAAATACCCTCCTACTAGGGATAATCAAAAATAAATATAAGAAAAAAATCACAATAAATTTGAATTGTCTTGTCTAGCATAAATATCGGTTTCTCGAATGTTAAAAGTCTTGGTTATAGAGGTGTTATAGATACCTGTCTTTGGAAACCCCTTGTAGACAAGATTAGAGGGGTTCTGAATTATATTCCCAAACCAAGGTATATTAAAAATATAAGAGCGGTATACGAAAAGTGTAGGACTACTATAACGCTTATTTGATAGGTCTTCACTTGACAAAACTCTAGAAATTTAGCACACTCTAAACATATCCTAGTTTTCAAACTTGGGAAATCTCTAAGAAAGGAGGTAAATAAAAATGAACAAAGCAGATTTAGTAGCTAAAGTTGCCAGCAAAACTGGTCTAACTAAAAAAGCCGCTCAAGACGCAATGGAAGCTTTAATGGAAGCAGTTATGGTAGCAGTTTCAAAAGGTGATTCTGTTACTTTGACAGGTTTCGGTACATACAAGGCCTCTAAAAGAGCAGCAAGAAATGGAAGAAATCCACAAAGTGGACAGGTGATTAAAATCCCTGCAAGAACAGTTCCTGTATTCAGACCTGGGAAAGAATTTAAAGAAATGGTCAAATAATCTAAGAGTACAATTTTTTGAATTAAGTACAACCGCCTTCGTTTTCGAGGGCGGATTGTTTTCTTGACATCCCCACCCTAAGTGCTAATATCTCTTCTGGTATTTATTTTTTAGATCACTATATTGACTGCTATTATTTCTCTTTCAGCCTTACTACTCGCTATTTTTATCGGAATAATACGACCTAAGGTTAACATAGGGGTAGTCAGTATAGTTTTTGCATTAATTATTGGAATTTTGATTCTTGGTATAAAAGAGAAGGAAGTAACAAGTCTTTTTCCTTCTAGTTTGTTTTTGATGTTAGTTGGAATCACGCTATTTTTCGGTATCGCATCAACAAATGGTTCACTCTCAAAACTTACCGATTCTTTAATCTCTCGAGTTGGCGGTAAAACAAAATTACTACCAATTTCAATCTTTGTTCTAACCTTTGTATTATCGGCAATAGGACCCGGAAATATCGCAGCTACTTTACTGATTGCACCAGTAGCAATGCAACTTTCTGCCAAGTCGAAAATAAGCCCATTGCTTATGGCTATAATGGTTGCCACTGGTGCTAACGCTGGTGCATTTTCCCCTGTTGCTCCGACTGGTGTTGTTAGCACAGGGTTAATACAGAAGATCGGCGTCATGGATATTGACCTGCCACTCAAAATATTTATTGGAACTGCGATAATTCAGTCATTAAGCGCCATGTTGGCATATGTTGTCTTCAAAGGATATCTTTCTAGTAAAAGTATAGATATAGTCCATAAAGTTGAGAAATTTACTAGAAAAGACAAAATTACAGTTTTTTCTATTTTGTTGCTGGTCTTTTCTGTGATTGTACTAAAATTACCTATAACTGTGGTCGCATTCGGCTTGGCAATAGTATTATTGATATTTAATGTTGGAGATTCAGAGAAAACAATAAAACAAATTCCTTGGGATGCAATACTCCTTGTTACTGGTATAACTGTTTTAATCGGTGTGATGGAGAAAGGAGGAGGACTTGACCTGGCGACTGATTTGATAGCGAAAATTGCTTCTGTGGACAATATAAACGGGATTCTTTCTATAACCACTGGAGTTATTTCTGCTTATTCAAGTTCAAGTGGAGTTGTCATGCCGGCATTTATTCCACTAATTCCATCAATCATAGAAAAAATTGGTGGCGGAAATATTACCGAAATGTTAATTGCAGTTAATGTCGGTTCACACATGGTTGACGTATCACCTTTGTCTACTCTTGGAGCTATTTGTATAGCTACAGCTCAAATTGATCAAGTTGAAAAAGGAAAACTCTTTCGAAATTTAATGATATGGGGATTAGCAATGGCTGTTTTTGGGTCTTTGGTCATCTATGTTCTCCTCGATTTATTATAAGATTCTACTGGATTAATATTACACTACTTGGATAGAGCATTCTGCTGTATAATTACAGTGTTATGAAGATATTAAAACTCAATGTAAAAAACAAAAAAAGTGTTATCGATGAGGCGGTAACAGTTTTTAAAAAAGGTGGACTTGTTGTATATCCAACCGAAACCTGCTATGGCGCAGGAGTGATGGCTACGAATGAAAATGCGGTGAAAAAATTGTTGAAGTATAAGAAAAGACCTTCGGGGAAAGCTATTAGCATTGCGGTCGCGGACATTAATATGGCTAGAAAGTTTGTAATAATTAATAAAACAGCAGAAAGTGTTTACGAGAAATTTCTACCAGGACCTGTTACAGTTGTTTCGGAATCGAGAAATAATGTTGCCGATGGAATCGCGTCAGAGTTTAATACTCTTGGAGTGAGAATTCCAAACTTTGCGTTCATGTTGGATGTTATCGATAAACTTGGCTCGCCAATAACTGCAACATCAGCAAACTCTGCCGGTAAAAAAACGCCATACAATGTTGACGATATTCTTGATAATTTGTCAGAAAATCAAAAAAGTTTAATTGATTTAATAATAGATGCTGGTCAACTACCCAAGAATCCTCCATCAACTGTAGTCGATACAACCCAGGAATCAATGCAGGTCTTGAGAGAAGGTAGTCTAGATATTTCGAAGGACGGAATACTGGTTGCAAATGAAGAGGAAATGCGTGAACATGGTGAAAAATTTATGGAAAAGAACTTTTCAGATTTAACAGAGAAAGGTTTGTTAATTTTTCTTAACGCTGAGTTGGGAGCAGGAAAGACGCAATTTGTAAAAGGAATTGCAAAAAGTATGGGAATCGAAGAAGTTGTAAAGTCCCCCACCTATTCGATCATGGAAGAGTATGATGCACCAAGAGGGAAATTAATCCATGTTGATACTTGGAGGCTGACAAATATCTCCGAATTAAAGCAACTTATGATTAGTAAATATTTGAAGAAGGGTACTGTTATCGCTATCGAGTGGTCGGCAGGTGTTGAAGAGTATTTTAATGAAATGGCAAATGCGAAAGGAATAAAAACTGTAAAAATTGATATTAATTATATCGATGCGAATAAAAGGTGTTTAATGATATGGGATTGAAAAGCTTGAAACCAATAATCCTCGGGATAGATACTTCGTGTGATGAGACATCCGCTGGAGTTACTCATGGAGACGCTGTCCTCTCAAATGTCATTTCCTCACAAATTGATCTGCACAAAATCTGGGGTGGGGTAGTTCCCGACATCGCGCGAAGGGCTCATCAAGAACGAATTGACGAAGTCATCGAAAAATCATTAATACTAGCTTCTAGAAATTTCAATAAGAAAATTAATCTTGAAAATATTGATGCGGTTGCGGTTACATATGGACCGGGCTTGGCAATTGCTTTGGAGGTGGGGATAGAAAAGGCGAAAGAAATCTCTAAAAAATATAATAAACCTTTAATGGCTGTAAATCACTTGGAGGGGCATCTTCTGTCTGCAATGGCAAAGGATAGTTTAGGGGAAAAAGGTCTAACATTAGCAAAAAGAGATTTCCCTGCACTTGGCCTTATTATTTCGGGAAAACATACTGAAATTGTTTTGGTTAGAGATATTGGTGATTATGAAGTAGTTGGAGAAACACTTGATGATGCCATCGGAGAAGCTTATGACAAGGTCGGGAGAATGTTAGAATTGGGTTATCCAGCCGGTCCCGTTGTGACCAAATTTGCAAAACTTGGTGATTCCTCAAGATTTACACTCCCTGTTCCCATGCGAAATAAAAAGGATAGCCTGGATTTCAGTTTTTCGGGGTTGAAAACAGCGGTATATTACATGGTTAAAAAAGACCTTGGAGTTATGTCAAAACAAGATGTCTACGATATGTGTGCTAGTTTCGAGAATTCTGCAATTCTACATCTACAAGACAAATTAGAATTGGCAATTAATAAATATAACCCCAAATTGATTTTAGTTGGTGGGGGTGTTGCCTCAAGTCCAAAAGTAAGAGCCTCTATCAGAAAAACTACCCATAATTTCGGTCTCAAGGCATACTTCCCCAACTCAAACAAGCTTTACATGGACAACGGAGCAATGATAGGGTTGGTCGCCTCAAATAAGTACGTTAACAAAGATTTTGTGGCAAACCTTATAGATCTCGAAAGAGAACCAAGAGCTAGTTTGAATAAACCGTAATAACTATTTTTGTCTAAACAAAACTGCTTGTTATTCTATTATAGACATTTATTCCTCATCTCAATGCTCATTGGTGAGCCATTTTCAACGAAATCGTTATAATCGTCTAAACACACCTGACAGTCTGGCGAGTTGTTTGTACATAAATCACAGACTTTGTAAAAACTTAGATATTCGCAGACATTTGACTGAGTGTAATAATCTTCTGAAGTATAGTCATCATAATCATAATCCTCATCATAATTATAGTCTGGGTCTTCATAGGATGGCTCTACAAGATTAAGTGCGTCTTCTTTCAATAATCCTTGTAAATCCATAAGGGTTAGGGTGGTAGGATTTTCAGGTGTTTCAATTGGGGTAACCATCTTCATCCCTGTCATCTTGAACTCAAAAAGACCTTTAACATTATTCCCACTCTCTTCAATTTCGAAATCATATGCCACCTTTACTGGGTAACTTTCTAGCTTAGCGAAACATAATGTCAACTCAGATTTTTTCATTGGGAATTCTAAATCGTTCATTTGGTCATATTCTTCTTCGCTAAAATTCTCGTCATATAATTTCCCGGCTTCCTTGTAAATATTTATTATATTTTCTTTCGTCAACGACATCACATAGCATCTGGCATTTGTTTCGGAAACTTTCTCATCGAAACTGTTGGTAATTGAATTTTGTACAGCAGGACTATTGATTAGTTGAATCACTTTATCGTAATCTTCTTTTTTTAGCTCTGTTTGGTCTTGACTACCAAATTCTTCTAGTAATTCTTCGGGGTTATATAGGTTTGCTTCTACACCTGCTTCTTTAGCCAATGTCTCTGGGTCGAGCATAAACCATTTCCCTTCTATTTCCTCGACCTTTACGTAATCATTTCGTGGGAACCGGTCAAGGTTGAAGTAAATAAGCTTATCAAGGATTCTAGTTTCAAAACCTGTATTAAGATTTACACCTGGAACTTCAAATTCCACATTAGTAATATTTCTAGCTCGGTCTTGATTGTTGAATTGTACGGAGTCTTGAGAGGTAAATGTGATTTTCCCTTCCCTAGAGGATAAAATTTTATTAATACTATCTTCGTTAATTTCTCCTGGATCTTTCAATCCAAGTACAGGTTGTAGTGACTCTGCCAAAGTATATTGTAGAGATAATGATGTGTCATAATTAATTTGCTCTGCGGTTTCAACCTCTTCAATAATTTTATCTGCTCCGATTGGTTTGATGTCTTGTGGATCAAAGTCTGGTTTGAAGGGGGTGTTATCCATGGTCAATGCTTTATACATTCCAAGATCCACTAGGTACTCCACTCTCGTACTAAATTGTTCTCCCTCGGATAATAAAATTGATTCTGTGAGTCCGGAGACTAGAGGAACATGATTTTCTTGTAGATATTTTGCTCCAAAAACAGCAACTGAAAGTGTCGCCAACACAACAAAAACTAATACTACAATAATCAATATTTTCATAAATTTGGGTAGTCCTTTTTTAGGGGTTACATCAGTATTGGGCAATGGTGTTTGTGGGTTTTCATTTAATACAGGACTACTGATGGAGGTATTCATTGCTAAGTTTGTATTTGTTTCCTGAGGTGTATTTTGCGGAGCATAGCTTGTTATTGGGTTCGTCTGTTGAACACTATTGGTATTTTGAACAGGATTTTCTTGAATTGCGGGTCGTTGTTCAACTAGCGGATTTTGAGCAGGTACACTTTGTACAGTTCTTGTCATTTCCTCTGGTATATCATTTGGAACTACATTTTGGTTTTGCATGGGACTCGTCAAATCAGGTGATGATGTCATTTGTGGGTTTGTAGGCTGAGAAGAATTTATGTTTCCAGAAAGTGTGGGGTCTAGTGATGAATCGGAATTATTTGTACCTTGTGTACCACCATAAGGATTGGATGTGTTCATAATATTGTATTAATTTAATACTTTATGATACATAGAAAAGATACCTATGACAAAAATTCCTTAAATTTTATATAGACATGACTATAATTAACTTTAAAAAAGACATTTTAACTCATCGGAATTTAAGTTATTTGCCAATATACTCTTTTCCAAAATAAGGAACGAGTGCTTTCGGAATCCTAATTGATCCGTCTTTTTGCTGGAAATTCTCCATGATTACAATTGGAATTCTTGATGTAACTAAGGCTGTACCGTTTAGCATATGCACATATTCGTTTCCATTATCGGTTTTTACTCGGATGTTAAGGTTCCTAGCTTGAAAATCATCGGTATTCGATGTTGAGGTTATCTCTCCATAGTCACCTCTGCCAGCCATCCATGCCTCAAGATCGTATTTTCTTGATGCAATGGCACCTAAGTCACCACTACACATTTCTAATACTCGATATGGAATCTCTAGTGCTTGAGTTAGTTCTTCCTCTACTCTTAAAATTTCTTGGTGCATAGCTTCGGAATGTTCGGGTAGACTATAAATGAACATTTCTAATTTAGTGAATTGATGTACTCTATACAATCCTTTCGAGTATTTTCCATAAGCACCTGCTTCTTTTCTAAAGCAGTGGGAAACTGCAGCATACTTGAGTGGTAAATCTTCAGCTTTCAAAATCTCATCTGCGTGTAATCCCGCCATTGTGACTTCTGCAGTTGCGATTAAACCTAGGTCTTCCCCGTCAATTTCGTATATTTGCGCTTCGTCTCCCTTTGGAGCATAACCAGTCCCTAAATAATAACGTGACTTCGCCATATCGGGTGTCATTACAAGTGTGAAGCCTTTTTTCTCTAGAAAATTAATTCCAAACTGCAATAGTGCAAGTTCTAGCCGAACCGCATCATTTTTGAGGAAGTAAAACTGAGAACCACTCACCTTAGCTCCTGCCTCGAAATCTAACATATCGTGCATTTTCCCTAATTCGATGTGGTCTTTGGTTTCGAAATCGAAATTTGGGATTTTTCCTACTTTACGAAGCTCTACATTATCATCCTCATTTTTTCCAATTGGAACTTCGGGTCTGTGTATGTTCGGGATGTTGTTAATTAGCTGATTCCACTCGCGTTCGAGCTCAACTAAATCATCTTCAACTGATTTTATAGTATCTTTAATTTTCTTCCCTTCTTCGCGCAGTGCTTCAAAGTCATTTGATTCCTTGCCTGTCTTTGCAAGTGTGTTTTTTTGTTGGTTTAAGTCTTCAAGTCTAGCTTGTGCCTCCATAAACTTCTTGTCGACATCCAACCATCTCTCTACAACCTGTGGATCCATTCCTCTTTCTGTTGTATTCTTCTTTACCAACTCTTGATTTTTTCGAATAAATTTTGGGTTTAACATAATTAATTATTAATAAATAAAAAAAGTCCCTATGTATATTTACAGAGTAAACATACACAAGGACTCTTTCCGAAATTGCGGAACAGCGGTGCCACCTATTTTCCCAATTATTTATATTGGACTCTTTTAGAAATATTTAATTTTATGGAATCAGTCGATCGACTGTTTTTCCTTCAAAAAGCTATCTCATTAATGGTTCGCGTACAATACTGGGTAGCTTTTTTCTGTGTTGAAGAATTAGTTAAATGATATCAGTAGTAAGAATTACAGTCAATGTATATTTAAGAAGAGACTGTTTAAATTTTAAGGAGAATTTTCAGAATTTAGAAAGTTTGGTTACAATTGCTACATAAAACTTCGGATAAGATTTGCTTCTCCATCTTAAGAATTTCATATAGAGGATTGGTCCAGGATAAATGTAATTCATCAAGGAAATAATCAGCTTTCAATTTTTGGATTTTTGGAGTTTCTCGATATCGTGGGTTCAAAACAATCTCCTCACGAGCATTTTTTCTAATACAATAGTAGGCAAGTCCACCTTCTTTTCGTAGTAGGTTGTAGTCGGCATGTGAATGTGTTTTATTGATTTTTAAAAAGATAACAGGGAAATCTTGTGTATTGATAAAGGTAAAGAAATAACCTTTTGGAATCGCACACTTTTGTCCTTGGCTTACTTTTATAATGTAGGCTTTCTCTACATAAGTATCAAACTCGAATTCGTCGGTTGGGAGCTTGTTTTTTTGCATTATGATTGTCAACTTACCATATAGTACTTCCACTATTGTTGTATAACTCCCGTTGGAACTCATCATTGGGGAGTAATAAATATGCGACTTTATATACTCAATTCCAAGCAAACCCGCAGGTAGGTAAATAATATCAAGATTAACCTCTGAATCTGCTAGATAATTATCATCGTGATGGTATACGGAATTGTACTCGTCATAAACATCCTTTGGGTAGCTCAGAGACTTGTTTAATAATGTTGGTAGGAGACTCGCTAGACTAACAGTTTGGGGTTGGTTGGTTACAATATCTTCTGACAGGAGCAGAGTATTATTCTTTGTATCCAGACTTATCGATAAATTACAATTATCTAGCAAAGTTACCATCTGCGGTTATTATTTTCAAGTGAAGAACTTCATTATATGTATGAAAATGTAATTTTGTCAAATCTCTTTGACAAACATTAAACTATAGGCCTGACCAGGTGCTTGAAACACCATGCTATAAAAGGAAAGAACGTTTTAAAAGAAATTGTCGATTTGTGGATAACTTCTTGACAATAATTCGTGGATTAGTAGTTTTTTATGGAATTTATAATCTCAGAAACTACATTTGGGTCTACTAGCGTAGATGTGTCGCCCAAATCACTCGTCTCCCCTTGCGCAATTTTCCTGAGTATCCTACGCATAATCTTCCCAGATCTCGTTTTTGGAAGTCCTTCAACAAGCAATATTTTATCCGGTTTGGCAATAGGTCCGATTATTTTTGAAACAATATTTTTGATTTCATCTGTTAGTTTTTCTAAGTCTGATATTTCCTCTGTTGAGATTATAAAGGCAAAAATACCTTGTCCTTTAATCGGATGTGGGTAACCAACTACTGCGGATTCGATAATACTTTGGTGTTCGTTTATTGCACTTTCAATTTCTGCTGTTCCCAATCTGTGTCCCGAAACATTTATTACATCGTCAACACGTCCAATTATACGGAAATTACCAGTGCTGTCTTTTTTGCATGCATCGCCACTAAAGTATAAGTTTGGAAATCTACTAAAATAGTTCATCCTGCATCTTTCGTGATCTCTATATGTTGTTCTAATAATCCCCGGCCATGGGGATTTAAAACATAATAGACCTTCTTTTTCATCTTCAAAAATTTCTTCACCTTTTTCGTCAACAATTATTGGCTGAATACCTGGTAGAGGATGTCCTACCCAAGATGGTGTTTCTGGAGAAAGTCCTGCAAGCGAAGATAACATAATACCTCCAGTTTCTGTTTGCCACCAAGTGTCTACTATGGGACAGCGTTTCTTTCCTACTTTCTCGTGATACCACTTCCAGGCTTCTTCGTTTATTGGTTCACCAACACTTCCGAGGACTTTTAGCGAAGGCATATCATGTTTATTAACAAATTGATCACCTTGGGCCATCAATGAGCGAATTGCTGTAGGAGCCGTATAAAACTTCGTTACATTATGTTTTTCTATCACCTCCCAGAACCTACTTGCATCCGGCCAGGTAGGAACTCCTTCAAACATTATGACTGTAGCACCATTTAGTAGTGGGCCATAAATCATGTAACTATGACCGGTAATCCATCCTACATCTGCAGTACACCAGAAAATATCATCATCATGGTATTGGAAAACATTTAAGAAAGTATAATAAGCATAAATCATATATCCGGCCACTGTATGCACCACACCTTTTGGTTTCCCCGTAGAGCCCGATGTGTAAAGGATAAATAAGTTATCTTCGCTATCCATGATTTCTGGTTCGCAACTGCTACTACTGTATTTAATCTCATCATGCCACCATGAGTCTCTGTCTTTCTTCATATTAACTTCAATACCGGTCCTTTTGAGTACAATAACATTTTTAATACTTGGGCTTAGTTCTAGTGCCTCGTCGGCGATTTTCTTCAGGTTGATTGTTTTTTCACCCCTGAATAATCCGTCAGAAGTTATTAACAAAGTACAGTCCGAGTCATTAATTCTTTCTTTTAATGAATTTGCTGAGAAACCGGCAAAGACAACTGAATGAATAGCTCCAATTCGTGCACAGGCTAATACAGCAATAGTAAGTTCGGGAACCATGGGCATGTAGATGCATACTCGATCACCTTTTTTTACGTTTTTTGACTTTAAGACATTTGCGAATCTACAGACTTCATTGCTTAACTCTTTATAGCTGAATATCCTTTCATCCTCCCTAGGGTCATTGGGTTCCCAAATTAAGGCAATTTTTTCTGGATGAGTCTTCGTATTTCGATCAAGTAGGTTTTCGGTAATGTTCAATTTCCCCCCTTTAAACCATTCGACTTTGGGTGTCTCGAATTCCCATGACAGAACTTCGTCCCACTTTTTATGCCAAGTGAATTCTACTGCTATTTTTGACCAGAAATCTTCAGGACTTTCTATACTTTCTTTATAAATTTCTTCATACTCTTGCCAACTTGTAATTTGGTTTGTTTGCATATGATTAGAAATAACGAGTATATCAAACGTGTTTGAGAAGTTTTAATTACAAAATACTTTTGATTGATTTATTTGGTTGTACGTAGTTCTTCCCACAAACGACCTTGTTCCCTTGTGAGTTTGGTAGGGATTACTACCTCTACCTTCACGTATTGGTCTCCATTACCTTTTCCACGGAATTTGGGTGCACCTAGTCCAGTCATTTTCAATACGGTTTCTGGTTGTGTACCTGCGGGGATTTTCAATTCCTTGTCACCATGGACTGTGGGGATTTTGGTAGTGACTCCAAGCGTTGCAACTGGTGCAGAAACTTCGATTTCAAGATAAATGTCGTCTCCGCGACGTTCGAATTTGTCGTGTGGTTTGACTTCTATGTTCAAAAACAAATCGCCGTTTGGACCTCCTTTTAATCCTGCACTTCCGCGATCTTTGAATCTAAGTGTTACTCCGTCTGGGATTCCTTGAGGAATCTTTACTTTGAAAAGTGTGTTTTCATTAATAATTCCGTCACCGGAACATTTGGTACATTTATCTTTGATGATTTTCCCTTCTCCACGGCATTCAGGGCAGGTCGTAACTGTTTGGAAGTTCCCTAGGAAAGTTTGTTGCGTTCTCCTCACTTGTCCCTGTCCGTTACAGGTGGGGCAAGTTATTGGAGTAGTGCCTTTTTCTGCTCCAGTCCCATTACATTCTTTACATTTGGTTTTTCTCGAGTACTCGATCGTTTTCTCGGTACCGAAAACAGCATCCATAAAGTCAACTTTTAGAGTAGCTTCGATGTCTCGACCTCTTCTACTTCCATTGTCTGATCGTCTAGGTTGTCCTCCAAATCCTGAAAATCCTCCACCAAAGAATTGCTCAAAAATGTCTCCAAAACCTGAGAAGTCATTGAAATCATAAGTACCACCGCCGTAGCCATATGGCGATCCTCCACCAAATCCCTGGGTGGCTGCATGTCCGTACTGATCGTATGCTGTTTTCTTTTGGTCGTCTGAGAGGACTTCGTATGCTTCTTGGACTTCTTTGAATTTGGCTTCTGCGTCTTGTGCCTTATTACGATCTGGATGAAATTCTTTGGCTAATTTTCGATATGCGGATTTAATCTCTTGTTTAGAGGCACCTTTCTTAAGTCCTAAGACTTCATAATAATCTCTCTTTTCCATCGTTTAGCAGTCGTATGAATTGAATGCTAACTATTATAGCAGAAAATTTGTTCATATTTTTACGAAAATTATAAAAGTTTTATCAAGACTATTAATTATGTTAAAATGCTCAATTAGAAGTAACTTTCCAATATTGAAGAAGAAAACAGAAAAAACAAAATCATTTGAAATTGGCAGAACACCTGTTATTGCTGTGATGGGTCACGTCAACCACGGGAAGACATCTTTGCTTGATGTTATACGTAAAACTCATGTACAGGAAAATGAAGCGGGTGGAATTACGCAAAACACTAGAGCACATCAAATCGACTACAAAGGATACAGGCTGACTTTTATTGATACACCAGGTCATGAAGCTTTTTCAGAGATGCGTTCCAGAGGTGCAAAAGTAACAGATATAGTAATGTTGGTTGTTGCTGCGGATGATGGAGTGCAACCTCAGACTAAGGAGTCAATAAAATTCGCTAAAATGGCTAAAGTACCTGTTGTTGTTGCGATAAACAAAATAGATGTACCTGGAAAAAATCTCGATAAATTGAAACAAGAGCTTAGTAGC
Organism: bacterium; assembly: GCA_021463645.1. Taxonomy (GTDB): domain Bacteria; phylum Patescibacteriota; class Dojkabacteria; order B142; family OLB20; genus JAJTYI01. The sequence continues at coordinate 183,341 of JAJTYI010000006.1, forward strand.
GCAGGTCTCGAGCTCGAAGAATATGGGGGAGATGTTATTATTACTGAAGTTTCAGCTAAAAAAGAAACAAATATTGATGGTTTATTAGAGAATTTATTATTAGTTGCGGAATTAAGCAATCTTAAACTTCATGACAAACCTGAGAATGGTCTAGCACAGGGTTTCGTGCTTGAGTCTAACTTAGATAAAAATGTTGGTCCTGTTGCTTTGATTCTGATACAAGCAGGGACGGTGACATCGAATAATTATCTTGCATATGAAGGAAATGTCGACAAAGTAAGATCTTTACTTGATGAAAAACAAAATAAACTAGAAACCGCTCAACAAGGAGATCCTGTATGGATCACAGGCCTTGATAGGGTATTGCATACAGGAGAGACTGTGATATTTTGTGAAACTGAAAAACAGGCAAAAGCTATAGATAATAAAACTATTGAAGAACAGATTAAAATTGTTAATGAAGTCGAAGAAGAGACAGAAGCTGAGAAAAATGATAATGATGTTGATTTATTAGCTTCTCTTATCAATTCTGCAAAAACCGAAGAAGAAATTAAATATTTAAATGTAATTCTTAAGACATCTACCTCCGGGACCCTAGAGGCTGTCAAAGAACAGTTAGAGAATCTTGATAGTGATAAAGTTAAAATAAAAGTAATATTAGCTGGAGTTGGAAAGATTAACGAGAAAGATATACAAGCCGCACAAGCCTCGTATGGAATCGTAATCGGTTTCCAAGTTGAACCAGATAAAAATATCGTTGAAATTGCCGAGAAAGATAAAATTTTGCTTAAAAATTACGAAATAATCTATGAGATGCTCGACGAACTAGGGGAAGTTCTCGATTCGATGGAAGATCCAGTCCATGAAGAAGTCGAAGTCGCTAAAGCATCTGTTAAAAAAGTATTTGTTCTTTCAAACGGGAAATTTGTAGCTGGCTGTGTAGTAGAGAAAGGGAATGTTGTGAAAGGCTATAAAGTTTATGTGATGCGCGATGAAATCAGACTAGAACAAGATGCAAAGATAGTATTATTAAAAAAGCAAAAAAATGAAGTAAAAGAAGTGAAGAAAGGCGAAGAATGTGGAATTATGCTCGATCCTAATTTTGAGATTAAAGAAGGCGACGTAATCGTATGTTACAAAATGGAAAGGGTTTGATAGACAAAAACTATTTGCTCCGATAAAACATTAATTAAATGAATCTAAGAGAATTATACCTCAAGTTGAAGTTAAGTTTTTCTGCAGTCACCTTACTGATTGTAATAAATGTTTTGTTTTTTGTGCTTAGTACAATAATCGGCTCATTTATAGGTTCCACAAGTGCATTGAGACTCCTTGGTGCAGAATATGTACCTGATATTCTTAGAGGTGAATATTGGAGGCTTGTGATGCCTGCATTTTTACACGCAGGAATCTTTCATTTGTTATTAAATATGTGGGCGCTTTACCATCTAGGTGGTGCTATTGAAACATTCTACGGACATGGAAAAGTCCTAGTAGTTTATGTTATTACAGGTTTTTTTGGTTCATTGTTTAGTGTTATTGCTTCACTTTCACAGATCTACTTCTCTCAGGGGACTGATGGTTTTTCAATCTCAGTCGGATCTTCAGCAGCTGTATTCGGTTTTGTTGGGTTATTAATTGGTAATAAATTCAAAAAAAACACTTTCTCGGTAAGTATTGATAATTATATTAATACCTCTCAACTCTGGTTTTTTGTGGGTGTAAACATACTTTTCGGTCTTGGCGTAAACTTCATGGGAAGTGGTTTCGCGATTAACAACTTCGCGCATATTGGCGGATTTCTTTCTGGTTTGGTTTTGGGAGTTATTCTTGATTTAATAAATACAACCTATCAGAGCAAATCAAAGAGTTTTATTGAAAAATTTTTATTTGTATTCGCATCCGTTCTGATTATTTTGAGTTTAATAGGACAATCAGTGTATATTTTTACAAGTATTTATTAGATTATTAATTAAATAACATGGTAGCAGTAGTATTCGGAATCCCTGGCGTGGGTAAATCAACAATAGTTAATAGGGTAAAAGATGACCTCGGTTTAGTGTATATTCATCCAGGTAATATTATGTATGAAATCGCCTCAGAAAAGGGCATCGTCGAGAATGTTGATCAGATGAGAAAGCTGAAATTGTCAGTACAACAACAATTACAGGAAGAAATGGCTGGAGTTGTAGCAGAGAAAATTAACTCTCAGAAAGAAAATAGTTTCATAATAGATACTCATGCAATAGTCAAAACTCCCCAGGGGTTCTTCCCAGGCTTAAGAAATGCTTTCTTTGAAGTGGTACAACCTGACATCTATCTGGTCGTAGAGTCAAAACCCGAGATGATATTACAGAGGAGGACTGCCGACAAGGATAGAGTTAGACAAGATGATCATTCACTAGATGAGATTTTGCTCCATATCGACCTTACGAGAGATTTCGCTTCAGCGTATTCGATATATAGCCAAGCAAATTTTGCTGTAATTGAAAACAAAGAAGGCGACATTGATTATGCAGTAAACGAAATGTCGGGAATAATTTCCAGATTTATGGAAATACAGTAATTTGTTTTGATATACTTGCTTTAGAAATTATGAAAAACTACACCTTAATACAAAAATTCATGATGATGTACTCTCCACCGGGTTCATAATCTATGGATTTATTGATTATCGGACCCCTAAAAAGGGGTCTTTTTTTATTTATTAATTTCTTAATTATGTTTGTAACAATTATAAGCGACTGTAATGATGCAAATGAATCAGCAAGGCAGTTAACTCGAGCCAACGTTTTATTCAATTGTCCCGCAAATTCATTGCGTCTAGGTAATTACTCCGATATCCAGTCTTCGGGAAACTTAATAGACATTCTAGATGCGAGTGAGGGTAGGGAGGGGGTAATAATTTTAAATGTTGCTCCTCGATTTGGAACGGCTAAAAGATGGTCAAATGGTGTTCCTTTTGGATTCTTCCGTTATAAAGAGTCTATTGTGGTATTGACTGTAAACGATTTTGTATTAGCATTGTTAAAAAAGCTTGAGATAACAAATGAAGTAAATGTCACACAAATCCCAGAGGTAATTGATACATTGATTAATCATAAATTGATAGTAGAGGATAATAGAGACTACATAATCAACACACAATTCAGAAGCTATGAGTACGCACCAAAGCTCGCAAAACTTGTGTTGGATGGTATTAATTTCCCTCTGGAAGTGATGAAAATCAGCGACAACCCTGAATTAGAGAAAGGGAAAGTATGGTTTATTGATAGTTTTGGAAATTGCAAAACTACGCTATTGAGAGATGAGTTAGAATTTTCAACTGATGGCTTTGTTAAAACGAGATGGGGGCATATTAAATTCTATGAAAGATTGAAGGACGTAGATAATGACAATCTGGGTATATATATTGGAAGTTCCGGAATAGGCCAAAAGCGATTTGCAGAGATTACAATACAAGGAGGAAGTGCTTCTTCTGGAATTGGTATAAATATTGGTGACAATGTGCTTGTATAAATAGCCTAAATAGTGGATTTCGATTTTCTCCAGGCTTCAATATTGCTATGATTTCCACTTAGTAAAACCTCAGGGACAGTCCACTCACTGCCCTCGTCTGTTATGAACTTCTCTGGTCTGGTGTATTGAGGTGCTTCTGTTTTGTTTTCATCAGTGAATGATTCGTTTTCAATAGAAGTTTCGTTTCCTAAAACCCCTGGCAATAATCTCGTGACAGCATCTGTGATTACCATTGCAGGGATTTCTCCTCCGGTTAAAACATATTGTCCAATTGAGATTTCGAGGTCAGCAATATGTTCCTTAACTCTTTCGTCAATTCCTTCGTAATGACCACAAATGAAGATTATTGCCTCATATTTTGAAAAATCTCGTGCATGTTTCTGTGTAAAAACTTGCCCCTTTGCGCTCGTGAGAAGCACTAAAGTTTTTTTGTCCCCGATGGATTCTTGAATTTCTTTTACTGCTTTGTAGATAGGCTCGACCATCATAACCATTCCTGCACCACCACCGTATGGCCTATGATCGATTGTTTTATGTTTGTCAGTTGTCCATTTACGAATATTGTGTGTTTTTATTGTGATTAGTTCTTGCTCTTGTGCTCGTTTCAGGATGCTTTTACTGAATGGAGATTCGAACATTTCAGGAAAGGCTGTAATTATGTGAATTTGCATTTTATATTTAATTATTTTTAAATTGCATAGTTTTGTACTACTTAAAGAAAGCTTTGTTACTTTCCTTACTTTAATACCATCAAAAAATCAGGTATTATAGGTAAATACTACTTTCACAATGCATCTTAATTATACAGCTAAAGGACAAGGCAAAAAAACGATAATTTTGCTTCATGGTTGGGGTGGTAATTCGAAAAGTCTCACTCCGCTTCAGAACGAATTAATTAAATCAGGGAAATTCAGAGTTTTTAATATTGAATGGCCAGGTTTTGGCGATAGCCCTGTAATAAATCACTCAGCCAATTTAACTGATTATGTAAAATATCTAGAAGATTTTATAAAAAGTCAGAATTTACTAAGACCCATCCTCGTTGGGCATTCGTTTGGTGGTAAAGTTGCAATGTCTATGCTAATAAATAATTCTGGAATCGCAGAGAAGTTAATTTTAATTAACTCCTCTGGAATAAAGCCGAGAAATAGTCTGAAAAAGGCAGCTCTATTTTTGCCAACAAAACTCTTTGGAAGTGTCTTTTCTTTGCCTGGATTAAAAAAAGTTAAACCACTAACTAGAAAAATTTATTATAAAATTGTGGTTCGTGAATCTGATTATTTAAAGTCTGAAGAGCTGAGCGAGAGCTTGAAGTACATATTGGATGAGAATTTGGATGAAAAAGTTAAAGACATAGAGGTTGAAACATTATTATTATGGGGGGAGAAGGACACCAGAACACCTTTATGGATGGCGGAATATCTTAGAGACGAAATACCTAACTCAAAACTCGAAGTTATAAAAGATGCACGACACAATTTGCCACTTGTACAACCTGAACTGGTATCAACCATGATATCGCTATTTATTAAATAATTTAAATGGACAAGTTTCTTGTACTTTACCTTTTATTAATTTTTCCTGCATTTATAGGAATCATTAGATATTTTCTTCAGTTATTGCAATTATGGCAGGTCAAAGAATATCGAATCGACCGAGTTGCATCGTATCTCCGATATGAGAAGAAGTACACACAAATTGGGACTATTCTTTGGTTAATGAAAATCGCCTTTCTCGTAAATGGTGTGCTGTATATCCTATATCCAAATGCAGGGTATCTATCGTTTACATACATACTTGCCTATGTTCTTTATTTCATGCATTTGGAGTGGTTTATAACAGATATAATAAGTCGACGGTTAGTGCGGCCAAGGGTTAAAAGTTTAAGAAATCTATTAATATCATCAGCAGTTCTTGCATTTATAGTTTCAATTTATTCAAGGATTCTTGTATGGTTTTTACAGTTCGATTTTCATAATGTAAATTTTGTATCTCCCGAAGGACTTACATTAAAAAACCTTGCTGATACCTTCAATCCTGCCATCATCCAAAGCGAAGAAGTAATTCCACTTCTGACTTTAGTAGTTGGATTAACTCTTTGTGTTTCACTCTTTATAGATTTGTTAATTCCATTTTGGACTTTTTTAATGGTGATGGCCACAGCACCGCTATCGTATATTTCTAGGAAACGAAAGATTATGGCTGCCAAGAGAATCATAAGAGAGAAGGGTAGCGGAATGAAAATTGTTGCGATTACAGGGAGTTATGGCAAAACAACCACCAAGGAATTAATTTACGAAATAATTAAAGACAAATATAAAGTTGCAAAAACTCCACTAAACAACAATACTGCCGTTGGTTTAGCACAAGCAGTAAAAACATATATTAAAGGGGATACAGAAGTTTTCGTAGTCGAAATGGGTGCATATAGAAAAGGAGAAATTAAACAATCTACTAAAATCGTTTCCCCTGACATAGCCGTTGTTACGGCACTTTCACAACAACATGTGAGTTTGTTTGGTTCTGTCGAAAAATTATATCAAGCAAAATTTGAACTTATCGACGGACTTAAAGATGACGGTGTTGCCATTTTTAACGGCGATGATGAAAAATGTCAAATGATGTCTAGAGAAACAAGTAAGGAAAAAGTATTTTTCTTTAAGAAAAATTCAGAAGGGTTAAAATTCGATAAATTCAAGATGAATACAGATCAATTGAGCTCAGAAGATAATAACTTGTACATTTCAAATGTAATAGATTTGGGGGATGTATTAGACGTACAAATAAGATACAAAGGAGAGATCTATCGATTTAAAGTTGGATTAAAGGAGGAAAGATTTACAATTAATCTTGCTGCGGCAATCTTAGTCGCGCTACAACTAGGTATGACTATGGACGATATAATTACGAAAATCTCGTCATGGAACTATTCTGTAGAATACCTAAAAGTACACAAAGGGATCAATGAATCCCTTATTATCGATGATGGAAAAACTTCGAATAAAGAAGGTTTTCTCTTAGCATTGGATTATTTAAATAATAAGTTTGAAGGAAACAAGTGGGTTATGACACAAGGTATTATTGAACTAGGAAACGAAAGGTATTATACATACAAAGAACTTGCCGAAAATATAGTAGAGGTATCAAATGGTTTAATTTCTAATGATGATAATCTAATCACAGCAGTTCGGAATGCAAAATCAAATTTCGTTGTAACGAAGGTAAACAACATCAATGGTTTTGCAGATGCCTACAAGTTTAATGTAAAAAAAGGCGATAAAGTTTTAATAGAAGGAATATTCCCTCAAACAGTTTTAAATCAAATAATTGTCTATGATTCATAAAGAAATAACAGATAAAAATTATTGGGAAGAATTTATTTCTACTAGTGGTTACAATACAAGTTTTTTTCAATCTTGGGCTTGGGGAGAATTCGAAAAATCACTGGGTAAAAGCGTGGTTAGGATGGGATTCTATACGGATAATAAGTTAGAGGCAATCGCCCAAATTGTAAAAGTTAATGCAAAACGAGGAGTGTTCCTACATATAAGAAACGGCCCAGTAGTAGACTGGGATAATGAAATCCTTGTCAAAGAATTATTACTTGAATTAAAACTTATAGGAAAAGAACAAGATGTTGATTTTATTAGAATGAGTCCGCATATTAAACATTCCGAATATAATCCAAAATTGTGGAAAAAACACGGTTTTGTGTCTAACCAAATGCATGATGTAGATGCAGAAATCACTTGGGTCTTAGATTTAACACAAGACCTGGAAACTATTTTGCAAAATATGCGAAAAAATACTCGGTATTACATACGCAAAGCCGAAAAGGAGGGGGTACGAATTTTTAAAAGCAAAAAAATTGAAGACTTAAAGAAGTTCTATGATGTATATGAGGATACTGTTAGAAGACAGAAGTGGAATGCTTATAATTACGAATATTTAAGAAAAGAATTTGATGTGTTCAGCAAAGAAGGTGACATATCGATTTATCTTGGGGATTATCAGGGTCAGATTATCGCAGCTTCGCTTTTTATTTACTATCTTGGAGAAACATTTTATCATCACTCGGGAACATTAACTGAATTCCAAAAAGTACCTGCGTCATATCTTTTGCAATGGGAGTCAATTAAGGATTCTAAGGAGAGAGGAATGACAAAATATAATTTCTTTGGTATAGCCAGAGATGACAACTCAAAGCACCCATGGGCAGGACTCACTTTCTTTAAGAAAGGTTTCGGAGGTGTAGAACAAAGATGGATGCACGCTCATGATCTACCAATAAAAAAGAAATATTGGTTGACATACTTCTATGAACGTTACGAAAGACTCAAAAGAGGATATTAATCCCTCTTGCTATGAGTTTTATGTGTTTTTCCTGCTTGTAATACATGTCCTAGTGTTGTGAATGTTGTCCCGAATACAACTCCACTAAGGAAAGCAATTAGCAGGAACATATATAGAAAAGCGGAAGATTCAGTTTCAGTAGTCTTTGTAGATGCTGTTGTTGTTCCAAATAGAAGGAATGCTTCCCCGCTATCTTCTTTGAAAACACCGTCAGGTCCCATATATGAGTTTCCCTCAGTTTTGGTAATTCTTAATTGAGAAAGGTTATCTTCTCTTTCAACTGTGAAAACTCCTAAAACATCCCCGTATTCGAACACATCGGTGGCATTAGCAATATCAACACAGACTTTGGTTTCAGTAAATTTATTGTTTTCTTCATCACAAACACCAATTGATAGTAGTCCATCATCTCCAGCACTGAAACTTGTGATTGTTCCGCCTTGAACTTCAAGTCTAAGCTGGACAGCTGTGCTATTCATGTCTGGACTAGCAAGAACAATGAATGTTTGTAATTCACTGGTTTTTTCACTCTGAGATTCTACCGTAACAGCTTGTGAGATTTGTGTGAAAAGTGTTAAAAATACTACTGTAGCTAGGGCAAAGAAGAACTTTTTCATGGCAGTTTTTAAAAATAAACTAATTAATTTGGTTTTTGGGTTCTTTACTTGAAAAGAAAATAATTACAAGGAAAGCTCCTACTAACACTACTAAGATACCAATAAGCAAAACAAATGGCAAGGAATTTGATTCATTGACCACTTCTTCCTCGATAATCGGTTCTGGTAGTTCCTCTAGGGTATTGATAGAGTATGATTCAAGAACAACTCCACTCTCATTTATCAAATCTCCGTTAATTGTAAGATATGCATGATCAGGATTCGCGGAGAAAACTGGTTCAATCCCGGGTTGTGTTTCCACTGTGACCTTTAATAGAACTTGATCAGTTTGTATCAAATCTTTTTTTGCAGCAATTTCTATACAGATGTTCTGCTCAAAATAGGATTCGTTATTGTCACATACTGGGATATAACTAAGATTTATATCATCACTATAGGCAACGTCAATGATGTTACCCCCATCAACTTTTACACGGAATTGTACAGCTGAGCTATCCTGAGTAGGTTCTGCAAGGATGTTGTAGACTTTAGTGTTATCTTGTTCGCTGACTAATTCTGCAGTTAATGCATTCACTCCAACAGTGAAGAACAATACCGAGAATAGAATTGAGAGACCTAGTGAAAAAATAAAACGCATATTAGATAGTTAAAATATATATAAATCAGTATAAACAGAATATTTTATAAAGAAAAGACCCTTCAAAAAGAAGGGTCTTTTTTAATTCTATTTATCTTACTTTAAAGAGCACAAGAAGCTTTATTGTATCTTTGTGCGAAACTTTGGAAGTCAACTATGTCGACTTTTCCTAGTTTATCTACATCTTTTCCTCCACACTCTCCGTAGCTAATATGGTCAGCCTCTGTATCATCACAGAGTTTCTGGTAGTAGGAAGCAAAACCAACTTGGTATCCACCAAAATCGTATATGTTAAACCATCCATCTCCATTGACATCGGCTGGTCCACAAATGAATCCTACAACTACTGTGGGAGTAGGGGAAGCTTCGTCCGCCAACGTAGGGGTAGGAGAACTATCTATTTCCGGAGTAGGTGTTGGAGAACTTTCTACCTCAGGTGTTGGAGTTGGTGAACTCTCAACTTCTGGAGTTGGAGTAGGTGAACTTTCAACTTCTGGAGTAGGAGTAGGTGAATACTCGGGAGTTGGAGTAGGTGATTGTATAGGTGTTGGTGTGTTCGAACTTGTGACATCAGGGCCTGTTACCTTGAAGTCGGAGGTACAGGTGTTAATTTTTGTATTTGTACCTGTCTGCACCTCTGCTGTATTTGTTATAACATCACCTTTTTTACCCTTAATCTTCATAACGTATGCGATTCTCTTAACTCCTTCAGGTACTTTACACTCTAGGTAGCTACCGGAAATCAAAGCTGGAGTATCACCTGGAGAGACATCCTCTTTGGTCATGAGGAAGTAGAAGCCTCCAATTAATAATACTACTCCTGCTATTACTAATCCTCCAAGATATGGTTTTTCTTTTAGTGTTGAATTAGTAATACTATCTTTATTTTTATAAAGAATGTAATAAGTTACTCCACCAGATAGTATTGAGAAGAGTATGAAACTAAACAGTACTGATCCGCGGGAAGTATATACATCGGATATCCCTAGAACTGCTGATTGAACTTCTTGTGTCTTGAGTTCACAATATTTAGGTTTTGAAACTAGTTCCATCTTCTCACTTAAGTCGTCTCTTACAACTACAGTTCCGTCTGGTCCAGGTGCTAAATCGTTCAAGACGACCTTGTATTTGACTTGTTCACCAGTCCATAGTTTGCTTGGTAATTCCTGAACTTTTCTACATGTTAGTGCAGTAATGGTTAAAGGAGTAGGCGTTATTGATGGGCTAGGTGTAGTTGTTGGCTTCTGAATCACATTAAATGTGTATGCAGGACAATCTGTTGTTAAGCCACTACTTACAACTCTCGAGTTAACAGTAATTGGAGTGCCAATGGTGACATTATCCTTAACTTTCAAATTTAATATCAAAGCTCCGCCAGTTAAGTTACAGGTGTATTTATCGCCTGCTTCTGTCTTCGCGAAAGTGCAAGCAGGGTTAGGGTTAGCACCAATGTCCGTAGGTACTTCTAATTGGTTTGGAATGAAGAAGTGTAAGGTATGGAAAACTCCTTCGTTGAACGGAACTCGGGTATTTAGCATCGTTTGAACCTGAATTCTATTCCCAGGATAGGGGTCGTCATAGTTGCTATTAAGCTTAATATTTCTGCATTCAGCAGGTAAGTCTAACCTATTCAAGTCACTAACAAATGTACTAGTTGATGCAGCTTCTTCTAGACTTGCTTCAGATCCATGGGTAATTGGTATTTGTAAGTCTTCTATACTGGAAGAGTTTGTTTGACTTCCACACTTTTCGAAAGGTGTGGTGGAGCTGGAGTTGAAATCGCAGAGATAATTTTCTATACTCCCTAGGAATCTTGTTAAATACGACTCCTTTATCTTTTTCCCGTTGCTTGTCTCAAAAACATATGAGTCCATACCAAGATAATTATCCATAGAGGATTCTCTATTATTTTCTTTCCATGCTGAGCAAGAATTTGTTCCAGTTTCTACTGGATATGTTATACACTCTCTTGAGAAAAACTTGTATTGTGATACTGTATCGGTAACTCTAGTTAAGGTTCTGTATTTACCGTCTCTGAAGTATGTTGTGTTTTCTATAGATTGGGCAATAATATTTGGTGGTCCAAATTTGCTAGTTTCTGTGGATGTCCATTCTGTACAATTGGCAACATCTTGATTATCTAAAATGTCACAACTCCTTGTATAAACTGTTTTCCCATCTTGTGAAAGAGCCGTGTAGTACAAGATATTCTTTGTTAAGGTGTCGTTTTCATATCTACCAATTCTATGATCAATATCTAGTGATCGTAATTTTGATGTAACTAGATCAGCATTCACAATATTTAAGGATTTTACTGAATGTTTTGTCCAAACTTCATCTTGGTAAGTGAAGTTGTTACACTTGGTGAAATCGACTCCTTCTGCTTTGCTCTTGTCCATATTACAGCTTCTGTAGAAGAAGTTTTCCCCTGCGGCATCGAGTACAACTTGTGAAAGGTTGTCACCTTGTGGCAAATCAACAACTGGTGGTGGAGGGAGAATTGGTAGCGGTAAATCTATAACATTACTCTTTTTAATAAGAACATCACTTTGATATACCTTCAACATGTATCGTTTGGGTTTAATCCCATCCCATTGACGTATATCAACATGTGTAGATACATCAGTTTCCTTTTTGTAATTATTTTCAAGAAGGTTATCTGGTTGACATTTTTCTCCATCACACCCCCACACTTCGTATTTTATGTTAAGCTCATTAATGTATTCCCAGTTTAGCTCTACTTTATTATCTGTAAGTACTCTTGCGGTGATAGGCGTTCTAACAACATTCAAACCTTGTGGCTCAACTGTATTATATTCTAGGTAACCATTACATTGTAAGCCTTCTGACCAGCTGTAACCACCCCTATTAGAATTGCATCCTAGTTCAGAATCCCATGTTCCAGTTGACCATGTATGGTGTGCTTCTGTTTGGAATGTTTTGGCATCAATAACTAGTTTGTCTATATATAAGTTTCTATCTCCTTCATCATTAGTAAATTTAACTCGAATTTTACCATTTACTAAATCCAAACCCGCTGTTGAAAACCCATAATTTGCATATGTGCCGGTTACAGTCTTTTTATCAATTAATATTTTCTGTTCGACACCATTTAATGAATATACTACAGACATTTGAGGGAAGCTTAGTTTACCAGCATCTTGTGTACCTTTTGCGACTACGTAGGCATTATTTCCAATCGATGGTTGAGTTGATGGCGTAATATTTTGAGCTAGTACCTCAGCCTGAATATTATCGTAATAATAACCCAGATTGTATGTGTAATTCATTTCAGGCTTAAGAACTATTCTAAATCTAGTCGTATTTATATCTGTTGATGCAGGAATCTTAAGATCGAAGGTGTATGTCTTCCAACTTCCTGTCAATGCTGTCTTCGGAATTGGGATTTGTTGTAACCATCCCGACCCGTCAGGGTGTTCTCTTTGTATGAATAGGCCCTCTAATGATGGTGGTGGCTGATGAACACTGCTTACACTATGTGCTTTCGCATTAAATTTTACTCGTATTGTTCGCCCACTTAAGTTTTGTCCTGTTGCTATCCAGTGTGTGGAAAAATCAGCTTTTGTTTTGTCACCATCTAGTTTCCTTGCTAGGGTAATGTATTGTTTTCCATCAGAGCAAGGACCCCATTGGTCGCAATTATGCACTTGCGTTGCTGATGTGTCTATTCCTGTTCCATAAAACCAGCTCTTGTAGTCCCCCCACTCAAAAGAAGAGTTTAGTATAAAAGGTATAAAGTTAGGAGAACAATCTCCTCCAGGACAGTCATTTGGACCACCGTAAAAACCCATATCGGATCTAGTACCGTCAGAATCTTTCAGGTTGGGATCTCCGGCATTTATCCCGGGAGATCCTGGTTGTAGATGAAAATCCGATTCACTGACAAACTTAGGATCATCGTGCAGAGAGTTACAGAACTCCCATTTCCCGCACTTGGTACCTTCACCGGCATTTGCGAAAGTAATGTTAAAAGCTATTGAATCATAATTATTATAGTCGTCGGTAAAAGTATCATTATACCACCGACCTCTCATTATGCCGAAACCGTCGTAACGAGAATCGTCCGATTTTTTTGTGTGGGTAATAATGTTGTTAAGAATAATAGGGTAAGTGCCATAAGAGTAATCTAAAACATGTATTCCTGCCCCCTTATTCCCAACAAGAATATTATTCCTAACGATAGAAGTAGATGAGGAGAGAAGATAAATGCCCTCTTCATTATTATTATTAATACGATTATTCTGAATTCTAGTCTTATCCATATAACCCACCACCACTCCTGCTCTGCCATTTCGTTCAACGATATTATTGGTAATTATACTTTCTGATCTATTACTCGAAACGATACCATCTCCAATATTTTCGACTATATTATTATTGGAAATAACAACACTGGAGGAACTAGTTGTATGAATGGCGGTATTAGGAGAGACGTTCTGTAATTGAAGACCATTTTGAATTAGTTGGTTATCAGAAATAGTGCCCTTAGATTCAATAAATGTAATTCCATCTCCACCGTTCTGAGAGATTGTACTATTAATAATGTTTACTGTAGCCTTATACGCTATTATAGCATCACTACCGCAAGGGTCATTCTTCCCCGTACACCATGTCCAATGCATCCCTGTAATTTTTATATTTTCTATAGTAGTAGTCCCTTCGTAGATTGATATGCCATTTCTGCCAACAGTTTTATCAGTAGATCCGTCTAGAACAACAACTCCCTCACCTTTAAGTTTAAGGTTTCTTCCAGATTTTCCAGGAATATATAGAAATGCTCCGGAGAAACGATCAGGGTTGTCCTCGTTATACGTGTATGAGGTATAACCTGTTCTGGTATAAGTACCTGCTTTCAGTAACACAGTATCTCCACTCTTGGCTGCATCCACCGCTTGTTGGATTCCGTCACCACCCAAATATTGACAGCCATTTTGTCCTACTGTCCCAGTGGCACATACTGTAAGGGTATTCCCAGTGCCAGTTTGTGCAGATGCATCTTCGTGTTCTGTCCTCTCAGACAAATACCGAGCCAAAACGAGTGTGAAAACCATAAACAAAAACAGGAACAAGACTAGCAATATGGTTACTATTTGCCTTCTTTGGAGATTTGTCTTAAGCACTTTAAAAAAATCTAATATGTAGAGATACCTATAAATTAGAGTATTTAGAGAGCAATGTAAAGTATTTGAAAAAATTTCACAGAAATCTCTGATAAGTTTATTAAAATCCCTGAATGAATTATAATTACAGCATATTGAAAGATTAAACATGGTAATAACTAGAATCGCACCAAGTCCTACTGGAAGTTTGCATATTGGCACACTAAGAACTGCATTGTTTAGCTATGCTTGGGCAAAAAAAAATAAAGGGAAATTCTTATTAAGAATTGAAGATACTGATCAATCACGACTTGTTCCAGGGACAGAAGAAGAAATCGAAGAAATGCTAAAAATCTACGGCCTTGATTACGATGAGAAATCTAAACAAACCGAAAGAAAAGATATTTATAAGAAATATGCAGAAGAATTAATACAGTTAGGACAGGCTTATTATTGTTTTGCATCAAAAGAAGAAATCCAAGAAGCTCGTGAAATAGCAGAAAGATCCGGAGAACAGTTTAGATTTAGATCGCCTTATAGAGATTTTGATCTTGATAAAGCAAAGGAAAAGATAGAGTCTGGAGAGCCGTTTGTAATTCGTTTAAAAGTTGCGGAGGGCGAAGAATTTGAATTTGAAGATTTATTACAAGGGAAAATGCATTTCAAGAGCGAAGAAGTGGATGATACTGTCTTGCTTAAATCTGATGGTTTACCCACATATCATTTAGCAGTTGTTATTGATGATCATTTGATGGGGATTACACATGTCATGCGGGGGGTTGATTGGGTGCCAAGTATCCCTAAACACGTGTTGATTCACAGAGCTTTTAACTGGGAAATGCCAAAATATCTTCATTTGCCTCTCGTTCTTGATCCAGAAGGAGGGAAGCTCTCAAAACGCAAAGGAACTGTGGCTGCAAAAGATTTCCTAATACAAGGTTATTTGCCTGAGGCGATATTGAATTTCTTGATGTTATTAGGTTGGTCATCACCTATTAAACATGAGTTTGGAGAGAAAGAAAGGGAGATATTTAGTTTGGAGGAGTTTATAGAATTATTTGAATTGAAGGACTTGAATAAAAGCAGTGCAGTTTTCAATCGAGAAAAACTGCTTTGGTTTAGTCACCAGTACATGATGAACTTTAGTATCGATGAACTTCATAAAAGGTACGGTGAATGGCATGCAAAATATAGCGAGGAAAAACAACTCAGACTTAAAATTGCTGAGAAAGGGGATAAATATTTGAAAGAAGTTTTAGAATTGGTACACGATAGAGTCAGGTTGTTGAGTGAAATAGACGAATTAATAAGAATCTTCTATTTTGAACCAGAGAAAATAAAGTTTAACGAATTTAAACAAATTAAGAATTTAAGTGATGAGCAGGTTTCGGTAATTTTGAAATCTGTGGTTAATGAATTAGAGAAAAAATCAGAAAATTTGGACGACTGGCCTCATGAAAAGTGGGAAGAATTTATGAGGAATCTTGCAGAAGAAAATGGGCTTGGTGCGGGAAAAGTCTTTATGACATTAAGATTGGCGATTACCAGTTCACCTGCAACTCCACCGTTATACGAAATTATGACAATTCTTGGTAAATCTGAAATATTGACCAGACTCTCGAAGTATGTAGATAATATCTAATAATACATCTTCCTTTAATGATAAAACTGCTAAAACTCCTGATATTTATCAATATTTTGGTTTTGTCTTCGATATTTACTAATCAAGATGCAAATGCATTGAGCTATGATCTCAAAATGGAATTTGAGGTTAACCTGCAAGAGAGCAATGCTGCAGGTGTGACTCAGAAGGTGAAAATCAGAAACAACTCCGCTGATTTTCTTTCTACTTCAATGAGTTTGGATTTCCCTTTTTCTACTGTAGATTCCTTGAAAGTGGTATCTGAAGGAACACCTCTCCCGGCATCAATTGAAAACGGAAGATTATGGGTTGAGTTCGAAGACCAAGCGCTTGAATATGGAGAAAACAAAGAAATTGATATATCCTACCAGATTGTAAATTTTGTTAAACCTTATGGAGACATCAGAGGGATTGTTTGGCCTAATTTTACAATAGAAGATCAAGAGGCTATTTATCCCTTAAAAATAAGCTATCCAGTAAGTTGGGATGATATTTACTACAGTTCCGAAGGTGTTGACATGAATGTAGTATTCGATACAAAGCGTGCAGTAGCGTTTAATGACGTAAAAAGACCTGTAGGAATTTACTTCGGGAACTACACATTGAAACAATTTAATATACAACTTGATAAATCAAGATTGCTAAAGGGAGAAACATCGATTAGGGTTCCTTTAAATAGTGATTTTTATATTACTGGAATTAAAGAATCCACTTCGATTAATCGAGATAATAACACTTCGTCTGTGACAATTGATATTGAAAAATATCTTGGGGAAATCCCGATGGGTATAATTTCTACTCAGGAAAATAATTTTGATGAAAATATTTCACCAAGCACATTCTCGAAAGGAATTGAAAAAATTGATGGGATAGAAAGTGATGACCCTTCTAAACTTTATAAAGTTCTTTCGGCAAAACTCAAACCACGTATAGAAATAACAGAGTGGAGCAGAAATAATATCTCTGAGATTCTTGAGGCAGATAAGCAATCGGATGTAGATTATGCTACTGTTTTTTCTGAAGTGTTCAAATCAAAAAAAATCCCTTCTCAAATATTGTATGGAATTGTACTTTTTCCGGATGGTAACTACCACTGGCATTTTTGGGTTTCTTATCTTGATAAAAATGATCAGAAAAGTGAGTGGAAACAAATTGATCCATATATGGATGCAATAAGTGGTTATGAAAGTTTCGACAGAATTACTCCTGTTCGAATCGTATGGGGTCAGCTAAACGAAAATAGTGATTTGTCAGATATTAATTTGGATCTCTTTCTAATTACCCCTGAAAATTTCCAATTAAGAAACTTTACGAATCCATCTGCTCAATCAGGCTATATAACTAGCCAATTGAATGAAAGGGGACATGCTGGAGAAGTTTCAGTACTTGGTGAGTCTACAAACAACCTAAGCATTGATAACAACTTGAAATATAGTGTTTTATACGTTCTTACGGGGATAGGATTGCTTTTTATCTCCGCATTAATCTTCAAGAGAGAATATCAACTTAATTTGAAAATAAAATCAAACAGTTAAATTCTCACTTTGACAGCGCTCTTGAAATTTCCGATAATAAGCTAGAATTCAATTTTACATAATCTGTCCACATGTTTGTATCCACGCCTACCTATTCGAAAAATTATATATTAAATATCTCTCAAGTAAGTGAGTATGAATTGCCCTACGCGGGCGAAAAAGCACTAAATCTCTCTAACCTAAGTAGAATCGGTGCACCAATCCCTTCGGGTTTTGTTATTGCCAGTAAAACTTTCGATGATTTACTTTTTGCAAATAACCTAATAACAAAAATTAATGAGGTAAACAAACATATTTATCAACATACTTTGAGCACCAAGAGAGCAGAACCTATGATTAAAAGAATGATGCTTGGAGCGAAATTTCCAAGACTGATGCAGGAAAGCCTATTACGTGCCTACAACCTATTAACTAATGGCAGTAGGATACCCATTAGAATGGAGGTCTCTTCTATAAATCCTGAATTGAAGGAGTCCATAAAAGATAATCCTGAAAATATCATATTGTCAGATAGTTTTGAAGAATTTTTGGAGAAATTGAAGATTACATGGATGGAGCTATTTACTCAGGAATCTTTGGATTTTAGATTAAACTCAAAATACAAAGGTGTTCTATCGATGGCGGTATTAGCTACTAAATTTATACAACCTGAGATTTCAGGACGTTCCTATACGATGTCTATTGATAATGCTAATCCAGATTTTGTGGAAAGTAGGGTGGTCTATGGCCTATCTCCGGAAGCATTTTTCCATCA
Organism: bacterium; assembly: GCA_021463645.1. Classification (GTDB taxonomy): domain Bacteria; phylum Patescibacteriota; class Dojkabacteria; order B142; family OLB20; genus JAJTYI01. The sequence continues at coordinate 201,518 of JAJTYI010000006.1, forward strand.
CAAATTCCCTGATAGGTATTTAGTTGATAGAAAATCCGAACAAATAGTATTAAGAAATCTAATGAAACAAGATTGGATGTACGTTAGAAGAAATGGGAAGATCGTAAGAGTACAAATAGAATCCGATAGACAAAACAAACCAAAACTTGGGGATGTAGAGATATTGAAGCTTGCCAGAACTGTAGATAAGCTCAAAGAGAGCTTCAAAAATGAATTGAAAATTGATTGGATGTACAATTCGGGGAAAGTCCTCTTTACTGATATGTCGCGATTGAGGGAGGATGACGTGGTTGAAGCTAGAAAGCTTCTGATTGGTAAGAATTCTGCAGAAACTGTGAAGCAAACGATTCCGATGTCTCTCGAAAGATTTGATTTACATCCAATTGATCAGCTTACTAAGCTAACGCAAGGCGAGGGAAACGATAGGGGATTGGTTTATGGGAGGGTAAAACTAATCAGAAATAGCGAAGATCTTGAAAATGCGAAAGCAGTAAATATTCTGGTGATGAACAAATTTCCAAAGAGATTTGACTTGAGCAATATTCAATACAGAGGTCTGGTTTTCCAGGATAAAATTAAACATGATGTTTCGCATATTCCAACGTTGTTTGCTGCAAAAGACGTCACCGAATTAGTTCTGGACAATGAAGTTGTTACGATAGACACGGACTCTGGAATCATGTATTTAGGTGCAGGCTTTCGTCCAGTAGTGAAAAAGGAAAGCGCGATTATTAAAGATTCGATTAGACCAAATACCGTAAATACAAAACAGATAAATGTTACCATGCAAAGCCCAGTAACTCATGGATTGTTCAAAACTAACCTACTTGGTAATACGACTGCAGAGTCTTGGCTTCCAGAGGAAAGGCAGGTAAATAACCCCAATAATGATGTTCAAAATCCAATTCAACAACCAAATATTACAAATATTAACATGACGGAGGAGTGGTTCCTCAAGCCACCCGTATTTGTCGACGAGGATATTGCCGAGTCGGGTTGTGAGTATCTTCAGATTGTGAATGTTGAAAATCCAAAAATTTTAAATAATGCAAATGGAGTCTATTTTAGGATGAGTTCTATATTGAGATCTCTAGACATAGATAAGTATGAGCTTGTCAGAAATCTACATATGAAAAGAAAATTTATCGATTTTCTAGAGGGATACTTCACTCAATATTCAAATACTGGAAAGGTAGTTATCTTGTTAGATGTAGTCGAGAATTCAAAACAACTTCTTGCGGAGACTGAGGTGCTTGAATTTCAATTGGAATTAATAAAAAGCCTTAAATATAAAACAGAGTTAAAGAATGTTTCAATAAATTTCCCAGATGTGCGTTTAAGTGACGAATTGACAGTATTGAAAAAGAACGCAATATCCTCGGGTATTCGCAGGTCGTCCACGTTTAAGATGTTCGTTGAAGTAGCCTCTCCATTGGCAGGAATCTCTGTAAACAAGATTGCAGATGAAGGTGTAGACTCCATAGTAATAGATTTAGAAAAATTAAATACAAATTTGGGATGTGAAAATTCGCGAAAACTATCAGAGGAGGTTCTTGATTTTGTAGTAGAGATTATTAAGAAAGTTAAGAAGACAACTGTTCCTACTTATATTTCTGCGGACAACATTTCTCTGACTGACGATGATATAGAGACATTTATTGATTCAGGAGTAGTAAACTTCATTTTCCCGGAAGCTAAAATCACTCAATTGAGTCCAATACTCGAGAATATTGAAATAAAATCTTTAAAATCTAATAAGATCAAGAGGGGCAGGAAGAAGAAAGACATCAATTATGGTTTTTGAGGTAGTTAAATTGGAGCTTGGATGTTATTTTTCTCACCAAATCCAAAGAAATATCCTTTCTCAAGCGAGACTTTCTCAATATCTATTGTATAGTCAACGACTTCAAGGCGATTATTAACTGTTATCGTGGCTTTCTTTGTAACTTGTTGGCTAAGTTCATTAATGGTTTTACTACTAGTTACAATCTGTTTGTAGTCAGTACCTCTAGTCGATTCTTGAATAGATTTCTCTTGTTGAGATTTTACTTCATCTACCACCCTAATCAGTTTTGATTGGCCAAATCTTGGTTTACTATCTAGGTTCCAGTTCCCAGAAGAATTCAAAACATAAAGGTTGTCGGCAATATGGATTGTAGTAGCAGGAGGTTTAGAAATGAATGAGTTTTCGCATATTTCTGCATAATAACTATTATATTCCTTGTCAGGGTTATCGCTTTCTAGATAATTTCCATAGCAATTACGGTCTTTGTAGGAAGTAAAAACTGAATTAGATTTAAAATTGTTCTTTTCAAGAGCTACAGTTCTTGCAGTATCTATCATTTCGTCTACATCACAATTTCGGAAACATTCTAATCGTGCATTATCTGTTTCTTCTGGAGACTGAGTTGGTTTCAGGGATGGCTTAATGGTCGCTATCGGAGTAGTATTCGCACTCCTTGTCGGAATCACGACTGGAGTTACGGGTTTATCATTTCCGGCTGATGCTAGAGCAACAATGAGTAGTAAAACATTTAACACGATGCTTATTACAAGCATTATCGCTAAATTTCGTGGCTTCAGGATAGTAGTTTTTAAGCTGGGCAATTCTGTTCCAGAATGATTTTCGTCAGTAGCAATATTGTTTAGTTCAATTTTTGAGGAAATTGACATTTTTCTAATACTGGATTTATAAAAGTTCTCGTCTTTTATCTAGTAAGAAAATTTTAATTGCAACAGCTAAGCTCACTATTCCGGAGATAAGAATGGCACCACCTAGTATGCCTCTGCTTGGCATATAATCTGATAGTGCTGTATTTGGAAGAACTGTAACATTACTACTTGTTCCGAAAACATATGATCCTAATACGCCACTCTTGGGTTCTGTGAGGACACTTCCGGTTACATAACCATTTTCTTCACCACCTTCTATTGTGAATGTACCACCTGATGAGCTCAGGCTTGCAACAGTGATTGAGCCTAGTGCTGTTCCGTTTGTGATGGGGCTGCTTGTACTTGCAAGGTCTACACATACTTCGTATTTAGTAGTGCTTATAGATCTTGAGGTAGATCCGTTTGAGTCACAGACTCCTATTGACAGTAGATTCCCACCTGATCCGCTAAAACTAACTACTTTTGCATTATTAACGATAAGTCGAATTTGTATAGTAGTTGTTGGTGTGTTTGAGTTTGAAGTGATATTTATTGTTTTGTTCCCTGAGACTGGAAATGTTCCGCTACCAGGGGACAGAGTCAATGCTGACAAACTTACAGGGTTCAGAACCAAAGCTGAAAGTGTCAATATTATGGTGATTAATAATTTTTTCATGGCAGAAATTTTATGGATAATATATATAGAATAAGTAATTCCTGAAAATTTGTAAAGGAATACTTTAAGAAAAAAAGGGGATTGAGTTGAGTATATTTATTAGTAATGTTGAAATCCTAGATATTATCAAAACAAACTCGTATTGTACAATAAATATTGTGATTAAAGTTACATAAACTAGTAGTAGAACAGTCGTGAAAATAAATTTAAAAACTGAACTTATCAATCCAAAAATTGAGACAGAGTTCAGTAAGATTTTAATATTTTCTAATAGGTTATGCATATTGTCTCTATTATGAATAATATTTCTAAGCTTATCAAGTAAGATTGTCCAGTGTATAATAAAAAATACCTAAAATCTCATAAATTGATATGCCTTTTATAAAACATCAAATCTTTGGAAAATTGATCTTCACCAAAACGTTCTGGTTGCTAACGTTCTCGGACTTATTTACCTGGGGATTTTATTTGATTATTGCAACATTGTCAGGAATATATCTAGAACACAAGCTGGGTGAGGATGTAATCAAAATTGTCGGAATTGGTGGTGCGATTTACTATGTGATTAGAGGAGTACTACAAATACCTATAAGTAAGGTTCTTGATCGAATCAAAAATGATAAAGATGAGATTTTTGTTCTAACCTTTGGCTGTGTTTTGATGGGCTTACCATTCCTCTTCTATCCCACATTAACTTCTGCCAATCAATACTATGTCCTTCAAATAATATTTAGTCTTGGAGTTGCTATGAACTTGAATCCCTGGAGGAAATTGTTTGCTACCAATCTCGAAGCAGGTAGAGAAGCGAGAGAGTATGCTGTATATGACATGGTGAACAGTTTGTTTATTGCACTGTCCATATTCTTCGTAGGTCAAATTGCAAATATCAATCAATTTTATTTTGATGTAGTAATGGTAAGTCTGGGACTGCTTGTGATGACTGGTGGACTTTGGGCTGCACTAATTACTACAGATACAACAAGAAAAAGTGCAAATGATCACGAAAAAAAGAAACCCTAACCCCCATAAACATTAATGATTATTCCTGCTGGGATCTGTCTGTATGCAGCTTGTGGATGTTGACCTACACCATCAGCCATTTGAACTAAGTTATTTCCAACTCTATAAATCCCTCGCACAAAATGTGATTTGTACTCGTCCGATAACGCATAGGGGACTAATAAACCATGTTTAGTATGCCCTCCGTGCGTATGCCCACATAAAAACCTAACATTTTTAACAAATTCGCCAAGTCTAGCAATATCTACAATACTCGCATTATGAGTTGCAACAATTTGTGGTCCATCGTATAAACATAGGGCTGTAGCGATTTCCTGTATTTGTGTTGGTGAATAATAATCACTGAATTGGGTAAAATCCGGCAAACCAAGAATGGGGATTGGGAAATCTCCATTGTAAAATTCACTATTTATATCTAAAAGTTGAATTCCTGAATGCGTTAAATATTTCATTAATTCTATTCTTTGCGCATGCTTATGATCATGGTTCCCAAGAACGCCGACACGATGTTTTGCTTTCAAATCTTGCAGGATTTCTAACATAAGTGGGACATCTTTTATATCCGTTTCTCCATTGTTGGGTGCTTGAATGTGGAATCTGGGTTTCTCTTCTTTTGACAACCAATCACCCGTCATAATAAAAGCAGTCGTATCTGGGGTTGCTCCTAATTGGTGTGTGGTCTGATTAATTTTTCCAATAATAGTATCTAATACCTGAGCATTTACATATGCTTCTGCTCCTCCAAAATGAAGGTCAGTTAAATGAATCACAAAGGCACGCTGAGTCATACCTGGAACTTTATGGTATATTACGTCAATAATTGGATTAGAGGGGTCGTACTCAGAAAATCCTTTAATTTCTCTACCAACAAAAAAAGTGGCGAATCCTGCAAGTGATAATCCAAAGACTTTTATTGCCTCTCGTCGAGATATTCCTATTTTTTTATCTTCCTTATCCACAATTGATTTATTGATTATACGAACGAGGGACAAATCCTATTGAATATATATCAGGCCTGACTCTCCTCGGTGGATGAAGTGGATGAGCACCTAAGCCGGATGAGTTAATAACTGTTTTGTTTCCTCTGAGACTTAAAGACGATTTTACAAATTCGACATTCTTAATTTTCGCGCCAAACAATGCGATTCGACCTAATTTATTAGCGATCCAGTTGTAGTCCATATCATAACCTGATAAGTGAGAATGTCCTGTTAATATTAATGACTGAATATCAGGCGGAATCATTTGTGAAAGATGAACAATCGAGTCAGGATGATGGGCAACAAAAACAAGCTGCTTAGCGTCCTGAGGAATCAAACTTCTCATGAATGGTAATGATAACTTGTGCCAGGTTTGATATTGGGGCTGAGTGTAGTCTGGGATTCCTATTATTGGTATCTCCCCAATATATGATGTTTCAAACGGTGTCAGAAATTTCACACCTAGATTCTGTAGTCTTGGTTTATATTGTGAATTCCAATAAGGATGTTCGAGGTCGTGATTCCCTTCTACGGATATGATTGGAATACCTAGATTCGATATTCTACTAAGTAATTCTAATAATTTTGGAAATATTGGGACTGAACTTCCGAAGTCCACAGGTGTAAATATTTTATTTATATAATCACCACCTATAAGAAGCCCGGAGTTCTGAACACCTGTTAATTCTTGAACAATTTTTCCAAAAATAAATTCTAGGGCTTCTGGTCCTGAATATTTACCATTCCTTATATGGAGGTCAGACATAAATACCATTTTGTGTGGCTCCGATACGTCGGTAATTAAATCATGTCTTCTAATTTCTAGTTGTTGATAATCATATTCTGGGCTGCTCAGTACTGAGGCTAGTAGAAATAATGGTCTGAGAAACAGCTTTGCGGCATCATTTTTATCTATGAATGGGATTCCCTGTTCTTCCATTTTCAATACCAATATTTAGTAAGCAAATCCGACTTTATCAAAATTGACTATTGATAGTAAAGAGAAAAATTAATTTAGGAAGAGGGTTTTGAGTTTAATAAATTTTTCGGGGTCACTTTTGGCTTGCATTACTTCAAACTTACACTCCACGTCCCTAAAAGTATCTTCCATAACATATGTGTTAATAAAGTCATCAAAAGAAACGTACATGAGTTCAATTTTTTCACCAACCTCTAATTTTTGATCACTAACTTTTTTTACACCTTTGGCAATGTAGACATAAATATCCCATTGTATTTTCTCGAAGGGGGATTCTTTGTACCATAGGGTAAAGTCTTCGGCAGTATATCCTGATTCTTCAAGTAGTTCTCGTTTAATTGCCTCAAGTGGTGTCTCTCCTGGGTCAACTCTTCCTCCTATGAGACCGACTTTTGGTTTACCTCCTGGTTGTTGCTCTCGTGAGATAATCAGATTCCCATTTTCGTCAACAGGTATGACTTCTACAGTATCAGGTCTATCGATCATCTCAAAAGTCTTGAAACTACCATCGAACATTTCTTGTTCCCATTGGTAAACATCAAAAACCTTTCCAGAGAACACTTTCTTTGCTACCTTCGGTATTTTCCCCATTATAGATATGTGTAAAATTCATTTAATATCTCATCCTCAATTTCGATTTCATCATCAGCAAGGTTTTCGTCTCTCTGTGCCAATGTATGCATACCTGGTAAGCGAACTTTCTCGCCATCTTTCGTTTTTGCATTCTCGACACGGTAGATGAATTCGTCCATTCTGGATTTGAATTCGGTAGTGGACATAAACAGTTCTGGCGATATTGCTATAAACATATTTCCCCAATCTTTCTCTTGATGTTGATCAATAAAGCTTGAACCTGCTAATACACCAGCCAAAATCTCAACTATCATAGCTAAGCCGGAACCTTTATAAGAATTGTCAAAACTATGCACAGAACCCTCAAGTGCGTCGTCTGGGTTTGTCGTTGGGTTACCAGATTTATCCAAGGCGATGTTTTCAGGGAGTTTATCACCTGTTGTTGATGCGATTAAAACATCGCCGTAAGTGATCGCAGATGTAGCCATGTCAAATAATAGCGGTTTGCCGTTGGTTGGGAATCCATAACCCATTGGGTTCGTCCCAAATAATGCTTCTTTACTGTTGAAGGGAGCAATAAATGGAGCGGACTGTGACATAACTATCCCAATAAAATTATTACGAGCGATTTGTTCGAGATAATAAGTTAAACAACCAGATGTAGATAGTGTTCCCACTGAACTGACAAGACCAATCTTGTTCTTTTTTGCTAACTCAATGGCTTTATTCATTGCTATGTGTCCAATCAAGATTCCTGGTTGGTGATGAGCGATTATCTGCGCGGAATTTTGTGTCTTATCAATTATCTCATAGGGCTCATCCCCAGTGTTCTTTAGTAGGTTCAAGTCGCCCTTAAATAATCTAACGATTCCATGGCTGAGCTTCCCAGACATCTGGCCAAACATTACAACGTTGGTAATCATGTTAGCTTCGTCGATGCTGTAACCTGCCTTAATTAGGGCCTGAAGAACTTGAGATTTTAATTCGGATACTTTTACTTTCATAATTTTTAAGTTATTAAACTAATCCAAAATATACTCACAACAAAGAATAACATACTGTTTAGTAGTATCGAAGCGATCGTTATATCCTTGTTTGTGTCGTAATTATCAGCAATTACTAAATTGAAGAATGCAGAAGGCATGCAAGCAATCACAACAGAAGCCTGAGCCGCAATTTCAGGAAGTGGAAATATGTAATAGACAACGAGATATGTTGCCAAAGGTAATAGAATTAATTTATTAAATGCGACGACTAAGGGAAGTCGTATATTGCCGAGTATAGCTTTGTAAGAAAAACTCATTCCAAACGAAATGAAAATAAGTGGAGCAATAATTTCCCCAAATGACTGAGTGATATCCAATACTATATCTGGTAATGCAACATTAATTAGCATAAAAATTAACCCTATTAGACTAGCGATTAAAAGAGGAGTTTTTATGAACTTTAAAATCTGCTTTCTTGCATCAAAGTTTTTGCCAGTCAGTTTACTAGTTAAGAACATTCCTAAAAAATCAACCGTGGTAATGAAAGAAGCGTAGATTACTCCGTAAGGTATATACTCACTTCCTAAGACTGTTGTTAGAACTGGGAATCCAAAATAAATGGAATTTCCTACAAATGATGGAGTAATAGTACTTGCGATATCTTTTTTACTAATTCTTGTTTTGTTAACGATTGTGTAATAAACAAGATAAAGTATTGCTATTATTGCAATGTTTACGAAAATATAGGGAATGAAAATTCTTACGTCTTCACGATTAAAATCAGAAAATGAACCCAGAAAAAATATTGGTAGAGCAACATAAAAAAGGAATTTATTAATTTCCTTAGGGAATTCTTTGGGCAGGATTTTTGTTTGACCCACAACGAAACCTATAATCGCGATAATGATGAGGGGAAAAAGTGATTCTAAAACTGCCATGATTAATCTTTTGAATTATTAATAAATTTACTAGCCTGCATATACATTAAAATATCATCAATGTATTTTTCTCTATATAGTATTCCTCCTGGAATTCTACCAACTTCTTCGAATCCAAGCTTTTCATAGAGATGTATTGCCTGTTCATTCTCTCCAAATACATTCAAGCGGACGATTTTTATACCCGGAACATTTTTAAGACCTTCTTTGATTACAATCCTTGCCATCATAAAGCCGATACCAGCATTACGATATTCGCTCTTTACACTAATTCCAAATTCAGCAACGTGATTATCTCGCTTTCCGTTATATTTCCTTCTGTTAAATCCTGAGACAGCGACAAGTTCTTTGTCAACGAAACACAATAAAGTTACGCCATTTTGGGATTCCATTTCTTTGAAAACTCTGGTCAGAAATTCCTTTTCTTCTTCAAGGGTTATCTCTTGATTAAAAACGGTTATATACGTATCTTCTTTTGATAATTCGTTAATATATTCGGTGAGAGCAGTCAAATCATCCCACTTGGGATAGCGAATTAATGCCTTCTTTCCGGTTTTAGTTTTAAATTCGTGTGTTTGTTCGTCCAAGATTAATGTAGAAGTCATTTTATTAATTTAAAGCTAACAGAATAATTCCTGAAATCACCACAACAACACCAAATAATTGCTGTTTAGAAATTTTTTCTTTCAATATCAAGAATGATAAGACTATTGTCAAAGCAGGGGACGCACTTGTTATGACAGATACCACTCCTGGCTCTGCTGTGGTGTAGCCTATGTTCATCATTAGAAATGAGGTCACATCAACAAAAATTGCAAAGAAAAGTAGTAACGGGAGATTCTTAAAGTAGGTAAGGATAGGCTTATGAGTTGTTCCAGCCATAACAAAATAAGTGATAATAGTCCAAAATCTTGTGAATAAACTTACAGAGTACCAGTGATTGTCAGCGGCAAAGTAAGTCATCGTAAAAAATGAAATTCCTAGGTTTAGTGCAGCAAGGACAGACCATTTAACACCTGCAATTAATTTAAAACTCTTCGATTTCAATAATGTTTTAATATCAATTGAAGAAAGGAATATTCCTAATACAATGAGCAAGATGCTGATACCTTTTGATAAATAGAAATCTTCGTTCAAAAAGATAAAACCAAAAACCGCTGTAATCATACCCCATGTACTGATTATGGGTGAGTTGATGCTTGCTTTTCCTTCTTTGAATGCTTTGTTAATGAATACGAAAGCTAATGCCCCCGTAATTCCTGCAATAGTTAACAAGAAAAAGACTGTAATTCCAGGGTTTTCTTTATACAAAAACGGGAATAATGCTAAAGTTGCGAGTGCGTTGCCTAATTGGATAAGAAATCCAATTTTGAAAGAGTCCTCATTTCTATTAAGTAGGGAAACCAGTATGTTTAGTACTCCGATACCAACCATTCCTGAAAGCCCATAGATAATTGGGGACATAAAATTAATTGTTAATTAATAGCGATTTTAGCACAAACTGCTCCATATCTTAATGGGAAACTTTCACTACAAATGATTTTGTAGTATATTTTAGTATTAAGTTTTAATAACTCATTATGCCTATTAAAAAAATTAAAAACGCATATAAAAACCGCAGAAAATTAACATACAAAGAATTAGAGTGGGATTACTTACCTATGATTGTGCTTTTCGCAGTAGTTGCAGGTATTTTGACACTTCTTTTCATATTATTGGCAATTTACCAAGATGTTCGCGGAGTCGAGGAATCAAATAGGCTAGAGAGATTTAGGAGAATTGAGAATTTCCTTCGACGTGAACCAGAAGAAGAGACAGATAATTACTATATCGAGGAGTCAGAGCTTGACGAGCCCAATACCGAAGAATCAGAAATGGTAGACCCAGAAAATCCAGATATGACAGAACCAGATTCATCTGTCACAGAATAATATTTCATCAATATCACGATGCCTTCAACCAACAAAGAAATGGTCGAAGACCTAAAGAAACAAGGATTGTTGAAAACCTCTGAGATTATTAATGCGTTTTTGCAAATTGATAGAAAAAAATTCCTAAAAGTTGAGCAATATGGTCATGCTTATGACGACAGCCCATTACCTACATTAAGTGGTCAAACGATTTCACAACCATATACTGTAGCGTTCATGTTTGAATTATTAAAACCGAAAAATGGGCATAAGATTTTAGATGTCGGATCTGGTTCTGGTTGGACAACTGCTCTCTTGGCTGAAATCGTTGGAGACGAGGGTGAAGTAACGGGTACTGAGATTGTTCCGTCTTTAGTGGAATTAGGCAGAGAGAATCTAAAAAAATTTAAACACAAAAATGTAAAGATTGAACAAGCCGTTGAAGAAGAACTTGGTAGGAAAGGGGAGGTATTTGACAGAATCCTCGTGAGTGCATCTGCAGAAAAACTCCCTGAAGAATTAATTACACAATTAAAACCGGGTGGAATCATGGTTATTCCTGTTGGTGAAAACATTGTGAAACTAGAAAAGTCACTCGATGAAAAAATCACAACTAAAGATTACCCAGGATTTGTTTTCGTCCCACTAGTTTAACTTTAAATTATTAAATGCCCATAATGAGAGAAATGGACCCATCAATGCACATACCTGTCGACGATAAAATGACGGACAAAGATAAACGTAAATCTGGTAGGTCACAAAGATTAACCTTAGTGATGTTACTATCGATTATTTATATGCTTGGTTTAATCTATTATCGGGATTTCTATAATAAAGGTGTTGAGATTAATGGGGAGGATTATGGAGTTGTCCAACCTGAAGATAATATGCCAATTGTAAACAATGCTCAGAAATTTGAAGAAGCAAAGACTTTGATCGAGGAGGGAATGGCAAAATGGGATGATTTGGAATATGTCGAATATGGCGCAAAGGGAAGTGACGGAGATGAAATAGCATACTTCAACGAACAATACTTAATTGATAACGTAAATGATGAGTATAGATATGGTGTTTCTTATGATGCTGAATTGTGTTCAGGAGTTATAGAAGGCTCTAATTGCGATACTTTCTCAGGACTAATAAAAAAAGAAGGTAAATTTTATAAATATGATGAAGGGGAAAAACAGGAGGTAGACTCTGACGATACGAGTCCTTCTGCGAAACTTCCAGAAGTAAAGGATTTTATACTTAATTACCTCAATAGCGATATGAGTGAGTATGATTTGGATGTAAATATTTACGATGGATTATACCAACCAGACAATCAAGCAGTTAAGTTTGTCGAGATAAATTATTTTAGAAAGCAAAATAATAATGCGCTTTCAAAAATCTTTAAAGCTTACGCTGATGTAATCTATGATAAATTATCAATAGAAATGATAATCGATAGTGAAGGAAGAATATTGGAGGCAACAATTCCTTATGTTTATTCTGAAATGAAGCTGTACTTCTATAGTTATAACGAGCCAGTAGAAATAACGCTTCCTGAGGAAGAGTAATTTGGTTTAGGTAGTTAGTTCTTACTGACCTTTCTGACTTGCCACCAAGTTAATGGGAATTGTAACAAGAGATATATCGCAATTATTGGTGTTATCCCTATCCCGACAAAGGTGTAAATCAGCCCTGCAATTGTTGGTGCAAAAGCTGAACTAATAGAAAATATTGACTCATCGATTCCGTTTATTAAACCTTGTTTCCTTTTCTCAACTGCTGAAGTAATTATCGATTTGAAAGTAGGAATACTTAGCGAAATCCCTAAGTTGGTTAAGTAAGAACAGGCGAAGAAAATTAGCAACGAATCTGCAAAGTACAAAAGAACTAATCCTGAAAACAACAGGATTTGACCAATTATGTATGTCTTTTGTTCTCCAAATTTATCCGCAAATCTTCGTGAAAATAATCCCTGATTGATTACTAAGAAGCTTCCAATAACTAAAAAAATAAGTCCAACTTGCTTTACATCCAAATCATAACGATTTTGTACATAAAGAGTTAACAAAGAAGTATATGCACTAAAGCTAAGTGTGAAAAATACCCTTCGTGCAAATAGATGTGTGAGGTCCATATCATTAAGTGATTTAATCTTGGCAAAGATATTTAATTCTTTAGTTAATTTAATTTCTAGTTCTTTATCCTGCTCATCATGTGATTCAGGTACTTTGAAAATAATTAAAAGCAATGTCACTAGTGAGATACAAAAAGCAACAATCGCTGTTCCAAGGTATCCAATACTGAATGAGCTTGCATAGCCTCCTAGAACAGGTCCCACCACAAAGGCTAATCCAAAGATTGCCCCCGATAGCCCATAAATTTTTGTTCGTTCTTTTGCTTCCGTCTTGTCAGCGATATAGGCATTTGCGACAGAGACATTACCTCCAGTTATTCCATCAATCACTCTTCCAAAAATAATCACGAGAATTGGAAGTGAAATTCCAACTACGGGAATATCTGGGATGAAATAGGAAATTCCAAATATTATCCAACTGACCATTGTTCCTGCCTGGCTCAAAATCAAAATGGGGCGTCGACCGTACTTATCACTTAAGCTTCCTAAAATTGGAGCGCCAATAAACTGAAAAAATGCATATGCTGAAACCAAAAATCCATACATTAGTGGAGTTTCGTTGTATTGCTTGATTACAAACGGTAGAATAGGCAATACCACAGAGAAACCTAGTGCATTTACAAATGTAAGCAATAATATTGGATAGATTTCTTTTTTAATTTTCATTATTTATTATTTCCATCGACGATTATAACCTTAATTGGTGTAGTTTGATAATAAGGATATAATAAATCCATTGTTGTATAATTATCCCTCTCTCATTTTGTGAGGAGAGATTATGGTCACACGGAAGGGTGTCCAGCCTTCGTCAAGACTACGGCTGGTAAACTGAGATTGTCCCTCCCTTCGATGAAGGGTGGGGTGAAGCCGAAAGAGTTCAAATAATGGAAGGGTCGCATCCCTCTACCCCCTGATAAAGTTAGGGGTTCGAGGGACAAGTAGACTCAAGATAATAAGTAAAACCATTTTGGAAGGGTGTCCAGCCTTCGTCAAGACTACGGCTGGTAAACTGAGTTTGTCCCTCCCTTCGATGAAGGGAGGGATGAAGTCGCCACCGCGAAGCGGGGTCCCGCTTTGCGGGAAAAGAGCATAAAATTGGAAGGGTCGCATAGTGGTCTAGTGCCCCGCTCTCGAAAAGCGGTATCGGGGAAACCTGATCGTGGGTTCAAATCCCACCCCTTCCGAGACTGTTGATGAATCGAACTAAGCGATGATGAAGCATACAGTCGTTGGGAACGGCCTTGCGCTGTTTCGCCACGATTAGATTCCGCAGAGCAAAACAAAACGTGGGCGGGAACAACCTGGCGCTGTTCCGTTCTACTTCGCTGAAGCTTCGTAGAGCATAGCTATTCTCTATAAGTACAAGTTATATAATCCCCCTAGAAGTAATTTGAAAAATAAGATAAAGTTATCGAGAGGTGCTATGTGAATAATTATTTGCTTTTTGATTTTACCAATATGAGTGTCATCAATCATTTCAAACCTAACAAAACCAGGATTAAAATTTTCTTAATAGTTTTTTTACTGTTTATTTTTCTCAATATCCTAATAATTTATAGATTTGGTCCTTTCTGGGATAGGCCTTTATCTATCGGTTATCCGGTAGATATTTATAAGTTGGGTTGTGGGATGTCTCCATTGTTAACAGGTGCGGTATGTCTAACTGGTTTCAGTGCTCTAGGCTTACTAATCAACGTGATTTTTTGGTATCTAGTCTCTACATTTATTAAGAGAAGCAAATAAACGCTAAAAAAATTGTATAGTTAACTAAATAGTTATTTTTTGGAATATTATGATAAAACTACTATTTTTCACCACAAAACTGCTTATATTAGTATTTTTTATATATATAATTTCACATATTACTTCCTGGTTCTCTCCACGCAGGTACCTGGGTGATCCTACATGGTGGATCCTCATCTATCGTATTATTTCTTCTTTCTATTGTTTAAATATAGGTTTAATTATCTTGAAAAAACTGAGCCCAGATCTGAGGAAACAGAAGATCATAATCATGATAATCATATTCTTACTTACAATCTTCATATTTGATTGGCAAAGACTTGTTGACCGAACCATAAATGACAGAACCGAAATTGTTGAAGAAACAAGTACTCAGATTCTTTGCTCTAAAGAAAAATTAGGCAACAGAAGGATATGTGATAGCAAAACAGATATAGAGACAGTATTTTTAGAGGATTCTGATACTTTAGTAATTAGATATTTTTTCCTAAACGATATTATGCCCGAACTTGAATCAATATGGGGTAGAAAACCCATGGAAATCAGACTAAAAGAGATTACTGTTTCTGGGAGTATTGGTTCTCCACCATGGCAATTGGTCGAAATAAAAATTGATTTTAAAGAAGATGTCGTCTTGGATGAAACTGAAATCTATGTTGAGCATATATTAATGGGGGGATATGAGATTCCAATTGAGTAATTGGTTATCCTTTTTCTAAAATTGTTGTTATAATTTTCATAAGTGACTTGTTATTCACAAAACCTTGAATAAACTCAAGACAATCTTTAAATCCATTCATATACCATATCTATCAAGTATTATACTTAACCTCATTATTAGTTATTCTTTATATATTGTTATCTCGGTATCGTCATCTGCTGGAACAAGTCCATTTCCTCGAGCAGTCGAATCCCAATATCTCCCTATTTACGGGTTGATTCTCTCATTTATTAATCCGATGTATATAGTTACTTACATTTACATGATTAAGAATCATAAGAATTTAGAGAATAGTGCATTTTATGGATTAAATATTGTTCAGATTAGTATTTATTTCTCAACATTAATTACGATTTCAATTCAGTTGCTTATTTATCTTGAAACATATTGGAATCAATATTTTCCTATTAATATGTTGACTAATCTGACAACTCTGGCAACCATTAACTTGGATTTGGCTTTGAGATCCTCTGCCTATGTCAATTCATTAATGAATATTCAAGATGGCCCTATTATTATGTCTTCTTTGGGACTCGCTCTAATCACAATTTTTGCACCCATTTTCTTTATTTTCTATGGTTTGGTATTTTACCTTAGACATAGGAAATATAAAGTTCAATCTGAATCGCAGCAAAGGTTATTCAAGATAATTTCTATCCTTGTTTCGTTAAATTTGATTATTATATTCGGAATTATTCTGTTTAATAGCATTAATAAAAACGGACAGTTCCATAAGGCCATTGACAAAGGGGATGTTTCTGCTTGTGAGAAATTATTCAATCAAGACTTGAGAGAGAAATGTGTTAGCGAGTATGTATTGGATAAACCATACTTCCATGAATGCAATTCCATATCGGACACTATGAGTTTGTATGATTATTGTATAGAGGAGGTATCAAAGATAAGTAATGATTGGAAAGGGTGTTATGAATTAAACGAGAATCAAAGAGTGAAAGAATGTATTAATGATATTGCTATAAGAAATAACTATTTTCTCGATACTGAAGTCTGTGATGCGATGGCTCCAGACGAAGATGACATATATTTTAGGATGGGAGAAACAATAGCTTGTTATGCCAAGATTGCTTATATTAAGAAAGATCATTCATTATGCAATGAGCTGAAGGGGTACGATGCTAGGGCATGTTATGATGAATACTTGTCATTATGGGAGGATGATAATCTTTAGTGGGCGATTCCTAAATATTTCAATATAATTAAGACATTATGATAGATAATTGTTAGAATTTCTTATAACTAATACAACTTCTACGTAGTGAACAGACTAAAAAGAATCCTCTCATCAATCAAAACCCCATATATTTTAAGTGTTCTCCCAAATTTATTAATAACTATCTTTTTCTGGTTTATGGTTAGTTTCTTCGGAGATACTGCCACTACAACTATTTCTGACTTCTTGTTATTACCCTTATTCCTACTGGGAGGTACAATTCTCACAATTATAAATCCAATGTACTTAGTAACATATTTATATATGAGAAGAAATCACAAAAGATTTGATAATAGTGTGTACTATGGATTTAATATAGTTTTACTGAGTTTGTTTTTTTCTGCCCTTATTACTGTATTTGTTGAGTTAATTCAGGTCACTAAATTATTCCTCGACTATACAATAATTGAGAATTTCCTTAATAATCCCACTAGTTGGTTTCTTCTGGGAACGGATCTGACTGTTAGGAATATGCTCTACACCAATTTTATGCGAGATATGTTTTCCGGAATAGCTGATTCTGAATGGCTCCTCGGTCTTATGGCACTAACATATTTATTACCACTGTTCTTTATACTTTACGGATTTGTATATATTGTAAGACATTTCAAATTTCGAGTCTTTAATCAAGGGCAAAAGAGATTATCAATTGCATTGGTAATTCTACTTTCTTTGACTTCCGTTTTATTAATAATGACTCCTATAATACATTCAAAATATTTAGATGGCATGGTTTCAAAGGCTATAAATATGAACGATATAAAGTTTTGTAGAGATATGAATGATTATGAGATGACCAGAGAATGCATAGTAAAATATTCTTCAGAGAATAAAAGTTTTGTAGCATGTAATGCATTGTCTGATAATTACATTGAAATGAGGGCTTGTATTGATGAGGTTTCAATACACTCCAAGGACTGGAGGGAATGTTATTCATTAAAAAAAGATGTACAAATGTGTATATACGATGTTGCTCGCAGAAATGATTACTTCTTGGATTTAGAAATTTGTAATGTATTAACATTAGATGAAGAGAACCCAAATTCGGGGGGATATTATTCAGCGATGTGTTATGCGAAAATCGGATATGAAACGAAAGACTTCGGATTATGTAGTAGATTACAAACAGAAGTAGATTACGAAACTTGCATTCAAGAGTTGGATTCGTTGAGACAATATGATTACTAAGTTGGGGAATATATGAAGTTTGTAGTTATATGTTAAAAATTCTATTGTAGTCTATAGACAATATGATCACTACCGCCACAACTAATGATTTCCAATCAATAGTTAAATTGTATAAACAACTCTGGGAAAAATGGGCTGAGTTTGATGAACGAAAATTACAGGAAATATTTGATAGAGACATTGGAAGTAAGAGAAAAGAATATTTATTAGCCAATATCGGTAATGAGGTGGTTGGTGTTTGTTCGGTCCGGTTCAATGATGACTGGCATTATCTGAAAACAGCGATAATTGATGAGTTAATCGTAAATAAAGATTATAGAAACAGAGGGATGGGCATGCAACTACTTGATAAAGCATGTGAAGTCGCAAGAGAGAAGGGGTGCTATCGGATTGAGTTACATTCAAATATTAAGCGAGCAGAGGCGCATGAGTTTTATGAAAAATATGGATTTGAGAAAAGTTCGTATTTCTTTAAAAAGAAACTGTAAATTTGGATAACCAAACACATCCCTAGCTAATCACAGAATCCACCAATTCAGCATTTACAACATTATCTTTTTCATCAAAACTCACATGCCAAGTTCCAGAATCTCCAGCAGTGGGGTCGGGGAAACAGCCGAAGAAAATTTTGAACTTGAATTTCTCCAACTCTGTAACTTTTAATACATAAGGGTCAGGATTTCCCAATAAAATTACAGACTTGTCGGGTTTTTCTCCCGCTAAAATTTCATCTATTGTTTTTCCTTCGTCGATTTCATCCAGGAGACATTCGACTGCGAATACCTCGTCATCTTTACTGACAAACTTCAGAAAATTTATAAACTGTTTCTCTGTAATAGGGGAGATGGTTTTTCGGTTATTAGTCATTGATTGTCATTAGTGTAATTATAAATGTAGTTTGTTATACAATAATATATCTTTGAGAGACAAGAAATGAAAGACAGAAAGTCTACACACATTTTTTTTGATGTCGGAGGAGTAGTGGTATTAGATTTCTCTGGAACTAACAAATGGGAAGAAATGCTTCAATCAATGGGCGTTAATGATGAAAACGAGGTGAGATTTCTTGAAGTTTGGAACAAACATAAACCCAGAAGATGCATCGACTTTGATGTGGATTCGATGATTGATGAGTTTCGCAATTATGTAGGATTAGAATTATCTGAAGATTTCTCTTTTCTTGACGAATTTGTAAATCGCTTTGACCCTAATCTATCAATTTGGCCTGTGCTAGATTATGCTGCGCAAAATTACAAAGTTGTATTAATTACCAATATGTATCCGCGTATGTTGGACAAAATATACCAGCGTGGTGATTTGATGCCAGATATTTCTTGGGATTGTGTTATTGATAGTTCGGTTGTCAAATTACAAAAGCCAGATAGGGAGATATACGAATTTGCTCATAAAATGATGGGTATAGGAAAGGATGGCAAAGTGCTTTTCATAGATAATTCAAAAGAACATTTAGTCGAACCCGAAAAACTAGGATGGGATACATTTCTATATGATCCGACAAATCCAGAAAATTCAAGTGAGGTGTTATTAAATTTAGTTAAACTTTAATTGATATGTCAGACGCACAAGTGGGATTTCTCTTTGCACTCTTTGCATGTATAGTCGGAGGGGCATGGGTGGTGAAAAAGAAACAATAACGATTCTAAGTCAAAGTACTTTTTGTATCTCATTCCAATTCTTGAGCTGGTTTGGAACTTTCTCCTTTAACTCTTCTGGTGTCTCTTCCGCAATAAATAAAATCGGCAATCCAACAGCTCCAAAAATGGGGATATCTGAGTCACCATCTCCAATCGCGGCACATTCTGTAGGTTTGATTCCTGTTTTATCACAAAACTCCAACAAGAAATCTAATTTTTCTTCTCCGCGACTTAATTTGTAATCAAAATCGATTAAATAACCAGAATCATCAAATTTAAATTTTGTGGAAGCATAATTATGTTCAATATGAAGCTTCTTCGAGGAGATTTCTACAAAAATATCTATCGCTCCAGATATTATGCATAAAGTGTACTTCTTCCTTAGATAATCTACTGCATCTTTGGCACCTTTTCTAAATTTCACATTATTGAATATTTCCCTGATGTCATTAATATGTGTTTTTCCGGTCTTCACCCATAGTTTAATCAAAGTATCTTTTGCTTCTTTGTATTCTAACTTTCCACTTTTATAATTTTCGTAAATCTGTGTATGTGTATGTTTGTCCGCCCCAATAAGTTCAGTGAACTGAAGCCATGAAGCTTCGTCCGTCGTTAAGGTTTGATCTAAATCTAAAATTACTGCTCTAATATTTTCCATCTATTGAGTAATTACTGTGTTATTATCTCATGTACTATGCAAAAAAATCGTATTCAACTATTTTTTTAATATACCCAAATCGCATTTCCGCAATACATTTACCCTTGAATAAGGTATACTCTATTTACTTTTACAATTTAATTCAATTAAATGCCAGATTTTAGACAAAAAAATTATTCAGGTGGAAATAGAAACTTCAGAGGTGATAGAGGAAATTTCCGTGACCGAGACAGAGGTAACCGCAACTACAACGATCGTGACGGAAACAAAGAAATGTTTGATGCAGTTTGTGATAACTGTGGAAGAAATTGCCAAGTGCCTTTTCAGCCTACAAGCGGAAAACCAATTTTCTGCAGTGATTGTTTCAGAGATAAACGAGATGGTGACGAAAGACCTTCAAGAGGGAATTTCAATGCTCCTCAATCTTCATCCAATTCATCAAAAGATTTGTCAGCCTTGAATAGTAAATTAGATAAGATTATCTCACTACTAGAAAGACAATTAGAGCAAAGTACTCCTAAACAAAAGGAAACCGCTATGATTGTTCAGCCTGAAATGGCTATAGTGGAGGAGAAGCCTAAAGCTACTGCTAAGAAGGCAGTTGCAAAGAAATCTACTGCGAAAAAAGCTTCAGCGAAAAAGACTGCAAAAAAGTCTAAATATTTAGAGGAGTAAAAGTTTCGAAATTCTCGAACCTAAAAAAGATAGATAAGCACAAATAGTGTCAAAACTATCCCGATGAATGCATTTCTAAATCCTGATAATTGATAGAGGATATACACAGCATCGTTACCTAGCTTCTTTTGTGAGGTAGATGGTCGATATTTTTTCTCGCCAAATTGTTGAAGGAGCCAGTAAATCATTTCTCCTAGTCCACGTAGAGTAAGGAATACACCAATTTCGAGCAGCATAAACTTCCAGCTAAATATTCCTGTTATAAGGATGAAAATCCAAATTGGAATAATTTCAAGAGCATCACCTTTTACATAGACATGTAACTGTCTGAGAATAAAGTTCGGTTTAGAATAAAACCATTTATCAGTTAATTCTCCAGATTTAATTTTTTTTATAACTTTTATAGCGCTCATTTTGCGTAAATATTGACTTTGTATAGTTAAATAACTACGATTATCTTAATTAATTATATATCATGTACAAGTCAATTCCCACTTTTAGCAGAGTAATCGCTATTTTAACGGTTGTAACAACCTTGCTTTTTTCAGTATATGAAGGAGGTTTTTTAGGGTTAATTCTCTCTGCTGTTATTTGGGCTTTTGTTGGTTTTCTGTTGCCAAGGCTCAAGTTCATGGATTTAAGCAACTACTTTGCATTTTATGGATTATTAATTGCCACAGCTGTTGTTGCAGTATCGGCACCTTTTATTGCCAATCTAATTACTTCAGAAAAAGAATCAAATGAGACAGAAAATGCCACAGTAGAGGATGTTACGAATAGCGATCTTGGGGTTTTACCTACTGATGAGCCCAACGAAGATGGTAGTATAGTTATTGAAGCAGGAGATGGAGTTTTAGGGGGGGATGTTTTCCTATCATATATCGGTGAATCTGCTCGAGGAAAAGAAGCATATCTAGCTGATGGTGGAGTAACTGCAACTTATGTAGTTGAAACTACCGTTCCTGGCCAGTATGAATTATGGGTTAAAATCAATGACGATGGTCTTCATCTTGACGGTGCACGAAACGCAAAAGTCACTGTGAATACTAGTCAAGTTGGACAATATAACCATGTTAGTCAGGAAATAGACGGATAGAAATGGGTAGAAATAACTTCATTTACCTTAATGGATGGTGATAATACTGTAGTTTTTGAAAAAATCGAGGATACAACTGCTGCTTTCGTAATGGACGAATTTAAATTTGTTCCAGTAAATTAATATTATTTTTAATTGTTAATCAAAAATATGAGTGACTTTATAATAAACATACAATCTTCCCCAGAAACAATTGATCCCCTATTAGGTACATTCATGGCTGGCTATCTTGGTTTCATGTTGATTGGATCAATAATCAACTGTTTGGTTAGTCTGGTGATTATTTTCTCTATTGTTGTTTTTATCATGGCTTTGATAGATATTGTCCAGAGAGAGAATTGGAAGGAGGAAAATGACAAAGTTATGTGGTTATTGCTGATTATTTTTGTTCCTCTAGCACAGTTTTATTACTATTTCGTTGAGAAGAAGAAATTAGAAGGCAAATAAAATTTTCGATTAAAATATTAAAATTGAACCGCATTTTGATAGTGAGTAATTTGTGTGAGATTGCATAGTAATCTGCTTGATGAACAAATTGATTGTACTTCGATTTAAATATACAATAATCTAAATAACTTATTTCGAATTAATGCGGTTACATCCCAAGTTAAAAAACGTTTCGATTCCGCGCTCACCGCTCAATATCTTTTTCCTATCATTTTTCCTAATAATCATCGCAGATGGGACGATGAGCTATGTTTTTCCGATTGTTGTTGAGGAAAGTCTAAGCTCAAACACCTTGATGGGTATAATTATGGCGCTATCATCAATAACAGGGTTGATTTGTGATTTCATTTTCCCTTCATTAATCTCTCGTAAGAACTGGAAACAACTCTTAGTTGCGTGTGTACTTATGGCACTGTTGTTCCCAGTGCTTTCTTATTTTGGAGAAATATTCAATTTAGTTGGGTTCTTTATATTGGCAAGTATTGCATGGGGTGTTTATTATGAGTTCTTAGCTTTTTCACAGCAGAATTATATTATCGAAAGCAACAAAGAGAAAAATTTCAGTAAGGACTGGGGATTGTTAGCCGTATTGATAAGTATGATGGAGGTAATCGCCCCGATTCTAGGCTCAACGCTATTGGTTGTCGGTGGACTAGCTTATCCAGTAGCAGTTCTTTTGATGCTTTCAGTGGCGTTGGCAATATTAATGCTTCAAGAAACCAAGTCAGAAGAAGATGTTGAAATAAAAAGTGTTAGCAGAGAGTTGGTAAAGTTAATTAAAGAATTCAAGATGTGGGATTTGCTTTACGGCAGGGTGTGGCAAGTATTACTCGTATCGTTTGTTTTACAAAGTGTCTTCGCAACATATTGGACATTCGGAGGACTGTTTGGACAACAATTAGTCGGGGAAGAGGGGATGGATTGGATAGTTATAGTTCTTTATGCAATCCCTTCGTTGATTGCATCGCTCTTGCTTTCCAAATTTATGATTAAGAAAAACAAGAAAAAACTTACACAAATATTCCTAATCTTTGGTGGTTTTATTTTAACAATGTTGGTTTTTGCTCGTGAATCTGTTTATTTAACTGCATTTCTAATTTTACTCTCCAGTTTAATGTTTGCTTTTGCTTATCCATTAAATAATGCAGTCTTTAGTGACTTGGGTGCAAGATTGGGCAAAGAGAAAAACCACTTATTTGGAATGATGAATGCTATTGGATCGTTAGCTTTTATTGTGATTCCAATTGCTCTTGGAATATTAAGCGATAGTTATGGATATATTTATGCATTTGCTTTTACTGGAGCGTTTTCTATGATTGCGGGAATTGTATTAATTATTAAAACACCAAAGAAAATTCGTTTGCCTCAAAAGGAAATTCAATCAATGGATTAAATCTATGGATATCACGAAAGAAACATACGAGAGGGAGGGTGTTGTTGATGAATATTACGAAAGGTACTTAAATATCCCCGATTATTTCGAAATAAATATTTCAAAACTAGTAAAGAAATTTCCCGGGAAGAAATTACTTGATGTAGGTTGCGGTCCTGGTCAGTTCTCTCGAATTTTCGCCAATCAAGGCTTCGAAGTTGTTGGAATAGATTATTCTAAAACAATGATAGAAAAGGCTAAATCACTTTCGGAGGATAAGGATAATCCCGAGTACAAAGTGATGGATATGCGAAATTTAAAAGGATTCTTCGATAAAAGTACTTTTGACGTTATATGGGCTTCGGCCTCATTGTTACATTTAGATTTGGATGAGATTCAAAAAGTACTTTCGGATTTTAAATACATCTTAAAAAGAGGATGTCATATTTTTTTGATTGTTAAGTTAGGTGAACAGGGTACTATCTTACTAAATGATGGCGATTTGGGTGAGAGTGTTAGAAGAAAGTTCACTTTTATAAACGAACGTTGGTTTGAAGAATTATTAAAGAAACTAAAGCTTTCGATAATTGATAAGAAATTGAAAAAAGGTTCGGTAATAAATAAGCAGTCTTCATATTGGGGAAACTATTGGCTGAAATCGGATTGATGGTGTATGATATTGGTCGATTTCATTTATAAATGCCCGATATACCTAATCCTCAACCTGGAAATGAGAAATATGTTAACCCCTTTGTAACTGGGGACAGGGTGATACATAAAGGGCTTGAATGGGTTGTTCTGAATCCACAAGTGCTCATAATCGATGGTAGAGATCAAGCGTTGATAGCCGCTGGTGCTTATAGTTCTATTAGAGACGTTGTTTTTGCAGACGAGTTGCAATTTCCACAAGTTGATGTTGACTAATAATTTTTTTGCGAATATAATATCCCCATATAGGGGATATATTATGAAACAAGACAAAAGATTTAAAACAACTCCAAAAGACAAGGCGCTTCATAGGATTAAAATAATCCAAGGCCATTTGTCAGCAATAGAAGAAATGATTAATAACGACAAATACTGTGTCGATATAGTTCATCAGTCCAGAGCAGTCCAAAAAGCATTGAAGCAACTCGATTTATTGCTTATCGAAAACCACTTAAAGACTTGTGTGGTGCACCAAATTCATAACCACGAGGAAACACGAACTACAGAAGAGTTATTAAAATTATTTGAATATAAATAAATATGAGAAAACATAAAAACGCTCAAACAATATACGTGGAGGGAATGCACTGTGCATCATGCGAGTTACTCATCGAAAAAACACTCGAAGAACATCCAGGTATAAAAAAAGTTGATGCTTCTCTTGAAAAGGGTCAGGTGAAAATCGTATCCGATAAAAGTGATTCTGTTGATATTGAAAAATTAAATAAGGAATTTAAAGAAGCTGGTTATAAATTCAGTAATAAGCAATTTCCCAAGGAAAGCTATAAGTTAATTGAATTGACTGATGCCGGGATCGAGATAAACAGAGATAAATTTTATGAATATTTAAAAATATTTGGAATTCTCGTCTTTGTGTTGGTTCTTGTTATGTTAATCAATAATTCCAATATTGGCAGATATGCAGGTGTGGATGCAAATTCATCTCTACCTGCATTCTTGGTCCTTGGTATTGTCGCTGGCTTATCTAGTTGCGCTGCTTTGGTTGGAGGATTATTACTGGTCATGACTAAGCAATGGAATGATTTATACATTACTGACAAAACAAATAAACTCAAATTTCAACCACATCTTTTATTTCACACAGGACGTTTAATAGGCTACTTTATTTTTGGAGGACTGCTAGGACTTCTTGGCCAGGTAGTTTCAATAGGAAGTGGAACATCTTTTGCAATTGTCATTATTGCAGTTTCCGTAGTTATGTTGGTTCTGGCATTGCAAATGATTGGAGTGAAACAAGTGCAAAATCTGCAGCTTAAAACACCTAAAGTAATTAGTAAATTCATAACTAATGAATCCAATTTTTCAGGTAAATATGCACCGTTTATTCTCGGTGCGTTAACATTCTTGCTTCCCTGTGGTTTTACATTAATCGCACAAGCCGCTGCTCTAGCTTCTTCAGGGTTTCTCAAAGGTGGTTTGATTATGTTGTTTTTTGCCATTGGAACATTACCTATATTGGGTGGAATTAGTTTGACTGGAGTTAAATTCAATACAAAGCCGAAACTCACCTCAATGTTTAATAAGACGGCCGGAATTTTAATTGTCGTTTTTTCAATTTATACGATCAATAGCCAACTCAATGTTTTGGGTTTGAAAAGTTTGAGTGATTTGGAACTCAAAAGTAACGATACTGTAACTGAGAAAGTTGATCAAGAAATCTCTGAGAATCCCGATGTTGACGAAAATGCTCAAAAATTAGTAATTGTTGCAGATGATTTTTCCTATACACCACAAGGGTCGATGACCATAGAGGCCGATAAGCCGACAGTGCTGGCAGTAAACAATAAAGGTGTACAAGGTTGTGGTAGGTTTATGGCAGCCCGAGGATTAATCGATAATTTTGTGGAGTTGGATGATGGGTGGAATTATGTTGAATTGACCCCGAAAAAAGGTGTTTATAAATTGACATGTACCATGGGCATGGTACGTCCTGTGACAATCACAGTTATTTAATTATTAGTGAACTTTCAACATGAATAAAACATTTGATGTCCTAGGCGTACATTGTGCTTCATGCAAATCGCTAATTGAAAGGAATGTAAACAAACTTGATGGAATTAATGTGGTAAATGTTAACTTTGCGTCAGCGAAGATGATGGTCGATTATGATGAAAAGAAAGTAGGTCTTGAAGAAATTGCAAAAGCGGTAGCGAGTGCTGGAACTTACAAATTAGTAAAAAATGAAGATGAGGTGGTTCTTGCAAGTCCCGGTGAAATTAATAAATCTCCTCACTTGAAAGGAATCGCAAAGCCAGCACATGGTGAAACTGGTCACAATCACGCAGAAATGCTCCGAGCTGATGAGTATAAATTACTAGAGAAAAAAACAATACTTGTAGGACTTGCGAATATTCCATTCTTGTTTGTGATGATAACTATGATTTTCAATAAAAACGAAGAGATGATGAGTTATTTAGGAATGATTAAGCTTGAGAACTTCGGAATGTCTCTGAATTTGGATTGGGTTTTACAATTTTTCCTAGCTACTTTCATTCTTTTTTGGGGAGGAAGTCAGTTCTTCAAGAGTGCGTGGACTGCTTTGAAGAATAGAACTGCCAATATGGATACGCTCATTGCTCTCGGGACATTCGTAGCGTGGTTATTCTCGGCAGTTGTGACATTTATACCTCAAATATTCACAGATATTGAAGCCGAACCGTTTTATGAAGCGGTAGGTTTTATCATCTTTTTTGTTTTACTTGGTAGATTGCTTGAGGCAAAGGCAAAAGGCAGCGCAAATCAGGCCGTTAAGAAGTTAATGGAAATCCAAGCAAAAGATGCGTCAGTGATTCGTGATGGAGTAGAGGTGAAGGTTCCTATAAATGAAGTTGTAATTGGAGATATCGTAGTCGTAAGACCAGGTGAAAAGATTCCAGTTGATGGGGTTATTACCAAAGGAAGCAGCACGATCGACGAATCCATGGTTACCGGAGAATCCATGCCAGCAGAAAAATCAGTTGGCCAAAATGTGATTGGTTCAACCATAAATAAATCATCTACTTTTCAGTTTAGTGCTGAAAAAGTTGGCAAAGACACACTACTTTCTCAAATCATAAAATTAGTTGAGGATGCACAAATGAGTTCAGCCCCGATACAGAAATTGGCAGATAAAATTTCCGCAATTTTTGTTCCGGTGATAGTAGTGATTTCACTTGTGGTAGCTATGTTCTGGTTACTTATCGCACCACAGCTAGGAATCGTTGGAGACATTTCTAGTGTGCAGTTAGCCATTTATATTTTCGCAACAATTTTAATTATTGCTTGTCCTTGTGCTTTGGGTTTAGCCACGCCTATTGCGGTGATGGTTGCAACTGGTAAAGCAGCAACAAAGGGGATATTGATCAAAGATGCTGAAGCATTTGAATTAGCATCCAAAGTCGACACCATAGTTTTCGATAAAACCGGTACTCTTACCAAAGGAGAAGTTGAAGTAGTTGAAACTGTATTAATTGAGAGTTTTAAAAGCAACAGTGATTTACTGGATAGTTTACGAATGGATGTATGGAACGAAGATACTTTGGTCACGTTATCGGCAGCACTTGAAAATAATTCGGAACATCCATTATCAGAAGCGATAGTAAAACTTGCTAATGATAAAAAACTAGATTTCGGTAAAATCAAAGTTGACTCTTTTAAAAACCATGAAGGTAAGGGTGTATCGGGAATCGTAAGAGGAAAAGAGGTTGTTATTGGAAATGAAAAGTTAATGGATAAATTTAAAATTGACTCTATAAAAGATGCGAATTCAGATATAAAAGATAAGTTGGAGAAGTACAGAAATGAAGGTAAAACTATCGTTTCGGTCGCTTATGGCAAGGAAATTATTGGATATTTTGCACTTGCGGACGCTCTGAAGCCAGAAGCGAAAATTTTGATTAATCAAATAAAAAAGAAGGGCATTAATGTAATAATGCTCTCAGGGGATAACGAACAAACTGCTCGAGCAATAGCTGATAATTTAGGAATCGAAAATGTCATCGCGAATGTTCTACCCCAAGAAAAATCTGAAGTGATACAAAGACTGAAAAGTGAAGAAAACGGCAAGATAATCGCAATGGTCGGTGATGGAATTAATGATGCACCTGCACTAACTTTGGCAGACGTAGGAATTTCAATGGGTACTGGGACGGATATTGCCATAGAGTCAGGTGATATTGTCATTGTCGGAGGAAAAATCGAGAAGGTTCTAGAAGTTCTTGAGATTTCGTCAAAAACACTTAAAATTATTAAGGAGAACTTAATCTGGGCTTTCGGTTACAATATTATTGCTATTCCGATTGCAGGTGGATTGTTATATCCATTTATTGGGCTTTTACTTTCTCCAGTAATCGCTAGCGTTGCTATGGCTTTCAGTTCTATATCGGTTGTGCTAAATAGTCTAAGATTGAGGTCTGTTTAAAGGTAATCTATCACAACTATTTCAACTCTTTTCAAATCTTTTTTCGATTTTGCGATGAAATTGATTTAAGTGTACACTTTGTTGATTAATATATTCCTGTGAAAAAGTATCTGAAACAAAACCTTCGAACAATTTTATACATTTTAGTTCCACTATTGATAATCTCAATTTTCTCAACTTATGTTGTAGCATCAGCAGAGAAACACAATAATCCACTTTGGGCAGATCCTGGTAATGCGCTTTGGTGGTGGTTGATTACAATCTCGACGATAGGGTATGGCGATATGGTTCCTACCACCTACTTAGGAAGATTCTTTGGTTCTTTTGTCGTCCTTTCCGGAGTGGTATTTTTCGGAACAGTTGTTTCGGAATTAGGAATTCTTTTAAAGGTCACCTCCCAAAAAGAACACCTAGGATTAAAAAAGATTAAGGATAAAGATCATATTATTATACTCGGAGACAATCCACTATTAAGCAGTCTGACATCAAATATTAGGAAAATTGATGAGAATAAAAAAATAACTGTTGTTACTCATCATTTGGAATCAAGACCATATGAAGACATTTCTTTTGTAAAAGTGATCCTAGATATCATGAAACCCTTGTGAGGGCAAATGTGAAAGATGCTTCTCTAGCGATTATCCTTGCGGATGATCAGATAAATAATCCCGATGCCTATAGCATAATAATCGGAAATGAACTGGAGAAGATGAACCCCTTACTAATTAAGATTGCAGAAATTACGGATGAAAGATGGAAAAGTATTTTACAGATTCGGGAATTGATGTTTTTGTTACTGAGAAGAAATTCTTAAAGAGTATACACAGCAAGGCGAACAACCAAGTTTCTGAAATTCTCGAAAAAGTTATGAAAACTAATAAGTAGGCAATTAATCTGTTTTCGGTAATGTTATCACGAATATTGTACCCATAGGTTTATTCTCCTGGATTTTAATCTCCCCATTATGTAGGTTGATTATTTCCTTTGTGATTGCTAACCCAAGTCCACTTCCACCAGTTTTTCGTGACCTAGAGTCGTCAATCCTGAAGAATCTTTCAAATATTAGTTTATGATATTTCTTATCGATACCAGGACCATTGTCTATAACCTTTGTAATAAGTTCTCTAGCATTGCTTTCAATCTGAATCTCGATTATCGATTGCTCTTGAGAATACTTAATAGCATTTTCCACTACGTTACTAATAGCTCTATTGAGTAGAGTAGGATTAGCTTTAATTAAGATTTTCTCTTCTGGGGTAGTTATTTTTACTTCAATATCTTTTTTATTCGCAATCGAGTCCAGATTTTTAGTCAGGTTTTTAATCAATCTTAAATAATTAACACTCTCAAAACTTTTTTTGTACTTTTCGAGCGAGCTCAGAAGTAACAAATCTTCCAGTAAAACGTTCATATTATATACTGTCCCGAGCGATGTTTCGAGATATTCTTTAGTGTCTCTTGGAATGTTTTTATTCATTAAAGCTGTTTCGATATTAGTCATCAATACTGCCATTGGAGTTTTCAATTCGTGTGATGCATTGGCAACGAATTCACCTTGCACATCAAATGACTTCTGAAGTCTGTCTGTCATAGTATTGAAATTTCCAATAAGTTCATCAATCTCGTCGTTTGTACCACTTTGGGGAATTTTCCTATGGAGATTTTTTGCTTCAATTTCTGAAATTTCTTTGTTAATTCTTTTTATTGGGCGGAGCATTTGTTTAGCTAGAATGTAACCGCCGGTAATACCAATGAGTAAATTTCCGGTTATCACGAAAAGTGATATCTTTTGAATTTGCTTTGCATCGTTTTCGCGAATTTCTTTAAGTAAATCTCGGATACGGTAATTTCCTCTATTGTCATGTTCGAGTGTGAGGAATCTTTGACGGATTGGTCCTGGGAGCACATCCTCCAATGTCTGATTGACGAATCGAACGTATATGAAGTTCACAACAAATAAAATTATCATCCCGCTGATAAATGTTACTAATCCGTACCAAAATGTAAGTTTGAAGTTGATGCTTTTGTGGAATTTCATTTTTTCGTGTTTAACATATATCCTTTTCCATGAATTGTTTTGAGTATTTTCTTTTGTGGATCAAATTTTTTTCGTAATGTTTTTATATGAGTCTTTATTGTATCACTAAATGGATTTGCCTCTTCGTCCCAGACATGCTCCAAAAGCTCTTCTGCGGGTATTGTGCGATTTATATTTCGAATCATGTACTCTAGCATAGAACATTCTTTCGTAGTGAGTTCAATCTCTTCGCCAGTTTGTGTATCTAATAAAGTGTTTTTGTCTGGGATTAATTCGTAATTTAGGAATTCTAAATTATGAGTCTTGTTTTCGCTGGACCTGCGAACTATTGCTTTTATCCTGGCAGTCAATTCTTTCAAATTAAATGGTTTTGAGATGTAGTCGTCTGCACCTGCTTCAAAACCTATTAGTTTGTCATCAATCTGATGTTTTGCGGTTACCATTAAAATCGGTGTGTTGATATTTTGTGCTCTGAGTTTATTTGAGATGGAAATTCCATCAATTCCCGGGAGGTTGAGATCGAGAAGGATACAATCGTATTGATTAATTTCTGCTTTTGATAACCCTGAAGTCCCTTCATTTGAATAATCAACAGCAAAACCATAATCAGAAAGAGCCTTGATCAAAGGCCTGGCTAAATCTTCTTCGTCTTCTATCAATAACAATCTCATACTTGTGCCGCCCACTCCCACATCTTAATCTGATGCAGGAGCGAGGGCGGATTAAAAAATTATTGTACGTGTCTACCCATACCCATTCCGTTTCCTCTTCCCATACCTTGTCCATTACCTCTTTGGCCGTTCATTGGCATTTCGATGCCTTGTTCTTCTAGCCAGTTTTGGAACTCTTCACGTTCTGCTTGCATTAGTTCGTGCATTTCGGTTCTTGTTTTACCTTCTGCAAGTAATGCATCTCTTTTAGCCATCATTTCTTCGTGATGTGCCTCAATAACTGCTTTCTGTTCTTCTGTGATAGTACCATCTTCTACTAAGCCGTTCAATCTTTCTGTATGTCTAGCTTCTCTTTCCTGTGTAAATACATTTTGAACTTCTGTTTTATCTAGATTGAATTTCTCAGATAGAGTTTCTACCATTGGTGGGTAGGTTTCTGTATCTTGTGCGAATGTTGGCACTGCGACGACTCCAAGAGCTGAGGCTGATACTACAACACCTGCACCTAATATTAATAATTTATTTCTATTCATAGTTAAATAATAATAATTTAAATCTTCACTTAAAACGTATGCTTAATATTAGATCATATATTAATATTAACAAATTAAATACAAACATATATTAGACTTTGTTAGGTGAAATCAAGGTGAAGGTTAATTTTATTTTAATAAACTGCTAAAATCAGACATTAATTAATTGCAAATAACATGAAAGAATATCCATACAAATAAAGACTATTGGCAGGAATAATCGACAGTATGTTAATTTCCTTTATCAATTCGATTTATTTATTACCTGCATTGTTCCTCGCTATTTTACCTCTAATCGCACAAATAACTAGCCAAGCTAGTGTTGACCCTGATTTAGTTGATGGAGCAGGTTTTATTGTGTCCTTTGCATGGTTGATGATGTGGTCCTTAATAATTTTTGTCATAAATACGGCATTCGGAGTTTTCTGGCATGTATATAGACCTGCAAAACATAATGGTCAAACATACGGGAAGGAGTGGATGAAAGTTAAGGTTGTAAAAATAGATAACTCAGAGTTGACGATGAAAAGTCTTTTAATTCGATATGTTGCCTAACTCTTCCTAGCTCAAGCAATCAATATTTTCATGTATATCACTATTTTCATAGACGAAGAGAAAAGAGCAGTTTATGACTTTGTCTCCAACACCAAGGTTGTCAGAGCGTAATCAATTAATCGCTTCTTTCAAATTTTGGAGCTTGTTCTCGAATAAATCTTTAGCTAATGCAATAAGTGCAAAAATCATTGGTGCAAAAACCATATTCCCATACAATTGGTTCTTCAAGAAAGGAAGGGCATTGATATAGCTGTTCATCAATCCTGAAATTGTATCTGGATACATTGCTGTAGTGACTACAACACCGAAATTTGTCCAAAGGTAGAAGATTAATACTGATAACAGTGATCCCCCAAGTCCTGCCAACGCTGGGTATGCATTCCCTTTTTCCTTATTAACCCTTGAAAGTGCCACACCTATTAGAGGTGTCAACAGAAATGCACTCCATGTGAATAGGAAAATCGAAGTATTTCCAATAACTACATCAGAAAGTGCCATTATCACTAATGGTACTATCATCGCTAATTTTTTGTTGTTCATAAAATATCCAGCACCCAAGGAGGCGATTGTCACGAATTCGACATTTGGACCAATCGTAAAAATTGTACGAGTGAGGAATCCTAATGCGATAAAACTGAGAACTAATACCTTGTCGTTATTTGTTATTTTCATTTTGAAATATTATTTAATATTAGTTAATTGTGTCTAATTCAAAGGAAACTTTATCGTCTGCTTTGGGTAAGTACTGAGAAATTCCGACCTGACTTAGTTCTCCGTTAATTTTGAATGACCAGAATTTATTATCTGCGGAAGGATTGTATCCGTTAATCGAAGTGATGAAAAATGCAGTTTCACCATCCATTTCAAATGAGTCAAACTCAATTTTTAAATTTTCGTTCTCATAGATGACTTTATTTAAGATTTCATATAGATTCTCACCCTCAGTAAACTCAGCCTCAGTAACAATACTCTCGCCGTTCTGGTCTACGACTGTAATTTCGGTTTTCTGCATTACTTGTGTGACTTCTTCCTCTTGTTGGGTTTCTTCAGAATTGTTTATTACTTCTTTTGCCTTATCAAAATACGTACAACCTGTAAGTGTGACTACAGAAAGTAATAAAATAACTGCTAAGGGGAGTTTTTTAGATAATGTGTCGCGCATTTAAATGCTGTAAAAAATAAAAATTCTCCGAGTAGGAGACTTTTTAAGATTCCTGCTCGGGATTGTGGTTCTTACCAGGCTCGGACTTTTCAGTAAAGAACTGAATTACCGTAGCGGCACTGTGCAGGATTTTCACCTGACTTCACCGATAAGAATTTTAGTCTAGCAAACCCGAGCGAAGATAGTCAAACTTATCTTTTAAGATTCGAATAAATGTGGTTGAGTTTCGTGTACTAGCTTATTCTATTCTAACGGATGATTGTCTACTCTATATTACCTTGCTCTAAAGCGTTGCCGGTATAACCTATTGCTCCAGCTGTTATCAGGAGTCCTGCGGCAGAAGCCGCTATAGGGACGGGATTGTCAGTGAATATTGTAAGTGCTAAATTGCCGACTCCAATTAAAAGAGCCACGCCCAGTTCTTTTGTAAGACGAAGTCTTCTTTCTTTGCATATTTTCATGGCTTCGACACATCCAATGATGAGACCAGAAGCTGCGCCAACAATTTCAGGTAAATTCTCCATTATAATAATTTTAATTATTTAAAACCTCCCAAGCAATAATCCCACCTTTCAAGTCATAGACTTCTTTGAAACCAATTGTTTTCATAATGTCTAAGACTGCTTTCGTACGACTGCCAGTTCTGCAGTATATGAAATAAGAGTGGTTTTTGTCTAGGTTTTCGAGTTGTTTTTCAAAATCCACTGAATAAAAATCAAAATTGATAGATCCATGTAGATGTTGTTCAGCGTATTCGCCTGGAGTCCGGATATCAATAAGAGTCCCTTTACGGTCTTCGTGCATCGCTAGAAATGTCTTTGGATCAAGCGAAGAAAAGTTAAGTGATGAAGTAATCATAATAAAAAATTTATTTAATTAATTGAAATTATTGACTGTTTACTTGTTGGCTTTGTGAGTTACTGGCGTTACGTTTCTTTAACCTCAGAAGCCAGCCATAGGTGTGGACTGAGACTACTGCGATAATAGTTACCCAGAAAGTTGTTTGCATAGAAGTCGGTTGCAGTACGAAATAACCTTTCCATGCGTGAAAGATTACTGAGAGATAGGCGAGATAGACGAGATAATGAAGCTGTTTCCATGCATTAACTCTCAAAAATAACTTTGCGGGGAGACTCCATGGCGCTATCAATACCCAAAAGATTATAAAACCAGTAAAGATTACATAATGAAAAGTTTCTAGGTTCAATATTCCGAGTGCACTCAGCCCTAATGTGTAAGCAATGTAGAATAAGAGTAATCCAGTATGAATCAAGTTGTAATATTTTGTTGGGAGTTTTGTCTGGAAGTAATTTGTCGAAGTAAATGCTAATGCTGATAAAATAATTAATGCAGTGCTACCAAAGTAATTTGCGCTTAGAGAGTAAATCAACTCTGGATTAAATTCATAATATTTCGCAATCACAAAATTTGCATGAATAAAAGCCAACAAGAAAGAGGCAACGCCGACATGTCTTCTATGTCTGAATAACGGTGCAAAGCGTTTGTTTATTCGTGTCAATGGTCCGATAACAAGTGTGATTTGTAAAAATGTAAACGCTGTGAATGCTGTAGCTTGAACTATATGTCTGGTGTCATCGAGATTGGGATACATTAATTGATGGAGGAAAACATTGCCTGCAATCAGGAAAAGAAGAATCATATCAACCCAATTTTTAGCTAATAGGCTTAGTAAGATTAGCACACCTAAAAGAATCCAGAAAACAACCAAAGTCGGAAAGAGGATTGGAGCAAGTAAAGCATAGAAGAGGCAAAGTGCAATTGTTGTGTAAACCTGGATTTTCTTATTCATCTGATAATTGTTGTTATAAAAGTCTTATTTTGTCTGATTACTTGGTATCAGTCAAAATGGTCTAACTATGATAATACATTCTCACTTTTTAGGGTAGTGAAAACAAGTGCATTAAAATAAATAATACACTTGAGAAAGTTTGAATCATTCAGTTTCAGTTTGAAATTCTCAGCCGGCTTTTCAGATATCTCTTGGATTAAGTTTGATAGAGTTCTGGTTTTAACCATTCATATTGATTCTTGTTGTAAGCGTATTTTTCAAAGTTGAATTTCGTCAATTTAGAATCAGGTTTCGAACGTAAGTATTGCTCGATAAATTCTTTACTCAAATCTTCGTCAACATTCTCTGCCAGTTCAAAAAAGTTCTCATTAAGTAATGTTATTCCTGAGTCAATTTGGGGAATATCTTGATCAGTGGATTTATTTATCAATGAGAGTTTCAGGTAGGGTTTCTGTTTAAAAGATTGGATTTCTATGTAATTAACTGAATTGTTGAATCGATTACTACTCGTAGCAATCAGTCCGAAAATATTTTCATCGGAACTCGTCCAGACACGGATAACATCATTATGATTGATTTCGTTACCAAATATCTTTACACCAGCTGACAAATCCTCTTTCACTTTTGACATTAACAACGAAATATCTGGCTTTGAAATTGTTTTATTGTTCGAGCTTTGAAGATCCATCATTGAGGTGAGGGAAGAAGTATTGTGAAGTCTTCTTTGTTCAACCTATATCTTTGGTAAGGCTTACCATCTACAATATTAGTACTTAAGTTCTCAGAGAGATACTGACGAGTAGCGGGCAACTCACCATCAGAGAAATCTAAGATAATTATTGAGTTTTGATTTTTGAATTCTTTGGATAGAGTTACGAGATACTTACTGTTGGTAATTCTAAGCGGAGGTTCATTGGATGAGAAGTCAACGAACTTGGGATAATCGAAATATAATTTACCTTTTAGATTTGCAGTACCGTATGCAAATACTTCAGCATTTTCCTCATAAACGATAGGGTTTCCAATAATGCTTTTAATTAATTCCTGAATTCTACAAAATTCATTTCCCGGGCAATCTTTCCAATGAGTAGGAACCATGTAATATGGGCCACCAGGTCTATCGTGTGGCTGTTTATTTAAATATTTTTCGCTACCTCCAATTTCGGGATCGAGCACAATATTAATAACCTTGTCCAAATCAAACTTCTCAATTAGTTTAGTGCCGGCAAGGATTTCTTTGACTGTTAATTCGCTAACAAGTGTTTTTTCGCGATAAATTTTGTAGAGGTCTGTGAGTTTATTCGGATCAAGCAATGTCTCAGAAGTTAGTGCTCTATTTAATACGGCTTCAATCACAATTTGTTGTCTTCGTGCTCGACCAAAATCTGAGGTAAGTTGTCTGACTCGAACGTATTTTAAGGCATCTTCACTACTCAGAAATATTTTGCCTTTCTTGAAATAAACATTTTCCCAACCGTAATCATTGAAAGGGTATACATCCCAAACATCTGCTGGATTATCCACGAAAATACCGACTTCACCTGTTTCTGGGTTAGTTTCTCCGACTGTTTCTATTGCCTCCACAAAACTGTCCAATGTAACGAAGATATGGTACTGGATTGGGATTCCTGTTACAGAGGTGACTGTATCTTTCAATTCTTCAATTCCACGACCAGGGCAGTTTGCATTTTCAGTTTTATCATAAATCCAGTGTATGCTACCGCTAAATTTGAGACATTCTTCCCTGAAATCTACACCCAAATCTCTAGGAATACTTATCATAGTAAGTTTTTCAGTTTCGTGGTCGTAAACCACTTGAATAATTGTGTCTATATTACGAGTTCCTGCTTGACCTTTAGGGTCTGTACTTTTAAACTCACCATCTTCAAATATTATGTCTCGAGTGTCTACTCCAGCAATTAATACCGAAGTTACCTTATTATCATTTTTCAACTCTAAATCAACAAATTTATCTACAAATTGAGTCCCTGTAGATATTGCACGAATTAAACTGCTTCTAGAAAATAATTCTGCACCAGAAAAGAAAAAGTAATCAACCAAGAAAAACATTCCAAACATAATCACAAAGAGGAAGGGATAGAGTATGAATTTGGCTCTTTTCCTTAGACGTTTCTTGGGCTGATTTTTTTGCACTTTATTAATTTCGACTTTATACACAGGAATAGTGCTTATGTAATAGCTTGGATAATTACTCTATCATAGCGAGTGAATCAATCCAACTCTTTAGTTTTTCGCAGATGATTTACAAGAATTGCAACAGCTGCACTAATTAGTACAATATTTTTAATAATATACTGTCCCTCAAGCGAGAATCCGTAGGGAAATTTTGTAAATACTGTATCGGTCAGTGTAATAAATGGAGTAAATGTGCCTCCCATATGGAGTATAAATATCCAAAAAGTAATTTTCGTTAGTCTTGGAATTAGAAACATAATACCCAAAACTGTTTCCCAAACTCCTAAAAAGATAAAAAATGGTTCTCTCGGAAGGAAATATATTGAATTTGCTACCAAATCTGCAGCTGGACTTGAGTCGAATGGTTTTAGAATACCAAACCAAATGTAAATGATGGCGATTGAAATCCTCAGAAACCAATCCGAATAATTATTAAAAATTGTATAAACCTTTTGTTCAACGGAATGTAGATTCATTTTTCTGAGTAATAAGTTAGAACAAATTATAATAATAATTAGCTTTAATGTTAAGTTTTTTGAAAGTGAGATTCTAAATACTTTGTTACGATTCATTGGAGAAAATAAAACTAGCAATTACTAATATTTACTACTCCAATTCCTTGTGTTAGGATAAATTAAACAATTAATTATTACCCCAATTCAATGTTAAGAAGATTTTTCACCGTTCTCACTGGAGGATTGTTTTTGTTTATAGTATTTCCTTTCGGTAACGTAGATGCGCTTGTTATCGAGAGCGTAAAAGATGATACTCAAATCGTAGTTACAAATGATGTTGATGATGATTTGTTGTTAAAGGGTGAAGGTATGATCACTGTCGATGGGGATGTGAACGGTGATTTAATAATTCTAGGAGAAACAGTAAAAGTAACTGGTGATGTAGAAGGGAATGTTTATATTTTCGGGAGTACAGTAACCATAGAAAGTATTGTTGGTAAGAGTGTATACGTAATTAGTGGTACTACTTTTTTGAATGGTGAAGTTTATAGAGATGTATATCTAATGGGTGGAAGTGTTCATTTGAGTGGCCCAGTTAAAGAAGATGTAATCATTGCAGGAGGAGATGTTTATGTTCAAGGTGAAGTAGGAGACGACATAAGAGCTTTTACAGGAACAATGCGAGTTAATACTACTGTAGGTGGAGATATTGTCTCTGCTAGTGGAAATACAATTATTGGAGGAACGGTTCAAGGTAGTGTGATTTCTACTGGAGCAACTGATTTGCAAGATTCTATTGTTGAAGGAGATTTTGTCGCTTACACTGACAAAAATGATGTTGTTAAATATTCTGAAAGTACAATACAAGGAGAGCGTTCAATCAAAGGATATGAGCAGTTTGGGGAGTTCTTTAAAACTAACAATACTTCTATCACAAGCACCTTAATTGAAGA
The DNA here is from genome assembly GCA_021463645.1 of bacterium. GTDB lineage: Bacteria > Patescibacteriota > Dojkabacteria > B142 > OLB20 > JAJTYI01. The sequence goes on from JAJTYI010000006.1 coordinate 240,644, forward strand.
TATTTGGACAAAAACATTTTGGTCTATGTTTCAATGTGTCGGAACTGTGATTTTAGGGTATCTTCTTTTCAAATTTGCTCCAGTTAGACTCGAGAATACATTGGCAAAGATGAATGACACCCAAGAAGTTCTAAAGAGTTTCTTGATTGGATTTTTTGCTTTCCCGGTTGGAATATTCATAGTCATCTTCCTGGCATTATCTATAATCGGTTGGCCGATTCTGAAAGTAATAGTACTGCTAGCATTGCTTTCGACTTCTGTGGTGACACCCATATCTGGAATCATTTTGGGAAGGAAAATCCTACCGTTAATTGGTAGTAAAAGAAGATATGTCGTTCCTTTAACACTTGGTGTTGTGATAATTCAAATCATCAGTACAATCCCTATTCTTGGATGGTTTTTCTATCAAAGTGTCGTATTTGTTGTTATTGGAGCAATGCTTCGTATGCAGTGGGGTAAATACCAAATTGCACAGAAGATGACGGTAAAGGTAACAAAGTAATTTTCTAATTGATAAAAAGAGAGCAGGCTAAAATCTGTTATGAATTTTTGTTGCCTGTTATCTTCCGCTAATTATTTGTTTTCCACCAACTTCATCAACTCATAGCAGACCATCACATCATTTAGTGCTCTATGGGATTGTAGCTCGAGTCCGAGATATTCTTTAATAGTGGTTAATCGGAAATTAGTAATCGGAAGATTTGACCTCCTCGCAACTTGCACAGTACATAGTTTTGGGTTATCTAATTCGGGAATCTCATACCGACCAAATTCTGCATTCAGAAAACGATAGTCGAAATTTACATTGTGTGCTACAAATGTACTATGACCAATAAAATCCTTTACTTCTTTAAAAACTTCTTCTGGTTCACGCCCGTCGTTATTTAAGTCTTGTTTGGTAATTCCAGTAATTTGTGTGATCAAAGAGGGGACATCCCCAGGAATGTTAATCAAAGTTGAATATTCTGAAACAATCTTCCCTTTGGAAATTTTGATTGCAGCAACTTCTATGACTCTATGGTAGTTGCAATTTAATCCGGTGGTTTCTGTATCGATTATTACCAAATCATCCATTAGACTTCCTTTCAATCATGATGCAGGCCTCATGAATACTTTCAATTTCATTTATTTTGCAGTATTCGAGTGCTTCAGGGCTCTCACTTCCAGGCTGAAACCATACATTTTTAATTCCCAACTCATTAACTTCTCTTAAAACCTCTAAAGTGACATGTGGTGGAACTACAAAAATAACTACATCAATTTTTTCATTAATATCTGACAATTGTGTGTAGACTTTGTGACCTAAAATCTCAGTCTCGTTTGGATTTACAGGATAGACATCATAACCTGCACTAGTTAAGTCCTTGAAAACCCTGTGTCCATATTTTTCCGGATTTTTCGAGACACCGATAACAGCATAAATATTCTTTTTGTCTATAAGTGAGTGCATTTCTTGAGTATTGAATATCATTATTATACAGTATAAGTATATTAAAAATTTCTTATGACAAATAATCTAAACCAACCTACCGTCTCAGAGGCAAATCCTGTGATGGAAACTCCTGTTCAAACAGTTCCTGTTAAAACAGACGGTTATAACGAAGCGGTAAAGCAGGGAAATTCTATGAAAGTTGTTCTATTGGTTGTTATTTTCCTAATTTTTGGAGTGTTAGTAGCGTATATTTTGATGAATTATTTAGGAGGGGATGAAGAGCCAGAAGTTGTCACTCCCACAGCGGTTCCAACGGTGGAGGCGACGTCTGCAGTAAATGAGCCGACGGTAACACCACAAGGTATTGCTTCAGGTTACAAAGATTTTTCATTCCCCGCTTATATTCCAGACAATAAAGATAATCCATTCATGATTAGCGGAAAAGCTTTAGAAGACTCTGAATTTGCTACATTAGAAGAGGAAGGATCCGTAGGCTTTACCATCAGCGGAGAAGAATATCAACTAAATGTAAGAGCTTATTTTGAATCTCAAAATACACCGTACAATGAATATTTCTTCCTTGAAAGAGATGGAGCGGATACAATAGCAAGAGTGAAACACGATTATATTGATGCTACTAAAGATCTCTATAAATACGTTAGATCAGATACTGTAAGTGAGACTATTGATTGTAAAGGGATGGGTCCAGAGGATATAATCCCTGCTCCTTGCGGACAAGCACGTTATACAAGTTACAATCAAGTTGAAACATTTTATATTCTAGATATCACATGTGATGCTGATGCTGAAAACGTAACGAAGTGTGATGAAATAGTTAAATCTCTTGAAATTCAATATTAGTTCTCGACGCTTAATCTTTCAAGTTCCTTAAGGATTTCGGTCTTTCCTTTAAAGCACTTGTCTTTTGCCACGAGTAGGGGGACACCTTTCTGATCATTTGGAATATTACATTTCTCTATACTATTATCAAAGCCTCGTTTATTTAGACTATTGCCTTTTAAACTTTTAATAGATAAATCAATATGATTTGAATACTCTCGAAATTCTATTTCGTCTATCGTTTCTTCACAGAATTTACAATCAGAGTCAGTATAAAGAATAATCTTGTTAGGATTGTTCACTCCATAGGTATAATTCATAACCATTATAAATGCCAAAATATTCACTAAGAATAGGGCTATTGGACTTTTAGACTTCATTTCAGAATATTTCATGTAGTTATTATAGCTTATTGGGAAAATTGTATTAACAGAAACAGCAGGTTTGAATTTAACTAGAATCTTACCTAAATAACTCATTTTTATTTCCTTCAAGTATTTCAAATTCAAGAATTATTCTCAAAGATAAAGTGAGACCTAACATCTGCTACAAATTTGGGGGGATTTTGATAATCTTTAGCAGGCGAAACTCGAAGAAGAGTGTTAATTCCTTGTAGAATTTTGTGTGCTCCCCATCTGGGGTCTGAAAACAAACCTTCTCTTGTTAAACCATCAGGAATAGAAGGGAAAACATTGAGGATTTCGTTAGCTATCACTCGAGCTTATTCCAGTGTTTGGGCTTTGGATAATGACATTCCTAGTCTCTTGCTATCTACAACATTTCGATTTTGGAACTGTTCTTCAAACATTATCTCCATGAACCATCCGATTGATTGCCAGAAAGAGGGATTATAAGGAACTACAAAGTCACAAACAAAATGATAACTCCCTCTTCCAACATCACCAGATCGAAGTATATATCCTGATACTTTATTCTTCATTAATATTGAAATAAGTGGAATTAAATCGTGGTATATTTTCTCCTTACTTTGGCCTGATGATGGTATATCAAGATCCATCATTGGTACTACGAGTTTTAAACCCTCTTTGGTCTTAAATGTCCCCGAAATTGAGGATATACATGGCTCGTCAAATTCTGCTGTGGCTGTTTGTGTAAATGTTGATAAATCTGAAATTAGATTAATTGAAGAAACGGTCCCTATCAGTTCTAGAGGATTGTCTCCATGAAGCCGATCTTGAGCATAAGCTTTCACGAAGATATCTAATTCCCCGAGTGATTCTGTTAGGATTGAATACAAAAATATTACAAAATCTTCTCCCTTCACAGGATCATCTTCTCCGGTTATGGAATATTTTAGCCCATCTGGTCCGCAACTATTGATGAGGTGAGTAAAATATAGAGGTTCTGTCATTTATTAGTTAGGATACACATTTGGATTATATCACCATAAGTATCAGTCCTAAGCATGTCTATTTCATAAATCCTACTAAATTGAGTTATTACCTAGTGATTCAAATCCAAATGACTGATTCTGTAACTATCTTCTGAAGCAGGATTGTAATTTCCGCGATACGGCATATCGAGTGTGGTTCTATGGGTTGAATATACCATTACGATATTACTTCCACAACTTCACGTGGATATGATTTTCCTATAGAAAATATATCTCAAGCTTTATCTATTGGGGTAGGCCATACGGGAGGTTCTGAAGGTGTTTGATTCCCTCCCAGGTTTGATGCTAAATATATGCCGGATGTAACCAAGGGTATACCATTCAATAATATATCTTTAAATAATAGCATTTTCCTCCAACCTCTCGGTAACATGTCTTCGTTTTCAGGAGAAATCTGGATAGATAAATCCCTGATTGTGTTGTAAGTCAACAATCCTAATTGTAGACCATGCCAGACTCCATTTACGGCCAAAATTGGTAATTTGTATTCGGATTCTGTACTAAATGCATTTATGGTCAAAGCATCTAATGCGACATTTGCCATAGTTACAAGACCTCTTATTAGAACATCTCTTTGTGTAGGTAAAATATTTATCGTTTCCATCTAGATAATATGAATATATGCGGATTATATCATACAGAGGATCTATCACAAACTAGATTATGACTGTTGATTAAGCTTTTATCCAGTACTAGAGTGCTCTATTTAATCCTCCCCAAATCCCCATCAATCACAACGGGCTGGAAGGTGATTAATTCATCCTTGTAATGCATATCGGGTAAACGATTGTAGGGAAAGATCCTTAAGTGCTTCGGAGAGTGCGACCCCGGATTAAATCCGGGGGAACTCACGATCCCACTCGTCCAATTAGTTTACCCACTATAATTTCAATGATGGTGGACCAACTAGTAAAAATACTAAACGGAGAGGACAGCCCCGGATCTAGTCCGGGGGAACTCGCGATCCCTTTTGAGACACTTCGTTAGCAGTCCTGCCTGTCGACAGGCAGGGAAGCGTACCGCTTAGCGGTATGAACTTTCGACTTCACCCCGCCTTGGCGGGGCAAGCTCAGCCAACTATTAAAAATACTAAACGGTACCTTTTGGTTGAAATTCTAACTTTTTTTGAACAAAATCCAGAATAATGAGGTGCGTTTCCGCTTGCCTCCGCTCCGCTACGGCAAACCAAAACAGAAATTTTTTCATTACATTTTTTATTTTTTTCTGCCCCCCCCATTTTTTTCTTTTAATAGGAGATGAAAAATTTTCTGTTTTTGGTTTTCTCTTAATCAGAGAAAAGCGGAAACGCTCTATTCTTAATCGCAAAAGGGCAAAAATTCCTTCCCCTCAACCCCCTTCCTTTTTGCCCTTTTGCTTTTCGGCGGACAGGCATACAATTTTGACTTTTTGTCCTTTTAGATGTAACATTGAAATAGTTGAAAAGATTTGTATACTTCTATTTTAATGTTACTACTACACTAAAGATATGTCAAAGAACGAAAATTTAGCAAAAAATGTGAAAAAGTTGCGAAAGCAAAAAGGCCTTTCGCAAGAGCGATTGGCGAGATTGGCCGATGTCGCCAATAACACGATTATTAAAATGGAATCAGGAGAAAACAAAAATCCCACGCTTGAAACCTTGCGAAAGGTCGCCAAGGCGTTCGGTGTTTCCGTTGATGAATTAATTAATTAAAACAACAATCACTATGAATAAATTAACAAAGTGGGTTATCGGAATAATTGTGGTCATTGCCGTCGTGATAACCGGCTATTTTGTATCGCAAAATTCAAGTAAGGTTTCGACTGAGCAGATTAAGATCGGGGTGGTTGCCCCGATGAGTGGCAATCTTGCTTTTTTAGGTGAAGGCATAAGAGATGCGATGCTACTTGCTCAACAAGATTTAGGAAATACGCAATATACTTATGAATTAATTTTTGAGGATGACCAGCTGGATTCAAAGATTACTGCAAGTGCGGTTAATAAACTCCTAGGTGTGAATAAAGTAGATGCAATAGTATCTTTCGGCTCAGGACCGGGTAATGTGGTTGCCCCTATTGCCGAACAAAATAATGTTGTGCATTTAGGGATAGCTTCGGATCCTAATGTGGCAAAAGGTGAATTTAATTTCATTCACTGGACACCTCCCGCTGAAGAAAATAAAGTTTTTGTTGAAGAATTACAGAGAAGGGGTATAAAAAAGCTGGGGGTGTTCGAGTCTAACCAACAAGGCGCTGCTGCTGTGATGGCTGACCTGAAAGAAAAATTAAAAGAGACGGATATTGAAATAGTAACCGATCAAGTTTTTAACGTTGGTGAAAAAGATTTCAGAAGCATCATCTCTAAAGCGAAAAATAGCGGTGCGGAAATTTATTTGTTGATGGCATTCTCACCAGAGGTAGAAGTACTTGGTAAACAAATTAAAGAAGCTGGTATAAACACACCGCTTACATCTATTGAAGCATTTGAGCTTAGCGAACAAGTAGATCTTTTCGAGGGAGAATGGTATGTCAATGCTGCTAGCCCAACAGGGGACTTTACAACTAAATTTGAAGCGAAAACTAATGAAAATCCAACTTTGGGAGCGGCTAACGCTTATGACATCTTTAATTTAATAGTTGCTGCTACTGAGGCGTTTAAGGGTTCAACAAAACCTACACCTAATCAAATTGCTAATGAACTCACGACCATTAAAGACTTTAATGGTGTCCTTGGTAATTTGAGCGTTGACGAAGATGGAATTGTTATATCAAAGGCAGCCATCCGCATGATAAAAGATGGGAAGCCGGTTGATATCGACAATTAAAATCCAACAGTATATGCACAAATTTGTCTCGCAAAACGGGACAAATTTTGTAAAAAAGGTGTCAAAATAAGATGAAATGGAAATAGTTCCTCAACTCATATTAAATAGTATTATCGCCGGATCGATTTATGCTTTGATTGCGCTCGGTTTTAATTTTGTTTACGGCGCGACAAAGTTTTTCAACTTGGCTCACGGCGTAATGGCGGCAATCGGTGGCTACGCGGTATTTTATTTTGCTAAAACTTTGGGCTTAAACCTTTATTTTGCCGTCATTCTTGGTGTGGCTTTGGCTGGCATTGTCGGCTACGGCTTGGATAAGTTTATTTATTTGCCACTTCGAAAACGAAAAGCATCAAATATGGTTCTGCTTGTTGCTTCACTTGGAGCGATGACGGCGTTACAGGCGGTTATCGCTATTTTATTTACCAGCCGATTCAAAACTATTTCGCAGAATATCGGCACGCAAAAACTTTTCGAGGTTCTCGGTGGCGTGATAACGCAAACCCAACTCATTATAATACTCGTCACCGCTTTGATTTTAGCCGGACTTGTTTTTCTACTATATAAAACACTATTCGGCAAAGCAGTGAGAGCAATTAGCGATGACGAAGAAGTAGCACAAATTGTCGGTATAAATACAAATAAAATTATTGGCTATGTGTTTTTTATTGGCTCAGCACTAGCCGGACTTGCCGGCATTCTCGTGGGTTTTGATACGGGTATTGAGCCGACAATGGGGTTAGGATTGTTACTCAAGGGCGTTATCGCTTCAGTTATCGGTGGGGTCGGTAATATCTATGGCGGGGTTCTGGGCGCATTTCTTCTGGGTTTTGTTGAGAATTTTGGCATTTGGAAAATATCAGGCGAGTGGAAAGACGCGATCGCTTTCACGCTGTTGATTGTGTTTTTAATTTTCCGGCCACGAGGAATTATGAATAAATAATATGGAGTATTTAATACATTTAGCAATTTTGTTCTCCATTTACGCTATTCTCGGCGTAAGTTTGAATTTGGTTGTAGGCTACACCGGTCTTTTATCCGTAACTCACGCCGCTTTTTACGGAATTGGCGCGTACACCACAGCGATACTTTTGACAAAAACTGGTGTGGGGTTTTTCAGTTCCGTGATTTTGGGAATTATTGTAGCAATTGCCCTAAGTTTTCTCATTGGCGTAGTATTGTCTAAATTCAAGGGCGATTATTATGCTATCGGCACATTTGGATTTAACACTATTATTTTTGCAATTTTTCTCAACTGGCAAAACTTAACAATGGGACCCTTTGGCATTCCTGGAATATCAAAGCCAGAATTACTTAGTATAAACTTTGCCAATAATTTTAACTTTCTGGTTCTCGCTTTGATATTTTTGGGGTTAATATATTTTATTGCGCGCTTCATTACCAAATCACCTTTTGGCCGAGTGCTTAAGGCAATCCGCGAAGATGAAAAAGCCATTGTGGTTTTCGGTTATAACACCCCCTACTTCAAGCTTGCTATTTTCTCTATTTCCGCCGCAATGGCCGCAGTCGCTGGTTCGCTTTTTGCTTCTTATTTAACCTTCATTGACCCATCTAGTTTCCGACTAATGGAATCCGCATTTATTCTGGCAATAGTCATCTTGGGAGGACTTGCCAACTTGCGCGGTGCAATTTTGGGCGCACTATTTTTAATACTGCTTCCTGAAATTCTGCGCTTTGTCGGTTTTCCGCCCGACATTGCCGCTCAAATGCGTCAAGTGGTGTATGGCGTAATTTTGATTCTGGTTATGCTTTACCGTCCGCAAGGATTGATTGGAGAATACAAACTATGAAAATTCTTGAGACAAAAAATCTAATGAAGCGATTTAACGGCGTTCGCGCCATTGATCGACTTTCAATTGGAATTGAGAAGGGACAAATCACCGGCATTGTCGGTCCGAACGGTTCCGGTAAAACAACACTTATCAATCTTTTGAGTGGCGTTTTGGAGATAGACGGTGGTGAGGTCATTATTGATGGAATAGAAAAATTTACACGGGTATTGCCACATCAAGTTTCTTCTTACGGCATAACGCGTACGTTTCAAAATGTGCGACTATTTGAACAAATGACAGTGCTTGATAACATCTTGGTTGTTGTAACCGAACGAAATGTTTTTGGTTCGATTTTTGAAAAGAATATTGAGCATCATCACAAAATATCAGAAGAAGTGTTGCAAAAAGTCGGACTGTGGGAAAAGAGAAATCAGTTGGCCGTGAATCTTTCATACGGCCAGCGAAAACTTTTGGAAATCGCTCGGACACTAGCAATGAAAACAGAGATTTACCTTTTTGATGAGCCGTTTGCGGGACTTTTTCCTGAAATGAGAAAAATCGTTGCCAGCATTATCCGAGAATTGAAACAAAAAAACAAGACCGTCATTTTAGTTGAACATGACATAGGTTTAATCCGCGAACTTTGCGACCAGATTTTTGTGATGGATGAGGGTAAATTATTGGCCGAAGGCGAACCGGAGGCTGTCTTGAAAAAAAGGAGTGTTATTGAAGCGTACTTAGGCGAATGATTATGAAAAAAGAAACTTTACTACAACTTCACAATGTTTCGGTTCACTACGGCGGAGTGAAGGCGCTTGACGGCGTTGATATCTCGCTTGACGAAGCAGAAATTGTGGCATTGATGGGGCCAAACGGCGCGGGCAAGTCAACCATACTCAAGACGATTTTCGGCTTGGCACCGATTCATTCCGGAAAAGTTTTGTGGCATGAAAAAGAAATTATGCCGATTTCCTATGAAATCGTGCAAAGAGGCATTGCTTTTGTTCCGCAAGGTCGGAGAGTGTTTGGTCCTTTAACGGTTGAAGAAAACTTGGAAATCGGCGGTTTTATTGTCAGTGATAAAAAAGAGTTAAGGAGGCGCATCGCAGAAGTGATGGAAACTTTTCCGATATTGAAGCAAAAACGGAAATCGAAAGCAGGGACTCTTTCCGGTGGACAACAGCAGATGCTTGCTTTGGCGCGAGGACTAATGACTGATCCAAAGGTTTTGCTTCTTGACGAGCCGTCGCTTGGACTTGCGCCGAAAATGGTCAAAGAGGTTTTTGCGGAAATCAAGGAAGTAAATGAGAAGCACCGAACGGCGATCATGGTGGTCGAGCATAATATTAAATCATTGCTTAACATCGCCAACCGCGGTTATGTTTTGGACAAAGGGAAAGTTGTGACAAAGGGCGGTTCGCAAAAACTTATTGAAAGTAGGTCTTGGGAAAATGGTTTCACTGTCACAACAACATCGTTCACACATTAATGCGAAACGTCCTGAACTTTGTTCATTTAATCAAGATTTTTTAGATACGCAGCTAGTATGCTTGCCCGAAAAGCCACCGATGCTTTACGTTCTTCCCGCAGTAGATACAAACGCCGTTTTGTTCTTTGGCATCTAACGGTAAACAACGCGTAGTGGCTTTTGTTTCTTCTTTTATTTTCTCTTCACACTCAACATTTTCACACCAAAAAGCGGAAATAAGTCCTTGTTTGTTGGACAATGTTTCTTTGAACCTATCGTAAGTATCCACGATTCGAGTACTATCCTTCAAGAACTTTTCCCAAGAGATACTTGTAAAGAATTGGTTCATCAATTAGTATACTTCGGCACTGAGAATCATGACGATTTAGTTGATGCTTTCTCGATGCTTCTATTGGAGGTGATCGCAAAAGATCAACCTCCTATAGTCTTTTATAAGGACATTTACTAGACTTCTTCAGAAGGTAGCGGTATCGTCCTTATAAATGAAAACCACCGAAAATAAAATACAATACTGTCTTTATGCTCGTAAGTCATCGGAATCAGACGAGAAACAAGCTATGAGTATTGATGGTCAGCTTAGGGAAATGGAAGAGCTTGCAAAACGAGAACGAATTGAGGTGATAGAAGTAATTACCGAAAGCCATTCTGCAAAAGAAACTGGGCAAAGAGATAAATTTAACTATATGGTCGAGTGCATTGCCCAAGGCAAATATAATGCAATTATTACATGGGCACCTGATAGGATCTCAAGAAATGCTGGCGATTTAGGACGAATCGTAGACCTCATGGATCAAGGAAAGCTTCAATTTATAAAAACTCACTCTCAAACTTTCAGTAATAACCCAAATGAAAAGTTTTTACTAATGATTTTATGCTCGCAGGCAAAACTGGAAAATGACAATAGAGGCATTAATGTTAAACGAGGGCTGAAAAATAAATGTAGTATTGGTATTAGGCCAGGAGTTGCTCCTATTGGTTATCTGAATACAATCAAGGCTAATCGAATCGCAACAGTAGATCTAGATCCTGAGCGCGCAGAAATTATAAGAGAAATGTTTTATAAGGTAGCGAATCAAGGCTTCTCAGGTAGAATGGTCAAAAGATGGTTAGATAGCGAAGGTTTCAAAACCAGAAATAACTGTGGACTAACGCTAGGGAGAATTTATGCCACACTAAACAATCCCTTCTATTACGGCGAATTCAAATATGGTTCCAAATGGTACAAAGGTAGTCACAAACCACTAATTACAAAATATATTTACGATAAAGTACAAATTCAGCTTGAGGTGGTCCCGAGACAATGGAATAAACAAGTTTTTCCCTTTAAGAAACTATGCAAATGCGGAAGTTGTGGGGGAAGTGTAACTGCTGAAGTTAAATACCGCAGAACGAAGAAAGGAATAATCAACACACACATATACTATCATTGCAATCGGATAAGGGATTATAAATGTAAAGAACCTTACATCACTGAGACTGAATTGATAAAGCAACTAATAATTCTGCTTCCAGAATTAAAGTTAAATACTAGATATTTGTGGCAGGAATTTAATGAAGAGATCAAAAGACTTAATCATTTGAAAGCAATTATCTATAGTGACCAAGAAGCTAATATACAACTTACTCCTCATAATATTAAAAAGTTGAAATTAGAAGATTTGAGTCAAGAAGAATATCTTATGTTACAGAGTTATTTACTTCATATTCTTCAATTTGGAACACCTGAAGAAAGATTAAAAATTCTTTCAGGCATTCAATCTAAATTTAAACTTTCGGATAGAAGATTACTTCTTTGATAAGAAGTCTATCTAGTTTAAGAAAAATATTCCCACTATATTTAATTTAGACTTTGTAATTATGTTGAAGTGGAATGTGTTTTCATAGGCTGCAATTTCTCTTAAAATATCATCCTCTTCGTCAACCGGATTTACTATTGCAAAACTGATAATATAGTCCTCATTAGATAATCTGTATTTATACTTGGAGTTTCTTTTTATTGTTCTCCCTGATAGATGATAAAGAATTACACTTGCAAGGTTTTTCCATTCGTTATCAGATGAAATGATAGTATTATCGATATTATGTTCAGTAAATAATTTCATAAGTTCGTTTCTTAAAGTTCCAAAAGAAAACACACTCTTATTAAATGCATATATTATTTCTTTATCTGTTACACCATCTTTATCTTTTAAATCTAACCAAACATCAGAGAGATTATCTAGTAGATCTCTACAGAAGATTGATCTATCAAGGTCGATATGGCTTGACCAATCACAGAAAAAATATACTAATTCGTATTTGGACTTTGTACTGTCATTATCAATTAAATTTCGAATATTAGAAAACATAGATGATATTCTATGGGAATCAATAGTATCACTCGCTATAATCTCCTTAATATTATTAGTATATTTATTCATGCTTAAGTTAATGATTTGATTCCAAGATTATAACGCAAAGTAGAAAATTGAAAGACGGATATCTTTGGAACGGAACTTTTATACCCCGAACACAATGTCCACAAGAAAAAAGCTTAGAACCAAACGACTATCAAATTTACACGATTCGAGCCCTTTTAGGTGGTTTTGGAGGATTATAGGGACTTCACGAATTATCGCAAGCCCTAGAACTAGAGGAGAAAGCGATATAAAGGCAGGGGGACGAGTCTTGTCGGAACATTGCAATTCTGGCGGAGAGTGCGAGATTCGAACTCGCGATCCCTTTTGGGACACTTCGTTAGCAGTCCTGCCTGCGCAGACAGGGAAGCGCTTTCGACTTCACCCCGCCTTGGCTGGGCAAGCTCAGCCAACTATTAAAAATACTAAACGGGACACACGGGTCTGGAACTATAGTCATTTATTAAAAATACTCATCTTTTTCCAGAGTGATAAATAATCCGTAAGATCGTCTGGATGATGTTTCTTACAACTAGAAATCCTTTTAAATAAAGCAATGGTTAAGTATTCGTAGTTCTTTTCTAATTTAATAGGGAAATAGTTATTTAACAAACTTAAACATTCTTCTAAACTTTCAGGCGTAATTTGTCTTGGGGATGAAGAGTAAGCGAACATCAGATCATAAATCGGATGTCCTATAATTGGATCTGGATCAATTATTCCGATTAACTTATTTTCTGAGTAAAATAAATTATGAAACCCTAAATCGCCATGTAATAAATATTTTTGGTTGAATACTGGGTCATCATAAACTTCCCTAATTAAATTTATTATTTTCCTCAACTCTTCTCTACTAAATATATCTTGAATATAAAAATAAGCCTCATTTGTTTGATTTATTAAAAAGTCTGCAAAAGAATCTCCATTTAGAAATGTACTAAGAAATCCAAATTTATTAGCATCAGCTATCTTATAAAAAGAAAGAAAATCTTCAACTAAATAAGTAATAATACTTATCTTATCATAGTCTTCAGATTTTTCTGGTGAAATATAAGTGATCAGTAATTCACTATAATTTGGATCATAATTGGCTAATTTAGGCAAGTAAGGTAAATCCGAATACTGTTTGTGAAACTTTATTTGTGAATCAATTGAGTCTTTAGAACCAGTTTTGAATATATATTTCGTTTTGTTATTTAACGTTAGTAGACTTATGGAGTCACCTGAACCTCCAGGTAAGTTTTCAATTTCTACTATTTTTTGCTTGAGAATTTGCTCTAATTCTCTTCTTTTTTGTAAATTCATTTAATTAAATTTAATAAACAGGTAGACGAGTCTTGCGAAACCATTCAAAAATGGCGGAGAGGACAGGATTCGAACCTGCGGTCCGGTAAAGGACACTTCGTTAGCAGTCCTGCCTGCGCAGACAGGGAAGCGCTTTCGACTTCACCCCGCCCAGGCGGGGCAAGCTCAGCCAAAGCATTAAAAATACTAAACGGAGAGGACAGGATTCGAACCTGCGGTCCGGTAAAGGACACTTCGTTAGCAGTGAAGCGCTTTCGACCACTCAGCCACCTCTCCGTTTAGTATTTTTTTAAATCCATTTCCACCTTTGTATGATTTTACCAGTTTCTCATAATCATAGGCATCATTACCTGACTCGAATTCTCTATACATTAATATCTTCCATGGTTTGTATAGATAAACAAATCTTCTTTTATCGTTTCCATTATGATGCTTCAGTCTTTTGTCTAAATCTCGAGTACAACCAATGTAATGCTTGTTATCGTTGTTTCTTAATATGTATACGTAGTGCATTAGTTGTAACATATCTTTTGATATATGAAGC
>JAJTYI010000007.1 GCA_021463645.1 bacterium
ATGTGCTTTGTTTTGATACTTGTTTTTCATTTGCCAGACAATACATTTGAATGGATTATACCACTCTAAAGTTGTCTAGACCCTTAAAATTAAGTAGTAACTATCGTGGCAAATATTAGTATGAGTCCTGAGGGATATGATAGTGGTGGCGGAAGAAATTCATCAAAAGCCATTCTAATAGCTATTGCATCTCTATTATTAATAGGTGCTTCAATTTTAACTTTTAGAAATCAATCTAATAATTATAGCAATAGTTCAAATTCCTTTGCACATACGACTAGTTATGACGCTTATAATCAATTAGGAGAAGACATTTCTCCCTTAAAGGAACTAGAACCAATTATTGATACTGTCGATTATACACCTATCATAGCAGATACAATCCAAAGAAATTTTCCAGGATCAGTGATGCAAGTTATAAGAACGACACCAATTGAGGGACATTATTCTCCTTACCTTGTTGTGCCCGTAATACTGGAAGATATCAATTTGAATTTTGGAAATACATCTAATTTCAGTGATTTCCCCTCCTTATATAATAAATTACTAGAGGGAAGAATTCATATTATTTCTTCCGGTTCTGACAGTTCAGGTATAAATTTTGATAACGCCTTCCAGCAAGCTCTCGAACAAGATGGAGACGCAATAGTTGATACATTGTCAGGTAGGAAAATTAAAGTTGTTGTACGCGATGATTATCTTGCAATAAATGATCAAACGAACGAAACACCTGCTATGTTTTGGGCTTCTCTCGATGAGGGTGGGATATTAAAGCTAGGATTATTTTCAAAATCAGCGGATGGAGAATACTATCACCCGATTTCTATGCAAATCAATTTTTTGAAGCAGTATGGACCAGATGGTCAGCTAGAATCAATGGTTTTCAAGCGAGTTGGTCCACATCTAGCGTTAATTATAAAGAGTTCGAACAAAATATATCTCTCGGAATGACTGAATTAGAAGCAGCAAGACAGACTGTATCCGGTAGATTTATGGAATCCAAGGGATTATTCCCTGTAAGTCATTATATACACCACAATCCTAATACAGGAGTTGTTGAATGGACGGAAGTAGTTTTTGAGTTTCAAGAATAACTAATTGCTAGTTATTTTACTAATATCTATCTTGATTTGTTTTACTAAATCGTCGATTGTATAGAACTTCATGGTCTCTCTGATACGTTTACCCAAAAAAATATTTACTAATTCCCCATAAATATCCTCATCAAAGTCTAAAATATGCACTTCGAATTGAGGTTTAGTTTCGTCAAACACGGCCCTTGGGCCATAATGAGCTACACCATTGTATGAAATGTTATTTATAAGTATTTCACAGGCATAAACACCATATTTTAGGCTAGAAATATCAATTTTGGGTAATATATTAGCAGTTGGGAATCCAATTTTTCTTCCGTCACCAGAACCTTTAATCACTTTCCCTGAAAAGTGTTTTATCGTTTTGTTTTGCATTGTTTTCTAAACTAATTGCAATGATACTTAACAATAATATCGCGATTCCAAAAGCATTTGCCATAGAAAGTTCATCAGGTTCTCCATAAGGGTTTAGTGATGTTATCGCAATTAATACACTAACAATCGGAAAAGTGAGTTCTGCAAATGTTGCAACTTTTGCTTCAGTTCGTTTCAATCCATGATAGTAAACCAGAATAGCTCCAGCTCCCGTTGTTAATCCAATCACAATAAACCTCCACATTTCAGAGATTCTTACGTCCCATGGGTAAAACTCTTGGTTTATTAAAAACATCACAATAAAACTAATAGGAATTGCTAAGAAAAACCTCAAACTTGTAGCTTCGGAGAATGATAGTTTTTGAAGTAAATATTTTGAAAGTATCGTGCCAAATCCCCAGCAGAATGCTGCCCCGACAGATAAAATATAGATTAACTCTTTTCCTTTTAATCGTAATTCTACCCCATCTGTACCGAAACTAATCATGTAACTACCAATTAAGGCTAGTGGGACTAAAGATAGTAATTTCATTCCAATCCTCTCTTTCAGTATTAATCTTGAAAACACAATTACAAAAAGAGGTTGTAATTTTTGTAATAAAACAGGTGTGGAAAAATCATAAATGGCAAAACTATTTTGTAGTGCTTGAGTAAACATTAGTGTAGCTCCTACGCTACTTACTAGTGTTAATAAAATTGCGACAAACCATTCTTTATTATTTAATGTTCGAATCTTTTTTATTGAACGAAAAAAAAGCGGGCTGATAATTACAAATCCTACCAAATGCTCCATAAAAACAATCCCTGCAGGTGTTATCGTGTTTGATAATTCAGACCTTAAGAGAGCATCAAGAGCCCAAAGACCCCCAGCAATCATCACAAATATTGGAGCAATTTTTACAGAATTTAATTTAGAAAAAATCTTCATCATTTATATATGTAATATTTATCAAATATTCGAAGTAGGTTGATTGTAGTAGTTTTTGGATTTATAAACAAGCGTTTTTGAAACCAAGCTAATTAACTATTGCGATTTAGACATTTTAGCACTTGACCCCGGTGTCTGCTAAATGATATATTTTAGCTCACTTTTATTACTAACATGACACCACGACAAGTAAAACTATTACATGCAATAATTGATGATTTTATCAATAATGCTACAGCAGTAGGCTCCTTGAGTCTTACTCACCGTTATAATTTGGGTGTTAGCCCTGCTACCATCAGAAACGAGATGTCAGATTTGGTTGAACAAGGTTATTTGGAGAAACCACATAGTTCTTCAGGTAGGATTCCTACAAATATGGCTTACAGATACTTTATTAGAGAGATTCTGCGTGAATTAGATGATTTAGAACATACATTGACAGCAAATATATACGAGGAATTATATCAACATCGATTCGATTTTGATGATTTAATCTATCAAGCACTTAATCATCTTTCGACTCAGACAAAAAACACAGCGATAGTGCTACTAGAAAACAGAGTTTACTATTCTGGTTTGTCATATTTAGTTGATAACCCAGAATTTTCAGATAGTAGAAGCTTGAGCTTATTACTAACAATTCTTGAGAACAAGCCTTTGCTTAATAAAATATTTAACAGAGCAAAATCTAAAAACAGTGTAAAAATAATGATTGGAGAAGATTCAGGAATCGACGGACTTGAAGATATCGCTTTTGTTTTCTCTGATATTAATCTACACGGTAACAAAAAAGGATATTTAGCCGTTTTGGGTCCCACTCGTCTTAATTATCCAAAAGTAATCCCCTTAGTGGATTTCTTTTCACATAGTTTAAATCAAGTTATTTCAGGATGGTAACCATGGAAAATTTTAACAACTTATCAAAATATATAATTGACACAACCAAACTTCTTCTAATTCGCATGGATGAACTGGAAGTCCCTTCAGATAAAAGTCGGATTGATTATATAGAAGTAAGTATTGATCAAAACACATTTAATATTATTAGAGCTGAGATATCTAATAATTCACTAATATTGTCAGAAGATGATAAAGAAAAGTTGATACTATTAGATAATGGTTTGGAAATTGTAGGTGATCAAAAGTTAGAGAAAATAGTATTTCGAATTGAGGAAATTGATTCACCTATAATATCTACAATCGTGTTTCTAGTAGAGAGTGTTGTAGAACTACATACTCATCTTCAAAAAAAGGGACTACCCATAACTAAGATTGAAAAAGAAGGAAACACCTCAAGTTTTTCCTTAATGAAGGAATCAATAAATATAATTTTTACAAATACACAATTGGCACAAAATGAAGAACTTATGGCTTTAAAAACACGTCTCGCACAAGAAGTTGAATCAAAACTTAGAGTGATGGCAGATTTCCAAAATTACAAAAAAAGAATGGCACAAATTCAACGAGAATCACTTGATATGGCAAATAGAAATCTAATTGATCAAATTATTGAAGTAGTCGATGATTGTAAAAGAGCACTAAACAATGAAAATCACGAAGGTTTAGATTTATTACTTGAAAAGCTTACGATTGTTTTAAGAAATCAAGGACTTGAGTTAATTAAAATTGAGAATGGTGATAAATTCAATCCTGAAACGATGGAAGCAATTTCTTCTACGCCTAAGTCAGATGGTCAAGAAACAAATACAGTGATACACATTGATCAGCTAGGTTATAAGTATTCATCAACAAACAAAACATATCGACCTGCAAAGGTCATAGTAACTAAATAATATTAATTTTTATTGTAAAAACAATGAGTAAAATAATAGGAATCGACCTCGGAACAACTAACTCATGCGTAGCTTTTGCTAGCGGAGGTGACCCAGAGGTCATTACAAACAAAGAAGGTGCCAGAACTACACCCTCTGTTATCGCAATGAACAGCGATAATCAAGACGTCTTGGTTGGAATTACTGCAAAAAATCAGATGGTTACCAACCCAGAACAGACATTTTATTCAATCAAACGTCTAATCGGACGTAAATGGGATGATCCAGAAGTACAAAGAGATGTAAAGCTTTTACCTTTCAAATTAAGAAAGAGTTCAAAAGGTGGAGTTGAAATTCAATTTGGTGATAAATGGCTTCCTGCAGAGGCAATTAGTGCTAAAGTATTAGCTAAAATTAAAGCTGATGCAGAAGCCTATCTCGGAGAAGAAATAAAAGAAGCAGTAATAACTGTTCCTGCTTACTTCGATGATTCTCAAAGACAAGCAACAAAAAATGCAGGAAAAATTGCAGGTTTGGATGTAAAAAGAATTATAAACGAACCAACAGCCGCTGCTCTAGCATATGGTTTAGACAAAAAAGGCGAAAAAACCATAGCAGTCTATGACTTAGGAGGAGGAACATTCGATATCTCTGTGTTAGAAATTGGAGATGGTGTATTTGAAGTAAAATCAACAAATGGAGACACACATCTAGGAGGAGATGACTTCGACCAAAAAATAATTGACTGGCTGGTGGATACTTTCAAGAAAGAGCAAGGAATCGATTTAAAAGAAGACCCAGCAGCGCTACAAAGATTAAAAGAGGCAGCTGAAAAAGCCAAAATAACTCTTTCGTCTGCTGAGAAGACAGAAATCAATCTTCCTTATATTACTGCAGATTCAAAAGGTCCTAAGCATTTGAGAATTGATATGACAAGAGCGGACTTAGAGAAATTAATTGGGGATCTAGTAGACAAAACATTAGAACCAGTTAAAAAAGCACTGAAAGATGCTGGTATTAGCAAGGAAGAGATTGGTGATGTGGTTATGGTTGGAGGTATGACTCGTATGCCATTAGTTGTTAAGAAAGTAAAAGAGTTCTTTGGGAAAGACCCACATCAAGGTGTTAACCCTGATGAGGTTGTTGCAGTCGGTGCAGCTATTCAGGGAGCGGTTTTATCTGGAGACTCGAGTGTGAGTGATATAACTTTGCTTGATGTAACTCCTTTAACACTTGGATTAGAAACTTTGGGAGGAATTAGAACTCCATTGATAGAAAGAAACACCACAATCCCAACCGAGAAATCTCAAATGTTCTCTACTGCAGCTGATAACCAAACCAGTGTAGAAATTCATGTTCTACAAGGTGAGAGAGAAATGGCGAAAGATAATAAAACTCTTGGAAGATTTATATTAGATAATTTGCCACCAGCACCAAGAGGTCTTCCTCAAATTGAAGTAACCTTCAAACTTGATGCAAATGGTATCTTACATGTGACTGCTAAAGATAAGGCAACTTCGAAGGAACAATCAATAACCATCACTGCTTCAACTCAGCTTGATGATAGTGAGGTTGATACACTCGTCAAAGAAGCTGCAAAACATGCAGAAGAAGACAAGAAATTCAAAGAAAATGCAGAGACAAAGATTGAGGCGGAGAGTTTAATCTTCCAAGTTGAGAAGTTCGTGGAAGAAATGAAAGACAAGTTCAGCGATGAGGAGAAAGAAGAACTCAAGAAACAATCTGAGGAACTAAAAGAATTAATTTCAAAAGATGATTTTGATGTCACAGAGGTGAAAGACAAGACTAAAGAATTGTCTACCAATCTTCAAGAAAAAGGTGCAGAGATGTACAAACGAGCTTCAGAAGAAGAAAAAAAGTCCTCAGATGTAGATAAATCAGAAAAAGGAGATGATAACGATAAAAAAGATGACGAGCCGGAAGAAGGTGAAGTCATAGACAAAGACTAATATCAAAAGTCTTGAACCACCCTCCCCCTGTTTTTACAGGGGATGAGGGTGGTTTTATTTTATGGAATTGAGACTCGAATTTGTTATCATGAACTATGGAATTTCAATTCGTAATAACAATTTGGTTCGTAAAAATATTAACACTAGTACTTAGAATTACCAAAAAAGGCAGAGGTACTGCTTTGCCAGGGTTGATTATTGAAAAGTATTTTCCACATTTAATCCCATATATACTCCAGAAATCCCCCTACACTATTCTTATAACCGGAACAAATGGAAAAACTACCACACGAACTTTCTTAAGTAATATACTTCAAACAAAGTATAAGGTACTTCAAAATCGTAGTGGGTCTAATCTTATCCGAGGTATTGTTTCTGAAATAGTATCCCAAACAAATCTATTCGGGCAACTAGACTTTGAATATGCAATTTTTGAGGTGGAAGAAGCAAGTATGCCTAAAATTACCAAATACATTAAACCTGAACAAATCATAGTGACAAATTTATTCCGTGATCAACTAGACGCGTATGGAGAGGTTGATAGAACACAGCGATTTATTCAGCAGGCAATAGACTCTTCTCAAAACACTCAACTGATCTTAAATGGTGATGACCCTAGAGTAAATTCCATGAGTGTTGGCAATAAAAACAATGTTCAATATTTCGGAATAAAAGATAAATTGATAGGAAATTTTAACTATGAGGGTAAGAAATCTGAAGCCTTGCCAAATATTGAATTTGCTAAAAATATTGAAATCACAAACACGTTAGGTACTAAATTCAAATATAATGCTCAGGAATTTCACATTAATATTCCAGGCTACTTCAATGTTTACAACGCCATGGCTTCAATCCTTAGCGCTTTGAATGTAGGAATTAATATTGATGATATTAGAACGGCACTAACGAAAACAAAACCTGCGTTTGGAAGAGGAGAGATTATAAATATCAATGATAAAAAACTTCATATCTTTTTAGTTAAAAATCCAGCAGGTCTGAATCTTAATTTAGATTTACTTAAAAATATTGAAAACATTAATCTGTGTTTGGTACTAAATGATAATACCGCTGATGGCAAAGACGTCTCCTGGATATGGGATAGTAACATGGAAATTCTTAATGAATATAATCTAAATTCTATTATTTGTAGCGGAACTCGATCAGAAGATATGCTCCTTAGATGTAAATACGCTCTTGATTCTGAGAATTTCGACGCAGTTAAAATCGACGAAATGAAAGATATCAATAACCTATTAGAAAATATTAGAAAGTCTGAAGAAAATAATTATTATATACTACTCACATATACCGCAATGCTTGAATTAAGAAAAATTATTACTGGAAATTCACTAAATGTATAAAGAAAAATTAAGTCTAAAATTTGTTCACTTATATCCCGATGAAATGAATATTTACGGTGATATGGGTAATGTTTTAACTTTAAAGAGGAGGTGTGAATGGAGGGGTATAAGGCTCGAAATTTCAAAGGTTACTTTAGAGAGTAATGATTTTAAAAAAGGAGATATTTACTTTATGGGTGGAGGACAAGATAACGATATGTACAAAGTCTTTGAAGACTTGAAGAATTCAAAAAAAGATTTTCTAAAAGAGGAGCTAGAAAGCAAAAAACAGTTTTTACTAATTTGTGGTGGATTTCAGTTGTTTGGTAATCACTTTATCGATTTCCAAGGCAGAAATATAAATGGCTTGGGAATCCTCCCCCTGGAAACAAAAGCACCTAGTGATAATCTTCATGATCGATGCTTAGGGAACATAGTTACAGAAATTCACTCAAAACACTTCGAGGAAATTAAAAATAATTATGGGGAAAAACCTTCGAAATATTTAGTAGGGTTTGAAAATCATGGTGGGCAGACATACTACACAGATAATTCACTAACACCTCTCGGGAAAGTTTTAGTTGGATCTGGCAATAATTCAAAGGAAAAAATCGAAGGTGTTCTTCATGAAAATATAATCGGCTCATATATGCACGGTTCTTTGCTACCTAAGAATCCTCATTTAGCTGACCTAATTATTGGACGTGCCCTAACTCAGAAATATGGAGAAGAGTTCAAACTAGAACCACTAGAAGACAAGATTGAGTGGGATGCTCACAAAGCAATACTAAGAAAAATGGGAATATTAAATACTGATTAATCCATACCGAGAAATATTTTCTGAATTTTTTCAGGAAATTCAGCAACATCTTCGGGGAAATATTTTGTCATATCTTTAATGATTTCTTCTGGTGAGGTAATGAAATTACTTTTTATCAATTTTTCTTTATACTCGTCCTTACCGATAAGTGCAAAATCTTTTACTTCTTCATTAACTCTCGATGAGATTTCATCAAGATCAAAAGATGTTTTGAAATGTGGAATTAGACGAAGTTCATCTATCACCATTTTTACCTCAGATTCAATGCTAACGTGTGTATTATCAAGGACAAAATTAAACTTACGATTGATTAATTCTTCGTCAAAAATATCAATATCATGTAATTCTCTGAAGAACTTCTGGTTAATTTCGTCCCTATGTTTAAGGACTTCCATAGCTCCTTCACGCTCATCCTTAACTACTTTTTTAACTCTTTCTTCAAAATCACTTTTTAGAAAAATCGAGAATATTTTTGGATGTTTGCCAATTAAAAATGTTCCAATATCTGAATCAACAATAATTCTCTCCCCTTCTATTAATTTATAATCCCTATATCTATCCGCAGTTGGGCCAATAATAGGCTCAATCAAATCGTCTGATTTTGGTCTATTGAAGCCTTCTTCACTATAACCCAACTTTTTACCTACATAGCGAAAAACACTGCCCAAATACAAATTTTGATAATTGAAAAGTTTCGTGAGAATTAAAGCTAAAGATGTCGCACCACTTCCGCTCCAACCACTTATGGAGAAATTAACAGTATTAATATCTGCGTTATATTCTGATGACATATCTAATTAATTAATGTTGATGATTTTAACCTTTTTTCTATAGTCTTTTCAATCCAATATCGATTTATGAAGGTAATTAAGCTCTGAGTCTCATCGTCTATATTTAGTTTTAAACTGTCAGACAATTTATTCTCAAGATAGAATTTTTGGATTTTTAAAACTCTGTCACTCACAATCTTCGCTTTTGTGTCCGACTTTGTAAGATTATATCCCAACTCATTTCCGAAAGATAGAATTCGTGTTTCATTTTCTAAGATTGATTCTCCGGATTTTATATAATTCTCGACATTCGGTGTAAAACCAGCTAAATCAAGCAGTTTCAATTCAAAGGAGCTTAACAATTGAAGGAATTTTGCTGAATTTATAGTTGTCAATTCAAGTAAATCATAAAGCAGATTATATGCTTTAATCTCATCATCGTTTGTGGAATTTAATTTCTCTATGATTTCTAGGATGTAGAGTAAATGATTAATAATTTTTTTGTCTTGTTTTAAGTCTTGATAATCATTTAATACCTGTACTTCCCTTAATAAATCTATACTTTTTGTTTCATAATAAGTAAATCTTGAATGATTGAGGAGATCGATTGAACTTCCTCGCTTAGAGCTTGATTTTCCTACTCCTTTTGCAATAGTCTCAACATTTCCGTGCTTTCTTGTTAAGAAAACTACCAATTTATCGGCTTCTTGGAATTGCTTAATTTTGATTATAAATCCGTATTCGGACTTTGTTTTCATAGTCCTAATTTTTCAATGATGTTACTCGAGGAGAAATTATCAATTTTTTCAATAACTATTAATTCTCCACCTGCTCTTTCAATTATAGACTTTTTGTTTTCAATTCCAGAATCTCCTTTAACCACCGCAAGGTATTTAGGCTTCATTTGTAGTACGAAGTCTCTCAATTCTTCCCAAGATGATTTCCATTTATATACATAATCAATTGTTCTTACATAAGACAATGCTTCTGCCCGCTCGTCTTGAGAAAATATTGGTCTATTTAATCCTTTTCTTCTTTTTATTTCCTCATCACTTAAAATAACTGTTAATATCTTTACTGAAGGTTTTAATATTGATTTAGTTTTTGAGAAAAATCTTAAATGGCCAAGATGCAGAACATCAAAGCTGCCCGTAATTAGGGCAACTTCGTGTTCTTTAAATAACTTCAATACATCTTTTTCGTTAATTATTTTTGACATTAACCACATTTAGAATAACCACAGGATCTACATAGTATACATCCTTCTGCATATTCTAAATCAGAACCGCACTCAGGGCAATCCAACATGTCTCCAAAATGATTATCTTTCGAGTAACCGTGGCTAGAATCCTCTTCGACGATAATTGTTTGAGTTGTGACTGTAGTTTCCGCTACATATTCAATATCAGCAGGATTTTGCTCTTCTGCACTTAATGTAGGCTCAATTGGAGCATTTGACATACCATCATCAATTAATTCTTCGTTCACTTCAGGTACTTCTTGCTCAGGGAACATCTTTATTTGTTCACGTTGTTCTTCGATGTGTTTTTTCAAGATTTTCGCGACTGCATCAGGTACTGAGTAAATGAACATTCCACGATTCATTGTAGGAGTTGAAGTACGAATTCCTTGAAGTTGTTTTACAATCGATTCGGGTTTTATTCCAGATCGAAGAGCCATAGAAATCATTCTACCTAATGCTTCCGTATAGCCTTGAGTGAAACTTCCGCTTTTACCGATATTTAGGAATACTTCAACAATGCCTTGGTCGTCTTCATTAATCGTAATATAAAGATCTCCTTGCTCAGTTTTGACTTCGTAGGTTTTTCCTCTAGTTACAAGGTCTCTTTTTCTTGGCTCCAAGACATTGCGAGGCATTTGAATAGAAACTGTTTCATCGGTCTTTTCGATGGTTGTTTCTTTTTTGGAAGTTCCGACTTGTAAAGCAGGGTCTTTGCTTCCATCTCTAAAAATCGTAATGCCTTTGCATTCTAAATCGTAAGCAAGTTCGTATACTTTTGCAACATCTTGCCAAGTAGCACTATTTGGGAGATTAATTGTTTTCGAAACAGCACTATCAACAAATTTCTGGAACACAGCTTGAATTTGGACATGAGATTCGGGTGCAATTTCATGAGTTGTGACAAATACATTTACAATGTTTGCAGGAATGTTGTATTTGTTTGCAATATCTTTCAGATGAACACCATTTGCAATCTCAGCCATAAGCTCAGGTGAATAGAAGTTGTATTTCTTGGCATAGGTGAGGAATTGCTTATCAATAACTTCCTGGTCAACTCCACCCATTGAATTCTTCCTTCTGTAACCTAGGGAGAAAATTGGCTCGATTCCGGGATTGCAATCAGCAATTATTGAAATTGTACCAGTTGGAGCAATAGTAGTTGTACGGACATTTCGCATGTATTTCTTCTCCGTTTTCCAATTTGACTCATTGAATGCTGGGAAGTTGCCTTTTTCTTTTCCTAATGCTTCGGAAGCGATGTGTGACTTTTCTTGTATGAATTTCATTATCTCCCCTGCTAACTTGATAGATTCATCACTACCATATGCTATCCCCAAATCTATCAAAATATCAGCAAATCCCATAATTCCAACTCCTATATTACGAGTTTTACGAGTCATTTCTTCGATTTCTTTTATAGGATAATTATTCACATCGATAATATTATCCAGGAACCTTACTGCGGTACTGGTTGTCTTCTCCAACTCTGACCAATTTATCATCTTCAATTTATCATTGAGGCTTAGATTGATTAAGTCGTCATAGGAGATATTATCGGGGACATTTACAAATTTAGCGAGGTTGATATGTCCCATGTTGCATGTTTCAAATGGAATTAGTGGTTGTTCCCCACATGGATTTGTAGCATCCATAGTTCCAAGTGATGGTGTGTTGTTTTTTGCTTCTGCTCGATCTAGGAAATACATTCCAGGATCACCACTTTGCCATGCATGTTTAGCTATTCTCTCAAACATTTCACGAGCTTTTACGACTTTGTAAGGTTTATTGTCACTTGGATCAATCAATTCCCAGTCGAGATCTTCTTTGACTGCTTTCATAAAGTCGTTACTGGCTCCTACTGAGATATTATAGTGCGTTATGGAGGTTAAATCATCTTTACAAGAAATGAAATCCTCGATATCGGGATGACTTGCGTTTAATATGGCCATCGAACCTAATCCACGACCACCTCTACCTTTGATAGTGTCTTGAGCTCTATTAAACATTCGAATATATTCCACAGGTCCAGCCGCATTTTCTCCTGTCGTTTTAACTTTCGCATAACTAGAGCGAATTTTTGAAAAGTTAAAGCCAGTTCCAACGCCTCTTCGTAAACATTGGATATTCATATTTAATGTATGAAATATCGAGTCAATGGAGTCATCGATAGGTAGAACTAAACACTTAGACATTATTGTTTCCTCACCCATACCAGCCCATAGAAGTGTTCCTCCACAGAAGAATTTACCCTCATTCATCACATCGTAAAATTCTTTCGATACTTTCTTTCTCTTCGATGTAGTTTCACTACTAGCAACGAAATCGGCAATTCTTTGCCACAGCTGTTCTGGAGTTTCTGTAACCTCTTCATTGTCATTCTTGTGTAGGGCTCTTTTTTCAAGAACCTGAAGTGCGTTCTCTGTCAATGAATGTAGTGTTTTACTTTCTTTCGCCATACTTTCTTCTTGTTTGCTACTTGATAATACTTGGAAGTTCTTGGAACCGTCTCTATAGATGGTGATTCCCTTACAGCCTGATTCCCATGCTAGAATGTATGCCTTTTTGACATCATCAATTGAAGCGTCATTTGCTAGATTAATTGTTTTGGATACCGCTGCATCTACTGATTCTTGTGCTGCAGCCTGCATCTTTACGTGCCACACTGGTTCAATATCATGTGTCGTTACAAATATTTTCTTTGCTTCTTCAGGGACCTCAGGGAAACTATCTAAATGACCACCATTATCGGCAATTTTCTTCATTAATTCTTCTGAATAAAAACCATGCTCTCTAGCATATGCCTCAAACTCTTCATTTACATAGAAGAATGACTTTCGGTCTTCTTGACCTTCATCTTGATAGAAAGATTTTCTTTCGTATACGAGTGAAAAGATAGGTTCTATTCCACTTGATGTATTCGCAACAAGACTTAGAGTGCCTGTTGGAGCAATTGAACTCATCGTTGCATTTCTGACCTTTCTTCCCATTTCGTCCCATTTGCTCCCTTCAAATCCCGGGAAAACGCCTCTTTCGGTAGCTAATCTTTCTGATTCTTTTGTAGATGATTCTTGAATATATCCGATAATTTTCTTAGTAAGATTAACTGCTTTGTTACTATTGTATGCGATTCCCATTTTGTAGAACATGCTACCAAGACCTACAACTCCTAAGCCGAGTTTTCTAGTTTTTTCAACTTCATCGGCAATTTTCTTTAGGGGAAAATCACTAAGATCAATCATATTGTCGAGAAAGTGAGTCGCGGAATATACTGATTTCTCAAGTAAATCCCAATCCAAATCAAAATCACCATCTTTTTCCACTAAATGCGTAGGAAGGACAATAGAACCTAAGTTACATGACTCATAGGACCTCAAAGGTTCTTCTCCGCAAGGGTTTGTTGCTTCTATAACGCCAAGTGGTTTTGTAGGGTTAGCATTTTGAGTAGTATCTAAAAAAAATAAACCCGGGTCTGCACATTCCCATGCTTTTTCACAAATTAAATCAAATACCTCTCTTGCTCTTAAAGATTTTACTTTCTCTCCGTTTCTGGGATTGATTAAGTCATACTCTTTATCCTCACGGACAGCATTCATAAATTCATCAGTGATTCCAACAGAAATATTAAAATTTCTGATGGTATCGTCTTGGCCTTTGAGATTAATAAAATTGATAATATCAGGATGATTTATATTAAGAATGGCCATGTTTCCACCACCTCTTTTCTTACCTTGCAATACTTGGTCAAAAGCTTGTGAAAAGGTCTTAATGAAATGAATCGGGCCAGCAGCAACATTTGGTGTTCCTCCCACTTCATCACCTTTCGGTCTAATGTGGGAGAAATTAAATCCTGTTCCACCGTTGTTTTTCTGTACTAATGCAGCTTCTTTCATTGTATCGAAAATTAATTCTAAGTTGTCCTCAATTGGCAATACAAAACACGAGGAAAGCTGACCAGTACCATCGATGTTGTTTCCAGCTTCATACAAAACTCGAGATCCAGGCAGGAAGCGATTTTCAGCCATAATTTGGTAAAACTCCTTCGCTGTTCGTTCGACAACTCTTTGTTTCCTCGCGTCTGAACCTTTAACATACTTCGAGTCTTCGGATGCCATTGCACTAGCTACTCTCCAGAACATCTGTCGTGGGGTTTCTATTGCTTCCCCCTTTGAATCTTTTAGTAAATGACGTTTTTTCATCACCTCAAGAGAATTTGGAGCTATGTTTGGTTCGGGAAGCCCTTTTGGGGGATCCACGAGGCGTTGCTTATTGTTAGTCGACATGATAGTAAGTACGGTTACAATTAAATATAGCCATGAGTTTATTTTTGCTCTTTGGTTAACTCACGAATGAAAAAGGCAGATTTTTCAAATATTTTATATATTGAAGGTAATACTTCATCTTGTTTGATGTCTTGGAACTGTTTCCACGTGACATCTGGATTTGTCATTTTGGATTTGTCGGTATTAACTCTCGCAATGAAAAACTCAACTAATCCTGCGAAATCATCTCTTCCATGGAAAGATTGATCAGTGAAAGGAATCGCTCCATCCTCGATTTCAATCTCATAATCATTTTTTAAATTCTGTGCTAAATTCGCACTTAACATCTCCCATGTACTTCCGGGAAGATTTACAACATCTCCTATCGGTAATGTCCATAGACCGCCATCTTTCATGGAAGTATTATCTTTAACGAGCATAAATTCGTTTTTTTCATTTAGCACAATTCCTGCGACTGAGATGAAATGTAGTTTACTTTTAGTCTGTAGCGAATTATATGCAGACTCGTAAATTTCATGTACTACCGGAAGTGTCTTTAATTCACGAATTTCTGAGATAGTTTTCCATTCCACTTTTTCAACCTCTTCGGTTGAAGCTTTGATTTCTCCCGATTCGTATTTTGATAAAAAAGCTATAGCAACCACTTTGTTATTCTCATCATCTACAAATTGATGAGAACTTAAGTAATTTGGATATTTAATCTTTGCTCCTGTTTCTTCTTCTACTTCTAGGTGAAGGCTTTTTTCTAGTGCTTCGTATTTTTCTTTTTCGTTAAAATGAAGCTCTCCAACATGATAGGAATACACACCAGGCATTATCTTTTCTGTTTTACTTCGTGAAGCAATTAAAAACTTCTGTTCATCGTTATATACAACTCCAATAATTAATATTTTGTACTTATCCATAGGATGACTAATAACTTAACCAATTAAAATAATTTTTATCGTGGGCAAGTTCATCAAAAAGCTCAGCTGTTAGTGTCCGATTGAAAGATGATATCAAGTAAGCTTCGATAAATTGTTGTGCATCTGAGTGTGATATTTCCTCAATTTGAGCAAATTTCAATGCTAACTTCTGGAAAGAAAGCTTTGGAGCATCCTCATCGATTTGTATTTTCATCCTAAGGAACAATTTACTTTGGCCAGTTGATTGAATTTCAACAGCTTTAAGGATGTTCTCTGGCTTTAATGTAGACATTCCGATAATTACGAATTGCCAACCCTCACTATCTGTCCAAACCTTAGTAATTTCTGTATGTTCTACATTAGATGTGTCGATTGTAACTCCTTGTTCCAAATCGAACTTAATTTTGTCTAATAGTTTATCTGGACTAATTTTTAATGAGTCAAATGTGATTTTTTCCATTATTTTAAATTTAATACTTGTTTATCACGGCTTTTATCTCGATAGATTGTAAAGCCCTTTAATTTAAGACTAGCAGCTAGTTTAAATGCCTCTATAATGTCTTCTACTTTGGCACTTTCAGGCATATTTATAGTTTTTGTAACAGCATTATCAGTGTGTTTCTGAAATGCTGCCTGTGTCCGTATGTGCCATTCTGGGGTAATATCTCCTGCAGAGACAAATATCTGTTTAATCTTATCTGGAACTTCTTTGATGTCTTTCACACTTCCTTTTCGTGCAACTTCTTGCATGATTTCATCAGAGTATACCCATTCCTTTTTCAATGCTTTTTCTAAGTATTTGTTCATATAAATTAGCTCCGAGTCACCGACTGTTTCCATATTCTTCCTAACATATGCCATCGCAAAGAATGGTTCGATTCCACCATTGCAATCTGCAACTAAGCTGGTAGTCCCAGTTGGCGCAATTGTGGTTACTGTAGAATTTCTCATGTTTTTATAGCCTTTCTTATCCCACCTCGATCCTTTGAAATTTCCAAAATCTCCTCTGATTTCTCCTAAATTTTGAGATGCTTCATGTCCTGTTTTCTTAATAAACTTCATCACTTTTTCAGCTAGTTCAAGAGCTTCTTCACTATCGTATTTCACACCTAATTCAACAAGCATATCAGCCCAACCCATAACTCCCAACCCTATCTTTCTATTTCCATATTTTACGATTTTTTTAATCTCCGGAAGTAAATGATTGGAGACAGTGATTGTATTATCTAAGAATCTAATAGCTGTATTAATGACGAATTTCATTCTTTCCCAATCAATTTTCTCATCAGTTGGAATTGAAAGATTCTTTTTCGAATCGATAATGAATTTATTTAACACAATTGATCCCAGATTACATGCCTCATATGGTAGTAATGGTTGCTCTCCGCACTGGTTGGTAGCAGTCATTTTTCCTACATTTGGAGTGGGATTGTATCTATTTATCTCGTCAATAAAAACGAACCCGGGCTCACCACTGCGATATATACTTTCAGCGATTTTGGTGAGTAATGCTTGTGGGTTTAATGTTTTATAAACGCGATTTTTGAATTTCAAATCAAATGTTTTGCCATCGCTCAAAGCCTTAACAAATTCGTCGGTTATTGATATCGAAATATTGAAATTTGTAAGTTGAGAATAATCCTCTTTCGCAGAAATAAATTTCTCAATTTCCGGATGATCAATTCGTAAAATCCCCATGTGACCAGCATGTCTCACTGCACCTCGATTTAGAATCACTTCCGATGAAAAATCATATAATCTCATAAAGGAAATTGGTCCGCTAGCCTCCCTACCAGTAGAAGTCACAACCTCATGTTCAGGCCTTATAGTTGAAAAATCATAACCAATTCCTGCTCCCCTACGATGAAGAACGACTGTATTTGCAAGGGTGGTGTAAATTGATTCTAAACTATCTTCAATTGGCATAACATAACATGCAGCTACGAGATCTTCCTTCCCACGATCTAACAATGACATTCCAGATAGAAATTCCAAATTTGATTGAATTTCATAAAAGTCAGCAACAATTTGCTCCAATTGCTTTTTGGAGGGTTTTTTATATCCTTCTTTTTTGTCCGTGTTATCAATTTCAGATCTCGATATAAACTTTGAGACTCTCTCGAACATCTGGGAAGGTGTTTCTAAAGGTTTTCCATTTTTATCAATTTTTAAATATCTTTTTTCTACTATAAACTTGGCGTTTTCTGTTAATTTGGGAGTTTTATTTTTCACAGTCATAGTAATTTTTATGAAATTTATTTAGTTTTTAATTCTTTAATTGCTTGCTCGAAATCTTCAATGGTGTTGAAATCTCGATAAACCGAAGCAAACAGTAAGTAAGCTATAGTGTCGAGCTTTTTTAACCTTGTTAACACCATCTGTCCAATTTCTGTACTTTTTACAATCGTTGTTTTGCGATTCAAAAGCTTAAGTTCTATGTCATCAAGTAAGTCATCAATTTGTCTCTCTGTAAGATCACGCTTCTTTACTGCTTTCATGATGCCTTTTTTTAGTTTTTCTCTATCAAATTCTTCTACTTTCCCACTTCTTTTGTGTACATTTAGGCTGATTGTTTCTACTCGCTCATATGTGGTAAAACGCTTCTTACAGTTCAAGCACTCTCTACGTCTCCTAGTTACACCGGATTCGTTATTGTCTCTCTTGTCGACAACTTTACTTACTACGCGATGACAGTACGGACAAATCATAATAAAATCATTATTGCGCAAGGGAAATTAGAAAGCATGCCCCTTACTTTCAAAACACAACAGCTTGTGTTGTCCAACTAGACTAACAACTATAACTTGTGCTTGTCAAGCAAATTTACACTATTAAATGTAAAGAATTCGAAATGTTCTTTAGTGTGGCAAAGTTGAACTCAATCCTCAATATTGTCCTGCAATTCCTTGATCTTAAGTAAAGCATCAAGTGGGGAAATTTCTTCAATTTTGATTTGTTTGATTTTTTCTTTTAATTCACTATCGTTTCCAGTACTAATAAAAGAGAGTTGATCTTGATAATCAATACTTTCTTCTGTGACTCTCTTCAATTGGTTTTCTTCAAGTTCTTCGAGAATATCATCGGCTCTTTTAATAACACTATTTGGAATACCAGAAATTTTAGCGACATAAATTCCATAACTTCTATTCGTAAATCCAGGGAGAATTTTATGCATAAACATAATCTTCTCTCCTTCCTCGTTTACCTCTACAAAATAATTCTTAACACCAGGTAGTTTTTCTTCAAGGAGAATTAATTCGTGATAATGTGTGGCAAACAATGTTCTAGCCTTGATAGTATTCACAATATGTTCTACAACAGCCCAAGCTATTGCCAGCCCATCATAAGTACTTGTTCCCCGACCGATTTCATCAAGAATTATGAGTGATCTTTCAGTCGCATTATTCAATATGTTCGCAGTTTCAAGCATTTCGACCATAAAAGTGGATTCTCCACCTGCAAGATTGTCTGCAGAGCCAACTCTGGTGAAAATTCTGTCAGTTAAAACAATCTTTGCGTAATCAGCGGGTACGAAACAGCCAATTTGTGCCAGTATGAATAATATCGCAACTTGTCTAATATAAGTCGACTTTCCGGACATATTTGGTCCTGTGAGAATCACAAAATCTGTATTTCCTTTCTCAAAAAATACATCATTGGGAATGAATTGTTCTTTAATAGATGACTCGACAACTATGTGACGAGAATTTCTAAGCTCTGTTGTTTGTTTAATATCATCAGTAATCTCAGGCCTCGTCATATTCATTGATATTGATAAATTTGCAAAATTCACATAAACGTCAATTATTGAAATAGCCTTTGAATATGAAATTATCGAACTAATTCTATTTATAATCTTTTCCCGCAAATCTTCAAATATTTTATATTCAACCTCAGAGGCTTTTGACTGGGCTTCTAATACAATGACCTCCCATTTTTTCAATTCCTCTGTAATATACCTCTCCGCATT
This sequence comes from bacterium, assembly GCA_021463645.1. GTDB lineage: Bacteria > Patescibacteriota > Dojkabacteria > B142 > OLB20 > JAJTYI01. Next base: position 19,468 of record JAJTYI010000007.1, read on the forward strand.
TACAAGTGTCTGTTTTCGTATATAGTTTTCTGGTGCTTTTTGGGAATTGGATTTGCTAATTTCTATGTAATATCCAAAAACTTGATTGTAACCAACTTTTAAACTTGAAATTCCTGTTTTGTTTTTTTCCGTTGCTTCAAGATTCTTTATATATTCTCTTCCTTTTTGTGCTTCAAAGTTGATTTTGTCGAGCTCTTTATCGAAGCCCTCTTTTATAATATTTCCTTCTGTAATGGTTATAGCAGGGTCTTCTTTAATGGAGCTATCTATTAGGTCAACTATATTTATAATATCTGAATAAATCCCTGCGTTTGGAAGATTTTCTTTGAATTTTTTTAGTTCAGAATTTTTAATTTTATTATAAAGACTATTTGCTTTATCAAGACTATTTTTTAAAAATATTAAGTCTCTAGCATTAATTAATCCAGTGGCAAGTCTAGAAGTTAACCTTTCTATGTCAACTATATCCCCTAAATCCGTTTTCAATTTATCTAAAATTCCCCTGTTTTCGATTAGTTCACTCACGTTATCGTATCTATTTTCAATTTGTTGCTTGTTTTTCAACGGTCTGAGTAACCAATTACGCAGGAGTCTTTGTCCCATGGCTGTCTGTGCGTGATTGATTGTGTTGAACAAAGAGTTCTCATCATTTCCCCTGAGTGAGTAAAACAACTCCAAACTATTTATTGTAGTTTGATCCAAACTAATGTATTCGTTGTTTTGTTGAAGCGTGATTGTTTTAATATGTTTAAGTTCTGTTTTTTGTGTGTTTTCAAGGTATTTATATAAAACCCCAGCACTTGTGATTCCAACTAAATATTTCTCAATTCCAAATGATTTAAATGAAGAGATATTCACCTTCTCAAGTAGTAACCTTGAACTCTTTTGAAAATCAAATTCGTAATTATCGAGAATTTGTATGGAAAACTTCGAAAGTAACGAACGGATTGGTTCGAACTGATTCCTGTTCACAATTAATTCCGCCGGTCTTATCCTGTATAACTCTTGAATTAATTCGTTTGGTAATTGATTTTCTTTTGATGAATACTCATTGATTTTGAATTCACCCGTGCTTAAATCACTATAAGCCAAACCCCATCTTTTCAATTTTTTCTCGAAATAAATGACTGCTATATAGTTGTTTTCAAATTCACGCAATAGATTTTCATCAAGTATTGTACCAGCTGTTATTACCTTTACGACATCTCTTTTTACGAGCTTGCCAGTTGTTGCTGGTTCAAGTTGATCAGCTAATGCAACTTTATTGCCATTTTTGATTAATTTAGGTAAATATTGCTTAAGGGCATGATGCGGGATACCAGCCATAGGAATTCTATTATCACCTTTTCCTCTTCCAGTCAGTGTGATTCCTAAAACTTTTGAAATCGCCTTTGCATCGTCATCAAATGCCTCATAAAAATCTCCCAGTCTAAACAAAAGAATACAATCGGGATATTTATCCTTCAAATTGAGGTATTGTGAATACATTGGAGTGTCAGCCATCGAAAATCATATCGAAAGCACATTTTAACATAAGTGTATTTGGTTTTTTCATACAAAAATCCCCCCTTCTTGTTTCCTTGAAGGGGGGATTAACCGAATTACCTATTAACTCTCTTTATCCTTCTTTTGTGCAAGTAACCACTTCAACTAATGAATAGTGAGATTGGTTACATTTTCGTGGGTTGTATTTACTTAAACATAAATCATATTCTGCCTTTGTGTAGTTCAAATCACTCTTTAAAGTTACACTATCATACTTACCTTCAAGATTTAAGTAAGTTACGCTACTTGGAACTCCATCATTTGCTTCAGGTGTAATACTTTTTCTACAGTACTTGAATTTACTGTACTCTGTCTTTGGGTCATCAATATCATATAAATTTACACCATCATCCCAACTTTTTGTATTACCAAGGTCTTCACATACTGAAGATTGAGTCTTCGTAGCTGTACTCTGAAGATCGTTATATTTTATAGTTACAGTATGATTTTCGTTGTTTTGAACCTTTGGACTAAAAGCATTACCTATCTGTGGGTTTTTCTCAGTAGCACCTGTCCAACCCCACATTGTTCTTACTGCAATTGGGTATTTCTTAGCAACTGTTCCGAAAGTAACTGTACCTAGATCGTAATTTCTTTTATCAGCTTTTGCAGCATTAAATTCACCTGAGTAAAGTCTTTGTGTAGACCATTGTGTACATACTAATGGTTTGTTAGTAGGTGTAGGAGTTGCTGTTGAAGTTGGCTTTGGTGTAGCTGTAGATGTTGGTTTAGGTGTAGCTGTAGAAGTTGGTATTGTCGGTGGTGTTGATGTAGGCACAACAGGACTGTAGACCTTCAAATTATCAAGTGACGTAGAACCACTTACATGAACAACAAATTTAGCTATATCTTTGCTGTACATCATTGTGTCTACGTGTCTTACATATTTATCCGGGAAGTTTGATTTATCATGTGCATCAAGTCCGATTTGAGTGGTTGTCCCATCTTTAAAGAATACTTTAAGATAATGATTGTTAAATCTTGAACCTCCTAAATGTTGGTCATTCTCATCACCAAAGTCTATTAAATCAAATTCCACTTTTCGTAATGAGCCGCTGTTTACAGTGAAAATAAAGTCTCCACCTCTGAAGGAATCATTTACTCCAGGATTTGTATCATCTAGTACCAATGCTTTACCAAGTCCTACTTGTAAGTCATTTTCTCCTGTTACGTAAGGATCCATAACTGTTACGGAGGAAATAGCAATTGCATCTACCGGATAATCTTCGGTATTAACTTTGTGTGATACACCAAGTTTTAGTAATGTCGGGCTTCCTGATTCTAATAATTTAACTTGTTGCCCATGAGTCATAAAGTCGAAAACCCATGTAAAGCTGTTCAAAGTACCATCCTGTCTAGGGGCACTCGTGTTCGCCTTTGTCGAGGGAGTATATGAAGGCAATATCATTGCAGAAATCATAGTGAGTACTATGAAAGCTACCAAAGTTGTATATCCAATCAATAGATTTTTCATTGGTTTTTTAAATAAAAAGTTAAATAAAAATTATTAATCTATATTCATTATATCAGAGTAATCGTTTTCTGTGTTCATAAAACAAATTCTTTAACAATGGAAAGTGAATCAATATTATAACCCAGGTTTTAATTCTTGTGTTGTAATTTAATTCAATTCTCTCTAGCAATAAATATATTTGAGCAAATCAGTCTATTGTAGTATCATTTAAGGGTAATTAATTGCCGGGATGGCCCTTCTTCGCTAAAGCTACGAAGGATAAACGAAATTCAAACATCCTTTAGTTAACTAGATGAGATATAGAACTGACTACGCTAAGGCTTCGGCAGGCAAGCGCGCTCATTAAAATAGAAAATATATCAAAATTAGTAAAACATGCCGGGATGGCGAAATGGTAGACGCGCTAGTCTTAGGAACTAGTCCCTTCGGGGGTGGAGGTTCGAGTCCTCTTCCCGGCATATATTCCTGATAATAATGTTTTTCGTTTATATAATAAAAAGTATAAACAATAATTGGTTTTATGTTGGCATGAGTAGTGACCCAGTTAAGCGTC
>JAJTYI010000008.1:0-12500 GCA_021463645.1 bacterium
AAATAACAGTGAGTTATGCAAATTCATAATATATTCCCCCAAATTCATACAGTGAAGCACAATTATACTAGAAGTATGCAGCCTGCCGCGTGAATGAGCGAAGCGAATTGCACGGGGTACCCCCGCAATAGAAAAAAAGAATTCTTCAATCCCTAAATCCCTACATTTCTACATCTTTACTTTTCTAAATCATACATTTCTACATTCCTTCATATCTAAATCTAATTTCTTCCCCTTTAATTTTTATTTGGGCTATAATGAAACTTGATTTAATAATTAATTATGGAAATAGTTCTCAATTTATTAATCTTTCTTGTTAGTTTTGTCGCAATCTGGTTTGGCTCTGGTTTGATAATTAAATCTGTTGATAAAATCTCACGTAAATTGAAAGTATCTTCATTCGCTTTCTCTTTCTTCTTGCTAGGAATACTAACATCAATTCCGGAAATCAGTTTATCTCTTGCTGCACTATCAGAAGGGAAACCGGAAATATTTATTGGTAATTTAATCGGTGGGATTATCGTTATTTTCTTCCTAATTATCCCTCTATTTGCGGTCTTTGGTAATGGAATAAAATTAACAAACAAAATTGAATCAACAAAATTAATATATGCCTTTATAGTCTTGGTAACCCCGCTTATAGCTGTGATGGATAAAAAAGCTACTGTTACCGAAGGTATATTCATGTTAATACTAGCCGGAGTCCTGTTTTTTGTTGTACAAAAAAATAAAGGCATTCTTGATGGTGATAATGAAATGCTTCATCTCAAAAGATATTCCCTAAACGACTTATTGAAAATATTTTTAGGCATTGGTTTGATATTTGTAGCAAGTAACCTAATTGTAGATAAAACGATATACTTCGGTACACTCTTTAACATTCCTGCCTTCTTTATAAGTTTAATAGTATTATCAGTGGGAACAAATATTCCAGAAATCTCTTTGGTTTTTAGAGCAATTAAAGATAAGAAAAAAGATGTAGCATTTGGGAATTATCTAGGTTCGGCAACTGTAAATGTTGTTATTTTCGCAGTTATGACACTGATGAGCGGGGGAGAGGTACTAACAGTAAATAATTTTTGGAAAACGCTAATTATTACACTTATCGGTTTTTCGGCATTCTATCATTTTACTAAATCAAAGCACGACTTATCCAGACAAGAGGGAGCTGTATTGCTATTGGTATATGCGGTATTTCTTCTAGTGGAGGGTCTAATGTTCCTCTAATTAATCATATCAATCATAATTACAACAAAGTTAGTTTATTGCTTTGTGCCTGTTGTGTTAAAATCATTAGTCAGTGAAGATTATAATCTATTTTAGGTTATATTAATGGCGAGATAGCTCAGTCCCGCCACATTCCTGAAGGAATGTGGGCGAGGATTCACGCTGTTCTAATCTTCTCTAAAAAAAGAGAAAATAAGAACAGCGGGATTGGTAGAGCATCGGACAGTTATGCCTTACTAAAAGATTAAAAGATGTAGGGTATAATAATTTACTGAACATAATGGCGAGATAGCTCAGTCCCGCCACATTCCTAAAGGAATGTGGACGAGGATCCACACCGTTCTAAACTTCTCCAATAAAGGAAAAGTAGAACGGTGGGATTGGTAGAGCATCGGACAGAAATGCCTTGCTTAATAATTGATAGATGTAAGGTATAATAATTTGCTAAACATAATGGCGAGATAGCTCAGTTGGTAGAGCATCGGACTCATAAGCCGAGGGTCGAGGGTTCAAGTCCCTCTCTCGTCATAATTTTTGATATTAAATAATATTCTTAAAAAGGAGATCTAAATGAAAAATGGAATTACACAAAACACAAAAATAAAAAGAATCCCGCGAGCAAAGAAAAGCTGGATTGGGTTTAATTTCAATACTTTATCGCTAATCATCGGATTGTTCATACTTTCCTCGATTGTGATGAATCTTTTTAGTTCGCAAATTGATGCAAAGGAAGTAAGTTTATCCGATTTCATTGATAATGTTAAAAACAATAAATACTCAGTAGTAGAAATCCGTGATGATGGGAAGGCAACTGCTAGAGGGAAATACATTTATACTCTAGACTCAATCAATGTAGAAGAAATTAATAATGCAGTACCTGAGGATGTCGATTACAAAAATACGTCTGAAGGCGAAGTAGTAGAAATCGATAGAGATAAATTTATCAGTCTATTGAGACCAGTAGGTTTCAAAGAACTTATAACTACTACTGCAAGAGGAGAGCGAGTAGAAGCAATAAAAAATGCATATATTGGAAATGAATTTGTATTATTGGAAAATTCGAATGCTAAGGGAACAGATTATGTTTACCCAGTTACAGAGAATTTTGATTTTTCTGATGAATTAAACAAAGAAAATATCGATCAAGGTAAATTAATTTCAGACGTTTTCTACTTCGCAAATATATCCGATGATAGAACCAAAGAGCAGATAATATCTGACTTATCCAAAGATCAAATCACCGATGTATGGATTTTGGATGGAGAGCTCTATGCCAAAGCTAGTGACCGAGCTGTAACGAATGAGTTCATCAATTGGTCCGGAGTCACTAGTGATTTCTCTAAATTTTTACAGGAAGAAGGGATTAAATTCGACGAAGGTAATACTGAGTTCAAATCAATTGTCGTCACCAATGTACCATGGGGTGACATTATCACACTTGGAGTGCTGCTAAGTTTCGGAATTCTTGGATTCATGATGTTTAGAGGGATTCAGGGTTCAGGAAGTCAATTAATGAAATTCGGAAAATCAAAGGCAAGAATGATTTTCGGAAGCAAGCCAGATATTACATTCAAAGATGTTGCAGGAGTTGATGAAGCAAAAGAAGAACTCAACGAAGTTGTACTTTTCTTGAAAGAACCAAAGAGATTCTTAGATCGTGGTGCTAGAATTCCAAAAGGATTGCTTATGGTTGGTGCACCTGGAACAGGTAAGACACTTTTAGCAAGAGCCATCGCAGGAGAAGCAGGTGTTCCATTTTTTCACACATCAGGTTCAGAATTTGAAGAAATGCTTGTAGGTGCAGGTGCATCTAGAGTGAGAGATCTTTTTGAAAAAGCCAAGAAATCAGCTCCATCAATAATCTTTATTGATGAAATTGATGCTGTAGCGAGAAAAAGAGGAACAACAATCCAATCAGGCACAACAGAGCAGACATTGAATCAGATTCTAGTCGAGATGGATGGATTCGAACCAAACACAAACGTTATCGTTATCGCTGCAACTAATAGACCTGATGTATTGGACGCTGCAATTTTGAGACCTGGTAGATTTGATAGAAGAGTAGTCTTAGACCTTCCTGACATTGAGGGCAGAAAACAAATTATCCAAATCCACGCGAAGAACAAACCAATTGCAAAATCTGTTGATTTAGAACTTGTTGCAAAAAGAACAGTCGGATTCTCTGGAGCTGATTTGGAAAATATGCTGAATGAAGCAGCGATTATTGTCGCAAAAGAAAATAGAAACGAGATTACATTCAACGATATCGAAGAGGCTTCAAACAAAGTTCAAATGGGACCTGCCAAAAAGCGAAAAAGAGATGAAAAAGAACTTCGTATGACCGCCTATCATGAGGCTGGTCACGCATTGGTTATGAAGAAGGTTCCCGAACATGATCCTGTTCACAGAGTTACTATTGTTTCTCGAGGTATGGCACTTGGTTATACGATGCCATTAGCCGAAAAAGATCAAGTATCTATTACCAAAACCAAAATGATTTCAAATATAACAGCATTGGTTGCCGGATTCGCCACAGAAGAGCTAGTATTTGGAGATGTTACAAGTGGGGCATCAAATGATATTGAGAAAGCAACCGAAATCGCAAAGAAAATGGTAAAAAGCTTCGGCATGAGTAAGAAACTCGGACTTGTAAAATACGGACAAGAAGAAAATCTCGCTTATTTAGGACATAAATACGGTGAAGATCGTGATTATTCTGAAGCAACTTCACAAGTTATCGATGATGAGGTCAGGGCAATCATGGAATCATGTTACGCGAAGGCTAAAGAAATTCTTACAGAGAACCGCAAAACATTAGATAAGATTGTAGACGCACTACTTGAGAAGGAAGTGTTGGATGCGGAAGAGTTTAATGCTTTTTTCAAGTAATCTGGTAGTAGAATCTTTTCTTTAAATTTCGATAACTAATCAGACTTAGTCTTTTGTTTCGAATTACTCTTATCTGTAGGCATTTTTGTTAGCCTAGCAGTAATGGAATTGACGAAGTGACTACCTCTCCTGAATAAATCAATCCCATCATAAAAAATTTTCTCAAACGTAAACTTTTGATTAGTTAATTGATCTAGCACATATCCAGTTTCAATAAATAAGATATGAACTAATTCTGCCATAGAAGCTGACCTCTTGAGCTCTGGAGCATATTCAAATCTTTCTGGATTTTCACTTTCAATTTCTTCGACGGATAGAAATTTAGTCTTCTTCGTAAAATCTCCTAATAGATTTTGGGCTAATCTATCTAAACGACCTCGGGAATTGTGATATCCTTGGCTTATTATTTGAATATCTGTATTTTCTGGATTGAATCTCGTATTCAGGAATTCAGATAACTCTTCTAGGTTTCTTCTTGTTTCTTTTGACTGTCCTAGAACGAACACTGGGATTAATGGTTTATCATCGGGATAAGCATTGATATCTACTCCAATTAGTTGATGAAAAGCATCGGACATAAGTCTGGCTGTAGAGGGATTTTTATCACCACGCCATCCCCCTATAAATACAACCTCTACATCACTAAATTCGTTTTCCTCACGAGTTTTCTGATAATTAGCATATGCTGCGAATGCACGATCGAATGATTTCTCCGAAGGTACTGGCATTTGACCCTCTAAACCATAAGCACCATGAGAAAGTACAACTATTACAAGGTTTGTTTTTTCAGTTTGAATTTCGGCTACTTCCATACCACGAATTATACAGTATATATATGAGTTTGCTATAATGGGACGTTATTAATAACATTAATTGGAAAAATCTTTAGTTCTCCTCATCGACAGTAACGCAATAATCCATAGAGCATATCATGCATACCCTAAAACTTTGGTTACGACCAAAGGACTTCAGGTAAATGCCACATTCGGATTTTTTTCAATCGTTTTACAGGTGTTAGATAAATTTAAACCGAGTCAGGTTTTCTTTGCATTTGATTCGAAAGAAAAAACTTTCAGACATAAAATGTTCCCAGCATATAAAGCGACTAGAAAGAAGACAGATCCTGAACTTATTGAACAATTTAAACTCATAAAAGAGATTCTTACCGAATCCAACATCACTGTTTTGGAAAAAGATGGTTATGAGGCAGATGATATTATTGGGACAATTTCAAGGTCCGAAGAACTGAAGGGTATAGAGAAAATAATAGTAACTGGAGATGGAGATTTACTACAATTAATCAATGATGAAGTAAAAGTATTTTTATCTGGAAGTGCTTTTCAAAAATCGGCCCTGTATGACTCTATAACGGCAGAAAAAAAACTAGGATATACAATTAGTCAAATAATAGAATATAAAGGTTTAAGAGGTGACACTTCAGACAACATTCCAGGTGTTAAAGGAATTGGTGAAGTTTCTGCAAAAAATTTACTTGGTAAATATAAAACAATTGAGAACATTTTTGAAAACTTAGATAAGATAGAAAAACCTGTTAAGAAAAAGTTGGTCGAAAATGACGATATAGCGCTCCTGAGTAGGCAATTGGCAAGTATTGATACAAGCGTTCCTGTTGTTGTCGACTATAGTAATCATTCCATCTCTGGGTACAAAATTGATGTGCTTAGGGAATGGTTTATCAGCCTAGAATTTCACTCGCTAGTTAACAGATTGGAAAAGTTAAGCGTTGAAAAAGTGGAGGTTAAACACCAAAACGAAACGTATCAGGCAAGCTTGTTTGATGTGGACAAGGGCGAGTCGGAACAAGGGGTCGAGAAAGTGAATAGTGTACAAGAAAGTACCACAATACCGAAAAAGAGCAATAGGCTATTCATACAAATCCTAAATAGTGATGTAGAAAGTTATACAGTTGTAAATTTGTATGATGGAAATGAAGGGGAAATTATTCTAAACGTGAATGAGAAAGATTATAAAAAATATTTAAAAAAGATTGAGGAAGGTAACTTAAAAGTAATTGTAAATAATTCAAAAGATCTGCATCTTTTTCATATTGAGAAGAGTATGGAACTACTTAATGTAAACTTCGATATTAAAATCGCTTCCCATCTCCTAGATTTTTCCAATACAAAACTTTCTATAGATGACTTGTTTGTTAAGTATTTAGAGATAAGCTCATTTGTTAATGATGATAAAGAGAGAATTATACTAATGGCAAATTTGTATGAAGTACTTCTTTCGAAAATAGAAGAACTTAAAACTACTGATTGGAATATTTACAAATTATTTAAAGAGGTTGAAATGCCTTTAAGTCCTGTATTGGCTAAGATGCAAAATACCGGTATTAAGCTAGATATTGATTACCTTAATAAATTTGAAAAGAAAATATCACAAATAATAGATCAGAAAGTAAAGAATATATATGAACTAGCTGGTGAGGAATTTAATATTGCATCTCCTAAACAGTTGGGAGAGGTATTGTTTGGAAGGATGAAATTACCAGGAGCAAAGAAAAGTAAAAACGGTAGTTTTTCTACAAATGAGAAAATATTAATTAATTTGAAAAATACTTATCCAATAGTCAAAGAGATTCTAGATTATCGACAATTATCAAAATTGAAATCTACTTATACTTCTTCTTTGGTTGCAGAGGTGAATGAAAAAACAGGCAGGATTCACTCAAAGTTTCATCAGGATGTGACTACTACTGGAAGATTATCATCTACAGAACCCAACCTTCAAAATATTCCAATATCAAGTGATTTGGGACAGGAGGTGCGAAGAGCTTTTGTTGCCGAAGATGGCAAAAAGTTTGTTTTTCTCGATTATTCACAACAGGAGCTAAGATTATTGGCACATTTGTCGGGGGAACCTAAATTAGTAGATGCATTTACTAATAATATAGACATACATGCTCTTACTGCCTCGCAGGTACTGAATAAACCAATTGAAGGTATTACAAAAGAAGAAAGAAGGGCGGGAAAAACGATAAATTTTGGAATTGTTTATGGAATTTCATCGTATGGATTATCTGAACGGCTAGATATCGATAATGCTACAGCACAAAACTATATAAATGGTTTTTTCGAGACCTATCCAAAAGTTCGGGTATATTTCGATGAGCTAATCAAGTCAGCGAAGATTGATGGTTATGTTACTACGTTATTAGGCAGAAGAAAGGATACATCAGGACTAGATTCTCCAAACTTTCAAATTCGTAGAGCTACGGAGCGCGAAGTTCTAAATTTCCCACTGCAAGGCAGTGCAGCCGATATGATTAAAGTGGCAATGATAAAGGCAGACAAAATTATTGAAGAAAAATATAAGGATTTTGCAGAAATGGTACTACAAATACATGACGAATTGGTTTTTGAAGTTTTGGATGAAAAAGATGATAATAGACTAATGAATTTTGCAAAAGATGTTTCAAAAATGATGCTTGAGGTTTTCAAGCTGAAGGTGAATATGGATGTAGACGTAGAAGTGGGTAAAAACTTAGCTGATAGTGATAATTTATTAATTGATTAAATATGAAAAAGATTCTGTTATTATTGCCTTTGGTTGTATTTATTTTTCTAATCTTCGGCAAAAGTGCCCATAATGAAAAGAAATCAATCAAGACGACGAAGAAGCCAAATACTACTAAAGTTGCCGATTTTAAACTCAACGAGAGACAAAAGAAAATATTATCAGCTCTGTCTGAATCAAAAAAACACCCAATGAAGTATCTAGAAGGTAGGATTGGGAACTTCAATGTGCGCACACTTCGCAGAGATTTGGATAAACTTCAGAAGATGGGCTTGATAAAGAAATTCGGAAGTACAAAATCAGCTTTCTATCAAAAAACCTAAATGTCATACAAACCTGAATACGTCATAACTAATGATCTGCTGAATTATGTGGCAGAGATTCATGCATCAAAAGAAATTATCGATAATGCACCACTAGTCCCTTCATGGGAGAGGAGTTTCCGGAACCAAGCAATCGTTCGTACAGTTCACCACTCCACAGCAATCGAAGGAAATTCACTAGATATTGATGAGGCGCAAAAAATTGTTTCGGGTGATAAAATCGAGAGTTTTCGTACTCGAGATATTATGGAAATTATAAATTACAGGAAGGTAATAAAATATATTTCGGACAACAAATCGAAGTATCTGACAGAAGAATTTCTACTAAAAGTCCATTCTATTCTTGGTGAAAAGATATTGTCTACAGAAATGCTTGGGAAATTCCGTGAGCAAAACGCAGTAGTAGTAAATTCTTTGACTGGTGAGGTGGTTTTTGATGCCGTGAATGTGGCCGATATTCAAAATGAGATAAATGACCTAATAGAATGGGACACTACTGTGAAAAATTGTCATCCGATATTACGAGCAGGGATATTACATTTTGAATTAGTAAGAATTCATCCATTTGTTGATCTCAATGGTCGTACTGCAAGAATCCTTGCTACATGGTCTATGTATCGTGATGGGTATGACTTTAAGAAGTTTTTCAGTTTAGAAGAGTATTATGATCAAGATTTGTCTTTGTATTACGATGCAATCGATAGTGCTCATAGTGGGGATTTAACACATTGGTTGGAATATTTTACAAGAGGTGTAGGAGAGGAGCTTACCAGAATTAAAAATAAAGTTCTCTCATTAAGTATGGACAGAAGGCTAAAACTCAAGGTCGGGCAAGTAGCACTTAATGAAAGGCAAATCAAAATAATTGATTTTTTGGAGACTTATAATGAAATTAAAAACCCTGATTTTTCTGAATTATTTCCAAAAATTAGTGATGATACAATTCTACGAGATTTAAATGATTTAGCGGACAAAGGAATTGTGAAGAAGAGAGGTAGAACAAGAGGTGCGAAATATATATTATCCCAATAAAATGAAATTTTTAGAATTCTCAAATTACCTCCAGAGTCTTGAGCAAATAAGCTCTCGTAATAAAATGATAATAATTCTTGCTGAAGTGATCAATAAATTTGAAAAAGAGGAAATTTATCCTGGAATATTGCTATTGCAAGGAGAAATCTCACCAAAATTTATAGGCACTCAATTTAATTTTTCTTTAAAACTTCTCCTTCGTTCGTTGGTAAATGATGAAAACGAGTTGAAAAATTTGGAGAGTGGTTATGGGGAAATGGGTGATATAGGCTTGCTTCTAGAGAAATATGCAAATAACAAAAGTGCTGGCTTAGGAGTGGATGAAGTTTTCAAGATGTTGAAAAGAATTGCCCTAATCTCGGGAAAGAATTCACAGCAGGATAAAATGCGGTTGTTCAAAGAATTGATTACACAGCTTTCTCCACTTGAGGCTAAGTTTTGTGGACGAATAGTTTTGGGAAAATTAAGACTTGGAGTGAGTGACAAAACCTTATTAGAATCTCTATCCTGGGCTGTGAAAGGTGATAAGAGTCTAAAACCTGAGCTCGAACAAGCTTATGGTGCGAGGGCGGATATGGGTGATATTGCATTTTCTCTAATGACCGAAGGTGTGGAAGTATTGAAAGACTTCACATTAGAAGTTGGAGTCCCCGTAAGCTCAAAGCTCGTAGAGCGTGAAAAAGATTTAGAGAAAATTTTTGAGAGAATGGGATCGGGACTAATCGTCCAACCTAAATACGATGGATTGCGATTACAAATCCACTTCGATAGAGGAGGATTTCACAGCGATGAAGAAGATGATATGTTGATTAAAAAAACTGATGATGTAAGGTTGTTTAGTCGAAATATGGGAAATATTACGAATATGTTTCCTGATGTGGTAGAACAGGTTAGAAAGTTGCCAGTGGAAAGTGTGATATTGGATGCTGAAGTAATTGGCTATGATGTTGCGACAGATAAACTTATGCCATTTCAAGATACAGTTCAGCGAAAGAGAAAGCATGGAGTTTCTGGTAAGGCCACGGAGATTCCAGTTTTAGTTTTCTGCTTTGATGTGCTTTTTTACAACGGCGATAGATTATTAAATGATGATTTACAAACTAGGATTAAATTATTAAGAGAAAAAATATTAACACAGAGTGATGGAATGATAAGACTAGCTGAGTCATTCGAAGTAAATGATATTGATTCTCTAAATAAAAAGTTCGAACAGTACAGAGATTTAGGCTTGGAAGGGCTTATCGCAAAGATTCCAAATGGACCCTATGAACCAGGTACCAGGAACTATGATTGGATAAAATTCAAGGTAAAATCTCAACAAGATTTGGCTGATACTGTCGATACAGTCATTTTAGGGTATTACAAAGGAACTGGAAATCGTGCAAAATTTGGCATTGGAGGGATTATTGTCGGAATCTATAATCCTGATGATGACAAGTTTTATAGTCTAGCCAAAGTAGGCACAGGGTTCAAAGATGTGGACTGGAAAATTATTAAAGATAAGCTTGATACAATTGCTATATCTCAAGTGCCAAAAAATGTAGTAATTGATAATACTCTTGTACCTGATGTGTTTGTAGAACCCTCATTGGTAGCTGTGATTGAGGCGGACGAAGTCTCGAAGAGTAAATTGCATGGAGTAGGTTACTCACTAAGGTTTCCTCGTTTCAAACATTTACGAGATGATAAATCTGTTTACCAAACTACAACACCTGACGAAATCGTAAGCCTATACATGCTTTGAAGAATATTGGTTTGTTCACAAATTTTTGACATTCCAATTAAAAATAAATATACTTAAGCATTATCTAATTTATTAAATTCCCTTTAATGGCAGACAATGCTAACGAAACAGTAAAGGTCAAATCCAATTCAGTAAGTGATGACAAAGTTCTTGCTGCAGTTGCAACAATCCCTCTAGTTGGATTGATAATTTATTATGCAATGCCTGATGCTTCAGATATGGTTAAGCACTATGCGAAACAAAGCAATGCGTTATTGGCAATAAATCTTATAACAATGGTTCTAGGATTTACTTTTATTCTCGCAATACTTTCGCTACCATTGTCATTGTTAGCATTTGTTCTATGGGTATTGTTATTGGTTAAGGCACTACAAGGTGAGAAATACACATTGCCAGTAGTTGGAGAATACTTCGATAAATTATTGAAGTAAACTAAATTACGATTTGAATCAATCCCACCCTAATTTCAATTAGGGTGGGATTTTCTTTTTAGCGATTATTAGCTATAATTCAGTATGTTCTCCTTTCTACATTTTATGAAATAAGTATGGATTTTCTTACAGAATTTTTTAATGAGATAGCCCAGAGTTTTTCCAATATTGATTTGACCAAACTTTATGATATTGACTATCTGACAGAAGTTAGACCTGAAAGCTTTACTTTTAGTGCATTATTTACATTATTAGTGATAATTGACTTCTTAGCAGTTGGAGTTCTATATATTTTGTTAAATAGAAGAGTTTTAGTATTGCTAGGTAAGAGAAAGTTAATACTTAGGAGAGCCATGAAATACAACCTAATTCTAAGTATTTTATGGTTGGTATTTATATTTGCTAGATTTCAGGGTGTCCTTTATCTAAGCATGAGAGTTTGGCATTTGTTATTTATAATACTGTTGCTAGGTGTGAATTTGTATTTCGGGGTTAGGTTTTTAATGTCTAAAAAGGTGGAAGAGGGAACAACAAAAAGTTCTGAGGGTTTTAATTACTATCAGGATTATTTGCCCAAGAAAAATAAGAAAAGAAAACACTAAATTGCTTTGACTGAATTCGCCTCTTTCTGATAGAATTAGCCGTAGCTTTTGTGAAGCTATATTTTTATTCCCTTTTAGAGAGAAGTGATCTTTGAAAATTTAAAAGATGGCAAGTAATAATACTTGTCTTACCAAATATTTCTTTATCCCGCCCTTATTTTATAAAGGCGGGAATCTCACAGATAACGTTTTCCCTCCTTTCGATGAAAGGAGGGATATGAAAAATCCTCGTTTCAACAACGAGGTGCCCCTCCCTCGCTTGCGAGAGAGGGGTTGCCAAGTTTTCCCGCCCTCGTTTACGAGAGCGGGACAAACAATCTTATGGAGAGTTTTCCCGCCTTCGCTATTTCATAGCTTCGGCGGGACAAGGATCCCAATAAACTTGTTTATTCGGAAATCTTGAATAACAATCTATTCTTATGGAGAGTTTGATCCTGGCTCAGGATGAACGTTGGCGGCGTGCCTAAGGTATGCAAGTCGAGGGAGAATCCCGCCCTGTTTACAGGGCGGGAGGAAACCGGCAAACGGCTGAGTAACGCGTAGGAACTTTCCCCTAAGTCAAGCATAGCTACCCGAAAGGGTAATTAATACTGGATATTCTATGTTCATTCGTGAATATAGCAAAGGCTTCGGTCGCTTAGGGATAGGCCTGCGTCCTATCAGGTTGTTGGTGAGGTAATGGCTCACCAAGCCTATGACGGGTAGCTGG
>JAJTYI010000009.1 GCA_021463645.1 bacterium
AGTTCAGATGGAATCATAGGGGAAGAATTTATGATATACTTCTCTCAGAATTTAGAAAAAATCCACTCTAAAGTTGTCTAGACCCATTTTAATTATTATAGTTCCATATTGTATCACATATATATTATCTATATACACATATTTGGGTGCAGTATTATTGCTTTAAAGAAACCAGAATCATTACGATTTTCCCAAAGATGGTTTTAATTATTATAATAAGTAAACCCTGTTTAATAACGATTAATATTATTATTAGAACGAAAGCAGACTACATATTTTACGGAGGATTATACATAAACATTATTACTAGATGGGCGCTGAGGGTATCGTCTCCCAGAGGGAGATCTCTCTTTGAGAGAAAACCCAGACTCACTTTCATACATTAATAAATTTAACATATTCGGTGTAACCAAGTCGTTCTAAACCTAAAAAGGGATGATCCACCTCTGATAGAAGCTGAACAAGAATAAAGTATGAGGAAATTATGAAAAATATGGGCGCTGAGGGAGTCGAACCCCCGACCTACTCGGTGTAAACGAGTCGCTCTAACCAGCTGAGCTAAGCGCCCATATTATTAACAGTATATATGCCGAGGGTCAGACTTGAACTGACGACACCCCGCTCTTCAGGCGGGTGCTCTACCAGCTGAGCTACCTCGGCGTGTCGCAGCAAATCATCAGCTTCCAGGAACATTGTGTACAAGTTCCTTCTAGCTTCTGATTGCTGCTCCTTTTAAGATTTAACTCCCTATGGTCGTTAAATCTTTATAAGAAGCAAGAATATCATATCTCTCAAAGAACGAAGTGTAATTATAGCAAAGCTTTACCAAAAATACACCCAAATCCCTAATAGTGTGAAAAGACTAGAGAAGAGCCAGAATCTCATTACGACTTTCTCCTCACTCCAACCCATCATTTCAAAGTGGTGATGTAATGGAGCCATTTTAAACAGTCTTCTTCCAAAAAGCTTCCGAACTGCACTTTGGATGACTGTACTGGAAACTTCAACCACAAAAGGAAAACATATTATGAACAGCACAAATGGATTTTGTAACATTATCCCTATAAAAGCTAACAATCCGCCCAAAGAATATGTACCTACATCACCCATCTGAACTCTAGCAGGTGGAATATTAAAGTATAAATATGTCGTTAATCCTCCTACGATAGTAGCAGAAAGTAATGCAAGAGGAACATTATTATCAAAAAATGCAATGATTAGAAAACCTACAAATGCATTCACTAACATTCCTGATGATAAGCCATCAAGCCCATCCGAGAAATTTACAGCATTTATCATACCTAAAATAATACCCACAATTAATGGAATTATTAAAATACCAATGGATATCATCCCAAAGAAGGGTAGTGCAATTAAATATGGATCTTCATGTGTAGTCATAAACCATATACAAAAAGCAACTGCATTTGCAAGTTGAAGTAATAACCTTTCATGAGCAAATAAACCCTTACCTGGATTAGATTCAAAAATTCTCATGATTCTGTGAAAGGTAATCCAGGGTAGACCTAAAAATAATTTTATTCTATAGAGGTTATTTCTATGAACTTTTATAAGTTTTATAACTCTGTTTAATGTTCTAATTTTTCTTTTTTGTCCAAATAGATTCAATACATCGTCTAAGCCTCCAATTAAAGCTAAACTAATGAATAATATAATTGGAATGGCCGTAACTTCGTTAAAATTTAGAATCAAGTTTAGAATTACAACTGTAAGAATAATTATTAAACCACCCATAATTGGTGTCCCAACTTTGTTTTTACGTGATTCAATCAATACAGAAAAGTCAACATCGAGGTTCCGCTGAATTTTAAATTTATACAAAAAACTAATAATTGGGAAAGCGAGAATGAACGATAGCAAGACAGCCAGAATTATGAGGGTGATTACGATTTCCAAATTCATTTTGGTCTTTTAGTAGTTAATAAGTATAATGTTATCAGATTTAAATATTCAGAGCTATGTTAAAAAAACTAATAACGCCTTTACAGGTAATCCTATTACAAAAAAAGATGTGTCCCGGTTGCACACAAAGTTTAAAAAAAGCCAAAGTTATCGATAAAAAAGCAGATGGTACTGAGATTCTAGGGTGTCAATGCTCTAGGGTTTTTGTTCATGACAGGAAACTCGATACTTATAGAAGGGCACTAAACGAAGAAATATAATCGTGTCCAACGAAGAAATTATAAAATTCCAATTACCAGACTTACCGGATTCTCCGGGTTGTTATATTTATAGAGATATAAATCAATCTGTCATTTACGTTGGCAAAGCTAAAAACCTCAAGAAACGAGTATCTAGTTATTTTGCAAAAGTACACTCCGATCCACATATTAATAATCTTGTAGCGAATATTATTAGTATTGAACATATTTCGACGGATTCAGAACTCGAGGCATTCATCCTAGAAACTAACCTAATTAAAAAGTATAAACCATACTATAACCGTGATCTGAAAGACGATAAAAACTATATTTGGATAATGATTGACAAAAACGAAGATTTTCCAAGACTTCAAATCGTTCGATCGAAAACCAGAAAAAATGCCATATATTTAGGTCCATACCACTACACAATGCCTGTTAGGAGAATACTCTCTCGCCTTAGGAAAATATATCCGTACAGAACTTGTAATAGAATTATAAAAGAGGTTATCGATCCAAAAACTAATAAAAAGATTATCAAATCATCAGATCCAATTCCTTGTTTGTACTATCACCTAGGTCTTTGCCAAGCACCTTGTGCTGGTTATATATCAAAGAAAAAATACAACCAAAACCTTAGGGGAATCAACACTTTCTTCACAAAAGGTCACAATGAGTTGGTTAAAACTCTTAAATCCGATATGGAAAAGTATACTAAACGATACGAATTTGAAAAGTCAGCAGATCTTCGAAATAAAATTCAAGATCTGGAATATATTAAACAACGCGTTACAATTGAAGATACCTTCACAGATGAGAATGCATTTCATGAAGAGAAAAAGAAGCATAAATTAAAAGCATTAGGTGAACTTGTAAATAAACTCGATTACTTCGATTTAAAGGTTCAAGAAAACTTCAAAATCGAGTGCTTTGACATCTCTAATATTCAAGGAAAAAATGCAGTAGGGTCAATGGTAGTGTTTGTTGATGGAAATCCTGCAAAAAATCTATATAGAAAATTCAAAATTAAAACCAAGACGACCCCTGACGATTTTGCAATGATGTCCGAGATGTTATCGAGACGCTTTAAACACAAATCTCCTAAACCAGATGACAGTTTCTCGATTAATCCCGATCTTATTATTATTGATGGGGGCAAAGGACAACTCAGCTCAGTATACAAAGTATTGACAGCTCTAAATATAGATATACCTGTTGTAGGACTTGCTAAACAGAACGAAGATATTTTCTTTATTAAAGATAAAGAAGGTGAACTAGAATTTGTCCAAAGACGATTAAATTTTAACTCGGATGGTTATTTCTTGATACAGCGTATTAGAGATGAATCGCATAGATTTGCTATAAATTATCATCGTAAACTTCGTTCACTTGGCCAGACAGCTTCAATTCTAGATGATATTCCAGGAATTGGTAATGTCACTAAAAAGAAACTATTGAGAGCTTTTGGATCAGTTGAGGGAATAAAACATGCTAAAGATAAAGACCTCCAGACAATCATCAAGAACAAAAGTACTATCGAAAATATAAGAAAAGTGCTACAATTTAACGATTAGCAAGATGATACCTCGTAGCTCGACCTCGACCGTCAACCTTCAGCAGTTTTTTAGTAACTAGGTCGTTTAAATCTCTAAATGCCGTCATTGTAGACACTTCCATAATTTGTACGTAATCTTCTCGCTTAATAGTTGGTATAGTCTGCAAATATTTAAGGATTTTCAACTGTCTTTTATTTAAATCTAAGAAAGTTTTTTTCTGCTTTGGGTTTGCTTTAGCGAATTCCTGGATATCCATAGATACAGATTTAAGTTCACGTGCTAGAGACTCTGTGAAATGTTCTACCCAAAGTGTGAGATTGTTCGGATATTCAACACTAATTTTTGCAATGACATCTTTGAATAGAGAGTTATTTGAGTCAAAGAACCTAAATGTAGACAAATAATCATCACTAATGTAGCCGTTTTTCCTTAACAAGAAGTCAGAAGCACCAATGATAGTAAATTTATTTAGATGTGAGAATGGAGCGATTTGAATTAATCGATATATCAAGATGGCTATCCTAATTAGAGGATACAACTTTTGGGTAGTTATTTTATACCAATCAAATGCTGATCTAAGCTCATCTTGTAATGTTAGTGGTTCAATGGTTTTGTCTGTGAGATGAAGCCAATCATTCCAATCGGTGTCTTCTATTAATTGAGGATTTCTGAATTTTACCTCCCAAACTTCTTTCCAATTCGAGAGCAAGATTTTGTTCATGTGTAAGAGAATACTTGAATCAATGTCTATATAATCATCTTGAAGACTAGAGCGTATAAATTCATGCATATTCCTAATATTGTTTAATACAACTACGCTTTGATTTTCTTGATCAAAAACCTTTCCTTCACTAATTTTCTCGGCATCTTTCAAACCAATGTTGTAACCAATCATATGAGATGCATGAAAAATATATAACGCCTTTGAAGTAGCCTTTAATTTGATCTTCTGCTGTGTGGTGATATCAGAGCCATTTAATAGTAGTATCTCTTTTTCAATATTTACAATATTTGTGAGGATTTTATTCGTGATAAGTAACTCTGGATTAAACATATTTGTATAGATAAATGAATAATAAGCTGGAGGAGAGATTCGAACTCTCGACCTACTATTTACGAAACAGTTGCTCTACCACCTGAGCTACTCCAGCTTATGCTGAATAAAAACTACCTGCTTGTCCTTCAGGCCCCTGACTTGATCAGGGGTAGCGAAGAAGTGCTTGTCCTCCGTAGCTTTAGCGTAGGAGGAAGCTACTCCAGCAAACCAATAGGTAAATAAAGTTACTTCGAAATTTGAAATAACATCATTTAAGTATAATGGTGATACAAATATGATACATAAATCGTGTGGGGTTTAGCAATTATTTTTCTTCTTCTATGATACAAAGTTCAAAATTCCCGTCATCATCTTTGGAAAGAATTTCATACTCAATTCCACAAAATGGGCATTCTACAACGTCTCCGACGCCATTTCCATGTTCTACAGATGCTTCGTTTTTACATTCTGCACATGTATATTCTTGACCTTGTGATGTGATTTTAATATCCATAGTGGTTGTCTAAAAACTAAAATTAGTCTAGTGTATTATGATACGGATTATAACGTTATTACAAGTATTCTATAACAAATTTATTATGAGAAGTTTTTGGGATAATTTTAGTGATATTGACGATAAGTTCAAAACAATTGGGATAAATGATAATACACCAATAATTAAATTGACTTACGAGGGAAATAACTTATTCATTAAAAATGAAAATGAAAATCTTAACGGATCATTCAAAGATAGAGGAGTTAGTTATCAAATGGCAAAATATCTTCAACTTGGCAATTCAAAATTCGCACTCTCCTCATCTGGAAATTCTGCTATTAGTGCTAGTTTTGTATCACGTCATTTCGATGTAAAATTGCAATTATTCTTAAGCAATAATATTAATTCTGAAAAACTCGAGAAGATAAATAAATTTACTGACTCGAAGATAAAAATCAATTTATCTGACAAACCAAGGTCAGAATTAATCAAATTCCTAAATAATAACCCCGAATATATAAACTTACGAGGTTCGACTGATATTTATTCATACCAGGGATTTAAAACTATTTCATATGAATTGGTTGAGCAAGTTCCAGACGTCGATGCAATATTTATACCCTGCAGTAGTGGTACGAGTACATTCGGTATATATCAAGGTCTCCAAGAATTAAATCATTCTGTACCTATACATATTTGCCAAACAGAAAAAATTAATGCAATATCGAAATTTTTTGATGTAGATTATGAACGACAAAACTCAAGTTTAGCAGATGCAATTACTGATAGGGTCGCACATAGAAAAGACGAACTGATTGAGATTATAAAAGAATCCGAAGGTTTCGGATGGATTATTTCTGATTCTAATTTATTAGAAGACAAAGAAATTGTTAATAATTTAATTAATAAGGATTACAGTTTTAACTCACTTTTAGCATTTTCAGGATGGAGAAAATCTTTTGAAAAGGGTTATAATTATAAAAATCCTGTTTTACTATTTAGCGGACAATGATTGAATTACTCGCCCTATCTGTCATCATGATCATTTATGTGGTCTATTTCTATTACTGGTTCAAAGCCTTTCGAATAAGTGCTCCATATTATCCAACCTCCGCAAAAACCATAAAAACCGCAATTAGAGAATTAAAAAAGCACAAGGTTAAACACATAGTTGAATTAGGCGCAGGTGATGGTCGAGTTGCATTCGCCTTGGCACGTGAAGGTTATGAGGTCACAGCCATTGAATTTAATCCCATTTTAGTTTTAATTATGAGAGTTAGGAAGTGGTTTGGAAGATACAAGAAAGTTCACATCATTAGGCAGGATTTCTTAAAACTAAATTATAAAGAGTATGACGGGGCGTTTATTTATCTTTATCCCAAAGTGATGGATCAATTAGCTAAAAAATTAACTCAAGAGATGCCTAAAAATGCAGTATTTATAGCAAATACATTTATGTTCCATGATAAAAAACCAGTCGTAGTTTCAGAGAACAAAATTTACGTATATCTAAATGAAAAATAGACTTCAAGATTATATTAATAATTTAAACTCACATCTCACAGATAAAAACTTGTTTTATTTTGTTCGTAACCCAGAGCGAGGACTAGGATTAGAAACATTGATTAATAATTATCATCTCATCCATATCCAAAATTCTCAATATACCGACTATTTTAAAGACAATGGAGTCAAATTCTTCTGTCAAGAATGTGAAGCAGGTATTGAGATGAACCCTCAAGGTGGTACTAGAATATTATTTAACGATCCGAAAGTAATAGAATATTTAGAAAGAAGCAAAAAAAAATTAGAATATGCACAAACTTTCAAAATTAACCCTGCCTACGAGAAAAAGATTCAAGGATTGGGGTTTAAATCACTAAATACTTCATCTCAACTAAATCGGGAATTCGAAGAAAAAGTAACACAATATGAAAATTTAAAACAATACGTTAAGTTTCCAAAAACTATAATAGATCTATTCGGCACTCTTTCATATTTAGAACTGGTACATGAGTTAGGGCAGACATTCGTCGTTCAATTTTCTAGAGGTCATACGGGTTCTGGAACGCATGTGATCAAGACAGAGGAAGAATTCAATTCACTACAAAATGAAAATAATCAAAGAAAAGCTAAATTTAGTACATATGTTGCGGGTATCGCCTATACTCTTAATGCATGCATTACAAGCGCTGGAGTGTTTATGGGAGGTTTGAGTCTACAAATCACTGGAGACCAAGATTTAGGAGCATTATGGGGTTCAACGATAGGAAATGACTGGTCGAGTAGGAACAATCTAGATAATGTAAACCAGATAATAAAAGAAACTGAGACCATTGGATCTCTCATGTTTAAGAAAGGCTTTAGAGGTATGTTCGGTGTAGATTTTATGGTAAAGGAATCCGGAGAGGTGTTTGTCATTGAAATAAACGCAAGACAAACTGCATCGGTACCAATATATACAAAAATGCAATTACTTCGCGAGGAGGTGCCTCTATTTTTAATTCATCTCTATGAATTTATGAGACTAAAGATTGATTTGAACCCTAAAGAATACAATTTGGCAAATCTACAACCAGAAAACTTTTCGCAAATTACAAATAGAGCTCATGAACCCTTAAAAATAAACCATTGTATGAAAATGGGAGTTTATCGACTTCAAGGTGATAATGCAGCCCAAAATAGATTCACAGATGAGATCGCTCCAACTACAGTCTTCCTTGACGAAGATCGTGACAAGGCATTACTATATCAAAAATATGTCACAAATATCGCAGATATGGATAGGCAAGGTGTATTAGTTTTGACACCTATTAAAGGTAGATTATTAAATTCAGGTGACGAAATAGTAAAAATCCAACTTAATCAAAACACAATTGACTCAAAAGGGGAAATTATCCCTTGGATAAAAGAGGCGTTAATAGCTATTAAAGAACATCAAATATGATAAAAACTTACTCATTACCAGAAAGTGCTAGGAAGGTAATTTTTGAATTTACTAATTTACCAATTGCAGATAAGAAAATTATTGCTCCTTATTACATAAATACTAAGAGTCAAAGAGGTGGGCTGAGAGTGCTATCAGGAAAGGGAGACCCAGGTGAGATTGCCAGAGAGGTAAAAGTACAATCACAACTCAAAGGAATTGACTTGTATAAATTATCCGAATCACAGATACGGGATTTCATGACTACACATCACATAGGAATTGAATGTTCTGGATTCGTGGTTCATATATTGAATTACTGGCTGAGAATGAACGGAAAGAGACCTTTAATAAAATATATTAGATTTAATAACAATAATTTTATCAACAGAATAAAAAGATTATTTAGACCGGTCGAACAGCTCGGAGCGAACACCATTACGAGTGAATTAAATTGTGATAAACTGCACAGATTAACCGATATCAGACCTGGAGACCTAATACGAAGTAAAGGACAGCGCAAAAATTCTCATCATATTTTATTAATTTCAGAGGTTACATTTGAAGACGACGTCTTAAAAGAAGTTGAATATGTTCACTCTATTCGTGGGTATGAAGAAGAAAACGGAGTTAGATTTGGTAAAATACTCATAAATAATCAAGAAGATGAAATTCAAAATCAAACATGGACAGAAATAAAAAATGGAAGAAATTGGACTTACGAGGGGTTAATCAATCAACTTGAGGATAATGGATTTAGACGACTTAAACATATAAACCTTAGGGAATTAGAAAAGTAAAAATGAAAGAAAAACCAAACTGGGTTCATATAATAGGTATATGTGGTGTAGTCACGTCTGGACTTGCTGTAATGTTTAAATATGAAGGCTCAAAAGTTACTGGTAGTGATAAAGGATTCTTCCCTCCTATCAGTAAATTTCTTGAGAAGTATGACATTCCAATTGGAATCGGATACAAAGCTAATCGATTAACTGACGAGGACGGAAAACATCCTGAATTAGTAATTATTCAAGGATTAAAATCTGATAAAAATATTGAATATCAAGAAGCGAAGAGATTAGGATTGACCATTAAAACATTTCCCGAAATACTAGCTGAATACGTAATTGCGAATGAATCTATAGTGGTGGCAGGAACATATGGTAAAACTACAATCTCCGCTGTGTTGGTAGACATTATGAAAAATGCAAATATTGACATTAGTTATATGTACGGTGGTTTAAACGTGAATATGGATCAAACAATCATGGCAAAAAAAGATAACACTAAATTTTCTATTGTAGAAGGAGATGAATACATGACTTCATTAGAAGATACATCTTCAAAATTTTTTCATTATAAAACAAAATATTTGATACTACATTCTTGCCAGTGGGAACATCCTGATATGTTTCCAACTGAACAATTGTATGTCGAAAACTTTAGGAATTATGTCAGAAAAATCCCTAATGATGGAATTATTGTTGCAAATGCTAACGATAAAAACGTAGTAGATGTAGTAAAAGATGCGAGTTGTAGAGTGATTTACTATTCGGCAAACAAACTTAATGCATTCGCCTTACCAGACTGGTATCTTGAAAAGTCATCAAAACCTCTACCTACTTTCATTCGATTTAAAGACGATCCATCAAACCTAGAAATCATCCCTTATGAGAGGAAAATTATTGGGGAATTTAATGAAGAGAATTTTCTTGCCGGTTCTGTAATGGCATACGAACTAGGAGTCAAAAAAGAATATATTCAGGATACTATTTCAGAATTTAAAGGTATTAAAAGAAGATTAGAAATAAAGATTCAAAGTGATCAGTTCTTAATTATTGACGATTTTGGAAGTTCACCTCCTAAAGCACATGGCAGTCTGCAAGCTCTAAGGAGTGATTACCCAGATAGTAAGATTATTGCAATATTTGAACCTAACACTGGGAATAGAACAGAAGCTTCAATCCCAACTTACAAAAAAGCTTTCAAGTTGGCTGATGAAATAATTTTCCCACGATTTACTAAATTACCTAATATAGATAAAAAGCGATTTAATGCGGAGGAATTAATTGAATCCCTCAAACCTTATTACGATAACATTACTTATGTAGGAGATGACGATATTTTGGTCAACTTACTTGTGAAAGAAATTGAGTTGGGAGATGCTGTCCACAAAATTATAGTATTTATGGGCAGCCATGGATTTAGAGGAATGATTGAGAAATTGAATACCTACTTTTCCATATAAAATTCTTTGTGATAGTCAATTTCCATTATTTAAATATTATCAGAATTAACTGTATATCTTTATGAGCAGTTTGAACAACAAACCCAGAGAACTCTCGAAAGCATCTTCCTTACTACAGAAGTATGATTTTGTGGATCGAATGACAAAGAACAGTAAGTATCTGAAAAATGAATTTCAAGATTTCGGTGTAAGACTTGCTCATAAACTCCAAGATCCAAAACATAAAGCGCTGTATATTAAATTAGCAAAAGAATTACCTCGTGGAATTCTTGAACAAGCACTTACATTCACGCTAGATTATCCTACAAGAGATAATAATAAAGGACGCTTGTATATGTGGAAATTAAATGAAATGTGCAAAGAAAAAGGCATTAAATTGCCTGGTAGCTATAGAAAGAAAACCCCGACCCAAAAAAAGAAAATCCAACAATTCGATATATTTTCGAAAGTATAAAATTATTAATTCCTGCATTTTAGAGATATAATATCTTCCAAATAATTAACTAAATGGAACTTACAGTAATTCTAACAGCATACAAAGAAGAGAAGACGGTTGCACGAGCTGTGAAAAGCATATGCGATCCCAAGTACTCTGGTTATAAAGAAAAATTTCAACTGATAACAGTGATTCCAGACAAGGAAACTTTAAATACGGCAAAGAAGGAAATAAAGAAATACAAAAATATTGAATGGACAAGTGTAATTGATCCTGGCGAGGGTAAACCTACAGCTTTAAACCTTGCATTGAAAAAAGTTAGAGGCAAAATCATAATCCTCACAGATGGTGATGTGTATTTAGGGGAAGATAGTATAAAACTTCTTTTCGATGCATTTAAGAATCCTAAAGTGATGGGATCTACTGGAAGACCAGTTTCGGCTGATAAAAAGAGCACTTTTTTTGGATATCTCTCGCACTTATTAGCTGATGCTGCACATCACAAAAGACTTACAACACTGAAAGGTATTCGTTCTGGAAGGTCAAGAGTTTTTGTAGGCTCAAAGAGCAATTTCTTCGCACTTAGTGGCTATGCAATGGCGATGAGAAATTTTCAACTCCAGATTCCCAAAGATACTTTAGTTGATGATGCATATTTATCCTATGTTCTACTTTCTAAAGGAGGAAAGCTTGAGTATGTTCCTGAAGCAACTGTTTTTGTAAATTACCCCAGCAATATTAAAGATTGGTATAAACAGAAATTAAGAGCGGTTGGAGGATATATACAATTATGGAAGTTTGGTGTGATCGAGAAAAATACAAAAGTGAGGAATTTCTGGAAAGAGCTAGAATATTTTTGGTTTCCTATAAAATATGCTAAAAGCTTCAAAGAATACGTTTGGTCATTTGCCCTATATCCAATGAGATTGTATATGTGGCTAATTATTTTCTATCAACAAAGAATTCGAAAAAGATCATTTGATGAAATTTGGGTTCGAGTAGAAAGTACTAAATAGATATGATTGAAAAAAGTATACAAAAACATCTTGCGTTCAAACACCTCGAGACCATATTAAATAATCCTGACAACAAACAAAAATATCTACCTATCACAGAAATCTATGGAGTTACGCCTCAAATTTATGAAAAATTATCAAAACTACTGAGCAAGAAATACGAAAAAGGCATTATTACTGTATTTAGAGATAATCAGGAACTTCGGAAATACATAGGATCTTCAATACTTGTAATATTCGCAAAAGCTAATGCAACACAGTTAGTAAAGTCTATTATTGAGTACGGCTACCAAAGAGCTCACAAAGTGGAAAATCTGGGCGAATTTTCGCTTAAAGGAGATGTACTCAACTTTTGGCCACCTGGCTTAAATCACCCTATCAGAGTGTCATTTTTTGATGATGAAATAGAATATGCTGAGACATACGATGAGATTTATGGCAGAAAAGTCAATTCCTGCAAATTTTTCCTACTTGGAGATTTAACCAAAGTTTACTCAAAAATCCAACTGGATCAATTTAATATAATTAGTTCTCACCTAGAGCCTTTAAATGCAATATTAATCTTTGGAGGTGATAGATTTGAAAATCAAGAAAGCAATTCAAGTGTAAGTTTTGATTTTACATACCCTCAGTTATATTTCAATAGATTAGATATTTTAGAGAAGGATATTAAAAATAAATCAGAGAATGGATACGAAATTAAAATCTTCACAAAACAAAAAAAATCAATTCCTACGAATTTAGTTAAATATGTTCAGGAAAATAAATCGATTGATTCAGGTTTCGAATCAAAATCAATAAAGACGATAGTTCTCACAGACAAAGAATTATTCGGAACTGTATTCTTAGGTTCTGAAGTCAAGAAGCTCTCCTCAGAACGTGCAAGAAAGATATTGGCAAATCTGGAAGGAGATATCGAGATTGGTGATTTTATAGTTCACGAGGATCACGGAGTAGGAGTCTACAAGGGTATTAAACAAGAAGAATATGTTCAAGAAATCAGATTAGGGGTAGGGGAGAGAATAAAAAAAATTATGAAAGAAGATTATATTCTAATCGGATATGCAGAAGAAGACGAGTTATATGTGCCATTAAGCCAGATTGATAAATTAACAAAGTACATCAGTATTGATGACCAAGATCCAGAAATCACGAGACTAGGAAAAACCGACTGGGAAGCAATCCGTAAAAGAACAAAAGAGTCGATTTTTGCTATGGCAAAGGAATTAGTTGCATTATATGCTAAACGAGAAATTGCCAACTCAAAACCTATTGACCATGACAACTCTCAAATGTATGAAGAGTTTATCGCAGATTTTCCTTATAAAATTACTAAAGATCAGACCCAAACTGAACATGATGTATTAAACGACCTCTCTCTTGAAAAACCAATGAATCGAATTATTGTCGGTGATGTAGGTTTCGGTAAAACAGAAATTGCAATGAGAGCAGCTTTTAAAATGGTGGAAAGTGGTTACCAAGTAGCAGTTCTTTGTCCTACAACTGTTTTGACAACTCAACACGAAAAGGTTTTTAAGGAACGCTTTTCAAAGTTTGGTATCAGGGTAGAATCTCTATCAAGATTAAATAGTGCCTCTGTGAAATCTAACTTGCTAGATTTGAAGAACGGCAAAATTGATATTATCGTTGGTACTCATAGACTTTTATCGGATGATATAAAGTTCGAGAATTTGGGTATGATAATTGTGGATGAAGAGCAGAAATTTGGGGTTAAACAAAAAGAAAAATTAAAACAAATTGAAATTGGAGTTCATGTATTAGCCATGTCGGCGACTCCAATTCCACGAAGCCTTAGTATGGCACTCTCAAGTATCCAAGATATTTCTATCATTCAAACACCACCAGAAGGTCGCAAATCAATCGAGAATGTTGTCACAAAACTAGACCAAGATAAAGTCAAATTGGCTATTGAGAAAGAATTAAGTAGAAAAGGACAAATATATTATGTACATAACAAAGTCGAAACAATCCAATCAAAAGCAAGCCAAATAAGCAAATTGCTACCGAAAGCAAAAGTCATCTACGCTCATGGCCAGATGAATCCCAATACTTTGATGAAAAATGTAAGTGAGTTCTATGAAGGGAAATTTGATATTTTGGTTTGCACGACAATCATCGAGAACGGATTAGATATGCCAAACGTGAATACAATAATCATTGAACACGCTCAAAACTTTGGACTAGGTCAACTCTACCAACTTAGAGGAAGAGTCGGTCGTGGTGATAAACAAGGTTATGCATATTTCTTCTATGACGGGGATGTGTTGAAAGACGATGATAGTGTAATGGAATCGAATATTAAAAACCCTGCATATTTAAAAAGATTTAGAGAAAGAAGAAAATACAGGCAAAGATTGAAAGCAATTAAAGAATCTAGCGAATTAGGTGCAGGATTCAAGTTAGCAAGTCGGGATCTAGAAATCAGAGGCGCAGGTAACTTACTTGGTAAACAACAACATGGAAATATCAAACAAATAGGTTATGCGCTTTACATGCAAATGTTAGCTGAGGAGATAGAGAAGTTGAAAGTAAATAATCTAACAGACTGATTAAAAATACAAATTAATCACCATGACTATAGAATTCACCCTTTTTTATTGAATTTAGTGCTGTTTTTATTTTTTCTGGAATTTCAAGTGTATCGATATCTTTTAATTCTACCCAAACAATTTTGTCACATTTATCTGGTTCGTTAATTTTAATTTCACCTTGCCATTCTTGTGTTCTGAAGTAGAAATCAACATAAGTATCTTTCTGGAAATGTATATGAATTAATTCTGTTGTTTCCGGATTAATATGAGCGCCTACTTCTTCTTCTGCCTCCCTCATGATAGTTTCTAATGGAAACTCTCCTTTATCAATATGACCAGAAGGTAGAGAATACATACCATCTGACCAACCTGTGTTAAAACGTCTTGTCATCAAGATTTTATTGTCTCTCTGTAACAATAAGTATGATGCAATCTTAATTTTAAAACGATTTTGTTTCATAATTTTGTAAGTGTTATAGTAATATCAGTTGAATTAACAAGTTATTATAGTATATGTCGAACTATTACAAAACAGATCAAATTACATTAACAAACCTTTCACAAGATTCTATTGAGGAAAAGTACTCACAAGGATACGTTTTTACACGTTTGGGGAAGGGAGTCATGAACCAAACAAGATCACTCCGAATTAATCTTGATAAATTTGAACTTTCTAGCGAAAACAGAAGAATATTGAAACATAACGAAGAGCTGACTATTACCGAGGGTCAAATTCCTATGACATTTGATGAATATGACTGGGAGATATCTAAAATGGCAAAAGAATTTTATGAAACAAAGTTTGGTAGTAAAACATTTACCACTAATAAAGCTAGAGAACTTCTTACTAATCCATTTAAAAGCAATTACAATTATCTCCTCAAATACAAATTAAAAGAAAATGAAGTGGGATACGTAATTACTTTTCAAACCGAGAAAATTTTGCACTATGCTTATCCTTTTTATCAAATTGACATGATAAATTCTAACCTTGGGATGGGAATGATGTTGAAAGCTATCCTACATAGTAAAAATAAAGACCAAAAGTATTTCTATCTAGGTTCTGCTACGAAACCTGCAGATAAGTACAAGTTACAATTTAGAGGACTAGAATGGTCAAACGGTCGAGCATGGCGTGAGAATATTGAAGAACTAAAAGGAATTATATTGAACGATATAGCTCTAGAAGAGAAAAAGGATTAAACTTCAGAAATTCCCCATATTATTCGCATAGAATCATATTAATTTAATTTTTATTATATTAATTATGTCTATGCAACAACTTCTGGTTCTAGGAAGAGCAACCAAAGACGGAGAAGTACTCGAGAGCAAAGATGGGAAAAATTATGCAAGGTTTTCTGTAGCAGTAAATGAGTATCTTGGAGGAAAGAAAGAAGAGCGTACAAGTTTTTTCAATGTTTTGATATTCAACAAGTCATACGAAAGAGCAAATAAAATCAAGAAGGGGGATTATGTCATGGTAGAGGGACGACCCGAAGCTGATGCATACTTAAGTAACGAGGGTGAGGCGAAAGCAAATATGACAGTTTTTGCTAGCAAGTGGAGAGTATTAAAATAAATTCTAAAACTGCCCAGTCTTAAGCTTTTTCTTTTGAAAAAACGGAGATTAGAAGTTCAACATGTTCATTGAACTCAACACCAAGTTCATCCATTCCAAACTGGATGTCTGAGCGATCAACTTTTGCCGCGAAGGACTTATCTTTGAATTTCTTCTTTACTGATTTTGCTTTCATATCTTTAAAACCTTCAGGTCTCATCAAAGAGTAAGCATACAAAAGTCCGCTCATTTCATCACAGGCGATAAGCGCTTTAGCTATTTTTGTTCGTGGTTTTACATTCGTTCTCATAAACGCATGCGATTCAACTGCATGTATAAATTCTTCTGGGTATCCCCATTCTTTGAACCACTCGACGGATTTTGCTGGATGTTCCTTTGGAAACGCGTAATAATCTAAATCGTGTAATAAACCAGTGATATACCACAGCTCTGCATCTTCACCGAATTTGTTCGCATATGCTTCCATTGCGTCTGCAACCATTTCTGAATGCTTACGTTGATATTCGTCTTTTACTTTCTCAAATAATAATTCTCTCGCTTTTTCTCTTGTTGGTAGTGCCATTTTATTTGAATAAACTATATTTTTTAGTAATTTTCTCTAATTTCTCTTTATCACCAAATATACCAATTCCAAAGATCTTTAAATCTTCTTTGTTTTTCTTTGAAAGTGCTTCTGATAATTCTTTGTCGTCGTGGAAATCAACCATCTCTTCAACATATGTAAGGAACTCAAACTCACTTCCTTCTAATTCTGTCAATAAAGTGTGCAATTGTACTTGCTTTGCCTGCAAAGTTACAATTGGATATTGAGAATTGCTATGGATTGTTCCATCGATTGTCGGAAATGCATCGGTAGAATGGAATGAATTCTTTGGAATTTTATTTCCAAGATATGCAGATAAATGACCAATTGTATTAGTCATCTTCCAACCAGACAAATCTTTATCTAGAATAATTGCCATTTTTTTTGTTTTATCTTGCTGTAGAGACTTTTTAACTCCTTGTGTATATTTCTCACCATATAGTTTCCTCTGTGTTGATGTCACACTTGCAGGTTTCATCATCGGAAAGAACAAAATATCATCAATGTACTCAGTTTCTGTGAACATCATCGTTAATCTCTCAATTCCAGGCCCGAGCCCTGTGGTTGGTGGCATTCCATACTCGATTGCTTCCAAGAATTCAAGGTCCATTGGGTGTGCTTCTTCATCCCCATCTGCTTTTCGATCAATTTGTAGCTTAAATCTGTTGTAGAGTTCTACTGGGTCATTCAACTCAGTCCAATTGTCACCACCTTCAATTCCACCAATGAAAATTTCGAATCTCTCCACAAATCTTGGATCGTCGGGCATTGATTTTGCAAGAGGCGATATTTCTACTGGGTGTCCGTATATAAACGTAGGTTCGATAAGCTGGTGTTCAACTTTTTCCTCAAAAACCATTACCATAGATTCACCGATACTATTAGGTCTGTCTGTTACTCCTATACTTTCAAGAATTTTGTGTGCTTCCTCAATCATTTTCACTTCATTGAAGTCAATTCCCGCATAAGTCTTAACGGCATCAATCATTTTAATTCTTGGCCAGTCTTTTCCAAAATCGACTTCATGGCCTTGAACAATAAAATTCGTTTTACCAAATACCTTTGTAGCGATAAAACGATACATTTCTTCAATCAAATCCATGTTGTACTCATAATTCTTGAAGGCAGTCATCGTCTCAATCATTTGGAATTCAGGATTGTGTGTTCTATCAATACCTTCATTTCTGAAATATCCCGTAATGTTAAATACGTTTTCAAATCCGGCTGTGATAAGTCTTTTTAAGTACAACTCATGAGAAATTGCAAGATAGAAGTCCGAGTTCAGTGCATTCACTTTAGTTTCAAATGGTTTGGCATTAGTTCCACCATATAAAGGCTGGATAATGGGAGTTTTGATTTCTAAGAATCCTTTACTGTTTAAAAACTCTCTCACAGCAAATGTTACTTCAGCCAACTTAGTAAATCTCCATTTGTGCTCAGGATTCATTATCAAATCGAGGTACCTCTGTCTAAAGATTTTTTCTTTGTCCTGTAAGCCTTTCCATTTATCAGGTAGTGGTCTAATGGACTTTGTTAATAATCTAAGTTCAGTAACAAGCACTGAAATTTCGCCTTTTTGCGTTTTTGTAACTATTCCTTTTGCTTCGACAATATCACCCATATCCAGAAGATGAAGCTCGTCAAAACCAATGATGCATTTGGTTTTATCAGTATTCTCAATTACGTCATTCTTGATATAAAGTTGGATTGAACCACTCTGATCTTGAATATTTCCAAAAATTAAACTTCCGTGTTCTCTCCATGACATGAGTCTTCCAGCAACGATTACTTCTTTTCCCTCATACTTTTCAAAATCATTAATTACGTCTCCAGCTTTAGTATCTTTTTTAGAAACGGAAGGGTATGGATCTATTCCAAGTTCACGTAATTGATTCGCTTTATCAATACGAATTTGTCTTTGTCCTATGAGGTCATATGTTTGTGCCATGTTATTTTTATTGAAAACTGTCTAATTTTAATCTAGATAAGGCGAAATAACAACTTAATCATCTAATAATTGCTTGTTAGAGGTAAATTTAGTAAAATTTCAGAAGATATTGATTAAGCGGCGGTAGTTCAGTTGGTAGAACGTCTCGTTGCCAACGAGAAGGTCGCCGGTTCGACCCCGGTTCGCCGCTTATGAATATACAGTTTTCTTCAACACTCTGATTTCTCAAATTTCCTAGCTTAATTGAAATCAAACTCATACGAAGTATCATTACAGTTAGTTAAAAACAAAATTGTTATATATGGTGATAAAATATTAATACAATGAATCAAGAAGCAACTTCATCATACTATACTACTAAATTCGAGGCAGACAGACACGTGTTGGTTGCCGAACTATCAGATAGATTTGGGTTTTTCAGATTAGCTATAGAGAATAATCTTCTACAAGTGTTCGAGGCACACAATCATCGTAACCGCAAAGAATATCACGATTTCAACCATACTTTAAATGTCTTCTATAATGTTGTAAATATGCATCTCGTTGCACTACAAAACGATGAATTTGATGAGGAAAGGTTAAATGATGAAGAGTTAGCATTACTACTAACGACTGTAATTTTTCATGACATAGTTTACGATTCTTCAAAGAAGGAAAAAAGTAACGAAGAGTTGAGTGCAGAGACAGCTATCAATTTACTTGGTGATAGTGTAAGTACTGAGCAAGCAAATTTTATAAAAGAATTGATTCTTTCTACAACAACTTCGATCAACGAG
Organism: bacterium; assembly: GCA_021463645.1. Classification (GTDB taxonomy): domain Bacteria; phylum Patescibacteriota; class Dojkabacteria; order B142; family OLB20; genus JAJTYI01. The sequence goes on from JAJTYI010000009.1 coordinate 19,315, forward strand.
AGTGGTCTAGTCCGGACACATTATTGCGACGTACCAAACGAAAGACTCCAGTTAATGATTAGATATCTCCAAGATGCTGACTTGGGGAATCTAGGTGATGAAAATTTTCCTAGAGCTACAATTCAATTAATGAGAGAGTACAAAATAGAAGTAGAAAATTTTGAACAATTTCTTAAAACACAGCTTAATATACTTGGAAACTTCGAATATAATACGAATGTAGGCAAGTATGTTTTCTCTAGAGTAGCATCTAATTATAACGATTTAGTTAAATTTATAAGTTTGGAAAATTTTTCTGTTAGGGCATTTATTAAATATTTCGAGGTTGTGGGCATTGATCAATAAAAAAAGGGTTACAGAGGGGTTTTACCCCCTCTGTTTTCTTCTCTTCACATATAATTCTCATAAACATTCTCTACATCTTTGTCACCTCTTCCAGATAGATTGATAACAATCACATCATCTTTTGAGAACTGTCCATGATTCTTCAAAATGTATGCTATGGCATGAGCCGACTCCAGAGCTGGAATGATACCTTCCATATTTGAAAGATAAACAAATGCTTTTACTGCCTCTTGGTCGGTGACTTCGCCAAGTTTTAGTCGGCCGTTTTCTTTTAACATACTTAACTCTGGTCCTACTCCAGGATAATCAAGCCCTGAAGCAGCGCTATATGATTCTCTGATTTCACCTTTCTCGTCTAATAGAGTCAGCGTGCGAAAACCATGAATCACTGAACTCTTACCAGTGCCAAGCGATAGTCCGTGTTTCCCAGAATTTTTGCCTTTACCAGCTGGTTCAACGGCAATTAACTCTACGTCTTCATCATTAATGAAATCATACATAGCTCCAATTGCATTGCTTCCTCCACCTACACAGGCGATAATAGCTCGTGGTTTCTGAATTCCTATAGTGTTTAGTTGTTCGCGAATCTCTTCACCGACAATTTTCTGAAAATCCCTAACCATTGTCGGATAAGGATGAGGGCCTACTACCGAACCCAGCAAATAATGCGTGGATTTGTGATCCTTGATGAAGTTTTCAAGTGCAACATCTACAGCATCTTTGAGTGTTCCTTGTCCTTGAGTTACTGGGATAACATTTGCACCAAGAATTTTCATCCTATAAACATTTGGTTTTTGTGCATCTATATCCCGCGCCCCCATATAAATGTCACAATCCCTGTTTAAATATGCCGCTATAGTTGCTGTGGCAACTCCGTGTTGACCAGCCCCAGTTTCAGCGATTAATTTCTTCTTACCCATACGCTTTGCAATCAGTCCTTGTCCGATGACGTTGTTAATTTTATGTGCACCGGTGTGATTTAAATCCTCTCTTTTGAGATAAATTTGTGGTCCATTTAAATCGTTTGTCATATTTTGTGCAAAATATAGCGGACTTGGTCGATTTGCGATTTTTCTATATGCATCTCGAAGTTCGTTTAAAAAATCATCATCGACTGCGAGCCTTGCATATACTTCGGCAAGTTCAGTTAATGTTTGTTCTAAATCCTTTGGTACAAACATACCTCCGAATTCTCCGAATTTTCCATTTTTGTTTAAATTTTTCATTTAATTTTAATAATATTTTAAATTAGTAATTGATTAGACAATAAATTTAGTTTCAGGGGTTGCCCCCACCAAATGAAATGGTACCTAATTAGAAAAAATATATTATGTTTCATTTTGAAATAATAAAAATTACATATAGCTCATAACGAGCATAGTAATTTCTCTGCGTCTAATGGAAAATTTTACGTGAAGAAACTACCTCTAGATTTTAGAGGCACCACCATGAAGAAGTTTTGTAGTGGTTTTGTAAGCTTTTCATGAGATAATTATACAATAAAATTTTTATTTATAAAGTGACTTAGATTAAGCCTGTTGTTTTATGAATTTACTGAAGTTTATTACACCCTTAAATCTACATACTGAACGTGAGAAGTTCCTAGCTTCTAATGAGTACAATCCTCAATTTCAATATTATTGGCAAAATGAAGATGTTGAATATACGACTCAAGGAGATAAACTCAATTTGATGAAATCAATCAAAGACCAAGATATTGATTCAATTCATAAATACGCAAAACTTCACTTCCAAATGGATGATTGGAAATATGTTGATTTAGCGATTCAAATACTTTCAGAAACACCATTAGCCTTATCAAGACCCACAATGAGTCAAATACAAAACGATTTTGAAGATACTATTAAATTATTTGGTCTTGACGAATATTCGTTTAAATTAGTCGACAAACATGGTTTCAGTTTCAGACCAAACTGTCACAATAAAACTATGGAAATGTCTAAATACGCTTCGTTTCAGTTCTTTAGTATCGAGAGTGAAGTGAAACACGAAATCACACACATATTGAGATATGAAAATGGTGTTTATAACAATATCCCTAGGAGCGATTACTATTTAGCCACAGAAGAAGGATTAGCTACCTATCTACAAGACCAGGTTGGGAAAGACAATTACTCGCTTTATCAGCATTCAGCGGAATATATGGCCAGCAAGTTAGGTATGAATTCATCTCTAAGGGAAGTTTACAACTATTTCATCTCACTCGGTTTTGAACCAGAACTGGCATGGCAAAGGTCAACTAGACATAAATTTGGTTTTGTAGACACATCAAAGCCTGGAGATATATTAAAACCTGCTATGTATTTCTCTCAATCTCAGAAAATTGCAAAGTTGACACAGGAAGAAATATTGAAGTTGTTTGTAGGGAAAATATCTCTTAAAGACTCAGAGAAATACGAAAGATATTATGGTAGATTTGATTATGATGTTTTAAAGAATTATTTCTTCGATAATGAGTAACTTTAATTACAATGGTGATATTTACTATCAATATTTAGAGGCGAAATCACAGGAAACGCTTGTTTTTCTTCATGGATTTTCTCTCGACCATCGGATGTGGAAACCTCAAATCGAAGAATTCTCGTCAAAGTTCAATATTTTGGTCTATGATTTAAGAGGTTATGGCAAATCATTAATGCCAAACCAAAACTATTCCCACCACAATGATCTTCTCGAATTACTTAATCACCTTGAACTTAAACAAGTACATTTAATAGGACTTTCTATGGGAGGGAGGGTCGCAATAGATTTTACTCTAGAACATCCAGAAAAAGTGAAGACGATGACAGTAATCGATTCATCATTAGGTGGTTATAAAAGTACTGTAGATTTCTCGATAAAAATTGAAACCAATATGCAGAAGGCCAGAGAGAAATGGCTATCGCATGAAGTCTTCGAATATACGAATAGAAACTATGAGATTTCAAACAAATTAAAGACCATTCTTGATGATTATTCAGGTTGGCACTGGCTAAACGGCAACAAATATGAACAAGTAATCCCGGATGCGAAAAACAGGCTCCACGAAATCAAATGCCCCACTCAGATTTTAGTTGGAGAGCATGATTTAGAATATTTTAAAAATATCGGTCAATATATGCACGAAAGAATAAAGAATTCAGACTATCGTTTAGTTCCAGACGGTGGGCATATGAGTAATTTGGAGAATCCGAATTTTGTGAATAATGTAGTAATAAATAACATAGTTAATCGATCTTTAAGGTGATATAATCCCAATTAATGGACGATATAATATCATTCTCACCATTTCTATATGGAGATACCTAATAGTGGAAAGTTAGAAACTCAGGGTTATTATTTACTAAACCAAGTTATTAATAATTGTTTGAATTTTTTAAATAGGAATACAACTACAAATAATGCAGCTTATCTTACGTATGGTTATAGTTCAACTGAAATTACTCATGAATATTTTTTTCCCTACGTTGTTATAACTAGAAATATACCAGCCTTTCTATATCATCCAAAACACCCAAGTTATATTTGCGATGTACGTTCCGGCTATGCAAACAAGGAAGTAAAAGAACAATTCGATAGATGGGCTCAATCCAATCGTAAAAGAGTTGTACTAAATGCTGCCCAAATATTAGGTTTTACTTTTAATAAGGAAAACGAGTTGTTTTATCTCGATTCTGAAGGATTTCGAATTATATAAAATAACTTTTAATTTTTAATTAAATACAGAAAGGCATAATTAGATTAAAGTCCCACCCTGTGAAGAGTTATCCTTGAGTAGACTTATGATTATTTTTATATAATTTCCCTAACTTAGGCCTAATTATGATTTGACAATATGGCCGATCTTTATGATTGTTGTAATAATTTTTATGATAATCCTCAGCCTCGTAAAACTTTTCAAATTCTTTAACTTCAGTAACAATAGGTTTCTCAAACTTCAGACTTTTTAATACTTTTCTGATTATCTCAAGTTGTTTTTCATCATGATAGAAAACAATGGATCTGTATTGTGTTCCTATGTCGTATTGTTGTTGATTTAAAGTAGTTGGGTCATGTGTTTCGAAATATGTTCTTAATAATGTTTCGAAATCAACTACTTCAGAATCAAATTCTATTTGTATTGATTGTGCATGTCCTGTACTACATGTTGAAACCTCTTCATAAGTAGGATTTTTAACTTCTCCACCAGAATATCCTGTAGTAACTTTTAGTACTCCATTGATTCGCTGGAAAACAGCTTCAGTACACCAGAAACAACCCCCAGCAAATGTTGCAATAGTAGACATATGGTAAGTAGTCATTGATTTTGATTCAAAAGTTTTGATCTTACTGGGATAGTTAAATATAAATACACATTCTCGAATAATTTCCGGAGCTCAACCAAACAAAGTGAACTTAAAATGCTGAAGAAAGTCTATGCAACTGTCACTATTAGTAGCAGTTTCAATTTCAAACGTAAGTATTATTAATGCGAGGATAACAGAATACATCAGAGCTTTTTGAAGATTAGAAGTAAGTTTAACCTTAACCAATAGAATCATTACAAATATGATAGCAACAATTCCTGTAATAGAAACTTCAAAATATTTATAGTCTGTTAAGGCTTGAAGGCAAAATATATTATCCAATAGATGTAGTTAATATGTTTTTATATAATATACTTAGGAATTAAATGATTCAAGAACTTTGTTTATTAGAAAATTAATTCATTATTTCCTACACAAGGATGTTGTATTATAATTACAAAAATGCAGGATTAGTACAGAGGTAATACGCATCCTGTTAGTTATTAATTGCGGCGGTAGTTCATTTGGTAGAACGTCTCCTTCCCAAGGAGAAGGTAGCCGGTTCAATTCCGGTTCGCCGCTTGTTATTTACAATAATCTATGCGAGTTCTCCCTCCCTAGATTTATCTAGGGAGGGATCGTATCCTGCTCCATAAAACCGATTCAATATGCTAATAATAAATTTAATTCAAGAATATTACCTTATCTTCAAACATAAAGTAGTTGGTTTTCATAAGCCGATTCCCGAGTATTACAAAATAGGTGAGAAAGGTGACATCATCATGATCATTGGGATTAATGGTATCTGGACATCTCTAAAAACAATTGCAGACTATTTTAATAAACAGGGATACAGAATTCATTTCCCCGAATTTAAAACACGTGATCCAATTAATAAAATTGTCGAGAACATTTCAGAATACATTGATAGTCGTAATTTAAATAATTTTAGTATTATTTCTCACAGTAAAGGTGGTTTAATCTCAAGAGTTTTACTGGAGAAATATAATGACAAAATTATTAATGTAATAAATATCTCCACACCACACAAAGGTTCTATCTTTGGTTATTTAGAAAAAATCAGCCTTAACGAAATTAGACCTTCTAGTGAATTCCTTAAAAAAATGAATTCTTATAAAAGTAAGAAAATTGTAAATATTTATCCTAAATTTGATAATCTTGTCATTCCAAATAGTAGCTTAAAGCTCGATAATGCAAGAAATATTAAGCTTGACATTGTAGGTCATACAAGAATTCTCGAATCTAAAGAACTATTAAATGAAATTGATAAGATATTATGAAAAATTACTACAAAAGAGTTGGAATAAAAGCAGTTACAGTTTTTATTTATCACAACGATAAGTATCTTTTCCTAAAAAGGAATTCGAACAATAAAGTTGACCCTGATAAATTAAATGGAATTGGTGGAAAACTTGAATTGGGCGAAAATTTTGTAGATGCGGCAATTAGAGAAACTGAGGAAGAAACTGGATTAATCATCACTGAAAAAGACCTCAATTTCTGTGGAATGGATATACTAGAAAAGGGTTCTGATGATGATTGGATTATCTGCATCTTCAAGTTAAAAGTAAACAATGAATTCCTTCCACTTGGAAATAAAACAGAGGATGGTGAGTTTTTATGGTTAAAAAGCGAACAAATAATAAATCATGATTTAGAATTAGTTGACGATTTAAATTACTCATTCCAAGATATTGTTGATGAAAAAGTGTTTTTTATGACATGTATTTTTGATAAAGATGGGAAAGTCTCTAATTTTTCTAAATCTATAATATGACAGCTAAACATTTAATCGCGGAATTGAGTACACAAGTAGACCCTATAAGGGCAAAATATTCTCAAAGATTTTTTAAAACTGGAATTTTGTCGATACTAGTGTCATGATCATAAGAGGTAGGTTGAAAGCTCATTAAGGTCTATATAATAATATCTTTTTAATTAATTATTTTAATGTATTTCTATGATGGTTAATGAGAAAGAAATAAAATCGAAGTTCTATCCAGTTCAAATAATACTGGATAGAACTTCGATTTTAATCTTAAGGATAATTCTGCCACTTATAATATTAATCATAATTCCAATAATTATTTTCTACTATTCTGACTCTACTCTAATAGAATTTTTAAACTCCACATTTACCCAGCTATCATTTTTTATTTTTTTGTTAATTACTCCAATTTGGATTCTCAGATTAATATTTCACAAGAATATCTATCTTAAGATATTTAAAAATAAAATAATTATCTCCAATCTTACAAATAAAAGAACGATACATCTTTCTGAAATTTCTTCAATTGATGTTGTAAGGAATCCCGACACCGTATTGGTTGTGGGTAGCCCTAAACTTTTCATTAATATGTTTAATATTAACAAGATTACAATATTTCTGAACCTATTTCGGACAGTTAATGGACTCGAATATTTTTCAAAATATATGGTAACTCTAAATAATTTGCCTTACTTATACTCAAAGCAACAAATTTATCATTACTTAATTAATTTATTTAATGCCTGGAAAACAACACAAGAAGGATTAGAATCAGAATCTCAAAGACTTAAAAGTATTGAAGAATACAGAAATGTGAATAAAGGGAAGAATAAAAAAGTAAAAACTGATTGGGAATATTTGTTTAAACAAGTCTTAATAGGTCTGGCATGGGCTATATTTGTTATATTCGTCTTATTTATACTAATTTGGATTATTTTATACTAACACATTATTTCTGAATTTAAATTAAATTAATAATGAATCTAAGTTCTCGCCAGTTAAAAAATGAGTTATTAAAATATTCTAATGCTGACAAAGCCGCTTTCTTCCCCCGATTCTTTAAAACCGGAAAAGGAGAATATGGAGAAGGGGATATGTTTTTAGGATTAACAGTCCCTCAGCAAAGAATAATTGCAAAAAGGTTTAAATCTATTCCGCTTGAAGAACTGCAAAAAGTAATAGAAAGTAAATACCATGAGCATCGATTAACCGCATTGATAATATTAATTGATAAATTCAAATCTACAAAAGACGATAAATATAGAAAAGAAATTATTGATTTCTATTTAAAAAATACCAAATATATAAATAACTGGGACTTAGTAGACTCGAGTGCGAGAATGTTAGGAGAATATCTTGAAAACCGAGATGAGGATTTACTCATAACCTTATCTAAATCAAAAGATCTATGGGAGCAGAGGATTTCAATTATTGCCACATCGCATTACATTGCAAAAAACAAATATGATTTAACAATACAAATTGCAGAAAATCTGCTTCAACATGAACACGACTTGATTCATAAGGCTGTTGGATGGATGCTTAGAGAAGTTGGGAAGAGGGATATATCAACTGAAAGAAAATTCCTTGATAAACATTACAAGTCAATGCCCAGAACTATGTTGAGGTATGCAATTGAAAAGTTCCCAGAAAATCTTAGACAACAATATCTGAACGGACGACTTGTAACTATTGAAAAATAGCCAAAATACAATTATCATATTTATACTTATTATCACTCGCTATATGAAATTCCTCACAATATCATTCCTTTCGCTTATTTTATTGGTTGGTTGTACAAGAGATGATACTAATAACTCAAATGAAGTTATTGATAATGTTAACGAGGCAGCAATCACAGAACAAGAACAAACACTTCCAACACCTGTCAGAAGATCAGAAGAATGTTCAATTCTCGCAAGTGACCAGTTACCTGCAAACTGGCCTGATGACATACCATTCTATGTAAACTCAACTTTGACATATGTGGAATGCTCTCCAAACGATAGTGATAGTTACGAGGTTCGCTTAACGACTACAGATGAATTCGATGATGTTGTGAGTTTCTTTGGAACAAACGTTGCAGATGAGAAATGGGCTGTTTCAAGTTTCGAAGATACTGGTCCTTATGGGTATGCAGGATATAAATTGCTCAATGCTCAGAAAGAAGGTAGAGAATTGATAATTGATATTAGACACTCAGGAGATCAACTTCCAGAGGGCACAACAGAAATAATATACAGAGAAAGAATTTACTAGATTTATCACAATGTCTTCAGATAAAAATATTCCTAAAAGAATTGAACAAGTTTTCCCTGTGCTTTTGTTCATAATACTTGCAACTCTCGTGGTGTTCTTCATTAATAACAGGAAAGTGACTACCGAAGAAGACATTATAGGCGAACCCACTAAAGTTATCCCAACCATGGTCTCTGAAAATAAATTATGTGAAATTACCGAAATAGAAACAACTTTAGCTAGTATCGAATCAGAACTACCTACTTACGAAGAACTATTATCAATTGAAGGTGAATGTAATCTAGATGACTATGAAGGAAATGTCCTAAGATTGAACATCAAAGAGGCATATACTTACTTAACATTTGCTCTAGAGAAAGATTTACCCATATTAGGTTGGGAGAATATAACGTCCGTCGATGTGAGTAATGGAGAAACTTCTAGGACGCAGATAACTGCAAATAGACCTGGAAAAAATATTCAAATATTAGTATCTAGTAATGACATAACTTCGGATGGAGAAACATCTATAATTTATTATATTTACAATGAATAAATCGAAAGAAAAACTTAAAAAGATACTTAGTGAGGAAGAATACAAAATTGTAGTCGAGAAAGGTACTGAAATGCCCTTTACTGGGAAATATCTCCATAATGACAAGAATGGAATTTATAATTGTTTGGTTTGTGATAGCGAACTATTTTCTTCCGACACTAAGTTCGACTCAGGCTCAGGTTGGCCAAGTTTCTACGATGTATTAAGTAATGAAAATATTAATATCCAAGAAGATGATTCACACGGAATGAAAAGGCTTGAGGTTCAATGCAAGAATTGTGGTGCTCATTTAGGTCATCTTTTTGATGACGGACCAAACCCTACAGGAAAAAGATATTGTATTAATTCTGCTAGCTTAAGTTTTAAGTCTAAATAGTATTTACAAACTGATTCAACCATTCTCCCACGCTGTGCAGCATATTATCATCGACATATCCATCGAGTTTTAAACTCTCTGTGATAATTAATCCATTTTTAGATTTTATAACATTTTCCATTTTCTCAACTACAGTGCAAAATTCTGGATAATAAGATTCTCCAAGTCCAAAAATAGCAAACTTGACGCCATTCAAGTCAATTGTAGAAGCACTCAATCTATTAAAGAATTCTTCCGAGATAGGGTTGAATTCTCCATCAGTCCAAGTAGATGAACCCAAAATATTCAAATCATGCTCGTTGAAAAGCTCTTCAGTTAATTCCATCATATTTACCAGGGAGACTTGTGTTTCTGGGGAGATTTTTGGAAGTTCTGAGTTAATATACTGTGCAACTCTTTCAGTATTTCCAGACATTGTAGCGAAAGATACAAGAATTTTGCTCATATTACTTGTGTTAAAGATATAAAATAGTGAATACTATATGTAGTTATAATTAAATCCTATTATGGACGATTTTCAAAACGCTGACAATACTTTGGTTTCAAATACCACTGAAACTCTACAGACACCAGTACCAACTACACCAAATCCAAATGATAAAACACCAACTAAGAAACCCCCAGCAGTTTCCAAACCTGTATTAATTTTGGCTGTCATTGTAGTGATTGCCATAATAGGGCTATTAGGTTACAAATTTCTCTTTTCTGATTCAACCGATACTTTAGATGAAGAACTTGAAGTTATACCAACAGAGACGGTGGTAAGTGACCAATCAGGAATGCCAATAGACCCAACAGAAGGTTCTGATCTGAACTCAGATGAGGCTCTTGGAAATTACACTAATTATTCATTGGAGAAATTACAATCAACCACAGGTAACAAAGCTGTGTTATTTTTTGCTGCTAGTTGGTGCCCGACTTGTAAAGCGCTGGAACTCGATATTCGTAACAATATATCAAGTATTCCCTCAAATTTAGCAATTCTTAGAGTAGATTATGATACTTCTACTACATTGAAAACAAAATATGGGGTTACTTATCAACACACGCTCATCCAAGTTGATAGTAATGGCAATGAAATCAGACGATGGTTTGGGAGTCCTACACTTGCCGAATTACAGACACAAGTTAATTAATACTCCAACATGTATTCCAACTTTACATAGATTAGTGTTGTAACTATACTATTAATTAATCACTGCCATATTGTAGAGATGAAATTAGCAAGAGTATTAACTTTCATAATCATGATATTTTTTGGTGTCTCCTCACTTCAAATACGAGTTAACTCCTTGTCAATAACAGAATTTGAAGGGAATAATTACTTACCACTTTTAAGTGAGCTTAAAATCCAATACAACAATATTGAAACTTCTAAGATATCTACTCTCGACGAAAAAGATCAGGTAAATAAGGATGAATTTACGACCTTTGTAACATTAGTAGAATCAGCTAATTTAGCTTGTCAATCATTTAGTAATTCCAAGGATGGACAGAGATTCCTAGATGATACAACAGAGATAACATCTAAATTGAAAAAACTTGAAGATTTAGCAGAAATAACAGAGGACTTTGAAACAGAATTGAATAGATACATTAATAACTGTGCCAAAGAAAGAGAATATTACATGAATATTGATGCAATTAATAATATCTTGGATGATAAGATTAATTTGAATATAATCGATGGAGTTCTGAATGGATCTATCCAATGTGAATCTCCTTCCTTACAAACCATTACTTCCTCAACTAAATACATAAACGAAAGTTATGACAAAGTAAGAACATATACGGATAGTCTTACCTCTATTTATAATACCTCCTCCTTAAAACTTACAGAATCTGATGAGATTATAACTAAACTAAGCAAAGAGAATATTGACCTAGGGGAAGAAACGAAAAAAATTATGCAAGATTTACAATTTTTAAAATCTAAAAAAACTACTGAGCAACAAGAAATTGCGATACTACAAAGAGATTTAAACGAAGATTACCAAGCATTAACAACTTTAGATACTTATAATTACTACGGAGCTCAGACGGAAACATTTCAAAATAATAAAATGATATCTTTAAGTTTGGACGACAAGAATACTTGGTATGCTTTCGAAGACCAAGACGACTTTTTTCAATTCCTAAAATTACTTAATAATAGTAATGCGGAAGTGAGACTCATACAAGAAAAATCACTTGATATTATCGAAAAAAGAAACTCAATTGTGAAGATAAATGCTTCAGAAATCTCTAAAGCTGTTATGATTGACTTAACAACCGAGAACATTCGTAACAACAATAGTCAAATATCTGCTTTAAATGAAGAACAAAATGAAATTAAACCCAAAATTAATCAATACAATGAATATGTAAAGCAACTAAAAGTAACAGACACGCAACTTAGAAAGAATATCGCAAGTATGACTTCTGCCTTAGATCAGTGTAAAGATTACGCTATTGATAAGATAACATCATTAAAATCAAATTCAGATAATCTTAATGAAGAAATAAAATCAGAAATGAAGAAAATATATACAGAGGAAATTTCTGATAAAGACTATTTTGTAATAGAAAACCCAACATCTGCAATAAATTTAGATGTTGCAGAATTATTAAGAATTATTGACGACTACTCAAAATTTGAATCAAGATTCACAAATTGTAGACAATCTGATCGTATTGATATAGTGACCAATTCGAAGTTATTAGAGAGCAATGTATCTACTGGACTCAGTAATTTTACAGTTATAACCAATCCCATTAAACCTTTAGATAAGTTTCTAGATAATTCGAATACAAGATATTTAACACTTCAACCAATGACTCAAATTGATGTTAATCATTATTCTAGTTTTTTAAATAAAAGTTTTATTGAAGATAAAAATCAATATATATCAGTTGAAGAAAATAACTTTACAATTACTTTATACCCAAATAATTACTGGTCGCAAGAAATTAAAAGTATGGAAGAAACGCACAAGATTTTTGAATGCAACAATTCGAGTTGGGAGGAACTTGAGGGGAAAAAAGAATTAGTCCTAGAGTATGGTGATTGTAAAAGCATGACAGTAGAACCGATTGTCATGGAATATACTCCTGACAAAGGAGAAGTAAATCAACTAATCATGAATGAAATTAATAGATTTATCCAAACAAAACAAATTAAGGTTAAGGGCGAATGCAAAAATTCATAAAACCATTATTAAATATTATCAAAGTCTTCCTACCAGCAGTAGTTTTATCCGTTTTAGTGATGGCTTATAATCTCTTGGGTGTATTTATTGAAGAAGAACCACTTTTGATGATAAGAGGTGGTTTCGATAATTCTTATGTTTCAATCTCTTTTTTTGTAATTTCAAATTTATTAACATGGTTTATAGTTGCGTATATATTCAAATATTCCAAATTATTTAATAGAAGATTTAATTATATTCTAGTTCCAATAATTTCAACTGCATCGATTATTTTCTTTTTAGTAACATACTATGTAATTGCATTTTACTATTTAACCGGATTATTTATTTTTGAGGTAGATTTTCTATTCTCAAAAGAACTTGAAAAATCATTAGCAACATCAATATTAATTCTCCTTAATTCTGCAATCTTCATATCTTTATTCGCCAATTTGATATTAATTTTGATTGAAAGAAAAAAACCAGCACTCAAAAATGATCCGGGAACTAAGAAGGAAGAAAAAAACAATAATGAATCAGAGTCTTCAGGAGGAACGTTTGAAGACTCAATTAGTATCTAACTATGAAAATCTTAAGAAAATTTTACAGTTACGTTTGGAAATTTAAGTATTATTTTGTCACAGCGACAGTTTTGAATATTTTCATGGCAATTTTAAGTAATATATTGCCTCTCTTATTCCGTGATGTAGTTAATTTTGCCCTTGAAGGAGAAACAGAATTCTTATTCAGATCCATACTACTGATATCTTCAATCGTTTTGGTCACATATTTGGGTGACACATTTACGATGTACATCTCCGACTTTGCTTTATTTGGAGCAGCAGCGAAATTAAAGAAAGACGTACTCAGACACTTGCATGATTTAGATTTTAGCTATCATGCAAATAAATCTTCAGGCAAATTAATTAGCATTTTCAAAAGGGGTGAGGGTGCATTTTTTTCTTTTTATGATGAACTGAATATTTGGATGTCTCGTGTAGTTTTCGACTTCGTCATTATAGTAGCTATCTACTCTACAATCTATCCTAAATTAATAATCATCACTGTAATTGCATTCTTTGTAAATGCAACAGTCATGTATTTCACAGTAAAGAACAATGTAAACAAAAGAAAGGTTTTAAATAAGACTGAGGATGATGTTAATTCTCAGATTGTTGACAATATGATTGCATTTGACTCTGTGAAATATTTCGCAAATGAGAAATACGAGCAAAAACGATTTTCTAAAGTTGTTGATAAGTGGTATCAAGACTGTATCAACTACGCAAAGACTTTCAGAGTGATTGATTTGAGTAATGGTGGAATCAGTAACTTTGCATTTTTAGTGACTATAATTGTAGCAATAGTTGATTTAGTAAATGGTGTTATAAACGCAGGAGACTTTATACTTGCAATATCCTTTGCTAATACGTTCTATCCCAAAATCAAATACCTAGTATTTCAATTCCGTGAACTCGCAAAAAATTATGAGGATTTAAAATCATATATGAGCATATTGGACGAAGAGGTTACTGTGGTTGATAAAGTTAAGCGAATATCATCAGAAAACCAAAAATTACTCGATGATAAAGATGGCAAGTTGGAAATCGAATTTAGAAATCTTACTTTCGGATATGATATACAAAGACCAATTTTTAATAATTTAAACCTCACAATCCGTGAAGGAGAATCTGTCGCACTTGTAGGACATTCTGGTGTCGGGAAGACTACTATTGTGAAATTATTAATGCGCTTTTTCGACCCAACTTCTGGAGATATTTTCATTAATGGAGTAAACATCAGGGAAATCCCTAAACAATCACTTCGTAAATTAATTGCTATGGTTCCACAGGAAGCTTCCTTATTTAATAACACTATTGGTTATAACATTGGTTATGGGAATGCTGGGAAATATTCGGCAGACCAGTTAGATCAAGCTTCCCGAAAAGCTTATCTAACGAGTTTCATTACGCAGCTTCCACGCAAATACGAAACTGAAATTGGAGAAAGAGGAGTCAAACTCTCAGGTGGTCAAAAACAGAGATTAGCTATTGCTCGGGCTTTCATAAAAGAAGCTCCAATAATCATCCTCGATGAAGCAACGAGTAACTTGGATTCAATTTCTGAACGTGAAATCCAGCAAGCATTCTGGGAACTTTCGGCAGATAAAACCACAATAGTCATCGCACACAGACTCTCGACAATTGAGAAAGTTGATAGAATCCTCGTTTTCGATAAAGGCCAAATCGTTGAAGAAGGGAATCACAGAGATCTAATACATCGCGAAAATGGCATCTACAAATACCTCTGGGAACTTCAATCCAGTGGGGCGATTAGTTAAGTACCCCTCATCGCTGTCTCTCCGCGGCTTGACCGCGGAGTCTCGTATATCCTCTCAAACGTACTAATCAGGAAAGCTCAGGTTCCCGTGGTCAAGCCACGGGAAGACTAAGAAGAACGAACCTCGCGCTGTTTCTCCGTGCTTGCCTGCCCTGCCGAAAGGGAGGGACCGCGGAGTCTCGTATATCCTCTCAAACGTACTAATCAGGAAAGCTCAGGATTCCGTGCTTAAAGCACGGAATGACTTCAGAAATCAAAATCAATCCACTTCTGAATCGCCTTCACCATCTCAACATCAGTACTCCCATGGTGACCTGCTAGATGAACTATGTCTAAAATGGAATGGGGAAGTGCCTTATGCAATTTCCAGGCAGAAATCATCGGTGTGACAATGTCGTACCGACCATTTACAATAACCATTGGAATATCTTTTAATTTCTGAATATTTTCATCCTTTAATATTTCTTCATCTTCTAGGAAATAATTGTTAACTGAATAATGAAGCATTATTGATGATGAAACAATTTCTTTCTCGATATCAATTTCATTCTCTTCATCTTCTTCGGGGAACAAACTAAGAATTGAACCCTCCCACTTCCCAAAGTTTGTAAATAACTTTTCTTTTAGTTCTTTATTATTACCTTTTGCGATTTCATATAAATATTCTAAATAATCTTCTCTTTTATCACTTGGGATAATATTCATCAAATCTTCAAATTTATCAGGAAATAGTTGATTAGCACCGTACTTAAAGAGCCAATCATTTTCTGTTTCTGATGCGAAGAAAACTCCTCTTAATAATAATTTCTTTACAGTTTCAGGATGTTTCTGAGCATACAGCAAAGCTAAGGTTGACCCCCAACTCGGTCCGTGAATGTACCATTTTTCGATATTTAAGTGTCTTCTGAGTTTCTCAATATCCTCAACTGTATCTGACGTGGTATTTTCATCAAGTAAACCGGCAGGCTGTGACTTACCACAACCTCTTTGATCGAATAAAACTACTCTGAATCGTTTCAAATCATACGGATTGACATGTTTAGGTTTTGAGTTTGACCCTGGTCCACCATGGATTTGAAGTACAACCTCACCCTCTGGATTGCCGTATTGGTGGTAATAAAGTTTGTGTTTTTCGCTTACTTGGAGGTAGCCGTCGTTATAGGGAGTTGGTTCTTCCTCTTTCATTTTTAATTTTGTAGTTAAATTATTCGTCTAAATCGCCTACAACTGCATCATTATAGGCTTCCTGAGGATTCTTATTCCACTTTTCCTCAGGTATATCATTTATTCTATTTTCGAATCTCCATTGATCGGGGGAAATTTCTATTGGTTGGTCCTCTCCAGATATAATATTCTTTTCTTCCCATTCTTTATTTGGGTTTACATCCCCTTCTTTGCCTGCCATATTTTGAAATAATAATAAATAAACTTAAGAAAATTTTAGCAATAAATTATTAATTTATACAGTTTTCTGAATACTTTAGCTTTATTCCGTATTTCAAGTTCATCTGAAAAATGAGACTTACTTATAAATTTCTCTTGACATTTTTGTATACCCTGTATACCATATTAAATATATTAAGTATACCAATATGACACATACTATAACCACAAGACAAAACGAAATATTATCCCTTATCAAGTCCTTCATTATCGAAACTGGCCAAGCACCCACGCTTACAGAGATGGAGCGAGCACTTGGTATCACTCGTCGAGCAGTTGTTAAGCACCTACAAGCACTCGAGAAGAAGGGATTAATAAATCGATCTTCATCATCTCGAGGCATCGCTCTCCGAGAGACACAGTCAGGACAGATGTTTATAGATGTAAATATCCTCGGTTATGCAAATGCTGGAGCACCTATGGTGATAGCCCAGGAACAACAACTCGGATATCTACGAATAAACCGCAGTCTACTTCCAGTTACAAAAGACGTCTTCGCCCTTATGATAAAAGGAGACTCCATGAATATGCGCGAAGTCGATGGAGGCACACTCGAGGATGGTAAGTATGCAGTCATTGCCAAGAATGTCGATATAAAAAACGGAGATGTTGTACTAGCCATTATTGATAACTGCGCAACTATCAAAACCATAAAAAAAGACCGAAACATTGTGGTTCTTTACCCAGAGTCTACCAACACACGACACAAACCATTCTACCTAGATGCATCTTCTCTAGGAGATACAGATATCTACGGCAAAGTCGTAGCAGTTTTAGATAACCCTAACTTCTCAACGAAACATGCAGAATAATATCTACGCACCCGAAACAACATTTTTAGACTATCAGGAGGACTTTCGTTCGACTAGATTGTACGAAGAACAGAAAAACGAATCTCGAAAGGATCTTGAACTTTCTACAGTAGCTTTTTCGACTCCTATTCGAAACGAATCTGACCTGAAACTCGACATTCAGTCATACCTTATAAAAAAGCCTTCTAGCACATTTTTTATGAAAGCAGGGGATAATGACCTTCGAAAATGGGGAATTCACAAGGGAGATTTACTTGTGGTGGATCGTTCGTTACCCATTACAGATAAATCAATAGTTGTCGTGAGCCTAGATGGTGAGTTATTAATCAAAAAGATATTAATATCGAAACACATCACCTACCTAACACCTTGGAACACAAGATCCACACTTTATCGTATCACTCCGGAGAATGACTTCGAGATATGGGGAGTAGTTGCCTACAATATTCATGAACTCTGATGTCCTCGGATATCTATGGTATCGTCGATTGCAATAATTTCTACGTTTCTTGCGAGAGAGTTTTTGATCCGACACTCCGCAACCGTCCCACTGCAGTCTTATCAAATAACGACGGATGTGTCATCGCCAGATCAAACGAATTGAAAGCAATGGGAGTCCCTATGGGCGCACCTTTGTTTGAATGGAAAGATCGATTTATCGAGAACAACGTCGCTGTGCGTTCCGCAAATTTCACACTTTATCAAGATATGTCCGAGAGAGTATTTCGTTCACTCCACGAGTTTTGTCAGGAAATTGAAATATATTCGATTGATGAAGCGTTTTTGCGTATACCTATAACATCACCTGAAAGGATACTTCGAAACTCCATAGAGATGAAAGAAACGATTTATCGCTGGACAGGAATCCCGATATCTATTGGAATAGCAAATACCAAAACATTAGCCAAACTCGCCAACAAAATCGCGAAGAAATTCATCGAAAATGATGGGGTTTATCAGATAGATGACATTACAGACTATAGACATAATAAGTATTTAGAACATCTCGACATTGATGACATTTGGGGAATAGGTGGACGCATTGCTCGAAGACTCAAAATCTTCGATATTGCGGACATCCCAAGTCTCCTACAAGCTGATAGACATCTACTTCGACAAGAATATGGAGTTATGTTGGAGCGAACTTGGCTCGAACTCCATAGTATCCGATGTTACCCAATCAACCCACATCGTAGCTCGAAAAAAGGCATACTCTGTAGCCGTACGTTCAAGAAAGCATACACCGAATACAATCAAGTTGCTCAGGCAGTTGCGAGATTTACAGATAGTGCATCCAGAAGCCTAAGGGCACAGGGTTCGGTAACGTCTAGAATTTGGGTTTTCCTTACAACCGATAGATTTACTCCAGAAGGGCGTTACTCTAATTCATATCTGATAAAGCTCGAAACACCTTCTGATTACACACCACTGTTAACGAAGAGTGCACTAAATGGATTAAAGCAAATTTTCCGTTCAGGGTATAAATACAAAAGGGCAGGGGTGTTTTTAGAGAATTTCTACAATAAAGGCGAATACCAACAAAATATTTTTACTACATCCAATGCTCAGGAAGAAATAAAACAAACCATTTTAATGAGGTCCTTTGATAAACTCAACTCTATCTGGGGCAAAGGTACAGTGAAGTTTGCAAATCAGATGGTTTTCTTGAACCCAATCAAAGAACAAGCACTTCGTTCACCAAGATATACTACAAGATGGGAGGAGATACCGGTTATAAGGAGTCGATGAAATTTACCTCAAGAATGAGAACACCCTAGACAAACTACTGATTACTAGTTCTATTGCGCTATTAGACTCTTTCGGAGTGATTGCTACATAGTCTAATGAGTATGTCGTGTTCTCTGCATCGTCAGTCGAGACTGCTCTCAAATGATAGACCTTTCCAGGTGCGAGCCCGGAGATTACGATGGTATGATCAAGTGTAAAATTGCTATCTAACTGTGATCTCTGAGGATAGCTACTTCCAGTTCCTTCTCCATATTCAACCTGTGAAGTTGTAGGTTCGTCTGTCGTCCAAGTCACGATAAACTGAGAGCTGTCTGTGACATTACCTTTGCCAGCTTCAATCTGTACATTTGAGATTGCAGGTGGTCTGGTGTCAGTAGCAGTTGTTATTCTCTGTGCTGTCGATGTTGCTTGATTTCCTAATTTATCAGAGCCCTTAACTAATAACTCGTAAACCGTATTTGGTAATAATCCACGGATAATCATTTGATGTTCACCACTCATTAAGTCTAGATTAACTTCTTCTCTGATTAACTCAACATTACCTTCAGGGAAGAGACTTACCACGGATGTGACTTCTGTATTAGACTCCCAAGACACTAAAACAGTTGGTTGTGCAGCATTCTTCACTTGTTGAATTCGTACATTCGATAATTTTGGTTGTGGCAATGTAGTGAAATCAAGAACTGTGCCTTCATAAACATAACCTTCATCATCTTCAGTATCAACTCTGAAATAATATTTACTGCCTTCACTCAACCCATCGAGAAGAGTAGTGTATCTAGACTCAAGTGGACTTGTAGCGATTTCTTTACTCGAACCAAATCCTACCGACGTTCCGTAGAGGAAATTCACCTTTGAAGACCCTGTAGTTGTAAAATTAATAACTGCTGTACTAATTCCCACACTACTTACAACAACATCCTTAACACTTGGGGGTGGGGCAGTAGTAAAGGTGTATTCATCCGACAGTCCGAGATTACCGTCTTCGTCAGTCCATTTAGCTTGGAAGTAGTACGTAGTGCCCGGTTCTAGGTTTGTAAGTATTAAATCATGATCAATTCTTTGTTCAGAGTTTCCAACTTCTTCCTTGAAGTAGTCATTACTTGCAAGTCCATAAGAAATCCTTGAGTCTGAATCACGATCAGTTATCCAACTAATCCTAGCATTTCTCGTCGAAACACTACTTACAACTGGTGCTGATTCGAGGATTGCGGGACTTGTGAATTTACCGTCAGGGAAGTTACTTCCTGTAGACGATACAGCAGAGCAGTTGTTTGTCGAATCGCATGCTCTCACACAGTAATAATGATCTTTTTGTTGAAGATTTGTATCGACATATGATCCACCTGCCGTTTCCCCAACTTTTGCGAATAGTGAGAAATTTTCACTACAGTTTGCATTTTCGGCAAACGATCTATAGATAAAATATTTTGCAACTCCAGCCCCTAAATCCTCAGGTTCATCCCATGATACGGTAAGTCTCCAATTCTTAGTTGTTTTAACAGATATGTCTGCAACATCTAAATTTCTAGGAACACCAGGGGCTGATGTGTTGGCGTAGAATTTGATAGAAGCATAATCTCCATAATTAATATTTGATGCTTCATCACGACTCACCACATAGAAGGTATTTTCACCAGGTTGTGTTGCAAATGCATCAGGATTTAATGAGTTACTACTTGTGAAGATACAGGTTCCAGATGTAGGAAGAGTATTAACTGTATAACAATACGATAGGTTGGACTCCGCGCCTTGGTAGATTTCTGGGGTCAACCATGTGAATGAGAACTCATTTTTATCGTTAGTTACTGGAGTAACCGACAGATCTCGCGGTGCTGACGGTGCAGTCGAGTTGTATTTCAATATTGCCGAAATAGCGGAAGCAGATGTGTTACATGCATAGTCAAGAGTTCTTAGGTAAAATGGTGTTTCTCCAGAAGGTAGATTATCAAAATCCGCATCAAGCGCGTAAGTATTTGTAGTCAAAACATCATTACAATCTTGATCTCCGGTGTGTCCACCTCCATACCAAGTTCCATTGGTACCAAGTTTGTACTGATATCCTTTCACTAGTGAATGCGCATCTTGAGCCATATTTGCTCCATCGGATGGCCATGAGATAACAAAACTATCAAATGATCTCTGATAACTTGCAGGAGCAAATAAACCTCTAGGATTTGTTGGTGGAGTATTATCAAACTTGAAGCCAAATATCTCGGGTTCTAAATCATATACATTTCCAGTGTTATCTACTGCTCTAATGATTAAGTAATACGAATCAGTGGTTGATTGCAACCATGTGTTTCCTCTCAGATTTGTATTGGCAAAATCGATAGAATTTGTAGTCACAACAAAAGGACAAGTAGTATTTGCTGTTGAACCAGGGCTAGATCCTAGAAGCCCCTTATCGTTTGTTGGATTTCCTGCAATGTCTGGCCCAAGATATAAACAATAACCTCGAAGACCTGATCCATCGACATCATCGACACCTGCAACCCAGCTGAAATACGGCGCTTGAGAATTTGTGTAGTTATTTTCAGCGATAGTATCGCCTGATACCGTTCTTTTCAAAGTAGTTTCAGTAGCGTTAACCTCTGGTGGTATTGCATCTTGTACATAGTTGATTTGAGCACCATTAAATACTGGGGTTGTGTTTTGATTTGGTGAATTTAGAGTTGCTTTCATTTGCAAGTAACGTTTTGGAGGACTCGATATGGATAAATTCGGTGTGCTACCTGTAACTGGAGCATAATCAGACCACACGAGATTGTCTTCAGAAGTTCTAGTTTGGTAATTAATTGTGTTTCCATTTAACAATTCTGTGATTAGGAGGTTCGGGTTATTTCCCCATTGGCCTGCGTTCCCTAGGTCGAGAATGTCTGTTTCGTAGTCTCCAGTGGTTCTGTACTTATTATCATCCTCTGAACCAGATTGATGGTTGGCAAGTCCAGAGTTGTAGAGTGACAATACAGCAGTATCGCTTAGAGGTGCATTAAAAATTCTTAGGTCTGAGATTGATCCATTAAGATGCCCTACGGGCCAATTCCAAACTTGTCCTATTTTTTGGACCAGAGTTGAATTGTTTGCAGTAGTCGAGGAAAAATCTAGTGCACTTGAATTTTTTAAAATACCATTTTCATATATAGCAGCACCAGATGCTCCAAAAGTGAATACAAAGTGCCTCCAACCTTTTCCTGTGCCAGAAAGTGTATACGATAAACCCCTGGCAGTCGCTGCAGTATCGACCCATTTAGCTGCAGTAAATTGTCCAGAAGGATTGAATGTCATGTCGTATCTACCCCAACCAGTACCCATTATTCCAAAAGAGTCTGTCCATGTTGTTTTCGTTGACAATTCATTCCAACTCCAGTTTTCTGGTCGAATCCAAACGCTCCATGTTCCCTCCTGCATTGGGAAGTCGGAACCAGCATCTGGGTCAGGAAAATATATTTCAGTTGAAGCCCTAGTAGATACAGAATTGTGAGCTTCGCCTGACCATGTATAATTACCTCCTAGACTTCCATCGGCATAGCTCGTTACTAGCAATGCTTTTGCCTCTAACTGCACGCCATCTACGTAAATCGTTTTCCCTGCCAACGCTTGAACACCGTAGGAAAGTGATGCATCAGCTGTAGCAGCTGAATATATCAATCGCCACCAGCCTCCTCCTGCATCTGTGTAACTCGTGGGAGTTACAACATTACCGCCAAAAATAAGTTTAGCTACTGTTGCTGAAACTGTTCCTCCAATATTTCCTGTGGTGCCATCGTATACATATGCAGAAAAAGTATGTGTTGAAGTAGCGTTAGGATCTATGGCGATTGTGTATTCATCCGGCATTGTTCCGGCATTTACTAACTTTACGCTTTTACTTCCAAATTTGTAGTATGGGCTAGTGGTGTTCTCGGTGGGTGTCAGCGCAGTGAAGTTGGAAATGGTACCATCATATTGATTCAACGCTCCATGGCTACCAAAATTAATAGGGGTTGGAATGGATGAAAAACTTACAACACCTGTATTCGTTGCAACTTGAATTCCATTAATCAATAAGTTTAAACTACCTCCACTTGTATAGTTGACTTCTATATCGTAAGTAGTTCCTGCATTTAATGTAGGGTTTGACCAGTCCGCAACTACAGTTGTTCCGTTAAATTGTCCCGCGACTCTCAATAAGGTAGATGATTCCTTTCTCAGATACAAGTAATTCGAACCAGCACCATAGGTTGCAAATATTGTTGGATTTGCTGAACCAAACTTGTCGGCATCGGCAAAATTGTGCCTAGGAGTATATTTAAACTTAATCACACCTCTATCAGCACTAAGTTCAGTTGTCGTTTGAGTCAAAGTATCTGCTCCGTCTACTCGTAATCCGGTAGTTTCACTAGAATTAGCTTCTGAAGCCGATGTTACTGTAAGTGAGACGTTTGTTAACTCAAATGAATATAGATCATCCACATAAGACGTACCCGTACCACCAACTCTAACCCATTTATTTGTCACACCGACTTTCCTAAAAACCAACGGGTAATGTTTATAAAGGTCACCAGAAGCACCAATTGTTAAACTCGCAGTACCCCCATCATTAGCTGTAGCATTTTCCCCATATGAAAGTTGTTGACTTCCTGCTGTTTCCCTCATCCACGCACCAAGAGAATAAAAATTATTAATTGTTCCTCCATGATCATATAAGATAGTGAGTTGGCTATTAAATCTGACTCCAGAAGTTCCAGAATGAACAACTGTGGTTTCCTGGGATGAATCCCCAGCATTAGAGTATTCAGTAGTAGTATGCCCTGATGGCAACCATGGATCACCCGAACCTGTCTCAAATGAAGGATTGCTAATTTTATTAGTAAGCATTTCTACCTGATGCCAATAACACGTACCTAAACTGGCTGTATTTACTAACTTTATTCTCAAAGTTGTCATCCCAGTAGGTGCTTCTCCTGTGAAAATGAAAGTATTTGGTGCTGTTCTGACTGATGTTGTCGTTCCTGTTAAGCTACCGATCTCGGCACCTCCAGTCTGGTTATACAGAATAATTTTTGGGACACATGTTCCATCACTATGCGCTAGTCCTCTTACTACCCAATCATTGCCTGCTGCTACTGTTTTTTCATAATAGATACCCTCATCAGCTGCGTCACTTGTTATTTTATATCCTCCCGAAAAAATCTTTTCATTCGAAGCTAGCGCAGTGACCGAACTTGGCGTTCCTTCGCTTACCCATCCATCAGTCGTATACGTTCCGTTAAGCATAAATCCACCAGTATTTGTCGTGCTCGTGTAAAGGAGATTCGAAGAGTGAGGATGACTCCAAGCATTTCCATTTCCAGTTGCCAATTCACCAACAGTTCCATTAGTAGGTAGTGCGAAAACAACATCCCAACTTCCAGTAATCAATGTTGGATCTTTGCCCGTTCCCGAGTTGTATATTAAATTAAGTTCATCACCATTCCCTACATCGATTCCATTGGTTCCATCAAAAAGTGGACGACGGTAAATTGTGAGGCCCTCGATGAGTGCTTCAGCTGGATTCTTATAAACAACTTCTGGTGATCTATCATCATTTCCTATTTCAAATAAAGACTGGCTACTTGGAGAACCAGAAATTACCGTATTAGCAAATACATGTGTATCATTTATACTTACTGAAAAATAATTTGCACCACTTAAAGTCGCATATCGACTCCACCTAAATACAACATTGTAAGTTGTTCCTGCCGTCCAACTCGATACACTCGTACAAACTATATTTGACCAACCTTGGTCAAAACATAGGTTACCATCAGCTGCTTTATATATGCCATTCACCGAATAAGCATTTGTATTGTATATTATATGTAATTTCCCATCGTTTCCATTCCACTCCGGTGTTATCCAAAAGGCTATTGAGCCTTGATTTTGATCAAAAGTCTGTTTAAATGTACCAGCTGAATCTATATTTGAGCCAGTACTTGCTTGTATCGAATCCTGGTTAGTCGTATTATATTGCCCCTGTATGAGAACGCCAGCAGTAAACGGACCTGCACTATTCCTCTTCGCCATTTTCGCTGTAAACGTATCAAGCGTATTGTCGTAGTTGAAGTAGTTCAGTCCCCAGTTCGTGCTGTAAGTACCATGCTCGAAACTTGGATTTGTGATCAGATTAGTTGTACCTTCTTCGATAAATACTCCTTCATGTCCTGCGTAACTCTGACCCTTAACTTGTCCTGAACTTGTCGAAGAATCTATCCCGGCCACACCACTGACATATTTAGCTCCGGTGATTGTTCCATGATTTCCATTCCCACTCGCATCGATAGCTTTTCCAGAATTTCTGGGATCATCGCCATTTTCATCCATATGGTAAACAAGTACCACATTACTATCTATCAGATCGTTCGCCGAATCTGATTCACTATATAATCTGGATACTTCTGTTTGTGTTAAATAGTTTTTCGAAATAAATACTTCATCTATCAGACCATTGTAACCTCTAGTACTCCACTGTAAATCATTAATTCTAAAAGTAGCACTTGCATCTGTAAATGTTCTATTAGTCGTTTGTGTCGTCTTAAGCACTCCATCTAAATATATCTTCTGTTCATTAGCTTTCAAAGTAAGTACTAAATGATGCCAATCAGTATAGTTTTGTAAATTGCCAGCACTGATATGACCCCCTCCTGCTCCACTAAACCAAAAATTCATACTTCCCGAGGCATACCACTCCATATATCCAAAGTCTAGTCTCCATAATTGTGCCGATGTTGGATGCATAGGTTTCCCTTTAAACCATATAGATATACTCAACTCGTCTCCGTGGCTGAAGGTCGTACTATTCACATAGTCGTCACTACCGTCAAAACTCAGTGAGCTCCCTCCTGAATACCTCAATGCACCCCCCTGTGCGCTCGGTATCTCCCCATCGATACATGTTGTGGTCCCATTAAACGGACAGACCATGGTTGCTTCAGCGTCGCCGATATTGTAACCATTATCTCCAAAACCAGGGTTAGTTGCTCCAGGATTTTTATAGTAAAGATAGTAATTCCCACTTGATGCTCCTGCTGTCATCTCTGCTTGAATTGGGAATGTTACTACAGTCGCAGTAGAATCAGAACAATCCGTGGCACCACTTGCTTTGTAATAGCTTCTCGCAAGTTCAGTATGATTACCAACTCCAGTAGAATAAATAATTCTCAAGTCGTCGCAATCATTTTGAAGGTTTGAAGCGTCGAATAGTTCTTTTGTGTTTAAGGTTACTTGTATTGGTGTATTCGCAGGCAATGTAACTGCTGATAGATTTTTAACTGTTAGCTGTTTCTTGAGGTTCCAGCCCATATCATACCAATTATCATCTTTACCCAAAGACACAGCAGAAGATGAAATCACAACATCAGTTCCACTACCAGCAGTTAATTCACTATCACCGCCTTCGACTAATGTATAGCTGGTTTCATCGAGTGCTCTCAGAATAGGAACAAGTTCAGTAACCATAGCATACGTTCCCAAGACAAAACCCAAACCCAGCATCATGACTGTAAAAGTATTCAACTGCCACCTAGCTATAGTAATCTTCTTAAAGAATAAAAATTTGGTGATTTGCTTAAGTTTTTTGCGCACGAAATTCTTTCGTACACGAAATATACGAGAATAGTCTCGATGCATTCTCTGCAAGGTTTTATTGGAACGCGAAACGCGCATTGTTAGTGAAAATGGTTTATATAATTTAACTTTTTTTGGAGATGTTTACAAATTTTTTGTAACGAAATTATTCGTAACGGAGTGCATTTAGAGCAGATATTTTCGTAGCTCTTCTAGCGGGAAATAATCCAGTCAAATAACCTACCATTACAGACAATGCTATTACTAAGAACACGAATGTGAAAGGTATACTACTAACACTTATAACATTACCACCTTTACTTATAGAATATGAAGTTAATATCAAACTGATTAATTTCCCGCCTAAGTAACCTAACAACAACCCCGACACTCCTCCAAGAAAACCCATTAATAAAGATTCGATAAGAAAGAGTAACCTAACTTCAGCAGATTTCATTCCTATTGTCTTCATCAATCCGATTTCTTTAGTCCTCTCAAGAAGTGAAACAGTTAAAGTATTAAACATTCCAAGAGAAGCAATAGCTAAACCAAAAGCTCCAATTAATCCTAATCCTATCCTCACGCTACTAAACAATTGTTCAATTTCTGCAACTGTATCTTGAACCGATGTGGTTAAATATCCCTGCGCTTCAACTTGTTCTCGAATTCTTTGAACATTATTTTGATCATCGGTAATTATGCGAACTTCGGTGAAATTTACTACACCAAGTGTACGAAGGTTGAAAAATGGCGTGTATATTGCTGGTTCTGAGTTATCAGAGAGTACCCCTACAATAGTGAAATTTTCTGGCAGTGACACGACTTTTATTCCTTCTCTATTCAAGTGTTGACTAGTCACAGTAAATGCAAGACTTACGTTTTCTCCTACAGCGTCATCAAAAGGTAATCCAATAATCTCAATTGCAGACCTGTTCATCACGATTTCTTTTAAAGCGGTATTTGGTAAATTTATTTCATCAACGTCAATTTTCTCTCCGTCTGTATTTTCTGTATCAAGTTCGATAAACTCCTCACCTTCGGAAACCTCTACTGGATTTTCCAGTAAGTTTGCACTTTCTGTGTTCTTTGTTTCATTCTCTTCAGTTAAATTCTCAGCTTGCTTAACTTCGTAGTAAGTTTCATTACTTTCGAATAGTTTTCCATAAACAGGTTGTATTGCAGACTCTTTGAGATAGTCAGTAGTCACTCCATAGACAGGAATCGCCGCGTTTGATTGTTTGTAGGACATATCACCCACAATTGCAACCACGGGCAAGGTCTTTTGGACATTTGGAATCTTTTTCAGGTCGGCTAGAACAGTATCATTAAGTCGTAACTTACTTCCAGCTTGAGTTGAGACTTGCACTTGTTTCAACTCTTCAAGTCTAGTTGCCTCTGAAATAACCAAATCCTGCATCCCATAGCCAATAGAAACTAAAAATACAATCGAAGCGATACCTATCGACATACCAATTATCGTAACCAGAGTCCTAGTTCTACGTACCATTAAATTGACTCCGGCGATATAGAGCAAATCGATTAATGAAACTTTAATCCTATATTTCCTAAACCTCTGAATATTGATAACAACTAATATAATCACTATTAAAATGATAGCGATCTCTATAAAGACAGAGCTGAAAAGTGTCTCAAATAATGGTTCAAATTTTACTCTTAATTCATTTAAATTCATTTACTTGCTTTTTCTAGTTTAAATATTGATTTCCCTTTGTTTAGAACATCATTAATCAATTCTTTCGTTTCATCCTGCAAATAAATTCCAGCTAAATTTCCATCTTTAATATAGAAAGTCCTATCTGCGTATGATAAATACTGTAAATCATGCGTTACCACAATCACAGTTCTCCCAATTATGTTCAATTCTTTAAGACCTTCAACTAATCTCTTGCTCGAATCTATATCAAGATTACCTGTAGGCTCGTCAGCGATTAGTATCTCAGGCTCTGTAATTAAAGCACGTATCAATGATATCTTTTGTTGTTGACCTGATGATAACTCGGTTGGCTTGTATTTAGCCCACTTATCCATAGCATAACTCTTTAACTTTTCTTCGGCAATTTTCATAGCTTCTCTATGAGGTGTACCCAATAAATTCAAAGGCAAGGCAACATTATGAGCTACATTCATTGCTTTTACCCAAATTGGTTGTTGATACATAATTCCAATTTTTTCCAATCTTGTCATTGACCTTTCGTCCTCGTTTTCTGCATAAAGATCCTTGTTAAATAGTTCAACTCTTCCTTTGGTGGGGTTTTCTAGTCCAATCATTGAATGGAGAAGGGTAGATTTACCTGAGCCAGATGGTCCAAATATGATGATAAATTCACCTCTTTTAATTTCCAAATCTATTCCATGCAGAACTCGGGTTTCACCAACACCAGTATAGAAGTATTTATGCAATCCATACGTTGCAATAATATTCTCCTCTTTTTTCCTAGGTGTTTTAGGTATAGAAACAGAAATTGCCATCAAACAATATTTAATATTTCTATTATGAACTTAAATGAGTTTTTTATCAAAATTCTATTTCACTCTCTCTTTTACATAAATCTATACTAACTTTCCCCATTTCGCTATATAATCAATTCTGTTTTACTCAATAATGGTAAATCAAAAATCTATAACAGCTGTAAACTCAAGTATAGTAGGAGAAGGATTTCGGAAACCACTCTATGATTCGTATTGTTTTGGAAATATTCCAGCAACAGTTGAAAAAATCCTTACCGGGAAGAGCAATCAAATAATATTACCTTCGGACACGCTTCCAAAAGAGCTATCAAAATATAGAAATGTGGTGGTAATTTTAGTAGATGCTATGGGATGGAACTTGATTGAAGAAAAGATAAACACTCATCCAACCCTCAAACATATAAATGAAAATGGAATAATTTCCAAACTGACTGCAATATTTCCATCTACAACCGCAAATTGTGTTACCTGTATGAATACTGGTTTAACCTCACTGGATACTGGTGTGATAGGTTGGAGTTATTTTGTTCCAGAACTTGACGGACTAGTTCGCCCGCTTCCATACATCTACATAGAACCCTATCAATACAAAGGGATGTTGAATCCTGAGGATTTCGATTATATTTTAAACAAAGGAAATTTTTATGATAGGCTTCACGATTCAGGTATTGAATCTCATCTTGTAATTTTAAACACTTACGCGGAAAGTAAGTACAATAAAAAGATATCTAATATAAGAAATATATTTGGATTTAAAAAACTGAATGATGGATTACAATATGTGAAAGATAAAATGAAAAAATCAAAAAATAAAAACTATTTCTATGTTTACTTTGATGACATAGATAAAAATTCACACGTTTTTGGTCCACACTCTGAAGAAATTGCTAATTTAACCGAAAAAACTTTGAATGAAATTTACGAGAATCTAGTGAAAGATAAATCGGAGGACACTTTGATAATGATTACAGCCGATCACGGTCATACTCAGTTTGATATGACAAAAACGATAATGCTAAACAAGGAAATCCCAGAACTCGAAGATTGGGTCAGAACAAATTCAGACGGAGTTAAACTAATAAGTGATGGCTCAATACGACACTATTATTTGTATTTAAAAGATGAATTTATTAATTCAGCCAGGGAACGAATTACTGAATTACTAGGAAATCATGCCTTAGTTCTCAACAAACAAGAAGCGATAGATAGTGGTTATTATGGGAATACTAAACCCAGCCAAAAGTTCATAGAGCATATTGGTGATTTAATGATAATAACCGATCCTGATAGAACTGTATTCTGGGAACACCCGTTGCTACCTCAGCACAAAAATAAAGGGACTCATGGAGGGATGAGTCCAGACGAAATGGAAATACCTTTACTTGTTATTTAATAAGTATGCGAAAAGATAGAACCAAATATTTCGTTTTACCCCGAGTTGTTGTCTTTGTTTATCATCGAGATAAACTTTTATTAATCGAAAAATCGATAGAAGACGAAGAGGGAAATAGCACACCTATATTTTATCCAATAGGAGGGCACGTAGAGCCTGGAGAGGATATAAAGAATGCATGTATTAGAGAAGTATATGAAGAAACTGGAATTGATAATTCAAGCCCTAAATTGAAGGCATTAATTTACAATACTGGCTTTGACAATTATCAAATAATTCTTTTCATTTTCAGACTTTATGTAAATGACGACTTTTCAAAAGAATCAAAAGAAGGGAGATTGAAATGGATTGAACTGAGCAAGCTAAGCAAAACAAATGTATTCAAAGATGTAGAAATCTTTCATAATTCAATGGAGAAAAGCGAGGAAAACGAAATTTTATTCGGTACGTCAGTTTTTAAGGATTTCAATCTAATGGAGGTCGTAATTAATCAGAAGAAGCTGTTTTAAGCTTCGAGTTATCAAAATTAAACTCTTTCCCTGTTAATTTCGATAAAATTGCAATTAATGAATGCTCTTGGCCATCAGAAGATTTAATTGCTAAGTAATCTCCCCAATCAGCTTCATCGTCAGCAGTGTAGGCGATAATTTTTGTATTTGGACTAATTTGCCGTAGTTTTTCAGCTAAATTTCTACCATCCTGACTTCCTTTTCCGAGATAACTTGATATCAAAGCAATGTCAGGATAGTTTTTCTCACGACTCATTATCATTAAATACTTTTCGGCATCAGCGTTATTTCGGAAATATTTACCACTATCAATTCCCAGATTGAAACATATCAAATCCACTACTGTTGCGTAGTTTTCATCGAAATCGAACTGTACAAGAACCTGATCTTTTTTCATATTAAAAAACAAAGTTTATATTATGGAGCTCCTGATTATAACAATTTTTAGTATTTTTCCTAGAGAATTCCAAATTCATAATCGAATCATAGACATTCTTGATTTCTAATTTCAACCATTCGATATCTTCATCTGGTAGATCAAACACCTTGTCATCTTGCGATTTGTTAGTACTATCAAGATCAACGTAAACAATTTTTCCAGAATTCACCTTCCAATTATATTTAGGGAAGTTTTGTATAAGCAATTTATAAAACAATAACTGCACATAATAGTCGCCACGGTTTTTAACACTAATATTATCGGAACCTGCTCTCCCAGTTTTGTAATCAATCACATCAACTACACCTCCAAGTTCATCAACAAAGTCGATTCTATCAATCATACCTTTCACAGGTACATCTCCCACCCTGATTTTGTAAGTTCCGAAATTCATTTCTGGAAGAGATGTTTCTTTAATTTTTATTAATTCGTTCTCATAAAACTCTTCTAAGTTTTTAATTCCCAAGGTGAATAAATCCTCAATATCTCCTTCGGTAAGAAATTGTTTATGGAGAGAAGCTTTAAAATCATCCCTCAAAAACTCCAAGGTAGGAATATTCTTTGTTCTTTTGTATTTGCTAAGATAATTTTTCAATGTGTTATGAACCGCATTACCATAAGCTAGATTCGTACTCATTGCTTCAGGGAGTCGAAGGATTGTGTTAATAAAGAAGCAATGTGGGCATTTTCTGTAACTATTAAATGATGTTGGACTTAAAACAAAATTATCCAAGAAGACTTTTAGGTAATCTGCACCCTTAGAGGTAAATGGTTTCTCAGAAGTACTTAAATTAAATAAAATCATTTTTTTATGTATCTCTTCGTCAATTTTTACTTCAACTTTTTCAATCAGTTCTTCATTAATAGAACTTGTAAACATACTTGGACGATTTTCTTTGCCAGATTCGGAATAATTAGGATAGGAAAGATAGATATTTTCTTTTGCCCGAGTAAGTGCTACAAAAAATACTCTAATTTTCTCATCCAAATCATTTGTCGAATAATCCTCTTTGTTAATACTTCGAGGTAATTTAATCTTTTCTGCACCACGTTTTTTCTCCCATTCCCCCTCGGTTAATGTGGGAATGAATACATGCTTAAATTCTAAACCTTTTGCCTTATAAACAGTCAACACGCTAACTCTTGAGTCATCAATCAAGTTTTTCTCAGACATCAATTCGATATTGTATTCTCTTGCTATCCGAATATTTTCTAGATAATTTTTAATATTAAAATTCTTGTCCAATCTTATGTGATTCTTTAGGAATGTGTAGAGATTATTAAATTTTACTAATTCCTGGTAGTTTTCAGTTTTATCCAAAAGGTATTTCAGTACACCCGTTTCTTCTAGTAGTATCGGGATTAATTGTGCAGGATGAAGATTCTGGTATTTATTTTGGAAATCTGACAACAAGTTTCCAAAAAACATAAATTTCTTTCTATCATGGACCCCAGCTTCAGTTAGCTCATATTCACTCAAAATACACTTAACGTAATCTTTTTTGTTTTGCGAACAATGTCTGAAAAGTTTATACAAGTCTAAATTATCAAATCCCCAATAAGGCATATATAAGATTCTCGCTAGTATTTGGTCGTTCATAGGATTGTCAACGTATTCCAGTATCAAAAGAAAGTTATTAATGTGTTCTGAATTGAGAAGGTTTCCAGTTTTTGAAACAGAGTGGGGGATTTTATGTCTAGTTAGTGTTTCTGCATACAAATCCATCTGACGATTTGTGCTCATAATGACAGCGATGTCACTTGGATCATTTTCTTTGAGTAGTTCTTTGATGGATTTTGCTATGTATTCTGCTTCAACTTCAAAACTTGGGTAAACTTTAAGTTCTATCTTATTTTCTGGTAGTTTAGACATGGGCACCAAGTCTTTATTTACTCCTTCGAACTCATCTTCAAGTCGATTTTCTGATTGTGTAATAATATCTCTGGAAGCTTTAAGCACCGTAGGTTGACTTCGATAGTTATTCCGTAATGTCACGATTTTTGCATTCACAAATCGTTTGGTAAATTGAAGAATATTCTCTAGAGAAGCACCTTGGAATTTAAATATTGATTGATCATCATCACCAACCACAAAAAGATTTGGACTTTCAAAATACGAACTTAAAAGATATATCAATTCATTCTGAGCCGAATTTGTATCTTGATACTCATCAACCAAGATGTACTGAAACTGTTCCTGAAGAGATACTAGAAGCTCCTCATCCTGAGTAAGCTTCTCCAAGACAAACATTATCATATCTTCATAATCATATTGATTCTTCTCACGTAGTGCATTTTGGTACTTCTCAAAAATCCCTAAAAGTGATTCGAGTTTTTCGAAATAATTTGCACTACTAAGTCGAGTATAAATTTTCTTGATACCAGCTTTTATTTGATTCCTATCTTCAATTGTATATTCATCCAATATCTCAATGACTCCTTTTGTGTAAATACTATTCTTATCTGCTTTATCCAAAAGATTAATCCTCAATTTCTCAACATCTTCAGTTTTTATAGTGTTTGATCTTAGTTTTAAAAATTCTTCGTAGTATTCACTGGTTTTTTCAAAATATGTTTTCTCTTTATCTATAATTATTCTGAGGTCTTCAACAGATATACCTTCTTTTTTTAATTTAGATATACTTTGAATAATGTCCTTTGCATAAAGACCTTCATTTTTTATGTTGCGTAGAGGATCATTTACAGATAATTTAGACAAAATTTCTAAAATAATTTTAATCTTGTCTGTCTCGTCGATACTTTGGGAATTATCTGCGAGCTGTGGAAATTTCTCTAAATTGCTTTGCATTACATACTCACAAAACGAATGGAAAGTGCTTATTTTGACTTTATATGCATCTGTACCGATGAAAGACGTCAATCTGGTAAGCATTTCAACCGCTCCGTTGTCGGTAAAGGTCAAACAGAGAATGTTTGATGGATTTACTTGAGTGATTTTGAGAATATTTGCGATCCGAAGTGCTAGAGTTTGTGTTTTGCCAGTTCCAGGACCAGCTATCACCATCACAGGTCCTTCAATCGTATCTACAGCCTCTTTTTGTTCATTATTTAATCTTGAGTACTCTTCGGTGAATTTATCCAAGTTGAGAAATTTAATTGATTTAATTATAGCTTATTGCACAAGCATGCAGACACGATGGTTTTGTATATTGTCAGTTTACAAAATACACCTTTTTAATTAAGACCTAGATAATCAATAACACCTGTTTGATATTTGGCACTAAATGCTTTGTCAATTTTCTTCACAGGATCGGCTCCAAGGAAAGTTAGTAACTTGTCTAATTCAGCTTTTCTTCTAAATGGATCTTGAATTGATTTTAATTCTGCGATTTTAGGCTCTATTTCAAAGTATTTTAATTTATCCCATGCTGGTAGTTGCCAGAAGAGTAGGAAACCTCTATCGGGGAAATCAATTCCAATAATTTTGTAACAGTATTTCAAAACTGCTTTCTCTAATCTTTCTCTCATTTCTTCTGCCATGGTCTTTAATTCCTGAAGCGATTTATCAGGGTTTGCTTTTACTCCGATTTCGAAATAAGTTTTCAATTTAGGTTCAGTTCCAGAAGGTCTAACTATTGCCTGAAGTTGATGGTAATTATCATCGGTTTTGAAATTTATGATTAATACATTCCTGGATTCTTTATCAGTTTGAGAAACAAAAGGTTCACCATCCCATTTATCGGTAAATTTCTCTACCTCGAATTCCCCGATTTTGATAGGTCTTTCCTCTCTTAAATTGGTCTGGATTTTAGCAATTGAGGACATTCCCTCTGCTCCAGGAAGTCTAATCTCTGTGAGGTAGTTTAAGAAATATCCATTTTCTTCATAAATTTGATCCAAATATTGAGCCAAAGTTTTACCTTCACCTTTTAATTTCGAAGCTAATTCTGAAAGTAGAATCCCAGCTACCAAAGCATCTTTTTCTCGGATATAATTACCTGCTATATATCCGTGACTTTCTTCTACACCAAGTAGAAAATCAGAAATTTTACCTGAGACCTGCAAACTATCCATAATTTCTCCTATATACTTAAACCCGACTAGCAAGTCATCTGTGATTTCTACGCCATATTTTTCAGCTAATACAGTAATCAAGTTAGTTGTCACTACTGTTTTTAAGATAATATTGGTTGGCTTTAATTTATTATTTGCTTTAAGTTCCGAAAGTAGATAATCGGTAATTAATACCCCTATTTCATTTCCATTATAAAATTTCCAGTTATCTTTTTCTTTGGACATTATCCCAATTCGATCTGCGTCAGGGTCCGAAGCTAATATAATATCGGATTCACTTCCATCGGCAGAAGGAATTAAATTTAGGAAAGATTCTTGTACTTCGGGGTTCGGAATATTGAAGGTGATACTAGAGAATCTAGGATCTGGTTCACTTGAGATATTATCAGATGTAACATGGAATCCTAATTCACGAAAAACTTGAGGGATGATTTTGTATGCTGTCCCGTGAAATGGACTGTAAAATATTTTAATGCCTCTATATTTGTGATTCAGAGAAATCTCTTTAACCGCGTCCAAATACTTACGATGATCTTTTTCAGAGACGTATACCACAAGTCTTTTATCAATAGCCTCTTGGAAATCCATCGATTTGATTTCTTTTACCTCATTAACAACAGTGTCCACTAATTCTTGATCATAAGGAGGAATAAGTTGGCCACCAGTGTCATTAAAGACTTTCTGTCCATTATGCTCTGGTGGATTATGACTAGCACTTATCATATTTCCTGATACTGCATT
This sequence comes from bacterium, assembly GCA_021463645.1. Classification (GTDB taxonomy): domain Bacteria; phylum Patescibacteriota; class Dojkabacteria; order B142; family OLB20; genus JAJTYI01. The sequence continues at coordinate 55,610 of JAJTYI010000009.1, forward strand.
TAAATTTCTAACCATAAACGAGAGTTCAGGAGTAGGAGTATAGTCACTAAATAGAAAAACTTTTATTCCATTTGCGCTATATACTTCAGACGCTTTCTTGGCAAGATCTTTGCAACTTAATCCTTTTACTGGGTTTGGCCTCTTGTCATCATATTCTCCTTCCTTTAGATAAGCTCTAACATCGTATGAAATTACAATTCCTCTTTCTTTTGCTTCTTCTCCGAATTGTTTTAATAAATATTGACTATGTCCTTGCGCTGAAGCCTGGATTGTCCAAACATTTATTCTATTTGGTCCAACTCCAACAGGACCACGTCTGCCTCCAGTTCCAAATGGAATAATTTGATAGAATGCATCAAGCAGTAAATCCCACTTTTCAGATTCAATTAAGTAGTCAATTTGTGGTTGATAATCAATAAAATCCCCATCGGTCAACCAATGTTCAATATGTTTCAATGCGCTGTCTTTGTATTTTTGTTCTACATTTAAATTTGAGAAACCTTTTATAACTAAATTTAGTTTTTCTTCAATTGTCATGGAGTATAATTAATAACTAAAGAGAGAGAAGTACTTTTTATTAAAAGTTACCCTAGATTATAATAGAATCTAGTCATATTACAAGTATGTCACAACAAAGCTTATTTTCAGAGAGTATTAGGGTCAGTGTTGACCAGTTTAACGAATTAATAAATTTGCAACTGCAATCTATTGGTGAGGTTATTGTAGAAGGCGAAATCACTGAGATGAACATATCAAAAAGAGGTGGTGTAAACCTAGTGCTTAAAGACAAAAACAAACAAGCTGTATTAAACGTCAGCGGTTATGCTCCCCGAATTCAAGGAATCAATATGATAGAAATCGGAATGGAAGTAGCCATCTGGGGTGTTCCACAGCTTTATTCCCCGTACGGGAAATTCAGTGTTTCAATATACAAAATCTTACCCATAGGTGCTGGAGCACTAGCGAAAGCACTTGAGCTACTTAAAGAACAGTTAGAAAAAGAAGGACTATTCGATCCAACACGAAAAAGACCACTTCCTGAACTTATTACAAACATTGCTTTAATCACAGCAAAAAATTCTGCCGCAGAAAGCGATTTCTTGAAAATTTTAAAGGAAAACAACACAGGACTAAATATCGATTTCTATGCAGTGTCCGTTCAGGGAAAACACTCTGTTGGAGAGATTTTATCCGCAATTCAAAATGCACAAAATAAAAACTATGACTGTATTGTTATGATTCGTGGAGGAGGTAGTCTGGAGGACCTGAGTTCTTTTAATGACGAAAAGATTTCTAAAGCAATTTTTGCAAGTAAAATCCCCACATTAGTTGCAGTAGGACACGAAAGAGATGAATCCATCGCCGAGCTTGTCTCGGATGTTAGAGCATCAACACCTTCACAAGCTGCTTACTATATCGTAGTAAACAACACTAATTTTATTAAAAGTATTGAATTACAAGCAGACCAGATTTATCTACAAATTCAGGAAATTATCAATTTAAATAAAAATAGGATTTCCGGAATAAATATCTTCGAGAAAGTTCTATTGATATTGAATAACTACAAATATAAGGTTAGTAGCCATGATGTAGATTTTGAATCAAAAATCCTTAGAAATATCTCGAATTTCCAAAATGCTATTGAGAAGAGCACTCACGAATTATCAAATTTCAGTTACAGAATCAACCAATTACTAAATGACGTAATGCACATGCAAAGTACTATTGAAAATCTTAATCCCGAGAAAATAGTTCAAAAAGGTTATGCAATAATTAAAAATTCAAAAGGAAATATCATCACGAGCGTGAAAGATACCAAAACAAATGATTTACTTACTCTAAAAGTTCGTGATGGCGATCTCAATACAAAAGTAATATAAATTAATTATTTAAATTTTCATAAATGCCAAATAAAAAACCTACATTACAAGAGAAGATTAATAAATTAGAAAAGCTTAGTAATTTCTTCACAAATCAGGACGACCTGGATTTAGATGAAGCTGTTAAGAAATACGAGGAAGCCTCGAAATTAGCAGTGGAGATTAAAAAAGAACTTACCTCAATCGAGTTAAAAATAAAAGAAATCAAAGCGACTTATGAGGAAACAGAAGACTCCGATTTTTGATCTTTCTTGTTTATGATTTCTTCGATTTGTTTCATCATATTGTCAAAATCTTCACCTATAATTCCATGAACGCTGGCACCTTCTTCGAGGCTTTCGAACTCTGACACAAAGCAACCAATGCAGTGAAACCCATATTCATATATGAGGAAATCAACAACCTCAGGATATCTGAGTGCCAACTCTGAGATATTTATTGCAGGATCAATTGTTACCATAAGAAATCAATATTTGATAGGATATTATAGTATATTTATAGTTAATAATTGCACTTAACTAAAATGCTTTCATTTAGGAGAGAAAAAACCGTTAACAAACATCTTGATTTCCCACTTTTTTCAACAGTTAGTTTACTTACAGCTTTTGGCTCTGTGATGGTATACAGTGGAAGTGTTATCGTCGCCACGAAACAAGGCTTTGAACCACAGCATTATTTCATAAGACAGATTATTTGGATTGCGATTGGACTCTTTACCGGATATGTAGCATATAGAATAAATTACAGAATATTACCCAAACTAGCTCCATTTCTTTTAGGAGCCTCTATCATTTTATTAATATCAGTACTTATCATTAACATAGGTAGTCCAATCAAACGATGGATTGACCTAGGATTCTTCGACATACAACCTTCCGAAATTGCCAAACTTGTTTTCTTGATTTATCTATCTTCCTGGCTTGCTAGTAGAAAAGAATCTAGCCGTATCACAAAAGAAAATATTAAAAATCATTTTATCAAAGACCTTTTGCCGTTTTTATTATTGTTATCGGTTGTTTCATTTCTGATTCTTTTAGAACCTGACCTTGATACTACTATCATCCTAGGTGCTACTAGCGTTCTTGTATACTTTATTGCTGGAAATGATTTGTTACACTTGCTTGGTTCAGGTTCGATTTTCATGCTTATCATGACATTGTTTGGTATTGCAACTCAAACTGCTTCGTATCGACTTGAAAGATTCATTAACTGGAAGGACTTTTGGGTCAACTCTACAATTCAAGACCCTTATGGTGCGGGTTATCAATTAAAACAAATTTTAGTTGCAGTGTCATCTGGAGGACTTATGGGGGTAGGATTTGGAGAATCGCGTCAAAAATTTCACTATCTTGGAGACACAGCCTTTAGTGATACAATCTTCGCAATTTTTGCTGAAGAATTCGGTTTTCTTGGTTCCGTAATACTAATATCTGGCTTCTTTTTTTTACTTTATCGCGGATTTGTAATTGCGAAAAGGGCACCAGATAAACTAGGCTTCTTACTTGCAACATCCATCACAATATGGATAACGATACAAGCCACTCTTCACATTGCTTCTAATGTCGCGCTCATTCCAATAAATGGAAACACATTACCATTTATAAGTTATGGTGGAAGTTCTACGATAGTTAATTTAACAGCCATTGGACTGTTATTAAATATAAGTCGATCTAATAAAGATGGGAAGAAAAGAGTAGTCAGCCATAGAGTAAAAGAAGTAAGGAGTAAACGAAGAGGTAAGAAATCTTCAAAACTTTCGCAAATCAACCCGAAAAAATGGATAACAAACGTATTCGATTAAACACCTATATATTTTCATTATTAATTGGAATAATATTTCTGCTTACACCATTAATATTCTTTGCTAACGCATCGCAGTATTACATCCATAGATTTGAAAATTTTGGTGTATATGAAGAATTTAAAGATATTTCAATAGATAGAGAAATAGTAAATGAAAAATTCAGAAGCCTGCTTTTGAACTTATCACCTTTCTCGGATGAATTAGATATGAACTTTTATTCTAACGAAGATGTTCTCCATTTATACGATGTGGAAAATATTCTCACAGGAATTTATTTTGTCTATATAATTTCACTTGTTTCTGTATATGGAATTTACAAAAACAAAAAAATTAAAATAAATTTTAACCAAGTAAAGGGACATAGCCTAATCTATATATCGCTTTCCACAATTATTTGTTTCATAATCTACTTGGATTTCGATTTTTTCTTCACACTTGCTCACAAGGTCGCTTTTCAAAACGATTATTGGTTGTTGAACCCAGAATCTTCAAACTTAATCAAATTTTTTCCACAGGAATTGTTTTTCGAGGTTTTCGTACTTGTAATTATCATTAACCTATTGATGCATATTTCATTTATAATGCTATCAAATAAAATCAATGAGAAAAGAAATTCGAAATAAAAAGATAGCGATAATTGGGGGACATCTAACACCTGCTCTCGCAGTACTCAATGAATTAAAGGCACAAGGTTTTGATGATATTATTTGGATTGGGACGAAATATGCTCAAACCAGAAATAAAAATGTAAGCCTGGAATATCAAATCGTTCAGAAAACCAATACTCCCTTTATTACTTTAAAAGCGGGAAAACTATGGCGTAAATATACGCTCAGAACTATAATCCCGGCCCTACAAAACCTGATTTTAATTCCTTATGGTTTCATCAAATCATTTCAAATTCTATCTAAACAAAGACCTGCAGTTGTTGTGTCTTTCGGTGGACATTTAGCACTACCTATGGTTTTTATGGCCAAGTTGATAGGTATTAAATCTATTACACACGAGCAAACAGTTGTACTGGGACTTACAAATAAAATCATTTCTAAATTTGCAGATACTGTGTGCGTTTCTTGGGAAAATTCTCTTAAATTTTTTCCTGAAGAAAAAACAGTCTATACAGGTTTGCCAATTAGGGAAGAACTATTTCCCAAGGCTCATGAAATTAAATATTTCAAAAATAATTTACCTGTTCTGCTTGTCATGGGAGGTAATCAAGGTTCTAACACTATCAATTGGAGGTTAACGAAAATCCTCCCAGACTTACTAAAAACCACAAATATCATTCATTTAACAGGTAATTCGACTTTAACACATGACTATCGTAAGGCAATAGAATCAAAATCGCTTCTTGATTCAGATCAAGCAAGTAGATATGTCGTTAAAGAAAATGCCTATTTTGAGGAATATGCCAATTATTTAAATTCAGCAGACATAGTTTTATCTCGAGCGGGTGCGAATGCTGTTTCAGAGCTTCTTTTACATGGGAAATTGAGTGTTTTGATTCCCATCCCATGGGCTTCGAATAACGAACAGTTAAAGAATGCAAAAATGCTAGAGGAAACGGGCTTAGGATTGGTAGTTGAACAGTATGATGAAATGCCACCTATTGAAATCTTTAATGCACTCAATAAAGTCTTAGATGCGTATAACAAAAACGAAGATTTACTGGGTAATAGTCTCAGTTCAGCCCGAGAAAAGTCAAAAAGCTTCATCAAATTAGACGCAACTAAAAACATTGTCGAAGAAATAAAAAAACTCCTCTAAACATTTTAAGTTACAAATTCTCTAAAAAAGACTTAACTTTATCCTTATATTCATCATTTGCAAGATAAAATCTTGTCAATGCTTCAAAGTAATTCGAAGGATCTCCAGTAGTGTACCAATCTCCATCAATCACCTTATACATGAGTTTTCCGGTTTGTGCGATTTGATGATTAACATCTGGTAACCACAATTCATTGTCTAAACCTGTGTGAACCTCGGCTAGAAGATCCATAGCTCTGTACGGTAAGACGTATCTTCCATAAGTGACTAAATCACTAGGTGCATTCTCTGGTTCAGGCTTCTCAACGATAAAATCAACCTGACCATGATGATCATCGATTACGTCTTTCGCTTTTATAATCCCATATTTATTTACTTTGCTGTGTTCGACAGATTGAGCACTAATTACGCCATCCACATCCGAATTCTCAAAATATTCGAGCAGTTGTGCAATTCCGCTTTTACCCCTTGAGAGTATCAAATCATCAGCAAACAGCACTGCGAAAGGTCTATCTTTTTCAATATAAGGCATTGCGGATAAAACAGGAGACCCATTTCCATATGGCAAATCTGTTCTCTGAGTAATAATTTCAATCCCTTCATATGTCATTAATCTATCAACCTCTTGAAATCTTTTTTCCTTGCCAACACTCGCTAATAAGTCTCTCACCTCTGGTACAGATTTATTGAAGTAGTTTTTTATTACATTATTTCCTTCTCTAACTACGATAATGATTTTCTCAATACCTGCATCTAGACATTCTTCAACTACATATTGAATAATCGGTTTATCAACAATGGGTAACATCTCTTTCGGAATTTCCTTTACAATAGGTAGAAATCTCGTACCAAATCCCGCGGCAGTAATAATTGCTGTATTTACTTTCATTAATAAAATTTAAAAAATGAATAACAAACCATTATTCCTTACTATACGTGGAATTGCAAGTAAAATTCATATCTGATATATTGTTTAATCGCAATATTTAGTATGATTTTAGTGTTTTGACTTATTGCCTATCTAAGTGAAAATAAATAGAAATACAAACTTTAGACTTTCAATACTTGGGCGATATTTTATTGTCTTTGCAATATTAATTTCGACAATTTCATTCGCATTTATACCCGAAAAAAACACTGCCAATGCAGATAACATTCACCTATATAACTATAATTTTAACTCTCCAGTAACAAAAACCTATATCCCTAAACCTGACAGAGAAATCTACATTGAAGCACAAGAAAATCTTAACCAATTCCAAGAAGAACAAGCAAAAGTAGAAGCCAGAAGGAAAGAACTTGCAGAAAGAGTCAATCGAACACTCAATTACCTTAGGCGAGTTAACTCTCCTGTAGCAAACGAAGAAATCGCCACAATTCTTGTAGATTTATCCGATCAAAACAATGCGGACTATCGTGTATTGTTAGCAATTATGACAATAGAGTCTGGTTCATGCAGACAGTCTTTTTCCTATAATTGTTTTGGGTATTTAAACGGTAGGAAATACCCTTCCTATGAAGTTGCATTCAAAGATTTGGTTCCAAAAATCTCAAGACAATACGCAGCAAAATATGGATGGGATTTTGTAGCTTTATCAAAAGCATACGGACAACACAACTGGGAGCTACATTCGAAGAATATGTTAAAAGTTGCAAGTAGTATTTGACTCGAATTTTTTGATTATAAAGTACCTCATTAGGTATACTTTTTTTACCCAAGGTTAAAATACTCTTCAGTTTTTTTATGAGCCAGAATTTCATACATTTACATGCACATTCCGAATATTCACTACTGGATGGAGTAGCCAAAATTCCTGCATATGTTGGAAAAGTAAAATCCTACGGAATGAACTCTGCAGCACTTACCGATCATGGTGTGATGTATGGAGCATTTGAATTTTGGCAAGAATGTAATTACCAAGGAATCAAACCTATCATTGGTTGCGAGATATACGTTGCCGAGAGAACCAGATTCGATAAAACACCAGGAATTGATGATAAAAGATATCACTTGACACTGTTAGCGAAAAACAAAGAAGGATATCATAATCTCCTAAAACTAGTATCTCACGCTTTTATGGAAGGTTTTTATTATAAACCTCGAGCGGATAGAGAATTAATCGAAAAATATGGAAAAGGTTTGATTGCATTAAGCGGTTGCCTAGGTAGCAATTTTAATAAATATCTAATGGCTGGTGATGAACAAAAGGCAATTAAATGGATTAAATTTTTACAAAGTAGTGTTGATGATGTGTATATTGAACTACAAAGGAATGGAATTAAAGAAGCAGAAGATTTAGTTGAGAAACAAGTAGAAATTGCCAAAAAACTTAAATTACCTTATGTTGCTACTTGTGACACACATTATATTGAAAAAGAAGACCATAAAGTCCAAGAAATTGTCTGGTGTATTAGTGATGGGAAAAAACTTGAAGATCCAGCACGTCGTCAATACTCCTCCACCGAGTTTTATATTAAAAGCCAAGATCAGCTAGCAAAGCTCTTTCCAGATTATCCTGAAGCTCTCGAGAATACACAAAAAATTGCTGACTCAGTAGAAAAATACGATATTTTATTTGAAAGAGTACAGCCTAAATATGACTTAAAACTCTCACCTGAAAAAACGAAAGATTCTTTGAGAAAGAAAGTAATGGATTCTCTTAAAAACCGCTATTCTGAGTTAACTAAAGAACTGCAAGAACGTATTGATTACGAATTAGAAATAATCAATAACAAAGGTTACAACGACTATTTCTTAGTTGTTGAAGATTATGTTACGTGGGCGAGGAGCCAAGGTATATTGGTTGGACCAGGCAGAGGTTCTGGTGCTGGTAGTGTAGTTGCGTACATACTTGGTATAACAGATTTAGATCCATTCAAATTTGGACTGATTTTTGAGAGATTCTTAAATCCGGAAAGACCATCCCCACCTGATTTTGATATTGATTTCCAAGACGATAGACGTGATGAATTGTTTCATTACATGAGCAAAAAGTATGGTCATGAAAACACTAGTTTTATCGGAACATTTGGAAGATTAAAAACGAAAGCAGCGATTCGAGACGTTGCAAGAGTAATGGGAATTGATCTCCAAATCGCAGATAGATTGTCAAAGATGGTTATTGTAAAGTTTGGTAGGGTACATACGATCCAAAAAATGCGTGATGAAGTCGAGGAGTTTGATGAAATTATTAAAGGTTCCACTCAGCTTGAAGAATTAGCAAAATACGTTGAAAAACTTGAAAACATTGCTAGACACGTATCTATCCATGCATGCGGATATTTAGTAACACCGACTCCGATTACAGATTATGTTCCGATACAAAAAGAAGTTCGAGGAGACAAACTTATAACTCAAGTAGAAGGTCACAATATCGAATATTTAGGATTAATGAAGTTCGACTTCCTAGGTCTATCCAATCTTACAGTTATTCAAAATACACTTAAAAAGATTAAACAAACAAAAGATATTGATTTAGACATATCTTCAATCAGCTTGGAGGATAAAAAAACTTACGAATTATTTCAAAAAGGAGATACCACAGGAATCTTTCAATTTGAATCAGAAGGAATGAAAAAATACTTACGTGATTTGAAACCAACAGAATTTGAAGACTTGGTGTTTTTGAATGCAGCGTATAGACCAGGACCTATGAAATACATCCCTGATTATATTTTACGAAAAAGAGGAGAACAAGAAATTGATTACATTCATCCTAGCCTCGAGCCAATTTTGAAGACTACTTTCGGATTTGCGATTTATCAAGAGCAAGTCATCAACATAGCTGTGGAATTCGCAAACTACTCACTTGGAGAAGCCGATATGCTTAGAAGAGCTATGGGTAAGAAAAAACCAGAAGTAATGGCAAAAGAAAAAGAATTATTTTTTGAGAGGGCAGTTAAAAATAAAAGAGATAAAAAAACAGCTGAAAAAATCTTTTCATATCTTGAACCCTTCGCTGATTACGGTTTCAATAAGTCACACAGCGCTTGCTATTCAATGATTGCTTATCAAACAGCATATTTAAAAACACATCATCCTTTGGAATTTTTAGCTGGATTGATGGAAACCGACATTAACTCAATCGATAAACTTGAGCGTGATCTGAAAGAGGCGAAGAACATGAAAATCAAACTACTACCACCCGACATTAACAGAAGCCATTTGGAATTTATTATCGAAGGTGACAAAGAGATTCGTTTTGGAATGGGAGGAGTAAAAGGTGTTTCAACTAAATCACTTGAGAATATTGTGGAAGCGCGAAATAAAAAAGGCGAGTTTAAAAACCTTGATGATTTAATCACTAAAGTGGGAACCCATGGACTCACTAAAAAAGACCTAGAGAATTTAATCAAAGTAGGAGCGCTAGACGAATTTGGTTCTAGAACACAACTAATTGAAGTTGCACCACTCGTGTATGCCAAAATACAACGAAGTGAAGAAGCTCTCAAAGGAGGTCAATCTACATTGTTTGGCATTTCAAGCGAAGAAACTGAAACTCCAGCTACTCCATTACCTCTACTACCTCAAGAAACTGACAAAGAAAAAACTGGTTGGGAAAAAGAGTTGTTAGGTATTTATCTCAGTAAACATCCTCTAGAAGCTTTCTCTGATGTGATATTACTCAATAAATTTATTGATTTGCGTCAAGCACAAAAAATGAAATCAGGTACCAAAATAAAAATTATTGTATTGATTTCTAAAGTAAAAAAAATATATACCAAAAAAGGCTCCAAACCAATGGCTTTCTTGGATATTGAAGACATGGAAGGTAAAGGAAGTGCAGTTGTTTTTCCAGATATTTTTGAGAAGGCAAACAATTTCTTAGTAGAAAATAGGTCTGTGTTCGTTCAAGCATCGGTGAATTTCAGAAATGATGAATTCAGTCTTATAATTGAAGATATAGCGGATGCAAGCGACATCGATAAACAGGATCAACTTAGCATCGATATATCAAGAGAGAAGGATAAATCTAGACTTATGGAGATCAAAAAAGCTATAATTCAAAACCCCGGAAATATTAAATTAACAATAATATATGGAGATTTGGGTGCAAAAAAAAGTATTGAAAGATTCGTCAGAGTATCTCCGGAGTTTATCACTACTGTGAAAAAATATATCTATAATGAATAATGACTACTACTCTCATCACTTCAAGAAAAGTCTTGGGCAAAATTTCCTTAACAACAAAAAATATATCAATGAATTGGTTGATAGTCTTGAAATAAAGAACGATGAGTTGGTGATTGAAATTGGACCTGGCAAAGGATATGTTACAGAAGAGATTTTAAAGAGAACAAATAAGCTAATACTTATAGAAAAAGACGATAGTCTTATACCATACCTCACAGACAAGTTTAATAAACAAGTTAAAATAATTCATCAAGATGTTCTTGAAATTGACTTTTCTGAGATTACAGCAAAACAACCATACAAAGTGATTGGCTCATTACCTTATAATATCTCAAAGAGGATTATTTATAATCTACTGACAAATACTCACAAACCTGTTCAAATTAGTTTAATCATACAAAAAGAAGTCGCAAAAGAATATTCAGCTAAGGCCCCAAAATCTACGATTCTAAGTAATTTTGCGAGTTTACATTCAGACATAAAACTTTCAAAAGTCGTACCTTCAATATACTTCACACCAAAACCAAAAGTAGATGGCCAAATAATCACATTCTCAAATATTGCAGAGAATAATATTAATTCTAAAGATTTATGGAGACTAATTAGAATCGGCTTTTCGTCACCACGAAAGATTTTAGCCAGTAATCTCAAGGAATATGGCAAAGACAAAATAGTCGAAGCACTTATTAAACTTGATTTGTCAGAAAAATCACGAGCTAGTGAATTGACATTGGTTCAGTGGGAAAAACTTTACGAATTAATAATAAATTGATGATTAATTTCGAAGAAAATGACAGAAGTTTAAGAGAAGGTAAAATTGAAACGGCTCATGGGGATTTGAATTTTCCAGTTTTCATGCCCGACGCAACGTATGGAACTATTAGCAATATGAGTTTCAAAGACCTAGAAGAAACTGGTATAAAGGCTATTGTCACTAATACACTTCATCTTGAGCAAAAAATTGGTAGTGAAAAAATTGCAAAACTTGGCGGTTTCCACAAACTTACTGGCTGGGATAAACCAGTCTTAACTGACAGTGGTGGTTTTCAAGTATTTTCTTTAATCGCTAGAAGGCCAAATGTGAAGAATAAAATAACTGATGCAGGATGCAGTTTTGTTGATTATGAATCTGGACAGTATAAATTCCTATCGCCAGAAACATCACAACAAATCCAAGCCAAAATCGGCTCTGATATCAGAGTAGTGCTCGACGAACCAGTACTCGAAAATGCGAGCCTTACTGACATAAAAAGATCTGTAGAACGTACAACTGATTGGGCCAAAAGATCTAAGAAAATGTTTCTAGAATTAAATAATTTATCAGAAGATGATTTTAATAATCCTAAAGTAAAAAGGCCGTTATTGACTGCTGTAGTACAAGGAGGAAGCAATTTTGAATACCGAAAAATCAGCCTAGAAGCACTTGTAGAGGTGGGATTTGATATTTATGGACTTGGAGGACTGCCATTACAACTGAAGCGAACTTGGGACTATTCACACGAAGGTGGATTTTATAAAGAACTATTACAATTTTTAGCAGAATCAATGCCTAAAGATAAACTTAGATACGCGCTCGGAGTAGGAACACCTGATAACCTGAAGTTTGCGATTTCTGTAGGATGGGACTTGTTTGACACTGTATTACCCACAAGAAATGCGAGACATGGATATATTTACGTAAAAAAAGAAATCGGTGATAAAGAATATGATGATTATTCAGTATTACATTTATCGAATTCACGTTATGAATATGATGAGGGCCCACTAGATAGTAGTTGTGATTGTCACACTTGTAAAACAACCTCAAGAGCATATCTCAGGTACCTATTAAAAATAGGTGAGGGGAGTGGATTTAGACTTGCTAGTATTCATAATCTTCATTTCTACTCACAATTTATGGAAAAAATAGTTCGAGAAAATCAAAATGTTTAAACTTCATTCAGAATACAAGCCAGCAGGTGACCAACAACAAGCAATTGACATTTTGTCGAAAGGCTTGGAAGTTGGATTAGAAAATCAAACATTAATAGGAGTTACTGGATCTGGGAAGACATTCACAATGGCAAATATTATTCAAAATCTCCAAAAGCCTACTTTAGTATTAGCACATAATAAAACATTAGCCGCTCAATTATATTCTGAATTTAAAGAATTCTTCCCCGAGAACGCTGTGGAATATTTCGTTTCTTACTATGATTATTACCAACCTGAGGCATACATTCCCAGAAGAGACCTTTACATTGCAAAAGAATCAACTCTAAATGAAGTTATTGAACGATATAGAAACGCAGCAACCCAATCCTTACTTAGTGGTAAGCATACAATTATTGTTGCTTCAGTTTCTTGTATTTATGGTCTCGGAAATCCTGATGACTATCTTTCTCTAAGTAGAACTTTAAAAGTGGGCGATTCTTACCAAAGGTCTAAACTGCTCACACATCTTAACGATATGCAGTATGAGCGTAGCGAGTACGACTTCTATTCAGGATTATTTAGAATCAGAGGTGATATTTTAGACGTTTTTCTTGCTTCCGAGAATTTCGCTCTTAGAGTCGAATACTTCGGAGATGTAATCGAGGCTTTAAAATTGATTAATCCTATAACGGGTGAGGTTGTACAACGTTTAGAGGAATTCAAAATTTTCCCTGCCAAACATTTTGTTACTCCATTCGAATCACTAAAACTTGTAATACCCAAAATCAAAGGAGACTTGGAAAAAGAAGTGGCAATTATGAAGGAGAGGGGAAAAGACTTAGAAGCACACAGACTTAATGAGCGGGTGAATTATGACATAGAAATGCTTGAACAACTTGGGTACTGTTCAGGAATTGAAAATTATTCGAGGTATATTGATAATAGAAAACCAGGTTCTCCACCTTCTACTTTACTTGATTACTTTCCAGATGATTGGCTTTTGTTTGTTGATGAATCGCATATGACTTTACCACAGGTAAAAGGGATGTATAACGGTGATAAAGCTAGAAAAGAAGTGCTCGTAGATTATGGATTTAGGCTTAGAGCGGCTATGGATAACCGTCCGCTTAAAATTGAAGAGTTTTACGAAAGAATAAACCAAGTAGTGTACGTTTCAGCGACTCCTAGGGAGTTTGAGCTAGATTTGAGTAAGAAATCTTCAAGAAAAACAAATTCATCCGAACTTCCTAAAAACTATGGAGGTTTTGTAGAACAACTTATTCGACCTACTGGTTTATTGGATCCATTGATTGAGTTGTATCCTGATTTAAGTTCAAACTTGGAGAAACTCAAATCGGCAGTCTTGAAACGAAAATATTTAGATATGGAGGTTTTGCAGAAAAATTTCACAGCTAGAAACCAAATTGATGATTTGTTGATACGCATCCAGAACACAATCAAGAAGGGACAACGAGTGCTTGTCACAACTCTTACCAAACGAATGGCAGAAGATCTGACTACTTATTTAAAAGATGTAAGCATTTCGGTTTCCTATATCCACTCTGATGTTGATTCTTTGGACAGAGTTGAAATTCTAAAAAATCTTCGACTTGGTAAATTTGATGTTTTAGTGGGGGTTAACTTACTACGCGAAGGACTAGATTTACCAGAAGTATCACTAGTTGCAATTCTTGACGCTGACAAAGAAGGTTTCTTAAGAACAGGACCTAGTTTGATTCAAATAGTAGGAAGAGCAGCGAGACATCAAGAAGGAAGAGTCATCATGTATAGTGATAAAGTTACGGACAGTATGCATTATGCTATTTCAGAGACTAGAAGAAGGAGAGAAATTCAAAATAAATATAATATTGAACATGGAATCACACCAAAAAGCATCCAAAAAGAAATTCGTTCTCAATTAGTAGGTAAAGACAAGAAAGAAGAATTAAGTAGTAAAGTTCAAGACGAGAATTTCTACAAACGTGCAGAAAGTTTTACAATTCTAGACAAAAAACAAAGAACCGACTTACTTGAAGAAATTCACACGCAAATGCTTGTCTATGCAGATATGATGGAGTTCGAATTGGCAAGTGAGATGAGAGATTTATACGAAAAACTAACTGGGAAGAAACTTACAAACTAAACCTCCTCAGGGCTATCATTCATGTGTTGTTCAACCAGGTTGTTTATTTCATTACCGAGTAAGATTCTCATTACAGCAATTAAAGGTACTACAAATATTGCTCCAACAATTCCAAATAATATGTATGCTCCGATCACACTAACGATTGTAACAATAGGGTCCACACCAACGACTTTTGCCATAACATTTGGGAATATTAGTGTTGCTTCAAGTTGTTGGATTAAATAGAACAAGATGACAATAAAGATGACAGTACCCAGACTAGAACCTGACCCCAAAGCAATTATAATTGCGATAACTGCAGTTGCAATAGGGCCCAATGTCGGAATCGCTTCTAAGATAGCTGCAATAAAAGAGATTGGAAGTGCATACTGATTCATTTGGTAACTTTCAAAGAAGAGTGATGGTGTGACTAGACCAACCCATGTCAAAACGCCAATGAAACCCATCATAAACAACTGTGCTCGAACCCATTCTCCCAGTTTCTCTTCTACAAGCATCAACTTTTTATTATATTTAAGTTTTTGACGATTTGAAATCGGCAGAAAATTAATCAGACTTGAATAGATTTCTTGTTTTCTAACCAACATATAAATTGAAAGCATTGTTATAGTAACGACACCCCCCAATGTTGTAATTGCTGAATTCAAGATATTATAAGCACTTGATATTCCAGATGAGAAAATGCCTCCTGCACTCGTTAATTCTTCTAAAAATTGAGTTTTGAATTCTTGTAAATCTATCAAGTCTTTCAGCCAAGGGAATATTAAAAATAGTTCCGACAAAATATTGGTGAGGAGCTGAGGCATAAGCATAACAAGGTTTTTGAATTGTTCTACTGTCTCGCTAAATACCGTAACTGTCATCAGACTTAATATTAGGAATAATGTCAGGAAAATAAAAACCGTAGAAACAATCCTTGGTATTCTCTTCGTTTGGAAATAATCTACATAAGCCCTAAGTGCAGAATTAACTATGAAAGAAAAGAATAGAAAGATAAAAACCAACCTAAGTTCCCACAGCGCAGTAATTCCCAGAATAAATACCAAAATCAGAATTAGGGACTTCAGAGTAATTTCGATTTTTACGCTATCTGCTTTCATAAATCATTATTAAAAACTTTTGTCTTAGCGAGATGTATTTCTCGCTTAAGATCATAATAAAAATATAATGTGAGTGAAACTGTTAACATCAAGACCAAGAGATAAATCCATAGATATGTTTTACCAGTCAATGTATTGAAAAGTACATACAAGTTAGTTAACCATATTGAAATTAACCAATGGAGTGCACTCCCATATAACTTATTTGCTACCAATGTGATGTTCTTTTGATTTGATGTTAAATATTTATCTAAATCTTCCTTGCTAATTTGTTTTTTTTCATTTTTAGAATGCATCATCAGACTTATTACCAAGATTAAACTAATAAAAGTGAACATAAACAAATCTGAGTAGGAGGAGAGTAATATCATATCAGTCTGATTATCGAGATTTCCTAGACCGAATAACGATAATATTCCATTAAATTCGAAGCTTATTCCAAATACTAGCGACGCAAATATAATTCCTAAAAGTTTACTAATAATAATAGCAACGATTGGGGTAATGGGGAGATTAGTTACTTTCATAATAAAACATAGTCAATATGAAATAGTATCAGTAAATCAGACAAAATGAAAGTTGACTAAATTCAATGTTTATTTAGAAATCTTGTTTACTTGAGTTGCAAGTCTAGACTTGTATCTTGATACTGTATTCTTGTGAAGAGTTTTCTTCTTTGATGCCGTATCTAGCGCACTATATGCTTTCACTAATAACTTCTTCGCTTGTGCTGGTTTGTTATCTGAGACAGCCTTTAAAACTGCTTTTTTTGCAGTTCTGTAATTTTCTTTATTGATTGAATTTACTTTTTTCTTTCTAGCGCTAACTCTTATCGCTTTTTTTGCAGAACTTGTATTTGCCATCTTGTTTTAATATTGAATTATCTAAATGAATAGCCCTGATTTTAACAATTTAAGCTCTCTTTAGCAAGAAAACATAAACTACTTAAGAATATATATCGCTTTACTTGCAAACAGTAGTAAAATTAAGTTATATTTAAACATATTGTTTCTGCCCCGAGACTTTAATTTTCATATTACTAAAAATGGCCAAGAATTCTGTAAAGGTTAAACAGAAAATCGCTCCTACCCCAAAAAAAGACACGCCAAACCCAAAAGAGTTTGAGAAATCGGTTATTAAAGATATGGAAAATTCCAAATTAAGAATTAAGCCATGGGTACTCAAGTTATTGGGAGGAGTTTTTATTCTGGCTGGTATTGGGTTCATTATTTACCCATTGATATCTGACCGAGTGAGTATCAATCTTCCTGATGTCTTTGATAGGAACGAAGAGGTTGCAGAAGAAAATAACGATGGCGAAGAAGATGACGACAACAGCGAAAACGAAGATTCAGAAGATAGTGAAGATAGTGAAAATAGTGATGATGAAAGTGACGGTGACAAAGATAGTACTAATGAAAATTCAGATGAGGATGAAGATGGAAAAATTGCAGGTGGAAATTCTACAAGAAGAGATGACTCAACAACTGAAACAGCACAAACAAAGTCCACTCAAATTCAAACAACTATTAACCAAACAGGTGTTTGGAGAGCTACTGATTATGTCAAAGGAGATATAAAAGCAGGTACTTATCAGATTAAACTCGGAGATACACTTTGGGAAATATCAGAAGCTGTATATGGAGATGGTTCACAGTGGACAAAGATACTAGCGAATAACTCTGGTTCGATAGGATTTCTAGCGGATGGAAGTCAGGCATTGATAGTACCCGGCCAATTTTTAACAATAGAATAAAATTCTGTTAGAATAGATTTATAAATTAAAGTTTAAATACAGAAATGCTTTATATTGCTGCCGACCACAGAGGTTTTGATGAAAAAGAAAAGTTAAAGCATTTCTTAGATTTGTCTAATATTGAGTTTGTAGATATCGGAGCAAAAGAATATGACCCAGATGATGATTACCCAGATTACGCATTTATGCTCGGAGAGTTAGTTGTGAAAGAAAACGCAAAAGGCATTATTTTATGTGGATCAGGAATCGGAGTGTGTGTAGCATGCAACAAAGTTAAGGGAGTACGTGCAGGATACGCAGAATCTATAGAACATGCAGTAAAAGCTAGAGAAGACGACGACACAAACATTTTAGTCCTCGATGATATGACATTCGAAGAAGACGAAGATTTCCCAATCATTACTGCTTGGTTAAATACAGATTTTTCAGGAGAAAAAAGACATATAAGAAGATTGAAAAAAATCTCAGATTACGAAGATAACTGGAAAAATTTATAATTTAATCTCAGCCTCAATAAATTCCTCTAAACCACCATCTAAAACTGATTCAGGATGTTGGCTCTCAGTGTTTGTTCTTAAATCCTTTACTAGTTTATATGGATGTAACACATAATTTCTAATTTGATTTCCCCAACCTGCAATTTTGTGTTCTCCTTTCAGACTACTTTTTTCCTTTGACTGCCTTTCCATTTCAATTTGGAAAAGTTTACCTCTCAACATGTTCATCGCAGACGTTTTATTTCTCAGCTGACTTCTCTCTACAGAACATGCTACCACGATACCGGTTGGTATATGTGTTAACCTCACCGCAGTAGCCACTTTATTTACATTTTGACCTCCTGCTCCTGAGGAACGGACTGCCGTGAATTCAATGTCTTCAGGTTTTAGGTTTACCTCGAAGTCATCTTCGATTATTGGCATTACTTCTACTAATGCAAAAGATGTTTGGCGCAAGCCTTGTGCATTAAATGGTGATACTCGCACTAATCTGTGTGTTCCGTGTTCGTGTTTCAAATATCCATACGCAAATCTACCTTTGACTTCAATTGTTACAGTCCCTATACCAGCTTCATTACCTTTAATAATATTAGTGATTTCAGTTTCGAAACCTTGCTTCTGGAAATATTTTAGATACATACGCATAAGCATTTCTGACCAATCATTCGCTTCCGTTCCACCTTGCCCGGCATGAATTGATAAAATTGCATCATTTTCATCATACTTTCCATGTAGATATGTTGTAATTTCAATCTTATCAAGCTTTTTATCAAGTGTATCGCACATATCGATAATTTCCTGCCAAACATCGGGATCTGGTTCTCCAGGAGTGTTGTCCTTATCTTCAACCATTTCTAACATCAACTTTATCTCTTCAAGCTCTTCATCATTTTTATTTAACATTTCAATATCACCTTCCAAAGTACTCAAGGTCTTCATAACCTTCTGTGCATTTTCCTGATTGTTCCATAAACCTTCTTCTGATGATTGTGCTTTAACTACTTCTAGTTTGGACTCCAATGCTTCTGGATTCTTCTTCTTTTTAATGTCACTGATTCTTTGTTCAAGAATTTTTATTTTTTCTTTAACTTCTTGCATAATATTTATAAATTTCAGGTTGATTATAACAAATGTAACTAATACATCGCTTTCTCTAGAAGGAATTTTGTTAAATATTCGTCATTTGTAGAACTTTGATAATTTCTGTTAAATAATTCTGTTGCCAATTCAACACCAATGTAACGGATATGCCATGGTTCATAGGTGTAGCCAGTAAGATGTTGTTTGCCAGCAGGGTAGGAGATTACAAATCCATATTTATGTGCATGCTCCTGTAAAAATTGATAAACAGGGTTGCTAGCAACATCTTTGGAAAAAGCACTACAATCTTCACAACGAATATCAAGTGTAGTTCCAAGTTGATGTTCAGAGTGCCCTGGGAATGCCGAGTATACATTTGCTTTTGCTCTAGCAGTTTGCAGATCCAAACCCGTGG
This sequence comes from bacterium, assembly GCA_021463645.1. Lineage (GTDB taxonomy): Bacteria > Patescibacteriota > Dojkabacteria > B142 > OLB20 > JAJTYI01. Next base: position 75,103 of record JAJTYI010000009.1, read on the forward strand.
CTAATTCTCTATTCACCCAATAATTGAACGCTTCTTGTTGTTGCTGATAGGATCTAAATGCTGAAGTAACATAAACATTTACACCTTCTTTTTTCAATTCATCTGCAATTTGCTTTAAAGCCACTACTGTTTCGTTCGTCAAATATCCCCCACCAGGTAAATTAGTTGGAACCAAACCTGGTGAATAAGTACTTGGAAGGAAATATGTTTTATCTACAGGAGCGTATTTACAATCAACACAAGTTAACATTTTGGTTTCTTTCGGTTGTGAGAATGATTGAACCACACTACAGTCTTTCAATTCGAGATTAGTCAAATCATAAATTGTATATTTATCAATATCAACTTGATAACCATACTTGAGGTTATAATTACTAGCGCATTTAGTATCTATTAAGCTAATTTCGCCTGAAATTACTTTTTCATCTTGAACGAAGTCAATGTTGAGGTCTTGGAATTTTAACTTTTTTAGAGTATCTGAATCTCGAACTGTCTCATCAAAATAGTCAGTTAAAATTTCGGTATTATTTTGTATAGCCGAAAGTTCATTCGTTAAATCTACTCTAAATTGTTCTCTAGGTAGATTCCCGTAAAGAACTATTTTTGGTGATTTTACATCTTCAATATTATCTACAATAATTAGAGTCCCATTTTCAAATAAAACATGTGTTTCATTTTGGAGATATTTTTCACCCACATCTGATATTATTCTTTCACCTTGCGGAATCCTATTACTACTAGCGTATTCAGTAGGCGGGTCAATCTCTCTTTCATATTTTTCAATGTTGATTATTTCTAATATTGGCAACTCTATAAATATTCTCTTATTATTTTCATCTAGTGACTGGTTGTAATTAATAAATGAATCAATTAATGCATTTTTATTCATTTCTTCACTAAGAGGTGGGCTATCAGTTGAAACTATTGCATAAGCCTTAAGCCATTTCTCTAAATTTTGATAAGTTAGTTCTCTATTTAATTCATTCACACTATTTTTTAATTGATAGATAGGATGAATATTGATATAAAAAAAACCAAATAGTTGAAATATCAGAACTACAAGTAATAAAATCAATAAGTATTGATTTTTTAGGAAATTCTGTATTTTATACGAGAGCTTTTTCAAGATTTAAACGAATGTTCTTACTATTATATTTTGTTTTGTGACATAATAACATCTTTGTAGTTTATAATTGGATGATTAAGAAATAATATGAAACAATTAAAAATAAAACTGTACGGTAGAATCCAAGGTGTAAATTTTCGCAGAAGACTCGCTAATTTAGCAAACGAGCTTAAATTAAAAGGTTCTGTCGAGAAATTTGGAGATGATGGTTTGGTAATTTATGTACAAGGAGAAGAACAGTGCCTGAACGAATTCCTCAATTGGTGCCAAAAGGGGTTTTTTCCTGCCAAAATCAAAGGTATGAGCTTCGAATGGCAAAATCCAAAAGAGAAGTTTGGAAAATTTAAAATTAAAAAAGAGAAATCATTTTTAGCTGATGAAGCTAATAGTATTTATAACCTTAGCAAGGAAATCCTCACTAATGAAATATTAAAACTTGATAAGGAAAATCAAATTCCCACCCATGTAGCAATTATTGCTGATGGAAACCGTAGATGGGCGAGAGAACAAGGTTGGCTACCATGGGTCGGTCACAGGAAAGCTGTAAAATTCGAGCGACTAAACGAGATTTTCGACGAGTGCAGAGAAATTGGGGTTGAGTATCTCAGCTTCTGGGCATTCTCGACAGAAAACTGGAGTCGAGATGAGAGAGAGATAAATGAAATCTTTAATCTGATTAGAAACTCATACTCAACATGGTTGGGGAAATTTATGGAGGAAGGAATCCGTTTCCGACATATTGGTAGAAAGGACCGATTACCCAAAGATATAATGAAAATATTAAATGACTTCACTGAAGAAACAAAAGCAAATGATTTACTAAATTTTCAACTTTGTCTAGACTACAACGGAAGGGATGATATCGTCAGAGCGATTAATAAAATTATTGCTGAGAAAGTTAAAGTCATCGATGAAGACACATTCAAGAACTACTTGGACACGCATGATATCCCAGAACCCGACTTGATAATTAGAACATCTGGAGAAATAAGAACTAGCGGAATAATGGCATACGAGTCAGCTTATGCTGAATTATACTTTACAAACGTTTATTTCCCAGATTTTGACGCAATGCATTTTAAACGGGCAATTCTGGATTATGCTGCAAGAAATAGAAACTTTGGAGGAACTAATAAAAAAATCCATAAACAAAATGAAGGGTTATTTGATCCAGATTTAATTGAAAACGCTAATTTATCTAGTTGATTGAAATTTCGTTGCAAAGGAAGTCATTAAAAACTAAGTCGAGTTGACCTAATTCTTCATCGTTAAATTTTTTCAAAACATAAGATAATCCTGGAATTGGAACACCTTTTCTATTCTCGACCCCAATTCTTAATCTGTAAAATTCTTTATCTGCAAGTATTCTCTCGACTGAGGATATTCCATTATGTAATTTAGGGGATTTTGAAATTTGTAGTTTATATTTGCCTAAGGCAATATCGAGATCATCGTGAACAACCAAAATTTCTGAAAGTGAATAATCCTTGTATTTAATATATTCCATAAGAGCCTCGCCTGATCGGTTCATCATCAACGAGGGCTTTATACAAACAATATCCAAATTCTGAAAATTATAGCTTTTGTATGATTTATTCTCTTGAGTTTCAGAATCAAATCCCTTGCTTTTTAGATAAAAGTGAACAAGGTAATCTATAAAAAGAAAACCTGCATTATGTCTAGTATGTGAATATTTTTCTCCAACATTACCTAGACCAACAATAAGCTTAATAATATTTTTATCACGTTTTAATGAGAGTGAATTCACAATATGCAATGTTAATAAGGTTATTATCTAACAATAAGGGGAATATGACAATTTAATGTCATTTTGTAGCCTTCTTTTTTGTAACTGGAGCTTTTTTGACGGGTTTTTTTACTTCTTCGATAACTACATCGATATATTTCTGAGCTCTATGAGCACCTGTCATATCTCTGAATCTAACGACTCCTTCTGTGGTTGCAAAAATAGTGAAATCTTTTCCCATCTTGGTATTTATTCCTGGGTGGAATTTCGTACCTCTCTGTCTCACAAGAATATTACCGGATCGTACAACTTGACCTGCATATTTTTTAATTCCAAGTCTTTTTCCAACAATATTTACTGTTCTATTTGCTGCTCCTTGTGCCTTTGTATGTGCCATTAGTTAATTTTAAGAATTTTAAGTTTAGTTAGTTCTTTTCTGCTACCAAATCTTCTTCTGGTTCTAGCTTTCGCTTTATAAGTCAAACTTTCTACTTTTTCTCCCTTAAATTGTTCGATAATTTCAACACTAACTTCAGAATCTTTGATTATAGGTGTTCCGACAACAACATTATCTTGTTCTGCCTTTAACAAGACTTCATTGAATTTTAATTTGTCTCCAGCTTTACCAGCAAGTTTGTCAACTTCAATCACATCACCTTCTGATACTTTGTATTGAGAATTATTTACCTTTATTACTGCGAATTTTTCCATTTATATTCATTTAGGGAAATTAAGTAAAATCTAGTTCAAACCGATAAATTTTCCAATGAAATATTAAAATCTACTCGGATTTATTCCCTGCTAAGGATGTTAACATCAAACTGTCTGCCATGTCAACGGGACGACGTGACGCATGAACAGATTGTATTAATCCTAAGACAATCAAAGTCATAAGAACTGAGCTACCCCCATAACTAACTAATGGGAGTGGAATACCTGTAACTGGTAATTTACCGAGATTCATACCAATATTAATAAAAATATGTATTAGTAATAATCCAACAACTCCAAAAGACATATTTCTTCCAAAATCACTTTTTGTTTCTTTTGCAATCTTTAATATCCTAAATAATAGTGTTAGATATGTTGATAATAACAATAACGCACCAACAAATCCGAATTGTTCACTCATCGAAGCAAAGGCAAAATCCGTATGTGCCTGAGTCAAAATATGTAGACTACTTTGTGTTCCTTGTAAAAAGCCTCTTCCAAATAATTGACCAGAGCCAATTGCAATCTTAGATTGAATTATCTGGTAACCGCTCCCTAGCGGATCTGCTTCAGGACCTTCGATAAAAGTAAGCACACGTTCTCTTTGGTAATTTCCTAATAGTTGATTCCAAGCAAAGATTGAACCAAACAAGAAAATTGTCGTAGTCAAAACCACACCTATTACTACCCACCATTTGACTTTCATAAAATATGCCAAAAGTAAAAATATTAGAACAGTAATTATTAAAAAATATAGATTATTTATATTTGTTGAAAATGAAAACGACGCGGTTCCGGTATCAAAGCTTATAAAATTTCTAATAAATAGAAACGTTAATAGTCCTAAAATCAATATTTTCAGAATTTGTGTTTGATATTTTGTTGAGAAAAATAATGTGAATAATGTTAAACCTATAATTATGATAGTGTTGCCGAGTGATGGTTGTATAAAGGTCAATATGACAATAGGAAAAACATATAATGCAACATAGAACAGTCCTCGAAACTCTCGATCATTAGCTATTTTTTTAAGAGTTTCTTTAAAATTATTTTTTAAACCATACTCTTTCTGAAATCTACTTTGTATTTCTTTTAAATTTTCTTTCAGAGGGAGATTTTCACTACTAAATATTAGTGAAATAAACATAATTATCAATACTTTTGAATACTCTGATGGCTGAAATGCAAAAAATCCAAGATCAATCCACCGATTTGTACCAGCAATGGTGGATCCAAATAAAACCGCATACAGTAATGTCGCAATAATTATTAGATATAGTATTAATTGGATACTGAAAACTTTAAACCAATCGATATCGATTAAAATAAGAGTGAAGTATATTATCAGACCTATAGTTATTAATATAATTTGTTTATTTAAGAGGTCTGCGCCCTCTGTATTATATGTTGTTGAAAAAATCACCAAGCTCCCAATACCTAGTAAAACTAATATTACAAAAGTAATAATAAAATCCTGTTTTAGTAATTTTTTAAAATTCATATAATCATATTATCAAACTATACAAAGATACCTCAATTTAGAACCCATAAAGAGCCTTTATCCGCCTAAAGTGTCCTAGTATTTTTTACTGATTTTCTCTTTGACAATTTTGAATTTTATGGCTTATCATATAAGTAGATAACCCACAACTTTCAACACTCCCCGAGGATTGGATGTTACTTTTACTTCATAAAGTTAACTGCTTCAAAATTAGTATATGACTCAAAAGAAATCAATCAAAATAAAGAATTTAAGCAAGAAAGAAAAGGTTAGATTAAAACGCACCCCAAAAAATTTTAAAAAAAATGGAACAATCACCAAGAGAGACACAATAAGCAGATTATTGGTACTTATTTTTGTCATTATTTCGTCAGTAACTATCTTTTCATTTATTGCATCACTGAAATATCTTCAAAATGTCTCTAAAGATCTTCCAAGCCCTGATAAACCATTTGGACGGAAGCAAACCGCCACCGAGATTTACGATAGAAATGGAGAACTACTTTATAGGGTTTTTGATAATGAAGATAGAGACCCAGTTGATCTGGAGACAATTCCTCCACAAATAATATGGACTTATCTGGCAGCAGAAGATTTAAGATTTTTTGAACATCAAGGAGTTGATTTAGAAGCACTCGCTAGATGCAGTTTCCGATATTTAGAAGAAAGAACTATCGTTTGTGGAGGTAGTACAATCACTCAACAACTAATCAGAAAAACTGCGCTCACGGACGAAGTTGCAATTGCAAGAAAAATCAAAGAAATGTTACTCGCCTTGAAAATCGAACAAGTACGATCAAAAGAGGAGATATTAGAAATGTATCTTACGGTTGTACCGAGCGGAAGTAATATTTATGGAGTAACTAGAGCATCTAAGTTCTATTTCGGAAAAGCACCTGAAGAACTTTCACTTGGAGAAATGGCTGTGCTTGCTTCAATTCCACAAAATCCTTCAATACTTTCACCCACCAAGTCAACAAATCCAGAAATTTCGAAAGAGTTACTCGAATCACGCAAGAATTATGTTTTAAATCAGATAGAATCAAATCTCGATTTCATAAATAATAATTTGATAGAAATTTATGGACCAGATACAGAACTTTTTACCAAAGACATGATTGAAATTGCGCGAAAAGAAGAAATCGCATACCAAGATCCCTCGTTTCGAATAAATGCTCCTCATTTTGTATTTTATGCATTAGAGCAACTACAGAAAAATGGTTACAACGATGGGAAACCCTTAACTCTTGAACAAATCGAAACCGAAGGATTAAGAATTCACACAACATTAGACATGGATTATCAAAGAATAGCGGAATCACAAGTTAAAAAGGCAGTCTCCACATATGGAAAACAGTTTGGTGCTGACAATGCTGCAATGGTTGTATTAAACCCTAAAAATGGTGATGTACTGGCTATGGTTGGTTCATACGACTACTTTGGCAAAGCTAGTCCAGAAGGATGTCAGATAGGGTTAAATTGTAGGTATGAACCCCAAGTAAATGTTCCTGATACCCTTCAGGCGTATGGTTCTACACTCAAACCTATGATTTATTACAATGCATTTATGCGTGGGATAATGACACCAGAAACACTTGTATATGATGCTCCGATTACAATTGGCAAGTACACTCCGAAAAATTATGATGGACAATTCTCTGGACTACATCCATATAGGTATATGCTTGTCCAATCGAGGAACATTCCTGCGATAATTCTTCTTGAGAAAATTGGCTATACAAGCTTGATAGAACAAATGAAAACCTGGGGTTACACCACAATGAACAATCCGAATGGTTATGGTTTATCGTTAGCAGTAGGAGGTGGAGAATTAAAATTAATTGAACATGCGCAGGGTTATGCAGTTTTCGCGAATAATGGAAAATTCACACAACATGAAGTAATTAGCAAAATAGTTGATAGGAATGGTGAAATTTTATACGAACATCAACCTAAAACAACACAAGTGGCTGATCCTAGAGGAGTTTATTTAGTTAACGACATATTAAATGGTAATAAAGGTGGTCCTGGATTTTCTTTCGATGGTCGTGATATGGCTGGTAAAACAGGAACTTCTGAAGATCAAACAGAAACACTCTACATAGGTTATTCACCTGAAATAGTTGTTGCAGGAATGCTCATTAATAATGATAATACCCCGATGAGATACGGAGCGACAGGTCAAACTTCTGTCAGACCTTGGGTAGGGGAGTATCTCCAACTTGCTTCGTCTAAATATCCCCCAACGCCCTTCGAATATCCAAACGGTATTGAAATCAGAACCGACGGCAATCTATATATAACTGGAATAAGCCCCGAGACAACTAAGCCAGATTTTAATTATCAATACTATACACAAAAGAATTTACAACCATACCCATCATTTTGATAAGTTACTCTGAATATGTTTGTCTGTTATAATGACTAGTTTAATTCGTTTACCAGCGTAATGTCTAACGATTATAAAATTAACATAGTACATAGGGATGAATACGGCAGACCAAGTGGAATTGTTGCTTTGAATAAGCCCAAAGACATCACTTCCCACGACCTAGTGAATGCACTCCGAAAGAAATTGAACACAAAAAAGGTTGGACATGCAGGAGCCCTAGATGTTTTTGCTGATGGAGTTATGATTTATCTAATTGGAAAAGCAACAAAATTATCAGACAAGTTGATGCATTTGGATAAAGAGTATACAACTCAAGTAATATTTGGAATTGCAACCAACACACAGGATCCGGAAGGAGATATAACAGAAGTAAAAACAGGTTACAATCTAGATGATATGGGTGATATTAATTCAATCTTGATGGATTTCAAAGGCGAATACGATCAATATGTATCACTTTATAGTTCAGTAAAAGTTGACGGAAAGAAACTCAGGGTGATTATGAGGGACAACAACTATGATAAACATATAGAAATCGATGATAACAATAGAAAGAGGATTGTATTTACACCAAAATCTGAAACCTCACATTTGAAGTCATTCACTTTGCAATTACCTTCCAAGAAAGTGAAAATATTCGATATTGAACTTTTAGAGAAAGGTGAGATAGGAGTTGATGAAATGGGCGAATTCAAGAAAAAGCTTACAAGTTTCCCAAAGTCTCAAAAATTTCCATACATCAAAATACGTGTAAATAGTTCAAAAGGAACTTATATTAGACAACTTGCTGAAGATATTGGTGAAAAATTAAACATGCCCGCAATGTTGATTAACTTGACGAGAACTAGGGTAGGGAATACATCATTAAATGACTGTATGAGTCTTGAGGAAGTTAATTAGTTTAGATCCCGATATAGTCTTCGACTTTATAAAAAATAGGCTTTTTAAGTATTTCATAAATCGATTTATTATCAGATTCTGTGTTTATTGACCCTACCTCGGGAACATCAATTAAAATTTTTTCTTCTACGATATCTTCTTCATCCCCTGAGATTTGATGCTTATCATTTTCCGAGACAACTTGATCTTTAGTTACTTTTCCGTATTTGTATGAATCTATTAATTTATTTTGTGGATCATATAAATTGATTGTATCTCCATCATTGTTTAAAGATATTGTGGTTGGAAATATTCTAGTTTTTGCATTTGAATTGAGTATTAGCTCTGGAATCTTAAATGATTTGTTACTTTCGTCTTTGATTATCCAACCATTTAAATTTATCTCTGAACCAGAAGTGTTCGATATCTCCACCCATTCAGAACCCTGAGAAGGATAAGGAGAAAGTGCGGATATGATAAGGTCGCGGTAATTGTATGTTGTGAAATATATTACAGTGGGCAAAGGTGTGACAGTTGGGTTTTGGACTACATCACAAGAAGTGTTTTCAAGACCCATAGTATGTGTATGGTTATTAATCGCGATGGTAGAACAAGCACCAGTTAATAACTCGAAACTTTTTCCTTCGATTGATTGTACATAACTGAACTTGTGCTCGATAGAGGTATCATTTTCAAGCAGAACCAATGTTGCTCCTGAGTTTACTAAATTAAATGAAAAATCCACCATTTTGTTTGATAATTCAAAAGAACTTTTGTCTCTTGTGAGTATGATAAATTCGTTTGAATTTATCTCTAAATCAGGTAAAGCAACTCCGTTGAATTTCCATTGATTTAAATTGACCGACTCTGAAGATGTATTCTTTATTTCAATCCACTCATATTTTGAATCGTCGCCGACTGGATTTGGCATGACTTCATTTATAATCAATTTGGGTTTTTCTTCGGACGCAAAAGAATTGTTTGTCACCCAAAGTAATGTAGTGAAGATTATTATTACGTAGATTAAAATTTTCATGATTAGTAACTCTATGTGCAGAGTGTATTAAATTATTATGGGGAAATCCTGAATAAATTAGTTTTTACAGCTTCGGGCTGATCCGTTGGGTTCTGATGTACAGGCTAAATGATAATAGAGAGTTCTCAATCCGCTACCACAACCATTAACTGCACATACTTTTGCCCAAATTGCCGGTCCATTATTGCAAACTGCCCATGAGGGACATGCCTCGTAGCCAAAATAAACATAACCACTATGTGCTGCTACAACTGCTCCACCTCCTGCTGCGATGTCAATGGCGTTATGAGTAGGTCTATATGATGTTCTAAATCCACTTGTCATAACACCTTTAGGTGCTATTGGCAATTGTATTGAACCGTTACCCCCACAGGATGCACCATTTACAGGATCCACATAGGAACCAGCAGGAAGAGAATTACAAGGGTTAGTAATAACGCCATTATTATACGTCATGAAATGAAGATGTCTACCAGCTGGACTTGATGGAATTACATATCCAGTCCAACCTTCGTAACCTAGAAAATCCCCAGCTTTAACTGGGAAACCATTCGCAAGCTCACCTCTCGCAATAATTTGTGCAATTATTTGATTATACTTAACATCTAATTCTTTTTCTTCTTCGGTCAATTGGTTAATAGTGTTAGAGTTACTTTCAACTTTTGCGATACTTTGTTGTCTTTTCGAGCTATAAATACTCCTCGTAGAATTCAAATCAGCCTCATCACGTTCAAGGGCTAATAACTCTTCTTTTAATTGTACTTCGTCTCTAAGTACTTTAATCTTATCCTCTTCCAGAGTTACTTTTTTGCCTTCAAGAATAACTCTTTTATCCTTCAGGCTAGCGACAAGTGAATTCGTAGTATCTTGGATGGTATTATGATAAAGATTGTATTTTATAACATCTGATTGACCTTTTGGGGTAACAATCATGTTTAGTTCGGAGAATGTTTTTTGTGATAGGTACATATCTACAAGTCGGGTATTTGTCTCATTTTCAAGATCATATAATTCTGTTTCGGCCGTGTTGATTTCTGCTTCAGTTTCTTCTAATTTATTTGAGAGTAATTCAATTTCTAATTCCAATTCCTTTATAACAAGTCGTTTTTCATCAATCTTATTTGAGAGAAGATCTATTTTGTTTTTTAAATTTACAAGTTCTTGTTCGTATGTGTTTTGGAGGGTCTTTTCTTTATTAATATCTTGTTCAAGATTTTGCTTCGTGTTCCGGATTTGTTCTAATTCTTTCTTGACTTGCTCAAGTTCTTCTTCGAGAGAAAGAGCATCAACTACTATGGGAATATTTACACTTAAGAAAGAAAAAGTAAAAATAATTATGGAGAATAATTTTAGAAGAGTGACGAATTTTGACTTAATTGGCAGTAATCTCATGATACAAACCAGTATAACATATACTTAATTTATGTATCTACGTATCGCAACTATACTGTTGAATGCACCTATCAGAGCTCCCAAAACAGCTACTGCTAGTACACCTAATACTACATCAAGTAAATTTATACTAGGCCATTTTAATCCACCAAGTAAATTGTAGACAAATGTCACAGCATTACTGTTTCGTTCAACTACCAAAACATAATAACCAATAAGTGAGAGTGTGAGAGTAGAAATCAGAGCTCCGACTAAACCATAAATCATACCTTCAATAATGAAGGGTAGACGAATAAACCAAAGACTCCCACCAACTAATTGCATGATTCCAATCTCCTCTGAACGTATAAATGTTCTGAATTCTACTGTTAAGAGTGTAAAGAAGAAAATTACGAGTAAAAGTAATCCCATGAGTATTCCACCTCCAAGCCTAATCCAGTAAAAAAGAGTTCTAATAGTATCGATAGTTTCTTTACTAAACCGAATGGCAAATATGTTTTCGTTGGTTTCTTGCTCCTCTGTTACAAGATTGATTATATTTTCAGCATCAGAAATCGAATAAAGTCTAATTCCAAGGCTAGCGGGGAGGACATCAGATCTGATAGTTTCTGCAATATCAGGATTTACTCTTTCCTGCACATCTTTGAATTCCTCTAGTGCTTGGCTTTCCGTAGTGTATTCAATAGTTGCTACTTCAGGTAAATTTTGCCATTCATTTTGCTTTTTAATAATTTCTTCCTCTGAAGTTCCAGATTTGAAGAAAACATATATATGTGGCTTATTTTCGATTGAATTTAGAAAGAGGTTAGAAGTAAATGCGATTATTGTAAAAATAGAAGAAATGAAAAATGCCAATGTCATAACGAAGACCGACGCAATGGCAAGCCAACCACTTCTCTTGATCTGTTTAGTCGTGTTTTTAAAAGCTCGTTTAAATGATGACATTTATAAATTATTAACAAATGTAGTAATTACTTTTGCGATACGTTTGATTTCACTGTCATTCAGACCTTTAATTTCACTGATTTTCCCAATTCCGCTCTCCATAATATCTGCTAATGTCTCGTAACCTTCGGTAAGTAGAATTTTCTTAACTTTTGCACTAAATTTAATCTCCGAAATATCAATCTTTTTTGCCTTCGCAAGAAGCTCTTTTTCATCTAAATCGTTTTTCTTATCTTTCTTTTTCTTTGGAGTAGGTTTCTTTACCTCAATCTCAGGTTCAACCTTATCAACAAGAACTTCTTTTTCTAGAGGAACTTCAACTTTGACTGCCTCATCTGAGTCTTTTTGTAGAATTTTAATTGAAAACTCGTCCAAATCTTCAAAATAGTTCCCTTTTTTGTCATCTCGAATAATTTTGCCATTTTCTAACTTTAAGACTCTCTTATGAAGGGTATTTACAAAGTCAGATTCGTGTGTCGACATAATTACTGTAGTTCCCCAACTATTGATTTTGGATAAAATTTGTAATATATCCCAAGCGGAATCTGGATCCAAGTTTCCTGTTGGTTCATCCGCAATCAAGAGTTTGGGATTGTTAGCCATAGCTCGTGCGATAGCAACACGCTGTTTTTCACCTCCCGACAATTGATATGGGAATGACTTAAAACGATTTTCCAAGCCAACGATTTCTAGTAAATAAGGGACTTTATCCTGGATCTCTTTGTCATTACGACCTGCAGCTTCCATAGCAAATGCAATATTTTCATACGCAGTTAGCTCTGGTATTAATTTAAAATCTTGGAAAATAACTCCGACTTTTCGTCGGAGGTTGTAAATATGTTTTCTTTTTAGATTGGTGACTTCAGCATCTTCAAAATAAATCTTACCTGAAGTGGGTTTTTCTTCCCTAATGAGTAATCTGATGACTGTAGTCTTACCAGATCCCGATGAACCTACAAGAAAAAGGAATTCACCTTCATCAATTTGAAATGTTATATCATCAATAGCAATGATGTCTCCATCGTATTTTTTTGATACATTAAGGTATTGAATCATTTCAAAAACAGGTTATAAGAATATAGTTTATTTTAAATGAAATCTTTATACAACTATACAGTCTATAACAGTTTATGTCGTATAAACAAGTTGAATTCTTATTAACATTGTAAATTTATTCTGATAATATTAGATAATTATCAAATATAAATGACCAATTCCAACTCAGACAATCTTGAAAACCACACAGAAGAAACCAAGTTGCTATTCAAACATTTACTACTTTTTCTAGTTATAAATTTCGGAATGAAATTTTGGAACATGGCGATGTTTCCTGAATTTTCTTGGTCAAGTATAATTATTTTCATTTGGACTATAATTTTAGGTCTTCATTTGTTATTATTCTTTCTATCTACAGGTGTTTTTGGGCAAGAATTTGAAAATGTACCCGTAAAAGTAATTGCAAATCAATTACTTGATATGATTAAAGAACGAAATACCAACTTCAGGAAAAACATATCTAAACAAAAACCAGTACAGCCAAACCCTTGATTCACCGTCGATAATATTTAGCCAAATTTTTAAGATTTAAGAATGCAAAAGAATTCTGTATGGGAAAATAAGAAATTAGAAGAGAAGCATCTCCCTCGTATTAAAAATGTTAAAGAGCTAAGGGATTCTATACAAATTAATGAAATCGGGAAGAAAATTGGTGAGGAAGTGTCAATCAATGGTTGGGTAAAGAGTCTACGCTCATCTGGAAAAATTTCTTTTATACAATTTAGAGATGGTAGGGGAGATATTCAGGTGGTTGCAGAGGAGAAAAATCTTACACCCGAAATGTGGAATCAAGTTTCAGAACTGACACAAGAATCTTCAATACAAATTACTGGTATCGTAAAGGAAGATAAAAGATCCGATTCAGGATTCGAGATTTCAATGACTGATTTGAGAGTAATTCAAATCTCTCCAGAATTCCCAATATCTAATAAAGAGCACGGTCCTGATTTCCTACTTGATAATAGACATTTATGGCTCAGATCGAACAAACAACGTGCAATTTTACTGGTACGTGACGAAATATTCTTCTCAATTACATCATTTCTCAGAGAACAAGGCTTTATAAGGATTGATACCCCAATTTTTCAACCAGTGTCATGTGAAGATACATCCGAACTTTTCCAAGTTGATTATTTTGGAGAAAAAACATATCTAACTCAATCTGGTCAACTTTACTGCGAATCCGCTGAAATCGCTCTAGGAAGAACCTACGATTTTGGACCAGTTTTTAGAGCAGAAAAGTCCAAAACCAGAAAACATTTAATTGAATTCTGGATGATGGATGCAGAATTACCGTTTACTGATTTGAAAGGATTGATGGACTTTGAAGAAAAGATGCTGAAGAGAATTATTTCCGACTGTCTAAAAAATTGCAAAAAAGAATTACAATTATTAGAGAGAGACACAGAAGCACTTGCAAGATATGTTAATAATGATTTCGTTAGGTTGACCCACAAAGACACAATCGAATTACTCAACAAAAAATATAACCAAAGTCTGACTTATCTTGATGACATAGGTGCCCCTGAAGAAGCAAATTTATCTAAAGAGTTTGATATGCCAGTCTTTATTACTGATTGGCCAGCTGAAATTAAGGCATTTTATATGCCTCGATATAAGGATGGTGATATGGAACGTGTCAGGGCAGTAGACTTAGTCGCTCCAGAGGGTTTTGGTGAACTGATGGGTGGTTCCGAGAGGATATTTGACTATAATGAGATGATTACTATCCTAGAAAAATTAAATTACAGATACGAAGACTACGAATGGTATCTTGATTTAAGAAAATACGGAACTATTCCACATAGTGGATTTGGTATAGGACTTGAGCGAACCATAAGATTCATCACGGGAATTCAGCACATCAGAGAAACCATACCATTCCCAAGAATGTTGAATAGGTTATATCCCTAAGACTATCTCTTGATTTCGAGTGACATTGTCCCACCTTCCTCATCAGCATTGAGTTTGAAATCACGTGCACCGTCTAGCGTAAAGACGTATTTGGAAGTGCCATCTGAGTTAGATATGTCTACTTTTTGTACGTGTACCACACCTGTTGCTGACAAATCTGTGCTTCCACTTCCTCCATTACCAACGACCCCATCAAGCGCCAAGTTGGACACTTCTAAGGTCAAGATGTTGCCTTCGAGAGATGCCACCGCATTCGGAATACCATCTGAAAGAATCAAGTTATAGGTGAATCTATCCGAGGAGTCAAAATAATTATACTTTGTAATTTTTACGCTTTTATCAGTGACTGATGAAACAATTTTCTGTTCGTTTTGGCTGTATTCATTACTATAATTCTCAGCTCCTGCAGGTAGTGGAGTAGGAGATACCCCTGATGTCGGGGTTGGAGTTGACTGTGTCGTAGGTACAACCTCATCCTCGATAGGATTTAAAACGTCTAGAATTACTAATTTTTTTTCATCCTCTACTTTCGAATACAAAGCGAATGACTTCTTTTCGAGTAAATCTATTAAATACATATCAACTTTTTCACTATACTCAGTCCTGGTTAAAGATAAAACAGATCCGAGGTTGAGTGTTACTGTTTCATCTACTTCGAGAGAGGAACTGTTAAGAGAGATGTTCTCAAAAGTCAGAATGATATCATCTAACATTTCAGCTGTAACCTGAGGAAAATCTGAAACTGATCCCCCTGACAATTCAAAAACAAAACTGATATACGATTTATGTGGTTGTACTTTTACATTTTGGATAATAAATGCATCTTCAGTCGAAGTAGATTGAATTTGTTTAGAATTTTGATTCCAATATGTAGTATTTGTAAATGGTTCGATAGGATCATCATCTAATACCGTTGTCGATACAATATTTGGTGAAACCTCAGCCGAAGTTGGTGTAAGTGTAGGCTCTAGAGTTTCTTCAGGGCTATCTGTAAGATATGTTTTCAAACCTAAATATGTAATTAGGGCTAGCACAATCACAACCAAAAACCAAACAACAGATTTCATTGGTGAAGCATTGGTCTCTGGTGCTACATCAGGGTCTGATACTAGCCTTGTTCTTTCAAGTGAACTCTCTTTGGGAACTCTTCCACTTCGCCTAGCACGAAGAGTCGGGACAGATTTTGAGGGCATTTTAATAATAGTAAAAGCTTATACAATTAGTATAGGTAAAAAGACTTTAGAGAGCAAGTCATTGTGTGATATAGTTATAGATGGTTTTTGAATAACTTGTGGAAAATCTAATAATTAGAGGTGCGAGAGTTCACAACCTTAAAAACGTCTCTCTTACACTTCCCAAAAACAAACTCATAGTATTTACTGGACTTTCGGGATCAGGTAAATCTTCTTTGGCTTTCGACACTATATACGCCGAAGGACAAAGACGCTATGTTGAATCACTTTCAAGTTACGCACGTCAGTTCCTAGGTATGATGGATAAAGCTGACGTAGACTCTATAGAAGGTTTATCACCTGCTATCTCAATAGATCAAAAAGGTAGCGGTCATAACCCCCGTTCCACAGTTGGCACAATCACAGAGATTTACGATTATTTGAGATTGCTATTTGCAAGAGCAGGACATCCTCATTCTCCAAAATCTGGGAATAGATTAATTTCACAAACGGTTCAACAAATCGTAGACAGAATTTTAAACTTTCCAACTGAATTCTCAAGTGAAAATTTAAAGATTCTTATACTAGCTCCAATTGTTAAGGCACGTAAAGGTACTTATGAAGAATTATTTCAAAGACTACTTAATCAAGGATATCTAAGAGTTAGAGTTGATGGAGAAATTTTTAATCTTGAAGAAGATATTAAACTTGATAGATATAAGATTCATAATATAGAGCTAGTTGTTGACAGACTTGTAGTAAAAACCGACTCCAAAAGTGATAACGAATTCATGAAAAGATTAACAGATTCTGTGGAATTGGCGTTGAATATGGGAAATAGAGAAATTTATGTAAACCTAGTTGATCAAAAAAACGATATATTCTTCAGTGAAAAATTAGTTGATCCAGATACTGGAGAATCGTTTCCTGAAGTTGAACCTCACACATTTTCGTTTAATTCTCCTTTTGGAGCGTGCCCTGGATGTAACGGTCTTGGAACAATTTTCGAGATAGACCCTGGTTTAGTTTACAATCCACGACTTACAATCGCCGAAGGTGGTTTATTCCCCTGGTCAAGAATGAGCGACAACATGAACTCATGGAATATGAAAGTATTACAAAGTGTTGCCGAAGACGAAGGATTTTCATTGAGAACCGAACTTGGCAAGTTAGATGAACAATCTTTAAATAAAGTTCTTTACGGAACTAAAGAAAAAAAGCACACGGTTCATTATTATAGTAAATCCAGACAAACCAATCACACTTTACAAGCCAAATTCGAAGGACTTATTCCTTCGTTGCAAAGAAGATACTCTCAAACAGACTCAGATTATATTAGAAAAGAAATTGAACAATATATGCTTGAAACACCATGTTCTCAGTGTGAAGGCAAGCGACTAAACAACACAGCTCTTAGTGTAACCATCCTAAGTAGTAATATTCATCAAGTAACTTCATTACCTTTAAAAGACTTTTTAAATTGGATTAACAAACTCAAGAAAAGCAGTGAAAGTGATAATCAAGATGCTCTAACAAAACAAGAAAAGTTAATAGCAAATCAAGTTATAAAAGAAATCGAAACAAGAGCAAATTTCCTAATTTCAGTAGGACTCGATTATTTAACTCTAAATCGTAGCTCAAAAACACTCTCTGGAGGTGAATCTCAAAGAATCCGACTAGCTTCTCAAATCGGTACAGGATTAAGTGGCGTTCTTTACGTCTTGGATGAACCATCTATCGGATTACACCAAAGAGATAATGAAAAACTTATCTCAACACTTCGGAATCTTAAAAAACTTGGCAATACTATAATTGTTGTAGAACATGACGAGGATACCATGCTAGCAGCTGATCACCTTGTAGATATTGGACCTGGTGCTGGAGAGCATGGAGGTGAAATCATATACACAGGAGAACCATCAGGGATTTTAAAAGATGAAAGTTCATTAACAGGAAAATACCTTTCCCATAAATTAACAATAGATAGGAAAGAGATAATTCAAAGCGCTAAACAACTTATCAACGTGAAAATTGAAAACGTAGATAAATCAAATACTGACAAAGCCATTACCCTTGAAGGTGCAAGTCACAACAATTTAAAAAATGTTAGTGTAAATATTCCCTTGGGAAAATTTGTCGCAATCACAGGTGTATCAGGGAGTGGCAAATCATCCTTGATTAATGAAACACTCGTAAAAGCAATACGCCAAGATTTGTATAAATCGAAGGATCAACCAGGACCATATAGTAGCATTGAAGGAATTGAAAACATTGATAAAATCATTGATATTGACCAATCTCCGATTGGTAGGACACCCAGATCTAATCCTGCTACCTACACAGGAGTCTTCACTCACATTCGCGAACTGTTCTCTAAAACAAAAGAATCAAAGGTGAGGGGATATACACCAGGACGATTTAGCTTTAATGTTAGGGGTGGTAGATGCGAAACATGTAAGGGGGATGGACTGATTAAAATTGAAATGCAATTTCTTGCTGATGTCTATGTGGAATGTGAACAATGTCATGGGAAAAGATACAACAGAGAAACATTACAAATAGACTTCAAAGGTAAAAATATTTCTGAAGTCTTGGATATGAGTGTGGAAGAAGCCTTGGAATTCTTCACCAATATCCCTGCAATCAAAAACAAATTGATTACCTTGCAAAAAGTTGGACTGGATTATATTCGACTTGGTCAGAGTGCAACTACATTATCTGGAGGTGAGGCACAAAGGATCAAACTTGCGACGGAGTTAAGTAAACGTAGCACAGGAAAAACATTCTACACATTGGATGAACCTACTACAGGGTTACATTTCGAAGATTTAAAAAAATTATTAATAGTCCTTCATTCATTAGTTTTGAAAGGAAATACAGTATTAGTTGTAGAACACAATCTAGATCTGATCAAAACTGCTGATTGGATAATCGATTTGGGTCCTGAAGGAGGAAATGGGGGGGGGGAGATTATTGCTGAGGGCACTCCATTAGAAGTCAGTAAATTTGACAAAAGTTACACAGGACATTGGCTGGCTAAAATCCTATAAAGCGCAACTAGTTTTTGGATAATACCTTTGTGCGAATCCAATACCTAGACCTCCCCAGTCTACAATACTCAGTTTTCCATCACTATTAATATCTCTACCACCACAAGGTCCATAATCCACATCCTTGTCTGTACAAGTATTTTTGCCTCTACCATATGCTTTAGCGAATTCAGCTAAATCAGTACTCGTGAAAACACCATCATCATTAATATCTGATTTACCACAAATATTTCCTTCAACAGGAGGTGTAGGAGTTCGCAATGGTGTCGGAGTATTTGAAACATCTGGTGGTGTGGGTGTTCTAGTAGGAGATGGTGTTATAGACGTTCCTATTGTTGGAGTTATACTCGGAGTGGGTGTAGCAACATCTGTAGGTGTTCTATCATCAACTTGTGTTCCTTTAATTAAAATTGCATACAAGTCAGGAAAATTCTTACCCTGATTAAAGTTATACGCACCAAGATCTATATTTGCACTCGTTCGGCATTGTTATAAAAATCCAGATCTTGAAATCCCCTGGTACCTTCTATTTTCCTACCAGAACCAACTGCAGCTGGAAAAGAGTTTATATAAAAATCATTGGGCAGCATAGTTGCGGGATCTAGAATTTGATTAGTTCCTAGAATTGTCTTCGGAGCAAAATTGGCAACTTTTATTCCATTAGAACTGGAATTATTATTGGTAGAAGTAATATTATTTTCTAAAGTAACTCCTGAGTCTGAAACAGCTCCGCCAGAAAAACCTTGTCCGTTAACTATATGAATGAGGTTGTTAGCAATTATTATATTTTTTAAATTTCCCGTTCCTTTTGAAACTGTGATACCTAGCGCACCGACTCCTCGAACATTGATTATAGTATTGTTTACTACTCGCACATCAATCAAATTGGCTGAGTATTGAGCAGATACAGTTATACCTTTCGAGCAACCTACAACTACATTATTAGAGACTATGCTACCATAGCCTTCACCCGCCTTAGAAGTAACACCCTCCTCATTTCTAACAACAATGGCAGAACCATTACCCTCACTAGAAGGTAATCCACTTTCTTTTAACCAAGCCTCTTTTTCTCCAGTACAAAAAATAAAGTTCGAATCAATTGTAGAATTTATAGGTCCGTTGAGGTACAAAGCACCATGTGAATTTTCCCATACAAAATTATCTACCACGTCAAAATTTGCAGCACCCATATGAACGTCAAAGCCTTCACCATAGTTTCTGAAAACGAGAGAGTTTCTTAATGATCCACTTTTTAGTTCATTTATATGTGCACCACCCCCGCCCACAACTCCGTTTTCAGCTCTTCGTCTGATATTGTCATAAAGGGCGATGTATTCAAAGTCATTTCTATAACCAGTATTATCTTGATCTGCTCCAGCTTGAAGCCCTGGAACCCAGTTGTGGTAAAGTCTGGCACCCTTTAACAAAATATTATTGTTGTTGTGTGAGACAAAACCCTTGCCTGATGATCCAGAGACATCGATACCTATGATGGTTACATAATTTGAATAGGAAATACCAAATAATGCATCATTTACACATGAATGTTTACCAACTTGGTTTTTGCATGTCGGATCAGGCAGTTCATAGTTTTCACCACCTGTAAAATTTGGCAATCCACCACCAGTGTAACCACCAATTTTAATGGGTGCATTGGCAGTACCATTTAGATCTCTAAGTTTTGTGACTTGTTTATAAAGTCCGCCTTTGATACAAATTGCATCTCCTGGCTTGGCCTTACCCGCGGCGACCCCTACAGTCTTTAAAGATTGTTCTTCCGATGCACCCGTATTTGAATCAGAGCCAGTTAATGACACATACATAGTGCATTCTTCTTTCGGGATTGAGAATATTTGGAATGTAGGATTAGCAACTGAGACAACGGCTTTATTATCAGTTGGACCCCATTCTCTATAAACAAGAATACTTGTAACTACCAATAGAACTATCCCAGTAATAAATAATCCTGCCGATAATATTTCTTTTCTCATTTTTTACTATTTCATTTTTTAATTACTCAATCTCTAAATTTCTTCTCTTTATAGAGCACAACTCGTCTTTGGATAATACCTCTGAGCAAAACCAACCCCTGCACCACCGAAGTCAGCAATATTAAGCTTACCATCTTTATTTACATCTCTTCCTCCACATTGACCGTAATCTACATCCTTATCTGCGCATGTATTCAATCCTCTTCCGTATGCACGAGCGAATTCTGCAAAATCTGCGATTGTAAATACACCATCATCATTTACATCCGATTTTCCACAATTATTTCCACTTATAGGTTGTGTTGGAGTAACACTTGGGAATTCTGAAGGATTTGATGTTCTAGTCGGAGTTGGAGTCAAAGATCCCTGAGGTGGCGTTGGAGTAAAAGTAATATCAACAGAGGTTGGTGTGACAGAATTTGTGACGGGAGGGGGTGGGGTAGTATCCATACTCCATATAGTGAAATCAACTTCTCCACGTTTAATAATTGAAACAGCCTGATCACTTCTAAATTTCGCAGTAATATTACCATTAATTTCTTCTTCTATCATGTCTTTTACAGTTTGCGCACCAGTAGTTTTATTTGTCCATTTTATAAACTTGGAAACAGTGTTTAGTACTATAATATTTTTGTTATCACGCAATGCCCATTCAACACTTCCTCCGGGGTTTAAAATGAATATATTTTCTGAATTTTTTACTAACAAGGAATTTCCATCCTCGGATTTGTGACTTCTTACTGAAACATTTTTTGCATTTCGAATCTCAGCCTGGAAACCCTCTCTTTTATCAATAGCATCTCCGTGACCATCTTCTGGATTAATACCATAGAGAGTCAGAGGTTGAGTAGTACCGTTCACTAAGAACCCTCTAAATTTTTCATGATATTTAGAACAACCTCCACCTCCTGATGTAGTACCCCATACACGTCCACCACCATTTCCCGTAAAATGATAATCATTTCTCTCGTTTCCGTATTGTAGGTCAGCTGTTCTGCACTTAGATGGTCCCATAGCTCCGAACGTGTCTGTATGTGCAAAATAGATTATGGAATTTTTCCCTGCTTCCCAATGTATTGCGTCAAAATAGTTATTTCCTTTGCTAGCATCGA
Organism: bacterium; assembly: GCA_021463645.1. Taxonomy (GTDB): domain Bacteria; phylum Patescibacteriota; class Dojkabacteria; order B142; family OLB20; genus JAJTYI01. Next base: position 97,127 of record JAJTYI010000009.1, read on the forward strand.
TAATTATTTCAATATTAGCCATAGCAGTTGTAGCATTTGCATCATTAACAGTGCGAAGTGCATCAACTCTTTTACCAGGTTTCCATAGTGGATGTACTCTTATCTTTGAAAAATTTGGAACCACTCCGATTAAATGAGTATCGCTGCCTAGTGTTATGGTGTTTTTAATTGGGTATACGCCACTAGGAACGAATACATACTTAATTGATTTATCAGCAAATAATTGATTTAACTTTTCAGAATAATCCGGAGCTGAGTCGGGAAGGGGATTGCTCAAAGGTGTTATTCCCCTGTCAACGACATTAACTACACCACTACCAGGTGTTTTACTTCTAGAGAGAAGTACATCAGCACTGGGAACTCTACCGTCTTCAATTCCATGCCTCATTCTGATTTTATATGCGTCTGGAGCATTTACACTTAGAGAGATTGAAGAGGTATCTTCAAAATAGTCGCTCTGTGTTGTTACTCCTTCGACTAATTTAACTCCAACATTTGGCATAGTATTTGCAAAGATATTAACCCTAGCCCAACCTGCAGAGCTCCCTTTATGAGTTTTGTCTTCTGTTTGAATTATATTTTCTGCATTTTTTACAGATACATTTTGGATTGCAATTTGCCTACCTTGTAAAGTACTTATGGCAGGTTTATTTGAATTATTCCTTATCTCTATTGTTCCATCCGAAAGCGTATAAGAACCCATATGATATGTTCCACTATCATTATAGTTAACACCTTCGGCTTCACCAATGACTGGAGCAGAATCTTTAATAATTTCAAATCCATTTAGTGAGACCGCTGGTCCGCGATGACTTGTAAAAGCTAAAACTTGCTGATTTTTTAAGACAACATTTGTATAAGCACCCCAACCACCATAACTACCATAAACTCCATACTTGCCTCCGATTATTGTAATATCTTGATTGGTCGAATTAGTCCCGATTGATCCATAAATACCTGCAAATGAGTCAACAGATTCAATAACAATATTACTTAGCGCATTTCTTTGATTTCCTGTCATTCTGATACCAATTGCATCAGGATTATTCGCCTCCATTACAAATTTTAAATTTTGTATAGAGTTCCCGATTAGCATAGCTGTGTTACCGTTGGTTTTATTTACGTCAGCTAGCTGATCATTGTAAGGTGGGTCACATTGGGTTTTTCCTACGTCTGCTTTTTCCACGAAATCACAAGCCCACATATGAATCATCGCTTCCTTATCAGTTCCATTGTGTGTTCTATCGTTGTTGGCATTGTTGTCATTGATAGATCCTGATTTGAGTTTAATTGTAGGAAGCTCACTTGCGGAGGTAGATCCCATCAAATGGAAAGAGCCACCAACTTCACCAGCTCTATCTTTTAAAGCAACAAGAGTATCTGAGATTAGATAAGTGCCTGGGGGAAAATATGTTACAGCATCTTTACGATAAGCATCATCAATAGCATTTTGAATCGCGATAGTGGAATCCTTAACACCTGTTTTATCTGCACCATAAGTTGTTACGTCAAATAATCCTATATTTTTAAGTTCTACAGGAGTTACAGTAGCTGCACTTTGATCATCTGGAGCTAAATTTTGTTTAAAAACTATATAAACAACTACGAAAATTGTTATGAGTAATAAAAACGATAGGATCGTAAAAATTTTTTTCATTACTATTATTGGAATTTAATAAAATGTAACTATACGATAACGAATTTTAATTTATTGCACAACTTGTTTTAGGGAAGTATCTCTGAGCAAAACCAACTCCAGCCGCTCCAAAGTCTGCAATATTAAGTTTGCCATCCTTAGTTACATCTCTTCCTCCACAAGGGCCGTAATCGACATCTTTGTCTGCACAAGTATTTGTTCCCCTTCCGTAAGCTCTAGCAAATTCAGCAAAGTCTGCAATTGTGAAAACACCATCGTCATTTATATCAGCTTTTCCGCAAATATTTCCAGTTGGGTTAGATGGAGTAGGGGATGGTGTTAGGGATAAATCAATTGAAGGTGTGATCATAATACTCGGAGTAACTGGCGGTTGTGTAATATTCGTGCTCGGAGTTACTGTCGGAAGTATTGTATTAGAAGGTGTTACAGTTGTTGGTAGTGAAGGTGTACCAGATGTTTGACTATTACTAAATTCGGTAACACCTTTAGTTACAACTATTTCCTTGTATGAACCATTTACTTTTGTTTTAACTACTTCAAAATCCTTTGAATCAAGAAAACCAAGAGTATATGAGTTATTTACCCCTGATAAAAAGCGTGTGTTTTTTGAACGTCCAAAACCGAAAACGGTCATGGTATCCATATCAACATAACCATCTATGAATTGGTCATCCTGATGATGTGCTAGGAATAACGACCTATTTAAGGTACCATCTGAGACGTAAATCCATTCTTCTCCAGCTATATCTGTAGTCCACTCTTGCGAAGCGAAGATTGATGTTCCATCTGACTTAGTAAGTATATCTTTATCTAACTCAAGTGTTCCTCCGGGAGTACCTTCGTATAAAAACCAATAATTCTTAGTGGACGGTGCTTTTGATACCCTCATATTTGCATACTCTGGATATATATCCCAAATAACTTCCCATTCAGTTCCGACAAAACTTCTAAACGAAGTTCTTATTGGACCTGAATTCAATATTTCTGTCTGAACGGTGTCACGTCCTGGATGGAAATATCCTCCATCGTTTGGATGAACCATGTTAGGTACGCCGCGGAAATCCCCATTAGCTCCAGTGCTCTTATTCCAACTTATCCAGTCCTTGCTATCTTTATCAATTAATGTTGCAAAACCACCACCTGTTTTATGGTAATAGTATTCCCCATTTGAAGTTTCAATTTTTATGCTCGCATATTCTTTATGAGTAACGTTATCTGTCGTTTTAACGAGTTGGGGAATATTGGCAGATGGGATAGATTTGTTTTCGAAGTCAAAATAAAGTTGATAATTTCTTTTTATATTTTTTTGGGTCTCTCCTTGTAATATCCATATAAGTTCTCCTGTCGCATTTGTCAAAGGATTGAAATTACTAGTTTTTTCAAATTGGAAAGGGACTTCCGCATTAACTACTTCTCCAGCTGAATTGATTTCAACAATCCGGAAAGAATCGGTGTCCACACTCCCTGATTTACTTATTGAGTTAAGAGCAGTTGTAAGGTTAATTGTTACCGCGACTGGTTTATTCGTTCTCGTAAAGTTACCAGAATCGACTTCAAATGCAACCCTATAACTCCAACCGTTGTTCCACCACTGTGTTGCTGCTTTGTTATCAATGGGGGCAAGGTTATCTTGAATGTAATATGTTACAAATCCTACTACCGAGAGGAAGATCAATAGCATAAACAATAAGATTGGTAATGCTTGTTTCATTTTCTATACAATTAATTTATAGTGCGCAACTAGTTTTTGGATAATAACGCTGAGCAAAACCAATTCCCTGGGCTCCGAAATCAGCTATATTTAATTTACCATCTCTTGTAACATCTCTTCCACCACAAGGACCATAGTCGACATCCTTATCAGCACAAGTATTGGTTCCTCTACCATATGTTTTTGCAAATTCGGAGAAGTCAAATATTGTAAACTGACCATTATTATCTACATCCGCTTTGCCACATATATTACCTGTAATTATTGTAGGTGTTGCACTTGGTGATACAGTTCCACTTACCGGTGGATCTGATGGTGTTATTGTAGGAGTAGATACGATAGGGGTAGGAGTGTTTGTCGCTTGAGTTACAGGTGTATTACTAGGGTATGTCGAATCTGAGCCATTTACAAAAAGCCACGCTTTTCTATTAAACCAACCAATGGAAATGATATCCAAATCACCATCATCATCAATATCTACGAGTTGAGTTCCCACATGGTGATCAATAATATTTTTTGATTGACTATCAACTATGTGTTCAGTCCAGTTATTTGATTGATCTGACTTTGTTTTGTCTTTATTCTCAAGAATAATAACTCGATTATTTGTTGCTCCTTTATGTTCTCCTAAAACGATATCAAAATCCCCGTCATTATCAATATCTCCTGAATCCATACTAAAACCCTCTCCACTTATAGAGTAAATAATTGTTCTAGTCCATGTCTGATTGGGATTATTTTCTAGACCACCTGGGTTTTTGTAATAAATAATTTCATTACCATTCTCTAAAGAGACAACCGCATCTAGTAAATTCCCTCCTCTGAAATTCTTTAGCACAACCCGATCTGGAATCCCAGCAGTTAGTCCAGCTAAATTATTATCAACAACATGTTGAGTTAATGAATTTATAGCTCCGTTATTTCTTATCCACTTAGTACCTTGGAAAATATCATCATCTCCATCTCCATCGATATCTCCTATAGCTAGTCCTTCGTTTTGACTTTTGATTCCAGTTGGTGTTGTCAATGACCAATTAGTTGATTCGCCTGATACTTTTAAAAATTGCATATCATGAGTAGCAGGTTTATGCCAAGAAAGAGCTAAATAATTATCAGAACCAATTTGAATCTCTTTAACTCCTTGTGGGAAATCACCTACAGTAGGGCTTTGAATATTATTCATTAAAGTGAAACTGTTGTTCTCTGATTTTGCCCAGACTAGATCTCTTGAGTTGTGTCTATTTGCATCTGTACTTGAAGCAGAAGCACGACTACCGATTAGATCTAGCTTATTGTCACCCCCAAAATTGCCTGCATAGAAAAAGTTGTCAAACCCATTTGTGATTTCATTTTTTGTCCAATTTCCAGTAAAAGTAGTTGGCTGTTTCCACCATGAATCCCCTGTGACTATATCTTTTTTTGAATCTCCATCCACATTAACTGCAGTAACAGCAAGGATATTTCTATCTGTAACCTCACCAACCAATTTCCTTTCCCAGCTATCTAAACCTCCTCCTCCAACTACAGGCGTTGATGTAGGAGCCGATGCCCCACCTTCTTGTAATAACACTGCAATATTAGGTGTTTCGAAATTATATGGTTTTGCAAGAATATCAAAATCACCATCTCCATCTAAATCTGCCATTTTACCTTCATGCACATCAAGACCACTTTTTACTACGGTAGTTGTCATATTTCCATTCCCATCCCCATACAATATCCTTACTTTAGATTCAGGATTGGCACCAGCAAGTCTCATCTCAGCTGAGAAAAGATCCATATTCCCATCTTTGTTCACATCCAATATCTGTAACGAATGACCATTTTTTACATCGAAGAGTTTTGTCTTGACCCATGTCGAGCCATTCCATTGATATTTATCAGCTGTTCCCGTAGTATCTCCAGCACTGAAAACGACTTCAGGTCTCTCCCCCTTTTTTAATTGACCAACAGCAACTCTCGTAAAATCACGTGTTTCGTCAATTATATTTTTCTGATAGTTTGTTCCACTTGTATGCTTGAACCATAGACCAGCTCCTACAATATCTAACTTTCCATCTAAATCAATATCAGCAATAGCAAGACCTTCATGCTTATCTGTACTATTAAAAATCTTGGTTATTGTCCATTCTGTAGATGATTTCGGATCCGAAGGTATTTCAGCAACAAATAAACCCGGTGCCGTACCTTTTTGATTCCAAAATACTAATTCAGTTTTTCCGTCACCATCTACATCCCCAAATGCCTGATCATGGTGTTTGTTCGAACCAGTTGTTTTAATCGTATATCTATTCCACTTTGTATTTTCCGCATAATTTGGATATGGATTTTCCCACCAATAGATTTTATTACTAGAGTTATCACCTGCAAAAGACACATCTAAATCTCCATCATTATCGATATCAAAGAAATCTCCTCCTGCCTCTATTGGCAAATTCTCAGAATCTATAACAAATTGTTGCCAACCACTTTGTGTTCTTTGATACCAAACTACCGAATTTGCGGCATCTCTAGAAGCTATCACAAAATCATTTATACCATCTTTATTAATATCTAATATCAAGCTTGCAGTTTGTTGTTGTGATCCTTTTGGAACAGGCAATTGCCCCGCTTTACTTGATAACATAGTCCAACTTACTTCTGCTTTGTTGTCTTGAGGGCTAAGGTCTCTTGAGTAATAAAAGATGCTAAAACCGAAGAGAATTAATAATATGATTACTAAAATTATTAATTTGACTTGTTTTTTCATAAGGCAATAATTATCAAACAAAAATTAATCTACAAACTACAGCTTTCTCGGGGATAATATCTTTGAGCAAATCCTATATTGAGAGCACCGAAGTCGACAATGTTTAGTTTGCCATCTTTATTGACATCTCGTCCACCACATACTCCATAATCAACAAGCATATCATCACAAAATAGAGTACCGCGACCATAAATTTGGGCGAATTCTGCGAAGTCTGCAATAGTGAATACACCATCATCATTTACGTCTGCTTTTCCACATGCAACTCCAGTTCCTATAGAAGGAACAGGTGTAGATGTCTGTGTTACTGGTACACCCGTAATAGTTGGGGTAGGTGAAAAAATTGGTGTGACCGTAGCAGTAGGGGATGGTCCTGCTGTTGGAGTGTTAATAATTTCGGTTGGTGTATTTGTAAAAGTAGGGGTGGGAGTTGCGCTTGGGCTTCCATTTGGTGTTGGAGTTGGACTAGACACAACACCTGGAGTAGGTGTGAAAGTCGGAGGAAATGTACCAGTCCTAATTATTAAAGCAGGTCCAGGCCACATAACTTCTGCAGCATGATCCTCGGTATCAGCCTTTATCCATACTTTCCCATCAGTTGCCCCATTTCCTGCCATAAGCGCTGTTTTTGGTACATTATAGTAACTCTGGTGAAAACCGTGATTAACTGCATTGAATTTAGTTGTATAATTGTTATAACCCCAATCATATTCTTTTCCGTTCCACGTTCTCCAAAACATTGCAGAATCTGTTATTGAAGTAATATCAAAACCAGCAGGTATTCGCACCCTCACTACGTCAACAATATTGTTCTTACGAGAGCCAAATCTGGGTGGAACATTTTGAGCATGAAATATCTTTACAGAAGCACCAATCCTATTCAAGGACAAATTGGTTTTAGGTTGAGTGATATATGTAAGTCCATTAGAACTTTTTATCCTTGCAAATACTTTTATTACACCAGATGCCTGGTCAGGTACATACCTAGTATCCCAATTTAATGCAAAATCTCCAGGTCCATTTGATGTACCAATGTGATTTGAAATCTCGAAACTTTTTCCTGTTTGAATTTGTTTTGGAGAAAAATAACCTTCATGCCAATCACTTGTATAACCATCGCCATCCTCATCAACACCTTCATAGTAACCAATATAATCAACCTTTGTTGGACTTATAGAAGTCCCAGATTCAAAACTAACCTTTACTTCTGGGTTTTCTCCAAAGCTAGATGGTATGACGACTGAACCCTTTGCTACTTCTCTAGTATTATCTTTGTAATAAATTCTAACTAATACGGATGTCCAGCCCCATTGTCCCCAACCTGATGGTGAAGTATGTCCAGTAGTTCCTTCTATAGTGTTTGAGCCTGTGGTAAGGTCTGATTTGTTGATCACTATGCGTGGATTATCATGATGATAGTAATCATGTGTTTCAGTACTTGGGAGAGTAGGGACATCAGGGATGTTATACCAAGAATTTCCATTTATCCTGAACTTTTCATCTTTCGTACCCTTATGTCCACCCCATCTATCGATTATTACCTCAATTTTCTCCACGTCATCATTTAAATCTTCTTGACTTATAGTAAAGGGTTCTTGATCGTATATTAAAGAACTAAAAGGGAGGATAGGGTTAGGTAGAAATGCCTTTGCTTCTTCTCTTCCTGCATTTGGATTAGTGACTCTCCAAGGTTTATTTGCATCAGGCCATTTTAGTTTAATCTCTTTGTACACTGCTCCGAAAGGAGGGTCTTGAGAGGCTGGTGCAACAACCGCAGCAGAAACATCTTCTGGTTCTGATGACTCAGGTACTCGCATATAAGTAAAAAGCAGTAAGGAGGAAAGTGATAACAAAAGCACGCCTCCATAAAGCATGGATTTTGCCACTAAGAGTTCATTTATATTTTTCATATTCATTTAATTTGAATATTACAATATAGCAATTCAAAAGGAATGAGGCAAAAATACAGAGGGATTAAACAGCTAAATATTTACAGGCTATTTATATACTCTTTCAAACTACTCAGAAATTTTTGGTCTTTTGATGCGAGAAGGAGATTTGCTTTTAGCCACCCCTCCACGAAACCACCATCAAGATATTCTCCAGTGGTACTATAAACCGTTACAAGGGATTTTTTAGCGAGATTAGTTAAAGTGTCAGTAATCAATAATTCTTTATGTATGGGATTCAATTCTTGATTTTCCAAATCATCAAATATTTTCGGTGTAAATATATATTTACTAATATTACATAGATCAGATGGCTCTTCTCCTGGCTCTGGTTTTTCAATTATATTTGTCAGGTAGTTGTAGTTATTCTCATTTCTTATCTCAGCAACACCATACTTAACCAATAGCTCTTTTGGCCTTTTTACAAATGATGCCAAAGCACTTCCTTTTGATTGAACAAAGTAATCAATCATTTTCTTTGTTTCAGAGGAGCCATCTCTATTGTAAATAAAGTCATCTCCCATCAGCATTACAAAAGCATCATCTTCATCAACATAGGGTCTTGCAAGTTTTAATGGAGTAGCAGTTCCATAAGGATCTTTGGCGGTTTGATTAACAAAAGTGAATTTTGCTTTTGTGTGAAGAATGGACAGCTTATCGTACTTTTCCATCTTACCCATTCTTTCGAGGTATTCTTTCACTTCCATTGATTCACTATAGTAGTGTCTTAGCTGTCTGTCTGAATCTTTTACGATAAAAATGATTTCCTCAATTCCCGCTTCAATACAGTCATCCACAACATAATCGATCAATGGCTTATTTAATATAGGAATCATTTCCTTCTGAATTGTTTTTGTTAAGGGAAAGAATCTAGTTCCATAACCTGCCGCTGTTATTACTGCTTTTTTTATTATCATAATTTAACCAAATAACTTACTTTTATTATGTAATTCTCCTTCAAATTTATTATCTGTTGTAATAATTTCTGTTTTTACTTTTACAAATTTATGAGCAGGAATATATCCACTAATAGTAATTCCTGTACTAATAAAGGTTTTCATTCCTACCACAGTCCCAGGACTTAACATAACATCACCACCTACTCGTGCTTCTTCTCCAATGATTGCACCAAGTTTGTCCATTCCAGTTTCAACTTCACCTTTTTCGAAATTCCAGGTGATTGGTTGTTGATCAAATCGTCTATTAGCAGTTTCGGAATGCCCTCCAATTCTGGCCTTAACTCCCATTATACTATCCGCGACTAAATTATGATTTGCGGTTTTTGAACCTGCCATCATTAAACTGTTTTTTACTTCAGAAGCATGTCCAATTACACAATTGTCAGAAATTACTGACCCTGGGCGAATATGAACCCCTGGACCAATTTCCACATTATCACCAATATACACTGGTCCTTCAATAAAAGTGAAAGGCCCTATTTGACAGTTACTTCCAATATGGACTTTTCCGGTTATTACAATATTTTCAAGTTTTTGTTTATTGTCTGATAAATTTTCGTTCAAGATGTTCTTTAAATCTCGGTTAAGCATATACCAATCAGTCTTATCAAAATAGATTTTAAGGAATTCAACGGTTTCTATTTTATTAAAAATTTGATCCATAATTATTGAGATAATAGTTTTTTAGATAAAGATGATAAATCTGAACCTGCCTGATCAATTAACTCTTTATTTTCAGCTTCAATCATAATTCTTAGCAGATTTTCTGTTCCAGAAAATCTAGAGTAAATTCTCCCTCTTCCGGCAAAACTACTTTCCCATTTTTTGACTGCATCTTGGAACTCATCTAATTCTTCTAATGGTACTTTTTTAGCTATTTCTACATTGAAAACTCTTTGAGGATACTTCTCGAAGACATATGCTAGCTCAGATAAAGATTTCTTTTTCTCAATCAAAATTCTCATTACAAGCAATGATGCAAGAGTACCATCACCAACCTCACTATAATCTGTGAAAAGAAAATGTCCGGTCTGTTCTCCTCCGAAATTCAGTCCTAATTCCTCACATTTCCATGCAACTGCTCTGTCACCGTTTGGTACTTTGACGATTTCGATGCCATTTTCAACCAAATGGTTTATTAAAGCTTGGTTACTATATTCAGTAACAACAATAGTATTTTTAGCTAATTCCCCAGTTTCTTTTAGATATTTTGCCACCATTGCCATTATGTAGTCGCCATCAATTACGTTTCCTTTCTCATCAACCATAATGACCCTATCCCCATCACCATCTAGTGCAATTCCTAAGTCTGCTTTCTCATTTAATACAATGTCTTTCAAATTTTCTGGATGTAACGCACCACAATCTTTATTAATATTGTAACCATCAGGATCTATTCCAACTTCAATTACTTTTGCTCCTAGTTCTCTGAATACAGTAGGTGAGACTTTGTAGGTAGCACCATTTGCACAATCTACCACTACCTTAAAACCTTTTAGTGACATATTTCCTGGGATTGATTTTATAAATTCAATATATCTTCCAGAGACATCCTCAATCCTTTTCGCACGGCCAATTTCATCAGAACCATCAAAAGGAAAGTTAAAAAACAAATCTTCTATTTCTAGCTCTTCTTCATCGGTAAATTTCCTTCCATTTGAATGGAATACTTTGATTCCATTATCATGATATGGGTTGTGCGAAGCTGTAATCATCACGCCCATGTCTAATGCAAAACTCTGGACAAGATGAGAAATAGCAGGTGTAGGGGCAGGGCCAATTGTCATAACATCAACCCCTCGACTAAGAAATCCAGCAGTAAGTGCCTGCTCTATCATGTATCCTGATCTTCTAGTATCTTTCCCAATTATTACCTTATATGCTCTATTTGGGTTCTTCTCTGTAGTTTTCTTTGTGTATTCAGCCAATGCTTTTCCGAAATTCAAAACAGTTTCTACATCGAGAGGGTAATAATTCGCTTTCCCTCTAACACCATCCGTTTCTCGAAATATTTTTTTCTCTTTTGGCATTAATCAAACAATAATAAATAATGGATTTAATGATAATACTACTTTACCGTAACACTCTTGGCAAGATTTCTAGGTTTATCGGGATCATTTCCCAATTCCAATGCCATGAAATATGATATTAACTGAAAAGGTATGACATTTGTCAATGCATCAATTCCTTCAGATTGAACTGTTGGAATGAAATCATCGAATAAATCGTTGTTTGATTGTCCTACACCAATCACCCAAGCACCTCTCGCTTTTACTTGTGCAGAGGCAGATAACATATTTTCTAAATCTTCATCATCCGAACTGATAACAAAAACAGGTGTTCCCTTGTCTACCAAAGCTATTACCCCATGCTTTAATTCTCCGCCAGCAAATCCTTCGAAATGTTTATACGTAATTTCCTTAACTTTCAAGGCTGCTTCAAGTGCAATATTAAAATTTTGTCCTCTACCAAGTACGAAGAAATGTTCTTTTTCAATCAATTTCTTTGAAAGTTTCTTAATCTGTGTAAATAACTCATCAGTGAAATATCCCTCTAAATTATTTGCAGAGTTATGGATTTTCTTTTGCATTTCGGAATGCTGACTTATGATACTTCCCGCTAGTAGTAATCCCCATGCTTGTTTCGCTGTGAAAGCTTTTGTTGAAGCAACACAAATTTCAGGTCCGGATCGGCAATAGTATGACAAATCAGACATTCGGCTGGTAGTTGATCCGACCATATTCACTAGACTTGCGATTTTAGAACCTTTCGATTTTGCTAACTCTAATGCTTCAATTGTATCTGCTGTTTCTCCACTTTGGCTGAACGCTATAACTAAATCGTCTTTAGTGAAAAGATTCTTGTAACTATCCATTTCATAGGCTTTTAGTTCAATTGCCCTAATACCAGCAATTTTCCTCAAGAAGAATGCTGTTTGACTAGCTGCAAAATATGCAGTACCAGCACCTACTGTATATACAGTTTTTGACTTTTTAATCTGATTCACCAATGGAAGAAGTTCTTCCGCTGAATATACACTTGCCTCTTTGATTGTATGTTTCTGTTCAACAATTTCTTTTATCATATAATGGTCAAAACCTTCTTTTGAGATCTCTGTTTGCTTTTCATCAAGAGTTCGTATCTTAAAGTCAATTTCTTCAGAAGTTTCAACATTAAACAACTTAATTTTACCTTCTTTGTATTCAATCATCTCCCTATCATTGATGAATATTGCCTTGTTGGTTTTGTCCAAGAAGGATAGGGTATCGGAGGCAAAGAAGAATTCATCATCTCCTACACCGACAACCAACGGTGATCCATTTCTGACTGCGACGATTCGTTGATCAACCGTGGAAAGTGCAATGATTGTATTTCTTCCTTTTAATTCAAGAAAACTTTGTCGAACAGCCTCTTTAAATTTCTTGGTAGTTTTAAGCTTTTCTTCAATTAAATGCACAATTATTTCAGTATCAGTCTCGGTTTCAAATTTATAGCCAAGCTTTTTCAGATCTTCTTTTAATTCTTGATAATTTTCTACAATTCCATTCTGCGCTAACACAAAGCTTTTATCGCTTGCATAATGAGGGTGAGCATTAACATAATTCACACCACCATGTGTCGCCCATCTAGTATGGCCTACACCAATATTTGATTCTGGTAAATCTTTTATTTCCTCTAAATCTCCAATAGCACCAACCTTTTTTAAAACATCAATTTTACTACTATTAAGTTTATCTTTCGTCACCACAGCAACTCCCCAGGAATCATAACCTCTATACTCCAACCTTTTTAGTCCTGAAACTATCATATTACCGGCATTTCTTTTGCCTACATATCCAAAAATACCACACATATTTGTATTACTAAAAAATTATAAAATGTCGGAGATAATAGACTTGTAAGCTTTTTTCGATAAACCGATTATCTTGTTACTTACTCAAGGTTGTCTTACGACCTGACAGCACCCGCTGATTTTATCCAAAATGGAAATATTCGATAACTGTCTCCTCGTATCACTCTCTCACATAGTGAGGGAGTGACCATACGCTATAAAAAATTATCAATAAAATCTTAAATACGATTATCTCACAGTGTTGAAACGTGATTCATTATATTAAATCACAAGTTATATCTTAATATAAAATATTTTGTATATGAAAATTTGCCTAATTCACCGATAGATTGTTATAATCATACAGTTTTTCAACAATATTATGGCAAATAGAGACGCACTTACAGGAAAAGGCTCAATGTTCGGAGGACACCGAAAGCACAGACGTGGTTCTTCTGGAGGAGGAGGAGCATGGTCTTTCCGTGCGCAAACAACCCTTAGACAATGGAAACCAAATCTACGAAAAGTTAGATTAGAGAATGTTATTACAGGTAAAATCGAAAACTTAAAAATTTCTATGAAAACCTACAAAAAGTTAAGACAGGGATCAGTCGTAGAAAACTACAAACTTTTCGAGAAAACTTCAGTCAAATAATCTCAGTGAAGATATTTTGAAACATATTCCTGAATCGGGAATTTTTTCTCAATGCCATTTCTACTCATATACCGGACTACTCCAAAAACACTTCTTGGAAACCAAGGTCTATCATGCAAGCCACCGAGTGACCAAGCAATACCGACATAACCGTTCGGATCTCTACCATCAAGTTCATATTTATCGTTTAATTTGATTGCGACTTCTTGTGCTTCCTCGGGTGATTGTGTCCACTCAAGAATTTTTTTTGCCCAGTACATTCGAATATATCCATGCATTTTCCCGGTCGTAACCATTTCTATTTGTCCTGCGTTCCATACTTCATCATGAGTTTCAGCATTTTCGAATTGATCTAGTGAATAAAGAAATTCTCGTTTATCAAGTCTGTGTTCGTTTAATGTTTTTTGTGCCCAATTGGGAAATCCAGCAAAATTGTCGTAATTATCATTATAGTTACAATAATTATCAGCGAGTTCTTTTCTAATAATTAATTCTTCGAGAAAAACTTCTGCATCTTCTTGTAAGGGTGAAGAATTTACTTCCAAGGCAATACGTTGCGAAGAAATCTGTCCAAAGTGTAAATATGGAGATAGATTTGATAGTGCATCCTTGGTCGGATCATTCTTCATATCGGAATAATATTTCAATTTATTTTCAATAAAATCCTCCATGTTAACCAGAGCATTTCTTTCACCTGACTTCAACCAATTTACTTTTCCGACATTTCTATTTATTGATAAATCGTCTAAAAGTGATTCAGTAGAAAACCCATTTGAAAACTCAATAGAGTAGGGGTGCTTTGAAATTTCTGGAAATTCTGTCAAGTAGTCCGCTAGTTTATTATTAATTTTCGGTCTAATAGTCCTCGCAGAATATTCTTGTTTGTCAGAAGTCACCCAAGCTGGAACGATATTATGTGAGTCAACTTGCCAAAGAGGAATTTTTATCTCTTTTAGAAGTTTCTCATGCCACTCTTTTGAAATCCTTAACGGAGAGAAGTCTGATATGATGCTTCCAGCATTTATTTTAGTTACTAGCGATGGAATAACATCCTCAGGCTTTCCTTTCTTCAATATAAATGGAATATTAAATCTTTTTAATTCAACAGAAACTTGCTCCAAACCGCTTAACATGAAATCGAATTGTCGAAGAGTTGCTCCTAGAAAATCGTCTTGTAAGCAAAACAATACGACCAATGGCTGCTTATGTTTTATTGCACTTGCTTGGGCTACTAATAAGCTCCAATTATCATGAACTCTTTGCTCTCTGGACATCCAATAAATAACTGGTCCATTGATGTAATCAACATCGTTAAGTTTTCGAATTCGTCTAGGATTAATCTCTTGCATTAAGTTTATTTAATTTTGTTACCTCAATATAAGTAAAAAATTTCATTAATGCACCGAGAACCAAACCACTTTCAATTTTTCTGGAATTGATCATTTCTTTAATTTCTTCAAAAGGAACTTTTTTTATTTCTTTGATTGCTTCGTCTCCTTCACCATTTGGTTCGAATGTACCTATTTTAAGATTAGTAGCAATATAAACATGATTATATGTAGTCTCAATCGCCGGGGCGAAGTAAAATTTACCCAAGTCAATCCACTGTTCCGCTATAATTTTTCCTTCATTAAATAATTCTTCTTTTGCAACCTTTAATGAATCTTCTCCTTCATGGAGACCTCCTGTGAATAAATTCCATATCCATTTATCTATTGGATATTTAAATTCTCTAATGAAATAAATTGAATTGTCTTCATAAGCAAGGACCACTATTCCTGGGATAGCTTCTAGATATGCATATTCGCCCTTAACTCCATTTGGATGGATGACTTCATTCTTGATTAACTTCATCCACTTATTCTTAAAAACTTCTTCAGTACTTAATGTTTTCCAAGGGGATTTACTCATTATTTTGATGCTCCTTTAAGAATTTTATTACTTCTGCAGTATGTCCATTTACACTTACTTTCGGCCACGCTTTAATAATTTTCCCGTTTTCATCAATTACGAAAGTAGCTCTTGTCATTCCAAATCCAATCTTTCCAAATATTGATTTCTTCCCCCATGCACCGAATGCCTCGCTCAATGTATGATCGCTATCGCTCCACAAATCAAATGGTAATTCATGTTTGTCAGCGAATTTCGTGTGAGATTCTATACTGTCTGCACTAACTCCAATAATTTTCGCTCCTAGTTTTTCGATTTCAGGATTAAAATCACGAAAATCACACGCTTCTTGTGTGCAACCAGGGGTATTATCTTTTGGATAGAAATACAACACTATTTTCTGTCCTAGAAAATCTTGTAATTTAGTGGGGTTTCCATTTGCATCTAATACTTCATGATCTAAGGGCGCCATTTCACCTACTTTTAGCATTCTAATTACTTAAAAAATTAATTAGTTATCTGTTCAGCTACTTTTTTGAGTTCCTCATCTGATGCTCTTTTTGCACTATGGGAAGAGAGGTATCCAGGATAAGTTTCATAATAGTCATCAATATCCGATTCTATATTTTTCCATTCATCAAGTTTAGTTCCATGCATGGGGAATAACTTGGCATGTATATGATTTACACCGAATCCCTCAAAAATTAATCCGGTTCTGCCTACATCCTCAAGTTTTTCATCTAAGAGTTTGGCTACTTTTTGACTAGCTTCCATTAACTCTTCGAGAACATCTTCAGGAATCTCAGCGAAGTAACTATCGTAATGTTGCTTTGGGATAACTAGTGAAGCACCTTTTGTGTTTGGAAATATATTTAGAAATGCCATAAAGTCATCATCCTCCCAAATCTTATAACTGGGAGCTTCGCCTTTGGCAATTTGGCAAAAAATACAATCAGGCAGATGCATATTTATTTTTTAATAATTATTTTTTCTTCTTTTTTTTGTCCTTTTTAGCTTTTTCTTCTTTTCTGACTTCTTCCTTCAAAGCCGCTTCTTTTTTCTTATCAAGTTTATCAAGACCTAATTTCTTTACACCAAAATAAACAATTGCTGCTAATACTATGAAATCAATCAAATGTGCAACAAAACTACCAACACGTATTTCAGCATCGAGGATTGTGAAAGATAGGGTAGTCAAACCCTGCGCCTTGCCAAGCAGGATACCTAAGAATGGATTAACGATATCTTGAACAAGAGAGGTAACTAACTGAGTTACAGCAGTACCTAGAATGATACCTACTGCGAGTCCAACAACTCCCTGCTCACGAATGAAGTTCATAAAACTTTTCATGAAAAAATATTAAGAAATAATTAATGAATAATACCATAGACAAGCTGATTATTTGAAAAAATATTAATAGGATGAACCTCGTTAACATGAGATAGTGTCAAATATTTACAGAACTGATATAATGTAGAAGTTAGTTTATTCTGCTTAGTTATTTAGGTTTCCCCAAGATTTCTAATCCAGTCTAAATTAAGTTTATTTTTTTATTTTTTATTCCTCAAATGGAAAAAAACAAACTTTTCGTAGGCAATGTAGCTTACGCAACAACAATCGAGACATTAGTCGCGTTGTTTTCAGAGTATGGTGAAGTAACCGAATCATACAAACCACAAGCAAAAGGTTTCGCATTTATCACATTCAAAAATGAAGAAGATGCTGCCAAAGCAATGGAAGCTCTTAATGGTAAAGAAGTTGACGGAAGAGAAATCTTCGTTAATGTAGCTAGACCTAGAGAAGAAAGACCAAGACGAGATTTTGGAGACAGAAACTAAGTCCTTTCTAAATAATCAAAAAGACCTTCATTACGAAGGTCTTTTTTTATTTCAAGCGGACTTTTACTCTAAGTGAATTTATAATTACTATAAAATCGATAACCTCTTGAAGGAGTGCGCCAATTGCAGGTACAAAAAGTCCAAAGGCACCGAAGAACATTAATATTGTGCTTAGGCCCATTCCTATAAAAATTCCCTGTTTAGCAATTTCCAATACTTTTTGGCTTAAAGAATACGTGTAAGATACGCGATCAAAATTACCAGATGTGATAACAATATCACCTGCATCAGTTGTTGCATTTGTTCCCAAAACTCCGAAAGCAATTCCAACGTCTGCTTTCGCGAGAGCAGGGGAGTCATTGATTCCATCTCCAATCATTACAACAGGATCTTTAGAATTCTTCTTTAATTCTTCAATTTTCTTCATCTTCTCTTCAGGAGAAATTTCTGCAATATAATCCGGTATTGAAAATTTCTCAGAATACTCCTTTGCTATTGATTCCTTATCACCTGTGAGCATAACCAATTTTTTAATCCCTAAATCCCTTAATATCTTAATTTCTTTAAGTATGTTTTTCCTGGGTTTATCACTCAATTTAAAACTGGCCAATATTTCTTGCTTTTTGACATCGGCTAAATAGACCAAAATATTACCTTCTGAGGTGGCTTGTGAATTAGCTCTTTTAAATTCCTCTGCGTATTCTTTATCAAAATCATTCAGAACATAGTTTTGTTTTCCAAGTTTGTAAAATTCACCATCAACTATTCCAGAAATACCTTTCCCAAAGCTTTCTTTTAAATTCTGTGGACTTACAAGATTTATCTTTTTACTTTTTGCATAGTCTAGGAATCCCTTTGATAATACATGTTCAGAATACTGTTCTAATGAAGCAGATATTTTAATAAGTTCTTCGTTGTTGTGACTCTTTGAATAATTATGGATATTAATAATTTGAGGTCTTCCTTCCGTCAATGTTCCGGTTTTGTCGAATACAAAAGTTTTACTCCTAGCAAGTTGTTCAATAGTTGCACCCGATTTAATAATGACACCTTTTCCAGCACCTTTACTCACGCCAGAAGCGAACGCAATCGGAGTCGCAAGAATTAAGGGACAAGGAGTTGCAACTACCAGTACGGTTAGAGCTCTTACCGGATCATTTGAGATGAACCATGCCAATCCTGCGAGCGTAAACGCAAGTAATGTAAACCAAACACTATATCTGTCCGCTAGCCGAACGAATGGAGCACGATCTTTCTCCGCTTGTTCGACCAGTTTAACAATTTGTTGATATTTACTATTCTGGGAACTCTTCATAACTTTAACTACCACTGCCGACTCTTTGTTGACCACTCCACTGTATACCCAATCGTGTATTGTTTTCTCAACAGGAATTGCTTCTCCCGTAATAGTTGACTCATCAAAACTCGAAACGCCTTCTAGAATTATTCCGTCAACAGGAACAATTTCACCTGGCTTAACAATTACTTCGTCATCAATTTTAACTTTTTCGATGTCAATTCTATCGATAACTCCATTTTTCCTAATTTGTGCAAATCTTGGAGCAAGTGACAAGAGGTTGTGAAGTTCTTTCTTCGACCTTCTCATAGCATAACTCTCTAAATACTCTCCACCAGATAACATCAAGAGAATCACCGCACCAGCCAAATATTCTCCTAACAAAAGACTTCCTGTGATGCTAACGAGAGCAATTAAATCGACACCAAATCTTTTATTCAGAATAGAGGAAAAAATATCAACCGTAAGTGGAACGAGACCCAATATGATAGACAGTTTCAAGATTGTGTCCGAATTAATTGGGAGAGGAACTATAAATCCAAGCAACCAATAAAATAGAGCCAAAATGGTTGTGAAGGGGATAACCGTTTTTATTATTTCAATTGTTTTCATACAAAAGATTATAAAAGTGATATTAGTAATTCTATTATTGAATTATAGCCACAACCACAAATTAATGACATCTCTTCATATTATGTAATTAAATACAAAACCCAAAACCATAATACCTATTATAGTAATCCCAAAGAATACAAGTAATAGTCGCCAGTTCATAATTTTCTTCAGGATTAGTGCCTGAGGGATTGATAAAGTTACGGTTGAAGTCATGAATGAAAATACAGAGCCTAAAGGCACACCTTTATTCACTAAAACTTCCATTATTGGAATGATACTCATCGAGTTGGCATAAAGAGGTACACCTAGGAGCGTAGCAAATGGTATAACCCACCATGAATCAATGCTTAAGTATTTATTCACTAAATTCTCTGGAACAAAGCCGTGAATAATCGCACCTATGGCAACTCCTAAGATTACGTAAGGAAAAATGCTTTTTGTGATTGAGAATCCATCAACCCAAAAATATTTTAATAATTTTTTGAATGGTACTCGCTGACTTTTATTATTCTCTTTGATTTTATTTGAAGTTTTGAACTTTAGTAAATCTTTATTTATAAACCTTTGCATATTTAGTTTTTGTATTAATAGACCTCCTGCGATACTAATAATAATCCCCATCATGTTGTAAATAAGGGTGGTTTCCAATCCGAAAATTGCAGGGAAGACAAATAGCGAGGCTTCGTTAATTAATGGGGAAGCAATTAAAAATGTGAACGTTACTCCAAGAGGAATTCCTGCACCAACAAATCCCAAAAATAACGGTATTGAAGAACAAGAACAAAATGGTGTAATCATTCCAAGTACAGCGGCTAAAATATAATCAATCCCATACCATCGTCTTTTCGTAAGTACATCTTTAATCCTTTCAACAGGTAAGAAATATCTGGTTACTGCCATGAGAAAACTGATTAACGTAATCAGAAAAAGGATTTTTAGTGAATCATATATAAAAAACTCTAAAGCGTGTCCGAAATATGAACTGTCCGATATGTTTAAAAGCCCATACGTGAAAAATTTTGCGAAATATTCTAGAGGATAGAAGAGATTCATTTGCTTTGACTCAAAATTAAGTCTTTGATTTTTTCAATATTGTTTGTGCTTCCCTCCATTACTGCTTGGCCATCTATCGCGAGCACAGGAGAAGTCATAATTCCCATCTCAATGATTTTGGAAATGTCGGTGATATATTCCACTTCGTCATCCATACTCAATTCTGCCATTGCCCTTTGTGTTAGCTCAAATAAATTCTTGCATGTTTTACAACCGGAACCTAAAACTTGAATTTGCATATCAGATATTTAATAAATTAATTTATATTTAATAGATTTAAATATTCTCTAAGTAAATTTTTGTATTTCCCGTTGATTACATAAAAAATACGGTTGCCATCTCTCTCAACTTTTAAAAGTTCAACACTAGCTAATTTCTTCAAATGAAAAGATAATAGGTTTCTTGAAATTCCAAAGTTCCTTGCGAGGTCGCAAACACATATTTTGTCATTACTTAACACTTCGAGGATTCTAGTACGAAGGGGATCACCGAGAGCTTTTATTAGTTCATCAATGTTGCTGGTGTTTGATTTTTGTGATTGGGTCAAATCAACTATGTAAATATTTACTTACATAGTTTAACACTTGAATAAGGATTTACAAGTTTTCTTTCAAAAATTTATCTAATGCAGATAAATTCTTTAATGTATCGTCATAATAGTATGACACAATTTCTAGGGTCCGAGCACTTTCAACCGCTTCAGGTGTATGTTCAAAATATACGCAATCTTCAGGTTTTAGATTTTTATCTTTTAATAGTTTTTCGAAAAATGCGGGATCAGTTTTATCAGGTTTGTGTTTTAACGAATACAGTTCATAAGGAAGATTTACTAAACCAAGCATTTTGATTTCTTCATCATTTGCATTAGTAAGAATAATTTTGGGATTGGGATATTTTTCTAGGAGTTGATACATTTCATCAAAAACCTTACTATCAAATACGAATGTTTTATATGCATCTACGAGGATTGTTTTCATATTAAATTTTGTTTAATTTATTTAAATATTTTAGCCACACTACATCGTTTTCTAATTTTTCAATATTTGTAAGAGTAAACTTTTTTATTATTAAATCTTTCTGAATATCTCCCTCGAATAATGATGGAGCATCAGTTCGATTAACTACTAATGGCAATAACAATAGGCTAATCTGATCAATCAAATTTTCATTCATAATAGAACCATTTAAAATACCTCCACCTTCTAAAAGAATCCTATCAATTCCAAATTTCGATTTTATCTTTTTAAAAACAATACGAAAATCAATATCTTCCTCTCCTCCAAAAATATATGAAATATTTTTGTCTTGGAGATAGGATAAATATTCCTTGGGAGTATTTATAGTCACTATCACAACTAAATTGAGGTTTTCTTTGATATTGGAAAACCTAATTGTGTTATCTTTCCATCGTAGAACACCCTTCGTATCTGTGGTAAATACATTATAATCGTTAGGAATAGAAACGATATAATCTTTATCATCAATTCTACTGCGGATTTTAGGTAGTTCAATTGTAAGATTGTCTGCAAATGCTTGCATAGTCACCCTCCCGATTATCCAAGACTTTGCGTTTAGTTTGTCTTCAATTTTTGTATACAAACTAAAATAGTCATCTAATATATTCTCGCCAGTACCGCTAGTGATTTTGCCATCAAGGGTAGTCATCATGTGACATATTATTTGTGGAAGTTCTGTTTTCGACATTTTATAATTAACAAAGTTCGGGGACTAGCCTGCCTGTCGGCAGACAGGGGCTCTTTATCCCAGTTTGTGAGGGTCGCCGAACATTACTGCTGATTTATCCCTCCCTCTATCAGAGGGAGGGAGAACCTAAAAGACAAACTTAAATATTTTAAATTCTCGCATGATTAACAGACTTCGGGGACTAGGGCTCGAACCTAGATTGACGGCTTCAAAGGCCGATGTCCTACCATTAGACGATCCCCGATCATTTATTACTAATATTATTTATTCAATTATTAATTTCTTAGCTCCCATATAACTCTCTTCGTTCGTTTACGGGACTAATCCCGCAAAACGGGACAAGTTCGTCTATGACTTCTGATTCACTGCGTTTTCAGAAGTCAAGTCCTCATTGAGCTAGACGATCCCCGAATATTCTTAACTGGGAAATTATATCTTATTGAAATGAAACTATCAATTCACTGTCGGGGAATCACCAGAAAGTTGTGGTGGTTTGTTATCACCCAACATAGAATTTGTTCGGTCGGAAGGTAATGCAGAAAAACTACCGTTTTCTGCTGATGTGGTCTCTGATGGATATACATTTATCGATCTTTGGTCAACATAATTAGGTTGTTCGGTTGTCGGTGGTGTTTGATATGCAGGGGATTGTCCAATATTAAAATGGAAGTTTTGTCCCTGAGGTTGAGTAGTATATGTAGGTGGCACGGATTGGTAGCTTGGTTGATTAGATGCAGAAGTATTTGGATTTTGATAGTTACCATTTACACCTTCTTGATAACCTGTTGATGGCTGTGTGTTATAACCTCCTCCTGCTGATGGAGGAGGAACTGGTTCTGCTAACTTCTGTTCTTTTGCAGGTAAATTTGATTCAGGTTTTTTCACGGGTGTGGGTGTTGCAAGAGTTGCTTTTTTCAGAGTAGAAATCAAGATATCGCTTAAAACATCGAAAATTATAACCACAACAATCGCAATAAGTGTAGATATTTCCAGTAGGAAAGTTGCATCAGCACCAAATTCATAAGTCGGCAATAGACCTGTGAATGGTTTATAGACAATACTTGAAGCACTATAGATAAATTGCACAAAATCAGCTGTTTCTGATGCACCTGTTAATTTCAAGATGAATCTGAACCCAAGGAAAAATTCAATCACTTTAAAAATCACATCCAAAACTTCTTTTACACGATTTATAGTGCTGGTAGCACTAATAGAAGTTAAAGATTTTGAGAGTATCCCTGCTAGGAGCGTATAAACAATAACCGCTACAACCGAGTGTGTTTCAAATATCAAGTTGCTTGCGTCAGGAGCAATAACAGGGTAAATTCCTTCGAAGACTCCTACAAAATACGAAGATAAGTCATACCAGAAGACTGCGAATTGCGAGACTTCGTTTGCACCAAGTAACTTGAGTAAAATGCGTACAATTATTATGGCAACAATCACACTTAACGTGATATAAACTCCCACTTTTAGTTTTACTTTTATTGATTCTAAATTCATCTAATATAAATTAATATAATTCTGAACAACTTGCAATATTTAATAAATTTAATGTAATATCTTTTTAAGTGAATCAGAGTAGTGAAAACTGATAAAATTTTTGGCAAAAACTAAATATTCTTCACAAGTTGTCCTGTATAGCAGGGAACACGGGTGGAACCGCTTTTTTATAAAGTCCCGAACTCAGTTTTTGAGTAAGGACTTTTTTTATTTTTTAATAATTTTAAATGAACGATGACAATAAATTAGAGAAAGTTGTGGCTATGTCGAAAAGACGTGGATTTATCTTTCCATCTTCTGAAATCTACGGAGGACTTGCTAATACATATGATTTCGGACCATATGGGACGATGTTGAAAGAGAACATAAGGCAACTATGGATAAAGAAATTTGTAAACGAAAATGACAATATTCATCAAATAGATTCTAGTGTAATAATCAACCCGGCAGTTTGGGAAGCTAGTGGACACGTTTCAAACTTCGCTGATGTTATGGTAGAGGATATCGAAAATAAAAAAAGATATAGGGCAGACCATATAATTGAAGATTATTACGAAAAAAAGGGGGAAGAAATAAAAGTTGATGGAAAATCAGCAGAGGAACTTGATGAGATAATAAAATCACAAGAAATCAAAAGCCCAGACGGCAACAAATTCACAGACGCAAAGAAATACAACACACTATTTGAAACAGAGATTGGAATAATTTCGGGTTCGAAAAACAAAGCGTACTTGAGAGGTGAAATTGCACAAGGAATTTTTATGAACTACAAAAACATTATTGATTCAATACATCCTAAACTTCCTTTTGGTATAGCTCAGACTGGTAAAGCATTTCGTAATGAAATAACAGCAGGGAAGTTTACATTTAGAACTCTTGAATTTGATTTGATGGAATTCGAGTATTTCTTTGACAATAACAAAGAGGATTGGAATGAATTGTTTGAATATTGGAAGACTCAGGTTGAAGAATTTGCTATAAGCATCGGGATAAACACGGATAGTTTCAGATGGAGAGCTCATGAAGAATTCGAATTATCACATTATTCATCGAGAACGGAGGATTTGGAATATATATTCCCATGGGGACCCAAAGAATTGTTTGCTATTGCATACAGAACTGATTTTGATTTAAAAAATCACCAAGAAAAATCCGGAAAAAGTTTAGAATATGTGTATCCTGATGGATCGAAAATTATTCCACACGTAATTGAGCCAACGTTTGGTTTATCACGAGCAATCACGGTTGTCTTGATGAATGCATATCACGAAGAAGAGATTCAAGGAGAAAATGGATTAACTGGAAAAAGTAGGGTAGTACTGAAATTAGCTAAGAATTTAGCACCAATCAAACTTTCAATTTTCCCTCTTCAAAAGGACGAGAAAATACAATCCATAGCAAAAGATATTTATAATAATATTAGAGAGAAATTCTCTGCAGAATACCAAGATTCTGGTAATATTGGGAAAATGTATCGAAAGCAAGATGAGATTGGAACTCCTTATTGCGTTACTGTAGACTATGAGACAATCGAAGATAAAAAAGTAACAGTCAGAGACAGAGACACGATGAAACAAGAGAGAGTGGAAATCGATAAACTTGAAGATTACATAACAAAAGGTTTAACGCAATAATTAAACAAAAGACCCGCGCGAAGCGCGGGTCTTAACTTTAAATGGACCTCAATTAATTGAATTCGTTCCTATCTGCTATAGTGACTTTGATTGTCTCACTTTCTCCATCACGTATTACAACAATATCGACTTCCTCTCCAATTTTCGACCTCTGTATCAGATTTAATAGTGATTCGTCCTCTAAATCTTTGCCAGCAAATTGCACTATAACATCACCTTCAACAATTCCAGCAGTTGCTGCAGGACTATTTTCTACTACATTCATCACAATTGCACCAACTACTCCTTCGTTTTTGTAGAACACTAATCTTCTTTGATATTCAACCCCGAGGAAAGGTAATCTAAAATCACCAAATTCGTTCAACTCTTGAATTCTTTGTTTTACAAGATTGATAGGAAGTGCGAAAGAAAGGTTATCAGCTCCACTAATTGTCGCAAAATTAACTCCAACAACTTCACCATTGGAGTTGAGTAGAGGACCTCCTGAATTACCTGGATTGATTGCAGCATCGGTTTGTATTACATCAAAATGAGTACGAGATGAAAATCTGTAGTAATCATCAGATAATTCAACTTCTCTATTTAGCGCGCTAATTGAGCCTACAGTAACTGTATTTGATAACGAACCAAGAGGATTTCCAATTGCTATTGCAGTCTGACCAACTTTTATATTTGTAGAATCACCTAATGGGAGGACCTTTAAATCCGTTTTGGGTAATTTTAATAATGCAATATCATTTACTTCATCTCTATAAATCTTCTCGACTTGTATTGGATCGCTTTCTTCTCCAACGACAACGAAGAAGTCTGTTGCATCACCACCGGAAACAACATGTTGATTAGTGACAACAAGACCATTGCTCGAAACTACAAATCCGCTCCCAATAATCTGATCAGCAGCATTCGTCCCTCCTGCAATTCCAATCCCAACAACAGAGTCAGAGCTCTCAGCTACAACTTTGGTAACTACGCTCTCTAAATCAGTAACCATTATATTTTGATCGTCCTTCTCCTCGTACGAATAGTCTTCGTTTCCATCTACAACTGAAGTTTTACCATCGCAAGAGAATCTATCCCATAGTACTGATTCTTCTTGTACTGTAGAGCATAACCAAGTATTCATATAACCACCCAACCAGAGAAAACCGATTAAGGATGCAAGTATGCCAATACTAAGGAAAAACAGAATGAGTTTGATTAAAAGTTTTTTAAAGCTGGATTTATGTTTTACTTCTACCGAAGGTGTTTCTTCACTTATCGAGGAATTAGTTTGAGTGACTTCATCTTGGAACTCTATATCTTTTTTATCCATATGATAATAATCTAATAAATTAGTGGAAATATTCTAGCACAAAAATTATGAACTTTTTGTGAAGTGGAGATTCAATAATAACTATATTTTGGAAGGAGAATTTTTTCTCTTTCTTAGATATACTAACCCAGTCAACGTAATTATTACAGGGATACTAGCAGAGTTTACAGCCTTATAGATGTTTTTGTCTTCGTTATCAAGTGCCTCAAGTGGTCTCGTAGTAACACCTTTTGCACGTATTGAACTTAAGTCATTTGAATTTGCCATCCAATCAACAAGGTTCAAAAATAATACAGGATTCTGTTCGTTTGCATTAATAAAACTATCACTCACAAAGTCTGAATCCCCGAAAACAACTAACCTTATGTTCTCGGCAGAATCAATTCTTTCATTTTCGTCTGTTCTTTCATCACTTTTACCGGTATCTGCCAAAGTAGGTATATCTTTATCCTTGTATGCAGAATCAATTTTACCCTCTACAAGGTATGAAATTGTGTATTTTTTCTGATCTGAAGGGGAAAATTCCTTAAAGTCAATATTAATAACTTCTCCAGATTCTTCCCATGCTAGATTTGTTGTTGTGATTAGCTCGGTGTAATCCAAGCCATCTTTTTCATTTTTTGTAAGGGGGTTAGTCCAAAGGAAAGTACTCGCTTGAAGCGTATTTAGTGGAGGAATCTCTCTATTTATTCCCTCGTCTGTAGCCAATACCCAGTATGGATAGGCTATCTGATCAAACCCATTAATAATTGGAGTAAATGACTCATCGAGTAAGACTTTTGTTTCTACTGTTATTCCATAATTTTCCAAGAATGTATTTAGATTACTTTCTGTCTTTGTCAGAACCGGTGAGTTTGCACCCAGTTTCAATAGATCTTCAAGTACAAGAAGATTTCCACCATTCATAAGATATTGGTCTAGTTCGAATTTATCTCTATCATCAAGAGGTGCACTTGGTGCAACAACTACAACAACTGGAAATTCATCTACATTTATTGGTTTTCCACTTGAGAGATCGATTTCCTCAACTCCGTATTGTCTCCCTAATACTTCTTCTATGGTAGTTAAACTACTTAATATTGATTGTGACTGTGCTGGTATTCCTGTCTCAGACTCTTCACTCTCAGGACTAGGAAATTTTGAGTAAAAGCCAATTTTCTTCTTGTCGTCAGATGCAGTGAGCTTTAATATTCTTGAAGTCGTTTCATACTCTAAATTATCTACAGAGGCAACCACTGGAATCACCTCTGTTACGTCATCTTTAACGAAAGCTACACCTAGGAAACCCTGTGCAACTGAAAATTTGTCTTGTCCGTATTCACTGAATTGTATTTGTCGAATACCTTTGGTTTGTGCACTTGTCTCAAAATCACTTGCTTGAGGATCTTTTATATCTAAGACTACTTTTCCATTTGAAGTTTTTGCGTACTCCTCGAGTAAATCAAGAACATTTTGTTTTGCTTCTGCAAGGTTGGGAGGAATATTATCCGAAAAATAGACTTCGATTATCACATTTTCTTCAAGTTCACTTATTATATCTTTTGTTGTTTGGCTTATTGAGAAGTTTTGTGAGTCAGTAGTGTCTATTCTTACAAAATATTGAAGAGACAGGTAATTTATAAGAATCAGAACAATAACTGTAAGTATTAATATCGCTTTGTTACTCTTAAAATTATTCAGAATAGAACTGATATTTATTTTCTTAAATGTTTTTAATAATGACTTAACATTAGGTACTTCAATTTTTTTTATTTTTGGAATAGTAATCTTCATTTACCTTTATTTTGAATTTTATTAAAACTAAAAAGCGTAACCATAAAAGTGAGAATCATCACCGAAATGTAATAGAGAACATCTCTCGAGTCTAAAACACCGCGCGCAATAGATCTGAAATGTGCTCCGAGCCCAATGAACTCCATAATTTGATGATATCTTGCAGGAATAACCTTTAGAACATCTTCCTCTCCAACTAAATATAAAATTGCAAGTAAAAACGAAGATATGATAAATGCGATAATCTGGTTTTTGCTATTAACTGATATTGCCAAACCAATGATAATGTAAACTGAAGCAACAAGTAACAATCCAAGATATGCCGTCGCTGTTTGCCCGATATCAGGATTTCCCAGATAATTGACTGTGATAAACGCTGGAAGAGTAGTTAGAAGCATAAAAAATGCAATTACAAGATTACTAAAGAATTTCCCAAAAATTATCTGTAATTTTGTAACAGGTAGAGTCATTAAAACTTCAAGTGTGCCATTTTTGAGCTCTTCTGCAAAACTTCTCATCGTAAGTGCAGGAATGATTATAATCCAAATCAA
This sequence comes from bacterium, assembly GCA_021463645.1. GTDB lineage: Bacteria > Patescibacteriota > Dojkabacteria > B142 > OLB20 > JAJTYI01. Next base: position 125,810 of record JAJTYI010000009.1, read on the forward strand.
TGGAATGAATTCGAAAAGTTTTCTAAGATTCGCTTGATTGTCAACAAATACGTTTCTACTAAAATAAACACCAATCATTAATGCAAACACTCCAATCACAATGTAAGCGACTGGACTTGAAAAATATTCTCTTAACTCTTTTTTTGTAATATTAAATGTTTGTTTCACTTTGTAAGTTGTTTAAATAGATTTTCTAAATTATTACTTTCAGTATTTAACCTCCTGAGTATCCATTTCGATTTTACTGCTGTCTTATAGATGTCAATTGATGCAGTTTCCGGATCCGTTGATATAACTTCGTAAGTATTAAATGTTTTTGACTTTGAGGATAGCTCTATACTCATAATCGATTTATTTCCAACCAATTTCTCTCTAAAACTATTCAAATTAGCATCGGATTCTACAATAATTCGTGTCCCTTTTATGTGTTTTTTACTAATTTCTGATGCTTTTCCACTTGCAACTATTTCTCCTTTATTGATAATAATCAATTCATCAGCTATTGACTCAACTTCTGATAATACATGGGAACTAAATAAAACAGTCTTTTCTTTTCCAACATTTTTAATTAGTTCTAGAATTTCAGACTTTTGATTCGGATCAAGACCTGTAGAAGGTTCGTCTAGAATTAGATATTCAGGGCTTCCAATTAAAGCTTTAGCTAAACCTACTCTCTGTTTATAACCTTTTGATAGTTCATTAATTTCTTTTTTGAGAACTGATGTAAGACCACACTCTACGGCAAGTTTTTTTAAATCATCTTTATCACTATTTTTTACATTATTAATCATCAAAAGAAATTCGTCTACGCGCATATTGTCGTATAGGGGATTGTTCTCTGGGAGATAGCCAATTTTTGAGGAAATATCAATTTTATTCTCTAATAAATCTTTACCTTCGTATGAGACGGTACCTGAATCAGCATATAAATAACCTGTCATTATTCTCATTGCAGTAGTTTTACCAGCACCATTAGGACCTAGAAATCCATAAATAATACCGGGCTTTAGAGAAAAACTAACATCCTGCAATGCGATTGTATCACCATATTTTTTGCTTACAGATTCTACTTTAATCATTTACAGTGGAGTAAAACATTTGACTAGAAATGAATTATAACCATACTCAGATTTCTATTGCAAGAATTTCATCTATATTCCCATCAATTAGTTTATCTAAAGAGCATTTCCGGGACAAATATTAATTTCAGTTATTTGCTTGACAGTTTTAGTTTGCAGGTATAATATATGAACGTTCATTCATATATCTATGTCGGAAATAATTTTAAAAAAAACCAGTATTTTGAAAATACTTGCAGATCCGTCAAGATATAAAATATTAGAGCTACTGATTAATTCAAACGGCAAACTTTGTGTCGGAGATATAGCAGAACAGTCAAAAAATTCACCATCTGCAGTATCACATCAATTAGCAAAGCTTGAATCAGCTGGGTTGATTAGTCCTTCAAGAAATGGACAACAAATATGCTACCGTTTAGAAAGTAACGAACAAGTAGATATTGTTTTAAAAATTATGAAAACCTTAAGTACAAAAAATTTATATTCAATTAATTAATTTATTATTTTATAAGGAGTAATTATGAACGTAACAGATCAAAATTATAAAGAAGAAGTATTAGACTTCGATGGGGTGGTATTAGTTGATTTCTGGGCTCCGTGGTGTGGACCTTGCAGAATTCAAGGACCTATTGTCGAAGACTTAGCGGAAAAGATGAAATCTAACCCAAAGGTGAAGATTGCTAAACTCGACACGGACCAAAATCCAAATGTATCTATGGCAAATCAAATCTTTAGTATTCCTACACTTATCATCTATAAAAACGGTGAGGTAGCAGATAAATTAGTTGGTTTGAGAAGCCCAGAAGAATTAGAGCAAAAGATTAAAGAACTGCTATAATAATGCAGTTATATCTAAAAAATGAGTCAATCGAATAATTATCAACCAAGAACACTTCAAGGTTTCAACGACTACTTTGCAAACGATGTCCGAATTAGAGAATATACCAAGAATCTATTTCGGACATCTTTTCAAAAATATGGGTTTGAACCATTAGAAACGCCTGCCCTTGAGTTTAGTGAGCTTATGCTCGGTCAAAGTGGAGAAGAAGCGGAGAAACAATATTATCGCTTCAGAGACAACGGAGATAGAGATGTAATGCTCAAATTTGAAGTGATGATTTCGATGTGTCGTGCAATTGCTCAGTCTTATAACGAGATTGTTTTTCCTTACAAGAGATATCAAATCCAAAATGTATGGAGAGCCGAGAAAGTCCAAAAGGGAAGATACCGTGAGTTCACTCAAATGGATGCTGATATTCTCGGAACAGAATCAATGTTAGCTGATGCAGAAATCATCCAGATGGGAATTGAAGTAATCAAAATGCTAGGTTTTGAAGATTTTTCGGCCCGTATTAGCAACAGAAAATTTTTAGAAGGATTAGCTCAGTATTACAAAATCGATAAATCTAAATACTACGGCTTTTTTATGACAATTGATAAACTCGAGAAAGTTGGAAAAGATGCGGTGATTGCGGAACTCGTGGAAAGAAGAGATATAGAAACTCAAATTGCAAATGACAGTATTAACACATTAGTAAAAGGTAGTGAAATCAATGATTTTAAAGAAACAATTAGATTCTTTGAGAGTACATTAGGACAAACCGAAATTGGTGAAGAAGCACTAAGTGAGATATCTCAAATAATAGATTATCTTTTCTCAGTAGGCATTGATAGCAAATATTATAAATTTGATCCTACTATTGCTAGAGGATTAGCGTCATACACTGGACCGGTATGGGAATTCACTGTTTACGATGGAGGGGTAGGCTCCATTGCAGGAGGAGGTAGGTACGATAAAGCTATCGAAAAATATATTGGTAAAAATATTCCTGCAACTGGAATTTCATTTGGTCTAGAACGTATTTCGGACATTATTAAGTCTAGAAATATGTATAATCCTCAAAATGACTTAAAAGTATTAGTGACTGTTTTTTCCGAAGATGTAAAAAGCAAATCAATTGAAGTAGCGAATGAATTAAGAAACAAGGATATTCCAACAATGCTTTATCCAGAGATTGCGAAATTAGAAAAACAATTTAAATATGCTGACAGGAAAAACATTCCCTATGTGATAGTAATAGGTCCTGATGAATTATCCTCTAACACAGTTCAACTAAAAGACATGTTAAACAGAACTCAAAATCAGATGGATTTAGAAAATTTATACAAGACAGTAAGCTCTAACTAGAATGTTCTTTAAGAAATATTCTAGGAATCCGTTTTTTGGGTAGATATGTTTTTAATGTATATGAAAGCAATTCTATAAACCCAGGATCTACCTTTTTCGAATATACAATAAACGGATCTTTCCGAATTACTCTTAGTTTCCATTTATCAAGTCTAGTAGCATACTGTATAGGTCTTCTGTATCTTCTTGGAATAAATTTATATCCTTTTTCACCAATACCAACCCATTCTTCGAATCTATCAAATTGTAAATTCATGAAGTTTTTAAAGTCTTCTGGCTGTTTGATTATGATTTCATAATCTAGACTTTCTAAATTGAATTTTCGCAAATCTGATTTTGGAAAATACTGCCTCCCTAATTGTAAATCCTCGTTTATATCACGTATGAAGTTTATCCATTGTGCTGATCTACCTAGATATTTCGCTGTCTTATATGCATCTGCTGGTAAATCGAGTACTTTGCACATAAATAATCCAATTACTTCTGCCACTCCATATGAATATTCTAAAGTATCCTCTAGTGTATTATAAGTTTTACCACTTTGGTCCATCAACATACTTTCAAACAATGCTTCAACCCATTCATCCTTAATCCCTTTCTCCTTTTTAATTCGGACAAATTCCTGAATAAGCTTAACATCTGAATGCTTGGTTTCTAATATTTTATAATATTCCGCACGTATTTCATCAAAACTTAACTCTGTTTTTTCAGGTTCGTCAATTGAGTCATCAACAAATCTACAAAAGTTGTAAACTGCAGTAACATCTTCACGAATTTGAGATGGGAATCCAATTGCACTAAAAAAATATCTTTTACTTCCTTTATAAAATCGAGTGAAAAATTGTATCTTTTCTATTATTTTCATTAAATTGGATGATCCTTCATAATTAATTTTTCAGTCGTTTCAGCTGTTAGTAATACTCCAGGTACTCCCGCTCCAGGATGTGTGCTGGCACCAACCAAGTAGAGATTTTCAACATCTTCACTTCTGTTATGAGGTCGGAAGTTGGCACTTTGGAATAATGTTGGTTGCACTCCCCAAGCACTTCCTAGGTAATTATTTCTTTCTGAAAGAAAATCCATCGGTGTGAATACTTCCAGAAAATCAATATTTTTCTGTAAATCTTTCATGCCAAAGTCATTCTCCAAAAAGTTGAGTACTCTTCTTGTAAACCTATCTTTCTCAACTTTCCAGTCAACATCAGCTTTGAGATTTGGAGTAGGAATCAAAACATACATTGATTCACAACCTTCAGGAGCCATTGAACTATCGGTTTTAGTTGGAACATGTAGATACATCGAAAAATCATCCGCCAGTATTTTATTTTCAAAAATATCATCAATTAGTCCTTTGTATCTTTCGGATAAAATCAAAGTATGATGCATCAATTCTGGATATTGTTTTTTTGTACCAATGTAGGCAAGATAACAACTCATAGAATATTTCATCTTATTTACATTATCTTTCTTCCATTTAGTGAGTTTATCTTGTTCAATTAAATCTTTGTACGTGTGAGCGAAGTGAGTATTTGAAACAACTAGGTCAAATTTTTCTTCACCATTTTTTGTTTTAACACCAACAGCTTTTCCATCCTCTATAATAATTCTATGGACTTCAGTTGAAGTCTTCACGATTCCTCCATGCTTTTTGAAAACTTTCTCTAGTGCCTCAATCAAAGAATACATTCCGCCTTCTGTAAACCAAACTCCTCCGACTTTCTCAAGATATGGAATCATCAGGTATAAAGAAGGAGAGTTAAAAGGACTACCTCCAATAAACAATGGATGGAAAGAAAAGATGAATCTGCTCCTGAAATCCTTGAAGAAAAATTTGACGTTAGTATAGCAAGATAACATTGATTTTGTGCTGATTATTTTGGGCGCCGCCTTGAAAAAGTCCTTCATTGATAAAAATGGTTGTGAGCCCATCCTGTCCGAAATAACTATTTTGTATAATTTAGAAGAATATTCCATAAACTTATCATATGCTTTCGCATCATCTTTATTGAATTTTGCTAATTGACTTTTCATCGCATCGCTATCACCGTTGTAATCTATGAATGTTTTATCGTGAAAATAGATTCGATAATATGGATCTAGTGGAATGTACTCTAGATATTTTTCTCTTTCTTCACCAGTCGATTTAAAAACATCATCGATTATTTCGGTAGCCGTAATTAAGGAAGGCCCCATATCAAAAGTATATCCATCTTTCTTAAGCTGGTAAGCGTGACCTCCCACTTTTTCTTGTTTCTCGTAGATTGTTACTTTGTAGCCACGACCTTGTAATCGCACAGCTAAGGCTAATCCACCAAATCCCGAACCAATTATTGCTACTGTTTTCATTTTATTATTGAACTAGATTATATTTTTTGAATAAAACAACAAATATTAAAATACTTATAATTACCGGGATATACATACCAAGCTTAATACTCAGAAAAGTCCAAAGTAGTAGATTTCCTAAGTAAATCATAATTAGATATTTGTTTTCTAGTGTTCGTTTTCCAAGAAAGAAAAATACAACTAATGAAGAGACAATGGCAGAAAAAATCCAACCCATAAAATTTAAGAATGGCACATCGTAATACATTCCAGGTTTTTCCCAAATCCAGAATCCTAATCCAGTTGCAACAGGATCAAAAACTAAATCCAAAAGAAGAAGTAATATTACTGTGTAAATAATCTTATATATCCTATTTTTTGTGATGAATTCACTTAATGAGTATGCACTAATCACAAGAGACGGCCAAATTAAAAAAACTGTATATGGAACAATATCTGCTATCTTATAACCCATCAAGTCCGAATAACTAAATCGCGAGTATGGAAATCCAGTTTTAATACTAAGAGTTTCAATAAGTAATCCGTAAATTCCTACTATCATGAAAACAGTTACCGCTGTTCTTAGGTTAGAAGATTTGTATAAGATGTAAAATCCTATACATCCTAATGCTAGTAAAATAATTTGTAACATTAGCGGAAATAGGGCGAAGTCCTTGGTAAGATAAATCAAAGGAGCACTTATTACGTTTACAATTAAAACAGCCTTAATTTCATTTAGAGAAACTTTCATTTATAGAGATTGATTACAAATATAATTGAAAATATAAAGCCTACAATAAAATTTATATAAGGGAAAAACCAATATGTTTTATTAATATCAAATTTCTTGAGATTTAAATTTAACAAAGGGAGAGCAGGGTAAACAAGTAAGATTAATGTGAAAGGAAACAAATACCCTGTATTTAAAATCCATAGAAATGCTACTAACCATAAAATATTACAAACTACGAGTGAAACATTTTTCCCTAAAAGAATTGCAGTGGTTTTAAGTCCTGCCTTCTTGTCTGCTTCGATGTCGGGGATTGCAGAATATAGGTGCATGGCGACTGGAAAGATAAACAATATTGGGAGAATTTGTAAATTTGGAAGGGTAGGGGTATTAATCAAAAAACCAATAATTCCAGGGAATGCATAGAAAATATTACTCAGTGAATCGATAAACGGTCTTTTCTTGAATCTTGCAGGTGGAAGACTATATGATCCACCTAATATCATAAAGAGAATCAACCATATTGAGATTTGCGGAATAGCATACGAGATTAATAAGGATAGAATAACAACTACAATTACTCCGTATAAAAGATACTTCTTATGTGATGCTTCTAATAAATTTTCTTGCATACCTTTTTTAGGATTAAACTTATCAGTATCTTCATCAGCTAAATCGTTTACTCCATATACAAATAGGTTGGCAGGAAAAATAAAAAACAATAGGAGAATAATAAATCTCCAATCTAGTAATGCTGTTGGATCTGGTTCTTGTAGTCCTGCAAAGAATCCAAATAAAAATGTCCCAAATAAATACGACCAAAATTTCGGTCTAGAAGTTTTATAAAAAAATCTGATTAAGTTATTTTTTCTCATTTAATTCGTCGGAAATTTTATCAGATAAAATTCGTGCTGAAGCAACACAAGCGGATAAACCAGAGCCTGGATGAACATATTGACCTGTATAGTATAGATTATCCAACTTCTTGCTTTTATAACCCACTCTTAAGAATCCTGTTTGTTTGAGATTGTTTGCTAAACCAAGAGCAGTACCTTTATAAGCATGGAAATCCTGTTTAAAATCGTTAACAGTAAAAATCTTTTTGTAGATTATGTCATATTTAATTTCTTCCCCGATTACACCTTCAAAGTGCCTAATAATTTTATCGAAATATGTAATTCTCAAATTGTCATTATCCTCTACACCAGCGGGGATAGGAACTGTAAAGAATAAGTTTTCACTATTTGAAGGTGCGACAGTAGGGTCAGTTTTGCTCGGAGCACATACATAATATGCTGGCTTCTGTGGCCAAATATTAGTATCACTGAATCCTTTGAAATGCTCCTTCCAATCTCTATCTAGAAACAAATTGTGGTGTTGAAGATTTTTCAGTTTTTTATTAACACCTAAATATACTATAAATGCTGAAGCACCAATTTTCTTGCTTGACCAGTATTTTTCATCGTATGTTTGATATTTTTTATCCAGAATTTCAAGTTCTGTGTGAGCATAGTCTCCATTCATAACAACTAAATCTGTAGATTCCTTTTGTCCGCCACTACTTATAACCGAAGTAATATTTTTGTCCGAATAATTGAACCCAGATACGTCAAAATTAAATTTATACTCTACTCCTAATTTCTTGCTCAATTTATAGATAGACGTGAAGAGCTTTCCTATACCACCTTTGGGGTAATACACTCCTTTCTTGTAATCAGCATATGACATCATTGCGTATAACCCAGGAGCATCCTCAGGATGCGAACCAAGTAAAGCCACGCCATATTGAATAATTCTTTTTAATTCCTCAGTTTTAAAATATCTTGAGCAGAGCTTCTCATAGTTAGAGAACAAATCACTTGCTGAAATCCCTTTGAATTCCTTTAACAGGGATCTGTCCATCAGAACTTTGCGTGAGGTCAAGTCTTTATAGAAAAGTTTTCCGACAAGTACTTTATATAATTTCTCTGATTTTTCTAGATACTTTCTAAAATTCTCTCCAGAACCAGGCTCAATGTCCTCAAATATTTTTATATTTTCTTCGATATCTGTACTTATATCTACAACTTTACCTTTTGGTAAAAAAACTCTGTATGATGGGTCCAGCTTCACAAGTTCTAGATAATCATTGATATCTGCATCGAAGAGTTTAAAGAAATCGTCAAAAACCTCAGGTAATAAATACCAAGATGGTCCCATATCAAAGATGAAGTCATTAGCTTTTAAGACTCTTCCTCTTCCACCATAAATTGAATTTTTCTCAACAACCGTTACGTCATATTTGTCTTTTGCTAGCAAACAAGCGATGGACATGCCTGAAATGCCTGCACCGACGACAATAGCTTTTTGTTTCTTTTTCAATACGTGATAAAATAATCCAATAGAGTATTTTAACTGTTTTAGATATTATAGTGAAGACAAATTACGAAGAAGTGAGAAAGGAAAACACCCCCCCACATGTAAAATTATGCACACTCTCAGGAAATAGCGAAGTAGGTAGAAATTGTTCTTTCATTGAAGATCGACAAAATATAATCGTGATTGATGCGGGGTTGTCGTTCCCCGAACAAGAGCTTTTTGGAATTGATTACCTAATCCCAAATCTCGAATATTTGAGTAAAAACAAACACAAAGTTCGAGCTATTTTCATAACCCACGGACACTTAGACCACATCGGAGCATTACCATTCATATTACCTCTTTTGGGATACCCCAAAGTCTATGCTGGTAGTTTTGCAAGTGAATTAATCAAACAAAAACTTAAAGAATACAAAATACTTGATAAAACGAGACTTATAGTAGTCAAAAGAAATACCGAAATTCAAATTGGAAGGATGAAGGTGACCTTCATCGGTGTTACCCATAGTATTCCTCATGCATTCTCGATTTTTGTCGAAACATTAGCAGGAAATATTTTTTTCTCAGGAGACTTTAAGATTGACGAAACCCCAGCTAATGAGCAACAAACAGATTATCAAAAACTTAGAAGTCTACAAGGCAGGATAGACCTAGCTCTAATAGAAAGTACAAATTCTAGTTCGGCTGGCAAATCCACTTCAGAGACAGAGGTATCAGAAACCATCGAAGAATTACTTCGTAGTGCATCTGGGCGAGTAATCGTTGCTTCATTTGCATCTCAAGTCTCTAGGTTGTATGTAGTTAGCAAAACAGCCTCTAAGCTCGATAAGAAAGTATTACTTTTGGGCAGAAGCTTGAAAGATGCATTCAGAATAGCGAAAGAGCTTAAGTATATTGACCTTCCAGAATCATTATTTATCACTCATAATGACCTGAGTAAATATCCTGACAATAAGATTGTGATTCTGTGCACTGGTAGTCAGGGGGAGCAATTCGGTGCTTTAAGTCTATTATCAAAAGGTGAGAATCGGTTTGTGAAAATCAAAGCTGGTGATAGAGTCATTTTATCTTCTTCTGAAATCCCTGGAAACGAATATAAAATAGGTCGAATGACTGACAGACTTGTTAAATTGGGTGTCGAGTTGATTACTAATAAATTAGATACTGTTCATGCCACTGGTCATGGACTACAAGAAGATGTAAAAACAATGTTTGAGATGATTAGACCAAAAAATATCATGCCTATACACGGGACATTAACAATGCGCTACTTCAATAAACGTAACTTTATTGGATGGGGTATGAAAAGTGATTCTATCCACCTCACAGATGATGGACAAGTATGGGAAGTAAGTAAAAACCTCATAAGACGAGGAAAAGCAATACAATCAAAGCCAGTAATGATTGATGCAATGGGTATTAGTGATTTAGGCGAAGTAGTACTTAGAGATAGGGAAGTTCTGGCAGAATATGGAATGATTTGTATGGTTATAAACCTGAGCCATAAAACTAAAAAAATAATTGGAAGGATTAGATTCGCCTCGCGAGGCTTCATTTATATGAACAAGTCTGAGGAGCTCTTAAAGGAAATTGAAAATGAAATTTATTCAGTTCATAATGGATGGTTGGAAGATTCTAGAAAGAACAATAAACTAGAAATTAACAAATTCAAAGAAGCACTGTCAAAACACATCTCAAAATTCCTTTACAAGAAGACCAAACGTGAACCGTTAATTATGATAGTCATAATTTAATCAGTGACCGCCTAGAAAGCACTTTGACGTATCATGTCTCTTTGCTGTGCAATAATATCTCCCATAAAGAACCAGACTTTGACTTAGAAATCCCCACTTATCTCTAGGGAATAATTCCATCAAGTCTTTTTCGATTTTGTCAGGGTTAGAATTATTAGTTAATCCCAATAATCTGGATATTCTAATCACGTGTGTATCAACTGCTATCCCTTCATTTTTACCAAAAGCATTATATAGGACTACATTTGCAGTTTTTCTTGCTACTCCAGGGAGTTTTATTAATTCTCGCATTTCATCTGGTACTTTCCCATCAAATTCTTCAACAATTTTTTTAGCCGTAGCAATTATTTTCTTTGTTTTTTGGTTATAAAAACCTGTAGAAAATATAATCTTAGCAACTTCATCTTGACTTGCTTCACTCATCTCTCTGGGGGTAGGGAAGCGTCCAAATAGAACAGGTGTGACTTTATTAACTCTAGCGTCTGTACATTGTGCAGATAGAATTGTCGCTACTAATAATTGGAAGGGATCTTTGAAATCAAGCTCAGACTTTGCATCAGGAAATTTTTCCTCTAACTTATCCAATACGCCGTTAATATTAATCACCATATCTGATAGTAATGGAGTTTAGTGCAGGCGATTGTAATTGATCTGATTCTATCAACAACCTGTATTGTATAAATTGTTTCCCTTGAATTACTTTAGGTAATACGTAACCTTCGTTTGTACCGCTAAGAGTAAAGAACGTTCCTCTGGTGCCATCTGGACCATACCATTCTTCGTTTGAGAGGTTGCTAGAACTACCCGATCTAATCTGAATCTTTATTTCACCACCATTTTTAGCTTCATCCCATACGATTGAATGATAATATTTTACAGGAGTTCCCATATCTTTTACTTCTGATAAATATTCCCCATATTTAGCATAACCACTAGGTAATGCTTCACCTTGCATCAAGGTAAGTTCTTCATTTGTGGAATCGGAAGTGATATAGACATACTCAGAACCTACACCGTTCTTCGCGATTTTAATGTCAGTGGCTTTAATATTAGTTCCAATACTATATGAACACTGGAGTCCATCAATAATATTGTATACATGATATTGATTAGTCGCAGAATATCCGGCAGTAGCGAAGTTATTATTATCTAATCCAACTATTCCTAATGGCGACATATTCACAGAATTAATACCAGTAACGAGATCAAGTGAATTATCTATTAAAATATCAAATGAGTAGATGTCTGGGATATGTTCTGTTCCATCAGCGGCGACATAAAACCTTGGAAGTATACTTGTTGTCGTATCCAAATCTAATCCTTTTCCACTTACTACTCCATCAAAACCAGTTAATCCAAATTCTGAGGTGCTAAGTAGAGTAGTACATGCAAGCTGACCGCATTCAGTTGCTGTTGCACTAATATATTTATGTCCTGGTGGAAGCGTTAAACCAGTAATTACTTTAGGTGTGATACTGAAATTGTATGTCGGACTTCCTGCTCTACTGATTTCAGTGTGGATATGATTTGCACCTTCTCCAAAACCTGTATCATCACTGGAGGCGCTCGAGTAGAAATCTAGTCGATAATACTTCCCACTTTCACTCTGGAAACCTCCATAAACTGATAATGTTGTCCCCACATATGTCGCTTTCGTCAACACAGGGAAATTCTGTAAATTATTTGGACCATCTCCTGCTAATGTCGAATCAGTATCACCTTTATCATTGAAACTCACTTTGTCACCAGTTGATGTTCTAAGATTGATTCCCATACCGGTGTTGTCATAAATACTATTTTCAATAATCGTATTATTTTCTGAGCTATTATTACCGACAATTGAGATTCCATCACTAGCATTGTTTCTAATAGTATTTTCTCGAATAAGTGAATTTTTTGTTCCAGAAAGATAAACGCCATAACTTGAATTTCTTGCAATTATGTTTCCGTCTGCAGGGTTTGTTCCTCCTATGACATTGTTCGTTGCAACTGGAGAGATAAATTGTATTCCATATTTATTACCTAGATTGGCATCAGATGAATTCGTACCGATGTAATTGGATTTTATGGAGATTCCTGAGATTGGTGAACCATATCCATAAATTCCAGCACCTCTAACTGCTCCAATTATTATGTTGTTCGTTACAGTTGCAGTTGAGAAGGTGGACCCATTACTTGAGAATAATACTACTCCATAAGTAGAATCCATTAACTTTGCATTTCCAGCTCTATTGATTCCGATGTAGTTATTATCGACTGTAATTCCTGAAATTGCACCAGTCGTAGTACTTAAGGAATAAATTCCAGAATTCACAGCAACAATCTGATTATAAGATATGTTGAGATTTGAAACCTTAGTAACTTTAATTCCATCGTAATTAGTAACTTGATTTGCGCCAGTTTTATCCACCCCGATGTAATTAGCCTCAATGACATTGTCATTGCTTCCTGATGTACCTGCGATGTAGTTTATACCACTCGCACCATTACCTGATATTACATTACATACACCTGTACAACTGGCAGGCAGACTATTTAAATCTGCATCTCCAATTTCTATGCTTGTTGAATTATCAATTTCAATACCTGCTGTCGTGTTTCCTCGTGAATACTCACCAGCCTTATTGGTACCAATATAATTTCCTTGAACTACGTTGGTATTCGAAGATTTGATTTGTAAACCAATATAATTACCACTTATGATATTACCTTGACCTGCGGCAGAACCTCCGATAGTATTTCCAGTCGAAGTTGATTCTAAAGTAATACCGCTTTCACTATTGCCCACGATGGTAACACCATCTTGAGCAAGTCCGATTATATTACATTGAACAGTTCCTCCTGTGCTTGATGTGTAGTTAATCCCCCTAGAGAATCCATGAATCACTAGACCTTTTACTATGCCTCCTGTGGTACTGGAGAAAGACAGTCCTGGACTACTAAGGTTAGCACCTGCTAACACGACTCTTAAATCTTTTGTTGTGCAGTCTGAACCAGTTTGAGTTGTTCCATCAATCTGGAGTGAGTTTGTTATCGTAGGAAGAGCACTCGATAGACTGATGGTATGTGGTCCGGTCCCAGGAATATTAAAGATAATCTTGTCAGCATTGGTAGTAGAATTTGCTTCTTGTATCGCTGCCCTCAAAGTACATTTACCTGAAGCCGTATAACAATCTAAATCTCCGATATCAGCATCACTTTCATCTAGTGTTGAATTTACTACATATCTTCTTGCGTCAGGGTCCCCAAAAATTGTAAAATCATCAATCGCACCCATCGCAGGCTCAGTACCAGTATTATGTAGATTTCCAATATAAAGAGTAGGGTTGCCAACCATATCACTAAATACAGTTCCTGTTTTTGTTGGTGTAGGTCTTTCGTTGTCCAAAAATAATTTCAAGTCATCAGGAGTACTTTTTGTTCTATCCCATTCAGCTCTAATCTTTGTCCAGTTTCCCAATTTCCAATATGATGACCAGTTTGCATATGGAATTTGAATGCTCTTAGTCGAGGTGGCATGAGTATACTCTAACCAAAGAGGACTTGATCCACTTTGTTTATAAAGTCTGAATTGATTTGAGTCATCAACTCTAACATTGAATAAAGTAACATTCTGTGCGACTGACGAAGAAACATCAGGTTTATAATAAAATTCTATAGCTCCCATGTCTTTTTTGAAACTAACTGGGGGTGTTGAGTAGGGGATAGCCCCAACCGCTGCATATTCTGAACTTGCATCTATTTTCACACTATCTCCAGTAACTCCAGATACAAATGTCAAGTTTTGAGCAGTGACACCTTTCCCCACAACCGGAGTGGTTAATGCAGCAACATCATTCATTGTTGAGTACCATATAGGATCAGCGGAAGTCCTAGAAACGGGAGTTGGAGATGGAGTAGGTGTCAAACCTGCCCCGATACCCCAAATCTGAAATTCACTAATATTTCCTCTTGCTATAGCTGCGGCATTCGGGTAATAGTCCGAACTACCAATTGTTAACATGATAGCATTTTCGAAATTGTAAGGATTCATAACTTGAACAGTAGTTTTCGTTGGTTCTACTGTTTCCCAACTAGTACCATTATGATAAGTAATAAATAACTTAAGTTTTTCTGCTTCCGTGGGAGCGTAATAATCCCATTCAGCTGAAAATTTCATCCATTTATCAATAGTCCAGTAACTGCTATAATTTGTAGCTGAAATTCGAGTTCTTCTGTTATCGATGACACCAGTTCCACTACTATTACATTGTCCACCAGTACCAATACAACTGGCATCATAACTGAATTCTAAAATATTATTATTTGCATTATTCTTTTTTACTAAACTTATGTTATCTGTCGATCTGGTCCTAAGTTTAAATAATGTCATATCATTATTTCTTGTATATGCAACCGCTGGTTTATACCAAAATTCGGCTCTACCTTGAAATTTGTCATAATCTTGCCCTTGGATATCTATTAGTATATTCGACTGGCTAGCATTAAAAACAGCTGCCGATCTAGCTTCTGGAAGTCCATCGGTTGCAAAAGTTACATTGTATACTGAAGTTGGTGTAGTGCCTATTACAGGTTGCCAAGCAGCTGTAGGATTTGATAACGTCGAATACCATAATATGCTCATAGCAGGTACCGGAGTTGGGGTTGGACTAAGTGCAAGTACAGTTGGGGTAGGCATATTGACAGAGTAACCATATATTCTAAAATCATCTATGCGACCTCTTGCAAATGAGTTGAGATAAGTAGGATCCCCAGCTATGTATAATGTAGAAACATCTGTGATTGGAGTAGCAACCGTGTTTAAATGTGTATGTTCAGGTTCTATAAGTGGTCCATTATTTGTACTCATAAATAGCCGTAGTTCATTATCTTGATCAAGTGCAGTATTATAATAGATATCGAAAAAAATCCATTCTCCACCACTCCATGAAAACGCAGTGCTTGGAATTGTCATTAAATTATAATTAGTAGCACCGTGTGCAGTTGCATAATAATGCAATTCTAGATTTAAACCTTTTTTCTTAAAAGTGATTCTATTTGTTGAATTCGAATATAATTGAAAATAGTTTCCGTTTTCATTATCTGTTGAAGCAAACTCCGGATTGAAATGAAAGCTTACTCTGCCACTAGTTTCATTAACCTCTGCATCAGAAACATTTGAAATGATTCTACTACCTGTACTTTTCCAATTGAACTTTACAGCCTTATTGCTTGCGCCACCTGGCGAATATGGGGAACCAGCAAGAAAAACATAGCTTCCCGAAATTGTCCCTGCTGTACCTCTCACGGGATTTTGTATTGCAGAAACACTATCGATTGTTGAGTACCATATAGGCGTAGGAGTTGCTGTAGGCGCTACACTCGGTGTAGGCGTAATTGTTGGTGTCAAAGTCGGAGATGGTGTTGGCGTAATTGTAGGAGTTGGAATCACGGTTGTAGTGAACATTCTGTATTCATCAATACTACCCAATGCACTATAATCTCCATTTTCTGTTCTATTTCCTACATATACTCGAAGAGGATTTGGCTCGGATGTAATATTATCTCCAAGAATTTTGAATTCTTGATTTGTATGAGTTGGTTGAACTCCATTTATATAAATTTTTAGCTGTTCTGCCAAACTCAACGATGGATTGTCGTTCCAGGTTATCCTAAAGAACATCCATTCTCCATCATTCCAATAAGAATCATAATTTGCTAGGGCTATAGTTTCTTCTCCACCACAAGATGTTTGACAATGGTAAGAAAAAGCGAGAGCATTGCCGTTGGCATTATCTCTTTTATATAGTCGAATCTCTTCGTTATCATTTTGCCTAATGCTGAATAGATTTATTTCTGCATTATGGTTTGCCTCGTATATCGGCCTATAATAGAATTCAACCGCACCTTCATTTAAAGAATAGTGAATTCCTTGAGTTCCTTCGATGTAAAGACTTTTACCTGCACCATCAAAATAAAGAGCACTTTCATATTCTGCAGGACCATCTATAAATGAAGCTCCCGAGAATACCCCAGGAACATCCCCAATAGCAGGTGTAGTAACTGCTTCCATACTATCAAAAGTTGAATACCAACTAGCTTGTCCTGAATTCTGCCGAAAAACTGGTGTGGGAGCAGGAGTTCCAACTGGTGTTGCTTGAGGCTGTGCTACATCATGGTAAATCGTGAAGTCGTCTATCCTTCCGTTTGCTTCATTAGTACCAGTAGGTGATGAATTTCCTATATAGATAAATGTAGGATTTAAGATAGAAGAAGGGTTAATTGAAGACGAATTTCGAGTCATTGGCAACTCGACTTCATCAACAAGGATTAGAAGTTGTTCGTTGATCGGAGCATAAGCATTCCAATGAATAGTGAAATTGACCCAATCATCAGCCGCAAATGCGTAATCAGCTCCTGAAATTAAAACCTCTGCATCACCACAATATGCACATTTATATAGTAAAGATAAACTGTCATTGGCATCATTGAGCTTTTTAAATTCAATTTTGTTGTTTGCATCACCAAATATACTAAAAAAAGTCATTTCCTTATTTGTCGTATGCGCCTCCAGTGGAGAATACATAAATTCTATAGTACCTTTATCTAATTTAACGTCTTCCCCCACAACGGGATTAGAAATCCTAACCACTTCATTATCAGCATTAAAGCGAGCGGAAATTATATCGTAAGAATAATCTTCGTCTACAACAATATTCTGCGTAACATAATCTACTCCGTTTAATGCTTCGCCTGCAGAACCGGATACTGGATTACTTATATCTGAAGCATTGTCCATTGTTGAATACCAACCAATTGCCCCAAATCCAAATGCTTCAGTTTCTTCATTTACTTGATTGAAAAAGATGTTCTGACTAAAGAGAACACTTAAAGTAAGTAAAGTTGTCATAACTATACCTATAGAGCCTGCAATAGCAGTAGGATAGTGTTTTCTCCTAAGTAAAGTTAAATTTCTCCTTTCTTGTTTTACATTTGAATCAATAACACGTTTATTAAATACATAATTTATTAATAGTAAAAAGGAGAGTAATAGTTCTTTAAACCCAATAACAAACAAATTTATCAGTTTCGAGAGGAGTTCATTCTTCTCAAACCTTTGCTTTACGACATCAAGATCATTCGCTGATTTAATAATCCAAGTTGTTAGTTTTGGGTATTTATAATTAACTTTATTCTCAATTTTTAAAACATCTGATAATTCTTTGACTAAGCTCTTAACAAAGTTCTTGGAGGACTTATTTAACACTGAAAAATTATCGGGTACCCTAATTTTTTGCGATTTTTCAACTAGTACAAAAACTTTAACTTTACTTGTATGGAATTTCTTATTAGTCAAAAGGAAGTATAGTAGTTCATTCCCGCTATATTTGGGAAGGGTAGTGTCTACTATAATGATTTCTGGATGTGTGACATAAACAAAACCTAATCCTTCAATACCATTCTGAGAAGTGTATAAATCGAATTTAACGTTATTATTTTTTGCAAGATTGTCTAAAACAATTTTTAGTGTCTCTCGAATTGCGAAGTTATTGTCTATTAATACTATATTCTTTTCCATTTACAAGAATGCTTCTAATAATAAATTATTCACCCTTGGTGTCGGAGTTATACCGTTTGTAACGTCCATCACACCGAAGTTACCATCTTCTCCTAGTCCCAATAGATAAAGCTGATTTGAATTTAGTTTCATATCAACTATATTTCTCAATTTCAGTCCACCAATTGTTGATAAGTTCTTAGCACTAACGTAAGTATTTGTAGTAGGATTGAATTGGATTACATAACTGTCTTGAATAGCAAAACCTCGAGTATCGTTTGCTATGACTACTCCCTGAGTATCATCATTTGAAGCCAAGCCGAAATTGATAATGTTATGTGTGTTTGTATCCAGATTGAAAACAACTATATCTTTTGTTGGATTAGAGGTTGACATATACAGTCGATTATTATATTTGTAAATATCGTTCACTCTATATTTCGCATTACCTGCAATTAATGCTGGATCAGAGGCTTCACCGCCTGCTAAGGTGCTACCTCTCCATCCGTGTTTCCCCTGATAACTAAAATCATAAACTGTTTGATCGACAGAATTCACAACATTCATCCTCCAATAACCAATTAAGCCAGCATCGTTTCGATTTATTTCTGTTTGATATGATTTAACTATCTCATTTTGAGATAACGCACGATTGTATATACGAACATCATCCATGTCTATCACCGCACCGTTAGTTAATGCTGTGTTATTTCCAAAACGTAGTTGCTGAGTTGTTCCTGTAACTGGTGAGAGACTAGTATAAGTATCAGTTAAGGGGCTGGCTCCATTAATATACATAGTTCCAGTACCGCCTGATATGACAACCGCAATATGTCTCCAGTTAGAATCAGAAATTGTATTATTGTCTTCAATAATTAGATTTTCCGAGCCGAAATGAGTAAATCTCAGTTTATTGGGTATTGTAAATGATAAAAACCAACCAGTAGTTGAACCGTTAGAAAAATCTAAAATTCTATCAAAAGAATCTTGAGATGTATCATTTGACCTGAACCAAGTCATTATAGTCATATCATTTTGTACATTCCATTTAGAACTATAGTCAACCGCAACCACATCCCCACCGTCAAATCTAAGCCCACCCGAGCTCGTATTGTTATCCCAACCGACTGTGTCGATTATTGATTCTGTCATGGAAGGAGGAAAAGCACCATTCGCGAATCTTTCTAAATAGAGGGCTCTTGAATGTTCACCCTCTGTAGTGTTGTGTTGAGCAACATAGATATTGTCAGAGGAAGGCCTGTATAGACAATCTTCATGATTAATTACACTTTGCTGACCTGTTAAAATTGCGGATTTATTTGAAAGATAAGTGCTTAGTAATGTTATAGATGTTGGTGATAGAAGTCTATTATTTGACAAGTTAAGACCTGGAGTAGGAAGCCCATTGATATTACTTAAATTAGCTATATTTGTAGGAATATGACATGTAAGCGTATTATTATTCAAATACAATATATTCAAAGCAGTTAATCGTCCTATAGATGGTGGAATTTGGCCATCTAACTGATTAGACGATAAATTTAAAGTTGTTAAAGCTGTGTTGTTTCCAATGGTCTTTGGAATTACTCCATCCAGTTGATTACTACTCAGATTCAATGTGGTTAAACTAGTCAACCGTCCAATTTGTGGTGGAATTGGCCCTGTAATAGAATTCCCAGACAGATTCAATGTTGTTAGGCTTGTTAGGTTTCCCAATTCTGTTGGCAATGTTCCAGTGAGATTGTTACCTATTAAACTTATAGATGTTATGTTTGTTCCTGAACACCCAACACCGTTCCAACCGGAACACGGATTGGCATTTGCTTTCCAACCAGTATTGTTTGTCCAAGAAGTTCCGTTTGTACTATCGAAAAGTCTTAACAGACTTTCACATTGTGTAATAGTAGTTCCCGTACCAGTACATATCGAAGGGTTGCTGTTGTTTATTACAGGCATTACTGGTGAAGCAGGGGCGGGCGCGTTTGTCGGTATAGGACCAGTCAGTGAAGGTTCATACATTTCATAATCAATAGCACCACTTGGAGCGCTATTTGTAGCAATAGCTTGTGTGCTTCCAGAACCTACTGGAAATAAATCGTAGGATTTTGTAGTTATATTATCTGTTATTACACACCAGTCAGAGTTCGCCATACTAGAGGAAGAAGTAATCTGTACACTATCATTTTCTACTTTTGTATTTGTGAGTACTGGAGGAGGATTAGAGAAAGTGTAATCATCATATTCTGTCCAACTAGTACTTGACCAATTCGTCAAAAAATAGTTTTCTGTGAGTTGTTGGGTATTATTGAAAATATCTGTCCAAGATGCAACAACGATAACTTTGATTGTATCAGGGTCGTTTCCATCACTTGCGGGAACAAGCTCACCTGAATCTCGATCTGCTTTTTTGAAGTATACTTGATATGTCACTCCATTATTTACTTTTGTACCAAAATTTATTTGAATTTTATTATTGATGACATCAACAACTCTCGAATCTGAACCATCAGGATCTTGATCGAAGTATCTTATCATTTCTGACCATGAGGAACTTTTAATTGAATATAAGCTATTTATGGTGTCTTTGATTACCAAGCCTGCTTCAAGTCTTGTTCTGTCGTTTTGTCTAGAACGAAATGCATCTATTGCCAAACCAAAATTTGCAGTTACTACAATACCGAAGATAGCCAAAGCAAGTAGTAATTCAACTAGGGAGAAACCTTTATATATTTTTTTGTTTATTTTAATTTTTAATTGATTACCCATTCAGTTGCTGTAATATCTGCTATTGTCTTTTGAGTATTATAACTAGATGACCGATATTGACTTTCAACGTTTATAACCCGATTATTACCGCTAGTTTTTGCAACTGTTGCAGAACATTCACGTTCTGCGTCTATCACAACGGAGAAACTTTCTGTCGTAGTATTTGCATAGGCTGGGTTATTTCTACTAATTTTATAGTATGCTTCTTCCAAACATGTAAAAGCGGTATTCTGAGCATAGATTTGATTTGTATAGCTTGTCGTGGAATTTGCAAAGTCCAACGCTTGGAAAATTAAAACAATTGCAGTGAAGACAAATAATGCCGAAAATACCAAAACAGTGGTTAATGCAACGTTCCCTCTAAGGTTTTCCATCAATCAAAAATATATGAATTTGTGAATTCGTTACTAATGGAGTTATCAGCTCTAGATCTGATTCCCACAGTAATCTCCACACCTATATTAGTATCGCTATTATCTAGAATTTCTTCAAGTAAAAATTTGGTAACTTCAACATCGTTCCTTGTGATTTGTTTGGTTATAGCACCATCGAAAAACTGTAGCCTTGCGTCACTTGTGGCAAAATCAGATACAGTATAGTTAATATTAGTAGGACCTGTTAAATACAAGGCTCCATTATTATTATTAAAAATAGTTGATCCCCCAATAGACGTTGTTCTTTCAAAACTATCTTCAAAATGTTGTGATAATAAAATTATCGCTCGATCAATTTTTAATGCTTCTCCTGAAAGTTGGTTATTATCTTCAACAAAAAAGAAAAAATTAATCATAACAACAAAAAACATCCCAAATATTGCAAGATACACGAGAACCTCAATTAACGTCATTCCTTTTAGTTTCTTTCTGTCGAAAATCATTAGTTTATATAATAATTAATTAAACCTTCTGAGTTTATTTCTACAAAAACTACGGAACTTCCATTAACAATATTAAAAGAAGTCGTAGAATTTGGTTTGAAACTACCTTCATCAAAATTAATAATTTTTTTTGCTGGCGAAATCACATTGGATTTGACACCATTAGAAAAAGGAAAATCAGTTTTTGTAAATTTTCGTTGATTATAATTATACAAGTTGGTGACATCTGTTGATGTTAAGTTTAGGTTATAGATTCTAAGCTCATCGATATCACCAGACCAATTTCTGATATTACTTTGTGCACCACCAAAATTCAAGGAACCTATTCGAACGGGGAAAGTAGAGGTACCAGTTAAACCCCCTTTTGATGCTGAACCTACTTGGGCTCCATTTAAATAAAGATACATCATTGAACCATCCCAAGTCGCAACTGCATGGTACCATGTATTAATGGCTAATACCCCCGATGTTACACCTACATAACTTGCTCCTCCTAAATAGTATTCCAATCGGTCTGTACTTGTGTTTAATCTCAAGATAAAAGTTGTCCCAGACGAATTTGCGGACTCTTTGGCCACTATGTACCTTAAGCTGTCCTCACCCCCAACAAGAGTGTTTGTGCGGAACCATACAGATACAGCCAAACTGTTCTCATTATTTAAATTACTAAGAGGTACAGTATCAACCTCAACACCATTGTTGTCTTGGAAAGCAATATAATCTCCAATCCCATCAAATTTTGCACTATTACCGAATCCTTCACTAGAAAGTGTGGTGTCTAATTTAGGAGTACCATGGTTACCATTTCCTGAAGCATCATATATTTCGTCGTTTACTCCATTCCATAAGTTCTCGTTAAACTTCCAATAACCTACTAATCCATCTGTAGCAAGATCCTCGTCAACCGAAGTAATGAGGGAGTAACCTGTTTCTCTCACCTCTACACTATAAGCCTTCCCATTCTTAAACGAATTTGCGTTCTGTTGGGCATTGAATATCGCACTACTAACTTCTGCGGCTGCATCATACGCCCTGTTGTCCGTGATTTGCCTAATACTATATGGAACGGCTAGAACAGATACAAAGCCTGTGATAGCTATCACTATCAGCATCTCAAGTAATGTAAAGCCTTTCATTGAAAGCATTAAAGTTGGTTAATATTTCCTGTTAATTGATAAATTGGACCCACGATTGAAATTGCTAGAACTGCAACCATTAATCCAATAAAAATCAATAATAAAGGTTCGATGATTGTACTCATATTATTTGTCATTTCTTCAACCTCTTCTGCATAGAAATCATACAAATATAGTAGGTTGTCTTCTAAAGTTGCTGTTTTTTCACCTACACTTATCATTTTTACATATAGTGGGGGGAACTGCTTCGGATATCTTCCCAAAACTTCAGCAACGTTCTTACCTCTTTGCACTTCTTGTCTTAATGTTTCAAAGATTTGGGCATAAACTACATTACTTGTTGTTGTTGAAGTAATTTTCAATGCATCAGCCAAAGGGATACCACTTTCTAGAAGAATTCCCAGGGTCCTGGAAAATGTAGCTAATATATTTTTCACTACTAACTCTTTAATTATTGGGATTTTCAACATCAACTTATCCTTGAAGTCTGTCCCTGTTTTTGTCTTGAAGAATCGATGACCAACATAAACTATCACAGCCAAAGCGATTGCCAAAAATATAATGTTTGTTCGTATAAAATTCGAAAAGTTCAATACGAACATTGTAAGGGCAGGGGGATCTTCAAACGCATTAAACAATCCTTCCATCTTAGGTAAGATGAAATAAATCACTCCTAACATTTCAAAAGATGTCAGGAGCAAGATGATGACTGGATAGACCATAGCACCTTTTACTTTTCTCAAGAGTTCGTAATTTTTCTTCAAGAAAACAGCTAAGAAATTTAGGTTTTTCTCGAGCGTTCCCCCTTGCTCTCCAACTTCAATAATCGAAATAATTACTTCAGAAAATATATTTGGATATTTCCTCATAGCTGAAGATGTATTCTTACCGGTTCGAACATCTTTCAAGATTTCCCCATATGCTTCACGAAGTTTTGGATCTGGTGATTGCTGACTGATTACTTCGAGAGTATCTTCTAGTGAAAGTCCCGACTCTAACATTACCGCAAGATGCCTAATCGATAAAGCTAAATCGACCTGAGAAACTTTATGAAACAAATATATCGTCTTGTCGTTGGATAATTTTATTTCCATTTAATTTTGATAATTTTAATTAACAAATTTATTGCTTAAGTGCAGTGACTCTCATGATTTCTTCTAAACTCGTAACTCCTGTTTTGACTGCGTTTACTCCATCTTCAACAATTAACTTCATTCCATTTTCTCTCGCAACTTTGAACACGTCATCAATATTTTCTCTTTCAGAAATCATCCTTCGTATTTTCTCTGTCACCTCTAGAATTTCAAAGAGACCGAATCTTCCCTGGAAACCACTATCGCCACATGTTTCACAACCAGCCTCTTGATAAACAACATCTCCGACTTTGAAATGCATTGCGATATCTTGCCTGATTTTGTTTATCCGTGTTAATTCTTCTTGATCGATGGTGTATTGTTTTTTACATTTTTCACACAATTTCCTAGCCAATCTCTGGGCAATAACAATATTTAGAGTTGAGGCAACAAGGAAAGGCTCAACATCCATATCAATCAACCTAGGAATTGTTGAAATTGAATCATTTGTATGCAAGGAGGACAAAACCAAGTGCCCCGTAAGAGCAGCATTGGTGGCTATATTTGCAGTTTCCGCGTCTCGAATCTCTCCAATCATTATAATATCTGGATCTTGTCTCAAAATAGAACGAAGTCCCGAGGCAAAAGTCAGGTTAGCTTTATTATTTACTTGTATATGATTTACTCCATCAATACTATACTCCACAGGATCCTCAACAGTTGTGATATTTACATCCCTTGAGTTTAATTTCTGCAAAATTGCATATAGACTGGTGGTTTTACCAGAACCAGTAGGACCGACTGCTAGAATCATTCCGTAAGGACGCTTATAACTTTTCTCAACCACAAGTTGGTCAGCATCCGACATACCCAACGAACTAAAAGTGAAGGATTTACCTTCTTTGATTAACAACCTCATTACTACTTTCTCCCCAGCGCTAGTAGGAAGAATGGAGATACGAGTATCGATTTTCTTATTTTCAATAATAAATCTGATTCTACCGTCCTGAGGCGCGAAATGCTCGTCAGTACGCATCTTCGCAGCGACTTTAATTCTGAACAATAAGGATTCTTGAATATCTTTGCCGACTTGTAATACATCTTTAAGCAAACCATCAATTCTAAATCTTACGACAACAACTTCTTCGTGTGGCTCAATATGAATATCAGATGTTTTAGCCTTTATGGCTTGCTTAACTATGTAATTGATAAGTTCAACAATATTTAACTCGCTGCCATCTTTCGGTTTCTCGATAGTCTGTATCTTTTTCGCTGGTGGTTGGCTTTCAGGCCCAGGATCAGCATCTTTTTTTTGTTCAGATTGGTTTACATCTCCAGTCTGCGTTGATACTGCTGGATTTTGAGGTGCGACCGAACCCGGCGTTATCGGATTTGCAGGAGTCTGTGCAACAGGATTCGTTGTTTGTGAAGGAGTAACAGAGTTATTTTGATTTTGAACTGTAGATGTGGGAGATGGAGTAGAGGACCCCATAGATGTGGGCACTTGGCCTGTAGTCGTGTTTACAGTCTGAGAATTTTGGGCAGTTGATCCGGACATTAAAAATAACTAATACTAACAAATATTAAACCAAAGTTTGGAGATGGTATCAAGTGAATACTTTAATCTTACGGAAAATTTATATTTCCCCTATACACCAAACCTTAGTTTCTTATACAAAATTATCTCGTTAATGTTATCCTTTCTCCATCCAAATTTGGAGCATATATAGTCAACTGTCCTGCAGGAGAGTTGTAACAAATATTGTAATACGGGGAGTCTCCACCTTTTGGATCAGTTGGATATTCAGCCATATATCCATTCTCTAATAACTTGGGAGCGATATCTAACGATGGAAAGGGTACGCCATTCGTAAAATCAGGCTTTCCGCCTGCGCATACAGGGAGGGGCATTCCACCAGAATAGGTCAATGAATCCGATACACCCTCTTCTTGTATCATATACATATTAATTGAAGACATGATTTGAGACATTTCTGATGTCCTTTCGGAATTTCTTGCCGCTTCAAAATTTGAAGAGGGGTTTAAAGTAAATACGAAGAAGGAAAAGATTAATGTTAATAGTCCAAACATGCTGATAAATATTAATATAATATAACTTATCGTTTTTATTAATTTAAAGCAAAAAAAGAGGAGCCGAAGCTCCTCTTTCTAATTTTCACTTTTAGTTATCTAACCATCGATATTCTAGCAGTCGAAGTCTCCTTGGCAGGAGCAATAAGTCTCATTGGTCCTGCGGTTCCAGATACATAACAAACCTTATATTGTGCACCTGCTGTAGGATCTGTAGGCATTGCCTGTAAGTATCCACCAGTTGTAAGGGTTGTTGCAAATGCTGCTGGGAAATCAGGATTTCCTGTCCATTCAGGAGCTGTTCCCAAACATACATCTATTCCCGTGATTCCATCTGCTGAGTTACCATCCACTACATATCTGTTTATTGCTGTAAATATCTGAGCCATTTCTGTTTGTCTTTCTGAATCCCTCGCCTTTGCGAAACTGGCGGTTGGATTTAATGCAATAATCGTAACGGCTGCCAAAATAGCAATCAAACCGATTACAATCAAAATTTCAATTAATGTAAAACCTTTTAGGTCTGTAACTTTTCTCATTTAAATAATAAATAAAAATTAAATAAAAACTTACTTAAGAATATGTTAGGAACATATCAATCACATGTCAAGGATTTTTTATAATTTGTTAATTAATCATATCTATCTTAAAATCATAACTACATTTATTAATGCGCTATGCCAAACATTTTAAAAATAATTAAACTCTCCAAACCCCTCCACGGTGTGATTCTTAGTATGTCTTTCCTAATTGTCTTTGGTGTATTTCTTGATTTACTCACACCTTTTGTCTCAAAGTTCATAATTGACGAAATTGTTTTGAAAATACAGGGCGAAGTAGCAGATACCGATAAAATTATCTTTTTGATTGTATTTGGTTTCGTACTTTCTCTCACGAAAAACGCATTAGACGCTTATAGTAGTAGAAAAGGTGATCACTTAGCCGGGGAACTTGAAAAATTCTTAACAAACAAATTCTATTATCAGATATTAACTTTGCCTCAAACATACTTTGATTCGGAATTGTCTGGGAAAATTATCAACCAACTAGGTAGGGGTATTAAGTCCATCAAAAATTTCTTTAACACAGCAACAAATTTCATAATTCCCTCGATTCTGCAAAGCATTTTTATAATAATCACTCTCGCTTATTATAGTGTTCCAATCGCTCTACTTACCGCAGGTATTTTCCCAATTTATCTTTACTTAACTTCCATATCAGCAAAGCGATGGGGTAAAGAAGAAGAGAAGAAAAATAAAATTGAAGATATCACTCGTGGAAGGATTCAGGAAGTAATCACAAATATAAAGGTTGTAAAAAGTTTTACCAATGAATTACCTGAATCTATTTTTGTTTCCGAGAAAATTAATAAAATTAATAAAATATATGCAAGACAAAGTAAGAATTATCACCTAATTGATTTCGCTAGAAACTCGGGAGTGACATTTTTGATGATTGCTATATATTCAATAATCTTTTATATGACTTTTGAGGGTAGATTTAGCATCGGAGTAATGGTTTTGATTATCCAACTACTTGATCAAGCCAGAAGACCACTCTACGCAATGTCATATATCCTCACTCAAGTTCAAACCGCCGAAGCTGGCTCGAAAGAATTTATAGAAATCCTAGATTTACCTCAAGGTGAGGAACTAAAATCAAAGTCATCATACCAAAAAGTAAAAAATCCTCAATTAACATTTGAAAATGTGAGTTTCCACTACAAAGATTCGGAAGATGTCTTAAAATCCATTTCAGCCAAACTTGGTCCGGACGAGAAAGTCGCCTTAGTGGGACATAGTGGAGCAGGGAAATCGACACTTGTAAACTTAATATTACGTTTCTACGAACCTCAAAGCGGTGAAATCAAATTAAATGGAGAATTATACAATGAACTTGATCAGCAATTTATACGAAATAATGTTGCTTTGGTATTTCAAGAAAACGAACTATTTTCGACAACCATTAAAGAAAATGTGGCATACGGAATAAAAGCAACTAATGAGGAAGTTACAAAAGCTCTGAAGCAGGCAAATGCTTGGGACTTTGTTGAGAAACTTCCGAAGAAACTTAATGCAGAAGTAGGGGAGAGAGGAGTGAAATTATCAGGAGGTCAGAAGCAGAGAATACAAATTGCACGCGCAATCCTCAAAAATGCGCCAATTTTGATTCTCGATGAAGCGACTAGTAATCTTGACTCAAAATCTGAAGAAGCCGTTCAAGATGCACTCGAATATTTAATGAAAGATAAACTCGTGATCATAATCGCTCACAGATTTTCTACAATTCAAAATGTAGACAAAATTATCGTTCTACACAAAGGTAAAATCGCCGATATGGGAACTCCTGGTGAGCTAGCAAGAAAGGATGGAGTCTATTCAGAATTATTACAATATCAAATCGAAGGGAATAAGAAGCTGTTAAAGAAATACGAGCTGTATTAATTCCTTATATTTGCATGACCTGTTCCTGTGGATTCTTTAAGTACAATCCACTTCCTCCCAATCCGAATAATGGCATGTTATGTACTACAGCACCAGTAGCTACTATGAGTTGCACTCTCATTCTTCGTTGTTCCGCAGTTTCGTGTTCCGGACTATCGACTTGTTGTAGATACTCCATAAGAAGAAATTAATAAATAAAAAAGAGCCCGTAGGCTCTTGATTAAATGGTTATAGTAATTATGTCGCTTTTTTCTTCTATAAAGATATGGTTTCAAATTATATTTCTCTATAGTTTCTATAAAAACGCAATTAAGTCCAAATAATCACACCAGAAAACACTTTTAATACTATTTTTGGTATCATTAGCTATATTAATTTTCCGAAATGAATTTAACCAACAAAACTATATTAATCACAGGTGGAAGTGAAGGACTAGGCTTTGCATTAGCCAAGGAATTACTATCTCAGAAATCAGAAGTAATAATCTGTGGTCGCAGTAGAGAGAAATTAAACGATGCTTCAAAAAAATTAAATTCTAATAAACTTCGCACCTTTGTTTGTGATGTCTCAGACTATAACCAAGTTCAAATGATGGTTAAAAACATTACAAATTTAGATATTCTTATAAATAATGCTGGAATCTTTATGGAGTCACCAATCGAATCTAGCAACCCTTCTGAAATTTCGAATGTCATTAATGTCAATGTGAAAGGCGTCATCTACGTCACCAAAGCATGTATACCTTTATTAAAAAGACGGAAAGAAAGTTACCTCTTAAATATCTCGTCTACAAAAGGAATCGAAGGAGAAGAGAACCTAAGTGTTTATTCTGCTAGTAAGTTTGCAGTGCAAGGTTTTACAGAATCTCTTCAACTTGAGCTGAAAGAAACTAATATAAAAGTATTTGGATTTTACCCAGCGAGTATGGATACTACTTTTCATTTGAAAACAGGAGTCGTCAGGGACAGGTCAAATTGGATGACAGTTGAGGAAGTTGCGGAAGTTATTGGCTTTGCTCTTAGTAGGCCTGACCCAATGATGTTTGATAAACTTGTTCTTAGAAATAAATGAACTTCAACGAAGTCGAAAAATATCTATATTCCAGAATCAAAGATAAAATTGATATCGGGTATAGTGCTGGCTTTAGTCTGGAACGTGTCAAATACACACTTGAATTATTAGGTAATCCACAAGAGAAAATCAAAATCATCCATATTGCTGGAACATCTGGCAAAGGTTCAACTGCAAGTTTTATTAGCAAGCTTCTCACAGCACACGGATTTAAAACAGGTCTAACACTCTCACCTCATATACAAGATATTAGAGAAAGATTGCAAATCAATAACGAACTTATTGATAAGAATATCTTCGCGAATAATTTCACCTTCTTGCTAACAACTTTTGATAATGTTGAAAAATCCAGCTATGGATCTTTAAGTTACTTCGAGACGATTATATGTCTCGCTTATTACACATTTTGGAAAGAGAACGTTGATTATGCTGTTATTGAAACTGGGCTAGGTGGCACATATGATGCTACTAATTGCATTTCCAATCCAGGGAAAGTTTCTGTTATTACTAAAATCGGATTTGATCATATGAAAATATTAGGGAATACTCTTTATGAAATAGCTCGGAATAAAGCCGGGATTATAGGAGAGAAACAACACGTCATTTATCTTTCACAACTTCATACAAATAAAGTAATCAAAAACAAAATTGAAGAAATGCATTCCAGCGGAGAAGAGATAAAAATCGATGAGTTGATTAAAATATACGAAGAAAAATTTGATTTCCACTCAAAAGATTTTGATATATCTGGAATTTCAATTAAAAATACTCCGGAGTATCAAATCGAGAATTTCGTACTCGCAGTTAAAACTATTAACTATTTATCTTATAGGGATAATTGGAAGACCAGAGAAGATATATTGAGAAAAACATTTGAAGACTTTAATTTCTCGGGTAGATTTGAGCTTATCGAGTCAGAAGGGGTGAAATATATTTTAGATGGTGCTCACAATAAACAGAAGATGGAAGCATTCGTTTCTAGTTTAAGTAAAAAATACCCTGCCACAAAATTTACTATGATTATCGCTTTTAAAGCCGATAAAGATGTGGCTTCAATGTTGGAGATATTATTACCTTATCCTCAAGATATCTATATCACAAGTTTTAACACAGACAATCAAGATATTTCCCACAAATCTTTCCCTGCAAATGATATCAAGGTCCTGCTTCAATCTCGAAACTTTAGCGGAAATGTGAAATTCGAACCAGGAATCAACAATATAATAAAAGAACTGAAATTAATATATTCCAACCCAAATATACCGATTGTAGTGACAGGCTCACTTTATCTAGTAAGTGAATTTAAGAAACACTTACTTAATAAACACCAGCAATGAGAAACTTGGCGTTATTCATCATAACTGCGTCACCAATAGTTTTCCCTATGAGTTCTATATAGTTTTTAGCATCGACAAAGAACACTTCGCCCACTTTAGTTGAGAGAAGTTGAACACGAGAACCAATGCTTACAATCATCTGTTTGTGCAGATTTCTATTTAGAAGTTGTTTTTGGACTTTAAGGAATGTGATGTTTTGTTTTTTCTTTGAAGCTTTAACTAAAAGTAATAAGTACTTTGAATTTTGAAGTGAGCGTTTTTCGATTTTCAGTTTTTTCTCAATAATTTTGAGTGAACTTGTTTCTGATTTAATAAGAGTATTAATTTCTTGCACAATCTTTCTTGTATAGGGCATTTCTAAATAATTAAAAATTAGATACAAAATCTAAAACGATTTCGAGGATTTTGGTCACTTAAAATTTAAGTTATTTACAATTTCGTTTATAATTAAGTTATCACTAAACAATTTCCGTAATGAAGAAAAAAGAAAAGAATAAATTTAAAGGACCAATGATTGTTTTTGGAATATTTGTGTTTATATCTTTGTTTTGGGGTATAATTCAATTAATCTCATTTGTGTTTCTATTGCGTGAGATTCCAGATCTTCTAGATTTATTTTTATTAAAATAGTTATGGTCGATCACGGATTAACTGAAACACAAGCAACAACACTGCTTGAAACACACGGTCCAAATGTCATCGAAGAAACAAAAGCAGTTAGTCCTATCAAAATATTCCTTGCACAGTTAACAAGCCCACTAATTTTTATTCTAATCTTTGCTTCTACATTCTCAATTGTCTTAAAAGAATTTACCGACGCAATTTTCATATTAATTGTTGTATTTATCAATTCATTACTAGGCTTTTATCAAGAATACAAAGCAGAGAATACACTAGAAAAACTAAAAAAAAGTGTTTCGAAACATGTAAATGTAATTCGAGATGGGAAGATTAAAAATATCGACACATCACTATTAGTCCCTGGAGACTTAATAATGATCGAACCTGGACTCCGAATTCCAGCTGACGGTAGCTTAGTTGAAGCAAATGAATTATTAGTGAATGAAGCTGTGCTTACAGGTGAATCTGAACCAGTTGAGAAAAACACTTCAAAAAATGAATCTCGTAATATATTTATGGGAACTTTGGTGATTGAAGGACTTGGTAAGGCAAAGATTACAGGAACAGGAGCAAATACAAAGTTCGGGCAAATCGCAAAAAGTTTAAATGAGGAAGAAACACCCGCAACCCCTATAAAGATTGAGTTACTTCGATTAAGCAAAATCATAACTGTTTTTGTTCTTGTTTTAATAGTAATCATTTTTCTACTTGGAATTGTAAATGGACTCGAATTCAAAGAAATCTTCCTCACTGCAGTCGCGCTGGGTGTAAGTACAATTCCTGAAGGTCTGATAATTTCCCTTACCGTTACGCTCGCACTTGGTATGAATCGTCTGTTGGCAAAAAGAGCGTTAGTCAAGAATTTACCCGCAGCTGAAACTCTTGGGGATGTAGAAGTTTTGTGTGTAGATAAAACAGGCACACTTACATACGGGAATATGCAAGTAGCAGACAATGATTTCATAGATAAAGAAAAAGCTTTGACTACTTTAGCAATAAGCAACAATGAATCTAATTTCATTGACAAAGCAATTCATAAATATATTGAAAATGTAGAGGATGTTGATTTTATTAATCAGACACAAGCGAAGCGTAAACATTTATTTCCTTTCTCCTCTGAGAAGAAATACACAGGAGCCTACGATGGGAGAACACTTTATGCAGTTGGTGCACCCGAGGTGATTTTATCATTTTGTAAAGGAGACAATAAAAAATGGTCGCAAGAGGCGATACGGAAAGCTAGAGAAGGTAACCGTACACTAGCACTCTGTTCAAAAGAAATTGAGAAAGAATCCGTTGATAGAAGCGACTTCAAAAGTATGGACTTCGAAGGTTTAGTATTTATCAAAGACCCAGTGAGAGAATCAGTTGCTGAGTCAATCTTAGCTATAAATAATGCCGGTATCGAAGTGAAAATTATCACAGGAGACTTGAAAGAGACAGCTGTGAATGTTTTGAAAACACTAAATATTGATGTAACTGACAAAGAAATGTTATCCGGTAATGAACTAGCAACACATATTGAGGGTGGAACTCTCCCAGATGTAGTATTGAAGACCAAACTATTCTATAGAACTACACCTGACCAGAAATTGGCAATTGTAAAAGCATTACAAAAAAGAGGGAAAGTTGTCGGGATGATGGGGGATGGGGTAAATGACTCACCAGCATTGAAGGCAGCAGAAATCGGACTTGTGGTGGACAATGCGACGGATGTTTCAAAAGAAGTGGCCGATATCATTTTACTTGACTCAAATTTCCAAACAATAGAAGCTGCAGTTGAGGAGGGCAGAAACATCATTCATAATCTGAGGAAAATTATTGTATTTTTAATTTCAGATAGTCTTACAGAAACTGTATTGATTTTACTGTCTTTGATTTTTCTACTTCCCTTGCCCCTGACTCCAGTATTACTTCTTTGGATAAATATTATTGAAGATGGAATTCCAAGTTTGGCACTTGCTTTTGAGAAATCCCCAAAAAGAATCTTACTAAGGAAACATAGCAAAGCACAGAGCAATATTTTAGATCGAAAAGTGTTATCGCTCGTTATCGCAACAAGTCTTATAAAAGATTTACTATTCTTTGCGGTTTACTACTGGTTGGTCGAAACTGGGGTTGATTTAGAGGTAGCCAGAACTATGACGTTTGCAAGCATTTCATTCAGCTCACTTTTATTCTTATTCTCGGTCAAAACTCTTGAAACACAACTATGGAAAGACAAACTATTTAATAACAAAGTCGTTAATTTGGCATTTTTTTCTGGAGTCTTAATGCTTATCCTAGCTATTTATGTACCTGTTTTTAATCAAGTATTAGGAACAAAACCACTTGGGATTAATTATATAATCGCTGTTATTTCGCTATCTGGCATAAGCATCTGTTTTATAGAGATTGCTAAATACATTCTTCACAAAGTCTTCAAGTGGTAGTTAGTCGACAAATATCTTAATATCGACTGCGTAGGCATCATTCTGAGTCACAAATACAGGATTTATATCTAGTGACCTGATGTTGTAATTTTTTTCAATCATCTTGGAAAGATTCACCATCATCTTGAGAAGTGCTTGATAATCGTAATGCTGACGTCTAGCTCCAAACAATATCTGACCGTATTTTATCTCTTTCAACATCTCCATCGCATTTTTTCTATTTACGGGTAATAATCTTAGAGAAGAATCATCAAGTACTTCTGTATAAATTCCCCCGGCGCCAACTATCATCGAATGCCCAAAGCCTTTTGAAATAGTAAATTCCTTTCCTTCGAAAGTTATAATCTGATCCTTGTCCCGATTAATACCCAATATTAATTCAAGTTTTTGGAAAATGAAAGGCTGGATCTCGAGCTTGTAGTCATCAAATGAATTTTTCCGTGCGATATCATCTAGCTCTAGAGCTGACTTTGACAATTCGCTCTTGTGGTATATGGGCAGTCGAACAGCTTTTATATCGGTTTTATGGATAAGCTGGGGATGTGATAATTTCAATACGAGTGGGAATTTAATCTTCGATTCATTACGTCTGAGATCTTTAAGTCCATTATAAATATCGCTTTTTAAATATTTAATATCATATTTATTTAATAATTTCTTCGCCTCATCTTCAGGTAACATTTCTCCTTTATTTTCAACTTTAAGAGAAGTGTTAATGATTGTAGGGTAGTACAAACGAGAATTTGGCTCTGATTGAATATTTTTTCTCCATCCCCACACTTTTCCTAAAACACTTGCTGCGTCGTTCGCAAAGTCAAAATGAGGAAGTTTTTCCTTTGTTAGAAATGCTTGAGCAACATTTACTTTTTCACCACCAAGAAATGATGCTAAAACAACCTTATGGTGTTTATCAGCGATTTCATTCACAAATTTTGCCGTTTTTAGAGACTCTGTCATCAATTGTGGTGTCAATAAAATCAAAATGGCATCAGTAGAATTACTTTTCACAACTTGTTCAATTGCATTTTTGTAATCACTTGCAAGTGCATCACCGAGAAGATCAATAGGATTGTGAGTACTTGCGGATTCTTTCAATATTTTAGATAGACTTTCTTGGAGGCTTTTTGGTAATGGTGACACTTCTAGTCCATTGGCTTGAAGTTGGTCGATTGTCTCAATCGCAACTCCACCTGCATTCGTTATAATAGTTACGTTATTTCCCTTTAGAATGGGTTGCCACGCGAGAAGTTTAGTTATGTTGAATAATTCTTCAATCGAACTCACTCTGATACAACCGCTAGCTTCAAGTGCCTGTTCGATGATTTTGTCACTTGTTGCAATTGATCCCGTATGTGCTTCCATTGCTTTTTGAGTTGCCTCTGTTTTACCTGGCTTTAGAACTACAATTGGCTTTTTGTGAATAATCGACTTGGCGAGTTCATAAAATTTCCGTCCATCTGCAAAACTCTCGAGATATAGAAGAATTATGTCTGTATCATTGTCCTGTTCGAGATATTTTAGGAAATCTATTTCGCTAAGATCGGATTTATTTCCAAGTGAAACAAATTTACTTAACTCGATATTATTGGATTGTGCCCAATCCATAAATGCAGTTCCTATTGCTCCAGACTGTGAGAGGAAAGAAATTTTCCCGTTACTATAGCTTTTCGGTGTGTTAGCAAATGATAGGTTGAGGTTATTCCTGGCGTTTATTATTCCGAGACAATTTGGACCAAGGATATTCATCTGATATTTATGTGCGAGAATTCTCAACTTAAGCTCCAATTTCAAACCCTCTTCACCAGTTTCTGAAAAACCAGCAGAAATTATAATGATATTTTTGACTCCTTTAACTCCACATTCTTCAATAATTTCATACACAAACATAGCAGGGACTGCAATTATTGCCACATCAACAATTTCTGGAACATCTAAAATCGTGTCATAAACATCTAAACCCATAACTCTGTTAGCATTTGGGTTTATTGGATAGATTTTTGCAGGAAATTTCTCTTTTAGAATATTATTGAGAATTATTCCTCCAACTTTCTTTTTCGAACGGGATGCGCCAATAACGGCAATTGACTTTGGATTGAAAAATTTATTAATTTGAGCAGTTTTCATTTTTTATATTATCCAGGATTTCTCCGGAATATTTTGTTTTTTGTTTGTAAATCTTGCGAGTACAAATAGTAAATCAGATAGTCTATTTAAATAAATAATAAGTATCGGATTCAATTTATTTTCCTCGTTAGCATATACTACACTTCTTTCAGCACGACGACAAATCGACCTTGAGAGGTGTAAAATCGCGCCAATCTCACTTCCACCAGGGAGTATAAAGTTTCGAAGTGTTTCAAGCTTTTTTTCAATATTATCAATATTTTCTTCGAGGTATTCCACCTCAACTTCACTTATTCTTACTTGTTTTAATTTTTGGTTAATATCAAAAGGAGAAGCCAAATCACCTCCAACTTTAAATAGGTGATACTGAATTTCTAATAGAATTTTTTGAATTTCAGCGTATTTTTTTAAAGATGGAATTTTCGATATAGCAAGACCGATTGAAGCATTTAATTCATCTACATTTCCAATAGCATCGATTATAGCTGAATCTTTGGCAACACGGGTTCCACCATAAAGAGATGTCTCGCCTTTATCACCAGTTTTAGTGTAGATTTTCATATGCGGTTAAAAACAAATCACGTAATTTAGCAATTGATTCATCATCAATTACCGATACAACTACATAATTCTTGTGGAATTTTTTAACTATTTTGATTTTCTCGGAAATTTCTTCTTTATTGTAATTATCAGATTTGGTTAAAACTAAGATTTCGGGTTTATCTACCAATTCCGGATTAATTTCTTCCAATTCTTTTATAATTAAATCATAGTCTTTCTTTAAATCTTCTGAGTCCAAACTCAGAAAATGAGCAACAACTAATGAGTTCTTTGCGTGTTTTGCAAAATTACTCCCAAGTCCTTTGCCTTTCGATGTTCCTTCTATTAATCCTGGTAAGTCCATCAGCTTAATATTGTCCATAACACCGAGATAAGGTTCTAAAGTTGTGAATGGATATGCGGCAACTTTTGATTTTGAGTTTGTAAGAACATTTAACATACTGGATTTTCCTGCATTAGGTAATCCTATAAAAATTACCTCTGCTTTTAGTTCTAGTTCTAGAAAAGCTTGTAGTTTTTTCCCTGGTTTACCTGGGGTGAATTTCTTAAGTGTTTGAACTTGACCTTTACGAAAATAATAATTACCTTTTCCTCCAGCCCCACCTTTTAGCAATAATTCTCTCTGTCCATGATTTTCTATGGATGTGACATAATTTCCCTCCAAATCGAAGATTTTAGTAACTAGTGGTACTTTCACTATTAAGTCCTCTCCATTTGCTCCTGTTCTCCGATTCAATGCACCTCTATTCGCATCACCTGCTTCAAATTGTTTCTTGGCATTAAATGCACGTAAATCGTGGATATTTGAATCACCTTCGAGAAAAACATCTCCTCCATGTCCACCATCACCTCCATCAGGTTTCCCACTCTTATGGAAGTTAACAGAACCGCTTCCTCCAGCTCCAGATACAAAATTTACTCTTACTTTATCTATTAACATTACGAAATATGGGCCAATAAAGCCTTAAAAAGTTATTTACCTATTGAGATTATAACAGGGTTAAACCCAAGAGTACTAACAAGAAGCCAATTACACTAATGATTATAATCAAACTGATAATCATAAAGTATCTACTTGCGGGTTTCTTGGCAGATAGTTCATTTCGGATATCACCTTGGAATGCAACATCATCATTGGTTTGTTTAAAGATGTTTGACTTTGGCTCAACCATTTTCGGTGATTTTGCAACTTTCATCACAGATTGTTTCTGTTTTTGCATTATGACTTTCTCAGCCTTTTCCTCTTCTTCAAGTAATTGATTTAATCTCGCAGTAGGCGACAATTCAGAATCAACTGGCATCGCTACTTGTTGAACCTGTGGTTCCATTTGATTTAGCGAAGTTAGAGCTGGAGCAGCATAACTAACTGCAGAGACAGTTTGATTTGGCATCATTGTTTGTGGCATTTGAGCCACGGATGCTCTCTGGGGTTCTTGTGTTAGAACTCCAACATTCTGTGAATTAGTTGGCATTGATTCTGAGAAATCGACATCAATACGATTTGCTTCCTCCTCTAGACTTTGCGATTCGAAACCACTTAAAGAATCAAGACTTCCAGTTACTTGTTCATTAGGATCATAATCACTAAAACCAAAAGGTATTACATCATCAGGTTCGTCAAGATTACCAAAGACATCATCATCGTCATCGTTAGTTGCAGGAAGCATAGAATCATCTGAATTATCATCAAATGCAGGAAGGAAACCTGTTGAAAGTGATGAATCATCTCCGAGACTCGCTCCATCTGAGAAATCGTTATCGACTGTTAAGTTTGTAGTAGGGTTTTGGTAAACAGGATTGTATTGTTGTTGGTTCATTTGAGGCATAGCTTGCATCTGGTTCGCAGGACTAAGTGGAGTAGGTAACCATTGGCTGTTTGAATATCTTTCTGCATAATCTTGATTTACATTGACTTGCTGTGCGCCCATAAGTTGTGGCTCCACATTGACGGGACTTTGTGGATTCTGAGGCAAAGTGTTAAGTGAAGATGGACTAGCTGGTTGAACAGTAGCTGTATAATCTTGTGAAATCGTAGGATTGTATTGCTGTTGCATAACATTTGTATGAGGTGCAGGGTTTCCATACGATTGGTTCAATTGTGATGTTGGCAAATTTGTAGAGTTAAATGATTGATCAGTTGAGTTTATCTGAGGTTCAATAGGTGAAGACGGCTGATCTTGTAATGAATCATTTAAGGTTGGAACAGAAAATTCTTCGTATGGAGGAATCTGTGGGGTATTCAGCAAACTACTATCAACAGGTTCCTGATTCAAATAATCATTCGATAGTTGCGGTGAACTGATGGGTTCACTCGAAATTGGGTTTGGATTATTTTGAAGTTGATCTGTATATAAATTAGGTGAATTTTGACCTCCATAACTTTGTACTGGTGCCACTTGTTGTTGGACTTGAGCTACAGGTTGATTCATTGAAAGATTTACTTGAGGTTGTTGAGCTACAGGGTTCATTTGTTGCTGTGGCTGTGTCGTCATAGTTGGTGCCTGAGGATAACTTGATTGGGGTGTGGTTCCTACGAACTGATTAATGTAGTCAGCCTGTGTTGAACTTAATTGTTGTAAATTGGAATTCAGAGCCTGTGGATCGTTCGCAGCACTAGGTTGATTACTGGAATTATACATATTCGCAGGATTATTCATAAAAATTCACCACTAATTAAAGTAACATCTATAGTGTGGCAAAATTGATAAGAAAAAACAAGAATGTTCACAAGTTAAATTCGAAATTCGTAAATGTTGTTATACATATAAATAAAGTTTAAGATATAAATATATATTTTTAGTTACAGAACACCAAAAACCACTTCTGTGGTAGAATTAGGTGATTAAGTTAAAGCCTATGGCCATTGATAAAGTAATTGAGTTAATCGACAATAGAGGAGGTGCCAATCCTCTTCCTGATGGTGAGGGAGATATTAAAGAAATTCCAGAAGCCAAAGAAGAACCAAAAGACAAAACGAAGAAAGAGTTAGAAAAAGTTGCTAAGGAATCAGAGAAAGTCGCGAAAAGTATAGAAAAACTCACAAAAGCAAAAGTTGATGGCAAAGGTAAGAAATTCCAAGTTGGTGCAAATATTCGAATTGATGACAATGGGAAATTAGTTTTAAAGAACGCATCTACTATCCAGGGAACCGACAGAAACAAATTACCCGTAAGTTTTCAGTCATACGTTCTCGGTCTGCGCGGTTTGCAACAAATGGCAAAATCAGCACAAGAAAAGCTGAATAGAAATGAACCCCTGACATCCACAGAAATGGATGCCATTAGAAAAGCAAAAACCAAATTAGAATCAGCACCCCAGGAATCTACGCAATCAA
The DNA here is from genome assembly GCA_021463645.1 of bacterium. GTDB lineage: Bacteria > Patescibacteriota > Dojkabacteria > B142 > OLB20 > JAJTYI01. The sequence goes on from JAJTYI010000009.1 coordinate 165,648, forward strand.
AACAAGAGGAGATTGAATTTAAATCTGTTCAACTAGCTGGTAGGGCACTCGCCAGATCTGCAGAGAGGAAATTAAAAGAAGGAGAATCCAAAAGCATTGATGAGGCATTAGAAGAAAATGTAAAAGAATTAAAGCTTGAAGAGATAGAGACGGATGAGATAGCAGAAGATAAGGATAAAAGTGCAGCTACTTTGAATCAGTTAAAAGAAAGATTTGGGGAACTATTAGGAAGTGATGATCCCAAAGCTAGAGAAGAGTTTTTTAAAAGAAAAGAATTTGCATATATTAGAAGAGCACTAGAAAAAAATGTGATAACTTTAGACGACATTCATGAAGAAGATATCAAAGAAATTAAAGAATCGAGCGTAGCTACAGAGAAAATCACTGAAGAAACAGCAAATGAACTCCTGGAAGCACCAGAAATTGAAGAACCCCCAAGTGATGAAGATATTCAAAGAGATTCAAAAGAAAAATTAGACATATTGGAGGAAATAATATTTTCATACAATATGACCGCAGTAAAAGCTAGACAAGAGCTATTAGACGAAACTATTGAGAGTCTTACATTTTCTCTTAATCCGGCTGACATCGTAACCGAAGAAGAAATCGAGGATTTATTTAAGCAATACAGATTGACTGTTCCAGAGAATGCCGATCGTGCTACTGAAAGAAATCTACAGGAAGCTCGATACCAAATGGAAGCATATAAAGATTACTTTAGGAGAAGGAATGAAAACACCTCTAGATTTATAATCGCTGAGTATGAAGGCTTTAAAAAGGGCATAGAGAAAATTAATCAACAAAGAAAAGCAACCAATCAAACAGAATTGGGAATAGATTATGTAAAAATCGAGCCCAAAAAAGAAGATTCTGGTCAACAAGAGGACTTTAAAGAAAAGCGACCATCACTTACAATTGAAGAGCAAGCCAGGATGTATGATCAGTATTTAGAGGTATCCGAAAAACTTTCTGATGAAGAACAGGAGATACTAACAAGAGAAAAAGAAGACGCGATAATTAAAGATATTATTGCTGACATAACATCAGGGACTTCATTAGAAGGAGAAGCACTCACCACCTTTACTAGAAATATAAATAATTTATTACTGCTTGGGAAAGAAGGTGATTCTGACAGGCAAGTGGACCGAACAAGGGTCGAACTCAGTACAGAACAAGGCTATTATTGTTTGAAATTTGCCTCTGAAGAATTACTTTTGTACTCATTACAATTAAAAACCGATGAACTTACTATTGAAGAGGAAGTAATTCCAAAGGAAACATCCAAGGTTGTAACCAATGAGAGTTTAGGGGAAGAAGTGAGAACCGAAGAAGAAACCCCGAAAAGACTTACTGTGAGATTTAACAATAGAGCTGAGTCAACAGAAAAAACCGAAGCCCATACACGGACTGCAAGGTATGTAGATGGAGCTGCATCAAAAGACTTGAACTATATAATGACTTTTCGCCATACTGGCACACAAGAGACTATCAACCACGAGGTTCAGCATAAACAAAAAGAAGAATACAATAAAATTAGAACCCAACAAAACAACCAGTTTACTGCCTACAAAATTGCTGATGCTTTCTATAGGCATATCCAACCTTTAAGGGAAGATTTTAAGGATGATACCGAAAGACAAGCCGAAATGGAAAAACGATTTGAGTCTATCAAATCTCTCGCACATGCTTTATCAGCAGAGTTTAGAAAAATTGAGGAAGCGAAAACCGAAGAAGATAAGAATCAGGCTAGAATTACTGACAAAAGGTTAGATGAGATAATTACTGAACATACTGGAATTAGTAAAGAAGAGTGGGAAAAAAGTAGTGAAAAAAGTGTTTTTAATATTAAGAAAAATGCCTTACTTGAATATAGGGTTAAAAATGAACAAAAATTATTGTCTGAAAATGAATTTAAGAGGTCAGAGAAAGTTGAGGAATTAGTTACCCAGATGCAAAATCACTTCTCTGGAATAGAAGGAGAGGAAGGTAAAGCCGAAAAATTAACTCTTGCAAGTTTAGGTTATGTACCCAATGAATTTAAAATAGAAAATAAATCTCAAGAAGCAGAAGTCAAATTTAACAAAAGGGGAGACTTAGATGAAAGTGCTATCGAATCCCTCGCTACAATTCGACTTTTAAATAATTTAGTAGAAAATCCAGCTAATAAAGACAAAATTACAAAGAGCACTATTGTTAAATGGAGCAACAGATTAGCTAGATATGATCAACTAAGTTCTCAATCTACGCTTGAATTTATCTATGATCTAATCGATCAGGATGGACATCTTGGTCTCGAATTACCAGTGTTTACACCGAAAGAAGATAAAGAGGAGGTTAAAGAGGAAGAGAAAGAAGAAAATAAAAAGGAAGATAAGGAGCGCCCAGCAAGAGAGTATTGTGATACGACGGAAAAATTTTACACTAATAGAATTAGAAGCTACGCTGTAAAAAGACTGCGAGTTCAAGCTGAAAGGGAAGGATGGACTGATGAACAATATCAAGACAGACTTAAAGAAATTGATGACAAAATCAACAGGGTTTATACCGTTTATCGTTCACTTCTTCAAAACGAGGGCGGACTGGAAGCTACAACCGAAGAAATGGGTACTGAAAGACAAGTTTCAACTGATAAATATGACCTATCCGAAGCAGTAGATTTGAGAACACACGTTGGATTACTCGCGAAAGAAGATTATGTCAGGTATTCATTCCAGAAGGTGGAGACCCCTGTAGTAGGAACAATTCCCATTATCGGAGGTATTATAAGTAAGATTTTCTCTGAATCAGGATTAAAACCTAGAGATTTGGCAGAACTAGGATTAACTAAAGATGTTAGACAGATAAATCGAAACCGACTTTTACCTTTCGGATTGGAATATACCGAAATTGGTAAGAGGTTACAAAGTTCTAGGTTATTCTATAAAGAAAGTGATAAAGCCCGGAGAGAAAGATTGGGAATTGACAATCTCTACGGTCTTGAAATGAAAAGCTTATATGAGGTTATCTGGAGAGAAACCCTGGAAGCAATGACTGCCCATGCACAGATACAACAAAATCATGCACATTTATTAGCGGCTGATAGAATTGGACTTTTATATTTTGATGGAGAGGGGGGACAGCCGGGGGTTTATTCTAAATTAGAGGATATTGATAAGTATTACGATGCTAATCTCTTCGCCGAAATAGATAACTCAAAAGGAAAAATGAGAACCAGCCTGAAGGCAAGAGGATATGGAGATGCTGAAATAGACAATATCTTAAAAGGTGCATTCAATCCCAATCAAACATTCAATGGAAAGAACATACCAGAAGGTATGAAACTCCGCCTAGGGACGGTTACTGACTACTGGGCAGGATTAACAAAACAATTCAGAATCAAATCAGTTTATACAGAAGAACTGGAGATGGGAACCGATGAAGACTTTATCCAACAAGGAAGGACATTCGATAAAATTTCGAGTGCGATTATGGACGCACAACTTAAGGCACATGAAGATGATAAAACATTTACGATTAGAGACGTAATCGACGCCGTGAATGCTGTAGAAGCAATCAAACCCGGAGGAAGTCTTGAAGATTGGAAAAAACAGAGAAGGTTTGTGAAAATTAACGGCAAAAACCTCCCATTACAAGATGTGAAGGATTATATTCAGGCGTATCTACTTGCTAGGACGTATGAGGCTACAGCCACTGGTGTATGTGGTGAACGAGAAATAGTGACTATTGGAGGAAAGGCTTTTGAGATAATTCCTGGTTACTATGACACAGATGAACATACAAAACGGAAAATCCTAGAAGAGATTAAACAACGCACAGATCCAGCACAATTACAAATGAGATTTGACAACTTAAAAACTGAAATAGAAGCAGCACAACTTGAAGTAGATAATGCACAAGCTAAATTAGCTACTATAACAGCAACTACTCCAGCAACGGAAGAAATAGCCATCAGAGAATACTACTCAAGGATGATTATTAATAGGGATAATTTGAGAGAAAAAATAAGTCAATTACAGGCCCATAGTGACCCTGTAACGTTAATGAGACATTTAACTCCGCAACAAAGTATATCTTTATTAGAGCTATCTCCAGAAGATTTGCCAGTAACATTAAGAAATGAAATATTTCGACCCGATGGAAGTGGGAAGTATTTAAAAGATCCCCACACAAAACAGTATTTAGTGAATGACGTCACAGACATACGGACATTCAAAGACATAGATACTGCAATAATTCTTAGAAGTTCTGCTGGGGTTGGAGCGAGGAAAATCAAAAGTTTCGAAGGTATTAATAAATCAACACAAGTACAAAACTACGGTGAAATTAAACAACACACTCCGGGGAATAAGAATGACAGGTCTTTACCTGATAGAAGTGGTTTAATGACCAATGCAATCCAAGACGTAGTTGTAGAGCGTACAAAAGTACTCGAGCTGTACTTTTACCATCAGACAATGATAAAGGCAGCTGCTCAATACAAATCAGAAGCTAGTAGAAAAAAGGAGAAATGGGTCGGCTTCGCTAGATTTGATCAAATCGCAAGATGGACTGTCACAGCAGGTGTTCTTGCCTCAATTTTTGGAGGATATGTAAATCCTGAAATTGCACAAATCATGTCAAAAGCATTCCTCAATCCCACAGCTATCGGACTACTACTCGCTGACTATTTCTTCATCTCAAACAAGGTTACTCAAATTGCAGATTTGTGGTCAAAAAGGAAAGTTAATGCAATCAAATCCGAGGCAGAATTATATAATCAAGAAACTGCATTTGAACAAGCATTGAGCAACCCGAGATTCAATAGCACAAGAGGTCGACTCAGATTAGCCGCTGCAGTTAAAGGAGCGGAAGACGTACTCAAACAGTCTGCACTTGCCCTAGATAACGTTGATGTTCCAGACAATAGACTTCAGAACGTCTCAAGTGTAATAGGAGATACTGCCAAAAGTGTTACTTCATAATTTTAAATAAAACCTATGTTCTTCATAAGTCCAAAAGTCTCAGAATTTGTAAAAACTAAACTAGGCTATACGAACAGTATGTGGGCTCAAATGCAAGAAGAGTACATAGAGATTTTTCTTACATATCTTGAAGTAGAAGTGAATCTGGAACTTGAAAGAAAAGGACTAGACGACAAGATAGAATCTCTTGCCGATATAGATGACAATCAAGAACTTATAAATGAATTTATCAAATTATATTCTGAATTCCCTGAGGTTCAGGAGAAAGTTAACGAACACATGAAAAAGTACTTTGAAGGCATGATTAAGTCTTTGTTAATGATTCTGAGTAAAAAAAATCGAGAGGAATTAATAAAATTAATTAACGACGAACTCGAGAAAACTACAAATTATAGAAAAAGATTGTCCGAACTAGATATTGAAACTTAAATTTCTTCTCCTAAGAGTTTGCAATCTTATCCCCCAATTCATATACTGTATTAAATTTAGATTTAAATACATTAAAATGTTTCTACCCAAATTTTCTAATATGAAAAAGAAAGTTTTACTTACATTTGGCTTTGTCTTCGCTGTAGTTTTGTTTATTGCAGGGTCAGGAGTCAGCACTTATGCTAAAGATTTAGGTTTCGCACCAGCGCTAATCGATACAGCGAATTGTCTAATCGGTTCCGCGCCTTGTGAACCAGAATCGGCACAAGAAGTTTATCTATTCCAGCCAGGACCTAATAGTATTTCCGCTATAGACGGTGCAGGAGCATTAATCGACACACTGTATGTTTCACCACCTAGTAGTTCCATTGTCTGGGCATATGACCTCTACCAAAGAACTCAAGATAGAGAATTACTAAGTGTTTACGCTCAGGATCCTGATGATGATAATTTTAATTCTGTGAACAATAATTTCTACTTCCCAGGACTAGGTTATAATCTATTGCTTCCCATGCTGGATTTGTGGCAATGGTCTAGAAATATGGTTTACGCGTTTTACGTTGTGATTGTTATTGTGTTAGCATTTTTAATACTTTTCAGACAGTCACTGGGAGGTCAAACTGCTGTAAGTATTATAAATTCGATACCTTCTTTAATCGTTTCATTAGTTCTGGTAAGTCTGAGTTATCCTATAGCGGGATTCTTTGTAGACTTCATATTTATAGGTAGTAATGTTGTGCAAAGTACACTTCTCACATCTCCTACAGCACCAGGTTATGAATTTGTAACTAGTACCACGAACCTAGACATTGCGAAAGACGATCCCGACAAACCCGATCTCTATTATTTACAACCAGATGACCCATTTGTAAGTGTATGGGCTATATGGGGAACTTCGAATGCAGAGATTTTTAGATGCGAGGGAACTGGTGAAGACGAGGAATGTGTTAACAATGTTGTTCCAGATGGTATTGATGTTGGAAATTCAGGTTTGTTGAAATTTGTCGGTTCTGTTGTCCCATTAGGAGAAGAGGCAGCAAATAATGCAGGTTTCCAAGAAGTAGGGAATACTTTGCTGGATTTAGTGTTAGGACTTGCTGCATTTATGGCTGCGTTTAGATTGTTCCTAGCATTATTGAAAAACTATGTTACTCTTGCCATATCACCGATATTTCTACCATGGTTATTCTTTATAGCTGCAATTCCTTCCAAAACAAAAAGCTCAATAATAAATGCGATCAAACCATTAGCGGCGGCAAGTATTACATTCATTGTCGTTTATGCTGTCTTTCTATTAATGATAATCATAGGTAGAAGTGAGGCACTTGGAATTTCCAATGCTGGAGAATTCAGATTCACACCACCTTTATTGGGATATTCATCAGATCAGATTTCGACATCAGCAAGTATCACAAAAGCATTAGTGATATATATTATCTTTCTTGCCACTCCAACTATTCCTGATATGGTGAATAATTTCTTGAATGTACAAAGCAGTAGCCAGACAATGGGACAAGTTGGACAAACTACATCCAAAGCTGCTGGACAGGTGTTTGGTGGACTGGGCGCTATTTTTAAAGGCAAGAAGAAATAAATTGAAATAAAACAGCATGACCAATCCAAATGCCGTAAATCATAAGGTTGAGGACAATACTCTCATAGCTATAGAGAGAGACATCGCCAAATCAATTTCACCTATGGTGTTTAATTACATTTTCTTACTTGATCCAACGCAGAACTATCAAGTTCAGCTTAAAAATCCACTTACAAAAGATCAACTAACTCTAATTCAAAAATACAACTCATCCGCTACGACGCTGCTAAAAGAAAATGGAGTAGATATCGACTTGAAGATGGATGATACTTTCGAGAAATTTAAAATTATCCAGAAAGACATCTATACACTTCGATTTATTCAAGCAAAGAAATATTTTGCAAAGTACTCTTTAGTCAGAATACTAACACAAGAGGAGACCGAACTAGCAAGGCTTATGAAGGAACCTAGTGATATTCCGGTATTTTTAGAAATATATGTACCCGATGCAATCAAATTATCAGAAAATGGATCCGTTGACTTGGATTCGACTATAGAACTTGAAAAAAAGACTAACCAAATAGCTGCAACAATGTCTAGTTACAGTAATTATTTAGATTTGGCTCACAGAATGCTTAAACATGTTTTTGATATCACTGATTATGTATTCTTAGTTTCCTTTAATCAATCCGAGCTAATAGAACTTTTCAAAGAATTGTTACAACCCATAGTAATTCGTACCGACAAAGATGTTTACAATTATATTGATAGAGGATTTAAACCAGTAGAAGCGATTACAAACGTGAAGTCACTCAACTCGAAAGAAGCTGATAATGACCCTCAGGGTTATTACAAGAAGTTTGATCACATTGATTCATTGCTAAACGAATTTGTTGAGCTAATGATTAAAAAGAACAAATTAGACAAGAAAATCGTAACCAATTTAGTCAAAGATATTGTGGATTTATTAATCCTATACCACAAAGAAGGTTATACAGTCTCTGAGAATTATTATAAAATTAAATTTATAGATCACAAAGACGCATCACCATTATACGAAAAATATCATCATCTCGTGGAACTATATCTATATGATGATGTTGGAGACACTTTGAGGATTCCGACTGAACTATACGATATAAGATTTAGTACAGACTTTAAAAAATTAATGTTTAACATCGTTACGAGTGGGATTGAAAATCCGTATTTAACATTAGACGAATATCTATTAACTGACTAATGGCAGAATCGATAGAAAAATACAAAATGTATCCTGTAAATGGGGTATCACTTAAAAAGATGATCAAATTTCTAGAAAGTGATGAACCTTTTACAAAGCTAATCACAGTTGACTTTCTGCCCCAAGGTATGAGTACTGGTCAATTACGACAGCAATTGGTGAAATCAATCACACAATTAAGAGATAAATATTATGAATACATTAATTTAGGGCTTTTCGATCAGGAAACTAGACTGGTTGGTCTGGGTCAACTTTCGAAAGATTCAAGAGTCATAGAAGACTATATCAAAGCAGCCTCTTGGAAAAGAATTACTACTGTAGAAAGCTATGAGAAGCAAAGACCTACTGTTCGAACATTAAAAGAACTAATGGATAAATGGATACGGATCGATAGAGCCAGAATCGGAATGGAAAGGGTTTCCGTTAAGCCAGAGTTAAGAGTAGATGAAAAGAAGAAAGAGATTTACAAGTTTTATAAATCTGATATGTACAATAAACCAATTGCAAAAGTACGAGGGCTAGAACCTCTGGCAAGAGGATACATAAAAGAAACAAAAATCTCTGTTGCACAGGCAGAAACAATTCTAAATAATATAATTGCAAGGTATAACGACGACAATCAAATGGTTGTTTTCAGGAATAAAGACGAACAGGATGCATATCGTTTGATTAATTACGTATCGAATCTAAATACTGCACTTGATCAGACTCCAAAGGGAGTAAAGATGCAAATGCAAAATTTATATAGGCAATACAAGATTACACAGCAAGAACAGAAAATTAGAAAAAATTTAGATTTAGAATTCGAAACGAGAGAACAAGGTCTAGAATTATTACAAGAACATAGAGAACAAGAACGAATCGTTCGAGAACAGATTCTAAATCGTGATGGAGACAAGGATGAATTGAATCAGCGTCTTACACAAATTAGAGAGCAAATTGAAATAGTTAATAGTAGATTATAAAAAACATATGGTAGGAGCAATACCAGAAAACAATATTTTACCGGAAGATCTTAAGAAGTTGCTAGAACAACTTCAAGAACAAGAACGTTATGTATTGTCACAAATACAGAGGGCTTTCGCTTATTCTGAAAAGGATAAAGAGGATTTAAAGTATGTAATTGAAACTATTAAAAAAATTGAGGCCCGAATGAAAGCTTTAGGTGACGCTAAAGCAGGTGAATTCAGAAACGAAGACTTAGCCAAAACTGTAAAGGGTACAAATACTAAATTAAACAGAGCACAGAAGTTTGTCGATTCACTTCATGATTCAGATGTGGACCCCAAAGACCTGGAAGTGGTATATAACAATTTCTCACAATTATCTGAACTACACGGCAAAATCACCTCTCGTTATGATGAATATCTCACACTTGCAACCGACGTAATAAAAGAGAAAAACGCTCGAAGGAATGAAAATATTAAGAAAGAACTGACAGGCAAAGAATCAGAAATTCTTGGGTTAACTGAAACATTCAACTCTTTATACAAAGTTATCACCACGTATAAGCCAACTCGAGCTGCGTTCATTGAATTGAAGAAAAAAGAAGTTAATGTGGCAAAAACGACTGTTGAAGAAGCAGTGGAAAATACCGATATTGAAGAACATAAGCTCGCCAATAGTCGTGAAAATATTGACAGGGTTAAGGTGATAAGTAATTTCAAAACAAATCTACAAGCTTCCAAAACAGCAGAATACATAGAAGTTCCTTTTTTTGCTTCACTCGAACATCTGTATGACGATACACACCAGAGAATCCGAGCTGACAAATATCAAGAATTCATCACAGGATTAACAGGAGTAAATGTAAGTGAAATTAATCTCAGTGAATATAATCCAGCAGAGATTGATAAGCTTGAAGACCTATTGGAAACAAAGTACCTAGGTTCACTCGATGAGAAAGAAGTTACACATCTCGATAGAGAAATTGATGAAGATCCAAAAGTAAACATAAGATTGTCTGGAAAAGTAAAAGAAAACGTCACTCAACGAAATGAGTCAAAAAGCGGAATTGCAGCAAGTTTGGCGAGTACCAAAGTCAATCTTGCCATAGCCACTGACCCTTATTTATCTAGAGGTAATGACCTAATTCGCGCAAAGCAAGTTGAAACAGCCTTCAATAAAATTGAATCAGGCCAATTCAAAGCTGGAATAATTGACCTTACACGTCTACAAAGCACAGATCAATTTAGACAAGATATACCTGGTGTCGTAAAAATTGCTCTGAAAGAGGAAGTTGTAAGAGCTTATGAAGGGATTGGTTCGAAATTTTCTGAGAAATTAGAGGAATCTCGAATCGGAAGAGGTATTAAAATGAAGAGGAATCAGATTTCGACATTTGTTACAAACAAATCTACCTTCTTAAAAGAACAGAAACGCAAATCAAAGAAATCCGATGGAATAATGGGACTTGTATTCAAATTCCTGGTCAAAAAAATTGTCGACTCGAGTGTCAACTTTATCAAATCTGGTATAAAAGTACTCAAAACTACATCCTTAGCATCCAGAATGGGGAATTTCTTCTCCACAAATACTGTCGGACAAAAAATGCAATCAGCTGCAACCTCAACGTTAAAACTCGCTAAAAATGTGGTCAAATTACCTGGAGAAATGAAGAATGGTCTGTTTGCACAATATGACAAAGTATACAAAATAGTTGATAACAAATTTGTTCCAGTAATTAAACCGGCCTATCACGCTGCATTGGACGTTGGGCATGTTGGTAAAACCTTGCTAAAGAAAGCACCTATAGGAGCTGTGTATGGAGGAGGAGCAATGTTCTTGGCATCGGCATTAGGAGTGCCAACAAGCATGTTAATGCCGATATTTGCGGGAGCCACAATAGCTGGAGCAGGACTAGAAACCATAGACAGCTTAATGCATACACCATTACCACGAACACCAATCAGACCAATTGCGTGGTTACAGAAACAAGGATCAGCAATTTATAAAGATCCAACCACAAAAGTATTTTCCAACGATATTGTAAAAAATAATCCTGAAGCAGCAGCGAAACTGGCGAAAGCTGGAGGAAATGCATATGGAAGTACTGGTGCTCGACTATTTTCCTCTGCTAAAACTGGACTTATGACTGCATTAGTAGCTGGAGCACTAGCTGGTTTCCTAGGGATAAATCCTATTGTCGCAACTGCTGGTACTTTTGGATTAGTGACATCGGCTAAATATATACTGAGGACGAATCGGGGTCAGGCAATTGCTGGACGCTTACTTTCGGGTAAATATGGCAGTTATCTATCAAGACTTTCTGGGCTTCCATTTAATCGTCTTGTCTTCCAAATTGGGAACACTAGAGTCATGGCAAATCTAATCCAAGATTTGTATGACAATTTTACAAATGTTCATCGTGGATCTCCAGGACTAGCTCTGAAAGATTTCTTTAAAGATAACTTCGTGTTTAAAAGTGGAGGTAGTTTACTCGAAACAATTCTTTTGAAATTCACAACGTTAAATAACTATCTAAGTATGATGGGTTATGTTTCAGGTATGAGCGCATTAAATCGGAGTCTGTTAGGTTTAATGTCTAAAGTATTTGTCGGAAGAGGTTTAGCGGCACTTTTTCCTAGCGCTGCTACTGCAAATCTTACTTTTCTTCCTAAAGTACTATTAGCAATCAGAGGTGCAGCGCTAACTGGCATTTTCTCTGCAATAGGTTCTGTAGCAGGTTTAGCTATACTAGCTGCGCTAGGTGTTCCGATAACTGGGATTGGGGCAGCCATTGGGGCAACGGTTGGATCAGTAGTGGGGTTTGGTGTCGGTGTTTTGATTGCCGGAAGTGCAACGGTGGCATCCTTGGGAGCTGGAGCTCCTCTGTCTGCAATAATTGTCACAGCTAGTTCCGCTGCGTTTACTGCACTTGGTGGTTGGATTGGAAGTTTATTTGACAAGGTTGCTGGGGCTACAATAAATAGTGTAATGGCAATTGTAGGTGGTATAAATGCACTTTTCAGTTTGATAGACTTAGCATTAAATGGCATTAGTACTAGGAAAATTGCATCTATGTCAATCAGTCTTGCTCTAGCCTTACCAGCACTTACAGCACTCCTTGATTACTCATCACAAGGACAAGTTGAGTCAAACTCAACAATTCCAACACCTACCGTTGTAGTTTCCTATAACAAATATCCAGATATTCGAGTTATTAACAATTCTGGCTTCGAATTAAACAATGATGAAGTAGAAGATTTATTAACAGGGTTCCATCACATCACCAAAGATTCAAATTATAAAAACAAATACTTAGTCCTCACCAATAGAGATGACTCGGAAGTTAAAATTGAGGATGATTTACTAATTGTCTCAATTTCCGTTAGTGAACTAGAGCCAATAGCGAGAGTCGAAGAATTAATCTCTTCAATCGATATTAAATCTCCTGAAAAGATAAGTTTAAACTAATTATTCAACTGAGGTGGTACATCAGGATCTTCCGTTTCGTCTGTTTTGAGAGCTAGTCCATAGGGATCGTAAACTTTTGAGCCTTCTTGTATCTGAGTCTTTGTTAGAACATCCTCCATAGTCGACGCACCAGTATTTTGTTCGTTTGTAGTTGTAGTGTCAGGAATATCTGTTTCGAGCCATTCCGGAATCTCATCTTTCTGATACATCGCAGGTTGTTCAATCACAGAAGGGTTATCAAAACTATATTCAGTTGTATTGGGTAGCTCATTTGCTGGAACTGTATTTGGTGTTGCTTGTGTTGGTAATACTTCAGTGTTCATACCTAAACCGGAGTTGTCTAATGGTTGAGTATTAGTTGGATTTATATTATTTCCAAAGTTATTTTGTGCAGGAACAATTTCTGGCTCTGTGAAAACTGCATCGGCGAGAGTACCAGTCTGGTTTATATTTTGATTTGAATAGCTAGGATTTGTACCTAAAGAGTTATATGTATCTGTAGGTAGTTGCTGATTATAAGTTCCCTGAACAGGAGGTATATTCGATGCATTTAGATTCTCAGTCGGGGAATACACATCTCCTGCCGCTGGTTGCATATTGTTGCTCACTGGAGTACTACCCAGAGAATAATTTTGATTCTCAGGTTGATAATCGACAACAGGGGGATTCGTTTGGACACCGAGGTCTAGTCCTTGTGATCCAATTGTCGGTTGTGCTGGTTCAGGATTAATCGGAGTAATTGGATGTATTACTGTATTATCTGGCAATTTTGTGGTTTCTGTTGCTTTATTTCTTCGTTTCTTAACTATCAAATATATACTCCATGGTATAGCAATTAGAAGAAAACCAACAGCGAAGATAATGAGAATCAACTGCATTGAATCTCCCGAAAGTCCTCCAGAATCTTCTGATTCCTCTGAAGTCTCACCATTAGTGTCAACACTAAACTTCCATTCCTTGACTAGGGTAGCACCTTCTGAATCAGTAATTTCAATGAATGCGGTATAAGTATCATTACTTAACTCACTAACAATTTCACAATTAATTGAATTAGCAGTAATTTCACAAAGTGTAAGATCAATTCTTTCATTCAATGTGAAACTAACATTTTCAGTATCTATAGTAACTCCATCTGGTGTCTTGAATTCTGCACTAATAACAGGACGATTGATATTTACAGTAGATCCCTCTTCTGGTGTTAGGTTAGTTATTTCTGTTTCCGATACTGTACCTTGCGCAGAAACAAAAAACCCATCACTGAAAATTTCATATAACTTATTATTCGAATCAACAAGTAAAAATTGAATGAAATACTCTCCATCTTCAATGTCACTAATATTCCATGTATATTGTCCTAAATCTCTATCCTGTTTTGTAATCTCCGTCCATTCTTCCTTATCAGACGAATAACTAAGTGTTATCGACTTAACAGTTAAACCTGATTTTACCTTCCATTTGATTGTATTATTTTCTGGGGTAACTGTTGAACCGGACTTTGGAAATTCAAAAACGACTTCTTTTTCGGCGCTTGTTAATTGGATATTTAATATAAATTCTTCTGTGCTAATTCCTCCTTTGGAATCATCCACTTTTACAATAAATCGTATATCTCCAACTTCCGTTGGTTTACCGGAAATTTGTCCTGTTTTTGAATCAATCGTCAAAAAGTCAGGTGCATTTAGGAATGAATACTTAAGCTCATCACCATCTGGATCGCTAGCCTGTACTTTATAACTAAAGATTTCATTAAGCGTCACGTTGAATCCATCCTTGGAAGGTGTAATCTGCGGTGGTTTGTTCGTCCCAGTAGTTTCTGAACTAAATGTAAAAGATTTTTTATCACATTTACTGTATACACTACCTCCATCAGCCAGAATACCACATACTCTCATACAATAATTTCCTCCGTTTTGTAGTGAATTTCCTAGATTCCCGGAAGAGGTATCCCAAGAATAAGTGTAAATATTATTTTCGACTTCAGCGCCGGAATTGGTAATTCTCCCTAGGTTTCCACCATTTTGTGAGCAAGCAAGATTAAATACATCTATAAAATAAGCAGGATCCTGAATATCAGCATCGACAATCTTCCACTCAATTTCATAAGTATTGCTTATTGTTGAACCTTCGGAAGGTTTTTGTAATACAACTTCATCAGTCGATTGTGCAGTTACTATTTGTGTACTGAACAAAACGAAGATTATAGTTATAAGTATGCTTTTAATTTGTCTGCTCATTAAATTTAATTAATAGTAGAATTAATTGTGCTTTCCAAACTTCCTAAATTACCACCTTGTTCTTTAAAATAGTTATTAAAATCGCTCTCTATTAGATATCCATCATTCATATACCATGATTTAGCAAAAGGCATAGCCTGTGAATATACTCTTAGATTCGGATCATCTGAAATTTCAGAAGACATACTTAGCCTTGGGTAAAATACTCCAACTTTACGACCATTTTGTTTTACTGTATCATCAAGCTTTCTTAATTGGTCTGCTTGTGTAATGTATCTTAAGAACTTCCATGCTTCATTAGAATTTGGAGAAGCTTTTGAGACTGTTTGCCCCCAATACGTTCCCCATGAGATATTGTCAGTTCCTGTTAATTGTGGAACAGCAGCAATACCAATATCTAATCCTAAGTTGTATTTTTCATTATAAATAAGAATGTCGTTCAATCTCCAGCTTGGAGCCATGAACATGGCAAGCCTTCCCTCGAGGAATGAAGCAATATCTAATTTCTGTTCATCATCCCAAGATCCATTAGGTCCAGAAAAATCATCATAAAAATCAAAAGTACCTATAACGTCCGAATTTGTTGAGAATGATTCTATGACTGATGCAGAGTTCAAATCCGCACCATTTTGTAACATTAATAAACTTAAAATATCAAAATTAAATTGTACATTTGCTCCAGAAGAGGCTGCAAAGCCTGCAGATACAATCTTACGATTCGGATCTCTTTGAGTAAGATTTATAGCTTGATTTTTGAATTCACTCCAATCATTATCCGGAACAGTATAACCACCTTCGATAAGTTTATCTTTATTATAAATCACCGCGAGTGCATCCACATACATTGGAATACCTAGTGCATTCTCATCATAGAAATCTTCCCTCACAATTGGGTAGAAGTCATCATAGTAATCTTGCCCTATAACATCAGCAGGAGCAGGTGAAATATATTCCTTGTATTTTCCTACCCAGGTATTTTCTATTGTGTAAATATCAGGGTCGTTAATTTCTTCGGTATCGGTTAGTGCATTATCCAGTAGGTTAAGATAACTAGTTACCCCACCTGTAACTCCTTGTTGACGATATTGAATAACCACGTTTGGATTCTCTGATGTGTATGCATCAATTAATGGCTTTACGCTTTGTTCACTATCAAACATGTTCCACCAAATCAAAGTAACCTGATCTTGATTATTATTACCATCACCATTTTGAGATGATGAATCGTCTTTTTTACAACCCGTAAGCAGTACAAGGGAAATTGCTAACAAGAAGAAAATCCTCACATATTTATTATTCATTTTTATACGACTTATTAAGTTAATATTATTGAATAGTTACTGTACTTATTAGCCTGTCTTGTACTTTTACGGCATTAACAATCCATATTTGACCGCGATTTAATGGTATTTCATTTCCTGCAGAATCGAAATATTGTGTCCTGTCCAATCGAGACTCTTTTCGCCAAGTACCTTCTATAACCTGACCATCCCTTAAAATAGTTACTTTATTCTCGCCAATCATTTTTATGACAATTCTGCTGTGTCCATCACGTGCATCGGCGTATTCATGCCATTCAATGATAACATTTTTTGGAGAAATTTGCTTGTTAGTTAATTGATCAATATCTGCTTGCCCACCAACGAATCTTGGGTAAACGTTGCCAACCTTATCATAAGTAAATTTAGATGCATAATCACTTCCACCTAAACTCATAAATTTAATATCAACAGAGGTGAAAAGACCTCTTTCAGTTTCGGGAGCATCATCCTTAAATGCAATTTCTTTCAAATTTTCAGAACTTAAATTCCAATTGTATGATTTTGCTAATCGGGATATTTCAGAGTTTATTCTTGTGAAATCTGTATATAAAGAATGAACATACCCTGAAGTTTTGGCTTTCTGGGGATCTCTGTATGTACTGGCTTCAGTTTGGATATTCTTTATATTAAATTTTGATACAGCACCCCTTGCATCGGTTTCTGCATTGTAAACCTCAAAATCAGCATTATCGAATCCTGCCCATCCGTGGTGCAATATCATTGCATCATCATAACCACTCGCAAAATCAATCATATAGTATCGCAAACTCCTAATTGGACCGATTTTTTCCACATCATAATTGTTGTGATACATTGCCACATATCTAGTTATACCTCCTTCAGCAAGCACCTCCATTACCGTATCAGCTGATGACAAACCACTTTGTGGTCTCGCATCTTTGTGATTATTGACTACGACAGCAAGAGGCTTTCTTTGCGTAAGGGCATCATATTCTTCATAATCAACTTGGACACCGTTCATTACACTATATTTAGGTGGCAACGGAGTAGGGGGGACGAGAGTGACAGAATTTCTAAAATTTGCTTTTGGAGCTTTGAATATCTCCATATCATTTTGGAAATAAATATTAGTACCTGCATAGCCCAACAAACCAATACAAAGCGTAATAAATAGAATAAAAAGTATTTTGTATGGTAATTTTAAATTCGTCCATGTCTTCTTTATAGTTTTTAGGGAGAATTTTGATGAATTTTTCACAATTTATTTGTTGAAGATTTAATGTTTATCTTAATATATAATAAATGTAATAATATTTGAATTAATAAATTTATTACTTCATGGCATCAAGATTAAGCAAAGCTACAAAACATGCTCGAAAAGGTTTGATAATCTTTCTCATATTCGCAATTGCCACATTCGTCTTTCGTTTCATCTTTGAGCTTACTGGAGAAGATGATTCTCAAAGACCTGGTGCAACTATCGATACAAGTACCGGTCCATATTTAGCTCGTGATGGAAATTTAGGAAAGATTCCAAGACCAAATATAAAGCGACTTCAACTTAGTCCTAATTCATCACCAACCACTTCAATTATAGACCAACAAATACTCCCCGAAAAACCAGATACTGTTTATGTATATTACTACAATAAACCAAGAGAAAAACTAGGTAACACAGCGAAAGGTAGATCTGTGGCAAATCGATTGAATTTTACTTCATTAGAGAGATTAGTTTCTGACACAGAGCTACTTTGGCAATCAGATGATCTTTCCAGAACTTTAACCTATGATAAGTTGAAAGATATTTGGTCATACGAAACAGATTTAACAAGAGAGACAATCCCAGACGATATCAGAAAAAATATAGCGACCGTTCGTGAGACTGACTACTATGAAGAAACTGGAATAGATGTTATATCCAAATTAGGACTTAGAGACCATAACTTTAACAGAGGAGAATCAAGAATAGACTATATTAATATTGTGAATTCAGAAATTAAATCAGCCCCAAGTCCTTCAACGTCCCAATTTGTAAGAATTGCACAACATCAAAATATTCTGGCATCCAAAACTTCTGATAGATATCGACCAGAGGAGGGTGAAGTCCTAAAAACCGACATGTTAGCTACAATCAGAAAACCAGATTACCTGAACGGTTCTGCTACTATGATAGTTAGGGGAGAAGTTACAAATTTGGTCCCCTATTTGGTAAACTTCGATTATACACAGCTAAATATTGGTGATAGTGGTATCTATAAGATGCTTTCTGTTACAGATGCTTATGTGAGGATTCAAGCAGGTGAAGGTATACTATATTGGTTAAAATTAATAAATACTAATCCATTTTCTGATTATGAACCTCTCGCTGTATTGGAATTTGAAATAGATGCCTCCAAAACACAAGTGATTTATATTGAACCATACGAATGGATTGAGTCCGAACCTTGGACAAATTACCTTCAACCATACTATTTATTTGAAGGTATTGCTATTTTAGAGGACGGAAGAGAAGCGGACTTTGCAGTTATATTACCTGCGTTAACTGACGATGAATATTTGCAGTAAATTTACTTGCTCTTCTTCACACTTATATATAAACTGATTTTTTGTATCTGCCCAAATTTATTTTTTTATCATTTTTCTAATGTCTAAAAAGACTAAATATATTTTTGTGAGTGGTGGTGTAATGAGTGCCGTAGGAAAAGGTGTAACTTCAGCATCTATATCATTACTATTAAAAGCGCATGGATATACAGTATGTCCAATAAAGTGTGAAAATAATTTAAATGTAGATTTTGGGACTATCAATCCAATCGAGCATGGAGATCCTTTCTTATGTTATGACGGATTAGAAGCAGACATAGATTTGGGTAACTATGAGCGTTTTTTAAATCAGGAAGTTGGTCACAAAAACTTTATGACAATGGGACAACTTTATTCAACAGTAATCAGCAATGAAAGAAAAATGAAATATGACGGAGAGGATGTAGAACCAATTCCACATGTCGTAAATGAAATAATATCCCGAATCAAATTTGCAGCAGAAGAATCTCAAGCGGATTTCGTAGTAATTGAACTAGGAGGAACTGTTGGAGAATATGAAAATAATAACGGACTATATTACGAAGCAGCAAGAATTTTGTCATTTACGGAACAAGTAGCAAATGTACACGTCACATATGTCCCAGTACCACCACATATCGACGAGCCAAAAACAAAACCGGCCCAGTTTGGCCTAAAAGCCCTCATGTCGATGGGAATTAACCCTAACTTCATCGTAATTAGAAGTGAAAGACCAGTTGATAAGCAAAGAAAATACAAATTCGGACTAAAATTTTATGTGGACCACAAAGATATCTTTTCATGTGAAAATTTAAAAAATGTTTACCAAGTACCTGTTCATTTATATAATCAAGAATTAGACAAAAGACTACTTGGTTATTTCGGAATAACACCAAAGAAGAAATCCCTTGACTTAAGTTTCTGGGAAGATTACTCGAATAAGCTACTCAAGAAATTTGATAAAAGTGCAACTATTGCAATTGTTGGGAAGTATTTTGCTACTGGGGACTCATCATTGGTTGATTCTTATTATGCACTGCTCGAAGCGATTAACCACGCACGTGTTTTCAATGAAATGAATGTACAACTAAAATTCATCAATTCTGATAAAGAAGAAAATAATCTCTTAGATCAATTACAAGGAGTTAACGGAATAATTGTACCTATAGGATGGGGTGAGAGAGGAACTAAGGGAAAAATAAAGGCAATAAAATATGCGAGGGAAAACAAAATTCCTTATCTTGGACTTTGTTACGGAATGCAACTTGCTTGTGTTGAATACGCTAGAAATGTATTAAAAATAAAAGATGCTAATTCCGAAGAAATTGATCCAAAAACTAAAAACCCTATAATCCATAGCATTCCTTTTAATGAGAAATATCAAGTCATAAAAGGGGAGGGAACATCAATGAGACTAGGAACTTTCGATTGCATAGTAAAAAAGAATACCCTCACGCACGAGATATATTCTAAACACAACGGTTTCGAGAATACAACAAAGTCTGTCATTGCGGAGAGACACAGACACAGATTTGAGTTTAATAATAAATATAGGGAACAATTTGAGAAGAATGGATTTATAATTAGTGGGACATCTCCGGATAATTTCTTCGTAGAATTTATTGAATTACCTAAGGAAACTCACCCTTTCTTTATCGCAACTCAAGGACATCCTGAATACAAATCATCTCCACAGGAACCACACCCTGTTTTTATTGAATTTTTATCAAAAACAAGCAAATAACTACAGGACGAGAAATACCATTGGTATCAATACCAGGTTTCTTCAAAAATCTTGTAAGAAATTTAATAAAGTCGCTCCCAAGACAGATGTTTTACATTTCATATCACCCCATAGTTAACCAAAACCCCTTCCCACAGAAACCATTTTATTCTTGTGCAACTATTGAGCACTAGCCATAAATCTATATAGACGACCATTCCAATGTTATGTGTACAAAATACTTACTCTTTTAACACTTTTAAAACACCCGATCTGTAACAAAGGGAATCCACACGAATGTTACACAAAATTAATATGGATAGAATCAGGAAACAACGAATTTCTTTAACATTTAAAACCCCCCTTGACACATCTCCAATTACTATAAGTCCTAATTGAATCGAATTTTAGTAGATGAAAATTATCCAAATTTATGGTTTAATCAAATACCAGTTAAAACAACTACAATGAAATCAGAAGACATCAGAAAAGCTTTTTTTGAGTTTATGACAGACCCTGTTAGAAACCATGTTGAAATTCCTAATATCTCATTGATACCGGTTAACGATCCCACAATACTTTTCACAAACTCCGGAATGTTTCCTTTGGTACCTTATTTATCAGGTGAACCTCATCCAAAAGGTAAAAGATTATGTAATTTCCAAAGGTCTTTTCGTTCAGCAGCTAAGGACATTGCCGAAATCGGAGACAATCGACATACATCTATGTTCGAAATGATGGGAAACTGGTCTTTAGGTGATTATTTTAAAGAAAAACAAATTCCATGGGTATTTGAACTTTACACAAAACACTTTGGTCTCGATCCTGAAAGATTATACGTTTCAGTTTGGGGTGGAGATGATGTAGTAGGAAGGGATGATGTTTCTATTAATCTATGGAAAGAGGTTTTCAAAGCACACGGTATAGATGCAGAATTCACCGAGGATATAACAAACATTCCTGCAGACCTTGAATCGGCAAAAACACACAAATATCGAATATTTCCGTATGGGAAATCAGACAATTGGTGGCAAAGAGGAGAAGCCCCTGGGGAACTCGGTGGTCCTAGCTCAGAAATTTTCTACGATTTAGGACAAATTGCTGTTGAACAAGACGAATACCACATAAACGATGATTCCGGGAGATTTATTGAGATAGGAAACTCCGTCTTCATGGAATACAAACTCGACGAAAATATGAATTGGCAGAAATTGTCCCAGAAAAATGTAGACTTTGGTGGAGGTTTTGAAAGAGTAGTAATGTGTTCCCAAGGGAAAACTGACATTTTCGAGACCGATTTATATGTCCCAATTATTGAAAAAATAGAAAAACTAAGTGGAAAATCTTACAAAGATAAAGGTAATGAGAATGAATTCACATCAAGTATGAGAATACTCGCAGATCATGCGAGAGCATCAAGCTTCATCATCGCTGACGGTATTGTCCCTGCAAATAAAGACCAAGGTTATATTTTACGTAGTTTAATCCGCAGGATGATTAGAACTTCAAGAAAACTTGAAATGGATGGTAATTTCACAAGAGAACTTGCCGTGGCAGTAATAGAAAGAATGCACTCACATTATCCGCAATTAAAACAAAATGAAAGTTCAATATTAAATGAACTTGAGAAAGAAGAATTAAAATTTGCAAAAACGTTAGACAAAGGATTGAAAGAACTTCAGAAATATACAGGCATGGGTTTGAGGATCTCTGGGAAAGATGCATTTTATATTTATGAAACATACGGTTTTCCTATCGAAATGATCATCGAAGAATTAGCCGCAAATTCCGCAAACGATCCAGGAGACTACAATGAGAAAGAAATCGAAGAAATTCTAAATGGATTTAATACAGAACTTGAAAATCATAAAGCACAAAGCAGAGCCGGAGCGGAGAGAAAGTTTAAGGGAGGATTAGCTGACCAATCAGAACGAACTACTGCATTGCATACAACACACCACTTGTTGCTTGCAGCATTACAAAACACTTTGGGCAAGCACGTTAAACAAAGAGGAAGCAATATTACCTCTGAAAGATTGCGAATAGACTTTCTTCATAACGAAAAATTAACACCGGAAATTCTTCGTGAAGTTGAGATCTTGGTTAACGAATATATTGACAAGGACCTCATTATTGAAAAAGTCACAATGCCCAAATCAGAAGCTGAGAAAATAGGTGCCGAGATGGAATTTGGCAAAAACTATGGTGATTTGGTAACCGTTTACTTTATAAAAGATCAACAAACAGATGAAGAAATTTCAAAAGAATTCTGTGGTGGACCACACGTTGAAAAGATTGAACAAATTAGAGAACAAGGTTCATTCAAGATATTAAAAGAAGAGAGTAGCGGAGCAGGAATTAGAAGAATTAAAGCTACATTATCAAATGAATAATCTAAACAAATTAAAATCTGAATTAGAAAAGATAAACTCGACGGTCAAGCTTGATGAACCACTTGCTAAATACACAACTTGGAGAATTGGAGGGCCTGCAGATATATTTTTCCAAGCAAACACAATTAACGAGTTGTCTTCTGCAGTTAAAACTGCAAATGAACTAAATATTCCTTATACAATACTAGGGTGGGGTAGTAATGTCTTGATTTCGGATAAAGGTATACGCGGTTTAGTAATCAAAAATGCATCAAAAGAAATCGAAATAAAAGGTAAGTCCGAAACTAATCTACCTTCAGTTAAAGAAATCGAAGCTCGTTTAAATGTTGTCGATAAGGACAAATACTACAATTTCGATGACTTGGATTATGATGAATCAAATTCCCCAACAATTGAGGTGAATGTAGCCTCAGGAGTTTATCTTCCTTATTTGATTAATATAACAATCGACAAAGGGATCACTGGTCTTCAATGGTTTGCTGGAATTCCAGGGACTGTTGGTGGAGCTGTCTATAATAACATTCATGGAGGAACAAGGTTTTTTTCAGAGGTCGTAAAATCGGTATATGTTTTAAATGAAGAGGGTGAATTTATAACCCTTTCTAAAAATGAACTAGAATTTGATTACGATTATTCTATTTTCCACAATAATAACGACGTTATTTTGTCTGTGAATCTAATTCTTAGAGAAGGTGATAAAAATCGTGCAAGAGAAACCTCAATAGCTTGGGCCACAAGGAAAAGACTACAACCTGCAAATAGTGCAGGATGTTGCTTTCAAAATATTGAGAAGACAGTTCAGAGCGAATTGAAACTGGAGAGTAATAGTTGGGGATACATAATCGACAAAATCTTAGGATTAAAAGGTAAACAAATCGGTAATGCAAAAATCTCAGAGAAACATGCAGCATTCATAGAAACTCAACCAGGAGCATCATCAGACGATGTTTTGGGTCTTTTTGAGATCATATACGAAGAATCAAAAAAGAAGCTTGGAATCACACCTAGAACTGAAATTTTCTTTCTCGGTTTTGAAGAATCTGAAGTAAATAAGTATTCTAGTACAAAACACGAATCTACCAACCTATAGTTTTTCACACCCGACAGACCTGCATATCCCATAGTTTTATTATTTCGAAACACACTACCCCTGGCTACTTTTCAAATATCCGAAGAGTGGACAAATACTTTTCTGATTAGTATAATGATTATGTCATGAAGAATAATATGACAACTAAATTAGCCGTAAGGCTTGAGCCCGAGGAGAAAGATCTCCTTTTTTATTTTGCCAGTAAATTGGGTGTTTCTCCGTCTGCATTAATACGCAATCAAATCAAGGTGTTATTAAAGGAAATGGAGGAAAAGCTTACCGATAAATACTATTTACAACTCACCTCTTTGGAGTCCTACAAAGGCCCCACATATTCACAAGAGGACATAGAGAAATTATTTGAGATAAAACAATCATGAATATAGTGTACTCCAACAAAGCTAAAGACGATTTAGCTCGAATCGATTGGCGCATTAGGACCAAGATTATCAATGAATTGGGCGCAATCAGTGAAGCGAAATATTCACGAAGAATTCCCCTAAAGAAGCTTCACGGTAGCGAACTAGTCAAAACCACTTTAGAAAAACACGTAATTGTTGGCGAAGCAAATGGAAAATTACTCAACATCCTATCGGTCTTCAGACAACAGAAACTGAAACCATCTGGCGTAAAATTTGTCCAGGCAGACTAAAAACTGTATCATTAATTAATAATCCAACAAATTTACATGAGAAGAAGATCTCAGCTAAGTGAACTTAACGAAAGTCAATCCTTAATTTGGGTAATAATTTTTTTATCAGTCATCATATCCGCAGCCATACTCATCATATCTAAGGTTTACCTTGATAGAACTTCCGAACCAATCCCAACAACGCCTTCAATTAACATTCAATCAGATAATTTCCCAACTATACAGTTAGGGCATTACGCTATGTGGGGTAAAAGAGAAGACGAAAGTGTACTACTTATTAAGAGATTCAATTCCATTGACAATCAACTCAAGAATCTAGACGGAACTGATTTAAAGGAACTTTCTCTAGATGGGTTAAGAGAAATTAATAAAATATTTGTAACCATTGAAAACGAAGGTGATAGAGATGAGATACCTAATAATTTCACCTTTATGGAAGCTGAAATTACTGAGAACATTGCGCAATTAAAATTTAGTATAGATATTCCCGAAGGGGACAATTTCTTCATTTTAGCAACCCCTACAGATGGAAATTCTACTATTAACGAACTCAGTGGGATATGGTTTAAAAAGGCAGAAAAAGACCAACCTGGATTAACCTTACCTAATGCTCCACAATCTTTTAAATACGAAACCCGAATTAGCAATACCGTTGAAGAAAAAACACTTAATCTCGGGAGATTCGACAATGTCAGAGGAGAAGATAATTCCAAGATCTATTCATTAAGTAACGAAGGATTTATGTATCCTGGCGAAGATTTATTAAGGAATCTGCCAGAGCCATTGGATGCTCCATTGAATCTCGCGAACGGTGATTATCAAGTTATTATTAGCTTAGAACCAGATTTAGATGGTATTGATTTAACTGGAGACGATATTTTTTTAAGTATTTTATCTACGACAATTCCTCAAAATTCTACTGAACAGCAAAACATCCCATTGGAATTAGCTTACATACCGATCGAACTTACAATCGAAATAAATGACTAACACAATAAAACTTCTATCTCCCGACTTAATTAACAAAATTGCTGCAGGTGAGGTAGTAGAAAGACCGGCATCAATTGTCAAGGAATTAATTGAAAATTCGATTGATGCAGGAGCAGATAAAATTATCTTAAAGATTGAAAATGGTGGTATTAACTACATAGAGGTCGTTGACAATGGAACTGGAATGAGTGAAGAAGACGCTAAGTTAGCCCTTGTTCAACATGCAACTTCAAAAATTCACTCTGTTGATGACCTTAAGAATATTTATACACTGGGCTTTCGTGGAGAAGCACTTGCAAGCATTTCCAGTGTTTCAAAACTCAAAATACATACTAAATCGTCTAAAGAAAAGCCAATAATTGCCTCTACTAACGGTGAACGTATAATAGTTGCACCTGGAGATGCGAGGAATCAGGGGACTACTGTTATCGTTGAAAATATTTTTGACCAAATTCCTGCAAGAAGAAAATTCTTGAAATCTGAGCTCACCGAATATAAAAATATTTTAAATACATTTACAAAGATCGTATTACCTCACTACCAGATTGGATTTGAATTCTATAATAATTCTAAACTCGTACACTCATTACCTAAAGTCGGTACACTAGAAAAGCGTATCCTGCAGATCCATCCCAACCTCATAGAAAAACTAATTCCTTTGGCATTTGATGATAAAGGATTACAGATATCAGGTTTTATAGGGCATCCCGAATTTAATAGGAGAGATAGTTCAATTCAGTATATATTTGTCAATAATAGAAGTGTTATGGATCCAGTTATAGCGAAGGCTGTGAAATCGGGCTTTGGTACAAACCTTATGCATAATCAATATCCAATTTATTTTATTAATATCAAAATCGACGAAGACAAAGTAGATGTAAATGTCCACCCTAGGAAGAATGAGATTAGATTTGATAATACCAAAGAGATTTTCAGAGTAGTTCATAACTCAGTTAGAAACGCTTTAGAAAAATATTTAAAAGAAGAAACATTTAGCAGATTTCACACAGAAAAAACAGATACGAATATCAATACAAATCAGTTTAATCATTCTGAAAAATCGCGAGAAGCCCACAATACTAAGAATTTCAAGACAGTAATCCCAAGTCAAAATACACAAACCAGCATAAGTTTTACGCGTAATATTCTCTCAGCGAGTAATAATATTTCGCAAGAACCCGAATTATTCGAGATTGAATCAGATATATTGCAGATTTTCAATACTTACCTAGTAATCCAGAATGGTGATAGTGTTCAATTTATTGACCAACACGCTGCAGACGAAAGGATTAATTTCGAAAAAATTGAAAAACGATTTAAAGAAGAGAGCACCTTACCTTCACAAAAACTACTATTGCCAGAAATTCTCAACATCTCAAAATCCGAGCAACTAATGTTACTTGAGAACAAAGACCTGCTCTATAAATTGGGCTTTGAGTTCAAGATAAAAGGCAACAAAACAGAACTCACATCGATTCCAGAAGGTGTGTATTCAAACAATAATAATAAAATTTTCTCGGAAATCCTTGCCTCGCTTGACGAATCAAGTGACACAGTAGATAAAGAAGAGAATTCTGTTTTAAAGAAATTAATAGCTACAATCGCATGTCATAGCAGCATTCGAGCGGGACAAAAATTAGACAATTACCAAGCAAGACAAATATTTAGAGAACTATTAAAATGTTCACAACCTTATTCTTGCCCACATGGCAGGCCAATTATTTGGATTATTAATAAATCAGATCTTGAAAAAAACTTTAAACGAAAACAATAGTATTAATGCTAATTGGAAAACAATCGCAGTCATATTTGCATCAGCAGTATTAGGAGGTTTTTTTCTTATAATGTCAATATTCAAAACTATTGAGAATTCGCAACAAATAAAAGTTGATCCACTTCCAAACGCTAACCAACTAGCAAAAAAACGTATAGAAATTTCATCTAATAACGAAACGCATATTTATGAAGTATACATAGCTGATAACAATCAGAGTAGGGCAACAGGTCTTATGAATATTAAAACCATGCCAGATAACGAGGGTATGCTTTTTGTATTCCAAGAAAGTCAGAACCAATCGTTCTGGATGAAAAACACATTTATACCATTGGATATTATTTTCTTTGATTCAAACAAAAATTTTATAAACTACCACGGAAACGCCAAACCATTGGACGAATCCATACGATACACATCCGATAGACCAGCAAAATACGTACTAGAACTCAATGCTGGTAAAGCAAAGGACCTGAATTTGAATAGCGAATCTTCCTTTAAAATTCTCGACTGATTTCCAAGGAAAATATTTACTCTAAAAAAATCATCCTTAATATTTGACTCTTTATACAAGAGAAGAAGCCCGCCAGATAAGCTCGACCACCAGAGTGTATCAACGGTGTACAAATTCCTACAACACCGCAATAATTACTGTACAAATATTCTTGACAAAGGTGTGTTTTGTCTGGTAAATTGTTACTACAATTAAATATAAGCAAAAGGCAGTAAAAATAGTTAAAAGTGCAAGCAAAAATGTCTCCGCAAGGAGGCATTTTTGTTTCTATTCAACTTTCCACAAAATATTATAAAGTTTTATTAACTTCAGAAAATATCATATAATGATTTGTTCCTTAATTAATCAATTTTATCCATGAGCTACCTTGTCCCTACTATTATTGAAAAATCCAGAGATGGAGAGAGAGCATACGACATCTATTCAAGACTACTTAAAGAAAGAATAATTTTCCTCGGAACAGGCATAGATGACCAAGTCGCAAATGCTGTAATTGCACAATTATTATTTCTAGAAAAGGAAGATAAAGAGAAAGATATCACCATGTACATAAATTGCCCTGGTGGAGTGATATATTCTGGTCTTGCGATACTTGACACCATGAACTACATAAAGCCAGACATAGTTACATTTGCTTTTGGGACAGCTGCTTCCTTTGGAACTGTTATCTTATCAGCAGGAACAAAAGGCAAGAGATTTGCACTACCAAATACCATGATACATATGCACCAACCACTTGTAAGTGGAGGTATCTCCGGTCAGGCTAGCGATATAGAGATTGAAGCAAAAGAGATCCTTAGATTAAAGGATTTACTTACAAAAATTCTTGCTGATAATACTGGGCAGAGTTACGAACAGATCGTAAAAGATAGTGATAGAGATAAGCATATGACTGCAGAGACAGCAAAAACATATGGGTTGATTGATAAAATAATCAAAAACCGACCAAATTAGTTTACAATTTGCGACTGAATGATTGATAATCACTACAGTCGATTTAGTATGGGTAGTTAGCTCAGTCCCGCCACTTCTTAATGAAGTGGGCGAGGACCCTCTCTTTTAAACAAAATCAAAGATTTTGATAAAAGAAGGGCTGGTAGTACAGTTATTAGTGTGGGTGGTTAGCTCAGCTGGTAGAGCATTCGCTTGACGTGCGAAAGGTCACAAGTTCGAATCTTGTACCACCCACACTAGTAGTTGTATGACGTGCGATCTGCCTTCGCCAAGGCTTCGGTAGATAAGTAGGTGACAGGTTCGTAAGTGAAGGGTTAGTGAATACAAGCGAAGCGTAGTATGAACTTACCTGAACAGTGCACGGAGTGTGAATCCTGTACTACCCATATTGGTGAAGAAATAATAGATTGAAAGACAATTAAACAACATGTTTATTATAAGTAGAGATTTATCAGAAAAATTGAAAATTTAAATATTACCAACAGAACCTCATATGAATACTGCTCAACTACAAAACCTAGAGAAGCAACGTCACAGTTTAGCGCATGTTTTGGCTTACGCTGTGAAAAGAATATTCCCTGATGTAAAGATTGGAATCGGACCGGTTACGGATACGGGTTTTTATTATGAATTTGATACTGACCACAAATTCACTCACGAAGATTTAACAAATATTGAGGCCGAGATGAATGAAATCATTGAGGAAAACATCCCCTTCACAAACATTGTAATACCTAAAGATCAAGCGTTACAGACACTTCTTCAATTAGGAGAAACATACAAAACTGAACTCTTGAATAAAATTCCCGATGCAGAAGTAAGTTTCTATAAAACTGGAGATGATTTTATTGATCTCTGTAGAGGTCCTCATGTTAAAAGCACTGGAGAGTTGGATCACTTTAAACTAACTAAAATTACGAAAAATTACTGGATGAACGATTCTTCCAGACCTCTTTTACAGAGAATCCACGGTGTGGCTTTCGAAACAAAAAAGAAATTAAACGACTATCTTGAAAACTTAAAGAAACTTAGTGAGATAAATAGCATATTGATTGCTCAGAAATTAAATTATCTAATCATTGAAAACGACAAAGATGTTTCATCTCCAATATGGCTAAAAGACGGAATAATACTTCAACAAAATCTCACCAGATTTCTTGAGGAACAAATGATCGAGTTTGACTTCGAGCTAATGCAACCACCTTGGGTCACAAACAAACCAGCATTCTTGGTCGAAAAATTTCCTGAGTTTATGCAAACTACGCAAATAAAAGGAACTCAAAATTCTAAAGATGTTTTTTATAGAAATAATCTACGAAGCTTCCTAGTTGAAAGAGCGACTACAAGTTATAACTCCAACAAAGATTCTGCCATTTTAAATATCGGTTCTGTTTCCAAGACATTTCAGGGCAATTTACATAATTCTAACGAAATGAAAATCGAGCATCTCGAAGATTTTCTTGAAACAACAGATGCACAAGTAATTAGTATTGTAGACGATGAAAACTTAAAAGACTCTCTGACCGAAAATATAAGGTTAATAGGAACCACCCTTAAAGCCCTTGGATTCAGTCAATTCAAAACCATTTTAGATATCCCAGATTATCAAGATCTTACAAAATATATTTATGACGAAGGACTGTGGGAAAAAAGTATTTCTAACTTAAAAGAATTACTTTTAGAACTCAAAATTCCGTCAAGAATTAGAGAAGGGAAGACCGATTTTTATGGACCCAAATTAACTATTGAAGTAAAAGATAAATACTCTAGAAGCTGGGAAGTATCAAATATTACGCTAGATCCAATACTCCCCACAAAACTACTCTCAGAAGACAAGAAACAATTATATTTTATTCACACAGATATAATAGTAAATATTGAAAGATTAATCGATTTATTACTAGAACACGGAGAGGGTTCACTTCCACTTTGGGTAGAGCCCGTACAGGTCGAGATCATAGCGCTCGAGAGTAAATATAACCATAAAGCAATAAAAGTATTGAGGGAATTAAAAAAAGAGAATTTACGAGTAGAATTTAATCAAAACTCAACCAACCCTGAAAGACAAATATCAGATTCTATGAGTAGACGTACACCATACTTGATAATAATCGGAGAAAAAGAAGCCAATACTGATTCAATTTCCGTAAAGGCTAATGGACAAGACATAGGTTTGATGAGGATAAATGAATTTGTAAACAAAATTGAACAAGAAATAGCTTTGGAACTAGACCTTTAAGCGGTCCCAAACCATTGAAAAATTGCATTTGTTCTGTTAATATCAATGTGCTGACAGATTGTTGCTGTTGGTTTTGTTGTGATTAGAACATCAAATATTTAATATTTTTTTTATTAGAACGATAAATAAACAATACTTTTCAAGAGAAAGGGATACATTGATAGAAAAATATTCTATGAATGACCAGATAAAAAGTCCCGAGTTACTTGTGATTGATGAAGAAGGAGAAAGTCTAGGAGTAATCAGCCTGGCTAAAGCTTTAGAAATAGCTAGAGAAAGAGAACTTGATTTGATAGAGGTTGCTGCTAAAGCTAATCCACCTGTAGGTAAAATCATGTCTTGGTCAAAATTCAAGTACCAACAGGAAAAAAAGCGAAAAGAGAACAAGGGCAAAGGTGTTGAAATAAAAGAGATGTGGTTTAAATCCTTCATTGGAGATGGTGATTTAGCCCACAAGCTAACCAAAGTAGAAGAATTCTTAGCAAAGAAACACCCTGTTAAGATAACAATCAAGGCAAAAGGTAGGGTTGCTAGAGAACAACTTGAATCAGTATTAAATAAAGTACTTACTAATCTGGAAGGTAAAATAGAATATGACCAACCAGCTAAATTTTATGGCAGAGATCTTTCATTAATAGTTAGACCTGTTAAGAAAACAATTAATAACGATGAAAAACAAACAAAAAACACATAAAGCAACAGCCAAAAGGTTTCGAGTAACCAGGAAAGGCAAAATTATGCACAATAGACAAGGTGATAATGCTCATTTGAAAGCAAATAAAACTTCACAGCAAAAAGCTAGAAAAAAGGGCAAAAGCTCTCTAGGAAGCAAAACAGAGTCTAAGAAAATTATTAGTTTATTATCGTAATTAAATGAGGGTTAAAAGAGGCAAATCAAAAAATCAAAAGCACAAAAAAGTTCTTAATAGCACAAAAGGTTATAGACTTTCGTATTCTAAACTTTATAGACGTGCAAAGGAAGCAATGCTTCATGCTGGTCAATATTCATATGCACATAGAAGAAAGAGATCAGGAGATTTCAGAAGACTTTGGATAGAAAGAATAAACGCTGCACTATCCGAACATGATATGAAGTATAGTGAATTCATCAATAAACTAAAAATAAATGATATTCACCTAAACAGAAAAATTCTTTCTGAACTTGGACTACATAACAAAAACGTTTTTGCTGAAGTAGTCAAAGCAGTAAAAAAATAAAAACACTACTTAGTGTCACATGAGCGCATCAAAACCTGACCTACAAAAAACGCTAGATGACGTCAAGAATTTGATTGATACAGCGAAACCCCTGCTTGAAAAAGTTACCACCCTTGAAGAAAATGAAACACTTAGAGTTCAATTTCTTGGCCGTAAATCCAAACTTACTGATATTTTGAGAACTCTGAAAGAATTTTCAGATGAGGATAGAGTGATAATAGGTTCAGAAGCGAATAAAATAAAAACTCAACTTTCGGAAATGGTAGAAAACAATTCCGTCAGATTATTAAAGATCAAACACAACAGAATTTCGGACAAAGAAAAAATTGATGTAACACTTCCAGTTTATGAGCCACAAATCGGACATATTCATCCAGTAACACAGATGCAATGGAAGACAGAAGACATATTTCAAAAGATGGGGTTCGATATAGTTTATCCCTATGAAATCGATGATGATTATCACAATTTCACTGCTGTAAACTTACCAGAAGGTCATCCTGCGAGAGATAATTGGGACACATTTTGGACAGAAGACGGCCAGATTGCTATTACACATACATCATCAATGCAAAATCGAATTCTCAAGGAATTCAAACCTCCAATCAGAGTAATTGTTCCTGGCAGGTGTTTCCGACACGAAGCAACTGATGCCAGACACGAACACACATTTACTCAAGTGGAAGGAGTCTATGTAGACAAAAATGTCACCTTAAATAATATGCTTGCCACGCTTAAGACTTTCTTCAGCGAATTTTACGAAAAAGAAGTAGAAGTGAAATTTACACCTGATTTTTTCCCATTTGTCGAACCCGGGGGAATGATGTCATTAACATGTATCTTGTGTGATGGTAAAGGCTGTAATGTTTGTAAGAATACTGGTTGGTTAGAAATTTTGGGATGTGGAATGATTCACCCAAATGTTCTCAAAATGGGTGGAATTGATAGTGATGTATATAGTGGTTTTGCATGGGGTTTTGGTTTAGAAAGACTAGTAATGTTGAAATATAATATTGAAGATATCAGACATTTCTATAGTGGAAAGTTTGACTTCCTTAAACAATTTTAGAATTAATACGTAATCATGCTGATATCACATAAATGGCTCAAAAATTATCTTCCAGAACTTGATAAATTTTCAACGGAAACCATAGCAGAATCTCTTACCACCAGTCTTGCTGAAGTAGAACAAATTATTCCTGTAAGACAAGATTTATTAAATATCGTTGTTGGAGAAGTCTTGGAAGTCAAAAAACATGAGAATAGTGACAAACTCAGCATCTGTCAGGTCACCTCCGATGGCAATGATCGAATTCAGGTGATTTGTGGAGCTACAAATGTTAAAGAAAAAATCAAAGTCGCACTTTGTTTACCTGGGGGGAGAGTCTACACTGATACAAAAGGCAATACACTTGATATAAGTGTCACAACAATCCGAGGTGTCGAATCATTCGGGATGATATGTTCCGAGAGAGAACTTGGTATAGGTGATGATCATACAGGAATTATGATATTAGAAGACAATTTACCTGTTGGCGAAAACTTAACCGACTTATTACAAGATTGGGTATACGAAATTGAGAACAAGTCACTTTCACATAGAGGTGATTGTTTCTCTCATACTGGTATTGCTAGAGAACTTTCGGCGATACTGGCAATTGACTTTTTAGAGGATACCACACCTCCAGAATCGATTCTTCCAAATGGTAGCGGGAAGAAAATTCAAATTGAAATCTCTGTTAACAAAGAACTATGCAAAAGATTTAGTGCGTTATTAGTAGAAGAATTAGTCGTCAAAGATTCTCCGATATGGCTTAAAGCTAGATTAAGTTCAGTAGGAGAGAGGTCCATCAATAATATTGTTGACATCACAAATTTCGTAATGCTCGACAAAGGTCAACCTCTTCATGCATATGATTATGACAAACTTATTGGGAACAAACTAATTGTCCGAAAAGCAAGAAATAATGAGAAAGTGAAAACACTCGACGGAATAGAACGCAATTTAGATAATACAACTGTTGTAATTGCAGACGAAAAGAATGTGGAGGATATCGCAGGAATAATGGGTGGTTACAACAGTCAGATTTCCACTGAGACAAACACAATTTTATTAGAGGCAGCTAATTTTGACATGTATAATATCCGCAGAAGTTCTAGACAATTAGGACTCCGAACTGAGGCAAGTACTAGATTTGAAAAAGGCTTAGACGAAAACCTCACAGTACAAACTATTAGAAATGCTTACACATTGATTTCTGATTTAACAGGAGGAGAGGTTGCAGACGAACTATTTGATTATTATCCTGACCCATCTATCCCTAAACAAGTTGAGATTGACGTCAAGATGGTTAACAGACTACTCTCAACAGATTTTACAAAATACGAAATTATTGACCTGTTAAAGAGACTTCAAATTAATTTACTTGAACAAGAGAATTCGGACGGGTCTGAACCAAATCTTGAGACTCAAACATTGTTAACATTCGTCATCCCTACATTTAGAAAAGATATAAATATCAAAGAAGACCTAGTCGAAGAAGTTGCTAGAATTTACGGCTTTAAGAACATAACTCCGAAATTACCTGAAAAAGATCTTACTCCAGCTAAAATATACAGCACAAGTTCACTGTTTAGGCTATTTACCAATTCTGTTAGTGCACTTGGGTATACAGAAGTTAAAACATATAGCTTTATTGGAGAATCCGATATAACAAAGTCGAATCTTAATACAACAGACTTTTTGAAACTATCTAATCCACTTGCACCCGAATTAAAATATGTAAGGAATTCACTAGTGCCAAGTATGATATCAAGTATAAAGAAGAACCAACCTAAATATTTAAATTCTAAGATTTTTGAACTAAATAGGGTAGTAACGAAAAAACTTGATAACGATGGGATTCATATACAACCATGGACTATGGCAATTGCAATCAACCATCATGAGAACTATTCGAATGCATTCCAGGATATAAAAGGCATCACTGAATATTTATCACATTTATTAAACATAAAATTCAACTATAAGAACATCTCATCTGGAAACAAATATTCTAAAACTTTCCACCCATTCCAATCTGCTGAAATTATGCTTGAGGATGAAACAATTGGAAATATTGGACTATTACACCCAGAAGTAATCTATAATAATGAAATTCAAGGCTTAATCTCAATTGCTGAAATCAATTTAGACAAATTAATACAATTCGTAAATAATCATAACTCATATAAAGCCTTACCGAATTACCCAGAGACAAACAGGGACCTTAGTTTCTGGATACCTCAAAAAGTCAACTATTCAGACATAGAAAGAACTATTAGGAATCTTGAGGTAGGATTATTGAAAAATATTGTATTGAAAGACACTTATGTTAATAAAGACGATGAAATCAGCTATACAATCACATTAACATTCTCTAGCGATGAAAAAACCTTAACTGATGAGGAAGTTGATAAACTCGAAAGTTTTGTAGCAAGAGAACTTCAATCAAAACTTGACTTGAAGCTAAGAATTAACTAACTGGTTAATTTTGAATGATTGTAGGGACAATCTGACCACCTCTCACTCTGATTGTAATAGTATTTGACTCGATAGTTTCTCCTGATTTCTTACCACGAACTTTTATTTTCACCTCACCAGTATCACTTTTTACTTCCCATGTACATTTGGAATCTGAGCATTGAGTTTCAACTTTGTCATCCACAATTAAAGTAACCTGATTTAATGAACCACCGGTATAACTAAATCTGACATCCACGAAGTCTCCTTTCCTGACCTCTGAATTATTAGAAGGGGAGGTAATTTTCAAATCCCCTCTAATCTCAACAGGTATACTTGAAGTGCCGCTTTTTCCTGCTTTGTCAAAAACCACGAGTCTCAAAGTTCGACTTCCAGGTGCTTGACCGCTTATATCGAAATCTGCACTTCCAGAGGCATTCGAAGACTTTCCTAGAAGAGTACTATCCAAATAGAATTCAACTCTATCAACTTCACTGTCAGGTGAAAAAGCTTCGTATGCAATTACAAGCTCTTTTGATAATACTGCACCTGAGGAAGGAGATGAAATGTTTGCCCATGGTTCTGATGTACCACTAGGATTTCTATTTATAGTGCAATATTCAGTTGGTATGGTAAATAATTTATCACTTCCTTTCAAGTAGTTGTCTAAAAACCCCTGTAAATCCTTGACGGGCATGGTATATTTAGCCGCATTCAATTTTGTAGATTGTCCTACTTTTATATCAATTTCTCTAGCCAATCTATCCATCTGATCTGTACACACAACAACCTCTTGGAATTCCACGTAAGGTGGAACTTTGAAACCTGTGATAGCTAAATCACCTTTGTAATTTTCACATCCGAATTTGTCATTTATTTTACAACTGGCATTACTGAACTCAATACCTTCGGGGCGGGGAAATTCAGTTTTTGGAATTGAATCTCCGATTCTTTTTACGAATTCGGACACCCATGGTTTAGCAGAAGTCAAACCTGATGCACCAAAACGCATTCCTTCGTTATTGTTGTTTCCGAGCCATCCGACAGCAACAATCTCAGGTGTATACGTTGCAAATAGTGTTTCCCTTTGGCCCTCAGATGTACCTGTTTTTCCTGCGATATCACGACCATCCCAACTAACTCCAGGACCTCTATTTTTACCATTAAGCATATGATTGACCAAATATACTCCTCTAGGGTCAGCAACTAAAGTGGACTCAGCTTTGTGCTCATATAGGATTTCTCCGGATTTATCTTCGATTTTTAGGATTGCTTCATACGGTGTAAAGTTCCCTGCATTCGCAAGTACTCCATAAGCCTGAGCATGCTCAATAAGCTTTATATCTGCACCTCCGACTGAAACAGCAGGACCATAACCTTCGGGATTTGTAAACGTAGTGTAGCCCCATTTTTGCATCTCTAATATAAAGTTCTCAACTCCGACAGCTTGTATCAATTCTATCGCAGGAATATTTCTAGATTCCACTAAGTGGTGACGTGCAGTATTCAACCCAATGAAACCTCCCTCATAATTTTTCGGTTTATAATTACCAATTTGGATAGGGATGTCAGGTATAATCGAACCGGGGAAGACAACTTTATCCATGATTGCTTTGTAATACACCATGCTCTTCATAGATGAACCATATGACTGCAAAGTATCGGAAATGTTTACCTTCGGTTCAAATTTACAATCTAACCCGACAGTACAACCTTCGGGGGACTCGGTTCCAAAATAATCATAGGAACCAACCATTGCTAGAATTTCTCCGGTTTTGGGATTTAGAGAAACAAGTGAGGCATTTGATGCACCAAATTGTTTTCCATAAGTATCGACACCCACTTTAACTTGTTCTTCAGCAATTTGTTGATAGTCAGAGTCAAGAGTGGTGTATATTCTCAACCCTTGAGTCTCAAGTTCGTTTAAAGTAAAGGGCTCTCCATTATTGTATGGTCTATTTTGTAGTAATTTTTGCGCAAAAAACACGAAATGAGGAGCATTAATTTCAAACTTTGGTTCTTTGTATGCCAACTCAAAACCTCTAGCTTCATCAATCATCTCCTTTGTTAAAGCATTTTCCTGTCCTGTTGATTCTTTGATTTCTTTATTAATCTTATCCATATATTTCTCAAGTTGATTCAAGACATATTCTTGTCTTCCTTTGACTTTTACTTTAGCTTCTTCAGGATTTGCTGATTTAGTAGGGGAGAGTCGCGTTGGATCCTGAGGAATAGCGGCAATTATAGCCATCTCTGCCAAATTAAGATCTTTCAATTCTTTATCAAAATAGAACTTCGATGCCGATGTAACCCCATATACATTACTTCCTTCTGGAGCAATTGTAAGATACATTTCCAAAATTTCATCTTTATCTCTATCTTGTTCAATTTGAAGAGCAAGGATAATTTCTTTTACTTTTCTTTCAATTTTTCTTTCATTTGTAAGTGCTGTCTGTTTAATAAGCTGTTGTGTGACTGTACTAGCCCCGCAAGTTTCATTTCCATCGGTAGCATACCTTAATCCACATCTAATAACACCAGGGATATCTACTCCTGGATGTTCATAAAAATCAATATCTTCAGCAGCAAGGAAAGACCATTTCAAAAGTTCGGGAACTTCCTCGATTTTCACTGGATCTGCATTCTGATCTGCAAACACTCTATATAATAACTTTCCATTTCTATCATATATTTCACTAGCAGAGTTTTTCGGTCCAAATGGCTTATCTGGACTTGGCAGATCTTCAGTTAAAGACTGCACATAGGTAAGAACTGCAATCAATCCAACAAAGCAAAATACTACAAAGGTAAGAAGAATAATATACATAACCTTTTTAACTCGCTTGCTAGAAATTCTTTTTTTCTTTTTGGATTTCTTACTTCCTGCTTTCGATTGCTTGAGCCAATTTTGGCTAGAGTAAGTTTTAATCCTCGCTGGATTTACCTTGCGAGTACGCTTCTTTGGGGTCAATTTAGATCTATATTTCATATTGTTCAGAATCAAAGATAGACTATTATAGCAGGATTTTAACAATGTATAGAACATCCTACAAATATGTTATTTATCAAATAGGTAGGCATATTAAATGATTTCTTGTAAAATCAATTAATTAATTAAGGTTGATGCAAAAAGAACTAATAAATAAATTGATTGAATTTATACAGATAGATTCGTACGCACACAAAAAAGATAGAGTAGTTGAAGCTCAAGAATTTGTAAAACACTATCTGAAAGATGTACCTATTACCTGGGAAACTTCGGAATCTTCCAACCAAAGTTTAGCTCCAATTTTGCTTGGAAAATCAAAGAATTGGGATGATCAGCGTAAATCAATCACATTAACCGGACATTTGGATATTGTTTATCCTGATATTTCAGACTTCAAAATAAAATTAACAAACGAAAAACTCTTTGGACCAGGAACGGCCGATATGAAAGCCGGAGTGTTAGTAATACTAGAAGCAGTAAAAGAATTACATACAAATAATCTTTTACAGAATATTAATCTACTATTCACAAGCGAGGAAGAACATTTTTTAACTTCCGAATATCCTGGTTTTGAATCAATTTCAAAAGGTATCGAGAATCTATTAGTATACGAAGGGGAGGGAAGTATTGATAAAAGACCGAATCTTGATGAGAAATTACTTGTAACGAAAAGGAAAGGTATTCTGGCATATACAATAAAGGCTACAGGTCCTGGAGGACATTCTGGAGTACTAAATAAGCATGAACTAAGACACAGTGCCATTCACGAATTACTTGAACAATCAAGAGATATTTTGAAACTGACAAATTATAATAAAGGAACTACACTCAATATTGGTCTATTTAATGGTGGGCAAGCACTTAATATCCTCGCACCTGAGGCAGAAATTGTTTTTGATTCAAGATTAGACAACAGGGAAGAGTACAATCGCATAAAGGAATCAGTAGAAAATCTACAATCTAAGGATAAGGAAATTGAATTAACAATTACAAACAAAATTAACGGATATCCGGTTGAAGAAACTTCGCAAAATAAACGATTGTTTAAACTAGCAGTTGAAGCAGGGGATGAGTTGGGAATAAAAATTGGAGCGGTGCATAAAGGGGGAGCTTCAGATATGAACCGAATCACAGCTTTCAATCCTGATATTGCTTGTCTTGATTATCTTGGACCAGTTGGAGGTGGCGAACATACAAAAGACGAGTTTTTATATCTTGAAACTTTTGATCCTTGTGTGAAACTTTCGGTGAAAATAATACAAAAGATATTAAATAAATAATAATTTTTACCAATTTTAAAATGGAAATTGACACAAACAATTTAAAGAAGTATTTTGCGGAATACCTTGGAACTTTTATCCTGACAACAGTAGTTATCGCTTCTATAGCAGGAGATTTCAGCGTATCTACTGCGGTACTTGCTTCTCTTACTTTACTCATTTTCGTTTATACAATAGGAAATATCTCAGGTTGTCATCTAAATCCTGCAGTTACACTAGGCATTTTCTCTCTTAAAAAAATCCAAGCAAAACAAGCATTAGCATATTTGATGGTTCAACTTTTAGGAGGTGCATCTGCATTTTACTTAACAAGATTATTAGATATCTCTACCAGAACAACCTTTTCATCCGACAATTCGGCATTGATGGGTGAATTTCTAGGAATGATGGTTTTCGCATTTGGAATTTCTGCTATTGCTCACAGAGCTGTTGATGATGACATGAATGGAGTACTGATCGGTGGTTCATTATTAATTGGTTTGGCGATTGCTTCACTTTTTGGAGCAGGGGCGTTCTTAAACCCTGCAGTTATGCTTGGTCTGGGGGTTTCATCTGCAATTTATGTAATGGTTGATTTACTCGGCGCAGTAGTTGGATTCCAACTCTATAAGTTATTCAACAATAAAAAAGATCAAAATAATTAACACTTTAGTTGTCAGAATCAAAATCCCGTGATAAAATTCTTGAAGTTTTTGTATATAACTAGTATCTCTATGTATAACAACAATTCATTTATTATTATCCTCTTTACAAACCGTTAACTCGGCGAAGGATGATATGAATGAAAATTATTTATCCCGCCGAAAGGCGGTTTTTTTGTTTTTATTTTTATTATAATGACATCTGGAGAAAACCCGATAACGAAAATTGAGAGAATGAGTACGGTAGAAATAACACGTCCTACTGCAGGAATTGTTCTTCAGAACGTTGAAGATATTTTTTTAGGAGAGAACAGTTATTACACTGACGGAATTGAAGCATTAACACCTTTACTTCATGCTCAAGCCGAATTCTTATGCGATAGATTTAATAATTCTCAGAATCAAGCTCAAGTTACGGCAAGAGAAATATTAAGAGGACGAAGATGGGAGGCTTGGGATGTTGATTATGGTCGTCGACAACATGTTGGCATATCTACAGTTGTTGCTCCTGGAATGTTTGTATCAGTTTTTGGGCAACATCCACTTAAAAAAATATACTCAAGTGGACCTTTGGCTTATGTTGATGTGGGTGAAGGACAGAATGATGTGTTTATCGACGCTCTTACCAACGCTACGGTAAACAACACTGGATCACATCCATTGAATGCTTTGGCTGCAAGTACAGCCAATATGCTTACAGGTGGTACATATTGTCTTGCCTATCATGATGGACCTCTTGTAGAACAAGCAAGTAGGGCAATGTTAGGATTACACCCAATGTATGAAGGTCAAGGAAAAGTTTGGTGGGGGAATGATGGTGGATCTGCATCTGCTTTTGCAGTACATTTAGCCGAAAAAGCAGTATCCGCTGAAAAAGGTGAAAATCCAAATCGATTAGTAGTCGCATTCAAAGAAGCATATCATGGTAATGTACAAAACAAGGGAGGTGATTTAACACCTGGAATTGGAAGAACTGGTGGAAATCACATAATTGAATATCCTGATCTATCAGTTGAAGTTGAGACAGCAATTTCTGAGTTGCGAACTCTAATTGAAGATGACAGAGTGAGTACTATAATTTTGGAAGCAACTCAGGGTGATGGAGGAGGGATTCAAATGCATCCGGATTTCTTTGTTCAAATGATGAAACTTTCAATGGACTATAATGTCCCTTTAATATTTGACGAAATACAATCGGGGTTTGGACGATCAGGAAAAATTTTCAATTACGAATATTTACTTGAAGAATATCAAGCAAGCGAACTGGTAAAATCCGGACAATACCCTGTAAATCCTGATAACATAATTACCATCGTGGGGAAGAGCATGACCGATGGATGTTCACAAGGTTCTGCCGTAATTTTTAATGATAGATACACACAGTTTAATGGTAGAGCAGAAGGAGTAGCTACTTTCGCTGCATTTCCAGGTACTTTAGCTGCATCAATAGCAACAATTAATACAGTAAAAAATCCTGCATATCTAGATATGGCAAGAAACAATCGAGCAATATTCGAAGACGCATTGGCTATGTATGTAGAGGAAGAGGGAATAATAAGGAGAACAAGAGGAAATGGATCACATCTCTTCGTTGAGATAGGAGGAGAACCACTTTTATATAGGAATGGAGTACCTGTAGGGAATCATGAAGTTGCACAAGTATTTCTCGCCGAGAGATTTAGAATTCTTACCGGGACAGTTTCACGGCATGGACTTCGAATACATTTACCTATTAATGCAGATCCTGTTGTTTATCATGCAGTTGCTATGGCAGTCGGCGAAGTTGGAGTGTTAATGAGTCAAGGTAATATTGGTACTCTTGCTCCAATTTTATTGAAAGAAGTATCTGGTTTAGCAGGTAGAACTGTTCAAGAAATTTAATTATTAAAAAATAATCATGTCATATGGTGCTGAAATTGAAAAACCAATTATTAATCCGGATGGATCTCCAGGACGTATAGAATCTGACGATTTCTTAGCATTACAAAAACTTACAGCCGTCTATAATCCTGAGCTTCATTTCAGTGATATCCATAATGGTATAGTTACCGGTGTCGATTCCGGACTTGGATCACAAGGATTGGACAATGGTAATCTTGTACAGGAATCAGCTTTGGGTCCAGTTAAGACTCTTCAAAATCTCGAAGAACTCATTCGTCAAGATTTGAACTTAATGCATGGAGTCCTTGGAGATAGAACAATAGTTGATCTTGCACGTTATCCTGGAGCAAATGGTACGGTTGACTGGGAAATATATAGGAGAAATGTTGCTCCTAAAGGTATCTATCCTGTTCTGTGGGCACGGGGATGGGACCATACTGCTGGATTTGAAGGGCAGACACAAAATAGTCCTTCGACAGGAATTGAGGTGAAGGATGCAGCTATGGGAGTTAGTGTAATGTTCGCAGCAGATGCCGCAATATCTGCTATATTTGGTAATAGCCCTCGCTTTGATTCAAATGGAAAACTAGTTGTGAATACTTCACGAACTGAAATGTGGGATAAAATGTTTGGAAATTCCGTAGCCCCGGGAGATAGAAAGATGAGTGTATTTCCTGACAAACCATTTCTTACACTTGCTGACTATTTCCAATGGATGTGGGGTAAAGGAACCGGAATGTTCTTTGTATTAGGAGAGGGAGACAAAGATGGATATAAAGGAATTGGAAGTTCTGCTGTATTCATAGACGATAACCCTTCAGTACTGGATTTCTTGAGTAGAGATGAACAAAATGGCTATTATCCAGCAGATAACATCCCTGCTGGTTTCCCATGGGCAACAATGCCTGATAATTCTATTCAAGGTAAAGGAAAAGCAAGAGTTACAACAATTAAACCAACCGTGGAAGGTGTACAACATTTACAATTTATGAATTTCGGTCCTGCAAGGTGGAGATTTGCATTAAATGCAGGTATTGATCCGAAGGAATTCACTGAGATTTGTAATACTGGTGGAGATTTAGAATCCTTGTTGAAACCACATCTAACTAATTCATATATAGAGGGAAGAACTCCATGCGCTAATTTTCCGAGTCAACGCCATGCGGAAGTGGATGATGGAGTCAGGAATTCACTAGTTATAAGTCCGTCAGCCCTACAAGCGGGTTTATTAACTAATCCGGGTCAGAACTTCCATAGGATAATATCTAGGTATTCATGGAC
Source organism: bacterium (assembly GCA_021463645.1). GTDB lineage: Bacteria > Patescibacteriota > Dojkabacteria > B142 > OLB20 > JAJTYI01. The sequence goes on from JAJTYI010000009.1 coordinate 209,428, forward strand.
AGAAATCACAAGTCTGAGAGAAACTGCAATTGCACGAGGAATGGAGGACCCAGAAGTTCAAAGATTTTCAAGATTTGTTTTTAACATTGCTTTAGAAAGATTAAGTTCAAGATTAGGACAAGATGAGGCTCAAAGACTGTTAAGATATCCTGAGCATGTCATTGATACAGGGATGAATGGCTCATCAAGGGCAGCCGAATATGTTACTAATAAATTAAGAAAACAGAGACTAGGTGATGCTTTTATTAGTCTCTTAAACGATAGAGCACTACTTATATAATTATTAATTATTAATTTGAAATGATGGTTATAGAATCTGTCGAAGTATTAAAATTAAATCTCCCTATGAAGACCTCATTCGAAACTAGTTTTGGGAAATTAACAACGAAGTCAACTGTTTTAGTAAAAATCACAAGTGATGGTGTTACTGGATATGGTGAAGCTGCTTCTTTCCATGCTCCACTATATAATCCTGAAACAGTAGATACGTGCGTATATATTATAAAAAAGTTCATTGCTCCCTCAATTCTGAAAAAAGATTTTAAATCTCCAGAGGAATTAAGAGCTGCATATGATTATATTGTTGGACATAACATAGCAAAAGCAGGGGTAGAGAATGCTTTTTGGCATTTACTTGCACAATCCGGAAACACATCCTTAAAAGAACTTTTTGGAGGAACAAGATCTTCGATTCAAGTTGGTGCTAGTATTGGAATTCAACCAACAATAAAATCTACTCTAACAGAGGTTGAAGATTCACTCGAAAAAGGTTACGGAAGAATAAAATTAAAAACAAAACCGGGTTGGGATCTCAAAGTTTTAAAGGAGGTCAGGAAGATATGGCCAGATATAGATCTTATGGTCGATGGGAATTCAGCCTATAAGTTGCAAAGAGATTTAAAAACCTTAATGAAATTTGACGAATATAATCTAATGATGATTGAACAGCCATTACAAGAAGATGACATAATTGACCATTCGACATTGCAGAAATTAATAAACACACCTATATGTTTAGACGAAAGCATCACATCTGTTGATAAAGCCAGAAAAGCAATCTCTATTGGAGCGTGCAAAATAATAAATATAAAACCAGTAAGAGTTGGAGGAGCATTAGAAACAATTGCAATACATGATTTATGCATGGAGAATGGGGTAGGAGTGTGGTGTGGAGGTATGTTGGAAACGGGAATCGGTCGAGCTTTTAATATTGCTTTGGCTTCGAAAGAAAATTTTATTTATCCTTCGGACATGTCTCCGTATTATGAATTTTACTCCGAAGATCTAATAAGTGATAGTCATAAAGTTTCAAGTGATGGTCAAGTAAAAGTAAGAACAAGTCCTGGTCTTGGATACAAGATAAATGAAAAGGTAATAAAAAAGCATACGGCTGAAACTTATTTATTAGAATAGAACTATGGCAATCGAACCACAACCTCGAGGTACTGGGTATGTCACACACGAACATGTAAGTCATTGTGAACACGGTCCAATTATTAATCTAGGATTAGGAACAAGTCCAATAGGTGCTGCGCCGGAACTCAGGGCAGCATTATCACGAAGAAATACTATTGAGGATTTAGAAGCATATCCCCGCGATCCTCTACATACAGAAACAAAAGGTTATCTAGTTAATTATCTAGGAATAGAGGCTAGCACAAGTCAAGTCATATTTGGAGGCAATGGAAGCTATGGAACAGGGGATGAAGTACTAAGATATTTAAGACAAAGTCATGGATGTGATCGAATCGTTACACTCCCGTACTCCTTCCCTAATGCAACACAATGGGCAATTCGTCATGGTGTCGATTATTCTCCAATTAAAATCGATTCTCTCTCATGGGAGAAGGGATTAGAATCAATGTATGAAATTGAAAGCTTTGATGGTGCTGTAGTGTATATAGATTATCCAAATAATCCGAGTGGAAATTCACTGTCCCAATTAGTTAGTGGACTTATTCCTTTAATAAACCAAAGGGGAGGTATCCCTTTCATTGACATGGCATTTGCCGAAGTACTAGGTCCAGAATTCAAAGCTGTAGCGAATACAACAATAAACAACGGAGGAATTATCATCGGATCAGTATCAAAAACCCAAGGACTGCCTGGTCTTAGAGCAGGGTGGATTGTTTTAGCAGAGGAACATACAAACAATGGATATTCACTAGAACAACAACTGGTCTTTGGAATGAACCGGGAAGCAGAAGAAGTAATGAAGGTATTGTATTCTCCGAGTTTAGGTACGAATGAAACACTAGCAGATATACATGCTATACGTGTTGCACGGCATAATGTGATAGTAAATTTAGAAATGGAACAAATTGTTAGAGAAATGGGTTTATTATTAGTTCCTTCTGATCATAGGACCTCAATCCAAGTAGTATACGATCCTGCAGGTAGGAATCTTTATCAATCATTTAACAGAGCCGGAATAATAGTTGAATCATTAAATGACTACTCTGAAACGCTTCCAGCAAATCATCAAGGCTATGGTGATAGTGCTGTAAGAATTCTTACTCCTAATTTTTCAATATTAGATGCGTTTAGAGAAAGAACAAATATTGTTATGAATTATTTGCGGAATTCTTAGAATCAATTATTACTTTGTTTTAGGTTTAGAACAAGACTAAGAGATTTCTGGAAAGACCTTTATCCACTTTTTAATAGTTGGATTGGTATATGGATAATATTGTAGGACCTATTCAAAGAGCTTATATCAAGAAAAATGCAAAGAGGGTGAGAAGTCGTAATATGTCTGCGAATATCTGATATAATTTATCCTTCTGAGCTTTGCTCGAAAGGGTAAACCAGATAAAATCAATGCAATATGGAGAGGTGTCCCTTCTCCCGACAAATCGGGATCAGGGCAAGCAGAGTGCTAAATGAGCAGTTAGCGAATCCGAACAAAGAAAAGGATGAGCTTATGAGAATTAGTCCCGCTTTGCGGGAGTCTAATTAGTAAATCGTAACTCATAAATAAATAAAAATTTAATAAGGAGAGGTGTCAGAGTGGTCTAATGAGTTGGTCTTGAAAACCAATGTTCCGCAAGGGACCGCAGGTTCGAATCCTGTCCTCTCCGAAGTTGTTGGTGAAACGAACGTAGTGAAGTTGAACCTTACAACTTTCGGGAACAGCCTAGCGTTGATTCGTTAACTAATAAATTTTTTCAACCTTAAAATGAAAATCTCCATCTGTGCCAGCATTCAATTTACTCCGCAAATTAAAGAAATTGCCGATGAACTTAAAACTTATAATCATGAGGTTATAATACCTGATGGTACCGAAAGAATTATCAATGGTGAAATCACTTTAGAAGAATTCCTCGGAAACGTTGGCAAAGGGGAGGGAGCCAAAGCAAAGATTACGCACGATGTAATTAGGGGATATTTTCATAAGATTGAGAATTCAGATGCAATACTAGTCTTGAACTTCACAAAAAAAGGTATTGATAACTACATTGGAGGTAATACATTCTTGGAAATGGGATTTGCACATGTATTGAATAAAAAGATTTTTCTGTATAACCCGATTCCAGAGATGCATTACAAAGACGAACTCATTACTTTTCAACCAATCATTCTGAATCAAAATCTATCGAAAGTTAGTTAACCAGGATAGTCTTATAATTTACCATCACCACAATTTCTGATATCATCTATTAAAATACAAATTAATTAACAAACGATAGGCAATCATAACTCTTCTCATATCAATTAGAACTTTATTAATGAAGCTTCTATGAAACAGCTTTTAAATACAAAAGCAGTAATATTCGACCGAGATGGAGTAGTTATTAACACCGAGGGACTGGTTTTGGACTCAATTAGATATGCATTTAAAGAGCTTGGATATTCACTTCAATCAGATGATATTCCTTACATTACTGGAAGAAGTTTCAATGTATATAAATCTTATTTTCAAAACAAGTATGATTTCGATATTGATAAATATAGAAAAATCCAAAATGATTATTTCTACGAACATCTTGATGAAGCAGAATATTTTGAACACACCCTTGAACTAATCAAAACTCTACATAACAAAAAAATACCAATAGCGATAACGACTTCTGCTGGGAGAGATGGTACAATGCTCATGCTAAATAAGGTCGGAATAGGAGATGTTTTTAATGTTATAGTTACTCAGGAGGATTGTAATAGTTTAAAGCCTGACCCCGAACCATATGCCCTAACAGCGAAAAATTTAGGAATAGAACCTAAGTATTGTGTTGCGATAGAAGATACTGCACTAGGGGTCGAATCTGCAAAAAAAGCAGGGATGATTTGTATTGCTATTCCAAATGAACACACGAATCATCAAGATTTCTCATTAGCTGATGTTGTTGTGAAGTCGGGCAAAGAAGTTTATAAATTATTAAAGTTTGAATAAATTATTATCATGTCAGGAATCCCATTTGGAATCTTGCCACAACATTACGGTGTCATTATGAATGGAGAAGGAGACGATACGTTTGTAGAGGCTCTTAGAGATTTTTATGCAGATAATCCAAATGCTATTGAGTTTATAGATAAAAACTATCAAAGAGGTGACTACATGAAAACTCACCAAGACTTATTAAAGAGAAGATCAAGAAGAGGTCAGGGTGGATTGAAAGAAGCATTACTTGGGAAACTAAATGATCTTACTTAAATTCCTTCATAGAATATACTTTATTACTAATTTTGATGGTATTAAGTTAAAATATCATCATGAAAAAGGCAATTCGCACTATTTTTGCAATCATTCTAGTTTTCTCTTGTTATCACCTAATAAGAGATGTTGTTCAAATATTGGAATTAAATAACGATCTTACTGAAATCTTTCACAGAACCCACCAATGGTGTGGTCAATATTGTAACTATGTAACACTTCCCCTAGAAATAATCGGCTTGATTGGAGCCACAATAGTTCTTAAGAGAAATAAGATAGGGATAATTGGTATCATTACTTTGTTGTCATTACTACTTTGGCCTATTTTTCAATTTTTACCATGAATATCTATAAAAAATTAAAAGAACTAGATTTGCCAATAGGACAATATGTGGTGGTCGGTGGAGCTATGGAAGCTCATGGGATTCGTAAATCAAACGACCTTGATATCTTGGTAACACCCAAACTATATCAACAACTTCTTGATTCAGGATACGAACAATGTAGATGCGAGGAATGTCTTCGTACAAGTAGATTGATGCTAAATAAGGATAATGTGGATATTCTTCCGAACTTTATGTTTGGAAACTATATTGGAGATACAAGATATTTGATAGAAAGTGCAGACTTAATAAAAGGTTTCCCATTTATAAAACTTGAGGAATTTATAAAATTCAAAAGAGAATTAGGAAGAGAGAAGGATTTTGAGGATATAAAATTGATGCAACATTATTTGAAGAATAATCCAAATTAATCATATGGGTTATATATAGTTACAAAGTCTAATCCTTCAAAATCATTAGTGGAAGCTATTACACAATATCCCTCGTTTCTCCGCTTATTTGTTCGGCCTAACTGATCCACTATGTTCATAGATCTAGTAGTTGAAATTGACGGAATAATTTTATAAATACTCTCTCGGTAAAATTCCAATCCTCGGGGATAAGACTCTCCCAATTCCTTTTCATCAGAAGGTGGTTTCCCAAACATTCCCAAATTCACATTTATTGGATTTAATTCTTTCAAGGAATTAACAAAATCCTCAAATGCTACTCTAGTGAATCCTTCTACTTCATTATATAGGGCAACCTTAATTTGATTCGCGAATTTTGCATCCCTAATAATGGCAACCATTGCAACGACTCCATCTGGTACAGGGACTATAACCATTCCATTTCCAACTGTCAGATGTTCAATATCAGCCCCCACTACAACTGCATTTTCAATTCCAGGAACCTTTCTAATCGCATCAACGATTGTGGGTGTATGAAGTTGTGTTACCTCTTTTAATTTGTTAACCACTCGGCTTGTCAAAGGCGGACGCCCCTTACTTTCCCACGATGTTATAGTCCCAACATTTTCAGTTTTGATTCCAAGGTTTGTTCTATCCCCATCTATAATTGTAAGTCCCGAATTTAATTCCATCATAAGCAACTAAAATTGATTTCTATTGAATTATCCATTTGACTAATTAAACCAACATCATATCAGGAACATCAGGCAAACTATCAATACCTGCAAATTCTTTTAAAACAATTATTCGAATTCCATTTGGAAGAGTAGGAGAGACCATTTCTGATTGACCTCCGATACTTTCACAATCATCTTCTATCAGTATAGTAGGTTGAATTCGTTTAACAAGATCAGAATATTCTTCCTTATCAACTCGATATGCTAGATTTTCAGGATTCGGAAAATTATATTTTTTTAGTACAATTGATATTTTATCAACTTGATCACCCGTTCTTGAAGTTAAATAGTAAATCTCAGCACCTGCATTAACCCATGTTTTCAACTTTTTATTTGATTGGAAAATTGGTACATAATTAGCAAAATCTTTGACAGAAAATTCATTATTCAAAACTTGTTTTACTCTTTCCTCCCGTGACGCTTGCTGTGCAGACGAATGCATCAAAATTGTGCCTTCGGTAAAAAGCAGAATTCTCATAATTTCTTTAACTTAAGCTTCAATCTGCTCACAAACAAGCCAACTCTATAATAAAAATAGGTGAGGGGATTGAACACCTTCACAAATTGAGGAAGATATTCAACATCTTCACCACCAAACCCTGCTTTAAACTCTGAAATTCTCGAAAGTGGATGTTTATGTTCATATACACCATCAACTTTCGGGGCAACACCCCATTGATCATAGGATTTCTTACCTAGCTCGATTGCATGTTTTATACCTTCCCATTTCAATAAATAATTCGCCATTATTGATCTCCCTGATTGACCAGTTCCACCGTAGAGCTCATATGCTACATTTTCATCGTAAAGGTACATAATTGAACCAACATCATTTCCATTGTATTTCACTAATAATATTTTCGCTTTTCCAATAGGACCAAATTCTTTCCAAATTTTCTCGAAGTAATCTTTTCCGGACATGATGAATTTCGTTCGATGATATATTTCATCCATGATTTTGAAAAATCTATCTACTGCATTTTTATCATTGTCATAAGTCAGGACCTCGACCTCACATCCATGCTTCACAGCCCTGCGAATCTTCTTTCGATAATTACCTGACATACGAGCAAAAACCGCTTCTTCACCTTCCTCCAACTTAATGATATTACTATTTTGAGGTTGGATAGTATGTCCTGCCTGAACCCACCCTAAGTCTAATAGTCTCTGTTTTGCTTCTACACTTGCAGTATCTGGTTCAAGTAGAACGTGGCTTAATCCTGCCTCATTTTTTAGGTATTTCTCGAGTTCCTGAAATTGATTATTACTGAATCTCACGGAACCTAATGCTCGGGGGATATAACCAAATTGCTTATTTATGATTGGGAGTTTCTTTAATAATACTGTTAGAGGATAATTATCAACTTTTAATCTGAGAGGAACCCAACTTGGCTTTTTTATTTCTCCCCATTCCCAAGATTGAAGAAAATTCAACTCATAATCCTGAGTATCTTCTAAGTATGAATCCCTGTCGTTTACTACGCTAACCAAGTGTATATGTTAATCAATTGATGTTATCACAGTCGAAAGTTAAAAGTAAGATTTTATTAAGACTTGATAAATGGGTATAATATTAAATATTATAATTTCCAAATGAGAAAATTTGTTCCCGGTCAATACCGACATTATAAAGGCAAGAAATACCTTGCTCTTGGATTAGCCAAGCACAGCGAATCATTGGAAGATTTAGTTGTTTACATTTCACTTTATGAAAACGAAACTTCCCAGTTATGGGTCAGACCTTTGGATATGTTTTTGGAAGAGGTGGAAATAGAAGGAAAAAAGAAGCCACGATTCGAATTTATTTCATAGGAGATAATTCAAATGTACGTTGACCAAACAAAAAAGAAGAAAATAATTATTGTGTTTTTGCTTTTGTATTTCTTCACACTTGGGCTTACAACCGCACTTGTGAAATTCTATCAATCGAAAGTCGAATCTTATGCTAACATCACTTCAGATAATACCGAAATTACTGCACATGGCAATAGACCTAATCTCGAAATCCTTGGTATTTATAATTCAGTTACACTAACACCAACACCCATTAACAACCCAGACAATATTGCGCAAGTTAAAAATAATTCTGCACAGAAATCTACTAATACAATCGTTCAAAACAATCCTGTTTCTATAGACAAAAGTGAAATTTATACTTTGGTAAATGAATACAGGAAATCTAAAGGTCTAGAAGAAGTCGTAGTAGACTCGAGGCTTGAAACTAGCTCCTTGAATAAGGCGAATCACATGGTCACAAATAATTATTTTGATCACGGTAATCCTTGGTTATTTATTAGTGACGCAGGATATAAATTCAAATATGCCTCAGAAAACCTAGCCGTAAATTACTATTCAAGCTCTTCTATAATCAGAGGTTGGAAGGAGAGTCCTAGTCACAACAGAGCAATGCTCGATAATAGGAACCAACATATGGGATTTGCATATTTATGTGAGATAAACATATCCTCATACGAGAATACATGCCTCGCCGTTATTCACTTTGGAAGTGAAAATTAACATTCTGTTATAATTCTGAAATTAATAATTTTCAAATGAAGAAATCCGAATTAAATCTGGCCAAAGGAGTAGTGTGGGATTTAGGCAATCTATATAAAGGTATAGACGACCCCAGAATTACACAAGACCTGAAAGAAATCGACATCAAATCTAATCAATTTGAAAAAAACTACAGGGGTAAAATCTCAGAGGGAAAACTTACCCCCCTTGAATTGAAAGAGTCAATAATTTTATACGAAGATATTCTCACCTCTGTTGCCTCATATGGATCCTTCGCCGGTTTACTTCAGGCAAAAGATTCGGTCACGGATAAGATTAATCACTTCTATCAAAAAGCGGATGAGTATACGAATACAATCTCTAATAAATTGATGTTCTTTGAGTTAGAAATCCTCGAAATCCCAGAGAACTCAATTAACAAATATCTTGAAAGTCCTGAATTAGAAAATTATAAACAATTCCTTACAAGAATCCTGAAGTTTAAAAGCCATACATTAAAAGAAAACGAGGAAATAATTATTAATAAAAAGAATCAAACTGGTGCAAGTGCATTTATAAGACTTTATGATCAAATTAGTGCAGAGCTTGAATTCCCATTAGAGATTGATAACAAGATCAAGAATTACAACTATTCTGAAATAACGAATATTCTTTCTGGCAATAAAGATAGAGGGCTTAGAGAATCTTCTGCAAAATCGATCACAAGTGTCTATAAAAAGAACGCACGTACGTTTGCCTTTATTTTGAACACCCTAGTACACGACAAAAAAATTACAGATGATATTCGAAGTTATAAATTCCCTCAAGAATCCACCTTCCTAAGCGATGAGGTTGATGCCAAAACTGTTGAATCAATGACGGATACCATTAAGGCAAACTATGACCTGAGTGAGAAGTTTTATATAACTAAAAGTAAAATTCTCGGTAAAGAACTCTTTGAGTGGGATCGTTATTCAATCATATATCCTGAGGTTGAAGAACCAGTTTATACATATGAAAAAGCTAAGAATTTAATTTTAAACGCTTTTATGGAATTCTCACCTGTTTTTCACGAAATCGCGAAAAAATTTTTCGACAATAACTGGATTGATGCAGAACTTTCAAAGGGCAAGAAATCGGGAGCCTTTTGTGCATACACTGTGCCTTCGAAAAACCCCTACATCCTTACAAATTTCACGGGAAAGGCAAATGATGTACGAACCTTAGCTCACGAACTTGGTCATGCGATACATGGATATTTGAGTAGAGAGCAGACATTATTGAATTTTTGGCCTGTGACACCATTCGCTGAGATTGCGAGCATTTTCTGCGAAAACCTAGTTTTTAGGAAAATTTTCGAATCAACCCATGACAATAAACAAAAGATAAATTTACTCGGTGGAAGATTACAAGAAATCTTCGCTACGATTTTCAGACAGAATGCCTTTTATCTGTATGAATCAGAACTACATAAACTCAGGAGAGAGAAGGGTGAACTCAGCGTAGATGAATTCAGCGAAAATTTCCAAAAATTCTTACAACCTATGTTTGGAGAAGGTTTAAAGTTATCCGAAGGTCATAAATATTGGTGGATAGCAATTGCTCATTTCTATCATTACAATTTTTATGTCTTCTCTTACGCTTTCGGACAATCATTGAGTAATGCATTATATGGTCATTACCTTGATGATGGAGATGATTTCACGGATAAATATATCGAAGTATTAAAAAAGGGTAGTTCTATAGAATTAAACGAATTGATAAAAATGCTTAATGTCGACATTCATCGACAAAGTTTTTGGGATGAAGGGTTAGAACCAATTTCAGAATATATTAAAGAGTTTGAAAATCTTACTAAACTCGAATTATAACCAAAAACTTAGTTCCAAATTCATTTACTTGAAGTTATAAGCTGACATGCCTATAATCAAATGATTGATAGATAAATCATATGCAAATAAATACAGATTCAAATAGTATTAATAAATTCCTAGATCACAAGATAGATCAAATCTATCCATCCTCCGAAGAACTTAGGAAGAGATTGGAATCAGGCGAACGATTAAAATTCTACATAGGTGCTGATGCTACTGGACCAAACCTGCATCTTGGACATTTGATTCCAATTCTCAAGCTTAAGGAATTGCAACAAATGGGTCATGAAATAATATTTTTAGTAGGGGATTTCACTGCAAGACTAGGGGACCCAACAGATAAGTCGGAAACACGTAAATTGCTCTCAAAAGAAGAAGTCGAAGAAAATTCCAAAGAATACCAAAAGCAAATTGCAAAATATATCGACTTTGAAGGTTCTGACAATCCTGCTCGAATTGTATTTAATTCTACATGGAATGAGAAACTATCTTTAAGTGACGTTATTAAACTCGCATCTCACACCACAGTCCAGCAAATGCTTGAGCGGGATATGTTCGAAGAAAGGATAAAAAGTAATAAGCCAATTTTTCTTCATGAATTCCTTTATCCTCTTATCCAAGGTTATGATTCTGTGGAACTTGAGGTTGATGGTGAGTTCGGAGGTAGAGATCAGACTTTTAATATGTTGATGGGAAGGACTTTGATGAAAGCCTACAAGAACAAAGACAAGTTCGTTCTAACAACTCACTTCCTACTTTCTGCGGATGGTGTTAATAAAATGAGCAAGAGCATCGGAAACTGTATCTTCATAAACGATAGTGCTGAAACGAAGTATGCTAAGGTGATGAGCATTCCTGATGATTTAATCATCCATTACTACAAACTTGCTACAAACAAAACTCTCGAAGAAATTGAAGTTATTGAAAATCGCCTAAAAACCGAAAATGATCCGATGAAGATCAAAAAAGAACTTGCTTATGAAATCACCGAAATTCACGAAGGTGAAGAACCAGCAAAAAGAGCAGAGCAATTCTTCACTAATACCGTACAAAATAATTTAGCACCTGAGACAACAGACACATTTTCTGTATCAAATTTTTCAAGTGACACCCCAACACTTAAGGAAATAATAACATCAACAAACTCTGTTGAAAGTAATGCAGAAGCAAAAAGATTGATCAGAGCGAACGCAGTGGAGATAAATGGAGAAGTTGAAACTGATATAAATAAACAATTTGAACGAAAAAACCTTCAATTCCTACGAGTAGGGAAGAAATTTTGGATTAAATTTATTGATTAAACATAAAATGGCAAAAATCAAAAGCATATTAAGAACATCATACAAAAAAAATATCACGTTATTGAAATGGATATTTTCGATTGTAGTCATACTAGGGATAGTAGTCGTACCAATACTTTCCGCAGTTCTAAGTATTTAAAAAATGCATCTTACTGATAATATAAATAGCTTGCCCGGTGTAGGGTATAGATATGCTGCACTGTTATCCCTATTAGGAATTGAAACTGTTAAGGACCTCCTAAATTACTTCCCATCGTATTATAAAGACTCATCCACTGTAGGTATGTTGTCAGAATTGGACAAAATCCAGAAGAGGACCGTAAATGCCACTCTGGTAAAATTAAAAAATATTCGCCTTAGAAATGGAAAGTTTATCCAAAAAGGAACGCTGACTGATGGGGAAGTTGAACTAAATGTTACCTGGTTTAACCAACCGTACCTCACAAAGTCATTAGTTCCACCAATAGATTTACTTATTAGTGGTAAATTAAACCCCAAAAGCACAAAACCTGAATTAACTTCTCCTGAATACGAAATTGTTAGAAGCGGTGATTATGAAAATATTCATATTGGCAGAATCGTGCCTGCATATCCTCTTACAAAAGGTATCACATCAAAATGGTTGAGGGTAAAAATTAAATATCTAATAGATAACATAGATCAAATTGAAGATCTCGTAGACCAGTTACCACTTATCATCAGAGAGAAATACAAACTTCTCGAGCTTACCGACGCATTAAAATTTATCCATTTCCCCCAAGAAAGCAAGGATATCACCGAGGCAAGAAGAAGACTTGGCTTTGATGAATTACTTAATATCCAAAAAATACTAATTGAAAATAGCCTTAAGATAAAGACTCAACCAGCTTTTAGTATCTCCATAAATAATGGAACAATGGAGAAGATTAAAACCAAACTGCCATTCACACTTACCGAAAGTCAGAATACCACGATTGAAGAAATCCATAACGATATTGGCAAACCTCATCCTATGAGAAGACTTCTCCAAGGAGATGTAGGTAGTGGAAAGACCATTGTTGCACTTTTAGGACTGCTACCAGTGTTGGAGAATGGGTATCAAGTTGTTTTACTTGCACCTACAGGGATTCTTGCTCAACAACATTATCAGAGCATTTCGAAATTACTAGATAAGAAATACAAAATTAGTCTGATAACAAAAGAGACTTACAATGAACTTGAAACAAAAAGTCAATTACTCATTGGAACACATGCCATACTTAAGCACAAAAGTGAATTGATTCATAATCTGGCAATGGTGATTATTGACGAACAACATAGATTTGGAGTTGAACAGAGAAGAGAGCTTCTTGAACTTAAATCGAATAACAAAGTTCCTCACCTCCTTCAGCTCACAGCAACACCAATCCCACGAACCGTTGCATTGACGTTATTTGGTGACTATCAAGTAAGTAAGATTTATCCACCAAAGGAAAGAAAAATGATACGCACATTTTTGGTCCCGGAGCAAAAACGAGCAGACTCTTATGATTGGATAAAGAACGTCGTAAACAATAAAGGGCAGGCATTTTGGATTTTCCCAGCGATTGAAGAATCTGAGAAGATGCAAATTAAGAACCTAGAACAATCATATCCAATTATAGAAAAACTGTTCAATGAATTTCAATCCGATGTCATTCATGGGAAAATCAAAGCAGATATAAAAGATAAAAAAATTGAACAGTTTGCCAAAGGGAAAACACAAATTCTGGTTTCAACAACTGTTGTAGAAGTTGGAATAGATATCCCAGGTGCAAATCTCATAATAATTGAGTCTGCAGAACGCTTTGGACTAGCCCAGTTGCATCAATTGAGGGGTAGGGTAGGTCGTAATAATCAAAATGCATGCTGTTTGTTGTATTTCAATGAAAATAAAGAAGAAGTACGTAATAGACTAGAATTCTTTGCAAAAAACACAGATGGCATTAAAATAGCAGAGTACGATTTAAATAGAAGAGGACCTGGAGAAGTTTACGGAATTCAGCAGTCGGGTCTTCCAAACTTGAAAATCGCTAGATTTAGTAACCTGGAACAATTAAAGCAAGTTCAAGAAGCATCTGAAATTTTATATAGAAAGTAAATTATGACAATTTTTCAATCTATAATATTAGGAATTGTACAAGGAATCACAGAGTTCTTACCTATTTCGAGTTCAGCGCATTTGGTATTAATTCCCGAGTTATTTAATTGGGGTGAACATTCACTAACCTTTGACATCGTAGCACACGCCGGGACATTGCTTGCGATAATCATATACTACAGAAAACGCCTTATATCGATTTTCAAATCTTTACTAGAACACCGAAAAGAATGCAAATATACGAAATTAATTATCAATTTAATACTCACCACCATACCCACAGTAATCATTTACTTTTTATTGAATGACCTGATTGAAAGTACACTAGGAAGTACGCGGGTTATTCAGTTCACGTTAATTATTGGAGGTATTTTGTTACTTATTGCAGATATTTATTCGAAAAGAAATAAAGAAACTGCTCAAATTACCCATTTATCTGCAACTTTAGTCGGGGTAGGGCAGGGTTTAAGCTTGATCCGTGGAATGTCTAGGTCCGGGACTATGTTGACTCTAGGTTTATTCTTCAAAATAGAGAGGAAAAAACTCGTTGAATATGTTTTCCTTGCAAGTATTCCTATAATTTCGGCAGGTTTACTTTTGAAATCCATAGAATATGTAGGTAATCCGACAGGGGAGGGGATTGCAATTTTATTTTTTGGCTTTTTAAGTTCCTTTTTAAGCGGAATATTCGCAATTAAATTACTGAACAAACTAATCGATAAAAACATCATAATGATAAGTGCCATCTACAGAATCATATTAGCTTTACTATTAATACTGATATGAAGAATTTCCCTGTCAAAGTATTACTCGAAGATATTCGATCTGCGTTCAATGTCGGTTCAATTTTTCGTACTTCAGATGCAGCAGGAATAGAAGAGTTAATTCTTACAGGGATTACACCGTACCCACCTCACAATAGAATACCTAAGACAGCCTTAGGAGCGACGGAATCGGTTAAATGGCAATATATCCCAGATAAAATAAAAGCTATTGAGTATTGCCAAGAAACGACAGAAATAATAGGCGTTGAAATAACAGATGACGCTGTGAGCTACTTCGAGACAGACTTTAGAAAACCTATTACTCTTGTTTTTGGAAACGAAATCTCTGGAGTGAGTCAAGATTTATTAAGTAAATGTAAAAAAGTGGTTAAAATCCCTATGCATGGCACCAAACACTCACTAAATATTGCTACTAGTTACGGCATAGTGGTATACGAGATAGTCCGCCAATGGACCATTCCCACAAATTCGCGCGAAAACAACTAACAACAAATCAATCCCAACTATGCAAATTACAAAAAACATGGCAAACGTGCTATAATAGAGCATATCCGTAACACCCATGAATAATTATAAAGTTTTGCACAACTTATCATTATTTTCATTACTAGCTTTTGTGGCATGCATCGCCATAATACTTACTGGTTTTGCTTTCAGATCTAATGTGATCTTTTCTACCGGTTTAGTATTGCTAGTGACAACTGTTCCGACATTAATTATATTAAGAGTAAGTTTATTCAATTAATTCATGTCGAGAATTACTGCCGGAAATGCCAAAAACACCAAGTTATTGGTTGCAGATGGGATTACCAGGCCAATCACAGACAGAATAAAAATCTCCCTTTTCGACACCCTTAGTCCAGTATTAGCAAATGCCAATTGTCTGGATTTGTTTGCAGGAAGTGGAGCAATTGGTCTCGAAGCACTTAGTCGTGGGGCGAAACATGTAACCTTTGTAGAGAATGATTCCGAAGCAATTGAATTGATTTTAGAAAACGGAAAAAAAACTAACCTAGAGAATCAAATTGATGTGCTTGAGATGAGAGTTCAGGATTATCTGAAGAATTGTAGGAATCGATTTGAACTAATTTTTATTGACCCGCCATTCCCATTAAAACTAGAGGAGAAATTAGAAGTTGTTAAATCATCATTAATGGTAACGAAAGTAGATGGTTACATTATTTTTAGATATCCGAGCAAAGAAATTTATCCCGAAACAATTAATATAAACGCATTAATTGGTCAGAATGTTTGGCAAAAGAAGTACGGATTGAGTAAAATTACTATCTTTGAACGAACTAATTAAGCTAAATGCGCAGGAATCATTTATTTTGCAATGCTTCTATGATAAAATAGTTCGAGTTTATTGATTAATATAGATAAATGGGAGCATTACCAAAAAGAAAAATTTCGAAACAAAGAAAAAACCAAAGAAGGGCACACCATGCTCTTACTGAACCTACACTTACAACTTGTAAAGAATGTGGTTCAAAACGACTTACACACAATGTTTGTCCGAAATGTGGCACATTCAAAGGTGTAAAAGTATTAAAAGTTAGTTAAATATACAATCTGTGCAAGATTCCCGACATAACGCTAGAATTTTAGCTCTCCAGCAACTTTTCGAACTCTATTTTCACAAACAAAATCTAGACCAAAACGATAAAAATACTGAACTATTTCCAATTAATAAAATTTTGGAAGAAGATGAAATCAAAGATTACGATAAAGCCTTGTTTCGTGAGCTTATAGAGGGGATGCCAGTTAATGAGATACAAATTGATGAAATTATTGAAGTACTAGCTCCAGAATGGCCAATTGATAAAATTGCCACTATGGATTTACAAATTCTTCGTATAGCGATTCTCGAGGGGTTCATATTAAATATCACACCAGAAAAAGTTGCGATAGATGAAGCTATTGAGCTCACAAAAGAATTTAGTAATGACCAAAGTAGGAAATTCATCAGTGGAGTACTAGGCAACCTAATTGAAAATAAATCGAAATACATAAAATGAAAAACACAAAAAACCTTTCTGAGCTAGAATTAAAACTCGGAATCAAATTTATAAACAAAAAACTACTTAAAACGGCATTAACACACAGATCCTATCTAAATGAGAATCATTCTGAAGATATTGAAAACAATGAAAGACTAGAGTTCCTGGGTGATGCAGTACTTGAACTAATTACTACCGAATATCTATTCCTACAGCACCCACAACGCCCTGAAGGGGAACTTACCAGCTTTCGCTCAGCACTTGTAAAAACGACGAGCCTGGGCGACACAGCTTTAGAATTAACAATAGGGGAGTATATTTTAATGAGCAAAGGTGAAGAAGTTACCGGGGGTAGAACCAGGCCTTATATTCTTGCGAATACCTTCGAATCCATACTCGGAGCAATCTATCTTGACCAAGGGTACAAAATCGCTAGAAATTTCGTCATTGAAAAATTATTTCCCAAATTAAATGAGATTATCGAAAATAGACTTGATATTGATTCAAAATCAAAATTACAGGAACTTTCTCAAGAAGTACTTAATTTCACACCAATATATGAGTTGAAATCCGCAGTCGGACCGGACCATGACAAAGAATTTATAATGTCTGTAAAAATTGTAAATAGAGTATTTGGAGAAGGTAAAGGTAAAAGTAAACAAGAAGCTGAACAAAATGCAGCTCAACATGCTTTAGATCATTGGCAGGATTTGGTCTCTCAAACTTGAGAGAGGGGAGATAATCTGCTACAATTCATTTCCTTTTTAATTTAATAAAAAATAATGGTAAAAATACGATTAGCTAGATTTGGTAAGAAAAAACAACCTGCATACAGAGTTGTTGTAACTAATGCCAGAACAAAAAGAAATACTTTAGCTTTGGAATATTTAGGTTCATACGATCCTTTCGCTAAAAAAGACAAATTCAAAATTGATCAAGACAGATATAATTACTGGATTGAAAATGGTGCACAACCAACATATACCGTAAAATCACTTATGGTGATTAACGGATTGATAAAAGCAGACATCAAAAGACCAGCAGTCAAGAAAACTGAAACTAAAAAAGCAGAAAAAGTTGAAGTGAAAAAAGAAAAAGCTGAAGTTGTAGTAGATTCAAAAGAAGAAAAAGCTAAATCAGATAAATAACAAAATAAAATGCTAGAACTCCTTCATTACATAGTGACTAAAATTGTATCTAATCCCGATGATGTAAAAATCGAGACTCAAGAGGAAGATAAAGACCATATAGTTTACATTCTTAAGTTGCCCGAAGAGGAAAGAGGGGTAGTTATAGGGAAAGGCGGAATGAATATTCGAGCTATCCGAAATATATTGAGCATTATTGCAAAAAGGGAAAACAAAAGAGTGTACATCAAGGTCGCAGACTAAAATCTCATTTAAATTCCAAAGTTCTGTTCAATAAAGTTCACAACGCTTTTATCTATTGGCTCCTTTTCAGAAATATTCATAAAGTCGTCTTCTGATTGTTTAGCCGAGAATTGATATTTTGTGAGATCAAATTGACCTTTCCAGGCACCCGGAGACTGGAAAGAATTATTAACATTTAAATCCATATTGGTGATAATAAAAAAATCTTCTCCTTCGTATAATTTGAGGAATAGTTGTCTAAAAGCATCAAATTCTCCTGCAAAACTAAACTTTGAGGGAATCTCAATTAACTGATTATTTGATGGCTCTGTATCATTTTTTTTGTCTTCTATGATATTCTCTCCCGCCTGCAAAGACTCGACAATAAGACCTTGTTCTATGGCTAATCCAGCTACTTTTTGTCTAAAATTAACAACTTCACTTTGTTCAGAAGGGATTATTAAGTTCACTTTATTTAGAATCTGTAGATTTTCCTCCTCACGACTTTTAAGTGTTTTGAGTATTGCAATCCTTTGATCTAGGAGCTCAGATTCCTTTTTTAGTTCCTTTCCTTCCTCCAAGCCGTCCATCATATATTTAACATTTGGAATAATAGTTAATACTAGAATAAGAAGAAAGATAGAGACAGATACTATGGGAATTAAGTAAAAATGGAATAATTTACGATAATTTGTCTTTTTCTTTGCATATAAATAATCATCATCACTTCTTTTGTCGACTATTTTGTTGTTAATATTTTGAGCCATCTTAGAGTAGGGATTTATCTACCAAGAAATTAAAATCTGCAACGAATTGATTACCTAACGGTGCCTGTGTGACCTTGTCTACGCTTAAATCCTTAACCATATTTAAATTTCTCAAGCTTCGAGCTTTTTCAGCAACAACTATATGATTAGTTGCTGCAATACTAATGGTAAAACTTCCATCTTCATTTCGACCATAACCGACAATACTTACATCACCTTCATTAATTGAGAATGCTTGTTCTGCTACAAGAAATACTGTTTCAGGATCAATATCGTTTTTTAGAAGGGGAGCAACGCTCTTTGTTTTAACAACTAATTCACCATGGATTCTTCGAGTTTGAGCATATTCGTTGTTAATCTTGTTTGTTTTTTCCTTGTTAATTTCTTTCCAATCATTTGTGGACCTATCGACAACGAAAGTGTTGAAAATTACTAACCCTAACCATAAAACAACACCGAAAAAAACTAAAAACGTATAATAGACACTATAACTATCACGTCTTTGTTCTTTTAGTCTTAATTCTTCAGATTTTTTTGGTAGGAGGTTAAATCCTGAACTATTCATATTATTCCGTTTTTAAAGCTAAACCTAAAGCAACAGAGAATCCTGTTGTACTTATCTGACTGATTTCGGCTTTCATTCTATTGTCGACTTTCAAAGACATTACAGGATCCATAACATTTGCAGGTATACCCATCACTTGTGTCAAATACTGTGCCAGACCCGGGAGATTAGCTCCATCACCAACTATGTAGATTTGTTTTGGTGTGTTCTCCCTTAGATGTTCTCGGAAATAGTTGATTGTCTTATTTATCTCGTTGGTTATAATCTTCATCATTGGTTCCAAAGCTCCGGCAATTTTCCCTTCGGCTTGATCTCTAAGTAATCCATAAGTCCTTTTGTATTGTTCTGCCTGAAGAATGTCCAAATTAAATTCTGACATCAGTGCTTTTGTTAAAACATCAGAGCCTGTACCAATGCTTTGCGAGAAAATTACATTTTTTCCCATAATTACAGAGATATCAGTGTTCGTTCCTCCAAAGTCCATTACCAATACACCTTCATTAAAATGAGTATTATAGGTATAAGCCCTTGCAGTAGCTATTGTTTCAGTTTCTACAGCAATAACCTCTAAACCTGCCAAATCCATAACTTCCATATATTTAGCAACAACTTTTTTTGGTGCTGCAACAATTAACCATTGAACAAAAGTTTTTCCATCTCGCTGACTTTTACTAACTTGTACCCATTCTAGTTGAACTTCCTCTATCGTCACTGGCAAATATTGTTTTGCTTCATAATATATTGCTTGCTCGAGTTTAGACTCATCAACTTCAGGTAATAATATAAGACGGGAAAAAATTGATGACTCGGGTAGGGCGATAACTACTTTCTTCGTATTAATTCCAGCAGTTTCTTTGAGGTTTTTAATTTCTTTCGCTAAATTTGGCAGATCTGTGTTGTTTACCACTCCACTTACAATATCAGCTCTAGCTAACTTCAATAGTTGTGCAGTATCCGTTCCCAAGTACTTTACCTGAGCAATTTTCAGGGAGTGATTCCCAATGTCTAGACCAAAGAATTCAGGCAGTTTCATAAATATATACAGACAGTTTTAGTATAAACTAGTTAATTCTAATAAGTCTTGAAATATTAATCAAGGAAAATTCATTTTAGGTTGATGAATCTTGCAAAAATTATTTAACTGGGTTAAATTTGTTTAATAATATGAAAATAACTGTCCAAAAACAAATAAATAATATTTTCTTATCCACTTTAAGCATTTTCGCCTTTCTTTTGATTATTTTTCCTATTACTAATCCTGCATCTGCAATGGTGAATAGGGAACTAGACTCTGGGAGCTGTATTTATGAGAAAGACTTACAAGGACGTTATAACATAAAAGTAGGTGGTCTAGGTATGATTGATCGCATAAGTGGTGGAGTCTATAATGGTTCATTCACAGTAGAGGCTATAAACGGACCTGCACAGAACGTATATTTATATTGGACTGTTAGAAAAGCAACTGAAGATAGTACTTTGAGAGTAAGTGTTAACGGTGGTGGATTTAATAACATAATCGCTAATCCGCTACATGGGGTGTTCGGTCCAGCTGTTTTAGGTGGTCCAGGTACAACATATTGGGGTTACATTGTAGACCTTGGGACTACGGGGATAAACAATTCAGGAACAAACACATTCACAATTAGAAAAGATACTTTAGGAGCTGATATGGAATTGTTCGGAGTTGGTGCAATGATTATACATAATGATCCCACTTTACCCGTCGATAGTCATCTAGAAGTGAAATGTGGATTTGATGGAACATTTATGAATAATATAGGTAATCGCCCTAACGAAACCAAGTGGGGGGAATGGAGTAATGTAGTTTGCCATGAATTTCCCGGGGACACAACCAAAGACAGAAGGGTAGATTATTTTGCCTTTATGTCTGGAACAAAAAGACGAACTGCTTCACCTCTGATGTACCGACCAAATGCTTTCTGGTATGTTACCGGGACAGGTTCTATTCCAGCATCGATTACTAATTTAAATAAACCTCCAGGGGTACCTAACGGAGGATTATCTTCCATACCTGGAGCTATTGTATACCAAGATTTATTTAATGCAACATCCGAAAACGAGTGGGATACAATAGACTCAACACACCTTACACCTGATGTAAATATCCCAGAGGACCATACTTATATCTGTTTTCAAACACAATCTAGAAATGTACCTCCTGCCACGCAAACCAATGGCTTAGGATCAAGTATGCAATGGTCAATGTCAGCATTAACATTTGCATATGCTGGTTCATCGAGTACTCCAACGCCTGGACCATCTTCAACACCAACACCACCTCCACCGGCAACATCTACACCGACTCCAACTCCGATTGTATACTACCCATGGGTAAATACCATCGGAGGCAATGTATATAGCAGCACTTTCAATCAGACAACCCTGACCTCAAATAATATTATTAATAGTTTCTTCGATAATGTAAATTTTGCAAGTTTTATTGGGAGAGAAAGATACCTATCCTCGAATCTCTACCTTCAACCGGTAGGATATGCAATTCCATCTAGAAGTTCTGAAAAAGATTCTCAACTCAGTGATTATGCAGATGCAAATTCAGAATACAAGACAGGTGTGAGCTGGTTTCAATACTTTGATCAGTATCTTAGAAACTCAACTCCGACAATCATAAAAACTCAAATCACAGATCCAACAATCACATATAACCGAATGTCAGAAATACATCCCACCGGGAATCTGAACGATGTGGTTGTATATTTATCAGGAGACTTGACGATTGATGTAAATATTTGTGACACAAAAAGTATTTTTCTTGTTACTGGCAATTTGAACATTCAGCCAAACTTGGTGAGCGAAGGCTTTGAAAATGGTTGTATGTTCATTGTTCAAGGTACCACAACAATATTACCAGGTGATGGGTTAGGTTCAGCAGATCCAGACAAAACTGTTTACGACCAGGTACACGGATATTTTGTGACCGGACTCTTTAGTACAGTTGCAGATCCGTCAGGAGATGGCCTTTACATAAAGGGTGGGGTAGTAGAGACAGATAATACACCGTCAATAACCGACATGGATTGGAACAGGAATCTTGGACCAATTCGTAGCCAATTTTCACCTTCTGAGATAATCGAATACGACCCAAGATATCTATATATTTACGGTGATCTTATGTCTTATGTGTTTGGTTATAACATAAGAGAGGGTCAATTCATCAGAGCACAATAGTAATATGAAAAAAGCATACAAAGGACAAATATTAATAATCTTGATGTTAGCTTTAGCTATTATTAGTATTTTACTTGTATTAATATCAAAAAATGTTAGGCGTGATACATTAGATCAGGTCCAATCTGAACAATACGAAGAGTACTATTCAGCGGTAGAACAGGAGTTACTGAAAATCATCTCAGGACAGAATCCAGCATGTCCAGAGGCTTCAATTACCTGTGATATTGAACTAACTGGATTAGAATTTAGTAATGCGCTTTCGAAAAAAATGCTATACATTGTAAAAGATGTGGTCACTACCTTTTCCGATATCCCCGTTGGAAAAGACAAAAATATAACGATACCTTTAGAAGGATATAAGGATAATTTAAAATTTAGTTGGAAAGGACAAGTAGCGTGGGTGGTAAATATCGATTACAAATCTAATATTGGCGAATACAAAACCTCTCAAAGCATTTACGATAATTTTAATATCTTTGAGCCAAATGATCCGATTAGTTGCTTAACATTCGTCCCTGATGGAACAAATAGCTTCACAATTGATCTTAAACAATGCCTTAATAGCGTCGAACCTAGCGGAGTATACACAACTATATCAGTAAGGATGAAACCAATTATGAAGAATTCAAGTACAACCGAACTATCACTACTAGAGCCGACAACTGGGTTACCACCGCAAGCAAGAATCATAGTAGCAACAGCTGAAATAGACGACGACCTAGGAAATTCTCCATCAATTCAACTAGAGCTCCAGATTCCTACTAAGGATCCTTCATTAGAGATATTGGATTATGCTCTTAGGACAAATAAGGTAGTATCAAAGCCTAAACCTTAAAAGTTTCTAGTGAAGACACTGATTTGTCGATACTGAGTAGCTACTTCAATGTTCACATAATCTGAGACATTAGCAGTTAGTGACGCTAGTAAAATTCCTTGAGTGGTTTTCTCTGTTTGTTGATAGAGTGTAAGCTCAAAACGGGTACCAAGAGGATCGAACTTTAGAATGTCAGAAGATTGATAATATAGTTCATAAACACCTGATGGATTTTGTTTTAGTTTACATAACTTGTTCTCCGGGCATTCTGTTACATTACTCCCATATACCCAAGCATAATTATTTCCGGTCATATTGAAAAAACAGGCAGGGGCTGAGGAAACAGCGTTTGTACCATCTGGATTGATGAAACTGATACTTTCACCACAAAGAGTTTGATCAATTCTGCTTGAATTACGGAAGTCTCGTCTAATCATGACCGCAATTTCTGATAAATCACCTCTTACTTTCGATCTACCAGCGATTCTTCTTCCTGCATTGATACTAAGAACTAATACTTGAACAATCATAGTCATAAGAACAGCGAAGACCACTAGAGTCACTAACATTTCAAGTAGTGAAAATCCTTTCTTATTTTTAAAACTTTTAGTCATAATCATAATTGTGTCCTGTTTTTAAAACCTATTGATTCGGTGAGTTTATAGCCGTCTTTGATCTTATATACTCCTATTGACCTGATAATATAATCACTATTTGTAGGGTCGAGCGGATTAACATAATCTACCGTAATCTGATTACAAAATGTTCCATTCGAATCAGGACCATCAATATCTATATAAAACTCAGATGAAGATGAACATGAAGAGTTTGCCTCAATCTCGGAAGCAGAAGATGTCGAAGTGATACCAGTAACTTGCCCCTGTAAACCTGTATTCACCTTATAAAATAAACCCTTAGTAAGATTCTCAGGTTTGATAATTGGCGAACGGACGTATTCCAAAGATGAATAAACGAAGGCAGATGCCTGGTCTGCAACTTGGTTATCTTTGATAATTGCTAAGGATTTCACAATCAAGGATAACCCCACTACTATGGTAACTCCAAAAACACCAATGGCAATTATTGACTCCAATAATCCAAATGCTTTCATGTTTGATTTCTTAATTTCCATATTTTACTTCAAAAGTATTTTTTGCTCCATCAAATATAAACCTTCTAAAAACTTCTGGATTTGTTTTATGAGAAAGCTCAATTTCACAGATAGAATCGCTATAAGTGCCGCTGTTTTCAACCTGCCAGTCACTTATCAAATTAATTAAAATCATACTATCGCACCCAACAGTGTTAAGTAAAACATTATTATTCTCTAGACTAATAAAATTATCGACTTTTGTTGAAATCGTGCAATCCCAAAATATTGAATTTCCAATTTTTTGGCAAACTCTTCGTTCAATATCGTTTGATTGAGGAACTAGCTGATACGCATAAATACTTTCATCATCGATGACTATGCCATCAGGTAGTACGTTATTTGCTGCATAGTTTTTTGTTTCATTTACACTTGAAGTTATCAAGTCACTCGCTTGTTGTAACTCGATAGTTCTTCTGAAATTAGCCATTACTTGTATTAACATTGATAGAAGTATTGCTATGATTGCCATCACAACCAAAATCTCTAATAATGTATACCCCTTTTTTATCCGTATCATAAATATTCAGAAATCAGTAAGAAAAATTCATCCAGTGAAAGTAATTTCAAAATTGAATCCTTCCAAAATAAAACAGCTAGAGCTGCAAAACTGATGAAAGGAACAAACTGTATTTGCACGCCATGAAGTTTACCCACTCTCAACGCTTTAATAATTCCTATAATCGAACCACTTACAGAACTTATCAAGAACAGAGGAATAAGACCTTCTATACCTACTGCTAAACCAGCAAAAGCCATTAAATATATATCTCCCTCACCCATACCAGAGCCTTTCGTAAATTTTACAATTAAGTAAATAATTAATCCTGCAATAAGCGCACCTAAATATCCGCTTATACCTGAGACGACAAGTTGTTTATCTGAAAGTACAATTGCTGTTAACGAAAATAGCGCAGAAATAACTAATGCTAACTTGATAGCTTTTACATTTACTTCCCAATAGAGATAATCATAAACTGCGAAAAAAAGGAAGAACAAGGAGTAAATAACGATGATAAATAAATTTAATCCAAATAATGGCTTATCTAGAAAATTATTCCATAAGTACCAAAAACCTAAAACAAAAACTAAACCTGTCGTAAACTCTACAATAGGATAAATTGCTGGTAATTTCTTTTTACAGTGTCGACACCTACCTTTGTAAAAGAAATAAGAGAGTAGGGGGATTAAATCCTTCCAGGTAAGTTTCTCTTTTGTATGATCACAGAAAGATCTCCCCGAAAAACTCAGATTATGCTTAACTCGATATACTGCCATATTGAGGAAACTACCCCACACCAGACCTAAAACAAAAATCTGAAGAATTAATATTATTTCCATTATTAAGTTCATTTACAAATCATTTCATCATAAGATGCTTCTCCGAAATTATTAACCTGACCATCTTCGTCACAAAATGCTAGTTTAAAAGTATTGTCGCTCAATTCATATTTGTAACTTGTGAATTCTTTATCAGTTTTGGGCTGAAGGTCTGAGGCACCCTTCGTTGATCCTTTTAATTCTAATTCTGTACTAATTAAACAATCTATTTTCGGACAAATTAAAACTGAGTCAGTTTTAAAAAATACTGCTTCAGGATAATCTTCATTCTCAGCTTTGAATTTTTCAAGTTCAGTAACGATTTTATTCATCATCTCAACTCTCTGATTCTCTCTAACACCTTTTTGCCAAAGCGCATAACGGTTTAAAGATAATCCGAGAATCAATAAGCCTAAAAATAATACTCCAATGAAAACCAAGTACACTCGCAATCTCCGAGGAGAGATCGCGAGTGATTTTGATGATTTTTTAGTTTCAGCCTTGGTTGTCATTTATTTATTTTTGATTAAGGACAAGTCATACCTGATGTTTCATCAGTACCTGCAAATATCTCAACATCTCGCTCATTACAATAATTCAATTTGTACCCTGGTGCAGTGTTGGAAAAATACCATTTTGTAGCTTGTGCTGTTGTTGTAGCACCTGGTTCTGCGGCATTTTTTAGAGGTACTTCAATCACATTTGCACCAGTCGAATCTGAAACTTCAACTCCTACACCAGTAGAAATTGTTCCAAAAGTTAATACATCAGGATATTCACCATAATTTGTATAATAGTCTTGTATGCCTATATTAATATCCTCGGCTGCTTTTCTTCTTTGAGTTTCTCTGGAATTTCTTTGTACTTGAATAATACCGAAAATTGCCAATGCAATTAGAACGGCAATAATCGCCATAGCGACCAGCAATTCAAGTAACGTAAAAGCTTTTTTTGCTTTCATTTATAAAAAATAATAAATAAAAATTAAATGATTTGAGCAATGTTATAAATAGGGAAGTAGACTGCAACAGCTAAGAATGCAACCATTACACCTACTATCAATAACATAATAGGTTCAATCATACTCGTAAGGTTTGCAGTCATTTCATTTACTTCGTTTTCGTAGAATTCCGACAAATCACTAAGGATTTTATCTAACGATCCTGTATCCTCTCCAGTTGCTATCATCTTGATGACTATATTTGGAATAACATCAGTTTTTGCTAATGATAATGCAATAGACGATCCTTTTGATACCTTTTCAGCTGAATAGATCATGGCATTGCTATAGTGGATGTTACTCAAACCACCCGCTGTTGAGTACATTGCGTCTATTATAGGAATTCCGCTCTTTAAAAGCATGGCTAACATCCTAGTCATTTCTACTACTTGAACATTGTTTAACAATACGCCTAGTATTGGCATTTTAAGATAAGCCTTATCAATGACTCTTCTACCGCCTTCGGATGCATGTGCAACCCTATATCCTAAAACCAACCCTAAAAGAACAAGAACGGTAATAATGATTCCCACCGGAGAGGTAAAGAAATTACTTATGGCGACTAAAATCCTAGTCACTAGAGGAATCTGATCTGCAGCTCCAAGATCAGCATAAAGATCAACCACAGCCGGGACCATATAAATTACCAAAATCATCATGACTACAATCGCAGTCAAAACTATGATAGTAGGGTAGATTAAGGCATTTTTTACTTTATTTTTTAGTTTTTGTTTTTTTTCAATATCAATAGAAATCTGTTGCATAACTTCAATCAAGTTTCCACTTTTCTCCGCCGATTGGATTAAACTAATTTGGATTTCATCAAAAATTACATCTTGTTTTGCGAAAGAGGTCGCCAAAGGAAGTCCACCTTTGACATCAAGATATACTTTTTTCAACTTTTCTTTGAGGCTAGGGTATTTTGCTTGATCGACAAGCACTTCTAGAGATTGCAGAATCGGTAAGCCAGCTTCTAACATAAAGGTAAGTTGTTTAATAAGGAAAACTCTTTCTTTGTATGGAACTCCTCCCACTTGAAGTGAGAATAGATTTTTGAAATCAAAACTTTCTTCGATTGTTATAACAATCAAGTCTTTTTCATGAAGAAAATCTACGATCTCTTTGGCTGATTCCGCATCACGTTTTCCTGCAACAACTTTACCTTGTTTATCTGCTGCTTCGTATTTAAATATTGCCATTAGTTTTGCTTTAATAGGCTAATTAGATCATTATGTTTGACGGTATATGCCTGTGCCTCTTCTAGTGTGATTTCACCGGATCTAATCAAATTGACAAGTGATTTCTCCAAACTGATCATCCCTAACTCGGCACTTGTCTGGATCATATTATCGATTTGATACGTTTTCTTTTCACGAATTGCATTTCTAATTGCAGGTGTAGCAATCATAATTTCAGAAACTGCTTTTCTTCCACCACTTTTGAGTGGAATAAGTCTCTGGGAGACAACAGCGTGAATCACATTTGCTAATTGAGCCCTAATCTGTGCTTGTTGGACATCAGGGAAAACGTCAATGATACGATCGATTGTTTGAGATGCAGAATTTGTGTGCAAAGTTGAGAATACTAAATGTCCAGTCTCCGCTGCAGTGATAGTTAACGCAATTGTTTCATAATCTCTCATTTCCCCAACTAACACGACATCTGGATCTTCTCTTAATATTTCTCTCAAACCTCTGGTCCAACTTCGGACATCTTTGCCGACCTCTCGTTGATTGACAAGTGCTTTTGCACGAGGAAATAAGTACTCCACAGGGTCTTCAATCGTAATAATATGTCTAGCTTGTGAAAGATTAATCTCCTGAATTATTGATGCTATGGTAGTACTTTTACCACTTCCGGTCGGACCAGTAATTAATACCAACCCATTTGCAACTGTAGTAAAGTCCTGAAGTATATTAGGCATTCCAAGATCAGTAATTGTTCGAATCTTTGATGGAATCAATCGAAATGCACCCGCAAGATTTCCTTGTTTGTGAAAGATATTTATTCTAAATCGATTACCAGTAGAATGAGTATAAGAAAAATCAATATCCAAATAATTCAATAATTGTTTCTTCTGATTTTCCAACAAAATTTCTCCAAATAGTTGTGAGACTTTCTCTTCTGTTAATACCTGTGAAGGAACTGGAAGTAAATCTCCATTTATTCTAAGTAGGGGAGGGTATCCCACGGAAACATGCAAATCAGAGGCTCCTTTCTCAACAGCTAATGAAAGTAACTCATTAATTGAATTGAAGTTCGTAAGGTTGGAACCCAGATTGATTTGGTTTTGCTCAGTTGTACTTTGAACTTGAAGAGCTGGTAAAGTGCTAGTCATAGGGGATTGCTGTCCCAGTGTTGAAGCAGGTTCTGTTCCAACATTTTGTATTTGTGAACTATCACCCTGTGATGGCTGGACATTGGTTTGAGTATTCTGAGTTGTAACTAAGTTGTCATTGTTTTGATCCTGAGGACCAGTCTGCTGCACGGAATCAACTATCGGAGTGGGCTGTAACACTGTGTCACGAAAATCTGTGCTAAGTTGATAATCAATATCATTAAATAGGTTATTTGATCTAGGAAGGGGAGGTCCAGAATATTCCCTAACGTTGTTATTCTGGGGCAGTAGTGTGTTTTGCATATTTTAAGCGATTTCTTAATTAATTAACTACACGAAGAACTTCTTCAATTGTTGTCATTCCTTCTAAAACCTTCAGATATCCGTCCTGAATCATTGTAATCATTCCATTACTAATTGCAACTTTCTCTATTTCGTTTGCTACGGCAGAATCTGATATTAATCCCATTATTCCATCATCTATAGAGAATGCCTCGAATATCCCAATCCTACCTTTGTATCCACTATCCCCACATTCAGGGCATCCTTTTCCTTTATATAATATTAGCTTGTTATTATTCTGCCTTAAAAGTTTAGCAAAATCAAACCCTGGAACATTAGAAAGTACTTTTTCAATTTCTTCTACCTGTTCATCATTCGCCATATATTCCATCTTGCAATTGTCGCAAATTTTTCTAGTCAATCTCTGTGCTGCGACTACATTTATAGTCGAGGCCAACAAAAAGGGCTCAATTCCCATGTCTATCAATCGGGGGATTGCACCGGCAGCATTATT
The DNA here is from genome assembly GCA_021463645.1 of bacterium. Taxonomy (GTDB): domain Bacteria; phylum Patescibacteriota; class Dojkabacteria; order B142; family OLB20; genus JAJTYI01. Next base: position 239,433 of record JAJTYI010000009.1, read on the forward strand.
TGTGTGTAGTGTTGCCAAAACCAAATGTCCTGTCAATGAAGCCTGCACAGCCAATCGGGCAGTTTCTTGATCACGAATCTCTCCCACCATAACAATATCTGGGTCTTGTCTCAAGACCGATCTAAGTCCATTAGCAAAGGTTAAGCCAATATCTGCATTAATCTGTATTTGTGTAATTCCTTCGATTCTAATTTCCACTGGATCCTCAAGAGTTACGATATTAACTTCTGGATGATTTAAAATCGTTAGAGAAGAGGCGAGAGTTACCGTTTTACCACTACCAGTTGGACCGGTGACAAGAATAATTCCTTGAGTTTTCTTTAAACCTTTCAAAAAATCTTCTTTGGCTTGAGCTCGGATACCAGTATCCTCGAAACTGATTGAATTACTACCTCTTTCAAGCAAACGAAGCACAACCTTTTCACCGTAAACCGAAGGCATGATGGAAACACGAATATCCACTATTTGATTGTCCATTTTTACTTGGAATCTACCATCTTGTGGAACTCTATGCTCGTCGATTTTCAAATTTGAGAGGATTTTGATTCTAGCAACTACAGGTTTTTCGAGTTTTTTTGGGAAATTTAATTTCTCTGATAAAACTCCACTCATTCTATATCTGACAATAATTCCTGATTCTCGAGGCTCGATATGCACATCGGATGCTTTATGCTTAACAGCGTACTCTAAAATCATATTTACAATTTTTGCAACCGGGGCCGAGGTGATATCTTCATTACTAAAATCACCGTCACCTGTAACATCAATAATATCCGCGACATCTTCAAGCGCTTCATCAACCTCACTTGTGATTTGCGCTCCATATCTTGTATCTATAACTGTTCTAATAGAAATAGGATCAGTGAAATATGGTTCAATTTTCTTTCCAATTATTGTAGTAAGAAACCTAGTCTTTTGAAGGTCGAGTGGATCAACCATAGCAACTTTGACCGCGTCGGGAGTTTCTTCAAATGCTACAGCTTGGTTTTTCTTAGCAATATCTTTAGAAAATATATTTAATATCTCGACGGGGATCCTTCTCTCGGCAATATTTATAAAAGGAATATGATAGATATCACTTTTTACTTTATAAAACTCTTCTGGTGACACTAATTTCTCTTGGAAGAGTATGTCTTCAATATTTTTTCCAGTTGTGAGCGCTTTTACCTTAGCTTGATCAAACTTTTCTTTTGACACAAGACCTTTTTCAGTTAGCTTAGCGACAAGTTCATTTTGTTGAAGGTTGAAATTATCAGACGTAGCTAAATTCGTAGCATCATTACCAGCTGTAACAGGAGTTGTTTGGGCAGTTGTTAGGTTCATTTACTGTGTATTTTGCCTCTCAAAGTGATAAAATTAAATGCTATTATAGTCTACCTTTTATTCAATTTTTTTTCTATTAATTTCTTTATCAACTTAAATATTGTTATTGTTTTATGTCAAAGTCCTACATAATTTCTTCTACTCGGGTTGATTATATTAACCAAACAATTGATTCATTATGTTCACAGTTCGAAATAATTGATAAGAATGCTGACTTTTTGAATGTAGAACCCGCTGATAAGAAACAATCAATTGGTATCGATCAAACGAGGAAGTTGAAAGAATGGTTCAAAGTCAAACCATACAACAGTCCTAATAAGTTTGCTGTCATTAAAAATGCGGATTTACTCACCGATCAGGCACAGAATTCGATTTTAAAACTCTTGGAAGAGCCCAACGCAAATTGTTATCTAGCATTGACTTTAGCAAACCCATCAAATCTATTACCTACAGTACTCTCCCGGTGTGAGATTATCCAAGACTCCATTGTTTTAAAGTCGTTAGAAAACTCAGACTTTATGAAACTCAGTCGGACGCTACAATTTAAATATATTGATGATCTTTTGAGTGAAAAAAACACATTAGAGCAGAACAGACAGATTCAAACATTTATATTTAATTTGCTTTCAACACTACAAAAACAGCTTGAAGAAGACCATTCCGATACAAAACTTAAACAAAACATTGCTTTGATAGAACAAACATCTATAATGATATCTGGTAATACATCCAAAAGGCTCGCATTGGAAAATATGGTAATTAATATGAAATATTAGTCGAGCTTATGCTAGAATAACTACTTTCACTTACGATGTAATTTTATGAGCAAAAAGGATAATTCTTACAATGCTTCATCAATAACAATCCTAGAGGGATTGGAAGCTGTTCGGAAAAGACCTGCGATGTACATCGGAGATTCTGATGTTACAGGACTACATCACATTGTATATGAGATAGTAGATAATTCGATTGACGAAGCATTGGGTGGATATGCAGACAAAATCGAAATCAGTTTGAACAAAGACGGTTCTATTAGTGTTTCTGATAATGGTCGTGGAATTCCAGTAGACATACATCCTGTGAAAGGTATGAGTGCTCTAGAAATCGCAGCTACGACTCTGCATGCTGGAGGCAAATTTGACGAATCATCTTACAAAGTGTCGTCTGGGTTACATGGAGTTGGACTATCTGTCGTAAATGCCGTAAGTACGCATATGAAAGCAGAGGTTTTCAAAGATGGCAAACATTACATGCAAGAGTACAAAATAGGAAAGCCATTAAAAGACGTGGCAGTTGTCGGAAAATCAGAAGAAACTGGTACAAAAATCACATTTACTCCCGATGATACAATTTTCACATCTACGCAATTCAGTATTAAGAAGCTTCATACTCGCTTCCGACAGCAAGCCTATTTAACTGCAGGAGTTCGTATAGTTGTTCGTGATGATCGCGAGGAAGAAGATAGAGGAGGGGAGAATAATATTCCTAGACATTATGCATTCTATTTCCAAAACGGAATGAAATCCTACATTAAGCAAATCAATTCCTCTTACAAACCTGTCAACAAAAACATTTTTTATGTGCACAAAACTGAAGACAATGTAGACGTTGAGGTCGCAGTCCAATACACCACAGACCTACAAGAAAGAGTTTTAGCTTTTGCTAATAATGTTCACAACCCCGAAGGAGGAACACATCTTTCAGGTTTCCGAATCGCATTAACAAAAAGTTTAAATGATTATTTCTCAACGATTGCTACAGATAAGGAAAAAGATCTCAAACTTAGTGGAGATGACACAAGAGAGGGACTCACAGCAATTGTTTCAGTCAAAATTCATGACCCGCAATTTGAAGGACAGACGAAGATTAAGCTTAACAATCCAGAAGTTACACAAGCTGTAAGAAAAGTTGTTGAAGAATCACTAAAAACATACCTGGGAGAGAACCCCCAAGATGCGAAGAACATTATTTCTAGAGCAGTACTTTCCAATAAAGCACGTAAAGCAGCAAAAGCTGCTAGAGACGCAGTCATCAGAAAGGGTGCACTTGATGGTGGAAGCCTTCCAGGAAAACTTGCCGATTGTTCAAGTAAAGATCCTACAATTTCAGAATTGTTCATAGTGGAGGGAGACTCAGCAGGAGGATCCGCAAAACAAGCACGTGATCGAAATACTCAAGCGATTTTCCCACTTAGAGGTAAACCTCTCAATACAGAGAAATACCGTCTTGACAAAATTATGAATAATAAAGAAATAAAAGACTTGGTAATAGCACTTGGAACAGGTATTTCCGACACCATGAATATTGAAAAGCTCAGATATCACAAAATTGTCTTGATGAACGATGCTGATGTTGATGGAGAACATATTACAACACTTGTTTTGACATTATTCTATCGCCACTTGAAACCAATTCTTGAAAAGGGATATCTATACGTTGCCCAGCCACCATTATATAAAGTAGAAATCAATAAAGACGAAAATTATTGGGTTGCTAACGATTCAAAATTAGAAGAATTAACAGCACAATTAAAAGCTGCTAAGAAGTCACCAAAAAGTATTCAAAGATTCAAAGGTCTTGGAGAAATGAATCCTGAACAATTATGGCAAACAACAATGAATCCTGAAAGTCGAACACTTAAACAAATCCGAATCGAAGATGGTGAAGAATCCGATAAAATTTTTGATATTTTAATGGGAGCCGAAGTTGCACCTAGAAAGAAATTTATCCAAACTCACAGTAAAGAAGCAACCGTAGATATTTAATATTCAACAAATGACAGATCAAGGTCTAAAAACAACAGGCACAATTAACTCTCGAAATATTGTAGACGAGATGTCTACCTCTTACATCAACTACGCAATGAGCGTTATTGTAGCTAGAGCACTTCCAGAGGTTAGAGATGGACTCAAGCCAGTACAGAGAAGGATTCTGTACGCTATGTATCGACAAGGTTTTCTTCCTAGCAAAGGTTATAAAAAATCTGCTAGAACTGTTGGAGAAGTAATTGGTAAATATCATCCACACGGAGATACTGCCGTTTACGACGCTATGGTACGTATGGCTCAAGACTTCAGCTTTAGATATCCACTTATTGACGGCCAAGGAAACTTCGGCTCAATCGATGGAGATACAGCTGCAGCCATGAGATATACAGAATCAAGACTTGGTAAGAATGCATTAGAAATCCTACAAGATCTCGATAAAAATACAGTAGATTTTATTCCGACATACGACGGTAGTTATTCTGAGCCAAATCTTTTACCTTCCTTACTTCCAAACTTACTGTTGAACGGAGCGGAAGGTATCGCAGTTGGAATGGCAACTAAAATACCTCCACATAATTTAGGAGAGATTGTAGATGGGTTGAAGTCCATGATAGAGCTTGGCAATGAATTCGACTATAAGCAACTTGATTTAAAATATGCAGAAAATATTAGAACTGTTGAAGATTTACAGAAATTACCAAAGGACAGATTCCCGGAATTCATCTCCTCAACTACCATCGAAGATTTAGCAAAATTCATACCTGCGCCTGATTTTCCTACTGGTGCAGAAATGTACGATCAGGCAGAAATCATCCGTGGATATGCCACAGGTCGTGGAAGAGTATTAATGCGTGCAGTCGCACATATTGAAGAACGAGGTAATGGTAAATTTAGAATTGTTGTAACCGAACTACCATATCAAGTAAACAAATCCAACTTAGTTATTAAAATTGCAGACCTTCACAGAGACAAAAAAATTATTGGGATAGCAGATTTAAGAGATGAATCAACCAAAACTATTCGAATAGTCATTGATATTAAGAAAGATGGAAATCCGAATACAGTACTCAACAAACTGTACAAATACACAGAAATGCAAACAACATTCAATATGAATTTGTTAGCATTGGTGAACGGAGAACCTAAATTACTGAACCTAAAGAGAATTCTTGAATTATTCATCACCCATAGACAAGAAATTATAATTAGGAGAGCAGAGTATGACCTCGCGAGAGCTAAAGAAAGAGAACATATTCTAGAAGGATTAATGATAGCCCTTGATAATCTTGATGAAGTTATTAACACAATCAGGAGTTCAAAAGATGCAGACATCGCTAAGACGAACTTGATTAAGAAATTCGCGTTGAGTGAAATTCAAGCAACAGCAATACTTGATATGCAATTACGAAAGCTTGCCGCACTCGAAAGACAAAAGATTGAAGAAGAATACAAACAAATCAAAAAGACAATCGCAGAATTGATCAAATTAATTACAACCCCAGATATGGTTATAAATACTATTGAACAAGAACTTACATCACTTAAGGAAAGACTCTCCGATAAACGAAGAACAAAGTTGCATAAAGGCAAAGTTGGAGAATTTTCAGAATTGGATTTAATTCATAAAGAGAATGTTTTCGTTACAGTAAGTGAACAAGGATACATTAAAAGAATCAATGAAAATACATATAAGCAACAAAAACGTGGAGGAAAAGGAAAAACCGGAATGGGAACGAAAGAAGATGACGGTGTTTCACATATTTTGAGTTGTTCTACACATGACGATATTTTATTCTTCACAAATCGAGGTCGAGTATTTTTCAAGAAAGTATATGAAATACCTGAGTTTGGCAGAACAGCAAAAGGACAAGCAATTATCAATTTGATAAATATTGACCAGAATGAACTAGTAACGAGTATTTTGAGCAAGCGAGAAGATGGGAAACTATATGATGAAGATACAATACAAGAAGGAGAAGATAAGCGAGAGAAAAAACCATATAAATATCTGTTCATGGCTACAAAACAAGGAACTGTCAAGAAAACTGCTATAGAAGAATTCAGCAATATTAGAACCAATGGTTTGATTTCTATTAAATTATCCAAAGAAGACGAATTAGCCTGGGTAAAACCAACCAACGGTGACGATGAAGTCTTACTCATCACAGAACAAGCGCGTTCAATACGATTCCACGAGAAAGATGTACGACCTACTGGTAGAGACACCATGGGCGTACGCGGAATATTGTTTAAGAATGCTGGAGACTTTGTAATAGCTATGGATGTTGTACGAAAACAGGAAGATTTATTATTAACAATCTCAAGAAATGGTTACGGAAAAGTCAGTAAATTATCACAATTTCCTAGACAGAAAAGAGGAGGACAGGGTGTTTACGCAGCAAGAATTAACAAAAAGACTGGATACTTAGCAACCGCAAGAATCTTCGACCATCCTGGAATGGATTTATTGATTATCAGCAAGATTGGAAAAGCACTTAGAACTCCAACAAATGATCTTCCTGAGAGAAGTAGACAAACAGCAGGTGTCCGCCTAATGTCGCTAGAGAAGGGCGATGAGGTAAGTGCTATTGCTATTGTATAAAAAAAAATGTATTATTTGTGACACTATTTTCAAACAACGTTATATAATTCGTTGTGATATATAAAGGAAAACCGAAAAAAGAAATGCATTATTGTTGTTGCACACAAATTTTTATTATGAATAAATCACTAATCACCTGAGAGGTGTATACCCATTGTGTATTCAACCTCTCAAAAACGAGAGGTTTTTTTATTTTTTATCAAAATACAATGAAGAAGGCGAAATCGAGAGAAGAAATACTTGCAAAAATACAAGACCTTAAAAAACAAATTGATTCAATTGGCACACAAATCGAAAGAGATCGAAAAGAAAACGATGCAGATGATTCCGCTGTGTTACACGAGTTATTAGACAAAAAGGATTATCTAGAGCAGTCAATCGATTCGCTATTAGACTCCTTGAAAAATACTGAACTACCAAAGACTTTTGGTCAACAGTACAAAGTCAGCATCAATGGTAGCACTCGTGAATTCAAGGTTGTACATCCAACACAGGTTGATACACAAAATGGATATATTTCAACTGAGTCACCGATTGCACTTGCCCTAGAAGGCAATAGAGCAGGGGACTATGTTGAACTTGACACTCCAGCTGGTAAGCAGGTTATCGAAATACTTGAGGTTTCTGCTGTAGCCTAGAGAATTCAGGTCTAACAACCAAATCATAAAAATAATAAAAAAGAGTAGGGGAACCCTACTCTTTTAATGGATGGAATTCTTTATGAGATTTTTGTGCGACCCTGTCGCTCGTATGAACGTAACGGCTTGTCGTTTGTAATGATTCATGACCAAGAAGCCGTTGAATTGAAGCCGGATTTGCACCATTTTCGGATAAATAGGTAGCAAAACCGTGCCTAAGACTGTGCGCGGAAGTAGGAATATTTATACCGAGACGAGATCTGTATTGTTTGATTTTATATTGCAGATAATTCACCGAAACTCTTACTGCGTAAGTATTTTCAGTACCGAGCCGAGATCCTCTATAAGGAATAAACAAGGCCTTATATTCGTCATCACGAGTCATCAAATACCTTTCCAGATAATGTTTTGCACGTTCAGTGAGATAAACGAATCTTTGTTTTTTACCTTTACCAGTGATGAAAATTCTGTCATCTTGTATAACTTTTTTAGACTCATCAAGTTTCAAATCTTCAAGATTCAAATTAATAAGTTCAGAAATTCTCATACCAGTTGAAAATAATAATTCCAACATTGCACGGTTTCTGTAACGAACATTTATTTTCTTTTCAAAATTTTCTGGAGATTCAATTAAAGAAATTAATTCATCTAAGTCAGCAACATTTGAAACGACTTTTTCAGTTTTAATTAATTTTATCGCATCTGCAGGAATTGGAACTTTTTCATCCGCATCTGTCAAAAATCTAAAATAACTCCTTAAAGCTGATAACATACGATTTACACTGCGACTTCCAAGTCGACCTTGATACATAGAAAGCCTTCTAGATGCCTTAGGGCTCGATTCTTTGTGTTGCGTTTCAGGAAGTGGATTTTCACGATCATCGGTGACATTTTCGACATTTTCGTGACTATAGAGAAATTTTAAATCTTTTAAATATTTACCATTCCTTAAATAGTCTTTGTATTTAATTAAATCTAATTTCCCGATGTCTTTAAATTTTAATTTCTGTGAGTAAAGAAAACTCGCAAAAACTAATAAATCTCTTTGATAGTTAGATACTGTTTTCCCTGAATAATTATTATTTATAAGGTCATAAAAGAAATCCTCTATTAAAGGCATCTGGCTTACTATTTCCTTATTATACTTGTCAAAATCATCCATGGTGCCCTCTTTTGATAAAAATTAGTAGGGGAGAAGCCCCGAAAATAAAGGTTATCTGAGACCAGAAGTAATAAAACTTGAATCTCAGAAATTACGACAATTATAAATAAACATTATTAATATATGAATTAAAAATATTATAACTAATTATAAATAAATAGCAAAACACCCACTTCTCCGCCTTATTCTCTCGTTAATTCCATATAAGGGTTATTATACTCAGTTTCTATATAGTACTATTTCACCCTTATTTAATCAGAAATTATCTTTTATTATGACTTACAAATATTTATGAATTTATATATATCTCATTCCCCCATTATGTGGTCTCATAAAGAAAATATTAAAACGATGGAGTTAAAGAAGATAATTAATAAATTATCTCGATTTAGAGGAGGTGACCGTTAATCCCCCACTCTGCTAGGAGAAACAACATTACGAAGATTAAGACTAATAACGAAACGTATTCCACCCAAATAAACTGACTTATGAATTCCCTTATCTCAAGAGCTATTCCAAGACATACGTAAAACACCAATATCAGCACAAGGGCTATATAAGTGGAATTTATGGGCCAGAGACTCAAAATGAATGTAAGTAATGCAATCAGTACACCAATATTTAATGATGCTATTATTCGTTGCCGTTTTGAGATTTTTATTGTCCAGAGGGTGATGTAGACTAACAAAAATGTTTCCAATAAAATAAACACTTCTCTAAAAACAAGAAAGATATCATTACTGAAAACCAAAAAGAAACTTATGTACGCAATTATCATAGTCAAGATAAATTGCGATGCCCTACCCGCTTGTCCTAAAGGAATTTCACGAATGTAAGAAACATTTAAAACATTAACAGTAAGAAAAGTTATATAGACAAACACCCAGAAAAGAACAGCACTAAGTAGAACAAGACCTAGCTGTCCGAATTCAGAAAGTATCCCCGCTATTAGGATTTCGGACAAGAGGGATAAAGCGAATACGGTAATCGCTGGAAATAATAAAATAGTCACATATCTTTCTCCAGAAACTTTGAAATGAAGCACCCAATAACATAGTACATATGCTACGAAACTCAAGATGAACGGCTTTATCGGGTCAAAACTGAGATTTATTGGCCAGATGGTGCGGAAGTCATATTGTTGAACTAAGAGAAACAAGAACGTAAGCAATGACGTTGTTATCATTATCCTAGATCTTGTATTTATCTTTGGCATTTTTATAAATCTAATATTTCATATACTTTTTCCGTAACTACCCTACCCCTGGCTGTTCTCATAATAAAACCTTCTTTCAACAAAAATGGTTCATACACATTTTCGATTGTATCTCTATCCTCGGACAGTGACGCTGCTATTGTGTTTATACCAACAGGTCCTCCTTTGAAGTTTTTAACCATCACCTGCAAAATTTTCTTGTCTAGGCTGTCCAGACCAAAATTATCGATTCCCAACATATTTAATGTTTCTTTTACTGAGTTTACATCTATATTACTACTTGAATTGCTTTGCGCATAGTCTCTAACTCTTTTTAATAAACGTTGTGCAATTCGAGGAGTCCTTCTAGATCGTTTTGCTATTTCCTCAGAAGCTTTTTCATCTATCACAATATCTAATATTTTTGCTTTTTGTCTTATTAGCGATGCTAAATCTTCATAACCATAATAATCCAAGTGCATATCTACACCAAACCTATCTCTTAAAGGGGAACTCAACATCCCTACTCTAGTTGTGGCACCTATCAATGAGAATTTATTTAATTCCAACTTTAATGTCCTAGCTGAAGGACCCTTGCCAATGACTATGTCAATCGTACTATCCTCCATTGCTGAATACAAGATTTCCTCCAATGATCTATTTAGTCGATGAATTTCATCGATAAATAAAATCGCCTTATCTTCAAGGTTGCTTAATATGGCAGCCAAGTCAGCTTTTCTCTCAATTGCTGGCCCTGAGGTAGTATAAATAGGTACATTTGCTTCGTTAGCTATAACATATGCCAAGGAAGTTTTTCCAAGTCCAGGAGGACCATGAAGAAGAACATGATCAATCGGTTCATTTCGCATTTTAGCAGCATCGATTAGAATCTTAAGATTGTCGACCTCGCGCTTTCGACCTATAACATCCTTAAAAAGTTTAGGACGAAGGGATCTATCGAAGAGCACCAACTCTTCATCACTCTCTGATTCTGCATTTATGATTCGATCGTTCATTATTTATTTATGAATTTTAATGCAAACTTAACTAATAATTCTAACTTTTCTTCAGTGTGATTCACACCATATTCCTTTATTATATCCCTGATTTCATCTTTACTTAAACCTAGATTCTGTAATGCTTGTTGAGCCTGGGTTTTGAATTCCTGTGATAAATTATTTTGACTTGTAAAACCTTCCCAAGTATATTTCTCCAGTTTAGATGTCATATCTATTATAATTCTCTGGGCTGTTTTCTTCCCTACCCCTTTTACAAGAAGTGTATCAATATTTTTATCGGCAATCGCGGACATAATGGATTCATAAGGTATTTGCTTGAGTATATTTTGTGCCAGTTTCGGACCTACTCCGGATATTCCTATCAAATCTACAAAAAGAGAATATTGATTCTTTGTATCCAATCCAAATAATCGTATTTCATTTTCTCTCACATGAGTGTAAATGAAGAAAGATTTCTCTTCTCCAACAAGGAATTCATTCTGTATTGTCTCAACTCGATAACCTACATCTCCAACATCCAATATAATGAAGTCTGAAAATATATCCGTGATTGTACCTTTGAGTTTAGCGAACATGATTTGAATTAAGATGACATATCCCTACAGCTATGGCATCGGTAATGTCATCTAGCTTCGGAACAGCTTTTAATTTAAGTATTTTACCTACCATAAAAGCGACTTGATCCTTCTCTGCTCTTCCGTAGCCTGTTACAGCGGACTTAACTTGTAAGGGAGTGTAATTGAATACACCCAATTGATTCACGACACCAGAAAGTATAACCACCCCTCTTGCCTGACTAACTGTAATTACAGTTTTTTGATTCTTGAAATAAAAAAGGTCTTCTATTGCCATAGTAGTTGGACTATATTCCTGGATTAGTCTTTCCAACTCTTCAAAAATACATTTAAGTCTCAAAGACATATCATCATTTTTACTCGTCTGTATTGCACCGCTTGCAACATGTGTTAAATTATTACCCTTTTTGTCTATAATTGCCCAACCCGTGATAGCTGTCCCACAATCTATCGAGATTACCCTCTCCGTTTTACCATTTTGTGTTAGTAGGTCGGTGTGCATAACTAATTGTTTGTCCAAACTGAATCAACATCGTCATGATCTTCTAAGTTTTGTACAAAATCGTTAATTTTATCTAAAGTCTTTTCATCATTAACTTCAACTTTCTCGTTTGGAACTTTTACTAATTCGGCTGACAAAATTTTATAATTTAATTGTTCGATACTTTTTAATACCTTACTGAAATCTTCCTTCACTGTGATTAACTCAAAAGCATCAACCTCTTCATCATCAACTAACCACTCCACCTTGTTTAAATCTTCGATACCTTCTATTTCAAAAAGCTCAATTTCTGCATCCCCCGAATCAATCGCGAGGTAATCATTATCTTTTCCAAATTGCTTACTGGGTAATATCTTAGTGAGTCCGACAATAATCAAACCTTTTTCGGTAAATTGCCAAGAAATACTACCCGTAGATGCCATCTTTCCACCATTAGTTTCAATCATATTTCTCACCTCTGATACAGTCCGATTCGTATTGTCAGTCTGACAATCCACCAAAACTGCAACTCCACCAGGACCAAGAGCTTCGTATGTTACTCTATGATAGACCACTCCATCAGAACCCTTACCTGTCCCCTTGTCAATTGCTCTTTGTATGTTGTCAGAGGGCATATTGGCAACTTTCGCTTTATCCACTGCCAATCTGAGGGTAAAGTTCATCCCGATGTCTCCACCACCCTCTTTCGCGGCTAGAGTGATATTTTTTGCAAGTTTGGTGAAAAGATTACCCCTTTTGACATCATTTACACCTTTTTGTCTTTTGATTTTCGCCCATTTAGAGTGTCCCGACATGTAATTTGATTAATAATTAATATATTTATTGTTTTCCAATTACTACAACAACCCTCCCTATGTGTCTATAATCATACTCTTCTTCAATAATTTTAACATCCTGACCGAAGATTTCTTTAAGATTTGTAAACGAATTTGGATATTCACTTGGACTTGGTGCATAAATAACTGTATCATCGCTTGCAAAAGGTGCATTACCTACGTGAATAACCTCCAGTCCTACATTTCCAACCCATCTTGAATACCTCTTTGCTCTACCAGATTGTCCACTAGCATTTAGGACTTCAATGGTTGTTTGTTCAAAAACAGTCTGCTTATTCTCTAAAATCGAATTCGTGTTGTAGTCTAATTGAGCTTCATTAACCCTGTATACATTATAAACACCAGCACGTCCGACCTCTGATAGTATATCACTTTTAGTTATTGCATAACTATAAGATGTGGGAGGTACTCTTCTGAGAAAGTAATACAGATAATAGATCTCATTTCGGGCGAGATTTGTATTAACCTCATCTTCGATAATTCTCAAGACCTCAGTGGTTCCAAGAATGAGTTTCGGGACATCTATACTTTGGACATACCTCTTGTATAATTCTAACTGTCTCTCCAGTTGTTTGTCTTCGCCATCATTATCACTTCTTACGTAATCCATAATTTGCTTACTTTGTATACTGTGTCTATCTTTTTGCCACTTAGCCGAACTATCATTTATGTATATATCGAGATCTTCTACATCACCTGAATTATTAAGGTGTATAGTTTTAGTATACTTCGACATTTTGTCAAAAAATACCTCGTCAACATAAATATACCTATCGATTTTTGTAGCTAATAATTCCTCTGCTAAACCGACAATATTTCCATTTTTATTGTCAATCAAACCACGTCTTAATGAGATTTGTGACCCATCAATTAAATCATTAACCATAATGTCTGGGTTAATATTGATGATTCCAACTTGATCGTACTCGGGATCAACTACAAGTAACGCAACTGCATCGACAAAAACATGTTCTTCACTTTTCCTATCTAATCCAACTAAGAGTACTTTAAATTTTTGACTGTAATCCCATTTTTGAGCGTCTTGATTGCCGAAGTTGGTATTTGGTTCAAACCTTAACATTGCATCTACTACAGGGGTTACCAGTGCGATAAAAATAATTAGCATTGTCAAAAATATTCCAGAAAACACATAGCTGGAAGTTATTTTCATGCCAGACTTTGTTGTCTTTTTTCTTTTTACCCTATTCCGAAGACTAAATATTTTTCTTCCAAACATTATTTTGATTACAAATTGTTAAATGATTCATCTGGGATAGCTTCTAATTCAGTTGTTTCACCCGACAGCAACCTTAACTTCAGTTTCCAAGCATGCAACATCAGTCGAGGATACGCAGTCCCTTTTCCATAAATGATATCTCCCAGAATTGGGAAACCTTGTTCAGAAAGATGTACACGGATTTGGTGTGTTCGACCAGTCTTGGGCATAACCTTCAAAAGACTATAAATTTGACCTTGATATTCTAATGTTCTTAAAAAAGTTATCGCTGTTATGGCTTTTTTCCCTTTACTCGGGGGAACTTTAGCAAATTTTTTTCTATTTATTTGATTTCTTCCCAAATAGTTATCGACGATTTGTTCTGCAGGTCCGAACTTGTCATAATAATCCCCCTTAACGACTGCCAAGTAAGTCTTTTCAATTTTTCTATCAGCGAATAATTTAGAATAATACCACAATCCTTCGTTCGTTTTTCCTACTAAAACAATTCCGGAGGTATCCTTGTCTAATCTATGGATTAACCCAGATCTTTTTGAATCTCCTACAGCCGTTAAATTGGAGTATTTGAAGAATAATGCATTTAACAAAGTCGAATCCCAATTAGATGTTGATGGGTGTACAACCATTCCTACTGGCTTATCAATTGCCACCATGTGCTCATCTTCATAGATGATATTCAATGGAATATCTTGAGGTACAATTTGATCACCACCCTTATCCTCAATTACAAATTCGCAAAATATTTCATCATTCTTTTTAACCTTATAATTGGGTCTATATTCAATAACATTATCAACTTTGACATTTCCTGACTCTATTTGTTTTTTTACAATTGATCTTGTTAAGTTGTTAAACTCAAAAGCCAGAAATAAGTCTAATCTCTTACCTTCATGATGTTCCTCGACTTTTATTTTTTTTGTAATATTCATTTAATTCAAAAATTATAAGTAACAAAGCACCAAATACTACCATTAAATCTGCTATATTGAACTTTGGGAAAATCCACACGTCAATATAATCCACTACCCCATTATACATAAATCTATCTAACAAGTTTGAAATTGAGCCGAGAATGACTGCTAATATTGAGCATTTAACCTGAATATTTGAATCAATCTTATACAAATATAAAACTAACACACATGTTAAAAAGATATGAGTAATCTGAACCAATCCTGGATTGGCTCCAATGATACCGAAAGCTACTCCAGGGTTTAAAACGTAACTACCATAATTCACGAAGTATAACTTCAACACCCTATCTGCAACAAAGAGGAAGAATAGAAATATCATCATGGCCTATTTATTGAATCTCGATATTTTCTTTTATTTGATGTAAGGTTCTTAATTTTAATATTAATCGGATTTGAAACTCTTCTACGATTTGCGAAAGATATCGCAAACCCTTTGTTCATACTCGGCTTTAGTGGTTTCAGTTTTTTCCTAATCTCTTGTTCTTGTAATGTTGCTATTGAAGTAAGGAGCAAGTTAATCGAAAGGATTATAGAGAGAACACCAATAATTTGGTGATAATTTATAATTCCAAAAAAATTGGGAACATAAGAAGGATCAAGATAGTCGAGAATAATTTCTCCAATAGTTATAAATAATACAGAGATGCTTGTATATAAACCACTCTTTGCCAACCAAAAATTATTAAAGAAATTAAAGATTGCCAATAGAAGTACAAATTCGAAAAGTCTAACTAAGTTGGGAATATACAAAGAAATATCGAATTCTGCTCCACTTTTACCTGTATTAAGGAATGTAAAAACCATACTCAGAAGAACTAACGGTAAGAGGCAGAGTATTGCTAATCTGGTAATACGATCCAGAGAATTATATTCAACTTTTTGGATGGTATTTATCAAGTTATAAAGACTAATCCCAAAAATCGCCCCTATGAAAAAATAGATTAATGAGAATCCTGAAAACAAATCGAAGTTTAGCAAAGAAATTGGAAGTGTATTTACAAAACTTACAAAAGACCATTGTAAATTATTTACATCTATCCAGTTAGTAACAATGAAGAGAGTCCTTTCTGTCAGAAATCCAAAGAATAGATACAAGAAAGTAAAATCAAATAACTTTTCGTGTTTGAATTTTTCGATAAATGTTCTCCAAGAGAGATATGTGAAAACTACCACAAATATTAGCAGTCCCAGAGTCTTTGGATAATTAAATAAATCCATCGAATAATAAAATTAAACTAATTATGTTTCGATCTTATTAATATTTTATATCTTTCTCGGATATAATTGCTACAAGAATATTACTATCTCTGATTACGCCTTCCCATGCCTGAATTATATCTTCTTTTGTAATTAGTTCAATTTCTCTCAATTGTTGGTCCGGGGTTTTGTGTTTCTTATTTAATATTTTAGATATACCATACCATCCTGCTTTATCTTCTCCTGTTTCAATATTGTCTAGAATTGATGAGATATGATAATTTTTTGCTCTATCTAACTCATCTTGCGAAAAAGATCCTGAGGACAAGTCTTTGAAAGAATTAATGACTTCATCAATTCCCTTCTGTGTTGAACTATTTGCTATTCCAGCTCTGACATAGAATTTACCTACGTCCTCATAAGTTGCCACACCACCACCAATATAATAAGCAATTCCATGCTTTTCCCTCAAATTCTGAAATAGTCTACTCCCAAATCCATCGGATAAAAGTGTCATACCAATCTTCATAGGATATTCTAGAGGGTGATTCCTTTCATAAGAAATTCCTCCTACGACAACGTGTGATTGTTCTGTTTTCTTTTTGATATGTAAATGTTTTGTAGATAAATCTCCAAAACGACTTATTGAATCAGCAATAGCTTTTTCTTGAATTTTGTTATCCTTCAGTTGTGCAAAATATTTCTCAGCAATTTGTAATGCAAAATCCTCATTTAATGCACCAGCAATAATCAATTGCATATTTTTTGGTAGGTAGTGATTAGCCTTAAAATCCGATATTGTTTCTACTACTATATTTGCCAAAGTATGGGTAGTACCCGCAATATTTCTTCCTAGAGGATGGTTAACGAACAATGACTTATTAAATTCATCTTTTATTTTTTCGGAAGGAAGATCATCATACATTCGAATTTCCTCTTCAATAACCCCTTTTTCCTTCTCAAATTCTTCTTTTCTGAAAATCGGATTTATAATTATATCCGCAATTAATTCAACGGCTTTTTCGAAATTTTTCAGCGGAACCTTTATGTAGTAGCCTGTGTAATCGTATGATGTAAATGCATTAGATAGCCCTCCCAACATCTCCATTGCCATCGCAAGCTTATTACTTGTAGGGTGCATTGAAGATCCTTTGAAAAACATGTGTTCAAGAAAATGTGCAGTACCCGAAAATTTTTCGTCTTCATGTCGCGAGCCAATAGCAACCAATAACATGATAGTTACCGACTGCACATCCAAACCATTTATAAATGTATATGGGAGATTGTTTGATAATTTGTAATCTTTGACGAAATAATTCGGTTTTTTCATTATCTATTCTTTTTCTTTTTACCTTTCTTGTTTTTTTTCTTTTTTTTCGAAGTAGAAATTACCTCATTTTCTGTACTAATTTCACTAACATCACTATCTTCTTCTTCGTCATCATCTTTATCATCATAGTTATCATCATCTTTATCTAATCTCTCTTTTAAGCTTGAAACCAAATCTGAAATTTTACTTTTCAAATTAGGTAATAATTTACGTTTATTAGTAGTGTTATCATTTTGTTTGTCGACACTCACAACTGCACCATCTTGAGCAGATATTTCAATCTTCCCAATTGTGGGCTCTTCATTCTCTTTGTTCAATGCTACATCAAGATTATAATCAATTTTCTCATCGAGAATCCTCTTAGTGTCGATTTTCAATTGTAAGGAAATCACGACCCCATCTTTTCCAGTAAAGTTAGCAACAGGAATATTAATTCCTCCTTCAGGAGAATCATCCCATTCATCTCTGTGACTGGGTCTAATTAATAAATAAATCAGTAGCAATGGAAAAGAGAGTACCAAGTTCAACAAGGCCAAAATAGCTGCTACCAAAAGATTATTAAATCTAGATTTTGCATCATTAAATACCCAGACAGATACAAAAACCCATAATAAAACTAAATATACGACCACAATTTTTGTAACTACCGAATAATCAATTCCTTCGTTAAAACTGATAAGTTCTAAAATAAAATTTACCATCTATCAAATATAAAAAATATTATTCGCGGGATGAATATTTCCCGGTCTCTGTGTTAATCTTGATTTTATCTCCAACCTTTATAAATAACGGAACTAGAATGTTCAGATTATTGCCAACTTTGGCGACTTTTGAAGCTCCTGTTGCTGTATTACCAGCAACTGCAGGTTCGGTATCTATAACTTCTAATACAACAGATTTAGGTAAATCAATACTCAAGGGTTCGTCTTCTACAAATAGCACTACAACTTTCAATCCTTCGTAGAGAAAATCAGCCTTTGTACCAAGGATCTCTCGGTTGAGTTCGTACTGTTCAAAATTTTCATTGTCCATGAAGTAGTAACTGTCTCCTTCACTATATAAAAACTGTGCAGACTTCTTCTCTGCTGTGAATTCTTCTAATTTTTCTTCATTACTAAAAGTAAGTTCTGTATTAGATCTTGTGACAATATTTTGAACTTTGACTCTAATGACTGCCTGTCCTCTACCCTTTTTAATGTGTTGGTATTTTAAGACGATGTATTTCTGACCGTCATAAATAAAAAGAGAACCTTCTCTTAATGAATTACTTGCTAGATATGCCATTTCACTATGTTTACTTTAATTATTTAACATGCCAAGAGAGGGAATCGAACCCACACCCCCGTGAAGGGACCGGATTTTGAGTCCGGCGCGTCTACCAATTCCGCCATCTTGGCTATATTTACCAACTCGTTCCTCGTAGCCCGACTATTCTGGGCGAAGAGGAATTCCGCCATCTTGGCAATATATACGTTAGTAGACCATTAATCATGGAAAACGTACATCGATTATAGCGGGAAATCCCTGAAATTAATAGTTCCCTATCCCTTTTTTCTTCCCAATTCTCTATTTGAGTTTAAACCAATTTGGGCAGCCATTTGCCCTGCAATCTTTTGTAAGGCAGCTTTCCTAGCACTAACAGCAGAACCCATCATTTCAATATTTTGATTCAATGATTCAAGTTTTCCTGAATATTCATTAATTCTATTTCCAATATCCTTCATACCTTTTTTAAGGTATGAGATTTGACCAATAATTTGCTCTTTTTGTGCACGTAATTTGCTTAGCTGTTCCGCTACCTGTGGATGATCTGGCCCCAAAGGGTGGTTCTTTACGCTATTTATGGCACCATTTATCTGGTCAAGACCTCCATACATCCGTTTCAAATTGGACTGTATTTCATTTCGTTGATTTTTCATAGCAGAAACAGCTTCTTTTAGCTTTCCCCTACCTTTCATTGCTTCTTGTTTTTGGCTTTCTAGGGTAAGCGTTTCCGCCTTAATTTTGTTAATGCTAGCTTGAGCACCTGCCATAGTTAAACTGGCTATATTAAGATTGTGGGGTACTTAGATATTCGTTTCTGAAATTTACTAATACCTGAAGTATTTGTTGTTCTAAATTTGGGATATTAGTTATCAGAAATTCTAAAAGTCTTTCTTGTTCTGGGTTGGTCGCAACTAATTGATCGAATTGTAGTTTCTGTTCTTCAGAAAGCATAGGTTCAAAATAATCTACAAGGTTATTACCAAACATATCATAGAGTCTATCAGATTCTTGATTTAGGAAATCTATCTCTGTTTCATCACCATATTTTTCTTGAACCAATTGCATCATAAATGAAAGCACATTTTGATCTTTAGGCATACTGGCGTTTTGTGGGTTGTTCATATAAGTTATTTAATAATTATTAAATTTAACATATTTTTATTGCTGATGGTATCTATCAATTTCTTTAAATCTTGCCATCTCTTTAACAAAAAATAACTCAACTGCGCCAGTAGGACCATTTCTATGCTTTGCGACGGTGAGTGTCCTATTATCGCTATTTTCCCCATCTCCTCCTACCCTACTTAGAAACAAAACAATATCCGCATCCTGTTCGATTGAACCGGAATCTCGAAGGTCTGACAACATCGGATTTCCATCTGATCTTTGTTCTATTGCACGACTTAACTGAGAAAGTGCAAGTACAGGTACATTTAACTCTCTAGCTATACCTTTAAGATATCTAGATATTTCAGACACTTCCTGAACCCGACCCTCTCGATTGTTCCCCACAATCAGTTGGAGATAATCAACCACAACCATATCCAAACCTTTTTCTAATTTTAATTTCCTTGCTTTTGACCTCAATTCCATAATACTAATACCTGGTGTATCATCAATATAAAGATTTGTTTCTGAAAGCATTCCCATCGCATCTGAGATCTTTGGGAAAAATTCATCCTTTATTCTGCCGGTCCTAAGATCCCACAAGCCCACACCTACTTGCATTGAGAGTAACCTATCCATCAACTGTGCACTAGACATTTCTAAAGAAAAGACGGCAACTGTTTTTTTATCGGTAACTGCGGCATGCCTTGCTATATCTAATGAAAACGCGGTCTTACCCACGGATGGTCTTGCGGCTAGGATAATTAAATCCGATTTTTGTAATCCACCTAACAAGTTATCTAAATATAAAAAGCCAGTAGCTACACCTCTTACTGCTCCTGGGTTTTTGTTCAATTCCTCTGCTCTTTCATATGCATCTTCAAGTAATGTACTTATATGAACGAAGTCACTTTTACTACTTGTTTCAGAAATTTGAACAAGTGCTTTTTCAGCTTGATCAAGAAGCTCTGAAAGTTCCTTGTCCTCTTCATATGACATCCTTTCCAAATTTGATGACAACGAAATTATTTTTCTTCTTAAGGATGTTTCTTTTACTAATCGAGCATATTCTTCAACATGTGCAGACGTAGGAACACTACTTACTAGATCCGACAAGAACTTTACTCCACCAACATCCGCTAATTTTTTCTTTTTTTTGAGAACACTAGAGAGCGTTAATACGTCAACAGCCTTTTGATTAGAGAATAGCTCAATACAGGATTTAAATATTAATCCGTTCGTTTTGTCGTAAAAGTCTTCAGAAGTAATTATCTCTGCAATTTTATAAATTGCCTCTGAGTCAAGAAGAATGGCACCTAAAACAGATTTCTCTGCATCTAGATTTTGTGGAGGTAACTTGATTTCCAATTTTTAGTTATTTAATAAATACACTAATAGTTCGGATGATTCACTATCAAAGTCCTTTTGAGCAACGTTTAATGTAGGTACTGATTCAATATTCGCAACGCCCAATGCTTTTTTGATGTCTTCTAGCTTAGATTTATCTACAAGAGGAACAAAGATATCAGGTTCTAAGTCTGATACAATTTGTAGCTTTTTGTCTAGTTTCGAATCTTCAATTTCAGCTATCAAAATGTTCACATCTGGTAATTTTTCTATGATAGATTTATCTAAGTTGTCAACATGTGACAATAAATACAGAACTCGAATATTTTCGTTACTATCTAGAAAGATTATGTCTGGATGATCAAGATTATCGCCATATGCGAAAATACTGAATAGTATGTCCTCAATTTCATATTCTCCTGGAGCACTCATTACGTTGTTGTCGGGTTCTACAAAATCACCAATGTTAACTACGGATGCATACTCAGTTGTGTTAAATTTACCTTCTTTGTGGAATAACACTCGCTTTCCATCAGTATTAACTAATAAATTCTTTTTTTCTAGTTTTATTTTCATATTCACAAATCCTAAATTTAAGTAATTATACTATATCATCTAAGACCTTTTTGACTAGTTTATTTGAATTTTTACAGGAACATCAATTCCGTTTGTTGTACATAACATAATTAATTGTTATAATTCAAAAGTTTATTTGAAAGAAATGAAAAAAGGGATACATCCAAAATTACATATGAATGCAAAAGTTACAGATCTCTCATCAGGGACTACTTTTACATTACCAAGCACAAAAGAAGAGATTGTTACAGAAGTTACTAACCTTAGTCATCCCTTTTACACAGGTAAACATAGAATTGTAGACACAGAGAACCTTGTAAAGAAATTCGAGAAAAGACGACAAAGTGCAAATATTGACAAAGTTTCTTCAAAAAAGACAAAACAGTCACAAAGAAAACAAAGAACAACATCAATCAACACAAAAAACACACTGACTCTTAAAGATATGCTTGCCAAGGTTAAATAACCTAGATGGATAGCAAAATATATTCCATAATTTCTGAATACGAGAAAATCCTCTCATTACTCACTTCACCCGAAATATATTCTGACCATAAAAAATCTATCGAACTAAATTCTAAGTTAGACGATCTCAAAGAAAAATATTCCTACGCCAAAAAGATACAAAATTTAAACGAAGAAATTCAAGAAGCCAAAGACTTACTAGAAACAGAGTCAAGTCCCGATATAATTGAGTTTTACGAGAATGTTATCAGTTCCAACTCATCTCTGCTAACTAATACACAAAGTGAACTAAAGTCAATACTTTCCAAATCAATAGAATTACCAAATCCCGGAATAATAGAAATCAGAGCAGGAACTGGGGGTGAAGAATCCAGCCTGTTTGCACAAGACTTATTAAGAATGTATTTAGGATATTTCGCCTCTCAAGGTTGGCAGGCAAATATTTTATCTGCCAATGAAAGTACACTTGGTGGGATTAAGGAAGTAATAGTTGAGATTACACAAAAAGGATCATATTCAAAATTAAGGTTTGAAAGTGGTGTACATAGAGTCCAACGTATTCCTAAAACTGAAACTTCCGGTAGAATTCATACCTCGGCAGTTTCAGTTGTAGTATACCCTCGTGTCGAAGAACACGAAGTTGAACTTAATCAATCAGATTTAGAAATATACACTTATCGTTCAAGTGGACCTGGGGGACAAAGTGTAAATACCACTGACTCAGCAATAAGAATTACACACAAACCAACGGGTATTACAGTTACTTGCCAAGACAGCAAGTCTCAACTCAAAAATAAAGAAAAAGCTTTATCTATTTTAAGAGGAAAACTTTATGACGTTCAGCTCCAAGAATCAAATTCTACAATATCGGAAATTCGTAAATCATCTATTAAATCAGGAGACAGATCTGATAAAATTCGCACCTACAACTTTCCACAAGACAGAGTTACTGACCACAGGATTAACAAATCATGGCATGGCTTACCAAATATACTTGGCGGAGACATTGATCAAATTATTACAGAGGTTCGGACACAATTAACGTTACCCAAATGAAACGTTTAGATGAGAACAAACCATATACTTATCATCATGCCATAGATTCAATATCTAAAGCATTATCGACATACTATAAAGACCCATATATCTATGCTTTATCAGTAATTAGTTCTGTAACTAAAATGGACAAACAGTTCATTCTAGTAAATATGGATAACCCCCTCTCTATAAAACAGATCAAACTGGTAACAAACATAGAGAACAGACTGTTTCAAAGCTACCCTCTTTCGTATATTTTGGGTAACATAGATTTTTATAGGGAGAACTACGTAATAACTGAGTCAGTTTTAATTCCGAGACCCGAGACTGAGTTGATTGTGGAAGAAGCTATTACTTTCGTTAATAACTTTAACAAAAAACGACAATTTAAAATATTAGAGATTGGTACGGGATCAGGTTGTATTTCAATTTCAATTTTAAATAACATCAAAAACAACAATGTTCAAATTGTTGCTACAGATATTTCTGAGAGCGCACTGAAGATTGCTCAGAGAAATGTAAATATTAATTTACAGAAATCTCGACGTAGTAGAATTATGTTTGTCGAGCAAGATATATTGACTGAACTCCCAAGTGAGTGTTTTGATTTAATCATCTCGAATCCTCCGTATATACCTCTTGACGAATACAAAAAGTTGGAAAAGTCACTATACTATGAACCAGAAATAGCACTAACTGATTTTTCTAATGGATTGAGATTCTACAAGCGTTTGGCTTTGTCAGTAAAGAATAATTTAAATACTGGTGGCATGGCTATATTTGAAATACATTCAATGAATACAGAAAATACATTAAAAGTATTTAAGGAGATTCTAGGTAAAAAAACAATACTAATGATACTGAAAGACACCTTTGGTAGAGATAGGTTTCTTAAAATACTTACTTAGAAAGTAGTAGTTCTAAAGCCTTTTTCTCTTGTTCCTCATTATCTTCTACCTCATGATTTGGGGTTATTGGCTCATCCTCCGTTATATTTCTTCCACTTGGTGTTAACCACTTTTGGAAGACAATTTGCAACATTGAACCGTCAGAGAGATTGATTAACTTCTGCTCTACTCCTTTTCCTACTGTTTTTGTTCCAACAACTTGCGCCCTATCATTATCCTGCATAGCTCCTGCAAAGATTTCCGAAGAAGATGCGCTACCTTCATTTACGATAACAACCATGGGAATATCTAATAAGCGCCCTTCCCTATTCACTTTGAATTGAGATTTTCTTCCAGATCTTTCTTGTTCTTGGAAAACTATTGCCCCCTTCGGAAGAAATTCACTAACTGAATAACGAACTGCATCTACAAAACCACCAGGATTATTTCTTAAATCTACAATCAAACCCTTTGGGTTATCTTTAATTATTTGGTCAATATTTGCATCCCATTCTATGTTAAAAGTCTCTACATCAGCTTCAGTAAATTGATATACTTTTAACATTTTTATCCCATCCTCGAGGTCAACTACCTCGATATTCTTCAGGTCAATCTTCTGTCTAATTATTTCCACATCATTCGTTTCATTACTACTTGGACGGTAATATGTAATCATCACTTTTGAATTTGCTTCCCCACGTATATTTTGAGCTACCTCAACAACAGATTTTCCTTGCATGTCTACCTCATCGACCTCAAGTATGACATCTTTGGACTTCAAACCTGCTTTTTGAGCAGGAGAACCATCGATAGGGCTTTCGATAATAACAAACTCACCTTCCTGCGCAAGGGTGGTTCCTATTCCCTCAAACTCCCTTTTGTTCCCACTCAAATACTCTTGTGTCTCCTCCGGAGTTAGAAAACTTGTGTACCGATCGTCAAGACCTTTTACTAATCCGTCTACAGCTCCATAAAGCAATTCTTGACCATCGATGTCTTCTGTATCTATGTATTCCCTTTCAATTTCTGACCAAACTTCCCACAGTAGTCCTACATCTACATTCTTTCTTTCTGTAAGTCTATCCCCTGTGATTTGGTATTTCTCTGGGACTATCTCTGCATTTCCAAATAAATCAATTTTCCCTATGTAAAAGCCAGCTACAAATATTGCAATTATTAATATAAAAATAATAAGGTATTTAGGACCTCCATTGTTATTTACTCTCTGTATCATAGAATGTACTTGTATATTTAATAATATTACTGAAATTAGTGACTATTATGCCTCTTTCGGTGTTTAATACTAGTTCCCGAGGCGAAACATTTTCTATTCTAGCATAAGGATCTTGATGGGAATAGTTAAAAAAAGAAACATGCTCACCTTTTCGCAATATACTCTTCTTGCTCTGAGTATCCTTCGATTTCAGCCTTAGGAGTATTTCTTTACTCTGCTTTTGATCAATCAAAAGATGGAGTGAATTTTTAGATATAATAACCGTATTCCCTGTATATAAATATAAGATATCTATTATGTTACTAGTTGACCTTATTGAGAATGGATTTAAAACACATAGTGTTGTGGCTTTAGAGTTCTTAAGGACTTTTGCAATGTATCTGCGTATCTTTAAATAATCTGGAGTGTCGACGATAACTCCCGAAACATTGTTTTTCATTATAAAGTCTAGATTGATATCGCCTAATTCGTTAGATTTCACTAATAATAATTTTGATGCACTAGAGTTTTGAACGTCTTCGAGTCTCATAAGTTTTCCTTGTACATCATCTCCAACTTTATAAATTGTATTGGTAGTAAATGAATTCGCTTTTATTTTTGCAGATTGAGCTGTTTCTGACTTGTCTATGGATACAATTTCTCCTTCAAAATCAGCTAGGAATTGCTTTTTATCCTTCAATTCTTTAAAAATCAGAACTCCTTGATTTAAAAAACTTATATCTAAATACCCCGTAAATGGGGTAACTACTTTTTCCTTCAACATGTTTTTCAGTACTGCCCTTTCGGCAATAACATCGCCCCTCTTAACATATTGCCCGTCTTTAACTTTCAAAGTTAGTTGTTTAGGTAATTTTATTCTCAGTAGATGATTTTCGTATTCAGGAATTAAACCTATGTCTTCATTTATTGATACCCTCTCCCCTTCATACTTCTGTAATACACTCCCTCCAGGTAGTAAGTAACTTAGTTCTACTTTGTGAAGAATGCTTCTTGGAATAGTGAGAGGCGTAACGTTATCAATACCAATAGAAATCACGTTTTTACTTAAGAGTGATTTAGCACTTTTACTTAGCACATAATTGTAATCTGGTTTATGAGTCACTCCTGAAGGGAAGGTTTTAATGAACTCACTGTTTGCATATAGTGGATAATTATTACTCTTTATCTGTGGAATCTCGTTTAATGTTTTTGATTTTTTAGTAGTCAAGAACAGAGAAGTTGTAAAACTATCTATTAGATCATCATGCTCGACAATCCCATACTCCTTATCGTAATCAGCAGTACTTAATAACTGCTGTACCAAACCCCAGCTATCAATAATAAATATTTTATTATTGTATTTGTTGTCATCTAATGTGTTTAGGATTATATCCATAGTTAGCCATCCACTCCAAACTAGTTCTCCGGATAAAATTACTACTTCAGTATTTGGCTTTATTTTAGGGTAGATTCGTTGAAATATTTCGTAGTTTACAATTTCTGTTTCCTTTTCCACAGGAATCACAGGATATGCAGAAAATGAGTCAAGCAAAACATCACTTTTAACACCATTCTTTGTTAATTTTTTGAAGTATTTGGAATTGATGAAATTCTTTTCTAGAGATATCTTTATAGAGGAACTCTCTGATTTGGTAAATTTGTGTACTCGGTGGAAATCAAAGTCATAATATTCTATATCGGACTTATAATATTCTGATAGTTTCATAATGTTTTCTGAAACTATTTCTGACTTGATTTTGGAAATATTTACTAACTTAACATCCTCAAAGGATTTATTAACTTGTGTCGAATACCAGTTATTGAGGAAACCGTTTACCCTATGGAGTGATACTGATCTAGCACCGCTTTCATCAATAGAAATTCTTCTACTAAAGAAATCCCCTAGCAAGAAGTAGTTTGATGCTAATAACATTGGGCAGAATGTATTTTAGTTTATGTTAGCTCGTTATATGGAAGTAACGCCATAAATCGTGCTCTCTTTATCTCCCTTGCTAACTTTCTTTGACAGGATGGTGATACTCCAGTTCTTTCTGGATTTATTATCCTGCCTCTAGTAGTGATAAATTTCTTTAATTTGTAGACATCTTTATAATTGATTCTACTTTTATCACCTGCAAAAGGACATGAAGGTTTTGGGAGCTTCTTAATCTTTTTTTTGTTATTCTTTTTAGCCATTTTTACTTATTAAAATAAATCCTCACCATCATCAACCTTATCAAGGTCTTCTTTTGGTTGTTTAACTTCTTCTACAGGAGAGTCTTTTTCTTCGACTTCTGTTTCTAAACTCTCTACAGGAACTTCTCCTCCTTCTTCTTCTCCTGCAAGTTTCGCCTCATCAAGTCCAACACCTTTTTTACCTTTATCATCAAGTAATTTCATATCATTTATTTTGATTTCTGTCTTGTAGTGTCTGACACCGTTTGCATCATCCCAAGTTCTTGTTCGAAGCTCACCTTCAACATAAATTAACATTCCAACAGCTAATATCTGAGCACAAATTTCTGCTAGTTTATTCCATGCTACTAAATTATGGAATTCTGTTCTCTCTTGTACATTGCTACCACCATCTTTCCATGTTGCGTTAGTTGCGATTCCGAAATTACATACAACTGAACCGTTGCCAATTGTTCTTAAAACAGGATTCCTAGTAAGGTTTCCAATTAGTATTACTTTATTTACTGATCTAGAGGTTGACATTCTTATACGTTAATAAATAAAAAAAGTTAATTAGTCTTCTAAAACAAGAAGAAATCTTAAAATATCATTCATAAATTTGAGTTTGTTTTGGAGTTCGGTAACTTTTGATTTGTCTAGCTCCATGTTATAAACAACATAATAGCCTTCTTCATTACCTTCGATAATGTAGGCTAGATGACGTTTACCCCATATATCTTCCTTTGTAATCTTTCCTCCTGCCTTTGTAACATATTCATCGATTTTCTTTAAAACGTTTGCTCGAATATCTTCGGTTAGCATCGGTTTCAGGATAAGCATCAATTCGTATTTCATATAATTTCTCACTAAACAATTAAAACAATACAACTAAAACTCGCTATTAGCGATAGAGATGATATTAGCATAATTCTCCAAAAAATAGAATAACCTGAGTGTTTTTACTACGCACCATGTCTAAATATCATTACATCTCCATCTTGAACTATATAGTCCTTTCCCTCTAACTTGACCTTGCCTTCCTCTTTCAATAAATGCCAGTTTGGATTATCTAGGTAGTCATCAACTTTCGCAACCTCGGCACTGATAAATTTCTTTTCAAAGTCAGTATGAATCGCACCTCCTGCTTGTGGCGCAGATGATCCTCTTCTTATTGTCCAGGCTTTAACTTCCTCTGGTCCAACAGTAAAAAACGAAATCAAATCTAGCAACCTGTATCCAATTCTTGTAAGTTCTTCCAAACCTCTAAAGTTCATGCCCATATCTTTCATAAGTTCTTCTCTCTCCTCCACTCCCATGGTGGTCAATTCGTATTCAAGAGAGATATTAATTGGTAATAAAGGGTGCTCTTCATTTATGTCGAGCTCTTTCCTGAGTTTGGTTGCTAAGGATACATCAATATTTATCCAATCACCGTTTACTAGATAAATAAATGGTTTATCCGTTAATAGGCATAGCTCTTTTCTCATCGCTACAATATCTTTATTTTTTTCGTCAGCTTTGTGAGTATTTGCGAGTAAACCTTTTTCAAGAACTGATTTAATCTGTTTGAGTTCTTCTAGATATTTTGCCTTTGTGCTATCGGACCTAGCCTCTTTCTCCATCTTTGATAGACGAGCATCTACCGTATCGAGATCTTTCAGAATCAGTTCTGATTCTATGACTTCTTTGTCGAATTTAGGATTGATATCATCATGAACATGAGTTACTTTTTTATCAGCAAAAACTCTTATTACCATGATTACTGCATTTACATTTCGTATATTTGCTAAAAATGCATTTCCAAGACCCTCTCCTTCGTGCGCACCTTTTACAATTCCAGCAATGTCAACAAATTCGATAATCGCAGGAGATATTTTCTCAGGATTTGCAGTGCTAACTAAACTATCAAACCTAGAATCAGAAACTGCTACGACTCCTACGTTTGGATCAATAGTACAAAACGGATAATTTTCCGCTGGTACCTTTTGATTTGTGAGGGCATTGAATAGTGTAGATTTACCTACATTAGGCAAACCAACAATTCCGAGTGATAAATTCATGTTTTTATGATAATTAATCTAATTCTACTACCTCTTTCCATTTTGGTATATAGGAGTTGATGCCTTTTTCATCAAGCGCAGTCTTAAATGCCTCACTTCTATCAGGGTCTGCATGAGTCAAAAATACCTTTTTCAAGCTTGTCTGATTGAAATTTTTCAACCACTCTAGTAGATCTTGATGGTCTCCATGAGAGGAGAATCCTTCTATACGTTTGATATCAGCATTTATTTTAACGCGCTTTCTATCTAATTCAATTTCTTGCTGACCTTCTAGTATTTCTCGACCTTTTGTTCCTTCTGCCTGGTATCCGACGAAAATAACCATGTTATTTTTGTGAGGTAAATTGTTTATCAAATGTCGAATTACCCTACCCCCTTCAGCCATACCACTTCCTGCGATAAAGATAGATTTGATTTTGTTAGACGACTTTAATGATTGTTTGTGAGTTCTTGTAATTTTTAAATTTGGAAAGTTAAAAATATTTCGGACAATTTGAGCATCTGTCAGATCATATTTTACAGGATCAAAAAATGTAGTATTATTTGAATAGATCCCCGTAGCTTTGATAGCAAGTGGACTGTCCAATATTACTTGAACCTCTTGGTCAATCAAGTTTTTCGCAAATGCAACCTTCAAGATTTCTAAAATTTCTTGGGTTTTATGAACAGCGAAACTTGGAATAACAACATTTCCCCCTCTCCCAATCGTTTCATTGATAAGATTTATCAACTCCTTCGTTGCATCAGGCCTGGTTTGATGAACTACTCCACCATAAAGAGATTCCATAATTACATAATCTGCACTGAACTGATTGTCCTGAATGTTGATAAAACTTTCAATAATAGCCTCATCTACTCTTCCTAAATCACCCGAGAAAACAATACTTTTTCCACCTATAGTCAGAAATACACTTGCTGCACCTAAAATATGACCAGCTTTTCTGAAAGTAAACTTTATATCTTGCGAGACATTAATTTCTTCATCAAAATCCACACTTACTAGATTTGCGATTGCATTAAGTGAGTCAAATGTTGTGTAAATGATATCAACATTACTATCGTGATCTCCCCTAGAGAAGTTAGACTCCTGGATTTTTGCTGCATCTAATAACAGGATTTCGACTAATTGTGTTGTTGGTGGTGTTGAATAAATTTTACCAGAAAAACCATTTCGGAATAATTTTGGTAATAAACCTGAGTGATCCATGTGTGCATGGGTTAGAACAACGAAATCAATTTCACTCGGGTTAAAATCAAAATTATCAAAATTTCTCTTATATACGTCTTCTCCTTGAAATAGTCCACAGTCAATTAGAAATTTTGTTTCGCCATATTGAACAAGATAACATGATCCAGTTACTGTTTCAGTCGCTCCTAGAAATGTAATATTTAACATAATAAATTTCTAATAAATAAACATATATCTTATGAGGAAATTTAAGCTTTACTACTCAAATAATCCTTGGATAATGAAAGCAATTTTTCTTTATCGTTTAGCATTGGATCTTCTATGACTTTTTCTAATAAGTGTTTTAATACCTCGCCCATCTTGGGACCTTTTTCGATACCAGCTTCAAACAAGTCTTCCCCTGTAATATTTAAATCGGTAATTTTTAGTGCCATGTCTTTCGAACGCACCTCTGATATCCTGTCTTGTAGGGCTTTTATTTCAATCGGATCAAATTCTGATTTGGGATTTGCATTTGCATCTGCAATTCTAAGTTTAAACAAATCATCAATAAACTCTTCCCCCACATTGGCAATAAATCTACGAATAGCCGAATCACTCCATCCACCAGAGGAACTTGTTTTCTGATCTGTTATTATTTCAAGTGCATTTTCTTTCCTCCACTCTGCCGATGGATAATAAAACATATGCCATCTTACAAGTGTTGATACTTTTTTAGTTTCTGAATTCGAGAATTTTAATCGCTCCATAATCGCTTTTACCATCTCAGCACCGACTATATCGTGACTGTAGAAATGTATCCCACTCTCATCTTCTGATTTAGTTCTAGCCTTACCAATATCATGTAATAAAGCAGCCAATTTAATAGAATCTTCTGCCAAATCTAAAGTCTTTAAACTATGTGTATAAACATCATCGTGATGCCATTCTGGTTGTTCAATATTTATACACTCCAGTAACTCAGGTAAAAACAATTCTAAAAGTCCACTAGTCCGAAACAATTCGATACCTACTGATGGTTTTGGTGCATACTTTAATAACTTTAACAACTCATCTCGAACTCTTTCCATTGAAACCATCTTTGAAATGTTCAAGGTTGCTTTAATTGCTTCGAAAGTGCTTTCTTCTATAGTGAAGCCAAGTATGGCAGCCAATCTGCAAGCCCTGTATGCCCTTAAACCATCCTCACCGAATCGTTCCATAGGATCTCCAACAGCTCTAATAATTTGGGCATCTAGGTCCTTTTGGCCACCAAATGGATCTACAATTATTTCATGATGAGTACTACCTTGATCATTTAAATTATCGAGATCTATTGCCATTGCATTTATTGTGAAATCACGCCTGGACAAATCTGTAGTAATATCACTGGCGAACTCTACTTTTGAAGGCCATCTACCACCAAAATAGTCTTCTTCACTTCTAAAAGTAGTAACTTCGACATCGTAACGTTCACCTTTTCTGTCGCTATTGATCACCAAAATCGTCCCAAACTTGGCATTCGTAGATACTGAATGTGGAAATATCTTTGAAATTTGTTCTGGGAGTGCATTTGTTGCAATATCATAATCCTTTGGCTCAACTCCCAGTAACATATCTTTTACTGCACCACCGACTAAAAAGGCTTTATAACCATGATTCACCAAAACATCTGATGTATTTAATACGTATTCTGGCAAATTTTTTCTTATTTCTGCGATTTCCATATATGTAATTTAACCATTTATCAACCAAACTAAACAAACAATTTTCCCAAATTAATCAAGTTTTGTACACAAATGTTACATATATTTCGTGAAACAATAGTTATTGTTTTGTAAAAACCGATTAACATATCACTAACCAATACCCAAGATGCTATTAATAACAATATCTAACAGTAAATCCGGGATTATTGGGGCATTTTTGTGCGGTTCTCCAGTGCCCTGAGCAAAGTGAGTTTATCTGTGTAATCCAAATCTGCTCCAGTAGGAACACCTCGGGCAATCCTTGTGATTTTTATTTCGGGAATATCATGCAACTGTTCTGTTATAAACATAGCGGTCGCCTCGCCTTCTAGACTAGGACTCGTAGCAAGAATCAACTCAATCTCTCCAGGTATAATTTTTATCCTTTTTAGCAATTTATCTATTGTCAAATCTTCTGGTCCTACTCCCTGCATTGGTGACAATAAGCCACCTAGCACATGATATTTACCTGAATATTGACCGGTTCTCTCAAAGGCGACCAAATCAAGAACATCTTCCACAACCATTATTTGATTCTCACTTCTTTCTTCGTCAATACAAATACCACAAAGTTTGTCATCACTAAGGTTGTAACACTTGTTACAGAAAGTTACATTATTTTTAAGATTAACCAAGGAATGGGCGAAGTCTTCTACAATTAATTTATCGATACGCAAGAATGCCAAGGCCAGTCTAGACGCAGACTTCGGACCGATACCTGGTAAATTTGAAAAATGATTAATTACCTTTTCTATATCTCTTGGGAGGTACATTTTAGCCTCCAAGCATGCCTTTTAGTTTATCCATATCAAAATCTTTCATCATTTCTTTCTGCAAGTTTTTCTGAGCATCCTTCCAAGCCTGCTTGAGTGATTTAACAAGTTGATTTTTCTCATTTAAATCCATCAATTCGTCATGTATTTCAATGTTTTCGATTTCTTGCACCCCATTCATTGAAATAATAACCAATTCATCTTCACTCCTACCTTCAACTCTTAGCTGTTTCATCTGTTTTTGCATTGCCCTAGCCTCTTTTTGCATTGCATATAAATCTTTTGCTTTTCCAAACATATTATTCAAAATAAAAATTAATTTAATAAATTATAATATCACAAAATACTTACAGATCCTCCGGATCGCTAAAGACTTCTTCTACCATATCTACATTTGAATCACCTTTCTCAGGTTTTTCATCCTTCCTTGACGCCAAACTTTTGTTTACGACTATCTCCATGTTTAAATTTGATCCAAAAACTTCTATCATCATACCCGACAACACATTCCGAACCCTGTTATTTTCAAGCTGTTTCTGATGAAAACCAAATGGAACCTCAACCCTAATGTTATCACCATCAACTTCTTTTACCACAACATTCACCAAGAGAGCAGCTAAATGTGGGTTATTGTCTTTCGCCTTCGTAACAAGCTTACCCCACTGCGAGAAGATTTTATCCGAACTTAGCGATTCTGAACTCGTTGCCACCTCAATCTTTTCAATTATTTCATCATCATCTTTTGTATCCTTCTCTACCTTAGTCTCTTTAGAGATTTTTGAATTTTTTTCATTATTTTCAACCTTAACTTTTGTGGAGGAACTAGTAGAGATTTTCTCCGTAAAGAAACCGGTATTGTTTCCCGATACCTCAACTATATCTAGAATTGCCATCTCTAAAGTCAAAGAAGGTAAGATACTCAGTCTCATTTTATCCAGAGTCTCGGATACATTCTTTATAAAGGTAAATAAGAATCTATTAGAGTACTTTGCAGTACCTCCTGATATACTTTTGGTTAACTCATTCCTCGCCTGTAACAATAGCTGCTTAACAAATTGGTTAGTATCAACACCTTCATTAAGAGAAGTTGCAATTATTTCGAACGCTTTATTTACATCACCATGATATGTACTTTCAATTACATCATTGACCAATTTCATATCCGCAAAACCCAAGACTGTAGTGACATCTTCAATATCGATTTTTTTGTCTTTTTCAAATCCTGTGGAGGACAAAACCTTTTCTAGGATTGTCTCAGAATCCCTGAAACTACCCCCAGAGGAAGAAATTACCATATCAATTGCTTCTTTCTCGAATTTAACGCCTTCTTTTCTTAATATATGCGTAAGCTTTTCTGTTAATTGCTGCTTAGTAGCCAATTTGAAATCAAATCTTTGAGTTCTAGAAATAATCGTTTGTGGTAATTTATGGACTTCTGTAGTTGCAAGAATAAAGACAACATTCGGAGGTGGTTCCTCTAGTGTCTTTAGCAAGGCATTAAACGCTTCACTTGTAAGCATGTGTACCTCATCTATAATATAGACCTTGTAGGTACCTTGTACGGGCAAAAACCCGACTTTTTCTTTCAGTTCACGTATCTCATCAATACCTCTATTTGAAGCAGCGTCAATTTCAATAAGATCCATAAAACTGGAATTATTGATAGCAATACAGTTGTTGCATTTATTACATGGGTTGGAGTCTTTACGATTCGTGCAATTCAGGGCCTTTGCTAGAACTCTTGCAGTTGTAGTCTTCCCTGTACCGCGGGGTCCAGTGAATAAATATGCATGAGCTACACGATTATCTTTGAGGGCCTGAATAAGAACCTTCTTTATACGGTCTTGACCGTAAATCTCAGAAAAGTCTTTTGATCTGTATTTTCTATATAGTACTTGAGGCATGAAAGACCCTAAAGATAATTACGATACTTTGTAAAAACGTGAATGAGATTAGGCGATTTTGCCTTTTTTGGCCATGCGTCGCTTTGCAGCACGTCTTCTGCGCTTCATTTTAGCCCAGACTTTGTTTTTCTCATGTACTTCACTAGTAGGTTTGATTCTATAGCGATTTTTGAGGATTTCATTAGGAATATTCTCCCTATTGGCTTCTCTCCAGAGCATTTTTAACGCCTGTTCAACAGACATTTGATCATGAACGATTACTGACATTGTTATTACCTCCTAAATAAATTGTTGAGTTTTGATTATATCAGATAAATTTATTTTATAATACCCGAAACTGTACCTACTATTCTTTTTGGCCATTCGAATTGAAGTATGTCTTTCAAAACTATTGCTATTGTTAATAAAATCAATAATACAAATACTACCTGACCGATTTTATTTTGCATTTCCATCGATATCTTTCTACCACGTATCTTTTCAATAAACAAGAAAAGTATATGACCTCCATCAAATAATGGTATGGGTAGTATATTCATAAATGCCAAGATGACACTTAACATTGCAACTAGGTTTAGAATATTTATAAAACTATCTACCTTAACAAAATAGTGAGTTACATCTACTATTGCAACGATACTATTTACTTTTGAAAAAACTGGCTGAACACTCTTCTCTTGAATGGCCTCCCCAATAAAACTAGACATTGCAGTGACATTGTATGTAACGAGGTTAGTAGCATGTAATACACCACTAAACAACTTGTTATTTGAGTAGTCTAATCGAATTGCATCCTCATAATAAGCGCTATTATTTACAGGAATCGCACCAAGTATTGGCTCGTCATCCTCAGGATTGGGTAAATTTAATTGCGTGTTTTTAAACTCTCCTTGAATATTTACATATTGAACTGTAACCTCTTCTCCCCTATATCCATTTAATAAATCACGAAGATGATCAGAATCTTTTAGGTCAATTCCATCAAATGTCAAAAGTATATCACCGGCAAATAAACCTGCTTTTTCAGCAGATGAATCCTCAGAAACACTAATCAATAAAACTTTATCACGTACTTCACTATCGAAGTTCGTATAAAGACCATCACCTGTAAGTATCATTTCTCTTACAAAGATACCCTCAGAATTCTGAATTTCAACATTTACTTTTTTATTGTAATTCTGGGTAAGTAGTCGCTCAAAATCACTCTCATTAAGTAACTTCTGATCTGAAACACTTATCAGTAAAGAACCCTCTAAATCTTTGTACTCCTCTTTGTAGACAGTAAAAATGACAGGGGGACTCGAGACTTCTGCCCCGATAAATTTTGGATCTCCTACTTTTGTCATATCCGTCGTGAAGTCAGTCAGGAAAAACATTACATAAAATAGTATTGATCCTAGGACGAAGTTCATAACAACGCCAGCCACCAGGATTGCGAATCGTGGAAGGAATCCTTTGTTATCGAAATTTTTAGGATGATTCGGAATAAATTCTGAAACCATATAATTCTCAAGCTTCAAATAATCTTCATCTGAAAGCTTGGACTTTTGAGATTTAACGAATTTCATGACTTTCGAATAGTCGCTATTTGGTTTATCGAGTCCTTTCTTTGATAACAAGTCCATTACAAATTTTCTATCTTTAGAATCCGTGTCTTTAGAACTGTACCTCCTGAAACTTGAACCATCCATATCTCCCATCATCTTGACGTATCCACCGAGGGGAATTGAATTAATTCTATATGTAACACCTTTCCACTTTTTTGAAAACAGCTTTGGACCAAAGCCGAAGGCAAATTCATCTACATGTACTCCGGATTTGATTGCAACAATAAAATGACCGAATTCATGTACAAAAACCAAAACCCCAAAGATGAGGATTGTAAGGACAAAAGTGATAAAAATATCCATGTGATTAAACAGTTAGTAATTCAGATTCTTTATCTTCTGCAATTTTTTCGAGCTTTTCATTCCATTTATCAACATTTTTTTGAAGTTGCTTTTCCTTTGTTGTGTAATCATCTTCTGTAAGAGTTTTATCTTTTTTCAAAGCATCAAGTCCAACCAAAACGTCTTTTCGGACTTGTCTAACGGTGATTCTAGCCTCCTCAACTTTTTGTTTCATAATTTTCACATACTCCAACCTTCTTTCTTCTGTAAGAGCAGGAATTGGTAACCTCAATGTATCACCATCACTTATAGGATTAATCCCGATTTCTGCTTGTTCGACAGCTTTTTTAATTTCAGGTAATGCGTTCTTATCCCATGGTTGAATAATCAGTAATGTGGGATCAGCTACAGTGATGTTTGCAAGTTGCTTAATCTGCATCTTTTGGCCATAGACAGTAGCTTCGATATCTTCAACTAATTTAGGGTTTGCCCTACCAGCGCGGATTGATGCAAGTTCTTTTTGCAGATGATCTGCAACTTCACTGAATTTTTGTTCGGCTTGTTCGACTGTGATTCTCATCTAAACGCAGATAAAAATTTATGTTTTATCTTAACATGTCGGGAATAAAATTATCTAATACTAGATTTTATTTTATTCCGCAAGAATTAGTAGGTGCACTTATTTTGATTCTACAGAATTTCCCGATCTCAATCTTCTCTCCAATGGATGCGACAGCATCATTGACTAAATCTTTAATTTTTTTATTGTCATCTTTAACATAAACCTGTTCCATTAATACTGTTTCTTCGTAAAATTTTTGTAGTCTACCCTCAACGATTTTGTTAAGAATCTCAGCAGGTTTATTCCCAGGTATAGAAGCTTTTGCAACATTTTTCTCTTTATCTAATATATCTGCAGGTACATCATCAATCTTAATATATTCTGGTGCTGCTGCTGCAATATGAAGAGCGATATTAAAAGCTAATTCTCTAAATTTCTCATTTCTGGATGCAAAATCCGTCTCTGCGTTCAATTCAACTAAAACACCTAGATTACCCTCTCCGTGGATATAATGTGCAATGAAGCCATTTGAAGCAGTTTTATCTGCTCTTTTGGCTGCTTTTGCTAAGCCTTTTTCTCTTAGGTAAAGTAATGATTTTTCGAAATCACCTTTGCTATGATCCAAAGCCTCTTTGATACTATTGATTCCAGCTCCTGTTAAGCTTCTTAATTCTTTAATTTGATCTAATTGTGATGCCATTTTAGTCAGTTAAAAATTAAATTATTATTTGGCAGATACTTCTCTTTCTTGTGAAGCCTCAACTTGTCTCTTTGCTTCACGCTCTTTCTGAATACTTTCTAAAATTCCTTTCTGGTTAGCCGATTTTTTACCTGATGTGACTTTCATAGGTTCTACGACCTGGACTTTTGCTTTTTCACCAATTTCTACTAACTCTTCTTTTTTATCTTCCGCTTTAAGGATTTTAACCTCGTATGTGGAATAATCAACGTATTCGTGTTTTATGCCTTTTCCTCCGTTTCCTTTTTTCACTGCACTTCCTAAGAATCCTATAAGTAACTTAAGCGAACTAATCGCGTCATCATTACCAGGGATTGGATAATCTACTAAATCAGGGTCTGTGTTTGTATCTACAATAGCAACTACAGGAATTCCAAGTCTTTTAGCTTCAGTTAAAACCTTTCTTTCGAAATTCACATCTACCACAACCATTGCCTTAGGGAATCCAGTCATGTTTTTAATACCTTCATAAAGTCTATTCATTTTTACCCATTCTTTTTTCATATTCGAAACTTCGAATTTTGTTCTACCTTCTACACCTTCCTGAAACTCTTTTTCTAATTCCTTGTGTTTTTTTAAACTCTGTTTAATTTGTTCAAAATT
This sequence comes from bacterium, assembly GCA_021463645.1. Classification (GTDB taxonomy): domain Bacteria; phylum Patescibacteriota; class Dojkabacteria; order B142; family OLB20; genus JAJTYI01. The sequence goes on from JAJTYI010000009.1 coordinate 278,311, forward strand.
TGTTAATAAACCTCCTGGCCATCTGTTTGTAATGTAATATGCACCAGAGTTTATCGCCTGTTCTTTGATAATTTCTGCTGCTTGCCTTTTTGTTCCGACGAATAGGATATCACCTTTTGAGGCTGTTTCACTAAGAAATTTTAATGCTACATCCAACAACTCGATAGTTTTGGAAATATCAAGAATGTGAATGTTGTTCTTCTGGGCAAAGATAAACTTTTTCATCTTTGGATTCCATCTCTTGGTTTCGTGTCCAAATTGAACACCTGCCTTTAGAAATGAAGAAACGTCGTAATCCTCTAGGGATGGTTTGCTTTTGTCTGCAACAGGTGCAGAAGTATTTGTTGTACTTGTCATAATAAAAAACATTCTCCTTTATTCCTCCACCCATAAGATTTTGCTAATGCAAAACAAGGAGAATTACATATTAATTAGGGTGTGTGATTTTCAAAGATTATAACATATCAACCAAGTGATACCAAACTCTCTGACTACTCTACTCCAAGCTCTTTTTTCTTTTCTTTTAGTTCTTTATTGTTGATTCTAAAAACTTCTTTTTTCTCTGGATAATCAGGATGCGCCCAAAATTCACCAAATCTTCCTTTTCTTAAAACCATTTTTTTGCCGTTTTTTGTTTTGGGTGCAGATCCATACAATTCTTTGAACACAGACGAAGAATATTCTAAAGGCTTTGCATCCTTAACTTTGGGATAATCTGGATGAGCCCAGAAATATCCGAATCTTCCTCTTTTTAATAAATATTCTCTATCATCATCTGTTTTTGGTGCATTTAAGTAAAGATTTGTGAATTCTTCGGATTTCTGATCCATATTTAATAGCGTATCATCACCAAAAGATTTCATGCCTTTACATTTTGGAAAGTCTACACAACTGTGGAATTTTCCAAATTTACCAAGTTTTACGACCATTTTGCCACCACAATCAGGACATTTCTCTTCACTTTTAGAAATTACCGTATAATCTTCCTTCTTAATTTCCAGTTTCTTCGCTTCTAAATTTTTATCGAATGGGGTGTAAAATTCGTGCAAAACTTTTATCCAATCTTTTTCCCCTTGAGCGATAGAATCCAAGTCATTTTCAATTTGGGCAGTGAAATTTGTATCTACAATTTGTCCGAAATGTTTTTTCAACAATTTAATAACCACCATGCCAGTATCAGTTGGCACCAAGGATCTTCCGTCTTTTTCAATATAGTTTCTCGACGTAATCGTCGAAATGATTGGAGCGTAAGTCGAAGGTCTACCAATTCCGTAACTCTCTAATGCTTTAATTAAACTAGCTTCTGTAAATCTCGCAATTGGTTCAGTGAATTTTTGTTCTGCATTTAAACTTTCTAAGAATAATTGTTGACCAACAGTTAATTCAGGTATCAAAGCTTCTGTAAATTGTTCAGGATATACTTCTAAATAACCTTTTTCTAATAATCGTTGCCCATTGAGTTGGAAAAGATAACCTTCTACTTCGATTGATACTTTTACTGATTCGACTCTAGCCTCTTTCATTTGAGTAGCAAGAGTTCTCTGCCATATAAGTCTATATAATCGTTGATGTTTTTCATCGAACTTAATGCTTTCTGCTAATACATTCACATCTGAAGGCCTTATCGCTTCATGTGCCTCTTGGCTAAGTTTGGATTTTGTTTTAAATGTTCTAGCATTTTCGGACAAATTAGCCTGCCCGAACTTTTTGTCCACAAATGTCCGAATTTGTTTAATTGCTTGGTCCGCAATATTTAAAGAGTCAGTCCTCATATATGTAATCAGTCCAGCTTCATATAAATCTTGTGCGAGCTTCATCGTTTGTTTAGCACTAAAACCTAGTTTGTTTGCAGAAGTCTGCTGTAATGTACTCGTTATAAATGGAGGTTTTGGGTTTCTTAATGATTCTTGTCTACTAATATCTTTTATCACCCAATCTGAGTCAATTATATCCACAATAACTTTCTTGCTCGTTTTCTGTTCCTTTAAATCTGGATTTCTACCGTTCATTTTTACCAATCTGAATAGCAGATTATTAGAGTCGGTAGGATTAAAAGCAATCTCAGATTCTTTTGTAAAAATATTGATATTTTTCTTTTCTGATCTTTTATCCTGACCTAGTAACGCAGATAAATTCCAATATTCCTCAGGGACAAACTTGTTTCTTTCTTCCTCCCTATCGACGATTAGTCTGAGAGCCACAGATTGCACCCTACCTGCTGATAGTCCATATCTAATTTTCTGCCATAATAGTGGGGAAAGTTTGTAACCAACCAATCGATCCAGGACTCTTCTTGCTTGTTGAGCATTTACTAATGCGATATTGATATCATGCTTATTTTCTAAAGCATTCAGAAGTGCATCCTTGGTAATTTCTGTAAAAGTAATCCTGTGAAGAGGCTTCGCATTACGTTTAGGTTTGCCTAATTTATCGATTAATCCTAATTTCTGAGCTACATGCCATCCTATAGCTTCTCCTTCTCTATCGCTATCAACAGCTATTAAAATAGTATCAGAACCCTTAGCAGCGTTCTTCAAAGCTGTTAGAGATTTCTGATTTGTGACTACATAGTCAGGTTCGAAATTATTTTCAACATCGATACCAATATTTGATTTAGGGAGATCAACGATGTGTCCTTTTGAGGCTAACACCTTGTAATCGCGACCCAAATATTTTTCAATAGTCTTTGCCTTAGCAGGCGATTCAACAATTACTAAATTCATAAAAATTTTTTAAAGCAATTTTATATTATACTTACCGTCAGTATTTAAGCAAATTTGGCCTTTTAATTCTAACTGTAGAATCTCGTTTTTTGTGTCGTTAATATCCATATCAAGCAATTCACTAATTTGTTCAATATCAAGTTGTTCGACCCTTAATAAATTTATAATTTTATTTGAGTCCATACCTTTATACAATTTCAATTGTCCGGGGATTATATCATCAACTCCGGAAAAAAGTTGTGCTTTTAAGTCTTTTATCAATTTATTTGTACCTAGAGAATAAACGGAGTCAATGTTTCCGGGGATAGCATACACTTCCCTATTATATTCAAATGCTAGATTTGCAGTTATGAGTGAACCACTTTTCCTAGGTGCTTCAATAACAACTGTTTTGGTGGACAATCCGGCAATTATTCTATTTCTTTTAGCGTATACACTTTTATTCCAGATGAAATTATTTAAACATTCGGTAATCACTAACCCGTCTTCGGCAATTTGATTAAATAATTTCCTATTTGACATCGGCATAGGATTATCAAGAGAAGATGGAATTACAGCAATAGTTTTGAGTTTATTTGCTAAAGAGTATCTATGTACTAGTGTGTCTATTCCAAGTGCCATACCGCTGATGAATACATAATTGTACTTTCCTAAACCCTCAACAATATTCTTAGTCACTCGTTCTCCATAACTGCTGTGTTTTCTAGTTCCAACAATGCTAATCAAGTTTTGTTCGTTACATAATGAAATATCACCTTTATAGAAAAGGGCTATTGGAGGATAAGGAGTTTCAGTAAGTAATTTCGGATAATTCTTTTCTCCGTAAACAACAAAATTGTCGGTAGGAATATCTTCTAATTTATCTGATTCTACGCCTTGTCGAAGCTTACCATGTGATATGTTTGGACTGTCTTCAAAGAAATTCTCTATCGTTTCAAACTTTTCTAAAATTTCCAAAAAATTGGCAAATTTAAAGCCATTTAATTGCGAAAATTTCAATCTAGCATATTTTTCTGATATCTCCATTTAACACCATAACTAATCTATGATTATGGATTACGAAGATGAAAAATCTCTGGAGAAACTAGATTTTTTCGCAATTTGGAGAAAAATCAGTTTGTACACAATTTACGAATTTTTTAATAATTGGGACGGTTTGATATCCTCTTCCAGCCCATTGTTGGATTACGACAAAACAATTATCACTACCTTGATGATTGAAACAGCCCATTATCCAAGAGTGTGCACCTGAATAAACCTTACCATTAATCACTTCCGATGCATCAGCTGATCCTGTTTTAATAATTATATCTGCATTTAAGTCTCTCAATATACTACCACTCCCCTCTTTTGCTGCAGATTTCATTCCTTCTTTTATTATATCTAGATTAGTTTCAGAAACGCTTACTTTCCTTATAACTTCTTTCTGTGACTCTAATACAATCTCATTTTCTTGACTCACTACTTTATCAAGAACATGTGGTTTTAATACTTCACCTCCGTTATTTATCGCGGATGCTACAACAACCATCTGTATTGGAGTGACTGTAAGTAGTCCTTGTCCAATCATACTGTTACAGTCATCTCCTAAATACCAGTTTTCATTAAATAATTTCTTTTTCAATTCAGGAGATGGTAGCGAGCCGACCTGTTCTCCATATAAATCTATTCCTGTTTTACTCCCAAGACCATAATCCTCAGCATATTTAAGTGTTGTATATATTCCATCAGCATCCCTATTTAGGCTCATCGCAACCTTACAAAAGAATAGATTACTTGATTGACTCAGGGCTTGAACTACATTCAGGTTTCCCAATACCTTCTTATCAGCTTCACAGAAAACAATTCCTGCTGAAAGTTCCAGACAACCTTCTGACCTTATGATTGAATTTCTGTTAATCACTCCAGTCTCAAGACCTGCTGATGCTCCTATCACCTTAAAAATTGATCCCGAAGGTAATTGTAGAGCAATGGGTCTGTTTAATAGAGGGGTTTTATCATCTTCTAAAAATTTCTGATATTGTTCGTTTTTGATTCCATCGCTAAAAAGGTTATTGTCATATCCAGGAATCCCGACCATCGCCTTAATTTCTCCTGAATTGCTATCCATAATTACACCTGCAGATGCAAATCCCTCAACCTGTTCCAAACTTTCCTCCATAATATCGCTAAGCTTCTTTTGCCATCGGGAATCTATAGTTAAATGAAGATTATCACCATCAATTTTATTTTCTGAAATAAAAGTTGACTCGATATCTTCTAAATATTGTTTTTGTTCAATTTTTTTACCTACTTTACCTCTCAAATAGTCATCATAGACCTTTTCAACACCAAGTTTACCGACCTTTGAAACAGTGAAAATCTCATCTGACAATTCATTTTCAGCTGGTTTTCCAATATATCCAAGGATATGTGAAAAATACTCGGGATCAGAATAACGTCTTTGAGTATCATTCTGTATGGTGAAGCCAATTAATTCATCCGAATTTTCTATCAACCTGAAATAAGTGTCCGAATTAATCCCAGACTTCACACGGATTAAGCCCTCCTCCTTTGCTATCGAATACAACTCTGTCCGATATACATCTAGTAGTACCTCTACATCAGAATCAATCAAATCTGCGAGTTTACTAAAAATCTCTCTTTCGTTTTCGACATCTATCTGTGTTTTGTCTGCGTAAACAGAATATGTCGGGGCGTTATAAGCTAATATATTCCCATTTGCATCATAAATTACCCCTCTCTGTGGTAGTACTAGAGATATATTTTGACTTGTTCTAGTTGCTGCAAGTAGGTTTTGACGACCTTGAAGAAATTGCATTTGAAATAATCCGATAATCAAAAACACGAAAATTAAAAAAATGCATATGTATACTAAGTGAAAACTATAGTCTTCTTTTTGACTAAAATTAATTCTACTTGAGATTTTGAGTTTTTCTTTATATTTTGAAAGCATTGCGAGATTTGCGTTTTACTGAAGTTATTAGTAAGGAACCAACAAGAATCAACAAACTAGATATTGTAACAAAAATTATCTGAGTAATATTTAGGACATTAATTATATATAAATAAGTATTATTGATAATCAAAAATATAAGAAAAACCACAAATGAATGTGTACTACTTCCCGGTAATCCAATAATTTTTAAGGATCTCGAGATAAGCCTTGTGATCAAGATACTTGATGTATAAAACATTGCAATCAAGGTTATATTCCTAAACATCAACAAATCTACAATAATTGTTCCAATTAAGATAAAAAATAAACCACCCGTTTGACTCCCTTTTGTTAGCTTTATTGTACCTGCTATTATCAGTAAATTAATATTAGCCACCCACCAATAGTCGGTAACGAGTAGAGATACTTCTAATAAAACTAGAATAATGAATAAAAAGAAACCAAATATTTTACTCAACATTTCTTTCGATACTAAGTATAAATACTTCATCCAAATTTTTAAGGTCAGGGATTATTTTTAACACTGCACTTTTCGTAGTCAAGCTATCATTATCATTAACCTCAACCACCTCCCCAACAACTAATCCTTTTTGTAAAATCTCATTCTCAGAGCTAGTTATGACACTCTCCCCCACATTTATAGTACTACCACGAGGAATTTCGTTCATTACTAGTCCTATACTAAAGTCGCCCTTGATCACTCCTTTTGCATTGTTTTCCATAGAAATTGCAGAAATAATTGTATCAGGCGAATTTATTAATCTGGCTATACTATTTATTCTATTGACTTCTACAATCTCTCCGAGTAAGAAGTTCTTGATAATTAATGCATCACCAACTTTCACGTTGTCCATGCTTCCTTTGTTAATTAATACATGTCCAAATTTGTCAGGGATATAAGAGGTAACAGTTGCCGGAATCGTTTCAGCTTGATTGGTAAAAGTATTTTGTTCTTTTATAATTTCTAGTTCCTTGAGATTTGTATATAACTTGGTGTTTTCTGACCTTAAAATAAGATTTTCTTCTTCAAGTTGCTCCACTTTCTCTAATGTTTCCTTTCTGTCTTTAAAGACATCTGTGGTTTTAAATACACTGTCAATTGTTCGTGACGAATCATTCGTTATATTAACACCAATGCTATGTGCAACGCTTTTTATTGGATTGAAAAAACCGATTCCATCAAATAGAAGTAAAAGTAGACACAAGATGAGCAATCCTATGTTTAGTGGTAGAGATAGCAATTGTTTGTTTGTTTTAATACTGGGCAAATTATTTACACTTAAAAAATATCTCTATCTTTTAACTGGAGTCGCTCTAAAAGATCGATTTCTTCTAGTAATGTTGCAGTACCTCGAACTACACATGTGAGTGGATCGTCAGCCACAATCACGGGTGTTTGCAACTTTTCCTCCAAATATCGGTCCAAGCCCTCTATAAGAGCACCACCACCAGCCAGTGTAATCCCCTTATCCAATAAGTCTGAGAGTATTTCAGGTGGTGTTTGCTCGAGAGCATCTTTGATTGACTCAACAATTTTATCGATAACTTTGATTATTGCTTCACGAACCTCAACACTAGTAAGTGTAATAATTTTTGGAAGTCCCGTAATCATATCTCTCCCCTTTACCTCCATTTCTCTTTCTTTTTTTAATGGTTTGACTGATCCAATTGCTATTTTCACATCCTCGGCAAATTTGAGACCAATTTGTAAGTTATATTTATTTTTAACATAATTTAATATTTCGTCATCAATTTCATTTCCAGCTATCCGGACAGTTGTATCTACAACAATCCCACCGAGTGAAATGACAGCAATGTCAGTAGTTCCTCCGCCAATGTCTACGACCATACTTCCTGAAGCGTCGTCTATCGCCAAACCAGCCCCAATCGCAGCTGCCATTGGCTCCTCCACGATATATACTTTTCTTGCTCCTGCGGATGTAGCAGCATCAATTACCGCTCTAGCCTCTACTTCTGTTATAGATGAAGGGATTCCTATTACAACTCTAGGTCGTTTTATTTTTAATAATTTAGGGTATTCATCGTAAACTCTATGGATAAAATATCTAATCATCGCTTCTGTAGAATCGAAGTCGGAAATAACGCCATCTTTAAGTGGTCTAACCGCAATAATTGCTGCTGGAGTTCTACCTATCATTCTTCTGGCTTCCTCTCCGACGGCTAGAATCTTTTTAGTATCTTTATTTATAGCAACAACAGATGGCTCACTGACCACAATCCCGTGACCTTTTATAGATACAATTGTATTAGTGGTACCCAAATCAATACCTACATCATGAGTTATAGCAGGGAGCAGCTTATTAAAAATTATCACAGAGTTCAATGGTAAGTTAAGTTCAATATTCTACCACTTGTAACAGGGAATATTCCACCTAGAGTTCTAGTTGTTTGCGCAATATCAGAAGATTTATTGTTACTTGGGATTCAATTTTGATATACTTTACTGCCCTACCAATGCTCTTTTGATAGATCAAATTGAACTCGACACTTTCAATAGGGAATCCGAAATCTTCCTGTCTACGTGTAGATGGGACTGAGGACAACCACTTGTGGTTTAGGAGTTTCCAATTCTTCTATCAGGGAACTGCAGTAGGGCTTTTTTATGCTCATTTCAATTGTTTTCTGTTATAATTTTTCTCATGCTGGAATAGCTTCCTTCTTCGCTAAAGCTACGAAGGACAAGCAGTTGGTTTTGAGACCAGCTACGCTGGAATAGCTCAGTTGGCAGAGCACACCCATGGTAAGGGTGGGGTCCAGAGTTCGAATCTCTGTTCCAGCTTACTAACTTTTCTTAACGAGCTTGCGAGTTTAGAAAAGTTGTAATCCCGTAGATCTACCTTAGGGAGATCATACGGGATCTAAATCTAATACATACGTACTGAGAAAAGCGAATTCGAATGAAATTAGGATATCGAGGATCTACTTTAAGACAAACTTTATTTAATGAATAGTACACCCACTGAAATTTACAATCTTTGTAGTTCTCTATTAACAACAGTTGCGCTAATCGCATTGAAATTTCACGGCAAAGTGGCTAACGATATTAAACTATCCACAGACTTGACTGGTACCAGACAAGATCAAGCAAGGGTTACTGCAAAAACAGATATTGATGAATTGATTGAAGATATTTTCTTGCATAAATTATTAGAGGCAGGTATGTCACGATTAATTTCGGTCGATGTAGAAGAACAATCAAATTTGGTTGAAAAATTCACAACTTCAGGCGAATACAAGTTTGTTCTTGATCCTATTGACGGAACTATTAATTATTTGGATGCAAATGATAATGATTTCTCAATTAATGTTGCATTAGTTTCCAAAGAAGGAATAGAATTTAGCTTTATCGCATTCCCAATGCTTAATACTCTATTCACTAATCGTAAAGGTGAATATACAGTTGGTACACTAGCAGAAAACTTGGAGATTAATTTTCAAAATAAATTTGAAGTTACCGATGATACTCACAAAATTAGCAATCTAATACAGCATAATCGTAGAACTCCGGAAGAAATACTTTCTAATTTAACCAATCATAAGTTACAAATTACTCCTTCTAATGGTCTATACTTTCCAATACTAGATATTCTTGCGGGTAAATGTGATGCCGTAATAGCAGGAACGCCGATGGTGAGGGATATATTACTTCATGAAATAATAGCTGGATTGTATCCTGAAATTTTTGAAATGTATAACTTCAAAGGTAATCGGCTCGATTATTTTTCCGAGCCAAGATTGAAAGAATTTGTATTCGCTAAAAAAGGACTGAAAAAAATAATCATTAATAGAGAAGCCTGAAAAGCTATGATAAAGTGAGTGAATATTACGAAATTATATCAAATGAACACAGCCGATAATAAATCAGAAAAAATAGACATTTTAGACAACCAAGGAAGGGTTACATCTCAATCAAAAACTCGAGACTTAATCCATAAAGATGGAAATTGGCATCAGTCTATACATCTATACATTTTAGATAAAAATAATCGTGTATTATTTCAAAGACGCTCGAAAGATAAGATGCTGTTTGCAAGTATGTACGCATGCCCAGTTGGTGGCCACATTAAATCTGGGGAAGCACCACTTTCCACATTAGTAAAAGAATCACTTGAAGAAATAAATTTACAAATTAAAACCGAAGATTTGACCTATCTAGGTATTGATAGAGTTGGATATCACAATCCTAAAGTCGATTTATCTGAGAACGAATTTGTTCATATATATATTCTAAATCTTGACGAAGAAATAAACTTAAATGTGGAAAATGCTGAAGTTGAAGGTTTATTTTGGTTTGACTTCGATGACTTTAAAACTAAAGTCCGTTCGAAGAACGAAGAGTTTATGCCCTGTTGGATTATCTACGAAAAGATTATTGATTATGTTGAGAACTTGAAAAAGTTTATTTGAGGTCTCAATATTACTGTTTTAAAATAAGTTTCAGTCAGCCACCGATGAATGTAGTACTCCCAGATCTCTCAACAGGATTCCACTCACAATTAAATGTACCTTTTTTTCTTTCGGACATAATTTTTTTAATGCTTATCAATCCAACAACACTCACTAAATACTCATAATACACTACAAGATACATAGGAACCATTAACAGAATCGATAAAAAGGATAATTTCAATCGTTCCACTAAATTATAACCGTTAGAAGCTCCCAACATTTGGAACGTTGTAAAAGTAACAAATACAATTATACATGTAATCAACGTTCCATAATCGTTCACCTGAATAATCAGGTATAGGACGTAACCCAGAATCAACGGCTCAAGTAAATAAGAGAATTCGGCATAAAGTGCATAAGGTAAGTATATCCAACTTAGTAAAAAGTTGTATCGAGTGGAAAAGAACAACTTTCTTCGTTTAAAGAATGACTGATATCTCCCGTATTTCCATCTAATTCTTTGTTTATACAAATCTGGTAAGCTCAAGACCGCTTCAGTGTATACGACAACATTTGGACTATAACCAATTTTTTTGTCTTTTCCGTAAAATTCAATTATTTTCATGGAAAGATCTATATCTTCGGTTATTGTATCCGTATCATATAAACCAACTTCCTTTAATTCTGTTAATCTATACATAGACCCTACTCCCCCAATAATATATTGGATATGTGCAAAGACCTCGGCCTTTTTCATCTGATAATTCAACAAATACTCAACGCGTTGAAGCAAATTTAAGAACCCTTTATCAGCGAGAATTTTGACATTGGCAGAAAGAGCTACTAAGTTCTCATCTCTAAATTCCTTGACAGCGTTTTCTATTGCATTTGGAGATAGCATTGAGTCGGCATCTAAACACATAACTAATGTACCATTAGCATATTTAAGTCCGAGATTTAATGCTTTAGCTTTTCCACGAACTTGAACATCCACTACTTTTACTCCAAAATATTCTCTTTGAAATTTACAAGCAATTCTCTTAGTTGCGTCAGTACTGCTATCATTTACAATGATAAGCTCAATGTACTTATAAGTGCTTGCTGCTACACTTTTGATGTTTCTTAATAGCGTTTTTTCTTCATTATGAGCAGGAACGATTACCGTTACTAATGGATTATATTCTTGTAATTCTTTTTGGCCATGTCTTCTACTCCTAATTATATCGTGAACGTCACTTCCTATAAGAAAAAAAGCCATCCTGATTAGATTGATAGCACTTAGAACAAAGACTAGATATGCAATAAATATCAATTGTGGTTTTCAATATCGGTGGAAATTGTTTTTATAGTCCTAGTTATAAGAACTAGGGCGAACACAAGTCCAAAACCAACAAATAAATATTGAAAAATCGAGCTGCCGGTTGCGGCAAGGACCATTCCAGAAGCTCCAGATGCTGTGGCTAATCCAGCAACTTGACCAACTTGTAATAATGGTGATGTAGATCCAGACATGATATTAAAATAATTATATATAATGATATCATATCTACCTTGTCGAATCAACCTATTTACGGACAATATGGGGGGTGTTTCGAAGATTCCCAATATTTAATTTAAGACGATTTATTTTCTCCTCCCTACTCCATTTCTTAATCTCAATCTCTCGTTTCAAAGCTTCAGACCAGCTCTCGAAACATTCCGTATAAATTAATTTAAATGGCTTCCTGCTGTTAACGTATTTTGACCCTTTGCCACTATTGTGTACTTCTAAACGCTCTTCAATATCTTTAGCAACACCTGTATAAAGTGAGTTGTCCCTGCATAATAATATATATAAGTTGCACATCAGGTTATTTGATAATGGATTTTGAAATTGCCCCCACGAAAAGCCTGTAAGCAGGTCTTTTCTCAGGTTTATAAATGTAATGAATTCCTATTAAAGTATCACAATTATCGCAGTATAAATCACTATTCTCAGATTTAGTATTAATATCGAATATTCTGTCTAAATATAGTCGTTTAAGAATCCCTGGTCCATCTTTTTGATATTTAGCAATTTTAGACATACAACTACTACATTTTATTTGGTAGAGCTTCGTGTTCGAACCTCTACTCTTATAATATCTGTCTTTTTGGATTTTGTATCTCATTTGAATTACAAAGAATTAATTAGATGATAAAAAAATTTGATTTTACCAGCAAAGGTCCCGTATAAATTTCTACGAAATTTTACTTTACACTCAATTTGTCATCAGCTCACTTTGTTCGCTGGACTTTTAAAGACCCTGAATCTTGTTCAGAGTCCTACCAGTGGTCTGTGTTCGTTTCACTCACACACCACTGGTGGACTTAATGGGAATCGAACCCATAGCTCCGCAATGCGAATGCGGTATTTTACCAATTAAACTATAAGCCCCTATAAATTAACGTTATTGTTAATTTTACATCTCAATCATTATTTTTCCAAAAAATATTATTTCTCTTCTTTTTTAATGATTTTACTGATAAAATCTTCCTACCCTTAAATAATTTCCCTTTTTAATAATAAAAACCGCCACAGGCTTATTTAAAATTGGAAAAAAAATTAGGTTTGAGATATACTCAATTGTTCTTTGATTTGCAAGGATTTAATGCTTTTTGCTGATTTTTGAAAGTCATTATGACTTAAGAAAAGCAAGCGCAAGCAGGAGTCAAGTCGCTAGCGATCTTGACGGATGCTGGAGCTTTGCTTCGACGCAGCAGAGGTGACGGAGCGGTCAAACGTACCAGACTGTAAATCTGGCGGCGAGAGTCTACGGGGGTTCGAATCCCTCCCTCTGCAATTAATTTGTAATAGCTCGTTATAATAAAAATGTTATGTTCGAAAAATCGATTGGGATGAAAAGTTTACCCCGTGAATCGAACATAGTGAGATTGCACGGGGAATCCCTCCCTCTGCACCAATTCATTCAACGAACTTTGTGAGTTGAAAATGAATTGAGTGCCTGACTTTGGCAGGCATAAGATTAGAATAGCTCTTTATAAGTAATATAATGCTGGAGTAGCTCAGTCCCGATAAATTGTAACTCTGTTACAAATTTATCGTGGATCCTCACTGTTCTAATTCATCCCTTCTGGAGAAGGGAGGAAAGAACAGTGGGATTGGTAGAGTCCCGCAGGAGCTGGGATAGCTTCCCGCTTCGCTTAAGCTACGCGGGACAGGCAGTTGGTTAGAGTCACTCCTCAGCTGGAGTAGCTCAGTTGGTAGAGCAACGGTTTTGTAAACCGTCGGTCATGGGTTCGAGTCCCCTCTCCAGCTGAGGAGTGATAAACAGTAGGTCGAGAGTTCGAATCTCTCCCCCAGCTCCAACGGGATAAACCGTCGGTCATGGGTTCGAGTCCCCTCTCCAGCTTACTAGAGTTTCTTAATGAATAATGTGAATTTAGAAACTCTGTAATCCTCGAAATTGAGCGTAGCGAAATTATCGAGGATCTTTACAAATTTAAATAACTATTAATAACAAAAATAATGGCAAAAAAAGGAAATAGAATAATTATTAAGATGGCCAATCCTAAGACTGGTACATTTTATATAACAAAGAAAAATAGAATAAATACGAACGAAAAAATTGAAACCAAAAAGTTCGATAAGAAAACACGTAAACACGAGAAGTTCATTGAATCAAAAGTAAAATAATATTTAAAAATTAAAAAATTTAAGTATTAAGAGATTATAAGACGAGAATAATCTGAGTTATTAGTTCAGATTATTTAATAATGAAAGTTCTTTAATAATTTTCTTTTAAGATTTTAACGACTATAAGGAGTTAAAATCTCAAAGGAGCAACAGGTGGAAGCTGAAGTGAAGTACTTTAGCATCTTCACAAAAGCTGGAGCCTTGTTGCGACGAAGGGTCATGATGTCAATGGTAGCATGGAGGTCTCCAAAACCTCTCGTCTAGGTTCGAATCCTAGTGACCCTGTATGAAAGTATATAAGTAAAAAGCAAAATACTTTCGTCTAGGTTCCCCCGTATTAAATACGGGGCTAGTGACCATGTATGAAAGTATATAAGTAAAAAACAAAATACTTTCGTCTAGGTTCCCCCATATTGAATACGGGGTTAGTGGCCATGAACTAAAAAATTGGAAATTTAATAAAAAAACAAAATAGTAAAATATAGATATTATTGATATAATCAACATTATGAAAGCAATGATACAACTACCTAAACGTATTTTTTCATTCGTGAAAGGTATATTTTTAGAGTTGAAATTGGTCGAGTTCCCTACTCGAGCGATGACTTTAAAAAATACTCACATTGTAATAGTTATTTCGATTCTCTTCTCTGTAGCATTATTGCTACTTGATGGATTATTTAACTATGCTAGAAATTATTTAACATTGAACATCTAAAATGAAAACAGATTCAGAAAAAGACTTAAAACCTGAAGAACCAAAGTCTAAAGCCAACAAAGATCATAAATGGTTTATCATCAGTACATACTCTGGACATGAGAAGAAGGTGGCAAATCAAATCAAGCAAAGAGTAAAAGCAAACGATCTCGAAGAATCAGTAAGCGATGTAGTTGTTCCAACTCAAGAGAAAATTGTCGTTTCAGCGGGTAAGAAAAAGACTGTTGAGGAGAGAATTTTCCCGGGTTACGTCTTAGTGTGTATGGATATGAATGAGGAAACATGGCAAATTGTCAGAAATACCGAAGGAGTTACTAGTTTCATTGGTACAGAGAAAAAGCCTACACCTTTAAGTGAAAAGGAAGCCCAAAGCATCATTGCATACATGGATGTCAAGCAACCTGCATATCAATTTGCATTTTCAGTTGGAGATGCTGTGAAGGTTGTAGACGGTCCTTTTGCTGACTTTATCGGTTCTATCAGCGAAATCAACGAAGACAAAGGTCAGGTAACAGTTCTCCTATCAGTATTTGGTCGAGAAACACCTGTTTCACTCGATTTTATAAAAGTATCTAAATTATAATTTGAAGATTTAAAATAATGGCAGCTCCATCAAAGAAAATTAAAGCTATAGTGAAATTACAAATTGAAGCCGGCAAGGCTACCCCTGCCCCACCTATTGGAACAGCACTAGGGCCCCATGGTGTAAATATAGCTGATTTTGTTAATCAATATAACAATAAAACCAAAGACAAAATGGGAGAGGTAATACCTTGTGTGCTTACAATTTTTGAAGATAGATCATTTAAGATTGAATTGAAAACTCCACCAGTCGCATCTCTGATCTTAAAGTCAACAGGCATTAAAAAAGGTTCAGAGACAGCAAATGTTAAAAAAGTAGGTAAAATTAAACGATCTGAAGTTAAGAAAATTGCAGAAATTAAATTACAAGACTTAAATACCACCAAACTTGACTCCGCAATGAGAATCGTTGAAGGAACAGCTCATAGCATGGGTATTGAAGTGGTTGATTAAATTACGATATTCACTAATTAATTATGAAAAGATCAAAAAAATATCAAGCTGTGAAAACAAAAATTGATAAAAACAAGTCCTACTCTGCTGAGGAAATTCTTCAAATGATTAAAGACAATTCATTAACAAAATTCCCTGGTAGTGTTGAAGTTGAAGTTCGATTAAATCTAAATCAAAAACAGAAATCAGAGAGTTTCAGAGGGTCTCTATCTTTCCCTCATAATTTTGGAAAAGAAGTGAAAGTGCTCGCTTTTGTAGATCCAACCAATATCAAAACCGCAAAATCTGCGGATATAAGTGGTGGCGAAGAGTTAATTAGTAAAGTTGAGAAAGGTGAATTGGAGTTTGATGTTGTACTTGCAATTCCTGCAATGATGCCTAAAATCGCTAGACTTGGAAAAGTACTAGGAAGAAAAGGTTTAATGCCCAATCCAAAAAACGGAACAGTTACAACAGATATGGAAAAAACTATAGAGAGATTCAAATCTGGTCAACGATCATACAAACTTTTACAAGAAGGTAAGTTTAATATGGTTATTGGAAAAACCGATATGAAACCAGAAGAATTGATTGCCAATTATGAAGCATTCATGAAGTCTGTAAGAGAGATAACAAAGAAATACGGAAATTCTATCATCGCAAGTATTCGCATAAAACCTACAATGGGACCTGCCCTTGTTGTTAGCGAATCAACTCAATCAAATTGACAAAATTGAATATTTGCTTTAATATCTAGTGTATTAAGTCAAAGACAATAGGCATCTTACTTCGCTGAAGCTTCGTAAGATTAAGACCTATCGAGACGGAAAACAGATACAATATTATTATTTATCTAAATGCCGTTTAGGCATTTTTTTATTATTTAAATACAATGGCTAAAACCAGAAAATTTAAAGAGGAATTAGTAAAAATCTACAGAGAGAGAATTAACAATTCAAAGTCTGTCTTTATTATTAAGCCTTCAGGAATCACTGCAAACGAATCCGTACAGATTAAAAAAGACCTAATTAGTGTTGGATCTTCTTATAATGTGGTTAAGAATTCGATTTTTTCAATCGCACTTGAACAAGAAGGTTTACCTGCCGTTGAAAACCTAGACGCAAACGAACATGCGGTAGTGTTTACTGGTGAGAATATCTCAGAAGCAGCAAAAGTCATAAATACATTCGCAAAAGATACTGGCAGAGTCGAAATACAGGCTGGAATTTATGATAAAAATCTAATATCAGGAGAAGAAGTTGTAAAATTAGCTGAATTGCCAAGTAAAGATGTCTTAATCGCTCAGGTTTTGAATTTGTTCAATGCCCCACTTACTGGCTTTGTTAATGTAATAAATGCAAATACTAGAAACCTTGTTTATGTTATGAAGGCAATAGCTGACAATAAACAAGCATAATTTTATTTAATTAATTTAAAACAATGGCAGACGAAAAAACAACAACAGAATTAAAGGGTGATGCCAAAAAAATTGCAGAGATGCTAGAAAAAATGACTGTTTTAGAAGTATCTGAACTAGTCAAAGCTCTAGAGGATAAATTCGGAGTTAGTGCAGCAGCACCAGCATCCTTTGCAGTAGCAGCCCCTGCAGCAGACGCAGGAGCACCAGAAGAAGAACAAAGTGAGTTCTCAGTAGAACTTACAGAGATTGGTGCTAACAAAATCGCTGTAATCAAAGTTGTAAAATCAGCTACAAACATTGGTCTTAAAGAAGCAAAAGACCTAGTTGAAGCTGCACCTAAAATGGTGAAAGAAGCTTTGAGTAAAGAAGACGCAGAGAAACTGAAGAAAGAACTTGAAGAAGCTGGAGCAAAAGTAACACTAAAATAATTGCTCTTCGGCGAAAAACTAAACCCCGTAATTCATTACGGGGTTTTCGTTTCGTGTTGTTTTTATTTAATTTAAGGTATAATCTACACATAATTTAGTATTGAAACTATGCCTGGTATCGCATTATCACAATTTGAAAACAATCTCAGCTTAGATCCAAACACACTCATTTTTTTGGTTACCCTACCCCTTGTTATAACGATTATCAGTTTTGCAAAATACATAATGGGCGTGAAATCATTTGGTATTTATGTGCCAGTGATATTAACTTTTATGTTCTATCAGTTCAGTAGAATCGATGGAGGTGTTTCAGTATGGCAAGGTTTGAAATATGGACTTTTCATCACATTAATTGTTTTTATTAGTTCTTATATTAGTTATAAGATCGTTCAGCCTTTAACTCTACATTATTATTCGAAGCTAGCCATTGTCACAACAAACGTGACAATTTCCCTACTCGTAGTTCTATTTATACTAGACCTTATGGACAGAGGCGGTATATTGCGAGTTGACATATTTTCCTTAATATTACTCGCTTCAATTTCAGAGAGGTTTACTAACCTACTCGCTTCGAAACAGACCACAACAGCACTTATGTTATCATTGCAAACCATCTTACTTGGAATGATATGTTTCTTAGTTATAAGCTCTCAGAGCGTACAAACTGCATTCTTGAATTATCCTTGGATAATACTACTGAGTTTTCCTGTAAACTATCTAATTGGGAGATTCACTGGTTTAAGATTAAGTGAGATTTATAGATTTAGAGAACTATTAAAAAAAGATTCAGAATCATGAGTTACCTCGACTACTGGAAAAACAGAAAACAGGTGCTAGGTATCAACGAAAGAAACCTTTCGTATATTAGTGAATATAACACTACTAAATCCAAGAAGATTGCGGATGATAAGGTTTTGACCAAAACTGTGTTAAACAAGGCAGAAATACCCACACCCAAACTCATCACCATAATCCATAACCAAAAAGAACTTAGGGAACTTGACTTTAGTACCTTACCAAATAGTTTCGTTTTAAAGCCCGTGACAGGTCTCGAAGGTGGAGGAATTGAGATTTTTTATAACAGGGATAAACAGAACAATTGGATTCGTGCGGATAAATCAAAGGTCTCCCCAGATGAATTTTATCATCACTGCATCGATATATTAAATGGACGTTACTCCATTCACCAAGAACCAGACAGTATTCTGATTGAAGAACGAGTAAAAATTCATCATGAATTTAAATACTATTCTTACAAAGGAACACCTGATATCCGAGTGATCGTTTTCAACAATATTCCAATAATGTCCTATATCCGCCTAGCAACAAAAGAATCTGCCGGAAAAGCTAACTTGGCAATGGGGGCGATTGGAGTTGGAATTGACTTAGCAAAAGGTCGTACAACAAGCGCAATTCACGGGAAAAGTGGATACATAGAATATGTACCTGGGACTAAGCTCCGATTGAGTGGTTTACGTATCCCCTACTGGAGCAAAATGTTGCAGTATGCGGTAGAAGCACAAAAAGCTACAAACCTGAGATTTGCTGCAGTAGATTTTCTTCTCGATAGAGATTTGGGACCACTTATTGTTGAGCTAAATGCTCGTCCTGGGCTTTCTATACAATTAGCCAACGATGATGGACTAAGATGGAGACTAAAAAAAGCCACAGGTTTGAAGGTTAAAGATGTCGAGAAAGGTGTACGACTTGGAAAAGACATGTTCGGAGGAGAAATTGAAGAAGGTATTGAAAGCATAGCTGGAAAGGATCTTATTGGTATTTACGAAACTGTGACTTTTTATGGAAAAGACGATAAAACTACTGCTACTATTGCAAAAGTCGATACAGGTGCCGACTCTACTTCAATCGACAAAGAAATTGCCAGGAAATTAGGATATACAGAGGTATTAGATATTATAGACAGTGGGATAATTCCTGAGAATGTAGACTATGAGGAAGGTTTAAAAATTGTGCGAAAATTAAACGAAGAATTAACTAAAAAACACGATGATGTTTATGAGGTGAATCTTGTCAAATCTAGTCACGGGATGAGTATCCGAGTCAATATTATACTTAAAATCAAAATTCAAGACACAACATACGAAACAAAAGTATCCATATTTGACAGAAGTGGTCTTACATACAATGCAATTATAGGTAGGAAATCTTTAACGAAATTCTTAATCGACCCATCAAAAATCAGGTAATACTTCTCAATCCTGCTTTTAATACCTCAATGTGGTCAAGTGACTCGAGAATACCATTGATAACGCATTCCTGTGGGTTTTCTACGGTATGAAAAGGAACTCCAATGGCATTTGTAAAAAGCTCATCAATATTTCGCAACATCGAAGTTCCTCCGCTTAATACTATTCCCCGATCTATAATATCGGAGGATAATTCTGGAGGAGTTTTCTCAAGAACGTTTTTTATCGATGCAAGAATTTGATTCAGTACTTGATTAATAGGCTCTACGAAATCATTTGAGGTTAGATGAATTGAATGTGGTAATCCAGTTGTTACATCTCTTCCACGAACATGTTTTTCCAAGGGTTTATCCATCATCTTGGCACTCCCAATATCAATTTTAATTTGCTCTGCCATTTGCTCACCAATGGCCAGTGAATATTTTTTTCGAACAAAATTGATTATTGCATCATTAATCGCATCACCTGCTACTCTTTTTGATTCGTAAGTGACAATACCATTCATTGAGATTATAGCAATTTCCGATGTTCCTCCTCCCATATTAACAATCATATTCCCTGCACTGGAGCTCACTGGCAACTGTGCTCCAATTGCAGCGGCAATTGGTTCGGGAACAAGATAGACTTTACCAGCTCCGGCTGTAACTGCAGCCTCTATCACAGCTCTTTGTTCTACTGACGTGATGCCAGCAGGAACACTAATCATTACCTCTGGTTTGAAGAACCTAGTCCTACCTAGTGCTTTTGCAAGCATAGCAGAAATCAACGCTTCAGTCAGTTTATAACTTGCAATTACACCTTGTTTAAGTGGTCTACGAGCAATTATATTCCCTGGCACTTTCCCTAACATTTGTTTTGCATTTGTACCTACTGCAAGGACTTTCTTAGTGTCCATATCAATAGCTACAACGGTAGGCTCGTTTAGAATTATGCCCTTGCCTTCTACAGCTACTAAAAAATTCGCTGTACCTAAATCAATTGCTATTTTTTTTCCTGCCATTTTATTTTATTTTATTCAAATTAACAGTTTGCTATACTTGTATTCATCAAATTAAACATTTCAAGTGAGCAAATCAAAAAAACGAATCAGAACAAAAAAGTTCCTCAATACTTTATTGGTAATTATAGTAGTTACGCTATTCATTAGTACAGCTATTATAGCAATTATCTACACCCAAGGGGGGAAAATCACCAGAACAGGTATAGTCGAGACTGGTAGTATAAGACTAGAAATACAACCTGAAGATAAAGAAAATTTGGTATACCTTGATGACAAACAAATTAAATCAGACGAAAGATTAATCAATAATATCACTCCGGGTATTCATACCATTAGAATTGAATCCACAAAGTTTCATAGTTGGGAAAAAGATATTGAGATTTCCCCCTCATACGTTACTACACTTCAAGTAAAGTTATTTCCCCTAGAACCAGAACTAACTCAATTAACACAGACTAACATCTCAAAACTATTCTTCAGCGAGGACGGATCTTATGCTTATTATCTTGTAAATGATTCACTTGTAGAACCAAATGATCAAGGCCTATGGCGACTTAGACTTGAAGAACAAGAATTATTCTTTAGAAGAAACTCTGATCCAGAGAAAATTATTGGGCTTGAAGATACTTCACTTTCATATTTTACGGATCCTGATATTGAAGTAATCATCGATCAAACTAATAATAAGATGTTAATCGTAAATCCTACTCTTCAAACAGTCACAATTTTTGATCCCACAAAGTCAAACACAGCCGAAAAAATTATAAATTTAAATGAACAAGTTGGTTTCTATCCTACTCAAGTGAACTGGTTCAATAACAACAACTCTATTATCGTATCTAATGATGAAATAATTATTGAATATAATATTATTAATCAAGAAAAAACAATTGTGAGTTACTCACCAGATACAGAACCTATCTATGATACAGATGGAGAGGTGCTTTACACATACTCTTCTGCCAATAATACAATCAGCCTATATCAGAATCAGATAGCCCGAGTTTTACAGTTGCCTTCGAATTTCCCCATAAATAATATAAATGATCTCAGATTAGCTAGAGATGGTTCTTCGATTATTATTAGAAGTGATTCCATTTACTATTATTACCAACTGGAGAAAAAACAATTTATTAAGATTAGTGATACTGGAGAAATTATCAACATAAGCTTTGATGGCACAAGTATTATCTTTAACATTAATAATCAAGTTGTCTTCACTGTTATAGAAAAGTCACTCATAGATTTATCCTTATCAGTTAAGTCTACCCCGTCAATGATTGATGTAAACTTAAATCCTAAATACATTAATAACTCAAATCTTGTGATAATAAATAACTACCCTCTAGAAAAGATACAAATTAGCGAGAATGATGGAAGTAATATAATAGATATTTTGAATAATACCACTATCGACAATGGGTATTATAAGTTCCAAGAAGATGGATCCAGCCTAACACTTATGGTCGAAGATTCTTCAGAAGAAAATATACTGAACAAAAATCTGTTTAAACTTGTACTAAATACTTCATCACTTCCGTTTAACCTCTAATGCCCTATACGCTTATAACTTTGTGGGGTATAATCATGTGAGGGATTAACGAACCAAACGAAGTGAAGGTGAGTTTACCCGAACATGTCCCGTAAACGAGCGTAGCGAGTTATACGGGACCTAACGTTAAGTTCGCTATAATTTTAGGAGGTGTTGACGAACACAAGCCATAGGTGATGTGTGAGTCTAACCGAACTTATCCCGTAAACGAGCGCAGCGAGTTGTACGGGATCTAATGTAGTGTTCTGTAAAATCAACCGAGGGGTTAACGAACCAAACGAAGAGCAGGTGAGTTTACCCGAACTTGTCCCGTAAACGAGCACAGCGAGTTATACGGGA